>JAQSCW010000036.1 GCA_029945625.1 bacterium
AAGTGGGGTCAGTTTGAAGTGATGAAGTGGGGCCTATTTAAGCGGAATTTCCAATTTGCAGCCAATTAAAATTTTTGTCACTTCCACTTACTTTAAAGGAATCTGTGGCTCCTGTTTGTGTATAGATGTATTTTTTATCTCCAGCCACCTTATCATTTGAATTAGCTTCATCTATTGCAGGAAGGTTCAATTCGCTATTTGTAGAAGCGATTTCAGGGAATGGATTTCCGGAGATCCTTTGTTCGTATCGTTCAATGGGCAAAATAAAATTTTTTGTAATAAAGGATGCACTTCCCGTCATTTTCGATATGTCGA
This sequence comes from bacterium, assembly GCA_029945625.1. Classification (GTDB taxonomy): domain Bacteria; phylum Bacteroidota; class Bacteroidia; order B-17B0; family Aurantibacillaceae; genus Aurantibacillus. Next base: position 316 of record JAQSCW010000036.1, read on the forward strand.
TTTTTAATAAGGGCATTGTGAGTGACAGCAGTACCGACGAAATCAGATAAATTCTGTTGAGCTTAAAGAAGGTCTCATTCTTTAAAAATGCCCAGTAAATACTGTAAAACAGAGCAAGACAAATTGCTAATTCTATGGAGTAAATGATGAAATTAGTCATGATTTCTTTTGTTTTTTAATTTGTTGCATGAATTTAATTGCCTCATCCACTTCATTAATAGTCATATCCTTGTCTTTCGAAAAAAAAGACACCATTTGCTGAAGTGAATTATCAAAATAATTAGAAATAACACGTTTCATGAAGAACTTTGTGTATTCTGCTTTATTTACTGTTGGAAAATACTGGTGAGAATTACCATAACTTTTATGGCCCACGAATTTTTTTCGTTCCAAGGTTCTAATGATTGTCGACACGGTATTGTAGGCCGGTTTTGGTTTGGGAATTTCGTCAATGATATCCTTTACAAAAGCCTTTTCTTTGTCCCACAATATTTGCATGATCTGTTCCTCAGCCTTGGTTAATTCGTTCTGCATAATCTTCATAGTTCCTCAAAATTAAACATATTTAGTAGTTCACGCAACTATATATTTAGTTAAACAACTATATATTTAGTTTTAAATAGCTAAAACCATGATAATCAGATACAAAAATTTGAATAGTTCATCCCGTCTTCAAAAAAGTCCAACGTTAAGGTGATATGTAAATCCTAAAAAATCCTTTTCGGTATCACTCTACTGCCATTTTCTTCTGGAGGATTAACCCGGAAGGGCCGGCAATGTTGACCACCTGCGATTCATTCAAACTAACCTCACGTGGCCGATCCAAATTGACCCTACCACTTAAGTGCTCAATGAATATTCCTATGCTAATAATAAAAAAAGCTCAGTGTACCGCAGTGAATTGTTGTCCCGATTTTGAACACCTAGAGTTTTCCATTACGCAAGGCCCCTTCAATACACCACCATCTTCTTTTGGAAATGAAACTCTGCCCCTGTCACCACCACAGTGTATATGCCTTTGGGTAAATCGTAAAACGATTCTTCTGTGCGCATTTCTTTGCTTGAGACGAGTTCACCTAACATGTTATAAATCGCCACCTGTGCGGGTTCTGAGCTCCCAATGCGCAGAGTAAATTCTCCCCTATTGGGATTCGGATAAATAGCTAGGCTGCGATCTCCTGACATTCCATTTTGCGAAATGCCTGTAAATACATCCAATTGCATCTCCACTTTTACCGCGCGATACGAATACATGGTGGTGGAGGGTTGAAATGACATTTCAAATACTTTTGTATTGTTTGCATCCACTTCAGTAACATTAGGATAAGAAACGCCCCAGTCGATCAGCGTATTTCCATTGGCCAGGCGTTGCACACTCCCCATGGCGCGGCTGATATTATCGGGAGTATTTCGGTAGTACCATACCAGTGTTGCGGTTTTTGTGGCTTCATCCATCTTGTATTCACAGGCACGCGAGTACTTGATTCCATTTGCACGAAAATTCCCGTTGTCGAATAAAGTGAGATTTCCATTGGGAAGGAGTCGTGCATGGTGCTGGTACGAAAATCCCAAGCTATCATTTACAAAGGTGAACTGGTTAGCATTGGCGTTCTTTCCCATCCTCCATATTATAACTCCGGTTTTACGGTTTATCTTCGTTAATTCATTCAAATGCCGGTTGCTCATAATCAAGGTACTGTCAGAATCGAGGAATAAGGAATTGGTATGAATATAATCGATACTCAGCGCTGTAAGATTTTGTCCCTTGCAATCAGTTACCGGCAAATAATCGAGCGACTTCCACTCAAACAGCACGTTCCTTGCACTATCCAACTCCTGCACCACAGTTCCTTTTACGGAGGCATTCACCTTCCCCCCCGCCACCAACAGCGACATGTTAATGGTGCGCGTTTCGGAAGCGATCAAAAAATAATGCTCATCGTTGGTGATCAGCAATTCATGACTGTCGGTCGAAAATCCGTTACCGGCAACAATGGAATCGCTGATATTTAAAAATCTATCAAGAAGGTAAAAGCACTTAGTTTTAGGGTTAAAGAACGAAAAGCGGTTGCGGGTCTGAGGTTTGAAATCTGCGTAGTTTGAGTCAAATGTTCCCGGAAAAACTTTGTCAACCACAATAGTACCATTCTTGTCCAGTATGAGCAGATCATTAGGATGTGCATTGTTGAAGTGCAACGAAGCAAGAAAAATATAACCCTCAGCAGGAGTGGTATTGCTGAGTATATTGATTACCGGCGATTGCGCGCTACCCACATAAAAAAAACCCGGGAAGAACCACACTACCAAAATAAGTGTCTTATAAAATTTTAGTGGTTTACCTGACATTTGCATGTAAAAATTAATAGCTTCTCACTTTGAATTTACTCATTTTTTGAAGATGTACTGCTTTTTCGAGTTAGTAGTATTCCAATTTTTTAAAAAAGGTCTGTACCCAAAATGATGCTGAGCTCCCCGCTAGTAAAAGTTGCTTACACAATACACAATTACTCTCCCACTGAAGCCTTGCCTGTGCTTACTTCAAAACTAATTGTTGGGTTACATGAATTGATAATGTCTTTCCACCCACCATTCTTGTCTTGCGGGTCAGTCGATAAACACCATGCCCGCTTGCCACTGAGGCCCCAGTGTTGAATTTCCTTCACCGGTTCGCCTTCTGTCTTTTCGAGTAAAACCACCTTGTCGATCAGGCAGGCGTCGTCTCCGTTGATACTCACCTCAATGCGTTTGAGTTCATAACGTACCTTATTATCCCAGGTAAAATCATGATATTTGATCAGAAAACCTTCCTGCACAGTGCCGCACTGTGCTTCTGTTGCTAGTTCTTTCCATTCTGATCCGCTTTGAGCAGAGTAAATTATTTTTACACAGAGATTGTTTTTCGTCCACTCGTTTGTTACATCCTGATGATCGTGATAAATCACAACTGAACTTATGGTTTTACCCGGATCAACAATATATCCCCGCGGATTAACATCTAACTGAACAGGATCCTGAGATGAGAGCTTAACCGGTAACTGCACCGGCACTATTTTCCATAGTTGACCGCTATATCCGCCGGTATTGGCCAACTGAAGTTTATTGTTCTTGCCGTCATTTACAATGTCTAATGATTTAGTTTCACCCTGCCACAAATTAGTGATCCTGAAGAATCCGTTTTCAAGCGGCGAAATTTTCCAAAACTGACCCGAGTACTGACCCACATTGACTACATGAAGCTGTGTATTTACCCCGTCGTTAATCACATCAATTGCCTTAGAATCTCCCAGCGATCTGTTGCTGATCCTGTAATTTCCATTTCCGCTATTGGTTAATTTCCAGTACTGACTTTCCTTGTCAGATGGATCTGACATCTGCAAGAAATACCGATCGCCAACCAATACAAGATCTAAAACCTTCGATTCACCAAGCCAGGAGGTGGATAGTTTATAGAACTGATTCACATCAAAGTTTTGTGAGCTTGCACGAAGGTAGGCAAACAACAATAAAAACAGGAGTTTTTTCATCTTCTTTCTTTTTTAGATTTTTTATAACTAATGTGCTAACTGTTCGTCGTTCGGGATCGATAGTGCTTAACCGAGTTCTTATTTACCCGAATAACCAAAAATAAGAAATTAGTTTGTTAGAACGTAAAAACTGAGTTCAAGCAGCGCCGGGTTCTTTTAGGGGTTTGCCAAATTCCATCTTATAGTCACTGATAGTGCAGGGACTCAAGTGTTAATTTCGGGAATTTTTATCAGTATTTTTAATGAAGATGCTGTTTAATGATTTATTTTCCTCTATTTTGTATCACCAACATCTCAAGGCATGAAGAAGAAAGTGCAATCAACAGCTAAAACAGCTAAAAAAAAAACAAAGCCAAAATCGAAACCGGCAGCAGCAAAAAAGAAAGCCAGCTCTAAAAAAGTAAGCACTTCGCAACTTGCTAAAAAACGTTCGGCTTCCGCAAAAAAAGCTGCCATCACCCGAAAGATCATGAAAGAACTCTCCTTAATCTTCGGTGGATAATAATTTTTCAGAAAAAAGAATGAGTAATTCAAGTACCTACTTGCAGTTCCAAGTTCTTTTTCATGGGAGTTAAAAAAGGAGACAGAAACTCCGCCCGAACGACAAAATGGATGATTATTTCGGGTGGGCGGGCACAGAGCACACGATGGGACAGAGATTCACAGCTTTGTATTATTATACTCTACGCAACTCCGTATCTCTCGTGTCTCTGTGTTTAATTTTTAGAAACCGAAAGTCCTGCGCTGAAAGCGCCTAATTTCAAAAACGAGTGAGACCAATGAAAACAAAGAGCAGTATTACCTGGCTAAAAAATCCGGAACCACATAATTACCCAGCAGCACACTCCTATCTAAGTTTGATACTCTCCGATTCCAAAGCAAAAGATCTTGTTAAGAAACTTAAGTCCGCTTCTATATTCGAATTCAAAGCCAAGGATATCTTCAGAGCCTCACAGCTTTCGCTGCTGGGCATCAGCAATTCTCACGTTGAAAAAGATCGAAAAAAAATAAAAAAAGGGGTCCCGCTTTCTCCCATCTTACTTGTTCGCGATGCTTCCAATGGCAAAGTAGCTGTGGCAGATGGGTACCACCGACTTTGCGCAGTTTATTCTTTTGATGAAGATTCGGTAATTCCTTGCAAGATCGTTTGATTCCCTCCAAATATATTTCGTAATCAAAGTCATTCGGAAATTTTTTAAGAATATTTTGGGCGTGCCCCCTGAAGCAGGGCAGCAAGCCAGTGGCTTGATGAGCCAGTCTGTGCGGTGGCTGGTGATTCTTACCAAGTCCTTAGCTTCAGGGGTCAGGCTTGGTTGACATTACATCGCGATTCGAACAATCAGTTTTTCCCTCGCACACAAGCTCGCTCAAATGTGCGCTGCACATTTGCCGTCCTTCACGCGGCAGTCGGCATTGCATCATGATTAAATCGGAATTAGACATGTGAAGCCTTTCAGAAGGGCGCAAATCTTGTTATCGCGGATAAATCCTTATTTCAATCGATCTTCCGGGAAATATCGCTTCATCCCATCTCAGTTGTAGTAGTTTCTTGATCAGCAACTCGCAAAAAAAGAATTTTTGACACAAAAAAAAGGGGTCTAAAAAGACCCCTTTCAAATAAGATGGTAGAAGCGAGAATTAAACAGGAAGTTTAAATGACCTTTACCCAAAAAAAGGCTCCCACTTCTACCGAGACAAAGGTAAGACAATCAAAAGCAAAAAAAAAATATTTTTTTGTTAATTATTATAAATAATTGATTTTTAGGCCAAATTTCTTTGGTTTGGGAATCCGACTAGTTAGAAGAAGGAATATAAGAACCTGCCCATCAGAAAGTAGATGGTGATGCCGATTACGTCGTTAAGTGTCGTAACAAAGGGTCCGGTGGCAAGGGCAGGGTTAATTTTAAAGCGATTCATGGTCATAGGCACAAAAGTTCCCAGGAATGACGCGCAAAGAATCACTGTGAGTAATGCGGCGCTAACAGTGGCCGCCAATTGCCAGTCCTCAATCAAGAAAGCATAGGCCCAGATGAGCCCCGAGCAAATAAGTCCGTTTATTAAACCCACTCCCAATTCCTTAATTAGCTTGGGCCCAATATTATCGCCCAACAACGTGTTATTAGCCAAACCCTGCACTACTATGGCACTGCATTGAACGCCCACATTCCCTCCCATGGCTCCTATTAAAGGAATAAAATACGCCATCTCAGGATGGATGCGAATCTGGTCTTCATACGAACCAATGATCCTTGATCCAACAATACCCCCACACAATCCCACCAGCAACCAGGGAATCCGCGCTTTGGAAAGTGGCCACAAACGGTCGTTGCTATCCACGTCATCGCTAATACCACTCATGCGCTGAATGTTCTCATCCGTGCTCTCCTTTATTACATCCATCACGTCGTCAATGGTGATCCGTCCCAATAATTTGCCCTCTTCGTCCACCACCGGCAAAACCACGAGGTCGTATTTTTGCATGTATTCAGCCACCTCTTCGGTAGAAGCGCTTGTTTTTACCAGATGAATATCGGGCTCATATATTTCTTCCACCCTTGCCATGGGATTCGAAATGATCAGTTTTTTGAGAGAAAGCATTCCTATCAAACGGTCGCCGCTATCCAATACGTAAACAGCGTATAATACATCTACATCTTCGGCCTGTTTTCTAATTTCTTCAATACACTGAGTTACCGACTCAAACGAATACACACTTACCAACTCTTTCGCCATTAAAGAGCCCGCAGTTCCCTCCCCATACGTGATGAGTTCGGCAATATCACTGGCCTGATCAATATCGTCGATGTGTGAGAGCACTTCCTCCTGAATGTCTTCGGGTAATTCGGAAATCACATCGGCAGCATCATCACTGTCCATGTTATTGATTTGGTCGGCAATGCGCTTGCTGCTGAAGGTTGCCAACAAATCTTCCCGGGTATCATCTTCTAATTCAAGTAATACATTGGGAGCGGTATCTTCGTCGAGCAATTCATAAATAAAAGCCGCTTCCTGAAGATCTAACTGGTTAATGATGCTGGCAATATCGGGCGCATAGAGATCCTTCAACTGTTCTTTTACAAAAGAAGAGTCTTTGTGGTCGATAGCTTCTCTTAAACTATCAACTAATTCGGATGTGAGCTCAAATTGCATGTGTTGGAACCGTGCAAAAATAAAGAATTAAAGTTTAGAATTACGCGGCGCAAGATCTTTTACTGCGAATTTTATGCGCGCCACAATAGCCGGCGATTGAGGTAATGCCGCCATCTCAGAGAGCACTAGCTGCAACTCCCTTTTTAGGTCGGGATACTGTTTGCAAATTGTTGCAGCCGTTGTGATGGCAAATGCACGTACACCTACAGCATGCAATTCACTTGGAATGATCTTAAAACAAAGGTCCAGAACGTTGCCCTGATGTTTTTTGGGAATGTCGATGCTCTGCAAAATCCGAAAAATATTACGGGGAACTGCAGGATGATTTCCTTTTTCCTCCAATTTTTTTAGAAGTTTGACAATATGCGCACGAATGAGGCCCGGATGCGCCATGGCGATGTAGCCCAAGGGCCATCCCGCGCGTTGCGACAAACGTGCATCGCCATGTAAGAAGGCATTTAACACTATCGCAAAGCGACCGGCATCCTCTCCCACATAATTAACAATGGCTCTTGTTACTGCTATGCTATGTTCTTGATTTAAACGGTTTATGATATCCATACCAAAATCGCGTTTCGCCAGATCAACATCACCACTCCGAAAATCGCGATCAAACAAGCAACCAACGATTGCGCCGTGATCTTCTCTTTATAATAAAAATAATTTATAGGCAATACCACCATAGGTAATAAAGCGAAAATGGTTTGTGCCACCGCCACTTCCAAATGTTGTATGGCTAAGAGCGATAAAGATACGCCCATGACCGGCCCAAATAAAGTACCCAACAACATAAAGGGCAACCCGTTTTTGTGATTGCTGAAAATGGGTTTTGAATTACTCATCAAATGACCGGTAAGCAGACTGATTAAAAACGCCGCAGAAAACGCAAAAAGCAAACGGATCCATACGGCATGCAGGGTTTCTAAATGATGTTCGGGATAAGAATCCAAACCCATTTTTGAGAGCACCAGACCAATGCCCTGACAAAAGGCGCCTATCACGCCAAACACGACACCCTTTTTGTTTCGCTCAAAACCGGCGTCCTCTGACGCTTTTTTGTCCTTGCGCGAAAGGGTGAGCCAAATAACTCCGCCAATGGTAATACACATCCCCATCAAGCCAATTGCATTTACTTCTTGTCCCAATAACACATAGCCGGTCAGTAGGGCAGCGCCGGGAGCGAAACTGGTGTACAAACTTCCCAACTTTGGTCCCAGGATTTTAAATGACGTGATGCTGAAATAATCTCCTATGCTAAAACCAATGATACCCGATACACCCAGATACAAAAAATGTTTAGATTGAGGTTGCGAGAATAAAAAACTAACTTGAAAGGAATGGGTGGCTAGTAGGATACAGGTGATAACCATCCATGCCAGCAATAAGCGGTATTGGTTTAAGGCCGAAGCGCCTAATCGTTTGGCCGCCTCTGTAAATGGAATGATGCCAAGGCTCCAGCTCAGAGTGGTTAGCAACGCTATGATCTCGCCAAACATCAATTTAATTCCAACTTAACGTCACTATGTATACCTTCGTTCACCAAAAATACTGCTGCCTATACGAACCAGTGTGCTGCCGCAGCGAATGGCCAGTGAATAATCTCCACTCATTCCAAAACTTAAGATCTCAATTGGAAAGTTCTCAGAAGAAATTTTGTTTGCAAATGTTTTTAGCGAAAGAAATTCCCGCTCTACCTGAGTTTGATTGTCGGTATTACTGGCCATGGCCATAAAACCTTTAATTTGAATGGACGTAAGATTCTTAAACAGATCAGAATGCAGCAGCGCTTCGCACTCTTCAAACGACAAACCAAATTTTGTTTCCTCACGGGCAATGTATAGTTGAAGCAGACACGGAATGATCCTTTTGTTTTTTTCGCCTTGCTTATTTATTTCCTGCAAAAGCTTTAAACTGTCTACTCCATGAATTAGATAAACAAAGGGAGCAATGAATTTTACTTTATTACTTTGTAAATGCCCAATAAAATGCCAACGAATATCTTTTGGCAAAGCGTCGTATTTCTCTGTCAGTTCTTGCACATAATTCTCACCAAAATCACGCTGACCGCACTCATAGGCTTCCATCACTGCCTCATGCGGTTTTGTTTTCGACACCGCCACCAAGGTCACGTGAGGAGGTAGTTCGCTTTTTAATTTTTTAAGATTATCTTTTATCGACATTAGATTCTCCTTTTTTAGCACCAACCGTATTTATGTGCATTGCGGCCCTACCGGCCTTCAGTGGATTTACATCCCTTCTTCAAAGCTATAAATCACGAGGCCGCTCCGCATCTTCGGTTCCACCCAGGTCGATTTTGGTGGCATAATATTATTGGTATCCGCAATCCATCGCAACTGTTCCATCGTTACCGCATACAATCCAAAAGCCACCGCGGCTTTGCCCTCATCTACCTTTTTTTTCAATTCTTCGGCACCTTTAACACCAGGCACAAAACCCATACGCTTGTCGGTTTTGAGATCATGAATGTTAAACAAGGGGGATAATACATGTTCAGTGAGAATGGACGCATCCAAACTCCCAACAGGATCGGCGCTATTATAAGTTCCTTCCTTCGCTAGGAGTGAATACCATTTACCTGCCACATACATGCTGAGTTCATGTTTCTTTTCAGGTTTAAAAATTTCTTGTTTTACCTCGCTGACATTAAACTTGAGACGCAACTTAGTGAGCAGTTCCGCCTCCGTAAGGCCGTTCATGTCCTGCACCAAACGGTTGTAATCGTAGATCTTCAAATGCGCCTCGTCAAAAAACACACCGAGGTAATAATTAAAGGCTTCTTTTCCGGTAGTAACTTTTTGCAGCTTTCTCCGCTCATTTCCTAACAAGGTGGAAGAGGCTGAACGGTGATGACCATCGGCAATGTACACGGCCGGAATCGACTCAAACCGTCTTCTAATGATGTTTACAAGTATGTCATCATTCACTACCCACAAGGTATGATGGGCTCGGTCGGTGGTCGAAAAATCATACTCCGGTTGCGTTTGAGAGATCGACGTAATCACAGCCTCCAGAGTTTCATCGTGAGGATAACAAAAAAGTACGGGTTCGGCATTAAATTCACATACTTCCAGATACTCTCTTAATTTTTCTTCGCGTTGTGTAATGGTTTGTTCATGCACTTTAATGATGCCGTTCATGTAATCATCAATACTGGTACAGGCAATAATGCCAATGTATTCCATACCACTCTTAATCTGCCTGTAAATATAATAGGCCGCCTTTTCATCGTGCATCAGAATTTCTTCCTTCAAAAACTGTTTGAAATTCTTTTTCACCTTCGTTAAGCGCTCCTGCGAACCGGGGAGAGTTTTTACACCGTCGTCAAAATCGGGATTAATCACGTGCAAAAACGTATAGGGATTCCCCAATAACTTTTCTTTTATTTCTACGGCGTTATAGCCCTCAACACTTCGTGAAGGCACTAAATGTACCTTGTCTTTCGCAGGTCGTATTGCTTTAAAAGGAAGTACTGTCGCCATGTTGCGTGATGAGCTGTTATCTTGGTTTATGTACGATTGAGCTATTTGCCCAATGCAGCGATGAGTTTTTCGGCAAGTTCTACGCCTATGCGTTCTTGAGCTTCTGCTGTAGCTGCGCCAATATGTGGTGTCATCGAAATTTTATGATGCGTTAAAATTCCTTTAAATGGTGCCGGCTCATCTTCGTATACATCGAGACCGGCATGAGCTACCTGCCCTTTGTCTAGTGCATCAATCAGCGCATCCTCAGAGATCACTCCGCCTCGCGACGTATTGATGAGAATTACTCCTTTTTTCATCAATTTAATTTCTTTTTCACCAATAAGTGCGCCTCCCGGAACGTGTAAGGTAATAATATCTGAGAGTTCAAGCACATCGTCAAATGGGTGGGTTTTTACTAAAACCGTAAGTGGATGCATATTACCGTCAATTTCAATATCGATCTTCGCTTCTTTCACAAAAGGGTCAAATGCAAGCACTCTCATCCCCAGTCCCAAAGCGATCTTAGCGACGCTCTGCCCAATTCGTCCAAAACCAATAATTCCAAAAGTTTTGCCGCGTAATTCCATTCCTTTTGCATATTTCTTTTTCAGCGCTTCAAACTCTTGTTCACCGTGAGTAGGCATCTGACGGTTACTTTCATATAGAAAACGAACCGCACTAAAGGCATGTGCAAATACCAACTCCGCCACCGAATTGCTCGATGCGGCAGGTGTATTAATTACCTTTATTCCTTTTGATTTCGCATAGTCCACATCTATATTGTCCATGCCCACACCGCCTCTGGCAATTACTTTTAAACCCTTACAAGCATCAATCAACTCTCTTCTTACATGCGTTGCACTTCGAACCGTTAGGGCTATATAGCCCTTCTCATTAATTTCTTTTCCCAACAGATCCTGATCCACTTTTTCAGTTACCACCGTGAAACCGGCTTTTTCAAGCATTTCCTTCCCAACAGCATCTATGCCATCATTTGCTAATATTTTCATAAGCTTATTTTTTTGATGAATTAATGGGCAAAATTAGATATAATGCACAAGAATAACAGTCTTTTTTTTACAATAATTTTTCTCAGAATTTAAAACCTGTGGTTACGCCAAAACTGGCAGATCGGTAATCTAATTTGGCCATCGCATCAAGGGTGCTAAACAAGTAGTAATCTTCATAAGAAAAGGTGTAAGCCAATACTGCATCCAAATAAAAACCACCGGCAGATTTGTAGCCAAAGCCCACACTCATGGTATTTCGCACCAAACTTCCACCAAATGTATTTCCAAACGGACTGCCATTCACCGCCCAACCGGCCCTCAGTTTAAAAGGGTCAAGATTCAATTCCGCCCCCACCTTCAGGTTATGACTGCCTGAGTATTTTTTTTGGAGCACATCGTTTGCTGTGGCGAAGTCGGCGGCACTTGCCCCCTGAAGCGAGGCCTTTCGGTAATTCACGTATTCATAATCCACCGCTAAAAGTCCCTTTTTTTGAAAGATGAATCCGGCGTTTAATCCTAACCTGGCGGGAGTTATAATGCGATAGGAATAAACGCCACCCTCTGCCGGATATGTTTCTTTTTTAGGAGTTGTCTTGTTTTTGTCGAACGACACACTTAGGGCGTTATAATATTCGTCAGTAAGGCGGTACTTGGTTGGCGTGTGATAATAGGCCCCAATCCGCAACATGTCATTCACACGTACCACTCCTCCTAATTTCAGATTCACGCCGCTACCGGTGGTTTTAAAATACTCCGTATAAGTCATCTCGTTAAATCCCAGTCGGCTGGCATACACAAAGGGAAGCCCATCAACATAAGTCGTATTATAAGTGGAGTCAGAGGTCATTACTACCCGCATGCTGTCTTTATCGTCGTATTCGCTATGCGTCATGGTAGATTCATACCTTACCTGAGGTAATCCCAAACTTGCTCCGAGGTAAAATCGATCTTTATAGGTATACGCGTAAGAAAAATTTAATTCGTTCACACGCCCAGTTGTCACAAGATCGCGGGTTTGTTTCACGGTGCGCTTGGTATCAAGGAATGAAAAATACTTTTTACCAAGGCTATCATAGTCTAATAAATAAGTATCGTAACCGAGTCCTTCGTAACTGTTATTCAAATTAGTAAGCGATTTGCCCTGTGCCAGATTCAACATGTCTTTGGCAATGGAATTAGAATTGGTATAACCCGACATACTCACGGCGCTTTCAAAATTTTGGATCTGCGTATTGGTAAATGCAAGTATATGCCGACTTAAACAATCTGACTGAGAAGGCCAGGCTCCCACGATGCCAAAATTATTGAACACAAAGGCAGCCTGTGGATTTGAAGTAGTAGTATTATAGAGCGTCCCAACATTTCCGGTAGTTTTGAGACCTCCCGAAAAGGAAATATCACCCCCTCTAAAAACCGCTAATCCCGCCGGATTATAGGCTGCACAACTCAGGTCAGCTCCCAGGGCACCAAATGCACCTCCCATCGCCACAACCCGCGAGGTCCCCCCTATGCCCGGTCGCGAATAACGAATCGCATCCAGATCATTCTGTGCATATGCCCTCGTTACAAAGAGAACAAGAAAGAATAAATAACAGGTGCGACACATAAATAATTAACGGGGACGTGTGGCACCACCGCCTGAATTTCGCGGACTTGGTTCAGATCGTCCCGGGCTCGTATTTTGTTGTTCTTCCCGTCGATAGGTATTGTCGTTACGCTGAGGTTCGGCCGGCCGTTGCATCACTTTATCATTGCCCCGGTTTCTATCACTATCACGTGTTCCCTGATTCACCCCAGACGGCATACTTATCACCTCACGCGCACCATCAATTCTGGTTCCGCTGTTTTCATAGTTCCGAACTCTTTCCTGCTGATCAATAGTCATAAATCGTGGACTTGAACTCTGCTGCTGACTTACCGATTCAAGGTATCTCTGCTGAGACCCTTGCGATTCCCTCACAGCTGTTTCTCCACCGGTACGACCGGAAGTATTGCTACCTACATTGCTTTGTCGCGGACCCACATTTACTTTACTGTAAGCGCTGTTCACATCATAACTATTATAATAAGGCCACGACGAATACATACTGCCCGAATAAAAACCGGCATTGTAGCCCATCATATACGTGTTGCTCGGATACCCATAACCACCATAATAGCCGGCACCATAGCCCCCATAATATCCGGAACCACAAGCGCAACCATACCCACTGTTGTAAAACGGATCATAATAAGAATGATTCCCATAGCCGGGATAATAGCCATTGTTATAGCCATATCCGGTAGAAACGCCAAATCCAAAGGAAGTCGACGGACCAACAGGCATTCCGTAATTCAGAGAACTGTAAATACTGGTTCCGTAATAAGCAGGATTTTGATTATACGTATACATATTCGTATAATAATTGTCGTAATAGCCCACCCCAATTGGGTTGGTAAAGCGGTTGAGACGTGAGGCGTATTCGTAATCGTAGTAGTCCTCATAGTTGTATTGAGGATCTTTGTAATACTTATTGGAATCAATTCTAGCTTTCTCGGCAGCACGCGCCTGCTCAGCTTTTTGTTGGGCCAATGCTTCTTGCCTCGCCCGCTCTTCCGCAATAAGTTTTTGCTTTTTTTGTTCTTCTGCCGGATTCACATACACGTCGTCGGTGCTTGTAGAAAGCCGTTCGGTGCCGCAGGAAAATAGAAAGGTACTGCTCACCGCTAAAAGTATCGCAAATTTTTTCATCGCAATCAAAGTTTTAAAATTTATAAGCGGAGATTTATAAGTAAATTTACGCAATTGCTTGCCGATTTCCCTGAATTTGACATATTTTATACTTTGTAATTTCAGAGCGGTATAAAAGCAATTTTTCTATATTTATAGTGTTTTATGAGCAAAGTGATTTCGTCCCGTGAAGAGGATTATAGCAAATGGTATAACGACATAGTGGTGGAGGCCGACCTGGCCGATCATAGCGCCGTAAGGGGCTGTATGGTGATTAAACCCCATGGTTACGCCATTTGGGAAAAAATGCAAGGGGCGCTGGACAAGATGTTTAAGGACACCGGGCACGTAAATGCCTATTTTCCTTTATTTATCCCCAAAAGTTTATTTGAAGCCGAAGAAAAAAATGCGGAGGGTTTTGCAAAAGAATGCGCCGTGGTAACACACTACCGTTTAAAAACTGACCCCTCCAACAAAGGCAAACTCATTGTTGATCCCGAAGCCAAATTGGAAGAGGAACTAATTGTTCGTCCTACCAGTGAAGCCATTATCTGGAATACTTATAAGGGCTGGATCGAAAGTTACCGCGATCTTCCACTCCTCATTAACCAATGGGCCAATGTGGTACGCTGGGAAATGCGCACACGCTTATTTTTGCGCACTGCCGAATTTTTATGGCAAGAAGGTCATACCGCGCACGCTACCAAGGAAGAAGCAATCATTGAGACCAAACAAATGCTCGATGTCTATGCCGAATTTGCAGAAAAGTGGATGGCCGTTCCGGTGATAAAAGGAGTGAAAACAGAAAGCGAACGTTTTGCGGGCGCCGACGATACCTATTGCATCGAGGCCCTGATGCAAGATGGAAAAGCACTCCAGGCGGGCACGTCGCACTTTTTGGGACAAAATTTCGCCAAAGCATTTGACGTAAAATTTACAAGCAAAGAGGGCAAGCTTGAATATGTCTGGGCAACAAGCTGGGGAGTTAGTACTCGCCTCATGGGCGCACTAATTATGAGTCATAGCGACGATAAAGGTTTGGTAATTCCACCCATGTTAGCGCCCACGCAAGTGGTCATCGTTCCTATTTACAAAGGAGAAGAAGGTTTGAAAAAAGTGTCGGAAGTGGCTTTAGTCATCAAAAAGAAATTACAAGACAAAAATATTTCGGTAAAATACGACGATCGCGATACACAGCGTCCGGGTTGGAAATTTGCAGAGTATGAACTAAAAGGCTACCCTATTCGTATTGCTTTGGGAGAACGCGATCTGGCAGCGGGCACTGTCGAAATTGCGCGACGCGATCTACTGAGCAAAGAAGTAATTAGAATCGACGACATTGAAACTTATGTTTCAAAATTACTGGTAGACATACAAAGTAATTTATATACCAAAGCGCTTGAACGCACACAAAATATGACACATAAGGCAGACACCTATGCTGACTTTAAAAAAATACTAGACGAAAAAACAGGGTTTGTTTTGGCGCATTGGGATGGCACTGCCGAAACCGAAGAAAAAATAAAAGCAGAAACAAAGGCAACCATTCGCTGCATACCATTAAATAATGTGGCGGAACAGGGCATTTGTATTTACAGTGGAAAACCTAGCACGCAACGGGTACTGTTTGCGCGTGCTTATTAATATACAATTATGGATTCACAAACAACGAAGCAACAGGAAATCATCATGAATTTGCTCACCAAAAAATCGGTGATGAAACAAGATGTTTACTCCAATACCATTGGAGTGTTTAATCAGTTGAAAGATATCATGAAAGCCAGATCCGAAGAACTTTCAGAACATATCCTGAAAGTTGACAAACGGGTGAATATTTTTTATAAGGACATCAGCCTCCAGTCCATGCAACTTAAAGTGGCCGGCGATCTCCTCGACTTTCAAATGCATTCCAATGTATTTGAATTCGACCGCTCCCATGCCATGTATAAAACCAGTTATGTGAAAGGTGACGAAAACAATTCGTATTGCGGTATTATCAGCGTATACAATTTTTTGGCCGATTCTTATAAATACAATCGTTTGAATGACCTGGGTTATCTGATTGCCCGCTTTTTTGTGAACCGTGAGAACCGATTTTTTATGGAAACAAAAACACAGATTGGCTATAAATATCAGGTATTTAGTCCCGAGCCCGTTACAAAATCACAACTCCTCGACGTGGTAAACGAACTAATTATTTATTCCATTAATTTTGACCTCTACACACCGCCTTACGAAAGCGTGAAACAAGTAACGGTGTACGAAATGCAGGAAAAATCGAGCAGCAGTGCCCTGCGCACCGGCAAACGCTTGGGCTACTCAGGTTCTAAAGAGAGCCCAGCTTCATTCGACGACGAAATCCATTTATAATTTTTTCTTCATTCATGCACATTACACCCACTTCTTTAAGGGAAATAGCAGCTCATATAGGTTCTGAATTTATTGGTGACGCAGATCATTTGGTAACCGGATTCAATGAAATTCACCGGGTGAGCAAGGGCGACTGCGTGTTTGTAGACCATCCCAAGTATTACGACAAAGCGTTAAACAGCGAGGCATCCACGATCATCATCAATAAAAAAGTACCTTGCCCCCAAGGAAAAGCGCTTATCATTCACCAGGAACCGTTCACCGCATTTAATACGCTCACAAATCATTTTAGTCCGACATTATATTCGCAAAAAGCCATCAGTGATTCAGCAAAAATTGGTAAAGGAACGGTGATCATGCCGGGTTGTTTTATTGGCAACGAGGTGCAGATAGGAAATAATTGTGTATTGCATCCCAACGTTGTTATTTACGATAAATGTGTGATTGGTAACAACGTCATTATTCATGCAAATACCAGCATTGGAAGTGATGCTTATTATTTTAAGAAACGCGACACTCATTTTGAACCTCTTACTACCTGCGGCATCGTGCTTATAGAAGACAATGTAGTAATAGGAGCAAACTGCAGTATTGACAAGGGCGTAACTGCCGTCACTAAAATTGGCAAAGGCACGATTATGGATAACCAGGTACACATTGCGCACGATGTGGTAATTGGTGAGATGTGCATGTTTGCCGCGCAAATAGCCATTGCCGGAGCCTGCAACATTGGCAATAAGGTTACGTTTTGGGGACAGGTAGGATTGAGCAGCGCCCTTAATATTGGTGATGGAGCCACCATCCTGGCACAAAGCGGAGTTGGTGCAGATATCCCCGCCGGCAAAACATATTTTGGAACACCTGCTTCTGAAGCCGGTGAAAAAAAACGCGAGCTCTTCGCAGCTAAACAGCTCCCCGGCTTGATTCATAAGTTGTATGGGAAGTAATTCTTTTCTCCTCAAAATGTCTAACGTCTGCTGACATTTAAACTTCGTAAAATATAGTTGTAAATTGAGGGTCAAGCGGAAAAGTTGGAGAGAAAGTTTTTGAGCCTGTCCCCTGAAGCAGGGCAGCAAGCCAGTGGCTTGATG
>JAQSCW010000037.1 GCA_029945625.1 bacterium
AAGCACTACGGTTATTTGTTTTGGTAAAACCACCACACTTTCAGCTTTGGGGGCTAGTACTTATTCATGGAATACCGGTTCAATTCAGAGTGTGTATGTGGTCAGTCCCACAGTTAGTGTTACTTATACTGTTACCGGAACGGATCTAAACGGATGCAGGAATTCTGCTGTTCAAAGCATTTCAGTAAATGCCCTTCCGATTTTGAGTGTGGTAGTGAGTCCGAGTGTGTATTGCACAGGTGGAAGCAGCACTTTAAGTGTAAGCGGGGCCGGTAGCTATACCTGGTCTAATAATGCCAACAGCACGAGCATTTCTGTGAGTTCGGCTTTTACTTCTTTTTACAATGTAAAAGGAACTGATGCCATCACAACTTGTTCAAACACCGCTTTTGCCACGGTATCGGTAAATCCATTGCCTGTTATAACGACAAGTACCACTAAGAGTATTATTTGTACGGGGATTTCTGCCACTCTTGTAGCGGGCGGGGGCATTACCTATACCTGGATGCCCGGTAATTTAAATTCAAGTACTATTTTTCCTTCTCCACTCCTAACAACTACATACACCCTTACCGGAACCAATACCCTGACAGGATGCAACAATACAGCATTGAAAACGATCAGTGTGAATATTACGCCAACAATAAATTTGGTTTCAAATACTCCAACACTGTGTGCGGGAGATAGGGCCATTATTACTCCTTCAGGAGCACTGACGTATACCTTAAGTCCGGGTAATCAAACGGGAACGAGTTTTACTGTGATTCCAGCAAGTACTGCACAATACAGTTTAAGCGGCACCAATTCGGTGAACTGCGTAAATCTTAGTC
The DNA here is from genome assembly GCA_029945625.1 of bacterium. GTDB lineage: Bacteria > Bacteroidota > Bacteroidia > B-17B0 > Aurantibacillaceae > Aurantibacillus. Next base: position 831 of record JAQSCW010000037.1, read on the forward strand.
CTGCTAATTTAAGTGTGATTGTATACTCTCTCACCTCCATTACAGGAATAGTGAGCAGCACCACCGGACAAACCAATGGCAATGTAGTTCTTTATAAATACAAACCTTACCTCAGTAAATGGGATTCCATTAATACTGCACTAGTGATTACTTCAAATTATAATTTTCCGTCAGTTCCTGTGGGGACGTATGTGGTAAAATCATTTCCATTCCCTACTGACTTAATCGAAACTTATGGACTCTCTTCCTCCAGTTGGCAAAGTGCAGCACTAATCAATCATAATTGTTATAATCCTTCCATTCAAAATATCAATATTATCACCATCAATAATAATCTTAAAAGCAAAGCGACCTTATCCGGAAAAGTTACCCAAGGTCCGGGATACACGGTGCCCGGCTCACCCGGAGCAGGCATTCCAAACATTATTGTAAAAGCCGGAAGTAGTCCCGGTGCAATAATGGTGCAAAGAAGTAGAACCAATGCACAGGGGCAATATACCCTCACAAATCTTCTTCCGAATTTGCCCAATGAGCACTACTATATTTTGGTAGATATTCCGGGTTTGGATACCAATGGCACGTATCACCGCATCATTATTACCGGCTTTGAGAATTTTACCAATCTCGATTTTGTGGTGGATTCGCAGAGGATTACTCCAAAAAATTTGACTGTAGGAATAAGGGAATACAAACTCAATGCGGGCAATATTAAAGTCTTTCCTAATCCGGCCAGTGATCAGCTACGAATTGATCTGGATCTGAAAAAAAGCGAAACTGTGGGCATTGAACTTTATGATGAAGTTGGAAGAAAAGTAAAAACCATTTTGGAAAGCTCAGAACAACAGACAGGAACACTAACGGTTCTTGCCATAGTGCAGGAATTAGATCCCGGCTTCTATTTCCTTCAGGTAAAAATCGGGCAGCAACAAGAAAAAATAAAATTGGTGGTAGAAAGATAGACCTACTTTGTGCCCTTTGTGTAAAACTTTGTGGTTAAAAATTGCAGAAAACACAAAGACCCAATAGCTATCGGGTTTGTCCGTGGTCCACTATGCAAAACTCCGTAACCTTTGTGCTTATTAAGCATCATAATCAATCACCACAGTATCGGTGATGGGATGCGATTGGCAGGTCAAAATAAATCCTTCTTCTACTTCGGCATCGGTTAGTGCAAAATTAGCGGTCATTTTTACTTTGCCTTCCAGTACTTTGGCACGACACGTGCAACATACTGCTCCCTTGCAGCTAAAAGGTGCATCAACACCCGCTTCGATGGCAGCTTCTAAAATACTGATGCTTCCGGTCTCCAATTCAAATTCGGTTTCAACACCGTATTGAATCACTTTCACTTTTGCATTTACATTGCCACCTGCGTTCTCTGCTTTACTCACCGCTTCAGCAACTGCCCCAAAATATTCAATATGGATTTTATCTTTCTTTATTTTTAAAGCATCCAGAGTGGCCTTCACATTTTCCATCATGGGTCCGGGACCACAAATGAAGTATTCATCGGCCTTTTTCGCGCCGAAGTGTTCAATAAGGGCCTTGGCTTTTTCGGGACTCACGATGCCGGTTTGCAGATCGGAGATTTTGTTGGCGGGCTGATCAAAAACATAAACCACTCTCAAATTCGGATTGCTGGAAGCGATGCTCTCTAGTTCTGATTTAAAAATGGTGCTATCCTCATTTTTGTTGGCGTAAAATAAAATGAGTTTGCTTTTTTTCTCCACATACAAAACACTTTTTAAAATACTCATCATGGGCGTAATCCCGCTTCCACCCGCAAACAATACGTATTCGCGAGATTTTCCACCCATCAACACGGTGTGAAAATTACCCATGGGAGTCATCACGTCCATGCTATCGCCCACTTTCAATTCGCGGTTGATAAAAGTGGAAACCTTTCCACCTTCCACCTCTTTAATGGCCACGCGCAGTTCTTTCTCGGCAAAAGGACTTGAGCACAAGCTGTAGGAGCGGCGGAGTTCCTCTCCTCCAAGATTTAGCTTCAGGGTTACGTACTGACCTTGTTTGAATTGATACTCCGGTTGTTGTTGAGGGGGTACCTCAAAGGCAATGGAAACAGCTTCATTTGTTTCGCGTCGGATGTCTTTAATTTTAAGCGTGTGAAAACGTGCCATAAATCGTTGAAATTGGCTGCAAAAATAGGCCTTTTATGGGATTAAAAAAAAGAAACCTGTTTTAGGGAAAAGTGAGATGAAAAGCGGCCCCTCTATTGGGCTTTTTTCAGCAATTGGAGTGACAAAAATCATTTTGGATGAGAACTATTAGGCCACGCATTATTTTGGTTAAAAGGGCATTAATCCTATCTTTGTGAGTCTAAGTAATACTATGGAAACTGTTAATTTTGAAAATGTGTTTGAAGCGAAATTGGCTAAAAACGATTTTATTGAGCCAAAGGATTGGATGCCTGAAAACTACCGCAAACATTTAATCCGTCAGATTTCGCAACACGCGCACAGTGAAATTGTGGGAATGTTGCCCGAGGGCAATTGGATTTCCAGAGCCCCGAGTCTGCGCGCCAAACTGGTTCTTTTAGCCAAGGTGCAGGATGAAGGTGGGCATGGGTTGTATCTTTACACAGCAGCCGAATCATTGGGCACGAGTCGCGATGAAATGCTGGACGCACTGTTAACAGGAAAAGCAAAATATTCTTCCATTTTTAATTACCCTACCTTGTCGTGGGCCGATGTGGGAGCCATTGGCTGGTTAGTGGATGGCGCTGCCATTATGAATCAGGTGATGTTGCAGCGGTCTTCTTACGGACCATATAGCCGCGCCATGGTGCGGATCTGCAAAGAAGAAAGTTTTCATCAACGTCAAGGGTATGAAATCATGACGCATTTGGCTTTTGGCACACCCGCCCAAAAAGAAATGGCCCAGGACGCCCTCAACCGTTGGTGGTATCCCACCTTGATGATGTTTGGTCCCCCCGACCGTGAAAGTCCGAACAGCGAAAATGCCCTTAAATGGCGCATCAAACGCGAAACCAACGACGAACTTCGTCAGCGTTTCGTGAACCAAACTGTAATTCAGGCCGAATACCTCGGTATTGAAATTCCCGACAAAAACCTGAAATGGAACGAAGCCCGAAAAGCCTATGATTTTAGCGAACCCGATTGGTCGGAATTTAAAAATGTGATCAAAGGTAACGGGCCCTGCAATAAGGAACGTTTATTGGCTCGTAACAAAGCGCATCACGAGGGTGAATGGGTGCGAGAGGCAGCCGCAGCCTACGGAAAAAAACTACAAGAAAATAAAATAGCAGCATAACAAAACAATTAAATCAATACCGGATATGAGCGATTCTCAAGGACCTTTATGGGAAGTATTTGTACAAAAAAAATCAGGACAACCTTTCGTGCACTGTGGCAACCTGCATGCCTATGATAAAGAAATGGCATTGCAAAATGCACGTGATCTTTATACCCGCAGGGGAGAAGGAATGGCCCTTTGGGTGGTACCCAGCGATGCCATTGTGTCGAGTAGCCCCGAAGACATGGGTTCATTTTTTGAACCGGCAAACGATAAAATTTTTCGTCACCCTACCTTTTACCAAATTCCCGATGGAGTTGGGCACATGTAAAACAGGACTAGTGATGATTTGAAAACGATGCAAGTTCGGAGTCTAAAATCCTTAATCCTTAATCCTTAATTCTTAAATCTCAATTCTCAATTCTTAATTAAAGCAGTAATGACCCTAAACGAATCCTTATTTAAATACAGTTTACGACTTGGTGATACGAGCCTCATTTTGGCACAACGTTTAAGCGAATGGACAGGGCATGGCCCTTTTTTGGAGGAAGATCTTGCGCTCACCAATATTACCCTCGATCTTTTCGGAAGAGCCAAGAGTTTATTGGAGTATGCCGGAAAAGTGGAAGGAAAAGGTAGGACGGAAGATCAGCTCGCGTTTTTTAGAACCGACCGCGAATTTTTTAATGCACTTATCACCGAGCAAGCTAATGGCGATTATGCAAAAACCATTATCCGTCAGGCGTGCATCGATTGTTTTGATCTTTTGTTTTACAGCGAATTGGCGAAAAGCAAGGACAACACGCTGGCGGGAATTGCTCAAAAATCGGTGAAGGAAATTACTTATCACAAACGTCACAGCTTTAGTTGGGTGATTCGTTTTGGAAACGGAACCGATGAAAGCAAACAACGGTTAAAAAAAGGATTTGAGGAGATTTGGGAATACACCGGCGAATTATTTGAAATGAATGCAGTAGATGAGGTGTTGATCAAAGAAGGTATAGCAGTTGATTTGAGCACCTTAAAAACGAACTGGACAAAAGAAATCTCTGAGCTGCTTCAAAGCGCTCACTTGACTATGCCTGAGGGAACGTATATGCATACCGGTAGTCGTAAAGGATTGCATGGAGAACAATTGGGATTAATTTTGGCCGAAATGCAGTCTTTACCAAGAATGCACCCGGAAGCCAAATGGTAAACTAACATAACGCTATGAGTTCGTTTTGGAAAAAGATGGCCCCTTATTTTGTAGATATCTGGCAATATCTGGTCATAATTGTGATTATGATCGTGGCTGCTATTTTTATTTTATGATCGGGTGAATCGCAGCAGATCATTTGCAACAACCACCCGAAGACGCAAAGATTCAAAACCACAAAAATACGAAGGCCCGATTGTCGTATTAATCTTAGTGTTCCTAAGTGCGCTTAATGTCTAAGCGGTAAACAGAATGAAAACAAAAGAAAATATCTATTCCCTCCTCTCAGAAATTCCCGACCCCGAAATCCCGGTGATCTCCATCGTGGAATTGGGTGTGATACGAGAAGTGGTTCTTAGCGAAAATGCCATTGAAATAAAAATTACGCCTACTTATAGCGGTTGCCCAGCCATGAAACAAATGGAGGACGATGTAAGAAAAAAACTACAAGAAAATGGATGTACGAACATTACCATCACCACTATTTACACGCCGGCCTGGACCACTGACTGGCTGAGCGCCGAAGCAAAATTAAATCTTCAAAAATACGGCATCGCACCACCCGAAGAAAGCAGTACCGATAAATCCTTCTTGCTTGGGAAACAGAAAACTGTTACGTGTCCACGATGCAAAAGCAACGACACGGCGATGGTGTCACAATTTGGCAGTACTGCTTGCAAAGCACTTTACAAATGCAATACGTGTTTGGAAGCGTTTGATTATTTTAAGTGCATCTGAATTTATTTCAAACTCTTAATTAGTTCAAACGAGCTTAGATCAAGCGCAAGAATTAAAAGGGATATCCGATTCCAAAATTAAAGACCGTGTACTCGTATGGTTTTTTATCAATTACCCAACGTTGCCCCGCCGGAAGTTTAGGGTCCTTTAATGGGAAAGCCGCATCGAGACGCAACACAAAGAAGTTGAGGTCCCAGCGAATGCCCATTCCCGTTCCAATGGCAATCTGATCGGCAAATGTATTGAGGTGAAATTCGGCATTGGGTTTTACTTCATCGGGCACGAGGCGCCATATATTCCCGGCATCTACAAAGAGTGCACCAAAAAAGGAACGGATAATATGGAAACGATATTCCACATTTCCTTCTAATAGAATATCTCCAATTTTGTCGTATCGGGCCGTACTTTCAGGGGGAGGATTATACCCTCCCGGTCCGAGCGTGCGTGATCGCCAGGCCCGCACGCCATTTGGACCTCCACTAAAAAAACTTTGTTCGTAGGGGATCACACTCAAATTAGCAAGTGGTTTTGCAATACCGCCCGCAATCCGATAAACCATCCGGCTTTTTTTTCGAACCGGCACATATGTTCTGAAGTCAATATCCGCTTTCAAAAATTGCGCAAAGGGAATGCCAAAAAGATGGTAGCTTCCGTTGGAATCGAGGGGTTGATCTGTTAATTTATAGAGACCTCTCAAAACGCTGCCCGATGACTGCAGATTAAGTCTTGCAAAATAAGAAGGGCGGCTTCCTGTTACTGAGTTTTCCTTGGAGGTATATGTTAAGGAATATTTGATCAAGGTAGTCACGTGATCGCGATAAGCGTTTAATAGGTAGGCATCGTTTTCCTTTAATAGATTTTCATAAAACTGGGGATCCAAAACCGCGCGCACAAGATAGATCTCAAGAGGAATCAGATCGTGACGCAATTGACGGTTCAGGGTTCTGAAAGTAAATCCGTAGTTTACGCTGGTAATAATGCGGCTATATTCGGGACGTTTTTGAAAATTGACCGAGGTCTTGGTGAAGGTACGTGGTTGTTGATCTTTTTTTGAAGGCAGAAGAGTGAAAGGAAAGATGGCTCGCGGAACTGAGAAACTAAGCTCCGGACCAAATTGAATTGTATTGAATGCTTTGCTGTTCGAGTTGTCAACAGTATTAAGTTGTTTTTGGGCGATTACTGCTGCCTGCAACTTTAATTCTATCAGCTCACCCCCTTTAAATGAATTTTTATTTTGAAATAAAATATTTCCATCGATCCCCAAATTCCCTGAGGTATTGGTTCCTTCGGTTTCAGCGGTGATGGATTGTTTAACAAGAGGATTGCACACAATATAACAGTCGAGCATATTTCGTGCGTCCTTTGCATCAAAAAAACGAATGCTCACATTTCGGAAGATGCCCATCCCCAGAAGCCTCTTGTAGGTAAGGGTAGCAGTGTCTTTGCGATACAATTGCCCCGAATAAATATCAACGTTATTGGCAATCACTCCTCTTCTGAAGGCAGGGGGCGCGTTGTACAAAAATTTAAATTGCCGGGCCGAATACACCACCGTATCCTTGAAGGAGGCGTTTTGCACATTGCCAATAAGAGGCTCGGTAATAATATATACATTTTTGATTTTAAATTTCGGATGGCTCACATACACCATCGAATCATTTGTAGCACTGTAAGGCTTTTTAAATTTTTTTAGGATCAGGTTAATAGACACCGAATTGTTGTTATGAGCTGAATCAACCGCGCACTTAAGGTAAGCAGTTTCAAAATAGAAATACCCGTTATTCAAGGCATGGTCGGTGATGCGCTGCTGTTCCTCCTTCAGTTTTACTTCGTCATATTGCATACCTGTGCTAATCACACGATGAAGGGTGTCCTGAAAAATGAGGGCTCCCAATTGTTGGTCCTCCATCACGTAACCTATTTTACTTATCACATATGGCTTGCCGGGAAACAAATGGTAGTGTACCCGGGCCAGTTGCGACCGTTTGTTGAAAGTGACAGTATCGGTTACCACATTATTAAAAAAACCTTTGCTGAATAAAAAACGATTTAATTGTTTCCGCGTTTGAACTGTGAGTGAGGAATCGTACACCACTGCTTTCTCGCCAATGTCTCTGATACTTTCACGTAGAATCGGACTTTCTTTATCTTTTAATTTCGGACTTTTGAGTGGTTTTCCCTTTTTTGCTCTTTTCTCATTTTGCTTTTCGCATTTCTGTATTTTTTTGGCATTTTTACGATCATACTTGATGTTTCGTTTCGCTTTCTTTTCCTGAATTTTGTTCTCGTCGAAGCAGTCGTACCACCACACGAAAAACTGAAATTTTCGCAACATTTTGCGGTTGGGCTTTTGGCGGTAAAAGGCTTCAAATTCTTCTTTGGCAATCCCCGTGGTATGCACATTCATCACTTCCACCTGATCCAGCACATATTGACCAGGCGCCACCTTCCGGGCGGGATTACAGTGTGTAAGTGCCAGAGAAAAAAAGCACAGCAAAAAAAAGTTCCCTATTTTTTTCAAACTACGTGTGGAAATTATTTTCGAAGGTACCTGCAAATTGCCCCTAAAATACGCTAATTTCGGATAAATTATGCTTAGTAAAAACCAAATAAAAGATCTCCAATCACTGCAATTGAAAAAGATCAGAGATCAAAAATCGTTGTTCATTGCCGAAGGCTCAAAAACAGTGTTGGAAATTCTGGAACAGAAGCCTGAAATAATCAAAGACTTGTTTGTAACCGAAGACTTTATGACAAAGCAGGGTGAAGCGCTGGAAACTCTTGGCCTGAGCACTGTTTTGGTCTCTCAAGAGGAGTTGCGCAAAATCAGCCTTCAACCTTCTCCTTCCGGGGCACTGGCCATATGCCACTTCTTAACGCATTTTGAAAAGGAACCCAATCCCACCGCCTCCATTTCGTTTTTCCTCGACGATATCAGAGACCCGGGGAATCTGGGCACCATTATGCGCTTACTGGCCTGGTTTGGACATAGTACCGTGTATTGTTCGCCCTCCAGCTGTGAGGTATATAACCCAAAAGTGATTCAGGCCAGCATGGGCGCTTTTCTTCGTGTTCAGGTGGTATACCGAGAATTAAACGATCTTATTACCGAAAAAAAAATCAAGAATATTTATGGGGCCGTGTTAGACGGCCGCAGTTTGTATACCGAGAAATTTAGTCATGGCCTTATTGTGATTGGCAACGAAGCCAATGGAATTAGTGATATAAATCTCGAACTGCTTTCCGAAAAAATAACTATTCCTGCCGCGCAAGCCAATAGCACCGAATCCTTAAATGCCGCTATGGCCACTTCTATTATTGCCGCTGAAATGTTTAGACAGAAATTAGGCAGCTAGTTTTTTTTGAAGATTTACTTAAAATAGTCAATTCTTTGGGGAGTAATTCGAGTAATATTCCTCCGAATCCATTTGCTATTTGGACTCGCATTTTCCGCCAAAGAGAGCAAGTGCTTAATTCTGGTTCTTATTACTTACAGAAATATCTTTTAGTTCTATCGCAATATTATTCACTTCATGGTTCATCGACGTTTTAAATGTTTCCCATGAAAGTTTTGCCTGTTCTTTATACTCATCCATTTGTTTTCTTAGCCGGTTATTGTCTTCTTCAATACCTGCAATTCTGTGTAGAATCTTGGCATTAAGACTGGGGGCATTCTTCAGACTTTTGATCTTATTTTCATTGTTTGCCAGAAGTTTATCTGTTTCTGATTTATATTTATCCCAATCGCTTCTGCAATCGGTTTCTTTGGGAGGGTCAGCCTTAGCTTGTGGCCCCGCGGTGGGCTGGCTGACAGAAAGGGAATCGCGCATCAGCATTCTTTCCTTTTTTACAATTTCAAAAGGATCATCCGCTTTTTGTAGCGGAGATTCGCAGGAACTTAAAGAAACAGCAGTAAGACAAACCGAAAGGAGTAAAGGCGTAATTTGTTTTTTGATTTTCATTCTGGTTCTTATTTAAATTGAGTTTTAATTTGACTGAGTGAGGTCGAGAACAGGCTCCTTCGCCCATTGTTCGAGCGTAAAAATTTCTTTGTAGGCATTGGGTTTAATGCCCTGCTCACCGCTAAAAGGATGATCAAGCGACACAATGATAAATAAAAACATCCCAATAAAGGCTCCTAACATGGCATTAAGAAGTAAATGCATGGGCCGGTGTTCGAGATCTAAGAATGCAGCACAGATAAGGGTTATCAAACCACCTAACAATATGGGTAGCCACAAATGAGGAGCTATTTCGGCATGAATGGAGGTGCTCCTTAAGCCCCGGTACCTGTCCAGTTCATTGAGGTGATTAAACATTTCCGCGACCAATTGGCCGTTGAATGAATTTTTAGGATTCAGATGCTCCATCTTAAAAAACACCCTGCTAAAAGCCTCCGGTGTTTTTCTACTCGGTTTCATGTGTTCCATATTCGGAAATTCTTCGTCCACCACCTGAAACACAAAGTCGAGATAAACCCGCATGAGTTGTTTTCCCTCCAAAGTGTCGGGATAATATTTAATATCCCTGTAAAGACCCATTGCCGAACTCCCTTCTTTGCTCACATTGCTCCGCACGTCGTTAAATTGGTTCCAAACAATGAGCACGATAAAACTCAGTAGCAGTGAATAAAAGCTGGCAATGGCCAAAAAAAGAAAGCCGGTTACTTCGTTATGAGCGCGCAAGACTTTTACTTTAGCATATTTGGGCACTAAAAAAGTAACCAATATGCCCACCGTTGCTCCAAATGCAACGATTGAAATAAAAAACACCCAAGGAGGTATTTGAAGCATGTAATAAGTGATGGCCAATGTGTGTCTGTTTTAAGAAATAGGTACCGTTTAACTTGTTTCTGCAAAATTTATCATTTGAGGGCATAAATTCATTACATAATGTTTTGCAAAAGTTACAGTATTCGCTGTTAACTGGAATTCAAACGGGATTTGGACGCAGTAAATTAGATTCTTAAGAAGCTAGGAGTTTGGGTCCGGCGGAAAAGCCGGGGAGAAAGTTTTTGAGCCTGTCCCCTGAAGCGAAAAACCTACCAAAAACAATTTCTGGTTTTTCTGATTTGGGCCTGCCCCCGCTTTTCTTTTTTTATTCCGTTTGGCGGGGTCGCGCTTTCCGTTCCAAGTCCTCGCCACGCAAAGAGACAGGCGTGGCTGTGGGCTTTCCACTACAATCGCTCACGCAGCAAACTAGTTGTTTCCATTTATAAAAAAATCCAAGGAATAAATAAGTTGCATTTCCTCAACAATTCCGATTGATCCAGGAGCTTTTCTATGTTAGGCAGAAATTAAAATCCGTGTAAAATAGAGAGGATGCAAATTGTTGAAATTAGAAAAAAGGTTCACTTTTTATCCTGCACAAAGCCCTTGAAACGTAGCTTTACGTCTGCTCCCGGCGCATTGCTTTTGAGGAAAACGAGTCGGTCCTGTCTACCATATACCGAAGCGGTATTAAATGTAATCACAAGGGTAGTTTTTTGGCCGGGCAAAATGGGTTGTTTTGTGTATTCTGTACTGGTGCAGCTGCAACTAACTTCCATGTCTGTAATTAGTAATGGTTGATCACCGGCATTTTCAAGTTCATAAGAATTCTTCACAAGGGTTCCGCGCTTCACACTGCCAAAATTCTTTTTGGAGTCGGTAATAACAATTTTTGGTTGAGAAATTGCTGGTAATGAGATGGAAAAAAGAAGAAGGACCGCAAAAGTCCTTAAACAAAAAATCCCCTTGGCGATACCGAGGGGATTCTTTTTTATGAAATTTCCATTAACCACCTACTGCTGGTTTTGCTTTCACTTCTCCTTTAATACGTACTTTTTTTGTAGCGTATTTAGAATTGGAAGTTACTGTGACGTTTTTTTCAAAACGACCTTCACGTTTAGTGTCGTATTTTACTTTAATCACACCGCTTTTTCCGGGAAGAATGGGTTCTTCAGGCCAGCCTTTTTTACCATCAATGGTTGTAGCAGTACAACCACACTCGCCCGAAACAGAGGTGATGGTCAGCGGACTCTTTCCGGTATTGGTGAATTTAAATTCACGCAAGCCATTCGAATCATAATCCACCACACCATAATCCAATACTTCGGTTTCAAATTTGATGTCAGCCGCATTAGGATCCATATTAGGAATCACCGACTCCTGCGCATTTATCCCAAAACTAAGTCCGAAAATGGCCAACAATAAAGTAATCTTCTTTTTCATTTTTTTAGCGTTTGATTAGCGGAATCAATTCGGTTCAGGATTCTTAAGAACCATTCCCAAAAAGCTAACCGGTACAATTATAATTATCCTTTTTTCTCTACGGGAGCACCTGCTGGAGTTGCGTTCTCAGGGAATGCTTGCTCAACCGGCTTTACTTCAACATTACCTTTAATGGTTAATACCACATTACCACTTTTGGCATTGGAATTAACGGTAACGGTTTTGTAAATGGCGCCCGGACGATTGGTATCGTATTTTACTTTAATAACACCACTTTTACCCGGAAGGATGGGTTCTTTTGGACACACGGGTACGGTGCAACCGCAACTGCCCTGACAATTTGTAATAACCAAGGGTTCTTTACCATTATTGGTAAATTTGAACTCGCATTCGCCATTTCCACCTTGCTGAACATTTCCGTAATCATGAACCATTTTGTCCAATTTAATATCAGCCAAACTAGTTGGTGCAACAGGCGCAGCAACAGCAGCGCCTTCGTGATTGTGGCCGTCTCCGGCCGGGTGAGTGTCCTGAGCAAAAGTCAAAGCGCTTAGCCCTGCAACCAAACCTAAAGTAAAAATCAGTTTTTTCATGTGTAGCTTATTTTTTTTAATGGTTTATTACTAATATCGTGCCATAAAGATATCACAAACACGGGATTCTTTTTTTAATTTTACGAAATTTAACAAAATAGACAAGGCCTTTCATGGAGATTGCAAAAACATACAAGCCCGCCGATGCTGAGAAGAGATGGTACCCATACTGGTTAGCGAAAGGTTTCTTTAAATCAACACCCGATCACCGAACACCTTATACTATTGTGATCCCCCCGCCAAACGTAACAGGAGTGCTTCACATGGGGCACATGCTTAATAATACCATTCAGGATGTATTGATTCGAAGAGCGCGCATGATGGGTTACAATGCCTGTTGGGTGCCGGGTACAGACCATGCCAGCATTGCCACCGAAGCCAAAGTAGTAAAGTTATTGGCCGATAAAGGGATCAAAAAAGCAGATCTTGGAAGGGAAGAATTTTTAAAACATGCCTGGGACTGGAAAGAAAAATACGGTGGCATTATTCTGGAACAATTGAAAATGCTGGGAGCCAGCTGCGATTGGGACCGTACCCGCTTTACCATGTCGCCCGAAATGAGCGAGGCCGTTTTGGATGTGTTTGTTGATCTTCATAAAAAAGGACGCATCTACCGGGGTGTGCGCATGGTAAATTGGGATCCCTTGGGACTTACTGCCGTAAGTGACGAAGAAGTGATCTACAAGGAAACGAACAGCAAACTGGTGTACGTTAAATACAAAATTGAGAATTCAGAGGAGTTCATTACCGTAGCAACCACCCGTCCCGAAACCATTATGGGCGATACCGCAGTATGCGTGAATCCGGCTGATGAACGTTATACGCATTTAAGAGGAAAAAACATTATCATTCCGGTGGTGAACCGCATAGTTCCTCTTATTTTTGACGAATACGTGGATGCCGCATTCGGTACAGGGGCCCTTAAAGTAACGCCTGCACATGATATCAACGACTTCAACCTTGGCCAAAAACACAAACTGCCCATCATTGATGCCCTCACCCCGGAGGGAAAAATAAGTGAAGCCGCCGGTGCTTATAGTGGCATGGATCGTTTTGCCTGTCGTAAACAGATTATAAAAGATCTACAGGAGCAAGGCCTGGTTGAAAAGATTGAAGAAATTAAAAACAAAGTAGGTTACAGCGAACGCACCGATGCGGTGATAGAGCCAAAATTATCCATGCAGTGGTTCCTCAACATGGAAGAGCTCAGTAAACCGGCTCTTGACCAAGTGCTGAATGGCCATGTGAAACTAATCCCCGAAAAATTCATCAATACCTACAAACACTGGATGGAAAATGTGCACGATTGGTGTATCAGCCGTCAGTTGTGGTGGGGACAACGCATTCCGGCTTGGTACGATAATGCCGGTAACACCGCTGTTTGCAAAACGCGGGAAGAAGCTTTTGTCGAATTAAAAATTAAGAATGAAAAATTAAGAATTGAGGACATCAAACAAGACGAAGACGTTTTGGATACCTGGTTCTCATCGTGGTTATGGCCCATGACGGTGTTTGATCCACAAGTCATTAAGAATGGTTGGGAAAATGCCAATGCCGATCTAAAATACTATTATCCTACCAATGATTTGGTAACTGCACCCGAAATTTTATTCTTTTGGGTAGCGCGTATGATCATTGCGGGAAAAGAATACACGGGGCAAAAACCCTTCAACAATGTGTATTTAACGGGCATTGTGAGAGACAAACAAGGGAGAAAAATGAGCAAGTCTTTGGGCAATAGTCCCGATCCGCTGGAACTCATTACCAAATACGGGGCCGATGGAGTTCGCGTGGGCATGCTCCTAAGTTCTCCTGCGGGTAATGATTTGCTCTTCGACGAGAGTTATTGTGAGCAGGGAAGGAATTTCGCGAATAAAGTATGGAATGCATTTCGATTGATTCGAGGATTTGAAGTGGCTTCGGGCCCTGGTGCTGGTAAACTAGAAGGGGGTGGCAAAAAAGAACAACCCGCTTCGTCAAAAGCCGCCATCATCTGGTTTGAAAATAAATTGGCCGAGCAACTCGAGGTCATCAACGATCATTACTCAAAATACAGAATGAGCGATGCCTTAATGGCCACGTACAAATTGGTTTGGGACGATTTTTGTGCCTGGTATCTCGAAGCCATTAAACCTGATTTTGTAGACGGCAAATCGCTTTCTATTGATCAAATTACCTACGATTGCACCATTGGCTTTTTGGAAAGTCTCTTAAAAATCATGCACCCCTGGATGCCATTTATTACCGAAGAAATCTGGCACCTGATTGGCGAACGAAAAGAAAATGATTGTATCCTAGTGGCCGAATGGCCTACTATACGCGCTACACCTCAAACAAAGTTATTGGCTGAATTTGAAATTTGCAAAGAACTGGTAACGATGGTTAGAAATGTGCGGGCTCAAAAACAATTATCGCCCAAAGAGAAACTTGAATTAATTGAACGTTCAGAGGCAGGAAGATCCACCTATGATTCGGTAATTGTAAAGCTCGCTAATTTATCATCTTTTTCATATACAAAGAACAAGATTGAATCGGCATTGAGTTTTGTGATCGGTACCACCGAGTTTTACGTGCCTTTGTCAATTACTATCAATAAGGAAGACGAGAAAGAGCGGCTGTTGAAAGAACTCGTTTATAACAGGGGATTTTTAAAATCGGTGCAGATCAAATTGGCCAACGAAAAATTTGTAGCTAATGCAAAGCCTGAGGTCATTGATGTTGAGCGCAAAAAAGAAAGCGATGCCTTAAATAAGATCAGAACGCTTGAAGAGCAGCTCGCCGGACTCTAGTTTTTTTGCGACATTCCTTAGGTGCTGTAGGAGAAGCGGCAAATAATTTTTTAAAAAACGCTGAAACCTAAAAACATGAGGCAGTTTGTCGTCGTTATAGGTATTATATTGTCGGCTTCGGCAGCCGCTCAATCGCTCAGTGGCAGGGTGTTTGACCGAAAAACAAAAGCTCCCATAGCAAATTGCCTGGTACTGCTAAAAGGGAAATTAAATAATACGGTTACGGATCAACGCGGGAAGTTTAATTTAATGCTTCCCGAAAAAGAGCAAGACATTAAGCTGGTGTTTACGGTGTTGGGATATTCCAATGCTGAGTTCAATCTAAGTAGTTACACAAGCGACACATTTTATCTTTCACAAAAAAGTATCGAGTTAAAAGAGATTGTGATCTCGGCCAATAAAAAGATGATTGTGAATAAGAAGAGCGACGATTTTGTACTTGATTTCGATCTCTTGAATGGAAACGTGCTGTTATTAATGGCCGGACCTCAGCACAATATTTTAAAATTGGTAGATGAGAACGGTGAAAATATGAGCAGGTTACCGGTGAATAAAAACGCAGAGCGCTTAGATTACGATTGCCTTGGAAATCTTCAGTTATACAGTGCCGACAGCAGTTGGCAAATCTATTACGATTTTGAAAAATTAAACGCCCTGCATCCTTTTTCCAGTGTGGCTTCCAACGATGTACTTTCGGGTTGTGTGTGCAGCGATGGTTTAAATTATTATTTTCAAAAGTGTACCTATAAAAATCTTCGAACCGAGTATTTCTATTACAATGTATTTGATAGGGGGAAACGCCATTCACTGGTGCAATTTGAAGACAGTCAGAAAGTGAAGATTTTTCAACACGATTTCGACTTGGATTATTTTTTAAAGGCCCGTCGCGGCTCCGGATACACCTTGTATGCGGAACCCATTGCTCAAATGAAAGAGCACCTGGAGCAATACCGTGAGCAGGTGCCTTTAACTTGGCAATATTCTAAGTTGCTTGGCAAAGTAGAGACCCAGATGCTGCGCGTGGATACAACGGTGTACTTATTTAATTTCACCGATTCGCTAACGTATAAAGTAGAGAACAATGGAAAAGTAGAACCTTTCAGCAAGCTGATACTCTTGCGGACAAACAACATTCACAAAAAAGTATTTGCCGATGGCGATTACAAACACACCTATATGGCCACCTTTGATAATAGCAAACTTGCACTCTTGAAATTTGATGTGCGCAACGGAAAAGAACTTACAAAAACCGAAATTGACAATGTGCCTTTTTTTCCAAAGAAGATTCTGGTACAAAATGGTTCTGTTTATTTTCTACAAAAAAATTTGGCCGAGCAGCAGGTCTATAAATTGGTGAGGTACGAGTTGGAGTAGCTCCTCTGAAGCAAAACTCAGAGGTGATTTTTCGCCCGTGCGAATTTGTACATTCGTTTTTGGGCTTTCTAATCCTTGCGTATTCAATTATAGCTTAATTATTTAAATTACTCCTCAACACTAATCTTCACAGTCCTTTGTTCTTCCTTGCTGAGTTTTGGTCCTGCCGGAGTCAAGACGACAAGACAGCAGGATGCAAGACTATAATTGCTATACTACCCACCTCTCCACCCCTATTTTATTTACACCGTCATTCAGAGGCCGCTTAAAGAAAAATAAAAGAGGCGGCCGAAGAATCTGTCAAGGGATTTAAAAATAAACAATAATGGCACTGCTCTATAGGAGATTCTTCGCGCTGCAGATTCATGGTGCAAAGCGCTCTGAATGACGTTTTATTTATACCGTCATCCAGAGGCCGCTTAAATAAAAATGGTGGAGGCGGCCGAAGAATCTGTCAAGGGATTTAAAAATAAACAATAATGGCACTGCT
>JAQSCW010000038.1:0-3198 GCA_029945625.1 bacterium
TAAGCGGCCTCTGAATGACGGTGTAAAAAAAACCGTGGCGCAGAGGTAGGTGATAATGCACATTCTGCCTTGCTTCCTGCTGTCTTGCCGTCTTGGCTCCGGCAGGACCAAAACTCTGCAAGGAAGCACACAGGAGCGTGAAGATGGGTGTGGATGAATAATAAAACAATTAATGTAAACGCAGGGATTGGCTGGTGAAGAGGCGAGGGCACAAATTCATGCCATCAGGTTAGCGGCCTTGTCTATCAGAATCTTGGACAAGAAATAAGTATGTTCTTCTTCTTTTTTTCCTTTCTCGAATTACATAGCTGATAGGATAGGCTGATTTCGTGGGCACCTTTTGAACTTGCAATACTCAATTTGGAGAGTGTATAATCGAAGGAGTAACCTATTTTACATTTAGCCAACAAAATGCCAAATAAAAACACAAGTGCGTCATTATTCTGATAATCACGAGTTGGTTTAAATAAGGGAATTCCCCTATACCACATTCCCAAAACAAACTTATTCTTCGAATAGTAAAATCCAAGATCAATTTGATTAAATCTGTTTTGTCTTTTAAAATTGTATGCAAATGAAATTTCATCAATTTCGTGATCCCTTATTTCTGAAGCGGTCCTATCATTAAGCACAATTTTATAGCCTCCATGAAACCTGATTTCGATAGGGAGCGGGCTTGTTTCATTCATAAATGATTGGTTGGGCTTGTTGAGATGATCTGCAGCAAAACCCATCCAAGCTTTCTTCGAGTAAATAAACAATCCAGTGCCTATATCAAAATAAGTAATCCCAATTTGAGAAAAACCCTCTACTGTACTATTAGATCCGTTTGCCAGTTGATCACCGAAAGTAAGGAGAGAGTAATCTACCTTTCTCTGAATAGAACCCAACGAAAGTCCTCCTCTCGCAATAAGATTCTTATTAATTTTGGCTTCGTATGCATACAGGAAACTTATTCGCGTGGTGGAAAGACTCCCCAAACCGGCAACATCCCGATAAAAAATAATTCCCAGACCACTATTTACTTTTTTTAATGTATGGTCGAGAGAGGCTTGAAAAGTGGTAAAAGTTCCCGGAACTCCCGACCACTGATTTCTATAATTCAAAGAAAGTCTAGAACATACATTCGCACCGGTAAGTGCGGGATTTAAATACGTGGGGGCGGCGTAAAACTGCGAAAACTGATAGTGCTGGCCATAGCCATCAAAGGCATAAAGCAGAAAGGTCACGCATATAAGTGTATTATGTCGCATCAATACTATATGTGACGCTTTTAGAACGTTTCGCAA
Organism: bacterium; assembly: GCA_029945625.1. Lineage (GTDB taxonomy): Bacteria > Bacteroidota > Bacteroidia > B-17B0 > Aurantibacillaceae > Aurantibacillus. The sequence goes on from JAQSCW010000038.1 coordinate 1,290, forward strand.
ACATTTTTCTCATATCTTGTTTTGCTATCATAGAATTTATGCACTTTATTTTAAACCACACGAAAATGCACTTTTCACCACATTTATTTTCTTTTTGCTCTTCACTCTCAATGCGCCTTCATTCAATTTTAAAGTTCCTTCCCCTTCATTTATTCTAACGAATCAACGTGAGACTTCCCACTTTGGAATATTCTCTGCCGTCAATAAATTTCACATTGGCTTTCCACACATAGGCGTCCTGTTGGCACAATTTACCGTTGAAATAACCGTCCCAACCAATGTGTACATCGGTAGACTTAAAAATTAATTCGCCCCAGCGATTAAAAATGCTTAAGTCAAATTCAGCCACACCATCGGTGAGAGGAAAAAAAACGTCATTGCTATTGTCCCTAATATCATAAACACCCCCGCTTGCAAAATTGGGATTAGGTGTAAAAGCATTTGGGAAACGAATATCACTGGTTACTAAAATTATTTTGAAGCTGGTGTCATTGCACTGATAGGAATTTAGAGCAATGAGTTGCACCCGAAAAAAAGCAGCATTTACATACAAATGGCTGGGGTTAACAAGTGTGCTCGTACTTCCATCTCCAAAATCCCAATGAAAGGCGCTTGAGTTTTTACTTGAATTACTAAATATAATTGGATCGCTTGGAATAATGATACTGTAAGACGATGCTGAAAAATCAGCGTGTGCACTTTGAAAAATTTGAACATTCATGACACTTTCAACAATAGCGCAAACACTGTTTTTATCTGACTTTAAACTTATTTGAATTCGTCCCAGTTGCACATCAGCTTCTGAAATATAGTATTTGTTTGGGATGCTGTTTATTGTGGGGAAAAAAGATCCTGTGCCCGTACTCGACCACAGTGGAGTTCCCATGAAGCCACTGACTTGAGGATTCAGTGAAATGGATCCTTGTAATTCACAAAGAGACGTATCACGTTGTAGATTAATCTTTGGCATTTTTAAAATAGAAACTTTCATGGTGTCGCTTACAACGGGACATATATCATTATTGGTTGAAGTCAATATAAAATAGGTACTGCCATTGTCCATTTCAATTGGCGAAATCATATAATATGAGTTTAGCGTTGAATAACTTGGAGCAATGTTCCCCGGCCCCATTGCTATCCACGCACCCGTGTTTGTAACTCCTGTTATCATCCCATTTAGGTTGATCACTGGAGCGCTTGAACATATTTGTTGATCGGGACCCGCGTATACAAGTGCAATACTTTTAATAGTTAGAGAACTGGTGTTTGCTGTAGAAGGACAAGCGCCATTGGAACCTGAGGTAAGCGTAAACACAAGAATGCCACCAAGCCGATCTCCCTCACTTAATAAATACGTATTATTTAGGTTGGAGCTTGGTGCGGTTAATGCCCCCGTGCCATTGTACGTCCACACACCTAAACCATTACTTCCATTTACGGTGCCATTTAAGGAAATAGAGGTGGTGATCGAACATATCACCTGGCTCTGGCCAGCGCTTACAATGGGTGGTTTAAAAATTAAAACAGAAAGATAATCGAATACAACCGGACATGGCGCATTATTAATAGAAGATAAAGTGAAAACGACAATACCTGCAATAACATCGGCAGCATTAAATGCATAACTCGTGTTCAAGTTCATCGATCCCGGAACAAAACTTCCTGTGCCGCTGCAACTCCATATTCCTGATACACCAAGTCCTGTTGCTGTTCCACTAAGTAAAATAGTAATTTGAGTAGAACAAATCGATTGACTTGGACCTACAATCATTGTCGCTAGCTGCACTAGTCTAACCGCTACAGTGTCATTGATAGCAGCACATACGCCATTTCCTGTAGAAGAAAGAGTAAAAATAAGTATGCCCTGAGAAATGTCACCTGGCGAAAAAGAATACGTTGTACTAAGACT
>JAQSCW010000038.1:3298-16877 GCA_029945625.1 bacterium
TGAACTTGAAGTAATGAATACACCTGTTCCATTCACTAACCAATTGCCCGTTCCGGAAACTCCGGAGATGGATCCCGGGAGAGAAAGAGTATTTTGCGATGAACAAATAAATTGATTCAATCCTGCATTCACTTGTGCTAAATAATTGATGGTAACCAGTGACGTATCACTCTGGGCGGCACAGGCCCCATTATTGTTTGACGTCAATGTAAAAATGATTAATCCTGAAGTTATGTCAGCCGCAGAAAATAAATAGCTGCAATTCAAAGTGGTGGTGGCAGGGACAAAAGTGCCGGTCCCATTTGTACTCCAAAACCCCGAGGTAGTTCCTCCGCCAACAGTTCCCGTGAGAGCAACACTCAACGCATTAGAACATTTTAGTTGATTTGGTCCTGCGGTAACAGTAGCTATTTTAGAAATGATAATCAGTACTGTATCTTGCACAATGGGGCATACCCCATTATTGGTTGAACTGAGCGTAAATATGAGAACACCAACATTAATATCATTAGTTGAGAGGGAATAAGTTGTACTAAGACTTGAACTTGAAGTAATGAATACACCTGTTCCATTCACTAACCAATTGCCCGTTCCGTTTGTGGCACTGAGCACGCCATTCAAAGTAATGGAATTTTGACTGGAGCAGACAAATTGGTTCATTCCGGCATTGACCGTTTCGAGTAATTTGAATGAAACCATCAACGTATCGGATACCGAAGGACATGGGCCATTATTAGTACTAGTGAGAGTGAAAATTAATGCCCCCATGGTGAAATCAGAGGCCGCGAAAATATAGGAGGTAAATAATAACACATTTGAAGGCGTAAAGCTTCCATTACCATTCGAACTCCAAATTCCGCTGGGTATTGTGGCGATAACGCTACCATTTAATGCCATGGACAAGGAATTGGAACAAAGTAGAAGATTATTCCCCGCGCTCGCTAGTGAGATTTTTCTCACAGTAATCTTCATAGTATCCTTCACAGGGAGGCAGTTTCCATTATTCGTTGACGTCAAAATAATGGTGACTGTTCCGATATTGATGTCATTCGGACCAGGGCTATAAGTAGGATTTAATACTGCATTTCCAGGAAAAAAACTGCCATCCCCGGTGGTGCTCCAAACGCCGGTGCTTGTGGGGCCACTTACTGTCCCACTTAAAATTGCAGGCATAGTGCTACAAATAATTTGATCATTGCCTGCGTTCACAATTGGTTCCGGACTAATGATGATAATAATTGTGTCTTTTGCCGCCGCACAAACCCCGTTATTAGTGGTGGTAACAACCACGCTAAAAATCCCCAAAAGTGCATCACCTGCACTGGGTGTATAAGAAGTATTAGAATTTGTGACAGATGAAAACGCACCGCTTCCGGTTGAACTCCAAATCACCCCACTGCTATAGGAAGTCACTGTGGCACTGATGAGGACCAAACTATTGTTTGCGCACACGGTCTGACCCGCACCTGCTGAAACGAGAGGAGCATTCTGAAAATTAATGCTGAGTGTGTCAAATGCAGCCGGGCAGCCTGAATTGCCGGTGGTGGTAAGATATAATTGTACGGAACCATAAATAATTTCTCCTGCTGTTGGAATGTAGAACGTGGCGAGTAAAGAGTTTGTTGGCGAAAAGATGCCCGAACCTCCGCTCCATATACCACCTGCTGCAATGCCCACAATGCCATTGAGAGAAACCGAGGGATTAATTTTGCAGAGCAGTTGATCGGAACCACAATCGGCCGTGATGGCTGCTGTAAATTGATTCACAATAGCAGTAGCTGTGGTTGGTGGACAGCCTGTTCTATCATACACCACCACGGTGTATGCGCCGGGTCCAACGGTTACCGAAGGGACGGTACTGGTAGTACTCCATGAATAGGTATAAGGAGGAATTCCACCGGTAACTGTGGCGGTCAATACAGCAGAGCTACTACCCATACAAATGGCAGAGAGTGTGGGATTTATCCCCGCTATAAGATCATTGTAAAAATAAACACGCACGGTATCTTGATAATAATTGGCTTCGCAAGGCGCGGAGGCGTTTCCGCCAACGAGATAATCCACATACACGGGAGGCGTGCCGGTAGGCGTTACAGCAACGGTGGCACAACCCGACGAGCAATTAAGATAGGAGTTGTATGCGCCGGGCGCACCGGGATAAATGGAACTCCATGTAATTGTAGGAACTGAAAAGCCACTCACTGCAAGCGTTGCCGAGCAACCGCTTCTAACCAAAATGGAGTCCGGGATTGCCGGTCGCGGAGTTGAAATAATCCCATACGAATTAATGTTATTTCCCGGCTTACAAAAGGTAAGAACGTGCGGCCCCTGTCCGTTGAGGCAGATTGGAGAACCAACCGCAATGGGTGGACCACAACCTATTTGATAAAACAAGGCACCGGGAGGCACTGCCCCGTATATTTGAAAATTAATACCCATTGCGCCAACATCGAGAATTATTGTAATCTTTATGCATTTATCTGGAGCAGTGGCCCCGCAGCATGTATCATCTCGTGAAACGTTGGAGACAATTATTGTTCCATTTGGAGCACCAACCAGGTTGGCAGTAAAACTGGGGGTGGCAGGCCCGCACTGGGCTGTCAAATCAAAAGGGAGATACAACTGGCCAAAAAGACAGAAAAATAACGCGAAGCACTTTATTGTAACCAAACCCCTTTTCATTCTAGATATCTCACATATTTGAACTTCATTCAAAATAAAAAATTGTTAAGAGCGAAAAAGCGCAGCACAAAAATGCAGGTGACTTAATTCGTTCCTCTTCTGTTTCGTTAACGTATGGTAGCTAGCTTATTTAATGGTGAGGGTACCCATATTTGTAACTGCCCCTACATTAACACTGATATTAAAAAATGTAGTATCGCGAAAAGGAGTTTTAGGATTTAGAATTACTTTATAAATCCCCCCGGCTAAACCTTGTATCAAAAATTGCCCCGAAAGAGGGTTTGCATAAGTAACAAAAGTATCTACTCCTAAAACAGCCATTACAGCAGGTTGCGAAATAACCGGGAGCACCGCTCCCTTAATTACCCCATTTATTGCAGTTGAAATAATTCTGATAACAGGCTTTAATTTGTATGTGTTTGACTCCGTTACAACGATAGATTTTGCGGCATCAAAATCTATCCGTAGGATATAGGTTATGTTCTGAAGTAATTCGGTGTGGATTTGAAGTTTTAACCCGGACTGATCAGCACTTGGTGTATCCAAATTATAAATCTGGTTATTTATTTTGATTGTGTTATTGGTTGATCCTAATATTAATCTTACTTCCGATACAATTCCGACAGGAATCTGTCCACTTGCCAATAGAGTATCAATTCCATTGTTGAGTTGTAACAAATTATAAATACCTGCCCGAACTGTTAGAGGCACCCATCCCGATCCATCCGAGTGAACCTCAGCGCCAACAACATTTACATTCACCTCCAGATAAGCACCCGGCGAATCGGTCATGTAAATTTGGTAAGTAGCAGTTGCGGCTTCTGTAGGGGGTTCCGTCGAACTCTTTTTTTTGCAGCTAAGCACTGAAATTGCAGCTACTAAAGCAACTACCAAAAATGAAATTGTTATGTTCTTGTTCTTCATAATAAGTTTAGTTAAATAGTGAAGGAATTTCCACACTACAAATGTAGAGGAGCAGTTAACGAGGAGCTTACATACTTAACTGCAGGAGTTACATATTTCCCATCTTAAATCCACACGTGCAAATGAAGTAATTTCTGAAAATGAGCCGGAGATCTCTCTTTTGATTCTGATCACCCTAAACAGCCTTTTGCTCGAAATATATTTCTTAAACGCCTCAAAAACTCTATTTTTGTTACATAGGCGTTAATTGACGCTTTTTAATATGAATTCACGCTTGTTTCGAATTTATCTTTTTTGGCTTTTTACAACAAGCTTTGTCGTAGTGCTTGGTCAAACTAATTCTGAGAATACAGGTTTACGAGATTCATTGCAAATAGCGTTAAAAAGTGCCCAACATGATAGCACGCGCTGCTCTATTTTAAATGCGCTCATTGAAGCGGAACCGGATGACAATATTTGGCCGGTTTACAACCAACAATTACAAAGTTTAGCCGAGCGTAATTTGAAGCAGTATACCCATGCAGGTCCAATGCGTGCCTTCTTTCTAAAACAATATGCTGCAGCTGTTAATAATACTGGGTATCTGGCAAATTTGCATGGCAATACGGCCAAAGCCCTTGAATCTTTCGAAAAGGGTTTAGCACTAGATAAAGAAGCAAATGATAAAAAGGGTGTGATCGCTTCCTTAAATAATATTGGCGTATTGTATCAGGTACAAGGATCCATTAAAAAAGCACTTGACTGTTTTCAGCAAAGTCTGACATTGAGCAAGGAGATCAAAGATAAAGAGGGCATGGCAGAGTCTTACAATAATCTTGGTCGCATTTATATCGAAAAGGGTGATATTCCTGCTGCTTTAAATTATTACGATAAGAGTTTACGCCATTATAAAGAAATGCAAAATATTAAAGGCATTTCCATTGCGCTCAACAATTTAGGCTATGTATACCAGCAACAGGGCGACACCGCAAGGGCCTTAAACTATTATACAAGAAGTTTAGCATTACAGGAAAAACTTGGTGAAATGGATGTATTGGCTGGCTCTTTACACAATATAGGCCATGTCTATTTTAAACAAGGAAAACTCACATTGGCGCTTGCATATTTGAACAGAAGTTTTGAAATGTCAAAAAAAATCGGCAATAAATCGGGTATGGCACATTGTTTGAATAGCATCGGATTGATTTACTATAAAACAGGTCAGATAGACAAAGCACTCGTAAATTGGCGTCAAAATTTAGTCTTGTGCGAAGAAATCAACGATAAGCAAAGTCTTGCCCTAGCTTTAAATCAAATTGGTACTGCCTTATTTTTTCAGGGACAAACTAAATTGGCACAAAGTTACTGCGAAAGAAGTATGAAGCTGTCGCAGGAACTCGGATTTCCGGATGATATAAAGACAGCAAGTGGGACCTTAAGTCAAATTTACGCTAAGCTAGGCAACTGGAAAAAAGCTTGGGAAATGCTGACACTTCACAAGCGTATGAATGATAGCCTTAGTAATGAAACCAATCACAAAGCAGTTTTACAAAAAACGTTTCAGTTCCGATATGAGAAAAAAGCAGTAGCAGATAGTATAAAAGCAGTGTCGCAAAGCAAATTATTTGAAGCACAAATTAAACAAGACAAGACCCAACGTAGGGCCTTGTATTTCGGCATTAGTTTACTTGCCTTCTTTGCGCTCTTTATATACAACCGTTTCCGTGTCACTCAAAAACAAAAAAAAGTAATTGAATTAAAAGAAAAAGAAACACAGGTGCAGAAAAATATTATAGAAGAAAAACACAAGGAAATAAGTGACAGCATCCATTATGCCGAACGCATTCAGCGCAGTTTCTTAGCGACCGATGAATTACTCAGCAAACAGTTAAAGGAGTATTTCATTTTTTTTAAACCAAAAGCCGTTGTAAGTGGCGACTTCTATTGGGCAGCTGAATTGAACAATGGTTGTTTTGCATTTGTAGTAGCGGATAGCACCGGACACGGAGTTCCGGGAGCCATTATGAGTATCTTAAATATTACGAGTCTTGAAAAAGCAATTGAATCCAGTTCCGATCCGGCAGAAATATTAAACAACACCCGCCAAATTATAATTGAACGTTTAAAAAAAGACGGCAGCGATGAAGGAGGAAAAGATGGGATGGATTGCAGTATCGTTACTTTTAATTTTAAGGAACAGCACTTAAAATATGCCGCCGCAAATAATCCGATTTGGGTGGTGAGAAAAAATGAACTTTTAGAATTTTTGCCGGATAAAATGCCTGTTGGTAAGCACGATCACGAAAACATATCATTCAAGCAACATACCATCGACTTTCAAAAGGACGACCTATTGTATCTATTTACGGATGGATTGCCCGATCAATTTGGCGGACCTAAAGGAAAAAAATTCATGTATAAACAATTGAAGGAAGTGTTACTAAACGCTGCACATTTACAAATGCATGAACAAAAGAAAGTCCTGCAAGATGCCTTTAAACACTGGAAGGGAGAAGCGGAGCAAGTGGATGACATCACCATCGTTGGAATAAGGATCACTTGATGATTTGATCGAATTATCGATACCCTCTTTGACAAGAAAAACGGGGCATTTCGAACCTCTGAAATTAATTTTATAATTGCACAAATCGCCCGACACACGGGCGATTTTGGTATAATAAAAAAGGGACTGAGCTTTTTTTATAAGCGTCAGTCCCTTTGTGCGGAGACTGAGGGATTCGAACCCTCGTTACCTTGCGGTAAACACGCTTTCCAAGCGTGCTCGTTCGGCCACTCTGACAAGTCTCCTAAAACTGAGGCGTAAATTTACGCTTAAATTGGCAATATCACGCTGCCTGAGCTCAAATAATTGACGGCTCATCAATATTATCTTTTCAAATCCCAATATATGTCAAACTACCGAAAACAGGTTTTTACAAGGGCAATTGTATTTACCTTTATAGCTCAAAAATCAGACAATGGCAATTCAAAAAGGAAATCTTGTTCTTAATATTCTTACCGAAAAATGTCCGCATTGCGGAAAGGGCCATGTGTTTGAGAAGAAAAGCGAGGTCTTTCAGTTTCCGGTAATGAGAAAAAGCTGTGAAATCTGCGACTTTAAATTTGATCGGGAACCGGGTTATTTTATTGGGGCCATGTATATCAGTTATGGTTTGGCGGTACTTCAGGGACTCATCACATTTCTCATCTGCTTCTTCCTGTTCCCCTCTCTTCCAACCATCGCCCTACCTTTGCTTATCGCCTCCGTAATACTTTTGTTCTCGGTAAAAAATTACAAATTATCACGCATCATTTACATCCATATTTTTCCCTGGTAGATTTACCACTTTTTTAATCTCTACAAAATAGTTAATGCACGACTAAAATATCTTTTCCCGAAATTTTCTTTGCACGTAACCAAGCTTCTCTGCTTTCTTTATTGGGCTTGATCCAATACGGCGAATAACCTTGGGGAGAAGTTGCGCTGTACCCGTTTAATGTTCGTAATCCCAGTGTTTGTGCGGCCAGCATCGCGTCCAGTTGATAATGGATGCAGTCATCAATCACCGTATCTGGCTCGTAAGAAATAATTGCATTCGCTCCTACCTGTCCAATCTTTCTGACCACTTCCTCTACCCGTCTTTTATTATCTGCCACTTCCCTATTGTGCACCGTCCCTTCCCGTAAATAATTATCAGAAATCAAAAGCGCCAACAATCCCAAGAAAATTAGTGCATTGATGGCTCTTTGTTTTTTAAAGATCAATTTCATCACAAACGCCACGGCCAAGGCAAAAAACAAAAGCTCAATGCTGATGATCCGCTGCAAGGCTCTCATGGAACCATAACCCGGAAAAGAATAAATGAGGCGATAGAGTGAAATATGATCCACACGCAGAAAAAACAAAAAGGTTATTAAACCCGTAAAAAATAAAATAAAAATAGGAGTGCCTGCTTCTGCGCCCTGAAAATATTTGGCAGATCGGAGTTTAAAAATAATAATTATGCAAAACACCATCATTCCCATCATGGCAATCCCCCCCGGAAAGATCTGATGATCCCAAAATGCAGGAAAATTAACAGGGATGCTATTCAAAAATTGCCAAACCAAACTCCCGTTATGCGCGTAAAAAAAAGAGACCAGCGTTGGCAGACTTTCCACAATAGTTTGATAGGGATAAAAGCCCGTTTCTTTTGCCCGCTCAAGATAGGGCACCATAATTGGAATCAATAATACCCCATTCAAGATCGCCGCGCTAATCATTTTAATCCGCCACCTGCTGTTTCTGATCTTGAGTTTGTAGATCCCCCTTTTGTAATAAAATGACAACACTAAAAATAACGAGAAGGGAACAAAAAGCAGCAGTCCTAAATAAATGCCACAATAAAACTGATATACCACCAAAAACAAAGCCAGGAAAAAATAATTTGGTCGCAACTCTTTGAAATAAAATAAAAGTGCCAAAAACGTGAGGGGAATGGCAAAGCGTGGGATGGTTTGTGCATGCCCCACCTGACTTTGAAGCGCCATTGAAAAAGCAAAAACGAAGGCCCCGAGGGCTGCAGAATAATTATTCTTAAAAAGATACATCAAAAAGATATAAGCGGAGGCAAAGCTGAAGAGGGTCATTAAAAGATACCAATACTGAAACGAACGTTCTCTGTCGTTCCCCAACAATCTGAAAGCTGAATAAAATGGAGCACTTCCCAATAAATTATCCGAATAGGTGATTACCTTTTTCTCAGGATACATATAGGGTGCATTCCAAAATGTAGTCACTTCTCCGGTAAAAAACTGATGCGCATGCTCCAGCAAATAATTATTGAAGCGGCCGTCACCCAAATCGCCGGGATAATGGCTGAGCGACCTTCCTGTGATGGTGAGTGAAATAAAATAAATGCCCCCCACCAGAGCACACAAAAATGGTAAATAGTTTTTTATTTTCTTGATAATAAACATGTTTCACACCAACTCAACTATCTCGAAATTGATTCCCATAAAAATAGAAATTAATTTCAGTTTTACGGGAACTCATACCATGACTTGCTAAAACAAAAAAACCACTTCGAAAAGTGGTCTTTAGTTTAAGCTTAAAACTCTTTAGTGATGTTCTGCTTCGGCTGCCGGAGCAGCTCCGTGATCGGCACCATCGTGCTGATGAGCATGCTTAAGTGCTTCCTGTTGCGCATTAAAAATAGGGTCTAATTTAGTAAAATGTCCTGCAGTACCTGAATACGTTCCTTCAGTAAGCACAATAAAAATGGTATAAAACATAAACACCATGTAAGGTACCAAGATGGCATATTTAAAAAATTTAACCTCATGCCCCAAATGCATGAACCAAAGCACAATTGCAGCTGCCTTGGCAATAGTTAAGGAAATGAACAGTACTTTTAGCCACAATGTTCCGCTCCAGCCTTTACTCGGCGCAAGAAAACCCATCACCAATTCAAAAATCGTGATGGCCAACATCACCCAAAACACTTTCCATAACACACTGCGCGCTTTTTTTCCTTCATCTTCTCCGTGATTTGACATCACTTCGTATTGAGGATAATTATCGTGGAACTCTGACATAATTCTTAGAATTTAAATTTGATAAAAAAATAATTATAGTAAATAAAAGAAGGTAAACACGAAAACCCAAACAAGATCCACAAAGTGCCAGTACAGCCCCACCTTTTCAACCATTTCATAATGGCCTCTGCGCGCATAGGTTCCTTTGAGTACATTTAAAAAGATAATGAAGTTGATGACAACGCCACTAAATACGTGCGTTCCGTGGAAACCGGTTATGAAAAAGAAGTAATTGGCAAATTGCGGCACGCCATACTCATTCACCGTCATATTAGCCCCATGCACAATCTGTTTCACATAAGCGCCGCTTCCCATGTCCCACACCTGACGTAAAGCGCCACCCGGTGTACCGGTAATGAAATGATACCACTCCCAGGCTTGCGAGCCTACAAATGCAGCACCACCCATAATGGTCCAGAACATCCATATCGTCACTCCTCTGCGATCCATTCGATGACCGGCCTCAACAGCCAATACCATGGTTACCGAAGACATGATGAGAATAAAAGTCATTAAACCCACATAAGCCAGTGGAATGTGTTGTTCGATAAATGGAAAGTGTGTAAATACATGTTCAGCCTTCGGCCAAATATCAGCGTATTTGTGACGAATGAACCCATAGGAAATCAAGAGTCCGCCAAAGGTCAATGCGTCAGATACCAGAAAGAACCACATAAAGATCTTTCCGTAACTTAATTTGAAAGGCGATTGCCCCCCGCCCCAGGCGTCTTTTGTATCAATTTCTACCGAATGCGACATATATTAGTAATTTTCAGATGCAATATTAACGATAATTATATAAAAACAAAAACAAATATACCCAGAGGATATCCAGAAAGTGCCAATAGATGCCAGTGAGCTCTATACCAAGGAAATCGGCCGATGAATATTTTTTCAACAGTGATTTTGTTAATGAAACCGCGAGCGCAATCAACCCCCCCATCATGTGCGCAAGGTGCGCCAATGCAATGATGTATAAAAATGAGCCCGAGGCGTTGCTGTATTTACCTACAAAATAAATGTCCTGCGCGGTGAGTTCTTTCCAACCAAGGTACTGGGTATAAAAGAAAGATAGCCCGAGAATGAGCGTGAGCAGCAAACCTACCGTAGTGAGCCGGAAATTATTCTTCTTAATGGCCAGCTGCGCAATGAGCATGGTAAGGCTGCTTGTCACAATAATAGCCGTACTCAATATGGTAATGCCGGGCAATTCAAACACCTGCCACTTTCCATTTCCCGCCCTCACAACATAAGCACTCGTAAGCCCCGCAAATAACATCACGATGCTCACAATCCCAATATACAAAAGGGGTTTCGCTACTTTGCGCTGTGCCTCCTTGATTTCGGCTTTATGGGGATTTGCATTTTTTGCTTTTACAGTTTCCGTCATATTATAAGAATTAAGCTTTGGTCATAAGTGCCACCTGCACCAGAGGTAAATAAAGTAACGTTACAAAAAACAAGCGTTTTGCATGTGCATCGGTTGGCACCCGGTAAAAATTATACGCCTGCAACAAAAGTGCAAAACCACATAGTATACAGGCACTGATACTAATCAAACCTACAAAACCAAATACAAATGGAAAAATACTCACAACGAGTAGAAACACCGAATACAAGAGGATCTGAAATTTCGAAAAATCATCCTTGCCACCCGATGAAGGTAGCAGGTGAAAATTGGCCTTTTCATAATCTTCGTTATTGAACCAGGCGAGCGACCAAAAATGCGGGAACTGCCAAACAAATTGAATGGTAAACAATAAGGCGGTAAAAAATGTAATCTCGCCAAAACCTTCGGTAGCTGCCACTCCACCAATAAGGGTGGGCAAAGCGCCGGGAAAGGCCCCCACAAACACCGCAAATGGCGTAATCCGCTTTAAAGGGGTGTATGCCAAAGCATAAAGTAGGATGGACACAAAACCAATGATGCCGCAAAGTGGATTGGTATAGACCCACAATAATATGGTTCCTATCACCCCAATACTACTGCAAAATAGCAGTGCCTCGTTTACCGACAGCACCCCTGTAGGCATGGGGCGGTCCTTGGTACGATTCATTAATTTGTCGAGGTCTCGTTCAATAATCTGATTAAAACCATTTGCTGCCGAAGTAACCAGCAAGCCTCCTACACTAAGTGCAAGAACTTCCATCCAGTTGATGGGTTCAGCCACAGTAAGGTACGTAATGACCGCCGAAAAAACAACCAGCGATCCCAAACGGAATTTGTTGAGTTTTGCAAATCCTGCAAGTTTAGAATACGGGCGGCTGGTGGTGATTATGTCGGTGTTGGCGATTTCCAAAAAAACGCAAATTTAGCAGATTATCAGTAACTAAACTTTTTATTGTTACATTTTTGCGAAATCACCTATACTTACCTCAGTAGCAGGCCCGTTTTGGCCAAATGGGATTGTTAAAAAAGTTGAAATAAAATGGCTAAATTTTAACATTTACTGCCAGATTGGCCTTTTATGTTAAAATTTTTTTTACTTTTGTTCGCACAACCATACAATTATGAAATTAAATCTTCTACGAACAATAGGGGCCGGTTTATCGGTGGCGATGATTTTAACAAGCTGCGACGGACTTGGTAAAATGATAAAAAAGCAAAAAGAAATCAAATATACCCTGACACCCAACCCAATAGAAATGATTGGCGACAGTGTTCAATTCACCGTTGGCGGTAAATTTAACCCGAAAATCTTCCAAAAAAAGGTAACCTTAACCCTTACCCCAGTAATAAAATATGCTAACGGAGGCGAGAAAAGCCTTAAGCCCGTTACACTCGTAGGTGAAAAGGCCACAGGCAGCGGTCAAAAAATCGGCTTCTCATCCGGTGGAACATTTAGCTATTCTTCCGAAAAATTTGCCTTTGAAACCGGCATGCGAAATGCCATTGTTGAACTGCGTGGCGAAGGATCCATTAAAACCAAAAAGAAAGCTTTTGATGCGGTGAAGTTGGCCGATGGCACCATGGCAACTTCTCTTTTAGTGCGTAACGACGAGAAATCAATTATGGCGAAGGACGCTTTCGTAAAAGTTGTTCCTGCCAATCAAAGCACTCATATCTATTACATGATCAGTCAGTCAAATGTTCGTCCTACCGAAATGAAGTCGGAAGAAATGAAAAACTTCACTGATTTTATTTCAAAAAATCTTAATTCACCATGGTACCAGTTCAAAGGAATTGGTGTTTCGGCGTATGCTTCACCGGATGGTGAAACAGATAAGAACGAAAATCTGGCAAAAGACCGTGCTACTTCAGCATCTGTAGCCATGATGAACGAATTCAAAAAAGACAAAAACAAGGATGTTACGTTTGGTAAAACCAAAGAGCAGTTTGCAGTAGGCACAACCAGAGAAGACTGGGAAGGATTTAAATCTGCGATGGAGCAATCTACTATCGCCGACAAAGATCTGATCTTACGTGTTCTTACTATGTATGCTGATCCTGATCAACGTCGTAAAGAAATTAAAAATCTGTCAAAAACCTATGTTGAACTGGCCGATAAAATTCTTCCAAAATTACGTCGTGCTGAGATTACACTTAATGTGGATAAAAAATCTCGTAACGACGAACAAATTTCAAAACTGGCCATGTCAAATCCCGACAGCCTTTCAGTAGAAGAATTGTTATACGCGGCTACATTAACCAACGATCTCAATACACAAGCTCAAATCTATGCTTCTGCCGAAAAACAATACGGAAGCGACTGGAGAACTTCTAACAATTTAGGTTGTGCTCTGTTGATGCAAAATAAATTATCTGAAGCCGGTGAAGCTTTTAAACGTGCCGAAAAAGCAAGTTCAACTCAGCCTGCAGTTGCAAATAACCTTGGTATTGTAGAAGCAAGAAACGGTAACCGTTCTGCTGCAATGGATCTGTACAAAAAAGCAGGAAGCTCTCCTGAAACAAAATACAACATGGCTATTCTTGAAGTGCGTAACGGCATGTACGCCGATGCGGTAACTGATTTTGGTACTTACAACGGACACAACAAAGCCCTTTCTCAATTCATGAGCGGCAATGGTGGAGCAGTGAAAGAAACCATTGACGGGAGCACCGAAAAGGAAATGGCCTACAGCTATTACCTAAAAGCAGTTGTTGCAGCCCGTCAGGGTAGCAGTGCTGAAGCAATGACCAATTTGAAAACAGCCATTGAAAAAGACAATGCGTTTAAAACATATGCGAAAGACGATGTTGAATTCATTAAATTACGTTCAGACGCCGCTTTCACCGCGATGGTGAACTAAGAAAAAATAAAATCCATTTAAAACCCCTTCTCCAACGAGAAGGGGTTTTTTATTTGTGTTTTTCGGGAAAAGTGGAAAAGCTAGGGAGAAAGTTTTTGAGCCTGTCCCCTAAAGCGAAAAACCTACCAAAAACAATTTCTGGTTTTTCTGATTTGGGCCTGCCCCC
>JAQSCW010000039.1 GCA_029945625.1 bacterium
CGCACAGACTGGCTCATCAAGCCACTGGCTTGCTGCCCTGCTTCAGGGGGCAGGCTCAAAAACTTCCTCCCCGGCTTTTCCAATTGACCCCTTTTACGGCATCCGAATTCTTATATTCTTACATTTGTACAAATTCTATCTTATGAAACATCTGTTTATTGCCGCCAGTCTTTTAGGCCTTGTTGCTTGTTCTTCCGAACATAAAGAGCGTGCAGCCGAAAAAAACACGAACGCCCAATTTGACCGTTACAAAGAGGCTTTTGTGCTTCAACTCTGGAAACTCCATCCGGGATGGGCCGGCAGCGTAGGCTATCATAATTATGACAGTATTCTGATAGTGCCCAATAAGGAGCGCCGAGATCGCGAAATGACTTTTTATAAAAACAATCTCGACTCTCTTAAATTGTTTGAGGGCACCTCGCTTTCGGCGAATAATGTCATTGACCAGCACATGATGGGAGACTTTTTGCAAAGCAGTATTTGGGGACTCAACACCTTAAAAACATTTGAGTGGGACCCTTCCAACTACAATGTATGCGGAAGTTTTGCTGAAATGCTCAATAACAACTACGATTCATTGGATACGCGCTTGCACAACTTTTATCGTCGAATGGCAAAAGTGCCCGCTTTTTACGAAGCGGCAAAACAAAACATTTCATCTCCTACCCTCGAACACACTGAACTCGCGATCACTCAAAATTTGGGTGGTGCCACTGTTTTCGAAACCGACCTCAACGATGCTTTAAAAAAATCGCATTTGTCGGATGCCGAAAAACAAGATCTAAAAACAAGGGGTATTGAATCTGCAAAAGCAGTTAGAGAGTTTGCCGAGTGGTTAAAAAAATTCAAGAACGAGAACCCACGCAGTTTTCGTTTGGGACAGGACCTTTACCTGAAAAAATTTGAATATGATATTCAGTCGGGATTCACCGCCGATCAAATTTTTGAAAAGGCCTTAAGTCACAAAAAAGAACTGCATGAAAAAATGTATGCACTTACGGAGCAACTTTGGCCGAAGTATTTTACATCTCAACGCATTCCGGCTAATAAATTAGATGCCATTAAGGAAATGATCGATGTACTTTCAGTTAAACACGTAAGCCCCGATTCTTTTCAAACGGCCATCGAAAAGCAAATTCCAACTCTGGTTGACTTCATTAAAAAGAAAGATTTGATATACATTGATCCGACCAAACCATTGGTAGTGAGAAAAGAACCGGCTTATATGGCGGGACTTGCCGGTGCTTCCATTTCTTCGCCCGGTCCCTACGATAAGAATGGCAACACATATTATAACGTGGGCAGCCTGGCGGGTTGGACAAAAGAGCGTTCAGAAAGTTATTTGCGTGAATACAATCATTATATTTTGCAGATTTTAAATATTCACGAGGCAATTCCCGGTCATTACACGCAACTAGTTTATTCCAATCAATCACCAAGTATCATTAAGTCTATTTTTGGGAACGGAGCCATGGTAGAAGGTTGGGCCGTATATACCGAATTGATGATGTTGGAAAACGGCTACGGTGCGCAAAGCGGATCAAAAGAGGCCGAACCCGAAATGTGGTTGATGTATTACAAATGGAACCTTCGAAGTACCTGCAATACAATTTTGGATTATAGTGTGCACACAAAAAACATGAGTAAAGAAGAAGCCATTGCCTTGCTCACAAAAGAAGCATTTCAACAGCAGGCCGAAGCCGAGGGCAAATGGCGTCGTGTTACTTTAAGTCAGGTACAACTCTGCTCCTACTTTACCGGGTATACCGAAATATACGGGTTGAGGGAAGAACTCAAACAAAAGATGGGTGATAGATTTAACTTAAAACAATTTCACGAAAAGTTTTTGAGTTACGGCAGTGCACCAGTGAAATATATTAAGGAAATGATGAACTCGGGAGGAAAATAGTTTATAGGTTTGGTTATAGGGCCTGACAGAGTAGATCTAATTACACCTTCTGGTTACTATTTCCTACTAAGTTTCGAAAATTTTAAGATAAAAATACATTTACAAGAAAGATTGCAGCCATGAAACGGCTTGCGCTTCATCGGTAAACATTCTGGTAGGTCGAAAGGGTTTATTTACGGTCATGTAAAATTTAAAAATAAGCCTGAGAGCCGTTGAATGCGCTATATGTGCTTCGGCTATAATCAGTGGGGCTGTTTCTTTTTTGGCCCAATTGTCGCGACCTCTGGCATCGGGAAAAACATAATCGGCGTACTTCACAAGAAGAGGAACTCTTTTTCCACCGGTCATTTCTGCGACTGCCTTCAGTCCAATCCGCTGCGACTCTACCGTATCAATAGGCTGTTCAAATTTATCTACATACATAATACCATCATCTCCATAAGTTAATTCAAAAACACTTACTTTTCTATGTGACAGCACTTCCATTTAGCAGAATAAGGATCTAACATCATAAACAATGCTAGGACACTTTAGTCAAATTTAATTAATTGAATGAAATAAAGTATCATGGTGCTTTCAAAAAAATCTACTTTATGGGAGAAAACATACTGCAAAAGGGTTTCCGGGTAACTTTCCAGATTCGAACTTTTAGTCTACAGTAAGCCTTAGTCCTATATACAGCCGTATTCCCTGAATTGGAGCATAATTATATCCTGGATCAAACGTATAGCCATAAGGATTATTTATTTTGTCATTTGCATGTTTATCAAAAGGATCTTGGGGACGCATGATCGGATCTTTAGGGATATAATTAAATAAGTTTTTTGCACCTACATAGAGGTCACAGTTGGAAAAAAAAGTTTTTGATACTTGCAAATTCAACAAACAAAACCAGGGCGAAAATTCAGGGCGATAGTCATTTGGTAAAATAGGCAGTCGCTGAGGTCCGTACCAGTTTCCCGTGAGATCAATTTTAATTTGCTTTGCAGGAATTGTGTATCCTCCTGTGATATTTCCACTCCAATGCGGTGATTGCAATTGCCAGCTTGATACCTGTTTGCCTGACACATCTTTTTTAACATTTTGAACATTGACGTATGTTGTGCCAACCATAAATTTAAAATTGCCAATACTGGCCAATGAAGCGTTTAGTGAGGCGCCTCGGGAATAGGCATATCCGTTCAAATTATCATAAATTACTTTATTTGGATCACTGTCGTAATTTGCAAAGATCTTATTGCTGAAATGGTAATAAAATACTGAAGCGTCCCAAATGATCATCATCGATTTATTCCATTTCATTTTATAAACGGTATTCAGGGAGCCGTTCAAAGATCGCTCAGGTTTTATGTCGTTTACAAAAACCACTTCTCTGGCGCCTGTAAGAGCAGCATGGTCCTCAGTAAAAACATTTACGATGCGGAAGCCTGTTCCAAAATTAAGGCGCATGGTAAAGAGATGATTTGGAGTCCACTTATATGCCAGACGGGGCGAAGGAATAAATTTGTAAACCATATTGTAGTCCAGGCGGACGCCCATGAGTACTTTATGTTTTGACGAACTATCCAGACTGGTTTCATTTTGCAGAAACAATCCCAAAGTATTCGAATTCTCAGGTTTGTTGTGTAGGCCGTTTGTACTTTGAGTAATAGCTGTATTATCATCAAACCATATATTTTTGTATGCAAGACCCATCAGGAAATTGTTTCGGGAATTTAGTTGTTTGTTCCAATATGTTTGAGCAAAGGAGGTGGACTGTTTGGCGATAAATGGCACCAGACCGTACACCGAATTTTGATCGTGGAAATTATAAGAAACTTGAGTAATTATTTTTTCCCTCAAAGGCCATTCATACTTGGAAATAATCTCGGCGCGTTTTGTGTAAATGCTTTCTCCGTAAATACTGTCGCCTCCCCAGAATTTTTTCTCCCAGTTCATTTGCCCGCCCCAACGATCTTCCAACACCGCCCGTGCAGCAATTGTAAACTCCTTTCTATTTGAACGTTTAAAGGAGAATTTATTAAACCACGAGGCC
Organism: bacterium; assembly: GCA_029945625.1. GTDB lineage: Bacteria > Bacteroidota > Bacteroidia > B-17B0 > Aurantibacillaceae > Aurantibacillus. Next base: position 3,945 of record JAQSCW010000039.1, read on the forward strand.
CTTTTTTGAAGTGTGAGATCAGTGAAGCCATCTTTATTTATGTCCACTTTATGATCATATAGGTAACCGTTAAACCCTGTTAACCAATCTATTTTCTTTCCCAGTTTCAATTTTGCGCTCAAATCAAAATTGTGTTCAAGGTAGGTACTGGTATAATAATCAACATAAAACTTTGGCGCCGATTGAGGGTTTTTTGTTATAAGATTAATTGTGCCCCCCATTGCCTCCGAACCGTATAGGGCGCCGGCCGGACCCTTTGCAATTTCAAGACGTTCGATCATGCCTGCCGGAATGCCCATGAGGCCGTAAACAGAAGACAAGCCACTTACAATGGGCATACCATCTATCAATACCAATGTGTAGGGTCCTTCCATGCCGTTGATATGAATGTCGCCCGTATTACAAACATTACAATTGATCTGAGGTTTCACTCCATTTACCATTCCTGTAGCCTCGAATAAATTAGGTGTGGCAGTTTTTTGAAAGAGCTTAGGTGTGATCACATCAATATTAATGGGGCTGTCATCTTTACTTACCTCTTTTAGGGTGCCGGATACTACTACTTCCTCCAGTTCCGAATCTGTTCTTTGAAGTTGAATTCTAATGGCCTTAGCGGGAATTAAAATATCAAGTTCAACTCTTTGGTACCCTCCGGCCACTACCACCACTATGTGTTTCCCTCCTCTTAAGTCTCTGATTTCAAAATCACCATTTTCAGAAGACATGGTACCCTTAAGGGTGTTTTTTATTCCTATGCTCACAAATGGTAACGACCGTCCTTTCTCATCCAGTATTGTTCCTTTCAGAGAAAAAGATTCTACTTGTGAAAAAACAGTGCCCGTGAGGAGCATAAAAAAAAGTACCCTTATAAACATGTGCCAAAATTACAATAACCTAATATTATTTATTAGGTATACCTAATTTTTTGTACTTTTGCAGCATGATCAAAACCTCCGATGAAAAGTACCTGCGGGCGATCTACCACATTAGCCTGTCCGAAAAACACGTGAAAGCGAGTCTCAGTGAACTGGCGTATTACATGGATTTAAAACCTCCTACCGTGTTTGAACGATTAAAAATACTGGGAGACGAAAAACTGATTATTTACAATAAAAACAAAGGGATCCGTCTCACAAAAGTCGGTCAAAAAGAAGCCTTGAATGTGATCCGCAAACACCGTATTTGGGAAACCTTTTTACATAAAGTATGCAAATTCAGTTGGAGTGAAGTGCACGAATTGGCAGAGAAATTGCAAAACATTAATTCGGAAAAACTGATGGATAGAATATTTGTCCTAAGTGGGGAGCCAAAGTTTGATCCCCATGGTGACCCTATCCCTGATAAATGGGGAGTTTTACCACTCACGGAGCGGCGGCCGCTGCTCAATAGTGTGGAAGGATGCAAATGCATCGTGCTGGGGGTAAACGAAGATGGTCCCGATTTTTTGAATTACCTTACCGATTTAAAAATAGGATTGAACGAAAAGTTGAGCGTTGAAAAGATCTTTCCATTCGATGGCTCACTAAAAGTGCGATTCAGACAGGGCGAAATGGCCGTTCTATCTCCTAAGGTGGCTGAACAAATTATGGTATCGTGCATGAAAGCGAATTGTTTGTGTCGACAATAAGTTATTCTTTGAGGGTATTTAATAAGCTGAATCCGGCTACAACGTCACCCTATCGAGCCGGTAGAAACATAGTAGTAGAGAAATGCGCTATTGTGCTTCGTCCTAAACTTATATAGTCGCTGAAATACCTAGGTAAATCATCCTGCCAATAGAAGGAATAATTCCGGGACCGGGATATTCGGTTGTTCTGAACGTAAAGTATTTTTTATTCATCACATTATTCACGCCAAACTTGACTTGAAATTTCTGACGAAACTTGTAGCAGCCCGAAACATCAATTAATTTATAGGAAGGAATGAGTCCCGACAAAGCGTCGTCAGCAAACTTTGCATTTCCTGCATCGGAAAAACAAGAAGAGGTGCTTGAATATTGAACATTAAAAGACAGCGCTTTATACTTATAGTTAATACCCACACGTTCAATTTGTTTTGGTGCATACTCTACCTGATTTCCGGTATATTCTCCCTGCACATAGCGCGCACTGATGATCGCATAGGAATTGTAAATGCTTAATTTTCCAAACCTGTTTCCTGAAATTAAGCCATCGAGTAGGTTCATTTCAAGATAGGTTTCTAATCCTTTATGTTCTGAATTTCCGGTATTTGTGCGGAAGGCATGCGTGATGGTATCTGTATAATAAATGGTGCCCACCCTGTTTTTATAATGCAGGTAAAATGCGCTGATATCAAAATTGAGGATATTTTTCACACTCCCCCTAAAGCCAAGATCAATATTATCGGCACTTCCGTCTTTTAAATTTGGATCAATTTTGGCAATAGTTCCAAACGGAGTTAATTCGGAATAGGTGATTGGCTTGTAACTCTGGCTGTAATTAGCGTAGGCGTTTACTGACTCTGTGAATTTATATTGCATTCCTATTCCTCCCAACAAAAATGTTCTGCGGTTCTTCTTTTGATGTGAGTATACATAAGGGTCAACAGCATCTGCATCTTCATTCTCATCGTATCCGTCGGCAATACTTTCAATATATTCGTACCGTAATCCCGGAGTAATGCTAAATTTTTGTCCTAACCTAAATATATTTTCCGCAAATCCCGCAAAATTTATCGTGTGAAATTTCATTTCGCCACCCCAGGCAGAGGTTGTGGTATAGTCGAGATCAGAGCCGGTAGTGCCTTCTGCACCATGCTGACGGAAAAGTGCTGAGTAAACATAACGCGCCCCCATGGAGAAGGTTTGTTTTTGAGAACCAAGTTCATATTTGGTGAGGTAACGGAGTTCATTGGTCAAATTTCTAAAATACTCGTGTTCTACTTCTCGTGGCACATAAGAATAGGAAGCGGTAATAGTATCGGGAGCGGCCGGACCCCCGTCCTCATTGCGCCACACAATATCACGCTGACTGTGTAAGTAGGTAGATTTAAAACTGAGCGATGAATTTTGATTCAGGGTATAACTGGCATTCGCAGATAAAACGTTCCAAGGACTTTGCAACCAATTGCGCGATCGCAGCGATTGTTGCGGGTCGGCATTAAATAAGGAGTCAGTTAAACCTCCAGGCATTTGGATCGTATTTCTGAGGCCCGTATATTCTATGCCAAATTGCAAGCGTTGAGTGGGATTGTATTTGACACTTGCAAAACCCGACCATTGTTTCTGTTGTGAATTTTCTCTCCAACCATCTAAGAAGCGGTAGTTTAAAAAACCGTAATATTTTATTTTTTTAGCGGAACCACCAACCGATGTAAAACTGTTAAACAAACCATAACTTCCAACTGACTGGGAAGTGCTGAGTTCAAATGGTTTTGCCGGTGCTTCCTTAAGTTGGTAATCTATCATGCCACCAATTTGAGGTCCGAACGCCAGAGCCGATGCCCCTCTCACAAACACGATGGCTTTAACAGCTTCCATGGGTGGCAGATAATAGGCCTCGTTGTACCCAAAAATATCGGCCGAAATATTGTATCCATTTTGCCGTGTATTTGTTTCGGTGCTTTGGTAGGGGTTTAATCCGCGGAAGGCGATTCCGTTGGCAGTGAAGCCGCCACTTTCGCTTTCAACGATATTTAAGCCCGGAATTCTTCCGATAATTTGGCGCGTATTGTTTATGGCTTTGTTCGCATCGAGTGCATCAATCAGCAGTACTTCGGTTTTTTTTCCCGCATAGATCACTTGCCCGTCATCATCTTTCATTCTCCCAATTCCATTCATGGCTTTGTAAAAAGTAATGGTAACTTCTTCCAGGTCTTTTGTAGAATCGGGGAGAGTTTGAGCACTGAGTTGGGCAATGCTGAATGCGAGTACGAATGTGGAAACTGTCTTTTTCATAATTTATCGTATTGCTTGAAAATATTTTTTTTCTTCCTGTATGTTGGAAAAATCGGTCGAAGTAGTTTGCCTCTTCTGTTTGTAATTACCTGTTTTTCGTACACAAAGGACGCTCCTAAAAAGAACCTCCACAATACCATAAAAACGGTATTTATAATTAGTCTAATTAAAAATAATGACTTTAATCATCTGAAAAACTGATGGATACACTTGTTTTGAACGAGAAATTTGAAGGTATTCCTCTTCGCATTTACCGGAAAATGGGCTTTGTCAAAAACTTCCGTTTTTTAGATCAACAAAAGGGATGTGGATGAAAATTTGATCAAAAATCAATTAAAGAAAAAATGTCGTGTTGACATTTTACGGTTTTGTTTTCACAAAAAAATTCGCATCCACATTCAGTGTTGCATCTTTGAAAGGAACCTCTTTCCATTTTTCTTCAGGAAAGATCATTTCGGTGCCCTGCATCTTAACTATTCGCAATGGCATGTTAAAGTCAGATATACAATTGGTCCAGCGAAAAAAAAGTTTCCCATTTTCGATGCGGTATTCCAACTCCGGAATTTTGGTAGTTCGAAGGTACTGATCAAATACTTTTTTAAGATCCATGTTTAGAAAGGCCATCATGTAGATTTCAATTTGAGAAGTGCTCACTGTTTGATGGTAAAACGTTTTGTTCAAGCCCCTAAATAGTGCGCGCCAAATACTGTCGTTGTTTACCAATTGTCGGATGGTGTGCAGCATGTTGGCACCTTTATAATACAGGTCGATTGAACCGCCTGAATTAACGTTGTAGTCGCTGATGATGGGTTTATCATTTAAGATGGCCTGGCGGGTACCGATCACATATTCTGCACCCGCTTTTTTTCCATATAAATACTCAACGTACAAATTTTCGGCATACGCGGTAAATCCTTCGTGTACCCAGTTATCGGCTACATCTTTGGCAGAAATACTATTTCCAAACCACTCGTGTCCCGATTCGTGCACAATAATAAAATCCCAATTCATGCCATACCCGGTTAATGACAGATCGCGTCCTTTGTACCCATTCATGTAATCATTACCATAAGCAATGGCACTTTGGTGTTCCATTCCTAAAAAAGGTGCTTCAATTAATTTATAGGAATCTTCATAAAAAGGATATTTGCCAAACCAATATTCAAAACAGTGGATCATGGATTTTACTTGTCGGAATTGTCTCTTCGCTTTTTCCAAATTATTTTCAAGTACCCAATAATTCAGATCAAGAATTCCTCCCTCTCCCAGCAGGGTGTCGTTAAAATTTACGTATTTACCAATGTAGGGGATGATGCTATAATTATTTATTGGATTGTTTACCTGCCAGTTGCTTGTGGAAGTGCCATCTTTATTTTTTGATAATGACTTTAGTCGGCCGTTGGAAACACTAACGAGATTATCGGGAGCGGTGATACGAATGGAGCATCCCTCTACTTCGTCATACATATGGTCTTTATTTGGAAACCACACTCGGGCCGACATCCCCTGACAGGCAATAGATACCCAGGGAAATCCATTGCTGTCTGATTGCCAAACCACACCCCCATCCCAAGGGGGCAATTTGGCAACTTTTGGTTTGCCGTGAAAATAAATCAGGATCTTATTTTCCATCCCGCGAATTTGCACGACCGGGAGGTTTACAAAAAAGGCATCCCCATCCCTCTTCCAGGTGCATTTCTTTTTCTGATAAAAAATACTGTCAATTTGCATGGGTTGCATGAGGTCAATTTGCATCACTTCGCCTGGCACCAGTACTTTATAGTTTATCCAATTAAACCCACTAATGGTGCTATCGGAAATACTAAACGTAACTGAAAGATCATAGTACAGCAGGTCCCACCAGCTCCGCTCCTTGCTAATACATCCTTTCAGTGAATCAGCATGTGTGTACGTCGGTTTTTGAGCGTAGAACAGTACCGGTGCTAACAACACCATAACAAAGAGAAAAATGTGTCCGCGTATCTGCTTCATGGTTGCTAAATTACAAAAACTATTAGTTCATTTTTTTGCTGATACGGATCAGTTTCACCTACTAATTCCCCCTTTACTTCTCTTTTCATCTTCCCATTTGTATCTTTTAACTACTTTTAATCGAACATTAACGGTTGAGGGCATTTCTTTGCACCACAACTAGAAAACACAGATGCTCAGGCAAGCATGAAACCACGGCATAAACTCATATTCTGTATTATTTGTCTTGTACTATCCGGTCGCTGCTATTCTCAAGTGCAGGTTTCAGGCACCTTATATGACCGGGAAAAGAATCCGCTACCCGAGGGGAATGTGCGTTTATTAAGTACCTCAAAAGTATTCATGAGCGGCACCGTAACCAATCAACAAGGACAATTTAGTGTGAGCGTTCCAAAAGATTCCAGTTTCATTCTTCTTTTTTCGTACGTTGGACATCTGTCGGTGTACGAATCCATTCGAACCTTTTCTACCTCTCTTCAACTCGGTGATATAGTTATGAAGGAGGATCCCAAATACTTGAAGGAAGTTGAAGTTAAAGTCACCCAAAACAGAGGTGCGCAAAAAGGAGATACAACTCAATTTAATGCCGACGCCTTTAAAACCCATCCCGATGCTACAGCAGAGGACCTTATTAAGAAGATGCCCGGCGTTACTTCCGATAATAGTGGCGTGAAAGTAAATGGTGAAGCAGTACAAAAAGTGTTGGTGGATGGCAAACCTTTTTTTGGAGATGACCCCAATGCGGCTTTAAAAAACATTCCCGCTGAAATTATTGACAAGGTTGAAGTGTTTGATAAGATGAGTGATCAGGCGCAATTCACCGGCTTTAGTGATGGCGACCCCACAAAAACACTCAACTTCGTAACAAAAAAAGGAAAGAATCAAGGGCAATTCGGAAAAGTGTATGCCGGCATAGGCGCTGATGAAAATTCAAACATTCGTTATCAGAGTGGCGTCACAATAAACAGTTTTAAGGGAAAACAACGCCTTTCACTTTTGTTCCTTGGAAATAATATCAACCAGCAAAATTTTAGTGCTTCCGATATTACCGGAGCGCTTGGCAGTGCCGGAGGAGGCGGTGGCGGCCGAGGCGGTGGCTCTTCTCCCCTGATGAACCCTACACAAAATGGCATAACCACCACTCAGGCAGTGGGTTTAAACTACAGTGATGATTGGGGGAAAAAAATAAATGTTTCAGGAAGTTATTTTTTCAATAACAGCTCCACTGAAAATGTATCAAAGATCACACGAACTTATTTTACAGAGAATAAACTAATCTACAATCAAGTGAACGATGCCGGCATGACTAATAAAAATCATCGTTTCAATTTTCGTTTTGATTATACGATCGACTCGGCTAATAAACTTACCATCGTGCCTTCGCTGTCTTTTCAGGACAATCGCTCAACCAGTTCCCTGGTCGGCACCAACAGTGTTTTAGATAACATCTTAGTAAGTGGTACGACTACCGATTCAAAAGTGAACACTACCGGCTACGATTTTTCGAACTCGATTCTATACCTCCATAAATTCAATAAGAACGGCCGAACCATTTCCTTAAATGTGACGACACAACTCAGCGAAAAGCAAAACAATGGCAATTATATTTCTAAAACCATTTACAGCGATTCACTTGCCTCAGGACTTGATCAGGTGTATACCACCTACGGTTATACAAAAAAAATCTCTCCCAATTTAGCTTACACCGAACCACTCTCAAAATATGCACAATTACAAATAAGTTATAATCCTTCCCTCACCGAAGGAAAATCAGATAAACAAACAAATGACTTTAATACAGTTAGTTCGCAATACTCTGATTTTAATGCTACACTTTCCAATAAGTATGTGAATACCTACGAGACGCAGAAAGGGGGACTGAGTTACCGGTATCAAAAAGATAAAATGAACTTTTCAATGGGGGCCGATGTTCAACAGGCCAATTTAAACGGAGAACAAACTTTTCCTTTTGCACAAACGATTCACCAACCCTTTCAAAATATTCTTCCAAATGCACGCTTCAATTATCGGTTTTCAAAAACGAACAACCTCCGAATCTTTTACCGTAGTAGTACCAATATTCCAAGTATGGTTCAATTACAAGCTGTTATGGATGTGTCGAATCCACTTCAATTAAAAACAGGTAACGCGGTACTCAAACAAACATTTGAGAACAATCTTTTTCTGCGCTATGGTGGCTTCGATCCAAAAACTTCCAAAAATACCATGTTCTTTTTCAATGTAGGATTGATTGATAATTATATTGGCACTGCCATCTATTTGCTTAAAAATGATACCCTCATACAAGGTTATCAAGCCAAAGCAGGGAGCCAATTAACTAAGCCTGTAAATTTAAACGGATACCAATCGGCGCGTGCCTTCTTCGTGTACGGTTTTCCTGTTAAAGCACTGAAAAGTAATTTGAATGTAAATGGCGGAGTGGGTTACATACAGGCACCTTCTCTCATCAACGACGTAGTAAATTATTCGAACAGCTATGCCCCAAATGCGGGGCTCTTTATTGGCAGTAACATCAGTCAGAAACTCGATTTTTCATTGGGTTATAATGCCAATTATACGAGCGTAAAAAATTCCGTACAAAAACAATCGGACAATAGTTATTTCACGCAATCTGCCACTCTTAAAGTTAACTGGATTTTTTTGGAAGGCATTGTTATCAACACTGACTTTAGTAGCACGCTTTACACGGGATTGAGTAAAAGTTATAACCAGCAGTACTATTTATGGAATGCCTCTATCGGCTATAAATTTCTGAAAAATAAAGCACTCGAGGCCAAGGTATCGGTATTTGATCTTCTCAATCAAAACCGAAGTATTAGTCGCACCGTTACAGGCTCGTATACCGAAGACAATCAAACCACGGTGTTGAGACGCTATTTTATGTTCACACTCACTTACACCTTGAGGAATTTCAAGAATGGTCAGCCGCCAAAAGTGGAGGAAGAACCGGGTCATTTTCCGGGAGGACCGCCTCCGGGAATGAGACCTCAGGGCGGTGGTGGATCTTACTAGGTCGCTACCGAATCGTTTCAGAGATTTATTTCACAAAAAGTCCCCATTCGTCTTCAAATTCATTATCCATATCCCGAATTTCCAGAGCCCATTTTCTAAAGAGCATTCTAAACTTTTCCATTTCCGATCTGAACATCTCTATGTACTTGGGATCAAGATCTTCAAAGGCCGACAGCGTATGATTGGCAAGCCTCAAATATTGAGCATTATCACGGATGATCGCCGCATTTTGCATACACAACACATAGGTGTTAGCCATTAGAGTGGCCGAAACTTTTACATGCATGTCCTCGGCTGCATGTCGCAGAGTATCTAAGAAAGCCGAATAGGTTTCATCTTCACCGGAAACCGCACAAATCACATCCAGAATATTTAGAACTTCCTTACTTTGTTGAAACAAAGGGTGCTTGCTTGTTTCTAGATCCTCTGCTTCCGCCTGTTTTCTTGCTTCCTCCATGTCCTCTTCCGAATATTCTTCGTTAAACTCGAAGTCATCATCGTCGTCATCGTCATTTATCATATCGGAGTTTTTTTAGATTATTATTAGTGTATGGGTAAAACATTTGATCATAATAATAAAAAGAAATCTTCAGAACAAAAAACTTTTCCGTTGATTTGAATTGACAATTTATGCAGGCCGGCCTCATGTTTGCGAGTGGAAAAATCTTTGATGATTTGTTTTTTTTTCACCACAACCTTTTCCCCGGGTGCCAATACCATTTCTTTCAATTTAAACACTTTGGGAGAAAACGTTGAATTCTTTTTTCGATAATGGATGATGTAATCAATCACCAATTTTTGGGGTTTTGATGTTGTGGAACTCAGGCCAAATTCAAAATTCAATGTTTCTCCGAGTTTTATCTTCTTTTCGCCAAGCGTTAATTTCCCCACCTTAATTTGTGGCGCTTTTTCAAAATTAAAGAGCGAAAGAGAAGCCGGATGTCCTTTCTTTATCAGCGTTCTGCTGGCATGTTTAATAATCCAGTAGGTATGAGGATTCTTTTTGTCCCACGTCTTCACGAGCCTGAGCATGTAGTTGGTATTATCTTTCGATAGATCATTCAGGTGGTTCGCTACCGATTTGCGAACATAAAGTTCTTCATCCGCTTTTAAATTTTCCAAAATAGGTCGGGTAAGTTCAGGTTGTTGAATCACTTCCTCCAATTTGAAGGACCAGGGCAAACGCGGTCTGCTACCTTCCGAAGCCAGACGGCGTACCTGCGGATCGGGATCTTTTGACCAACGTATCATGGTTTTGATTACGCGTGAAAAATCACGTTTCAAAAATTCGCGGATGGCAAATTCGGAAGAGCCAAAAGTGGTGAAGTATTTTAGGGCATCCAAGGATAGGTCGGGGTGCTCGTGTCCATAAAGCCCAACAAAATCGGGGAAAACAAGATTCGTATACCCCCTCGGAGTGTTTGGAATAGTTTTTTTGAGGATGATAATGCTTTTCGTATAATCTTGAGGAAGGTGTTTTTTCAAAACAGTGGATGTTCTACGCATGCGCTCGTTAAGAGAGAGTGCTTCTAGACTTGTTGTTGCCTCCTGTATAAACTTTTCGGCCTCCAATTGCTGATACGTTTTGCTCAAAGCTTTTGCTAATTGCTGGTAGTACCTGCGGTTAAACATTTCTTTTAAAGGTTCCATGGTGCTCATTTAGGTGACTAAAACCCATAATCGGATTGCAGCCAGTATATGTCGGTAAATCTAACTATTGCGGAAGAAAATTCAGAAGCTAATTTTAGACATTTTAACACAAGAAATGGTCTAGTAATTTAACATTTCAACACAAACAACTTCACTCTTCCTCGTCATTTTTCTCACTAGGAAGTATCAGATTCCTGTCTACCTTTGCATTGGGAGTTTAACAGATGGAAAGAGGAGTGGAATTAAAAGGGCGAATGCATCTGTAAGATTTGCTTTGAATTTTCCTTTTTTTATTTCCAGAAAAAAAAATTTCAAAAGAACATTTATTTAAAACTAAAAAACAGAAATTATGATGTTAGTTGCTTGTTCACTCGCGCTTCTGGTGATTTACGCCGGAACAAAATTATTAATTCAAAGTAAAAAAGAAGCACTGGGTAAACTCTATTTAGGAATTTCCTGGTTTCTCATCGTATCGGGCTTACTGGTGGTAATGGGTTCTGCCTGCTTGGCCTGTATGGCTTCGTGTCATGGACAAAGAGGCATGATGCATCAACAGTGCTCCCTAAAAAGCGGGGGAGCTCAGGAATCCTGTATGATGGGGGGAACTTGTAAAATGGGCATGCACCAGCAAATGGCTCAACCCATGATGATGTCAGGTTGTTCGCATGGCATGCAGATGCAGAGATGTTCTCACATGCAAATGCAGGGATGTTCTCAAATGATGGGAGGAAACTGCAACATGCAGATGGGAGGCGGATCCTGCGGTCACCACTCAATGTCCGGTCAAAATTGCGAAGGCGGAGGGTTCTCGAAAGCCGAATGTGGTTCTGAGTGCAAAGATCACATGGAATGCAAACAGCAGGGCATGGAACAACATGGCGACAATAGCATGATGAAAGGTGGCATGAAGAAAGATGCTGCCTGTTGCAAAAAAGATAGTCTGGGCAAGAAGGGGAAATAAAATAGATGCCACTGAACAGGGATGCAAGAGTTAGCCGCCTTTCCTTTCAATTTTAAGAAAAACATTCACCTTCTATTTATGAGAATGCTTGTTGAATTGTTATTTTTGCATTAAATACAGGAGAAAGAAAGTAGAATCTTGAAGGCGGAATTGATGAAAGTAGAAATTTGGTCGGACGTAATGTGTCCATTTTGTTACATTGGCAAGCGTAAATTTGAAGCTGCTTTAGAAGAATTTGATGGAGCAGATAAGGTGGAAGTGGAATGGAAAAGTTTCCAATTAAATCCCGCCTTACAAACCGATCCTTCCAAAAACACCTTGCAACATCTTGCAGAGTCGAAAGGCTGGAGTATGGCGCAAACACGCGAAACCATTCAGCATGTGCTGCAGATGGCAGAAGGAGTTGGACTTCACTATGATTTTGACAAGGCAGTAGTAGCGAATTCGTTTGACGCGCATCGGTTGATTCAATTCGCCAAGAAGCGAAACAAAGGGGATGCTGCAGAAGAGCGTTTATTCAAAGCCTATTTTACGGAAGGAAAAAACACGGCCGATCATAAGGTATTACTTCAATTAGGCGAAGAGATAGGTTTGAAGCATGAAGAAATTAGCGCCATGCTAAAGAGCAATGATTTTGCGGAAGAGGTACACAAAGATATCACCGAAGCTCAAGCGGTAGGTGTTCGTGGCGTTCCATTTTTTGTGATTGATCGCAAGTTCGCGGTTTCGGGAGCTCAGGATTCTAAGGTGTTTTTGAATGCTTTAACGAAAGCGGGAGAGTAAAACAGAGTTATTTAAGCGGAGGTAAACGGTCCTGTTATAAACGGGCCCGTTTTTTTTATGTTTAACCGCAATTAGATAGTAGAAGACTTTAAAAAAGGCGCACTAACTGTCTTCATGCGGATAAGCCCGATTTAGTGTTCGTTAGGATTTCTTGCGGGGCATGGACTTGAAATCCTTACGAACACTTACCTCGCACTAGTTGTACTATTCAACTGTCTGTTTAGAGTTTAATTTCTACTCAACATCCACATCTGAAATTGTAAGTCAATTGGAAAAAAAGCTGGGGAGAAAGTTTTTGGGCGTGCCCCCTGAAGCGAAAAACTTACCAAAACAATTCCTGGTTTTTCTGCTTCAGGGGTCGCGC
>JAQSCW010000040.1 GCA_029945625.1 bacterium
TGTAAAAATTTCAAATAGCTAGGATTTTTAATAATACACTTATAAATATCTGCCAACTTTAGTTCCAATCATTTAACTTTCCTGCATTCTAGGTACTCAGTGTTTTCGTTAATGATTCAATATTGATAAGGCTTTTGGAGTTTTTGAGGGGCCACTAAATAAGATACATTTCCCCAACAAGTCCGATTGATCCTAAGTCTTCTCCAACAAAAACAATTTTTGTGTGCCGCAAAAAAGCAAAAAAACCCGCGGTGAAATTCCACGGGTTTTAATATATTTTTTCAAGAGGGTTTATTGGCCAAATGCATTAAATCCGGTCACATCCATGCCGGTAATTAATAAGTGAATATCATGCGTTCCTTCATAAGTGATCACACTTTCTAAATTCATCATGTGCCGCATAATCGGAAATTCACCCGTTATACCCATGCCACCATGAATTTGACGGGCTTCACGGGCAATAGTAAGTGCCATGTTTACGTTATTTCGTTTGGCCATACTAATTTGCGCAGGACTCGCCCGGTGTTCATTTTTTAACACGCCGAGACGCCATGTAAGCAATTGTGCTTTGGTAATTTCGGTGATCATTTCCGCCAATTTTTTTTGTGTCAATTGAAAAGCTCCAATAGGCTTACCAAATTGAATACGTTCTTTGCTGTAACGCAAGGCACTGTCGTAACAATCCATGGCCGCGCCAATAACACCCCAAGAGATTCCGAAACGCGCGCTGTTTAAACATCCTAAGGGACCCTTGAGACCCTTTACATTCGGGAAAATATTTTCTTTCGGAACCTTTACATTGTCAAATACCAGTTCACCGGTAGCGCTAGCTCTTAAGCTCCATTTTCCATGCGTTTCAGGCGTCGTAAATCCTTTATAACCGCGCTCAACAACTAAACCTCTTATATCGCCATTCTCGTCTTTAGCCCATACTACTGCAATATCAGCAAAGGGAGAATTACTAATCCACATTTTTGCACCGTTTAATAAATAATGGTCACCCTTATCCTTAATGTTAGTGATCATCCCACTGGGATTACTTCCATGATCGGGTTCGGTTAAACCAAAACAACCCATCAATTCTCCCGTTGCCAATTTCGGTAAATACTTCCGCTTCTGCTCTTCACTGCCATAGGTAAAAATTGGAAACATTACCAAAGAACTTTGCACCGATGCGGTAGACCTCAGCCCACTATCGCCCCGCTCTAACTCTTGCATAATTAATCCATAGGAGATCTGATCAAGACCGGCACCCCCATATTCTACAGGGATGTAAGGCCCAAAAGCACCTATTTCGGCCAGACCTTTGATCCATTGTTTGGGAAAGGTTGCCGTTTGACAGGCTTCTTCTACAATAGGAGTTACTTCCTTCTTTACCCATGCTCGGGCTGTTTCGCGGATAAGTTTGTGCTCGTCGCTCAAAAGTTCATCCATCAAATAATAATCGTGTGCCTGAAAATTGTCGGTTGCCATAGTGTTGAAATGAGCGACAAATTTAACAATTAAACAAAACTTTCAGGCTTATTTATTTGTGATAAATCAAAATCTAACATTTAATAACCGTGCCGGATTTTGCCATTTTTATGGGCACGGCACCGATGAATTTCTTATATTTGTTAAAGTCCTAATTATTTGAAACTCAATCGCTACATACTTCTTGTTCTGGTAGGGATGTCTGCTTTTCAATCTGTTGCTCAGGACATCCACTTTTCGCAATTCAACGGTTCATTATTAAACCTTACCCCCGGATACACCGGCCTATTTAATGGTGATTACCGTGTTGGCGCCATTTTTAAGAGTCAATGGCAATCGGTGCCCGTTAATTACAAAACCTTTAGCATGAGTGGCGAAAAGGTGTTCAGGCCAAAAGAAATGGAAAAAGACAAACTTGGCATAGGTTTTCTCTTTAACAGTGATAGGGCAGGGGATGCCCGCTACGGAACTACACAAGCCTATATGACGGGGTCGTATATTTATAGTGGTCGTGAGGACACCACACTGAGCATCAGCATTGGAATGAGCGCCGGTTGGTGTCAGGTAGGCTTTGATTATACCAAAATGACCTTCGATAATCAATACGATGGTTTGGCCTATAACAGCGGTTTAGGAAGCAATGAGAATTTTACTTGGGTGAGTCGCAATTTTCTTGATATCAACGGAGGTTTAGTTATTCAAAAAACATTCAATCAAATTCATCATGTCAGTTATGCGCTTGGCGTGTATCACCTCACTTCACCAAAAGTTTCCTATCAGGGCAATGATCTGAGTCGGCTGGACTTTAAATTCAGCAATTGTATCAGTTACAACACGCCCATAAAGGCCAATACCGATATTATCCTTGAGGCTTTGCTTTCCAATCAGGGAAAAAATTACGAGATCATTCCTCACGCTTCATTGAAATACTATTTGGAAAAAAGAGAAAATAAAGCCATCCTCGGAGGACTTTGTTTTCGTGCCCGCGACGCCATCGTGTTGCGGATGGGATATACAAATCAAACACTTCAAAGCGGAATTTCGTACGACATTAACATTAGTAAATTCACCCCGGCTACCAATCACAGAGGAGGATTTGAGATCTTCATTAATTACGTTATTAAAGTAAAACCCGCCTTTATTGCGCGCAAACGCCCTTGTCCCATGTTTATCTAAAATGAGGAAAATTAGTTCCATAACAGTGTTCTTTTTTGCATTTGCTTGGATGCCGGTAGTTGTTGGGCAAACGAATCAAACACTGCGCACACAAGCCTATCAGGCCGAAAAAGATAAGGATTGGTTTGGGGCAGCGCAGTATTATCAACGCTTGTATTTTAGAGACAGCAGCGACTTCAAGCTCGCATACAAATATGCGGATGCCAGTCGACTAAATTATGATCTTGATGTGGCCTTACGACTTTATCAAAAGGTGGCAGCGATCGACAATGGCCGAAAATTTCCTCTTACGTTTTATTGGATCGCGCAGATTCAAAAAAACAAACAACAATATAAAATAGCCAAGCAGTTATTTACGAAGTTTTACAAATTACCGGTTTCCGAAAAAAGACGAAAAAAGTACGGTATTCTCTATTATAAAAACAAAGCCAAACTTGAAATAGACGCCTGTGATATGGCGCAGATCTATATTAACAATCCCGTTCAGACCACTCCCGAGCATTTGGAAACCACAATTAATAGCAAGTTGAGCGAATATGCGCCGCTTGAAAAGGACAGCGCGTTCTATTTCTCGTCAATCCGTTTTCCTGAAAAAAAAGGAGCCAAAGGCGAAGAACCTGCCACAAGTTCTTCGCCGGTTCCCAATTATAGCAAGATTTATAAAGCAGACATCCGCTTCCAAAAACTTAAAAAAGTAAAGGCATTGGATACGACGTTTAATTCGAATGTGTTACATAGCGCCAATTCCTGTTTCAGTCCCGATGGCAAACAAATGATCATCAGTAAATGCAAAGCAAAGAATGCGAGCGAATACCAATGTGAATTATATGTGAGCACGCAGGCAAAAAACCGTTGGTTGACCCCGGTTAAGATGGATTCGCCTATCAATCAGCCTTCCGTGAGCACCACACAAGCAAATTTTGGAACTTTGAACGGTAAAACGGTTTTGTTCTTCGCGAGCGACAGAGCCGGTGGTGAAGGGGGATTGGATATTTGGTACAGTAGTAAGAATGAGGACGGGACCTATGGCGATGCCGTTAATGCAGGAAAAAATATAAATACGGTAGATGACGATATTACCCCTTGGTTCGTAAATGAAACGGGTACCTTGTTTTTCAGCAGCACTTACCATGCGGGATTAGGTGGGTTCGACGTGTTTAAAAGTGAATTCAAAGAGAATGCATTTCAACTGCCTCAAAATGCCGGATATCCAATTAATAGTTCGTATAACGACATGTACTATTCTGCTAATGCTGCCGGCACCCATGTATACCTCTCGAGTAACAGGGTTGGTTCTTTTTTTGACAACAAAATGAATTGCTGTAATGACATATACCGCTTCACAATTGATACCACCAAAGTTCGTCCTGTTCCTATTGACACTGCAAAAATTGTGAAAGAACAGATTAAGCTGTTGGTGCCATTAACACTTTATTTCCATAACGATGAGCCTGAGCCTCGCACCACAGTGACCATAACAAGCAAAAGTTATGAGACCACCTTTAATGAATACAAAGCTCTGTCTCAACAATACACCACCGAGTATGCAAAAGGTTTAAAAGGCGATGAAAAGAATATTGCTACCAATACCATTGAGAATTTTTTTAGCGACAGTGTAGATGCCGGACTCGATAATCTTCAGCGATTTTCTGATCTGTTGGAAAAAGTAATGTTGAATGGTGAAACCGTCAAAATCACCATGAAAGGGTATTGCAGCCCACTTGCCAGCTCGAATTACAACATCAATTTAGCAAAACGAAGAATCAGCAGTTTGAGAAACTATTTTATGCAAACAAAGAATGGATGGTTTGTGAAGTACATCGACAATCAAACGCCCGGCGAAGGAAAAATTATTTTGGAAGACATGGACATTGGTGAGTTACCAACTAGTAAAGTCAGTGATAATTTTAAAGACAAACGAAATTCAGTGTACAGCCCTTATGCCGCATCCGAGCGAAAAATCCAGATATTGGCAGTGAGTTTCGGGAATTAGTTACTAATCACGAAGACGAATGTTCAATTAATAGGTTGGCATGATCGAGATTATAGAGAACTTGGAGAATGCAATTGGAAATTGAAATGGAGCAATAAATTTTTAATACATTTTACTCAAACCTCAAACTCTCAATTGGATCAAGCTTGGAGGCTCGTTTGGCGGGAATGAATCCGCTCAATAAACCAACCACCACACAAATAATTACCCCGGCAATGATCCAGAACCAGGGAATAAAAAACCCTGTGTCGAGTGCCAGACTGATCATGTTTCCAATAATAATTCCGAAAAGAATTCCCAATAATCCTCCCATAACACAAATTACTACACTTTCGATGAGAAACTGATTTTTAATTATACTCTGCGTAGCGCCCATGGCTTTGCGCAGACCAATCTCACGGGTCCGCTCCGTCACACTCACCAACATAATATTCATCAATCCAATGGCTGCTCCCAATAAGGTGATAAGTCCTATGATAGTTGCTCCCATGGTTACCTTGGCCAAATTTCCGATAAGCAGATTGGCGAGATTATCTGACTTTACAATATCAAAATCTTCATTCGTAATAATGGGCACTTTTCTTATTTTTCTGAATTCGCCTCTTGCCTCTTGCAGAATCATGTCCAGCAAAAGGGTGTTTTTGGTCAGCACGTTAATGGTAAAACTCATACCTGGTTTTCCGAAATATTGGCGGGCATTATTAATGGGAATGATGCAAATCTTATCGCCTCCAAAACCCGAACTATTGCCCTTGCTTTTTAGCACACCAATTATTTTATATCGGCCCGCCCCCACTTTAATGAACTTATCTAAAGCACTTGTTTTTGGTCCAAACAACGCACGTTCCACATCTTTGCCAATGAGTGTAATGTGTGTGCTACCCGTTATCTCCGACGCACTAAAATTCCTTCCCTTTTCAAGTTCGTAGCCGGCCGTGAGAATATAGTTTTCGTCGCCACCAAAAATCTGGATATTGGGATTGGTCTTTTTGTCTTCAAATTTTAGTCGTCCTGTAAAGCTTGCTAGCGTTGATACGGAGGTGAGGACGGGGTATTTAAATTCCTGCTTAAACCGCATGGCTTCCTGAAAGGTGATGGGGCGATAGGCTTTTGCTTTTCGACCTTTTCGCCCAACACGAATGTTTACATCGGCATTACGGATGGTAAACGTATTTGCGCCCATATCCGTAAAGTTGCTGTTTATACCATTCTTTATGGCATCTATGGCCGATAAAATGCCAACAAGTGCAGTAATACCAATGCTAATGATGAGCATGGTAATGATAGCCCTTAAACGGTTGGCTTTGATGGAAGCCCAGGCAATGGAAATATTTTCTCTCAAGAAATTCACGCTTTTCAAAGGTAGGCTAAATTGCAATCAATTTTACGTGAGAAGGATGTAGTGCCTTAAAGAGATATGATTGGTGATTCTTGCATATTAATGGCGTAGCAGTAGTAGAATTTTGTTTTAGAGCTATGGCGGCCAGCAAATAGAGAAGATGCAATTTAGGTCGCATTTCTCAAAATTCTAAAGAAAAATAAGGTAGGTTAATTTGATGCTATTTATAGATCTCCTTTTTTGCAGCCAAAAGTGTGTTTTTGATCAATGAAGCAATAGTCATGGGACCCACACCTCCCGGTACCGGCGTAATAAAACTACATTTAGGTGACACTTCATCAAACTTCACATCGCCCTTCAGTACAAAACCGGTCTTTGATTCGGTACTTGGCACTCGTGTGGTGCCAACGTCAATCACCACAGCTCCCTGTCTCACCATATCCGCTTTCAGGAATTCGGGTTTTCCCAATGCGCAAATAATAATGTCAGCATTAAGAGTATGTGATTTTAAATCAACTGTTTTGCTATGACATAAGGTAACGGTGCAATTTCCCACTTTGGCATTTTTAGCCAACAAAATACTCATCGGTGAACCCACAATATGACTGCGGCCAATCACCACGCAGTTTTTTCCGGCGGTAGGAATATTGTATTTATCCAACAATTGCACAATTCCGAATGGCGTGGCGCTGATGTAGGCGGGCAGATCAAGAACCATTCGCCCCACGTTTACCGGGTGAAAACCATCCACATCTTTTTGAGGAATTACTGCTTCAAGAACCTTATGTTCGTTGATATGTTTTGGCAGAGGCAACTGAACGATAAAGCCATCTACATCTTTGTTAGTGTTTAATTGCTCAATGGTTTCGAGAAGTTTTTCTTCAGTAACATTGCCGGGTAGTCGCAGCAAAGTGGACTTAAACCCCACGCGCTCACAGGCTTTTATTTTATTGGCCACATAAGTTTCACTGCCGCCGTCGTTTCCCACCAATATTGCAGCCAAATGAGGTTGCTTCCCGCCATTGGCGATCAGCGTCCGTACTTCAATGGCTACTTCTTCTTGAATAGCAAGTGATACTTTTTTTCCGTCGATAAGTTCCATAAAATTCAATTAAAGATTATAGCTTGTAAATTTCATCAAAATTTAATGGACGATGAATGATCTTTGTCATTCCTTTCGGCAAAAATTCAGCAATCACCGGGTTCATTCCTATTTCGAATAAGAAATGAATTTGAAGGTAAAATGAAAAATTAATTGCTACTTAGGCATCCCCTTCGGCATATTCCGCATCATTTTCGCCATGGCATTTTTGTCATTCATCATGCGCATCATTTTGCGGGTTTCTTCAAATTGTTTCAGCAGTTTATTTACTTCCTGTATACCTTGCCCACTGCCCTTTGCCAACCGTTGTCTTCTTGAACCATTAATCAATTCGGGTTTGCTTCGCTCTGCAGGGGTCATGCTGGAGATAATGGCTTCGATGCCTTTAAACGCATTATCGTCAATGTCCATATTCTTGATGGCTTTTCCCATGCCGGGAATCATACCTACTAGATCTTTAATATTTCCCATTTTTTTAATCTGATGCAACTGACCAATAAAGTCGTTAAAATCAAATTTATTACTGGCAATTTTTTTATTGAGTTTTCGGGCCTCTTCTTCACTGAATTGTTCCTGTGCCCGTTCAACCAAGGTCACCACGTCGCCCATACCCAAAATTCGGTCGGCCATCCGTTCAGGATAAAACACATCCAGCGCATCCATCTTTTCACCGGTACCCACAAATTTGATGGGCTTATTTACGACACTTTTTATTGAAAGTGCTGCTCCACCCCGGGTATCGCCGTCAAGTTTTGTCAGGATCACCCCGTCAAAATCCAATTGATCGTTAAAGGCCTTCGCAGTATTTACGGCATCTTGGCCGGTCATACTGTCTACCACAAACAATACCTCGTTCGGCTTCACTGCTTTTTTGAGATCAGAGATCTCGCGCATCATCACCTCATCAATGGCTAAACGACCCGCGGTGTCAATCAGCACAACACTGTTACCATTTTCTTTTGCTTGTTTGATAGCCGCTTCAGCAATTTTGATCGGATTCTTTTCCTCCTTGTTGCTAAACACTTCCACGCCAATTTGTTCGCCCAACACATGCAACTGGTCAATAGCGGCCGGACGGTATATGTCGCAGGCAACCATCAGAGGTTTTTTTCCTTTTTTAGTTTTTAAATAATTGGCGAGTTTTCCGGTAAAGGTGGTTTTACCCGAACCTTGCAAACCACTCATTAAAATTATGGTTGGATTGCCCCCCAAATAGATGTCTTCCTTAGTGCCGCCCATCAATTGGGCCAATTCATCGCGGGTAATCTTTACCAATAATTGGCCCGGAGAAACCGAAGTTAACACGTTTTGACCAAGTGCTTTTTCCTTAACGGTATCGGTAAATGTTTTGGCAACTTTAAAGTTCACGTCGGCATCCAACAATGCTTTGCGCACTTCCTTCAGAGTTTCAGCAACGTTAATTTCGGTTATTTTCCCCTGGCCTTTTAAGTTCTTGAGCGCACGGTCCAGTTTTTCCTGTAAATTATCAAACATGTAAAATATTATTTTAGAGGCACAAAGGTACTCAAAATCAATCTGAATTTAATAAATTTTGCTTGTACCTTAGTCCCCATGTTGAATCATGAACACTTTATGCAAATGGCCCTTGATCTGGCGGCAAAGGGTTGGCCCGAGGTGGTACCCAATCCCCTGGTGGGCTGCGTAATTGTGCAGGGGAACCACGTGTTGGCTTCCGGCTACCATCATGGTTATGGAAAGGCTCATGCCGAGGTGGAAGCCATCAACGCCTTACCCGCAGCGGTTTCGCCTTCCGATTGTGTGTTGTACGTTACCCTCGAACCTTGCTCACATTTCGGAAAAACGCCACCGTGTGCCGATCTTATCATCCATAAGGGTTTCAAAAAAGTAGTAGTGGCTTGCACCGACCCCAATCCTATGGTAGCAGGCAGAGGACTAAGAAAATTAGAAGAGGCGGGTATTGAGATAGTACAAGGGGTTTTAGAGAAAGAAGCCCGGTTTATCAATCGACGATTTTTTTGTTTTCACGAAAATAAACGGCCCTACATTAGCTTAAAGTGGGCTGTTACCGCCGATGGATTTATGAGCAAACGTCCTTTGCCCCAAAGGCCCGAAGAGAATTGGATCAGTGGCCGGGAGGCGAAGGTGTTGGTGCACAAACTAAGATCCGAAGTACAGGCCATCATGGTGGGAAAAGTCACAGTTTTGAATGATAATCCCAACTTAACCACACGATTAATAAAGGGCAAAAATCCAATAAGAGTCTTTATTGACAAGGATTTGGAGGTGCCTTCTAATTTTAATATCTATAGTCAGCAGGCGAATACCATTGTTTTTAATCAAAAAATGTCAGCCGAAAATGAACATATAACCTATATAAAGTTCGATTTTGAAAGGAATGTCTTAGGTCAAATCATGGATCACTTGCACACACTGCAAATTCAAACACTTCTGGTGGAGGGCGGAGCCTTTCTTTTGAACAGCCTTATTGAGCAGAACCTATGGGATGAAATCCTTGTGATCGAAAACCCTAACCTACAATTCAAAGCGGGCATTATGGCACCGCAGATGCCGGCAGGAAATGTTTTTGACGTGCTCGGGACAGATAAACTATACCGTTATTACAGAATGAAATAACGTCTTTCCCTGCTTTCTTGACCGGGGAACAGGGCAAAAATGGACTTTTGGGAAAGATATTGGTGCAAATCCCTAAATTTTTTAAGTATCCATAGCCCGAAGTTTGGAATTTCAATAATGTTTAGGTATATTTGCGTCCCTTTTTAAGGGTATTATTAAAAGATAAAGATTTAAAACATGTCACGTATTTGTCAGTTAACAGGAAAAAAAGCGATGGGTGGAAACAAGGTATCGTTTTCGAACCATAAAACCCGCCGTCAATTTAAAGTGAATTTGAAACGCAAACGTTTCTTTATTCCCGAAACCAATGAGTGGGTAGTATTGCGCGTTTCCACTTCGGCTTTAAAAAATATAAACAAAAAGGGCATTAGTGCCTGCATTAAGGAAGCCAAAGCAAATGGCATCCTGGCGAAATAAGAAAAAAAAAGAGTCATGGCAAAAAAAGGCAATAGAATTCAGGTCATTTTAGAATGTACCGAGCATAAAGAAAGTGGTAAACCGGGCACTTCCCGTTACATCACCACCAAAAATAAAAAGAACACCACCGAGCGCATTGAGTTGAAAAAATACAACTCTGTTTTAAAGCGCATGACAGTTCACAAAGAAATTAAATAAGATAAAATTCTGAGAAATGGCAAAGAAAGTAGTAGCAACACTTAAAACAGGTAAAGGAAAAGATTTTACCAAAGTGATTAAGATGGTTAGATCACCAAAAACAGGTGCATATAACTTCAGAGAAGAAATTGTTCATAACGACCACATTGCTGATTTTTTGAAATCTAAATAATCAGTCGTATACTAGTTTTAAAGAAATTCTTTCCTCAAAATCGGAAAGAATTTTTTGTTTCAGAGAGTTTGTAATTCGCATATCACTATAAATTGTAAGGCCATATGAGTTTCTTTTCAAAATTGTTTACCCGAGAGAACAAAGAAAGCTTGAATCAGGGATTGGCGAAAACCAAAGAGAGTTTTTTTGGAAAGATCGCCAAGGCAGTAGCCGGCAAAAGCTCAGTGGACGCTTCGGTGCTGGATGATTTGGAAGAAGTGCTTATTTCAGGCGATGTAGGGGTGGGCACCACCATTAAAATCATTCAACGGATTGAGGATCGCGTGAAACGTGATAAATATGTATCTACTACCGAACTAAACGGAATCCTAAAAGAAGAAATTATTGGTCTCTTATCTGAAAGCAACCCAGTAGGCTCTGAGCCCGAATTACTGCCCTCTATAAAGCCATACGTAATCATGGTAGTGGGAGTAAATGGTGTGGGCAAAACCACTACCATCGGAAAACTGGCGCATCATTACAAACAGGCAGGCAAATCGGTAATGCTCGGCGCAGCCGATACATTTAGGGCTGCCGCAGTAGATCAACTTATTATTTGGAGCGAGCGGGTAGGGGTCCCTATCGTACATCAGGGCATGGGCTCCGATCCCGCCAGTGTTGCATTTGATACCTTAAGCAGTGCCACTTCAAAAGGTGCAGATATTGTGATTATTGATACCGCAGGGCGGCTTCACAACAAAGTGAATCTCATGAACGAGCTCACCAAAATAAAAAATGTGATGAAAAAGGTGGTACCGGATGCGCCACACGAAGTGCTCTTGGTGCTCGATGGTAGCACCGGCCAAAATGCAGTGGAACAATGCAAACAATTTACAGCAGCCACCGCAGTAAACGCTCTTGCCGTTACAAAATTAGATGGCACCGCCAAGGGTGGCGTGGTAATAGGGATCTCCGATGAGTTTAAAATTCCTGTAAAATATATTGGAGTGGGAGAGAAAATGACCGACCTGCAACTCTTTCATTCGGCAGAATTTGTGGATAGTTTGTTTTCTTAATTAGTCGATCTTCAAGAAGTACTATTGTATTAGTTGGGCGCCCGGGCGCGCTTTCGCTACTCGCTCTTTCTTCGCCAAAGAGGCAGCGAAGAAAGGAGCTCAAACATGCCGCTCAATCGCTGGCGCTCACGTGATTTATAGATCTGAGGTTATTCTGTTTAGAGAAGTAGTTGAAAATTTTATTTTTACCGACGCTGCACAAGTGCCGTGCTAAAATCCTTGGCGCGGCTTTCTGAATTTTAGATTCGCTCAGTAAAATCGACTATTAGAATTTGAGGGTAAGAAATTGAACCAAAAAAAGAGTAGAAAATCTCAAATTTCTTTGTAACGACAGATGTAGTGCATCAACACTTTCAATTTGTCCCTGAATTTGCTCGCAAATGTCGGAACGATTCCCCTAAAGTACTTTAGCTTGGGAGAGGAAATAATCGATCTGCAAACTTTCTTTCAAATGAGTTTGTAGATTCTTGTTTTCTTAACCAACAAACAAACCCGGCATGTACTCTACATGGCCGGGCTGTTTTTTTTGTTTCTAGCTGAGCGTTTCCTTCATAGCCACAGTACCTATTGGAATTGCGTCGGCTTTGCAGAATTGAATCAAATGCATTTCGGCATTTACTTTTTCCTTTTCAGCAGCAGCGTGCTCGGCTTCCCATAATACACGTGCCTTGTCGAATTTTTCCTTATCATTCTGAATGCGATCAAATTTTAAAAAAGCTCCAAACAAGTCGTTCATGATTACCCATGCATCGTTGTTCTTGACTTTTAATTTGTCCATCAGATCGCCTCTCTTTTTAAAGCTATAAGTGGCGAAGTCCGGTATTTCGTAGTGTTCAGCAAACCGACCAAGGTATTGCATCAATAAATTTTTGGTGTCGTTATCCATAAACCTGTATTATAAATAAAAAATTAAAAAAAGATGAAAATTATACTCTGTTTTAATAAGCAGAAATATAGCTATTTTTATTAATTGAAAAAAATGCATCGCTCATATCGAAATAAAATAATTCTACTTACAAGTACCCTCTGCTTTTTACTTGTTGCTGAATTGGCCTCCCAGTCCACCATTCCTGATTCAAGGGGGGAAATTCGTGATTCGTTAAAATATCGAAAACGCTTGACTTATTTTTCGGACAATCCAAAAATAGGGGCACTTGATTTGTTTATCGACTCCATTTTGCGAAAGTACATGCAAAGTCCTCATAACTGCGGCATCAGCATTGGCCTGAACCAAAATGGAAGAAGCCATTTTTACAACTATGGCGAATCAAAAAGGGATTCGGGAAATATACCTACCCAAAGCACTGTTTACGAGATTGGCGCCATAAGTAATTCTTTCTGTGGACTCCTTCTTGCACAGGCCGTTCTAGAAAAAAAGATAAAAATGAACGACGACATACGCAGGTATTTACCGGTTGACTGCGCCAAATTTGCCTTTTACAAAAGCCCCATCCTCATTAAACACCTCGCAGCCCACACTGCATCACTACCTCGCCTTCCGAGCAATTTGAGGGATCAAAATCAGTTTGACTCTCTAAATCCTTTTAAAAATTACACGAAAGAACTGTTGTTTAAATCCCTTCAAAATCTGTCCATTACAAATGAGCCCGGCACTGTGCGTGCGTATTCGGCACTGGGAATTGGAATTTTGGCGGCTATTCTTGAAGAGATCTACGGGCAAACGTTTGAGGAGATAGTCCATAAGAAGATCGCTGCTCCCTACAACATGGCAAATACCCAAATTCAATCGGATTCATCTCAACGTGCTGTCCTTTCATCGGGTTATGATGAAAATGGGGACCCGGCACCACCTTGGAGTTTCGGCGAAGTGCCGGCCATGGGAGGAATTGCATCCACCACCGGTGACATGCTCAAGTATTTGGGGGCATGTGCGACACCAAATGAACTAAACCGCATGGCGCAACAAGTTCTCTATTCCGGAAGGGAAGAAGTGAGCGCAGCTTGGTCAATTAAAGCTACCCAAGAGGGGAATACTCTGTATTGGCAGAACGGGGGTACCGCAGGTTTCAGCGCATTTTGTGGATTTATCCCGGAAAAAAATTTGAGTTTCGTGCTTCTAGCAAATTCGGGAATGAACCTTGATTATCTCGCGATCGCAATTTCCAAGTATTTGCAGAAATGACCCGGACCCAATTAGGGTAGTACTAGTGGTCCAATAAAGTGAAACCATATCAGGTAGCCCAGAGTAGAGCCCACAAATGCTCCAAGTAGTAAACTAAGCCGCTGAACCCGCGGGACAAACTTGAAGATTACGAAATAGATAATCCATATAGAGACAAGAGAGAGGCAGAGTGACACGCAGTTTTGGGGCAATGAAAAAAGCGTAGCCAACTGTTGTTCATCGCTGTGAGTTTCTTTAGCCCAAAAATGTAGAACGAAATTAAAGGGTTCTCGCAACAAGAACATAGTCAGAAGGACCTTTAGCCAATCGTTCAATTCTAACTTTTCCAAACGGATCCTGCGAAAGTACCGATTCATTACTTGCGCAAAGCCTGTAAAACCTATAAAGAGAGTCATCATTACACCGCCCAGAATAATCAAGATCTCTTTTGTTTGAGATATTTCGTAAGGTGTATCGATAGAGGAAGAAGCAAAATGTATTTTTGGTTTTTCACCGAAAAAAAGGGCAATCAGAAAATGTCCAAGTTCATGGCTCAATGTGCCAATTACGGTGCATGCTGCAAAGGCAAAGGATAATAGAACAAAAAGTCTTTTATCAAAATAGCTATTCAAACTAGTTACTAATGTTAGTGAGTACATGGGTGATTATCTTGAGCGCCCGTCTTAATTCCTCATTTGTGATGGTAAGAGGCGGCGCAATGCGCATGGCGGTGGTGCAAAATAAGAACCAATCGCTCAGCACCCCGTGTTCAATGCAAGATTTGATTACCCGCATAGTCAGAGCTTCATCCTTAAAGTCAATGGCACCAAGCGCTCCATACATGCGAAGCTCTTTGATAAAGGGGTGACGGAGTTCGTTACTAATGATCTTCCCAATCTCCATGGCCCTCTTACTCAGGTGCTCTTCAACAATCACCTCTAGAGTTGCCTGCGCTGCTGCCACACATACGGCATTGCCGCCAAAGGTATTTATATGTCCTAATACAGGGTTATTGGTAAAGTGCAACATCTTTTCTCTCGACGAAATAAAAGCACCAATAGGTAAACCTCCGCCCATTCCTTTAGCGATTATTAAAATGTCAGGTATAATTTCATAGTGCTCAAAGACAAAGAGATTGCCGGTACGTCCAAAACCGGTTTGAATCTCATCTATAATGAGGAGGACGCCAAGTTCATTACACGTTTTTCTAAGAGCCTTTATCCATTCCACATCGGCTTTTATAATTCCTGCTTCTCCCTGAATCAACTCAATGATGACCGCGGCGGTATCGTTAGAGATTTGATCTAATGCCTCCATGGAATTATAATCCAGAATTCGAATTCCCGGTAAAAGTGGTCTGAAGCTGTTCTTAAAGATCTCGTTCCCCATCACACTTAACGCCCCTTGTGTGCTTCCATGGTAGGCGTTTTTAAAAGAGACTAATTCGCTGCGACCGGTAACGCGTTTGGCGAGTTTTAATGCTCCTTCAATGGCCTCGCTGCCTCCGGTAGTGTAGTACACAGAATTTAATTGTTCGGGCAAAAGCGCGCAAAGTGCAGTCGCATAGGTGACCTGAGGACTTTGGTTAAACTCGCCAAATACCATTAAGTGCATGTACTTTTCGCTTTGTTCGCGAATAGCCTTCACCACCTTAGGATGGCAGTGCCCGATATTACTTACTGAAATGCCGCTGATGAGGTCAATGTATTTCATGCCGTGATGATCGGTTAAGATCACACCTTCGGCTTTAACAATGTTCATGTCGATCCCAAGCAGCGGTTGCTCTGAGGTTTGTGCCACATGGCGTAAAAATAGTTCGCGTTGGTTCATTGGAAAGGTTCGGTGTTTAACGCTTCGACACCCTACGATAAACTCAGGTCGGGTGCTAAGAGTGGTAGTTCAAAATGTTCAAAGTTTAAGAGTTCTGTTTTCCATTAGTTTCCGGTAAGGCCGTATGCATTCTGCCCACCGCTTCCTGCCTACCAATTTCTGCATTCTGCCCACTGCCCACTGAAAACTTATCTTAGTGCTTCTTCGTGTTCTTCGTGTCTAAGTGCCCGCCCGCCCGAACGACCAAGAAGATGTTGCCTTTGGTCGGGCGGGGTTTCTGCCACCTGCCTACTGCCTCCCGCCCACTGAAAACTTATCTTAGTGCTTCTTCGTGTTCTTCGTGTCTAAGTGCCCGCCCGCCCGAACGACCAAGAAGATGTTGCCTTTGGTCGGGCGGGGTTTCTGCCACCTGCCTACTGCCTCC
>JAQSCW010000041.1 GCA_029945625.1 bacterium
CCACGCAAAGAGACAGGCGTGGCTGTGGGCTTTCCACTACAATCGCTCACGCAGCTAACAATAAGTTTCCATTTATAAAAAAAATCCAAGGAATAAATAAAATACATTTCCCCACCAATTCCGATTGATCTATCAAATGTCCGCAGCTTCACTAGCCATAAACTTATGGAAATGTAGAATCAAGTAAAATGTTAGATGAGGAATTTTGCGGCGTGATATTTTTAAAGAGGGTGGGACACGAATTTTAATTCATGAATTTATTCTTCATAACCACTCTTTATCACAGTAGAAATCATTTTGAATTGTTCATTGGCATTGAAATGATGACTCGAATGGGCGGGTATAATGATGCCTTCCCCTAAATTTAATTTGTATACTTTATCGCTGATGGTGATTTCGGCAGCGCCATCTATAATCTGAATGTACGAATCGAAAGGAGACGTTTTTTCATCCAATTCTTCCCCGGCATCAAATGAAGACACGGTAATGTTACCTGTCGATTTTTTAATAATGGTCTTACTCAACACCGCATTACGGATGTATTCAATAATCTCAACAACAATATGTGTCTTTGATTTGGGGAGTTCGGGGGTATCGCTGATTTGTTTCACGTGTTAGTTTTTTTCTTTGAAGTAGGCAATGTTCTTGTGTGGGTCAAAATACACTTATTTTGCTGATTTGATACTATGGGGTTCGTTATGTATATCATTTTGACGTTCTTCACTATTTAGGATTCTACATCGTGCATTTTGCCCGACTATCGGTAATGGCTTTTCTTTGTAGTATTTCCAAATGCGCGAAAGAAAAAACCCAAAATTAAATTCGCTACATTTTACTCATGTACCAATGCAATTGCTTCTCTAGTTTTTGGTACTGGAAAATGGCCGTGATTATTTTTTGTAATCTCATAAAGGAA
This sequence comes from bacterium, assembly GCA_029945625.1. GTDB lineage: Bacteria > Bacteroidota > Bacteroidia > B-17B0 > Aurantibacillaceae > Aurantibacillus. Next base: position 917 of record JAQSCW010000041.1, read on the forward strand.
GTTTCACTTTTTACTACATAGTCGTAGGCATTATGGTGCATACAATTTACAGCCACTTCAATTTTATCTTGTGCCGAAAGCATTACAACAGGAAGGGTAGGGTGCGAATAATTTATTTTATCCAAGGTCTCAATACCATTAATGGCGTTTCTGTCAATACCATCTAAATGGTAATCCAAAATCACCAGATCCGGATTTTGATGGAGGTGCTCCAAACACAATTCGCCGGTAACAAACGTGCAAATGTCGAAATCGGCATGCTGAAGGAACTCCACTTCCAAATTCCTGAGAAAAAGTGCATCGTCATCTACAAGAAATATTTTTATCTTACTTGGCTCCTTCATGTGCTTTCAATTTAATAAGGTTAAATTCTTCTTCCAGTTCCAGACAGGCTTGCTTGCAAACAGTTTCCAATTGTATCACCATATGGTGTATTTCGCCAGTTTCAGATTGCGTGCGGGCAAACTCCTGCACCTTTTTTGCCATATTTTCAAAATCAGAATTAATACCTACTATTGAAAAGGATGGAATCATCTTGTGTACTACTGCATGTAAGGATTCCCAGTCCTTTTCCTCAAAACTTGTTTTCATGGCCTTCACCAACGGAGGGGTTTGCTCGAGGTAAAGGGAAATCATTTCCATCATGAGCGCAGGATTTGATTTAGTGCGGCAATTTAAATGCTCTAAATCAATACATCTGATTGCTTTTTGAACGGCCACTTCCATTTGTTCTTCAGCTTCTTCAGCGTCAGCCAATCGGAGTTGAGTGACGATCTTTTTATACAACAAGCGTTCATCCACAGGTTTAGCAATGTAATCGTTCATTCCCACCGCTTTGCATTTTGCCAAATCTACCGTTGTCACGTCTGCAGTAAGTGCTATTATGGGAACATTAGACAGTAACACCTTGCGAATTTGATCGGTGGCCTCAAATCCATTCATCACAGGCATTTGCAGATCCATCAAGACAATATCGTAAACATTTCTTTTAATTTTATCAATGGCAATTTTACCATTGGCAGCTATATCACAAGAGTATCCGAAATCATCTAAAAGGGTCTTCATGAGCAACTGATTCAGTGCAATATCTTCTACAACTAATACTTTGATGTTTTTTATCGTATCGTCCAGTTCTAAAATCTCCGTTTCAATCTCCGGCTGGATCTTAGTCTTTAGGAAATTAAGAGTAAACCCAAAGTCCGATCCCTCACCTATTTTGCTTTCCACCATAATATTACCGCCTTGGCCTTCTACCAATTGTTTTACAATGGCTAAACCTAAGCCTGTTCCCCCGTATAAACGTGAGGTATCGCTGGATGCTTGCTGAAAATTCTCGAATACCTTTCCTATCTTCCTTTGATCAATGCCAATGCCGGTGTCCTTCACCGAAAATTTGATGGTCACGACTGAATCGTCTTCATTGAGCAATTCTACACTTACAGTTATTTTTCCTGTACTGGTGAATTTCACGGCGTTACTCATCAAATTTAATATAATTTGATGCAAACGTACCGGGTCGCCTACCAGAAAGTTGGGAATCTTATTGTCGTAATACCTCACCAATTCAAGGTTCTTTTCCTGAATCCTGTTATCAAACAAGTGAAGCATGGCCGATAAAGAACGGGTGAGTTTGAATGGGATTTGTTCAAATTTCATTTTTCCGGAGTCCACCTTTGCCAAATCCAAAATATCATTGATCAGCACAATTAAGGCATCACCACTAATTTTTACAGCTTCCAAATATTCTCTTTGTTTCACCGTAAGGTCTGTTTTAAGCACCACCTTGGTAAAACCTATGATGGCATTCATAGGAGTCCTTATTTCATGACTCATATTAGAGAGAAACTGTTGCTTAGTCCTTACCAAATCTTTTGCCACGCGCGTGGCAGCTTCCGCAGTTGTTTTAGCTTCTTCTGCAGCAATACTGGCAGTTTCTGCAAAAGTTTTTGCCAAAGATAATTCCGTGGAAATCCGTTTCTGTTCGGTCACATCTCTGGCTACAATTACCACGCCCAATACATTGCCATGGTCATCTTTATAAACTGAACCGTTAAATAAAACATCGGTTAATTTTCCTTCTTTGTGTCGCAAGGTGAGCGGTGAGTCGGCCACCGAACCATTTGCAAATACATCCTGATACACTTCTCTGGCTTTTTGCGGCTCAGTGAAATAGTCAAAAAAGTCGGTCCCCGTTAATTGCTCCCGCGAAAGGCCGGTGATATCAGCCGTGGCCTGATTCATGTCGGTAATTTTTCCTTCTGTATTTATGGTTACCAAAGGATCGAGACTGGCTTCAATAAGGCTGAGTGAATATTTTGAGAGTAATTTTTGTGCAGTCACATCTCTGGCTACAATCACAACGCCCAACACATTACCGCGATCGTCTTTGTAAATCGAACCGTTAAATAGAACATCGGTTAATTTCCCTTCCTTGTGTCGCAAGGTGAGCGGCGAGTCGGCCACCGAACCATTTGCAAATACATCTTGATACACTTCTCTGGCTTTTTGCGGCTCAGTGAAATAGTCAAAAAAATCGGTCCCCCTTAATTGCTCACGCGAAAGGCCGGTGATATTCACAGTGGCCAGGTTCATATCAGTGATTTTCCCTTTTGTATTTATAGTCACCAGGGGATCGAGACTGGCTTCAATAAGACTCAATGAATATTTTGAAAGTAATTTTTGAGCGGTAACATCCCTGGCAACAATAACCACACCGGTTACTTCCCCTGAATCATCTTTGTAAACCGATCCGTTAAATAACACATCGGTGAGTTTCCCGCTTTTGTGCCTCAGAGTAAGAGGTAAATCCGAAACTGATCCTTTTGCAAAGACCTCCTGATATACTTCACGGGCTTTTTGCGGTTCGGTGAAATATTCAAAAAAATCAGTACCTCGCAGTTTTTCTCTTGATATGCCTGTGATGTTTGCCGTGGCCTCATTCATGTCCGTGATCTTGCCATTGGTATTAATGGTTACCAAGGGATCGAGACTTGCTTCGATCAAACTACGCGCATAATTTTTTTCTTTTTCCTGCATTATTCCGATGGATGATTTCCCACTTCCTCAATCGGGGTGCGGCTTTTGTCCTTAAGTGCCCTAAATTGTGATGGAGTGAGACCCGTTATTTTTTTAAATTGGTTGGATAAGTGCGCTACACTGCTATAGTGCATCTTATAAGAAATTTCAGTAAGATTTAATTCATCATATAACTATAGTTCCTTTACCCGCTCTATTTTGTGGTTGATGATGAATTGTTGTATGGTAATACCTTTCACTTCCGAAAAAATATTGGATAGGTAAGTATAATCGTGCTGCAACTTTTCAGCGATATAGTCCGAATAATTCACCTTAGGTAGTTCTTCTGAATAATGCACCAGGTCAATGATCACGTTTTTTATTTTTTCAATAAGAACGGCCCTTTTGTCATCCATTAATTCGAGTCCCGAGTTAAGAAGATTCTTTTTCAGTTCCTCTCGTTGCACAAGATTAATGTTCTCCATGATATCCACTTCACCCAAATCAACTACCACAAAATGAAGACCCATGGTTTTCAGCACTTCTTTCACAACCATTTTGCAACGGATGCTCACCATGTATTTGATATATAATTTCAAGAATTTTAGTGGTTAATTAAGATTACAGCGAAGTTGAGGAATACAACCTACAAGTAGTTATACATGTGCAGCGCATTGTTGTATAAATCACTGTATTTTACACATTATGCGCAATTCACCACGTTTATGTCACAAATTGCGTTATATGTCGACCAGTGAAGGGTCAGGAATTCTCAAGATTTTGATTGCGTCTCTTCTTCAATTGTTTGAAATAAGAAGGCGACAGACCGGTAATTTTTTTAAATTGTTTAGAAAGGTGCGAAACACTGGAGTAATGCAAGAGATAAGAAATTTCCGAGAGGTTTAATTCGTCGTACAGGAGAAGTTCTTTTACACGTTCAATTTTGTGAATGATAATGAATTGTTGAAGGGTAATACCTTTTACTTCCGAAAAAATATTACTCAGGTAAGTATAATCGTAATTCAGCTTTTCGCTGATATAATCCGAATAGTTTGTTTTAGGGAGCGTGTCCGAATAATGAATCATCTCAATTATCACATTCTTGATGCGCTCGATGAGGATGCTTTTTTTATCATCAAGGAGCTCCAAACCTGAGGTGAGGAGCCTGTTCTTTAATTCCTCTCTTTGAACATCGGTAATGTCTTCAACGAGTTCTACAACCCCCAAATCAACAAATGCATGGTGAATATCTAATTTCTCAAGCTCCTCCTTCACTAGCATTTTGTAGCGAAGGCTCACCATGTATTTTATGTATATTTTCAAAGCACCGATTTCAACTACTAAAGCGGTAAGTTACGGTTTATTAATGTTAAAAAGATCTGCAACTGTATTCAAGCAGGTGCGATCTTAATTTTTAACAATATTTTTTTTCAAGTTGGTAATACCACTCTTAACTGTCTCGCACGTTTAAGTTAAGCTGCACAGTGTGATGGAAAGACTTTTTTTGCAAATGTTAACTTTTAAAACAAAAAATCCCGATTCATTCGAATCGGGATGTTGTATTTTATTCTGCGAAATTCGCGAAAGGAGAGTCAATAATTCCTCAGAGCTTTTGCGCAAATCCTGCTTTGATTTCAGTGGCGGCATATTCACCACCATATAATTTATCTTTAATCTTACTAAACGATTCAATTGTGAATTTTACATCCTCCATCGAGTGCATTGCTGTTGGAATAATCCTTAAAATAATCATCCCTTTAGGGATCACCGGATATACTACCATAGAACAAAAAATATTGTAATTTTCACGCAAATCAATTACCATATTGGTGGCTTCGGGAATAGAGCCACGTAAGTATACAGGGGTGACCATGGTATTGGTGTCGCCAATATCAAAACCGCCTGCCACCAAGCCTTTTTGAAGTGCATTGGCAATTTCCCATAATTTCTCTCGGTACTCCGGATGTTTTCGCATTAACTCAAGTCTCTTTAAAGCACCCACCACCAAAGGCATCGGTAAACTTTTTGCGAAAATTTGTGAACGCATATTGTACCGAAGGAAGGTGATGATGTCTTTTGAGGAGCTGATAAATCCTCCTATTAACGCAAAAGATTTCGCAAAGGTTCCGAAATATATATCGATCCCGTCCTGGCAGCCTTGTTCTTCTCCGGTACCACCCCCATTTTTTCCCATGGTACCAATGCCGTGCGCATCGTCAACAAATAAGCGGAAATTGAATTTCTTTTTCAGCTCAATGATTTCTTTAAGTTTTCCCTGATCACCGCGCATTCCGAATACACCTTCGGTAATTACCAATATTCCGCCGCTTGTATTTTCAACTAGCTTTTTGGCACGCTCCAATTGTTTTTCGCAATCAGCAATATCATTGTGTTTGAACACAAATCGTTTGCCCATATGCAAACGTACGCCGTCTAAAATGCACGCATGACTTTCGGCGTCGTACACAATTACATCATGACGGTCAACAATAGAATCAATGGCACTCACCATGGCCTGATACCCAAAATTACATAAAATGGTATCTTCTTTCTTCACATAATCTGACAATTCTCTCTCCAGTTGTTCATGCATTTCAGTATTGCCACTCATCATGCGGGCACCCATTGGATAGGCGAGTCCGTATTGTGCAGCTGCTTCCGCATCTGTCTTTCTCACTTCGGGGTGGTTCGCCAATCCCAGATAATTGTTTAAACTCCAGTTTAATCGTTTCCTGCCTCTAAACAACATGTGAGGATCGATTTCTCCTTCTAATTTTGGGAAGGTGAAATAACCATGCGATTCTTTGGCATGTTCGCCAATAGGACCAAAATTTGCCTTAATTTTTTCGAAAATATCTTTCATTTCTCTTGTTTTGTTAAGGGCACAAAGATACTTCTTTTTGTACTAATTAAAAAATAGAGGCAATTTCGGGGATGAACCGCAGGCTGAGTCTACCGGCAACAGGCCACAAGAGAGAGAAAATGCACGCGTTAAAAAAAGATAAGAATTCGGGAAATATCAGGAGTTTTTATGCTCCACCAATTGTAATTTCTTCAACGCAAAATAGCTAATAATAAAACAAATAAGTGCCAGAATTCCACCAATAACAAAGGGAATTCCCGGAAAATAAAGTTTTTCGGGGTTCTTGGTAAAATAACTAAAACTACCTGTCATTAAAACGGGACCAATAATAGCGGTTAAACTAACCACGCTGGTAATTCCGCCCTGCAACTCACCTTGCTCGTTGGGCGATACTCTTGAAGTGAGGATACTTTGAATATTGGGTACTGCAATTCCTGCCAGGGAATAAGGTACCATAAATGCGAACATCATCCAACCCTTATCCGCAAATGAAAATAAAAGAAAGCCTATCACATAAATGCCCAATCCAACAAAGATGCTTTTCTTGGTGCCCAACAGCTTTTTGGCAGATCCCACGAGGCCCCCCGACACAATGGCAACACAGATGCCAACAAAGGCCAACGAATACCCCACTTGTGCCTGTGTCCAGCTAAAACGCTCAATGCAAAAATAGGTCCATGTACTTTGCATGGCGTGACCGGCAATATTTAGGAGAAACAACACAAAAATCAAACTGATTACTGAACGGTGTTTCGATAATTGTTTTAACGATCCAAAAGGGTTGGCTCGCCTCCACGTGAAAACGCGCCGGTTTTCTTTCTTCAACGACTCCGGCAAAACAAAATAACCAAATAAGAAATTAAGCAATGAAAATCCCGCAGCAGCCATAAATGGAACGCGAGTACCCCAGGTTCCAAACAGAGAGCCGAGTAACGGCCCTAAAATAAATCCCAAACCAAAGGCTGCGCCAATCATCCCAAAATTTTTGGCTCTGTTTTTAGGATCGCTCACGTCGGCAATATACGCTGCGGCTGTGGTAAAACTGGCCCCGCACATGCCCGCAATAATGCGCCCTATAAATAACCAAAAAATAGTGGGGGCAAGCGCCAGAAAAATATAATCAAGTCCAAGCCCAAAAAGCGAGATCAATAAGATGGGCCTTCTGCCATATTTATCACTGAGTCCACCCAAAATCGGAGAACAAATAAAGGCCATAATGGCATAAGAAAAACTCAACCATCCGCCGTATCCTGCAGCTGCACTTATGTTTCCACCGGTTAATTCCTGAATCAAGGAAGGCATGCTGGGCACAATAATTCCAATTCCCATACAATCAATCAAAATGGTGAGGAAGATAAAAAGGAGTGCCCGTTTCGAGTTGCCCATAAACGGCAATGTTACAAAAAAACAACAGCTGTTTTTTAATTATCTAACTATTTTATGGAATTAATTAGATGGATGCATCTAAATAGAAAAACTCATCTAAATTAAACGTTATGGAAACCACGAAAACAAAAAAAATGTCGTTGCTGATCACTGCATTAGCAGTGGGAACAGCGGCTGCCGCCTGGCTTCTTCCGGCAGGCAATTTTCAGGCGGCAATGGAAAACGATCTGGTGCGTGAACTCAGGAAAAAACTGGACGCTTATCGGGAACAAATGCCCCAAGATAAATTGTATCTGCAGGTAGATAAGACCTTGTGTGAACCGGGAGATGATATCTGGTTCTCGGCCTATGTGCGCGAAGGCGCCGGCTTAAAACCCTCCGAACAAAGTGAACTCCTGATGGTAGATTTAATTGGCCCCAAAGGTACTCTTGAAAAGCGATTAAACCTCATCACTAAAAATGGAAAAGCAGCAGGAGATCTCACGATCAGCAAAGAGGCTGCCGGTGGATTATATAAAATCAGGGCCTATACCAATTGGATGAAAAACGAGGGCGAAGAGAATTATTTTGAAAAAGAAATTCAGGTGCAGGAATTGGTGCTCCCGAACCTAAAAATGAAACTCGATTTTGAAAAGAAGGCTTTTGGCGCAGGCGATGAGGTCACCGCCAAACTTTCGTTGAACAGCAACGAAAACAAACCTTTGGTTTCCCATCCCTTAAAATTTATGGTTTCTTTGAATGGAATAAAGATGATGGAGCAGGGAGGAACAACCGATGAAGAGGGACTGAACTATATAAAATTCAAACTCCCTTCAAAATTGGTTTCTAATGATGGTTTAATAAATGTGATGATCGATTATAATGGAAGTACAGAAAGTATTTCTCGCGCCATCCCCATCGTCTTAAATTCCATTAGTCTAAATTTATTCCCCGAAGGCGGCGATCTGCTCTGCGGATTGGAAAACACGATTGCGTTTAAAGCCCTTAATGAATTTGGAAAACCTGCAGACATTGAAGGTGCAGTATTCACCGAAAAAGGAAGCAAAGTTGCCGGTTTCACTAGTTTTCATCAAGGCATGGGCGCCTTCACGTTAATTCCGCAAAAAGGTGAAAAATACCTGGTTAAAATCACCAAACCCGAGGGGATAAAGGAAACTTTTGTGGTGCCCGAGGCTTGGGAAAGAGGCTATGCACTGAGTATCGACAATTCAAAACAAGGGGAAGTAGCTGCTACAGTAAACACCACTGAGACTGAACAATTAACGTTGGTGGCGCAGATCAGGGGCAAAATGGTGTACTCTACTTTGGTGAACACACTCCCTGGAAATAATTCCCTGGTGTTCTCAACTCAGGATTTCCCCATTGGTGTGGCGCAACTAACACTCTTCGATTCAAAAGGGATTGCCAGAGCCGAACGACTTACGTTTGTGAACAAACACAAACAAATGAACATTTCGGTGACTGCGGAAAAACAAAAATATTTACCGCGTGAAAAAATTAAAATGAACATTACCGTAAAAGATGAGCGCGGGATGCCAATGCCGGCGAACCTTTCAATGGCAGTGGTGAATGATCAATTACTTACTTTTGCCGATGATAAATCGGGAAACATTGTATCACAACTTCTCTTGCAACAAGATCTGAAAGAAAAGATTGAAGAGCCCGCCTTCTATTTTGATTCAAAAGAAAAGAAAGCAGATAAGGCGCTTGATTATTTATTAATGACGTCGGGATGGAGACGATTTACCTGGGAGAAACTGATGGAACAAGAATTACCTCCCATTCAATTTATGCCTCAAAAGGCCATCCTCGCAGGCACCGTGTTGGATGCGCAAACCGGAAAACCGATACCAAATGTGACCATTAAGGATGGCAGTGGTGCCTTGAACCCTGTTAATGAAAACGGAAAGTTCCTGATCAAAAAGATTGATCTTTCTTCGCCTCAAACATTGACCTTTAACTCCGAAAAATACGCGCCGCAATCCTTACTCCTTCAAAATTACGATCAAAATTTAGTCGTTTATCTCTCTAACAATACGTACGAGATTGAAGCGTCGTGGGGAGCTTCAGGACTGAGGAAAAATGTACCGGCGATGCAGGGAATAAATGCTGGAGCGCTTCCTCAGGAACAATTGGCCGGAATTCAAAAGATAGAAATCATCAAATCAACACGTCCAATTCGAGGAGCAAGAGCTCCAAAGCCGGGGGCTCTTGAAAATGGTGCAGAAAACCTTCATGCTCTCCAAAAAATAGAGGAAAAAGAGATGATGGAGCCGGCTAATAATTTTCTGCCATTAGATGACGCACGTTCAAAAGTTGTGGTTGCCGGTGTGGAGGATCTTAGATTCAGACATGACATGGAGAAAAAGAATCTGGCAATGGAACCGGCTCAGGTATATTATAGAACACGTGAATTCCCCATGCCCACTTATGAAAAACAAGAAAACGTAGAAACCCGCAGCGATTTTAGAAATACCATCTATTGGAACCCCATGATCGAAATTGGGTATTCGGGAAAACGCAGCATCGAATTTTTTGCATCCGATGATATCACTTCTTTTAAAGCAACCATAGAAGGTATTGGGACCGATGGCAGCGTGGGACGTGTTGAAGAATCTATTTTTACGCAGTTGCCTTTTGAAATGAGTGCAAAAATTCCCGTAGAAATAAGCACTGAGGATTTTTTATCAATTCCTGTTACCTTAAAAAACAATACCGACAAACCTCTTGGTGGAATCTTGTCCGTTACCGCTCCCGCCGGTTTGAAAGTAGTACAAAAAATCGATCCGGCGCAAACTATTATGCCGGGTATTGCAAAAACTATTTATTTTCAGTATAAGGTACTTAATACGATCGGGTATGCCGATTTCACGGTTGGATTTAAATCCTGCGGCTTGAGTGATGGCTTTACCAAGAAAATAAAAATTGCAGCAAAGGGTTTTCCTTCTCAACTTTCTTTTTCTTCGCAGGAAGCTGAACGGGACTATGAAGTCGACATCCATCATCTTGTGAATGGCTCACTGAAAGCTTCCTTCACCGCTTTTCCGAATGTGGTAACAGATCTTATGAAAGGCGTGGAAGGCATTTTGCAGGAGCCGTACGGTTGTTTCGAACAAACTTCCTGCAGTGCATACCCCAATGCAATGGTGCTCGACTATTTAAAAACATCAGGCAGCAACGACAGCAAACTGTTGGCAAGAGCCAATGATCTGCTTGATCGCGGGTATAAACGTCTCACTACTTTTGAAACGTCAAACAAGGGCTACGAATGGTTTGGCTCTGTGCCTGCCCATGAGGGTCTTACCGCATATGGCATTATGGAATTTGTTGACATGCAAAAAGCAGGTCAGCAAATTGACCAAAAAATGTTGGATAGAACTGCCTTGTGGTTACTGAGTCATAAGGACGGAAAAGGCGGATTCGAAAGAGAGCGCCGCGCCCTGCATGATTTTGGCAGAATTAGTGATGAGGTACTAAACGGTTACATTGTTTATGCGATGGCAGAAGCGGGTTACACCGATCTGAAAAAGGAATTCGAAACTTCTTATAGCAGAGCTATGGCGTCGAAGGATGCTTATTTAATAGCAATGGCAAGCAATGCGGCGTTTAGTTTGAAAGAAAACGGAAAAGCAAATGAGGCGTTAAAAGCTTTGTTGCAATTGCAAAACGCCGATGGCAGTTTTACCGGATCGTCGCATTCAATTACCTATTCACAAGGGCAATCCTTAACCATTGAAACCACTGCGCTGAGTATTTTGGCCATGCTCAAATCACCGGCACTTGCAGCTAATTCATTAAATCGGGCGGTTCAGAATTTGCTCGGCGCCAGAAATGGATCGGGGGTATTTAATTCTACACAAGGCACTATTCTTGCTTTGAAAGCCCTCACCGAATACGCCAAATTCAGCAAAAAAGCGAACGAAGATGGTACAATACTTATTTATGTGGATAATAAAAAAGTAGCGGGACGCTCCTACAAGGCCGGCGACAAGGCAGCCATTGTGATAGAAGGACTTGAAGATTTTATCACAACAGAGGGCACACATCATCTAAAAGTGAAATATCAAGGTGCGAAAAATCCATTGCCTTATTCCGTAGCTATCAATTACAATACATCTTTACCAAAAAGTGATAAGGAATGTAAAATTGGTATTAGCACAAAATTAATGGCCACTACCGTTTTAGTGGGAGAAACAGTCAGACTGAAAACAACGCTTGTTAACAAAAGCGACAAGGGTGTGCCGAGCACCATGGCCATTATTGGTATTCCTGCGGGTTTTTCTGCTCAACCTTGGCAATTAAAGGAATTGCAAGAAAAAAAGATCTTCGATTTTTATGAGATCAAAGGAAACAGCATTGCCTTTTATTATAGAGGGTTGGAAGCTAATTCTCAAAAGGAGATCAACCTCGATCTCAAGGCAGAAATTCCCGGTGAGTATGAAGCACCTGCTTCTTGCGCTTACCTCTACTATACCAACGAATTCAAAACATGGTGTTCAACAGAAAGGGTCATCATTAAGAAAACATAAAAATAAGGCTGGAAGGGGACCCGCCACAGCTAATTTGTGGTGGGTCCTTTTTGATTTTGGAGATTTCAGTTCCTATCTAGTCGGACCTCAAATATTATTTTTTCTTTTTTGTGGGCGCCCTGGCGGGTCACTGCGGGCTTCGCTGCCTTCGCACAAGCTCGCTCAAAAGTTCACAGAACTTTTGCCGTGATTTTTTAAGGCGATAAAGGAGGCATCGCCTTAAAAGAACTAAACCCTTCGTGCCCCTGGCGCAGGACCTCACTTAATAGAAATTGAAATCATCTGTATATTTTAAAAAATTTCGATGTTGAGAATCTATCAGGTTATCATTTCATCTTAGATCCTTTTCCATAAACTAAATCATCGGTATTTTTACTTGTACCAAACGCTTGTAGGACCTTTTGAAACTTGATAAAACAGAAATGCAAATGAAAAAGAAAGTACTCCCCTTTGTAACAGTGATGATGCTACTCTGTAGCGATGGACTTGACGCTACAGCCTATTCACCAAAACCAAAGTACCCGGGCACCCGGCCGCGTACTACCGATTGTTTCTGTCAGCATATTCAGAACACAGCCGAAAAGGAATACAAAAGGTCACTGAAAAAGATAAAAATAGTGATGGTGGAGAACACTGGAAATAAAAAACTTCAAAAAAATGACCGTCCGAAATCAATCTCAGTTAAACGCAAATCTCTATTTTATGGTTTGAAACTTTCAGCGGGGGACAAAAGGATAAAAAAAATAAAAAAAAAGCGGTCTTTGAGATCCGAACACAAACGCCGAGACATTAGCGCCTGTTTTAAAAAGTTTGAATAAAACGGGTGGGGGCTAAGAGGCCAGCTACTAGGCGATAACGGCTTTTACGCCATAGAATCGACTCTCGCATTTTGTTGAAAATAGTGCCGAATTATTCACTACATTTGTTGGAGTAGTATGACAATTTTATTTCGATAATCTCCCCCCAATGAAACTAGTTTACAAAGTACTTGCTTCACTCTCTTTTTTGCTTATTTATCCCAACTTTATCTCCGCCCAATTTAGTGGTGGTTTTGCACCTACCAATTGGGGCACAGTGGCAGTTAATTCAGATGGGATCACCAACTCCGGCGGAGCCCCTGCGAGCATTTTTATGGTAAGCGGAAATAATAGCAGCGGAACTCCCGGCACCAACGATTATACCATCGCCATTACGCAAGCAGGTCTCATTACCTTTAATTGGAATTACACAACAAGTGATGGTGCAAATTGGGACTATCCTATGTTTCTGCTCAATGGCGTGGCCACGATGGTAAACGGATACAGTACGTCAGGGAGCGCAGTTCAATCGGGCAGTCAGACTTGTATTCCGGTTTCTCCGGGAAATGTTTTTGGTTTCAGAATGTATACGGTAGATAATGTGGCGGGCGCCGCAACCACTACCTTCAGCAGTCTTAGTTTCATTACTTCATCGGTTACAGTTACTCCCGCTACTCCTTCTGTGTGCGCAGGAGGTACGGTAGCACTCACTGCCACTGGGGGTTCTAATCTCAGTTGGTCAGGAGGAATTTCAAATGGGGTTCCTTTCACGCCTACAGCACCCACGGTGTATACGGTAACATCCGGTTCAGGTGGCTGCATCACTACCAAAACAGTATTGGTTGATTATTTTGCCCCTCTGAGTATCGCTGGTCCCACCGGTTATGTTTGCGCGAATACCACCACTTCATTAGTAGCATTAGGGGGCAGTGGTTTTTTATGGAGCACCGGATCCACTGCGTCCTCCATTAGCATTACGCCGAGTGTTTCCACCACATATTCTGTTTCAGGAACCACCACTGCCGGTTGTAGTTCCAATGTGGCAAAAACGGTGAGTGTGAATGTGGGTGTCCCATCTTTGACTGTGGTAAGCACACCTTCTACCGGAGGTACTTGTCCCAATAACACAGTCGTTCTCACAGCCGGTGGGGCCACAACCTATACGTGGTCAAGCAACTTGTTAAATGGTGTACCATTTGCTCCCGTGGTGAGCGGAACCTATGTGGTAACCGGTGAAAATGCCTGTGGAACTTCTACGGTTGCCGTTTCTGTTTCTATTCATCCCTTACCAACAGTAAGTGGCATTGCCAGTAGTCCCACCATTTGCTCAGGTAACCCTGTAAGTTTAACCGGTGTTGGTAATG
>JAQSCW010000042.1 GCA_029945625.1 bacterium
ATTGTTTGATTTTTTTAAATCCCTGCAAAGTCAACCCGCAACCCATCGAGGGTTCAAAACCCTCGATGGGTTGGCTAGGCTGCACACCGATATGTTGCTGCATTACCTATGCCGCGAAGCATAGTGCCAAATTATTTTCGTTTTTTGATTAGGATAAAGCCTGAAGATGTTTTGGTGGAGTATTTTAATTCTCTGCAAAGTCAAAGTGCAACTCTTCGAGGGTGCTAAGCCCAAGCGCAACCCATCGAAAGTTCAAAACCCTCGATGGGTTGGCCAGGCTGCGCAGCGATATGTTGCTGCATTAGCTATGCTGAGAAGCATAGTGCCAAATTATTTTCGTTTTTTGTTTAGGATAGAGCTTGAGAGCCGATTGTTTGATTTTTTTAAATCCCTGCAAAGTCAACCCGCAACCCATCGAGGGTCCAAAACCCTCGATGGGTTGGCTAGGCTGCGGGGCTATATTTTTTCAAATTATTAATCAAAAATCTTCCCCGGATTTAAAATATAATTTGGGTCGAAAACCTTTTTAATATTTTTCATCAATTCTAAATGCGTCGGCGAAAACACTATGGGTAAATAATTTTTTTGTACCAGCCCTATTCCATGCTCACCGCTGATGGTGCCGCCCAGCGATTTGCAGAGCTCAAAAATCTCGGTGATGCCTTTTGGCAGATCATTTTCCCAGACCTCATCACTCAGGTCACCTTTAATAATGTTGACATGGAGATTGCCATCGCCGGCATGTCCGTAACACACCGACCTGAAACCATATTTTGCACCAATGCGCTTCACTCCTTTTAATAAAACAGGTAATTCGGCGCGGGGAACAACAGTGTCTTCTTCTTTGTAAACGCTATTGCTTTTCACGGCCTCCCCTACTTTTCTTCTGATCTTCCAAAGCGCATTCTTTTGCTCGGCACTATCAGCAAATAGAATTTCGTCGCACTCGTTTTCCTGCATCACCCCGCTGATGACCTCACAATCTTTCATCAATACCTCCATGTCATTGCCATCCACTTCAATTAGCAAAAGCGCCCGCCATTCGGGTTTGATCTCAAAACTTAATTCACCCGAAAACTTCATACTCCAGTCGATGGCATCGCGCTCCATAAATTCCATGGCACTGGGCGTAATGCCCGCTCTGAACACTCCCGCTACAGCAGTGCATGCATGCTCCGCGCTTTTAAAAGGCACCAACATCAACAAATCATTCTTAGGCAAAGGAATTAACTTAAACACAATTTTAGTTACAATTCCCAATGTGCCCTCACTGCCAACCATCAAATGCGTAAGGTTATACCCTGTTGAATATTTTAGGGTATTGGCACCCGTCCAAATAATTTCGCCACTGGCCAAGACCACTTGAAGATTTAAGACATAATCTCGGGTGGTGCCATATTTAACAGCTTTTGGTCCCCCACTGCTGTGCGCAATGTTTCCGCCCAAACTACAAGAACCCCAACTGGCGGGATCGGGGGGGTAAAACAAACCCAATTTTTTTACTTCTTCCTGAAAAATATAATTGATGACGCCGGGCTCCACCGTAGCCTGGAGATTTCGTTCGTCGATGGAAAGAATTTTATTGAATTTTTCCATGCTCAAGATCACCCCTCCATGAATGGGCAAAGCTCCGCCACTAAGGCCCGTTCCTGCACCGCGGGTTGTTAATGGAATGGCATGGGCATTGCAAATCTTGGCAATGGCCGCCACTTGCTCCACTGTTTGAGGTTTTAACACTAGCTCAGGAAAATACAGCAGGTCTTCAGTTTCATCCTGACCGTACTTTTCCAATTGTTCTTTGTCACTGCTCAGAAATTCTTTTCCCAATAAAACTTCAAATTCCTTGAAAATTAGCGGTGTAACTTTATTATAATTTAATGATTTCATTTTTAATATAAGAGTTAAAGTTACTAAGTTTGATACCTAAGAAAAAACGCCCGGCATAAATTTTAATTTTGTTTATTAACACACATACGCATTCGCAGGTGCATGATGCCAAAATTGAACTGGTCAACATCCAACTTGATTCAACAAACAAACCCAATCATTATTCGTATGGCATCCACCCCTGGTACATTAAAAAGGATACCATTGATAACGAATTAGAGAACCTGAGAATTGCGGGACATGAAAAAAGATGTCTCGCCATTGGCGAATGTGGCTTGGATAAAGTATGTGATGTGGATTTTAACTTGCAATTGGAGGTATTTACCGAACAAATTCAGATTGCAAATTCGATCAAAAAACCGCTCATTGTTCATTGCGTAAAGGCCTTCAACGAGCTCATCAATTGTTTGAATCACCACGACAATCAAGTGCCGGTGATCGTACACGGGTTTAATAATAACGAGAACATTGCCAGGGTGATGGTAGATCAGGGTCTCTATTTTTCATTTGGAAAGGCGTTGCTGGGATATCAGTCAAACGCGGCGAAGGCATTAAAAAATGTGGGACGAAAGAATTTTTTTCTGGAAACCGATGATGCCGACATTTCTATCAAGTACATTTATCACAAAGCGGCAGAAATTCTGGGAATTGAGGAAGAATTTATGCGAGAGCAATTAAAAAATAATTTCGAAACCGTATTTAAACTTAAATTATAAATGGATACGAGTTGGATGGAACGCACTACCCTGCTGGTGGGAGAAAAGGGAATTGAGAAACTGGTGAATGCCCATGTGCTGATTGTAGGTCTAGGAGGCGTGGGTTCGTATGCGGCCGAAGCTATTGGCCGAAGCGGAGTGGGGAAACTAACTATCATTGACGGCGATACAGTGGATCCAACGAACCGCAACCGGCAACTTCAGGCCTTGTCATCTACACATGGCCAAAACAAGGCTCATTTAATGGCCGAACGCTTAAAGTTGATTAATCCTGAGGTTCAATTGGAGGTGGTAGACAAGTTTAAGAATCCCGATGATATGAAGGAGTTTATGAAACAGAAGTTTTCTTATGTGATTGATGCCATTGACAGTATTTCCCCAAAATTATACCTCCTTCAAACGGCGTATTACAATAATCAACGCATTATTTCGAGTATGGGTGCGGGTGGAAAAATGGATCCCACAAAAATAGAGGTGGTGGATATTTCACAAACCCATACCTGCCCTATGGCGCAGTATGTGCGTAAACGTTTGCGGTACATGAATATTTACAAGGGCATTAAGTCGGTATACAGTACCGAGATCCCCGCCAAATTCTCGATTATGAAAACCGATGGCAACAATTATAAAAAATCGGCTTACGGCACCATCTCCTATTTACCGGCTGCCTTTGGACTAACCTGCGCCTCGGTGGTGATTCGCGATTTGGTGGGCTGGAAAGAAGTGAAGACGGGGAAAAAGAAGGAGTAATTTTTCGAAACTCAAAAGGTCTGAATTCATCTTAGTTTTGCATTTGAGTGAAAACGCCAACATTCTACATGGAAAGAAAAGTGTATAATGACCTTCAAAATTGGCAATTTTCAAGTGTGCTATTTTAAAAAACGCACAGAAAATTCGATTTTTTATTAAGCGAGGTTCTACACGGCCAAAGCCCGGTGGGCTTTGGAGCGAGCATGTGGGTTGGCTATCTGATTTCTTTTTCAATTTTAAAGAGGCGAATTCGAAAGCTTTCGGGAAACGGATACTGAAAAATTCTTTATTTCCAATTTGCTTGATAAAATTTAAACAGGCTAGGAAGTTTTCGAGATTAATATTGGTGGTAGAATTAAGTCTAATTTTTTTTCGTTCTTTTTTCTTGATGCTTCGACAAGCTCAGCACAAGTCCCTTCGACAAGCTCAGCACAAGGGAAAAAGAACCAAAAATTCAAGGCGATTTGTCAACCTGAATTTTTAGCAATATGTCTAAACCCATTACCCAATTAACGAAAAATTGCTTTAAACGAGCTGGCTCCTTGCTCTCCCAATTCCCCGCCTCAAATCGCTCCCGACGGATGTCGAATTGGCGTTAAGCTAATATATATGCAAATGCCTTGAATCTCTTTATTGGCAAGTCTTTCTGCTATCTTTTGCCTTGATACTTCGGCTATCGCTCAGCACAAGTGCAAAAGAAACAAAAAATCAAGGCGATTTGCCAACCTGAATTTTTCGCTATATGTCTAAACCCACTACCCATTTAACGAAAAATTCGGGTTCACACCAAATCGCCTTCTTCCCCCGCACTAGCCAAGGCGTAACCAGAACCCGCTCACTAGGTTGGCTATCGGATTTTTTTAACGATTTTAGCTTGCCGCCAATTCGACGGATGTCGGGACCACCGCAAATCCTAGACGCAACCAGAACCCGCTTACAAGGTTGACGATCAGAGTTTTTTTTGATTTTAATTTGATTCAACTTTCGGCGGGATAAGCTCCGTCGCCCGTTCCGGCTTACAAAGTAAGGCGAGGTACGAGCCGCAGATTTTGTTATGCCGGAAGCGCCCATATATGCTGCCGAAACTTTAAGGCAGGAGCAAAAAAAATCCCCCCGATGTTCATCAAGGGGATTTTTCAAAATAATTCAAAATAATCAGTCCGCCGCAATCACATAAAACCGGTTAAATTCATTGATGGCATTTACCAAAGCAGGTTTATCGAGGGTAAATTTATCAAGATCAGACCAAATCATCGGTTGATCCTTCATGTAGGGTTTCAGGTCGCGTTTGTAAAACTTACTGGAGATCTTCTTGATGTCCTTTAACGCTACCAATTCTCCTTCAGCATGAGTATCCTGAGCGTAATAAGCAATTTCAATTCCGGGGTAACCATTTACTTTGCCATTAAATTTGTATTCAAAAAAGTTCAAACGACCCTGAGCCAAACGCTCAATGTATATATCGCCTTCTTCTCCATTGATCTGAATAAAATTTCTGCCTTCAAATCCATAGGCTTTAGCCTTCTTAGGACTAATAGTGGCTACCTTTCCACCGGCAGTGGCCTTAAAATTAAATTGACGGTAAATTTCTGTTTCGTCATCAGGATTGGTTTGAACCTGCCCACGAACAGTATCGTTCTTCGCCGTTACATAATAGCCTTCGGCCAGAACTGGAGCCATTTTGGGAGCTTTTTTAGGTTGACACACAGCAGTTAATGCCGCTGTTGCAAAAATGAAGGAAAGCAGTTTTTTCATAGTCTTAATTTTATTACCGCCACTAGGCGATTTCCGTAAATATAGATAACCAAATGTATTTATTTAAGGCTTCACTTGCAAAATATGAACAATCATTTTGTGATATTTTAAATAAAAAATGCCCCTCCAAACATAATTTAGAGGGGCATTTAGGCTTTTTTATGTTCTTTTACTTTCTTTCGAGAACTTCGTCGATCATACCGTATTCTTTCGCTTCCTGAGCAATCATCCAGTAATCTCTGTCGCTATCGGCCCATACTTTTTCATAGGTCTGCCCGCTGTGGTGAGCAATGATGTCGTAGAGTTCTTTTTTTAATTTCTGAATCTCACGTGCGGTGATCTCAATATCGCTGGCTTGTCCTTCGGCACCTCCCATAGGTTGGTGAATCATGATGCGCGCGTGCTTTAAGGCGGTACGTTTACCTTTGGCACCGGCACATTGCAGTACTGCTCCCATACTGGCAGCCATGCCCGTACAAATGGTGGCCACGTCGGGCTTAATGATTTGCATGGTATCGTAAATTCCTAAACCTGCATAAACACTTCCTCCCGGCGAATTCAAATAGATTTGAATGTCTTTTTTCGAATCCACACTTTCGAGAAATAATAATTGTGCCTGCACAATATTGGCCACCTGATCGTTGATGCCTGTTCCTAAAAATATAATCCTATCCATCATCAAACGCGAGAACACGTCCATTTGTGCCACATTTAAGGAGCGCTCCTCAATGATGTAAGGCGTAAGTGAAGATTGTATTCGTGACGTGTAACTGTCGTATGTTAAACTGTTGATGCCCGCATGTTTGGTGGCATACTTTTTAAACTCATTGTTATCGAACATAATTGTTTTGTTTTAAGTTAATATCAAAAGTAATTCTTAAGGTGATCATATCAAATTAAGTGCAAAATAATCATTCACGCTAATTTGTCATACTTTTTCTAAAATAGTTGTGACAAACCTACTACATGCCTAGGTGGATTAACTGCTAATTGTTATTAAATAAATTGATTCTGAACACATTAGCCAATTATAATGTTCACATTTGTAACTTGAAAACACCCATGCAACCATGCTTAAAGATAAGTACTGCATATTAAACGGTCACTTAATTAGTATTTACGAACCCACCGTGGCCTTTTCTAACCGCGCTTTCCGCTATGGTGACTCCCTTTTTGAAAGTATCCGCCTCTGCAATAATCACCTTATGTTTCTGCGTGAACACATCAACCGGATCAAAATAGGAATGACGGTATTACGCATGAATCTTCCGGCCGAACTGAGCACTGAAAATATGCATGAGTTTATCATGCAACTGCTCAAACACAATGCTCATGCTCCCAATGCCAGAATCCGCCTCACCGTGTTTCGAAACGACGGCGGCTTTTATACCCCCGAAACAAACGATATTTCCTTTTTAATTGAATCGGATGAATTACCGGAGCCCTACGAATTAAATCAAAAAGGTTTTTGGGTGGATATTTATGCCGACATTAAAAAACCCATTAATAAACTGGCCAATATTAAAACCGGAAACGCTCTTATGTACGTGATGGCAGGCATTGCCAAACAAAGCATGAAACTCGACGATTGTTTTTTAGTGAATGAGAATGGCACCATTTGCGAAAGCATTAACTCCAATATTTTTGCGGTTAAGAATGGCACCTTATATACCGCCCCGCTTAGCGAAGGCTGTGTGGCAGGCATCATGCGCAAGCAAATAATGAGTCTGGCAACCGAAAACAAAATCCTCACTTTTGAAAGTCCGCTTACCAGTTATACCCTCATGAATGCCGACGAACTTTTTTTAACAAAT
Organism: bacterium; assembly: GCA_029945625.1. Lineage (GTDB taxonomy): Bacteria > Bacteroidota > Bacteroidia > B-17B0 > Aurantibacillaceae > Aurantibacillus. Next base: position 6,923 of record JAQSCW010000042.1, read on the forward strand.
AGCATTAGTGGCATCCAATGGGTAGGTCAGTTTAAAGATAAATTTTATACCAATCAGGTAACCCAATTTCTATTTGAAAAATTATTGAAACTCTGCCATTGAGTCAGACTCTTCTCTACATCGCATCCAATAATTTACACAAACGTTCTGTTAATTTTTTTCTACTGTAAGAGGCTATAGCATGCTGATCGGCCTTCGGGAAAGTTCCACGAAGCAGCGCTCCAATATTTTCTTTTAATCCTTTCACATCCTCAAAATCACTGATGAGTCCGCTTCGCGTCTCGTTAATAATGGCCGCCAATTCGCCGTCGGGTGGACCAATTGCCAGAATGGGTGCACCCGACGACATGTATTCGAAAAACTTTCCGGTAAGAATGCCGCGCGCGTTTTTTGTATTGTTTACCAAGAGAAGAAGTACCTGCGAGCGTTGCTGCTCACGAATAACTTCATTGTGGGGCAAATAATCAATTTTGCGAACATAGGCAGTGAGTCCGTATTGTTCAATTTGTTCCTTCACAAACAGATCTACCTTCCCCACCAATTTTATCTCCAAGCTGTTTTTCAAATCAGCGTCTTCGCTCAGCATCTCTTTTAAGGCTCTCCAGAGCACATCGGGATTCCGATCTTTTACGAGGGTGCCAATGTGTGCTATTGAGAATTTAAGATCTTTTGTAACCGCTGCTCCAGCAGTGTCTTCATCATCATAGCCGTTAGTAATGACCTTAAATTTATCGGCCGCTTTTCCGACACCACTTTTATAAATTGCCGCAAATTCATCGCTCATGTGTTGGCCGATACTCAGTACTGCGTCGGCATGCTCCAGTACGCTGAGTTCCTGCCGATGGTGCCGGCGATTGGCTATTGGCGTAAGCATGAGCTTTTCATAAAAATCAATATTGGTCCAGGGATCTCTGAAATCGGCCAGCCATTTTAGCTGCGGAAATTTTTTCTTAAGTCCCAGTGCGATCAAATGCATGCTATGCGGGGGACCCGTGCTGATGATGTGGGTGATTTCATTCTTTTGAATATATTCCGTTAAATAACGGATGCTGGGTTTGATCCAGAATTTTCGGGCATCGGGCACAAAAAAATTACCGCGGATCCACACACTGATTTTTTCGGTGATGCCTGCTTTTTTTGTTTCGTTCAGAAAAGATGCATTGATCTTGTCTTCCTTTTTTCTTCCAATAAAACGTTTGTAAATTGTATAGGGTTCCCAAATGGGGGTCTTAAGTACGACGATTCCGGCGGGGACGTCCTTTTGCAGACTCTCATCTAGCACCGGCATTTCGCCATTTTGGGCCGTGTACACAACAGGTTCCCAATTGAAGTGGCGCATGTATTTTACAAATTTCAACCAGCGCTGAACGCCGGCCCCTCCGCTAGGAGGCCAATAATAGGTGAGAATAAGGACCTTTGGCATGTAGGGTAAAACTAAATTTTTTGAGGGGATAATGCAAAATAATTAAATTATATTTGCGTTCTGTAAAAAATCAAATTTCCTAATGAAGTTATCAATTGTCATTCCCGCCTATAACGAGGGCAAAACGATCCATCTGATTCTCGATAAGATCAAAGAGGTTGTATTGCCCGAAGGTGTGGTAAAGGAAATTATTATTGTGAACGATTGTTCGAAAGATACTACTGAAGAAGCTATTCTTAAGTACCAGTCCACCAATACCGATTTGAATATTCAGTACCGCAAACATGAGGTGAACAAAGGCAAAGGAGCTGCTTTACATACGGGAATAAGAGAAGCAAGCGGCGACTATATCATTATTCAGGATGCCGACCTCGAATATGATCCGCAGGAATACAATTTGATGTTGAAACCCATCTTAAACGGTTTTGCCGACATTGTGTATGGGAGCAGGTTTATTGGCAGTCAGCCTCACCGCATCCTTTTCTTCTGGCATTCTATTGGTAATAAGTTGCTCACCTTTATGAGCAATATGTTCACCAATTTGAATTTGACGGATATGGAAACCTGTTACAAATTATTTCGCGCCGATATTATCAAAAACATACAATTAAAAGAAAATCGTTTTGGTTTTGAACCGGAGGTTACTGCTAAGATTGCGCGTCTGCCTGACCTCCGCATTTATGAAGTGGGTATTTCTTATTACGGTCGCACTTACGAAGAAGGAAAAAAGATTGGATGGAAGGATGGCTTTAGAGCCATTTATTGTATTCTGAAGTACGGTTTATTCAGGGCCTGATGATCTACTGGGTGAAGGTGAATTCTGCTGACATAGTATCTTCTTCGCCATTTTTATTGCTGTAGGTGAGCGCACTCACTTTAAGCACCATTTTCTTATTTCTAAGTTCTTTGATTTTATACGAGAATGTTGTTCCAAACTGATTAAAAATGTGGCTACCGGTTGAACCGCTCGATACATCGGTTAATGAAATTGTCAACTCTTCCTTTCTCTTATCTGGGCCCAGTCCATAGTCAAAATCCCAAATACCACTCGCTTCAATAACATTGTTGCTAAAAGTTTCTTTAAGCCTAAACCCTCCCTTTTTGTCAAACTTTACAGATAGCAAAAACAGGTAAGATACCTGGTAAGGAACGGTCCCGTTTATCTCTGTTCCAACCAGGGAAGGACCTTGTAAATACAAATTCTCTGCAAGTCTCGTGTTTTGAGTAAAATTAATAAACTCCAAATTGACCGTTGCGGATTCCAACATCCAATCGCCCTCAACGCGAGCCTTCCTTGTTCTTAAGGAAAGAAGCGGATCATCTTCCCCTTTTTTACAAGTCGTAAGAAAAAGGCTGATACTGATGAGCAAACAAAGGGTATTTTTTTTCATGGGATCTTTTTTGCAGAGGGTTTCTCTTGAGAAGATTTTTCGGGGAAATTAGAAAAAAAGGGTTTCAATTGTTGCTATTTGAGAATATGATTGTTATTGGTTAAATTGTAACTATTTCATAATCAGACAATTAAATAGGTTTGATTAATCAATATAAATGATTAAATTTGGATAATCTTTAAACGAATATTATTTAAAATTTTCAACATCTCCATTTTCTCCTTACAGGGCATTCGTTTAATTTAAACTTTTACCGGAATTATTAAATAAAATGCTCGATCAGGTGAAAACCTTTGTCGGAATTTTTTAATGAATTTGTTTCGAGATGAATGATGTCGGATCATCTCTTTTTATCCTGACATTGTTTTAATTAATTAAAAGGGGAAAAAAATAAAAAAGTAAAAAAATGGAAAAAGGTACAGTAAAGTTTTTCAATCAAACAAAAGGTTTCGGATTCATCAAAGTTGAGAGTTCCGGAAAAGAAGTATTCGTTCACGTTTCAGGGATTAAAGAAGAAATCCGTGAGAACGACGAAGTTGTTTTTGAAATTCAAGAAGGTAAAAAAGGATTAAACGCTGTTAACGTTAAGTTAGCATAATTCTTACGGTTAATTAAAAAGTTTGCGAGTTCTAACCCTATTTATATAAAGAGTATATTGAGTTAAGATTAGTTGAATTATAAATTTGAAAGAATTAATTCTCATTCAAAGTTTTAATTAACAAAAAAAAACCCGCTTCTATTGAGGCGGGTTTTTTGCTTTAAACAATTTTGCGGCGGGGAATTCCGGGCCAAGCGGAAAAGCTGGGGAGAAAGTTTTTGAGCCTGTCCCCTGAAGCGAAAAACCTACCAAAAACAATTTCTGGTTTTTCTGATTTGGGCCTGCCCCCGCCT
>JAQSCW010000043.1 GCA_029945625.1 bacterium
CAAGTGGGGTCAGTTTGAAGTGATGAAGTGGGGCCTATTTAAGCGGAATTTCCATCTAGCAGCTTAAATTGATATTTAGATTTTAACACATCGTAAAGACTGTCATTAGATACTAAAACTTTATCTTTTAAAGAGAAATCAGCTGTTCGGGTAATCGTAATATTTTCACCTTTTTCTCGAAATTTATATTTATAGAATATTAATGACCCTTCCCAATTACTGTTGTAAACCTTAATACCTTCAAGGTTACTTTTACCATTACTTCTCTTGAAAAGAAATCTCTCACTTGCCTCACTCTTTTTTTCATTGTTTGGAATTGTGTTAGCCTGCGCCTTTCTGAACATTAACCAATAAGGGTAGCAAAAAATTACAATTAAAACTATTACGGTAGTTCTATTCAGATTTGAAAGATCAAAACGGGTTTCAAGTATAGTTTTTAATCCATAGGCTGAAACAATTGCAAAATATGGATATAGTGGTATGTCGTACCATTCAAGTTTTGTAATGGAAATACTTATAATACTAAAGTAAGAACAGATTAAGAGCAGCATATCAACGAACAAGCGATCTTTAGTCTCTTTATGATTAATAAGAATCAGTACGCTCGAAATAATCATAATCAGAAACCAAAAAGCATACCTAGTAAAAATGAGGTTGTCTATGTAATATTCCCACGTATGCCTATGACCTTCGATCACTCTGAATATTCTACCTGCGTCTTTAAAAATAGCTTCCCGCAAATAGCCTGGCGAATCTAAATCACGCAAAATAATTATACCTACCGCCGTCACTAATAGAAGCAAAACCCCAGACCAAAAATAGCCGCTAAAAACAAAGGCTTTTAGTTTTTTATGATGTATCAGGATAAAGAAATATGCAGGAACAAAAAGTAAACTGGCGTAGAGTTTTGTGCAGAAACCCAATGAAATAAATAGAAAGAAAAGAAATATCTGTCCCGATTTTCCTTCTTCAATATATTTAAAAAAATAAATATTGGCTGCTAAAGTAAACAAGGTTAGTAAGGAATCAGAATCAGCAGTTCGTGCGCTATGAAAGCCTATAAACGCTTGCGAAGTAATAAGTACGAGCGCACTTAACCATGCGAATACCCATCCAAATCTACGTTGAGTAAATCTAAATGTCATTATAATTGATAATGCCGCAGCTATTGCGGATGGTAAACGGAGAGCTACTTCATTATATCCAAAGAGCTTGGTAAATGCAACTTGAACCCAAACAGTTAGAGGAGGTTTGCTATTACTAATGTCAATGACACCATTGAAATATAAGGAGAAAGGATGACCATTTTTGGCCATTTCATAGGTATTAACTGCAAACATAGATTCATCCCACCATCTCAAATGAAAAGTATCAATCTTTAGAAAGACAACCAGATAAATTAAAATAAGTAAGATGGAATAATTTAAAAGTTGAAATCTCATAGTCAGTGGACAAGGCTTTATGGGGCGAAAGATAAAGAAATTATTGATTTTGTTTGTGAAATAAAGTTTAGAAAGCTATTTTTGTATAGTTATATTCTTTTTGGGTAGAATATAACTCAATGCCTCGCTAGGAAACTAGTGGGGCATTCTCTTTTCAATTAATATAGTTGTGCAGTAGTGTGTAGTAGTGGGTGTAAGTGGCTTTCCGAATTTTTTAATAGAGCTAACTTTATTTTAACAAAAATAATGTACTATGGAAGGTATCACATTAATAGAGGGGCAAACTTTGAAACATTGGGAACTAAGATTGCTAAACATTGAGCAAAATCAATTAGCAATTCTAAAAAAGATTGAGCAACTAAATCCCTTAACACCTCATAACAGTGTACCCGACTTTATTTCAGTTGAAAATGCTGCTAAAAAATACCATGTGTCAAAGCAAACAATTTATAATAAAATAAAACTCTATGTTATAAATAAGGGTAAGGCAATTGATAGATTACAAATAGGAGGTTCAAACTTGATTAATGAAATTGAGTTGTTAGAAGCATGGAGATTAAAACCTGATGTTCCCTTAATTTTTAGAAAGAAAAACAAATAGTTTTTTTTGAATGCACCCCCGCTAGTTTGTTCTAGTGGGGGTTCTTTTTTTGCTATATCTAAATTGTGATGTAGAAGTTATTAACAAGAAAAACCTATTCTGAAAATATTATAGTATTTATCCCCCCAGCTATCCCCCCAACAAAACAAAACCCGCAACTGGTGCGGGTTTCGTCATTGTATCTGCGGAGAAAGAGGGATTCGAACCCCCGGAAGTTTGACCTTCAACAGTTTTCAAGACTGCCGCAATCGACCACTCTGCCATTTCTCCGGGGCAAAAGTACTAATTTTTTGTTCAGTTCTAATTTATTTTTTTGGGAAATTTAATTTCAACCATTCTCTCCCTTTTCCAGACTTCAAAAACAGTTCTCGTTTTCGAGCAGAAGTATAATCAGGAAAAGATTCTGAATGTATCAGTACCCAAGGACATCCTGATTTGGTCGATTTTACAGAAGCTGAATTGTGCTTTTTTAGTCGGGTCCCGGCATCATTCTCTCTGGAAGATCCTGTATAATATTTATTAGTGCTTTGACTAAATAAAACGTAAATACATGCCATATAGGATAGTTTTTCCGCCGTAGGCGGACCCGCCTGATGTGCCGCCACAGGCGGCTTGGTGTGAGGCGGGCAAGACTGCCGCAATCGACCACTCCCTCCAAAGGCGGGCAAGCTGCCATTTCTCCGGGGCAAAAGTACTAATTTTTTGTTCAGTTCTAATTTATTTTTTTGGGAAATTTAATTTCAACCATTCTCTCCCTTTTCCAGACTTCAAAAACAGTTCTCGTTTTCGAGCAGAAGTATAATCAGGAAAAGATTCTGAATGTATCAGTACCCAAGGACATCCTGATTTGGTCGATTTTACAGAAGCTGAATTGTGCTTTTTTAGTCGGGTCCCGGCATCATTCTCTCTGGAAGATCCTGTATAATATTTATTAGTGCTTTGACTAAATAAAACGTAAATACATGCCATATAGGATAGTTTTTCCGCCGTAGGCGGACCCGCCTGATGTGCCGCCACAGGCGGCTTGGTGTGAGGCGGGCAAGACTGCCGCAATCGACCACTCCCTCCAAAGGCGGGCAAGCTGCCATTTCTCCGCGGCAAAAGTAGTAAATTTTCGTAAACTCAAGCTAAAAAATTAACTATTTTTCTATAACTTTATAAAATTGCACGTTGACAATATTGAACATATTCGAAAACACCTTTTTTGCTTGCTTGTAGGCTCATTTCTATGCGTACAAATGGTTGCCCAGCCCTCTGTTTATTATAATTCCACGTCTTTTAATACTCCGCAGGGACTCCCCTTTATTGAAACACACATTACCATATTGGGTCAAACCCTTTTTGCGAAGTCAGAAAACGAGAAATTCAAGAACTCAGTGAATATTATTTGTAAGATCTACAGTGACTCTGTGCTCGTAAAAGCCAATAAATACAATTTGATTGGTCCCGAATTTCAGCGAGGAAGCACCGCTCCTTCGTTTATCGACAATCAACGCTATTCCCTGCCCAATGGCAACTACTCTGTCGAACTTACCATTTCCGACAACTACAGCCCTTCTTTAAACAGCATGACCGTGTACGACAGGGTCTCGATCAGTTACAGCGATAAATTGCTTCAAAGTTCAGGAGTGCAAGCCCTTGAGAGCTTCAGCGTGTCAACTGCGGTGGGTCCACTTACAAAAAGCGGATACGATCTGGTGCCCTACACAACAAATTATTATCCGGAATCTGTCACTAAACTTTCTTTTTATCTCGAATCATACAATGCCGCCACTGTGCTGGGAGAGAAAGCCCCTTTTGTTTATTCCTATTACCTCGAAATGGCTGAAAATGGAAAGAAGCTCAGCGATTATGGCGCGTTCCGAAAACAAGTATCAGCCGAGGTTAACCCTCTTCTTGGAAGGTTTGATATCTCCAAACTTGGCACCGGAGATTACAACCTGGTGGTAGAATTGATCGACGCCAAAAATGTGATGCAGTTGCGTACAAAATACTTTTTTCAGCGTTTGAACAGAATGGTGGATGTTACAGCGCTGCAGGGCCTCAGTGAAATTCAATTAAAGGCGGCCTATTTCGGACATTGTAACAATGCTGATACCCTTAAAATGTTTGTGGAATGCCTCTGGCCAATAGCCGACGGCGTTGACAAGGAACGCATCATCAATCAATCGGTGAAAAAAGATCCTGAACTCATGAAAAATTTTGTGGTTGATTTTTGGCAACGGCGCTCTGCTGATACCGCCGACCCCCTAAAAATGTGGGCAAGTTATTATCAAAGTGTGCAGGAAGTAATGGTGCTGTTTAAATGTGGGAAACAGAAAGGGTATTATACTGACAGGGGTCGCGTTTACCTGCAGTATGGAAAACCGAGTCAGCGTGCCGAGCGACCGAACGAACAAAACACCTTTCCCTACGAGATCTGGCAATATTACCGCACCACCGACGCTACCAACGGGCAGTTCTTCAGCAATCGAAAATTTGTGTTCGTGAACAAAATGCTCGGCGACGACTGCTACAAATTAATCCACAGCGATATGCGCGGTGAAATCAATAATCCCCGCTGGCAATTCGAATTAACCCGGAGAAACAACGATGGTCTGTCGAACCCCGACAATACGACACCGGCCGGCACCGAAAATAACCAGTTCAACGATCTTTTTAGTAATCCGCGATAAGAGACATGAATGAACCTAGAGCTGCGGTTATTATCCTCAATTTTAATGGCAAGTACTTTCTCGAAACATTTCTTCCTGATATTATTAGGCACTCCCTGCCCTACCCTGTTATTGTGGCCGATAACGGCAGCACCGATGGTTCTGTTGCCTTCATGGAAGCACATCATCCGGAAGTTAGACTTATTAAAAACAATGACAATTTTGGTTACGCCGAGGGTTATAATAGGGCTCTGTCGCAGATAAAAGCACAGTATTACATTTTGCTAAACAGCGATGTGGAAGTGACCGATAAATGGATCGATCCCATCCTGTTACTAATGAATAGCGACTCCTCCATTGCAGCTGTTCAACCCAAAATTCTCGATTACCAAAAACGCAACACCTTCGAATATGCCGGGGCTTCGGGAGGCTTTATTGACGCGTTTGGATACCCATTTTGCAGGGGCCGAATTTTTAATTCCCTCGAATCTGATCATGCCCAGTTTAATGATGCCCGTGAAGTATTTTGGGCAACAGGTGCCTGCTTGTTTGTGAGATCCGATGCCTTCTGGCAAGTGGGCGGTCTTGATAACAACTATTTCGCACACATGGAGGAAATTGACCTCTGCTGGCGTTTAAAAAACTTCGGTTATAAAATTTATGTTGAACCGGCTTCACACATTTTTCATATCGGAGGAGGGACTCTGAACAAACTCTCTAAACGGAAAACGTTCCTAAATTTCAGGAATAATCTCACCACCCTCACAAAAAATCATCCCCCGCAGTATCTTTTTCTAAAAGTTTTGTACCGCATGGTATTGGATGGTGTGGCGGCATTTAAATTTTTATTTGAAGGCCAGCCCAAACATTTTTTCGCGGTACTTAGAGCGCATATTAATTTTTATGCCTGGCTTCCTCGTATTCTCATAGAAAGAAAAAAACTCAAAAATACTCAAGGATTTAAATTTACGCGCTCAGGAATATACCGCGGAAATATTGTATTTGATTATTTTATTCGTCACAAACGTATGTTTGAGGACCTGCAGGCAGGCTTTTTTCAGGATTAAATAAGAACCATTTATCTTTCTGCCACTAACTGTACATTGACTTGCGTTTCCCTTGAGGAAATAACATACAAACCGGCAAAAGTAAATAAGCCATTTATTAAAATTAGTTCGGTACCTATTTTATATCCACCAAACAGGCTGCGGGAAATATCAGCTAATCCTAAACTCACATGAAGTTTCTTTTCGTACCACTCGGGACTGCAACACACATCAATACCCAATACTAGTAGAGGGGCAATTATGCAGACAACCCAAATTAAATGATCTTTTAATTTTCGGCTCGTTAAAATGCCAAACGAAAATAATCCTAAAAGCGGACCATAGGTTAAGCTGGCGAACTTTAAAATAAAGTCAATAATAAGTTTATCGTTAATGGCCTTGAAGAGCAAAACCATGATAAAAAACAAAACGGCAAACGAAAAGTGAACCTTTAAACGGGTGCTTCGTTTTTGCTTTTCAGTGCCTTCCTTCCTTTTTAGATCCAGTATGTCGATGCAAAAACAAGATGTAATGGACGTGATGGCTCCATCCACACTAGGAAATAAGGCCGAGATCAAGGCGAGAATAAAAATAATTCCAATCACGCCACTAAAGGTCTCGCTTAAGGCAATGGTGGGAAACAAATCATCGGGTGCCACGCTAATACCCTTTGTGCTGGCGTAGAGATAAAGAATGCCTCCTAAAAACAGAAATAGAAAATTAACAAGTACGAGCACCAGTGAAAAGGAAATTATGTTCTTTTGAGAATCTTTAATGGTTTTAACACTGATGTTCTTTTGCATCATCTCCTGATCCAATCCTGTCATAGCAATGGCAATAAAGGCGCCTCCAATGATTTGTTTCAGAAAAAAGGAACCCGACATAATATCTGTGTTAAATATTTTTGTATATCCTTTGTCGTTCATCAGATGCAGAGCGGCCGTAAAATCTAATCCCATGGCTTTAACAATTACCACAATACAAATTACCAAACCCATTAACATACCGGTGGTTTGAAGCGTATCGGTATAAATAATTGTTTTAACCCCACCTTCAAATGTATATAGAAGTATGAGTATTAAAATAACCAGTGCTGTTACTTCAAAAGGTATACCCAATTTATCGAATATAAACAGTTGCAGAATACTAATCACCAGATACAATCTTGCCGTAGCGCCTACTAAGCGAGAAAGTATAAAAAAGAAAGCACCGGCTTTATGCGCATTTACGCCGAATCGTTTTTCGAGATACGTATAAATAGAAGTGAGATTGAGCTTATAGTATAGAGGAATCAACACAAAGGCTATCACCATGTATCCGAGTAAATAGCCTAGCACAATTTGGAAATAAAAGAAATTATTAGTGGCCACCCCTCCCGGCACACTCACAAACGTAACACCGCTCAAACTGGTACCAATCATCCCAAATGCCACCAGCATCCAATTGCTATTCTTATTGCCAATAAAAAAAGAATCGTTGGTAGAATTTCTTCCGGTTAACCAGGCTACAAAAAGAAGCACAATAAAATAAGAAATAACCACTGAAAAGAGTAATACTGGCGACATGATTCGTTATTTACTAGCTAACAAGCTGGAAAGGTCCGCCTTGCTGTAGTACTGCAAAGATTTAGGAATTTGACAAAAAAATGGTTGCAACTAAGAATAGTTCTAAACAATAGTAGCGTGAATAAACTAACTCTACTAGCCATAAAAGAGGGGTAGTGATAACCTTTATTAACAACTATTTTAATGGTGATGTTTAACCGGAAACCTACCTATTGGCCTTAGCTTAATAACATTGCTGCCCTTAGCAAGAATCTGCTTTGATCAGGATATCCCGGTGCATTAACCGTTGGTAAAGCATGTTCGTCTCTCCTGCGCCTTCTTTTGCTCTTGAGACTGCTATTCACCAACTGTCAAACGTGCCACGTTCAAAGAATAGAGCGGACTGAGCTTCCCAAGGTGATAAATATGGAACGATAACGAATAGAAAGTCGTGTGTATGTTCGTATTCAAAAATTTAAACAATTTTTTTTTCGGGAGTATTGCGCGAGTATCAGTCGTCATCCATTTTTAGCAAAGAAGATCGCTTAGCCTCATCTTGCAGAGGTAATAAATTTGGGATTCTTAGGTATTTTTAGTAATATTAGTGTTATCAATTTTTGGACTGTCTGCCAGAAACATTGAGGAAGTCCTATTGCCGCAAACCTAATTTTTTCTGATCACTATGAAACGACTTAAATCACTAAAATTATCAGCTATTTTGTTAGCCGCTGTACTTGCGGTTGGCGCCTGTAAAAAAAACGCAACACCACCTCCATTCAACGAGGACGTGGATCTTGACGGTAAAAAAATAAACGATTCATCCCTCATTCACCCCGAAAACTATTTGCTTTCGGCCGCCATTCTAAATCCCACACCCGCCGACCTTTCCAAATATGTGGTAATTACCGCACACGGCTTTTCTGCCACTAATTTTGAATGGTCCGAATTCAATGACTGGTCAAAAGGAAAAACAGATCTGCTGGTCTCCCGAGTATTGTTAGGAGGACATGGCCGAGATTACGAAGACTTTAAACTGGCCACCTGGATCGACTGGCAAGCACCAATTATTGAGGAGTATAACAAACTGCGCCAAATGGGCTATCAAAAAATCAGTATTGCAGGGTCTTCCACGGGCTGTCCCCTTGTGCTCAACCTAGTTGCCAACAACAAAATCAATACCGATGTGCTAAAACACTTGTTTTTTATCGATCCCATCATTCTTCCTTCCAATAAATCACTCTCACTCGTAAAAGTCATCGGGCCCCTGCTTGGATATACGGAAACAACGATGGCCCCTGGAGAAAACGGATATTGGTACAAATTCCTTCCCGAGAAAGCCCTTCAAGAACTAGAGCACATTACGAAAAAAGAAAGAAAGGAGCTTGAAAAAGGAATTGTTTTACCTTCGAATGTGACCCTTAACGTATATAAAGCCGAACAAGACGGATCGGCCGACCCCGCCAGCGCAGTGTTGTTGGATCAAGGCGTTAAAACCAGCGATGGATCCTCCATTTCCGTAGTCATGGTGAATACCGATATGCACGTTTTTACAAGGCTCAGAGGAAGGGAATCGATTACCTCGGAACAGAGGAACCTTCAATTGCAAACATTTCAGGAAATTTATTCAGAACTTAAAAACTAGCTTTTATGCCTAAGATTTTATACACACTCGTTGGGGTTTTTCTTTTGCACGGTTTTGTTTTCTCCTCTATTGGTAAGAACAACGACAGTATTTCCACACCCACACACACTTTTTCAATTGGTTTTCGCGCTCAGAAAGCTATTGGTTTCTACTGGTCGAATGGTATTTGCGCCGAATACGCGTTGGAGAAGATCCTTAAAGGATCGTTGGCTTTCGGCCTCAACTACATTTCCTCAAGTATGGGCACCGCAGCCCTCAGTAACGCCATCCACTGCAGCGAGATCAACGGATCCCTGATCAAGTACTTTCGTATGCGTAAACCCTTAAAAACACTTCTACGCCTTAATGCGGGATATGCTCATGCTAACTATCCCTCCGACATTTATAAGAACATCCCCAATCAATCCATGACGCTGTCCTTGGAACTCGGTCTTGTTTATGATTTCAAAATTCCGCTGCGCCTAGCGCTGGGGGGAGGATACAATGTGATTAGCGGAAAGGGCACGAAGGGACTAGGGACACTGTACCCGGTGTATGGTCAATTTTCAATTATATACCGACTACTAAAAAAATAGGAAACTCAAGATCTTCACCTCGGCTTAAGTTAAAACCTAACCCCTTGATTGCAAGTAAAGGATATTTGATTGGAATTTCTTATGTTCGTATTGTCAAATTTGTGAACTATAACATTCTTAAAAAAATGATTATGAAAAAAGCGATTTCCTCAGTTGCTCTCATTGCAGTCTTAATTTATTTAACAGGTTGTATTTATGAAAGCAGCGTGCCCATCGATGAACCGAGTGTGAAGGTGAGTCCGAAACTTCTCTTTACCTGGGGCGAAAGTGGAGGTGATACCTATAAATTCAGTCGTGCGGATGATTATACCTATACCATTGACGTCACCCATACGGGTACTAAAAAACCGGAAAAGCTCATGGCTTATGCCTCCATTGTGGATGACAAGACTTTCTTAAATGTTTGGGATTCAAAGAAGAAACCGACAAACAGATCCTATCTACTTTTGAAGATAAAGTTGTTGAGCGATTCCACCTTGATGGTGATGCCTTTAACAGAGAACATCAGGGAGAAATTTACCTCGAGTGCCGATCTCAAAAAATTTATCTCAGAAAACATGGAACATAGTTTTTTTTACGAGAAGGATTCAGAATTTAAACGCATCAAAACAAAGTAAGGTAGTCCGCTAGATTATTTGCGGTACAATTTCAAGTTAGCATAATGATCCCTGCCCATTGATCATAACAGTGGATCCTCCTTCACTCCCTAAGGACTAAACAAACAACAGCATGTGCTAAAAAGTACTAGTAGGTTTACGGGAAATTAGGGAGATAATTAAATTTTGTTACAGAATTTGATTTGTCGGTACACCTTTAGCGCACTAGTACCAAGCTTCGACACGGCTTCTGAATTGACGAATGAAAGCCCGCATTCAATTTTGTGGTTAAAAAATTAAGAACGCAACATTGAGCAAACATATGCGCCTATTTCCCTATCTTTATCCTCGTGGAATTTAGCTCTAAACTTATTGAACAGGCTGTTGACGCCTTTGCACAATTGCCCGGGGTGGGTAAAAAAACAGCACTGCGCTACGTGCTTCATGTCATTAAACAGGACAAGGAACAATCAAACAATCTCAGCAGTATTATAGCGCGACTTAAAACAGATCTTAAATTTTGCAGCAATTGCCACAATATTTCAGAGCAAGAAGTCTGTGAGATTTGCTCCAATGCTGCTCGTGACCAACATACCGTGTGCGTGGTGCAAGATTACCGCGATATTATGGCCATTGAAAACACCGGCCTTTACAAGGGTAAATACCACGTGTTGGGCGGACTAATCTCCCCGCTTGAAGGAATTTCACCCTCCAATCTAAACATAGAGACTCTTGTTTCAAAAATAAGTGCGGGATCAATTTCTGAGATCATCCTCGCCTTAAATGCTACTATGGAAGGTGAAACAACCTCGTTTTATATCTTCCGGAAAATTGCCCCGTACCAAGTGAAACTCAGCGCCATTGCACGCGGCATAGCGGTAGGCGACGAATTGGAATATGCCGATGAAGTCACATTGGGAAGGTCTATCATCAACCGAATCCCCTTTGATTCTCTGCTTAAAAAGTAATTCTTTCCTTTTTACCGATTTTAGCAGCATAGCCCTGCTAAATCGTCATAAAACCCTCATTTTGCAGGTCAATTAGACACGTTCAACGTGTTTTTTAGGTCGAATCTTCCTAAAAACTCAATTGGAATAATTTGTGTTGCTCACTAGTCAAATTGACGCACCATGAACCTAAATAACTATACCATCAAATCGCAGGAAGCCATTCAACAGGCTGTTCAACTTACTACTAATAACGGTCAGCAAGCCATTGAACCTGCTCATATTCTCAAAGGCATCTTGGAAGTGGATGAAAACGTAAGTCCTTTTATTCTCAAAAAACTGAACGTAAATCCCGCTTCTTTCGAAAAAATGCTCGACAGCGTGATCCAGTCTTACCCTAAAGTAAGCGGAGGTCAGCCTCACCTTTCTTCTGCAGCCAACAAAGCGCTTGCAAAAGCAACCACCTATTTAAAAGAATACAACGACGAGTATGTTTCCATTGAACATTTGCTTCTTGGCCTTTTGTTTGCAGGTGACAGCACGTCCAATTTAATGAAGGATGTTGGTTTGAAAGAAAAAGAATTGAAGGCCGCTATCACCGAACTGCGAAAGGGAGAACGCGTTACCAGTCAATCGCAGGAAGAAACCTATAACTCCCTGAATAAATTCGCCATCAACCTAAACAAACAGGCCCGCGAGGGAAAACTGGATCCCGTAATTGGCAGAGATGAGGAAATTCGTCGCGTATTGCAAATATTGTCTCGACGCACCAAGAACAATCCTATTTTGGTGGGAGAACCCGGGGTGGGTAAAACTGCCATTGCCGAGGGACTTGCCCATCGCATCATTAGTGGTGACGTGCCCGACAACTTAAAAACCAAACAAGTATTTTCACTCGATATGGGTGCCCTTATTGCCGGTGCAAAATTTAAAGGTGAATTTGAAGAACGTTTAAAATCGGTGATCAAAGAAGTAATTGGTGCTGCAGGCGAAATCATTTTGTTTATTGATGAGATCCACACGTTAGTGGGTGCAGGTGGCGGTGGCGAAGGGGCCATGGACGCAGCAAATATATTAAAACCTGCTCTCGCCCGCGGTGAATTAAGGGCCATAGGTGCCACCACCTTAAGTGAGTATCAGAAATACTTCGAAAAAGACAAGGCCCTTGAACGTCGTTTCCAAAAGGTAATGGTGGATGAACCCAGTGCCGAAGATGCCATCTCCATTTTGCGCGGGATCAAAGAAAAATACGAAGCCCACCACCACGTGCGGATCAAAGACGAAGCCATTATTGCTGCCGTGGAATTATCACAGCGGTATATCAACGATCGTTTTTTACCCGACAAAGCCATTGATCTCATGGATGAAGCGGCTTCCAAGTTAAGGATGCAAATCAATTCCATGCCCATTGAACTCGACGAAGTGGAACGCAAAATAATGCAACTTGAAATTGAACGTGAAGCGATTAAGCGTGAAAACGATACCAAAAAAATTAAGGAACTCGATAAAGACATCGCCGAATTACAGGATAAACGAAATGCCCTGCGTGCCAGATGGTCGTCCGAAAAAGAGATGATCGAAAGTGTTCAGAAAATAAAAATTGAAGTTGAAGATTTAAAACAACAAGCATCCAATTTTGAAAAACAGGGCGATTATGGAAAAGTAGCAGAGATCCGCTACGGCAAAATTCAGGAAGCCGAAGCCAAATTGCTTGCCCTCGAACAAAAAATGCAAACCGCCAAAGAAAATGGTTCGCAATTATTAAAAGAAGAAGTGGACAGTGAGGATATCGCTTCTGTAATTAGCTCATGGACGGGCATTCCGGTAAAGAGCATGTTGCAAAGTGAAAAAGACAAATTGTTAAACCTGGAAGAAGAACTTCACAAACGGGTAGTGGGTCAACACGAAGCCATTGAAAGTATTGCTGATGCGGTACGCCGGAGTCGCGCGGGATTGCAGGACGCCAAACGTCCCATTGGTTCGTTCATATTTTTGGGAACAACCGGTGTAGGCAAAACAGAATTGGCAAAAGCCCTCGCCGACTATTTATTCAATAATGAAAATTCCATGACCCGCATCGACATGAGCGAGTATCAGGAGCGACATGCTGTGAGCCGTTTGATTGGGTCCCCTCCGGGCTATGTGGGTTATGAAGAAGGAGGTCAGTTGACCGAAGCGGTTCGCAGAAAACCTTATAGTGTGGTTTTATTGGATGAGATCGAAAAAGCGCATCCCGATGTATTTAATATCTTACTTCAAGTGCTCGACGACGGTCGTTTGACCGATAATAAAGGTCGTACTGTAAATTTTAAAAACACCATTATCATTATGACCAGCAATATTGGTTCGCATATTATTCAAGAAAGTTTTGAGCAAATTACCAACGACAACAGAGAAGAAGTTCTGGCAAAAACAAAAGCGGATGTGTACGATCTTTTGAAAAAATCTATTCGTCCCGAATTTTTAAACCGCATTGATGAAGTGATTATGTTTGAACCTTTAACAAGGGATAATGTGAGCGAGATCGTGAAAATACAATTAGAAGGTATCCGCAAACATTTAGCCGAACAACAAGTCTTTATGAGTTTTACCGACGAAGCAATCGATTGGCTGGCGCAGTTGGGTTACGATCCGCAGTTTGGTGCTCGTCCGGTGAAACGGGTAATTCAGAAACAAGTGATGAACGAACTGTCGAAACAATTATTGGCAGGAAAGGTCCACAAAGATCAGGAGATTGTGTTGGATGTGTTTGATTCGAAATTTGTGTTTCGCAATAAGGCGGTGGCGGTATGATGCTCTGAATCAGTTGGAGTCATGATGCAGGACTCAAGAGAAGAAAGACGGATCTGTCTTGTCTCCCTTCAGTCTTGCCTCTTGGCTCTCCTTATATTGGCTTCTTTTTCAAATTCCTTTAGTAAATAAAAACGCAGCACTTTTTATTTCCCATTTATTTTATCACAAAACAAATTTTTCTTATATTTACCCAATAATTAACCCAATTCTTAACCCAAAAAATCAAATTTATGAAAACATTTGTTTATGCATGTTTGTGCCTGTCCATTTTTGTATCCTGTAAAAAAGAAACTGTTGAAGGGCCTGCCGGGCCTCAAGGTCCTGCTGGAGCGAGCGGTTCAGCTTCAAGTGGTTCCTTGAGTGGAAAAGTAAGGCAATATGATGAATTCGGCATCGAGTATAGCAGTAACCTCAATACTACAACTATTTCGGTTGAAGGCACTACCCTTTTTACAATAACAAATGCGAATGGAAACTACACAATTTCAAATGTACCTTCGGGAATATACGACCTGACATTCACAAAAATAAATGCCGGTTTAATGAAACAAAAACAAATCACATTTCCGGGCAACGGCACTTTGTATAATAGTACAAAAGTTGGAGACAAACCAAGTTTTGCAATTACGAGCGCCATGCTGAAGGACTCTACTCTTGGAGTAAATCCCATTGTGTACATGAACTTCAAAATGGTGGCCAGTTCTCAACAAAGGACAATTGGTGTGGTCCTCAGCAATGCTGCGAACCTAGACCTTGCATCGCCGTCTTCTTATCAAGCAGTTCACCTGGTTGACATCCCATCAAATACCTCTAACCTTAACTCTCAATTTTTACTTCAGTCTTCACTTTTTAGTATGTTCCCTATGGGCTCAATTGTTTATGCAAAGGCCTATCCAATCAATGCTACGCCCTATGGCTATTACGATCCGGCAGCTGATCAGGATATTTATACGAATTATGGAGCAGCCTTTCCTATTACGTTTACGCTAACAAGAAAACAGTAACGTGGAAGGTAAAGAAAAATCTAATGATTTTTTAGGGGGCCAAGATGCAGGATTCAAAAGTTCAAAAACGTATTTGTCTTGGCTCCCTCTAGCCTTGAATGCTGGCCCTCTTTAGTCTTGCTTCTTGGCTCCCATTCGTCTTTCCAATACACCTAAACTACTTCTTCCTATAATACCTCACTGTTGCTCCGGGCGACATAAAAAAAGGTAACTGATTCCAATCATCGTATTTTGCTACCAATTCATCTTCCTTAGAAGGATCTTCGGCCGCGACTTTCATATCCGAAAAAAACTGCTCAAATTTTGGAATGAGCTCAGAGCCTCCTATGTGACCATGCCCCGGAACTATTGTTTTTATTTCGAGATTCTTGCTCAATTCCTCCATGATGGCAACATAGGCATCGGCACCGCCAAACAGCACAGGCGCTTGTTTGTTCAAAATCACATCTCCGGCAAACAAAACTTTGTGACGACGAAGGTATACCATCACGTCGGCAGGACTATGAATCGTTTTAGGGAAAGCGAAAACCGAGAGTGTATCATCGCCCATGGGAATAGTCCTAGAGCCCTTTAACCAGGTGGTGGGTAGGCTCTCCTCCCCTGCTTCCTTAATCCATGCCTCTTTGCCATAATCTCCGGCTAAAATAGTGGCACCTTTATATAATTTATTGCCCCCTACATGATCGGGATGCCAATGGGTATTAATCACCAGGATGGGTCTTTTGCCTGCCAATTCCTTTACATTCTCATATAGCAGATTACTGCTTTCATCCATTTTAGTATCAATCACCACAACGAGACTGTCTGACACAATGATCCCTGAATTTCCTCCCCCACCGGTTACCACAGTGATATTTGGGTCTAGTTGAATTACTTCGCTGTGATTCATTTTTGACAAGAAGGGCGAGAGGTATTTGAAATACACGAAGCCGCCAATACCGAGCAGTATTAACACAATAAGACCGATCCATTTAAATGCTTTTTTCATCCTGCTATATTTTTGACGGTTAAAGCTACTAAAAAAAACCGCTTACAAAAACCGGTTTCCGTTTAAGGCATTGCTATAAATTGGCATTACTCAGAAGTTACCTTCTTCCGGTAATAGGGACTTATGGGGTGGACAAACAAAATAAGTTCTTAAGTGCACTATTTATAATTTATAGAATTCTCGTAAATCAGTTTTGGCTAATTTAACTTTAGTACAACTTTCAAAACTTCCACTACCTCCCTAAAAACCTTATCTTTAGTCTTTTATTTTCCTAATCTTTTATGAAGCTACTCCTAAGCTATTTAAAACAGCATAAACAATTATTGGTACTGGCGCTTGTTTTGGCCACCATCAATCAGTGTTTTTCTTTATGTGATACCATCATCACCGGTAAATTGATCAACCGCTTCAGCACACCACATGTGGAAGCTGATCAAACCTACTACTGGCACACAGGTGATACCATTGCCGATTATATCAAAAGTATCCTGTTCTTTCTCGTCCTCTCCATTGGAGCAGCTATGATGTCGCGCATCGCCAAAAATTTTCAGGATTATTTCACCAACATCGTCATTCAGCGCACCGGGGCACAAATGTACACCGATGGCATCAAGAAAGCCCTTTCTCTTCCATATAAAGATTTTGAAGATCAACGCAGCGGCGAAACACTGGGAAAACTCCAAAAAGTAAAATCGGATACCGAGAAATTTGTGAACCTGTTTATTTCCCTCATTTTTCAATCCCTCATCGGTATTGTGTTTGTGATCATTTATGCCATGAACATTCATCCGCTCCTTGGTCCGCTCTACATTGCCACGGTTCCCATCATTGCCAGCATCAGTTCCTTTTTGGGTAAGAAGATCAAAACTATTTCGGTGAAAATTCTGGGCGAAACCACTGCTCTGGCCGGTGCAACCACCGAGTCGCTCCGTAATATTGAATTGGTGAAAAGTTTGGGTCTTATTGAACAGGAAGAAAAACGACTCAATGCCACCACCCAAAAAATACTGGGACTCGAATTAAAAAAGGTGCGGTTTATCCGTTCGCTCAGTTTTATTCAGGGCACCACGGTTCACCTCGTGCGCACCGCTTTGGTGTTCAGCTTGTATTGTTTTCTATTCAACGGCGTCATTAAAATTGGTGACATGATCACCCTGATGTTCTTCTCTTTCTTTATTTTTAATCCTCTTCAGGAATTGGGAAATGTGATCGCGGTTTTTAACGAGACCAAAGTAAGTATGGATAATTTTTCAAACCTAATGGCAGCGGCTTCTGAAGAAGTACCTGCACAGCCAAGTACTTTGGGTGAGATCAGAGAAGTGCATTTTAATAACGTGTCCTTTGGCCATAACTCTTCCAACGGGTATGCCGTAAAGAACATCACCATACACATTAAAGCCGGTGAAACCGTAGCTTTTGTGGGTCCTAGCGGCAGCGGAAAAACAACGTTGGTGAAGTTACTATTGGGATTGTACAAACCAAATGAGGGAACCGTCATCTACAATCAAATTGAATCAACGAAAATCAACCTCACCGAATTAAGAATGCAATTGGGATTGGTCTCACAGGATTCTCAACTCTTTAGTGGTACCATAAAAGATAACCTCCTCTTTGTAAAACCTACTGCAACAGACGTGGAATTGTACGAAGTACTCAATAAAGCCGCTTGCCAGAACTTATTGGCCCGCGCCCAAAAGGGAATTCTTACCACTATAGGCGAAGGAGGAATTAAGCTGAGTGGGGGCGAAAAACAACGCTTGTCAATAGCCAGAGCACTTTTAAGAAACCCTAAATTATTGATCTTTGACGAAGCCACTTCGGCCCTGGATTCCTTAACCGAAGAAGATATTTCAGAAACCATTCGTGCCCTGAGCGCCACAAAGTCTCAAATTACCATTCTCATTGCCCATCGCTTGTCCACCATTATGCATGCCGATACCATTTATGTTCTTGAGCAAGGTGAGGTGATTGAAAAAGGCAAACATGAGGATCTGGTAAAAGAAAAAGGGTTGTACTACGCCATGTGGCGTCAGCAAATTGGGGAAAGAAAAAAAGAATTTGTTTAACATTTATCTTTCTCCTCCAACAACCACCGAAAGTTAAAATCTGCCATCCTCTTAGTATTTTTGAACACCTTTTTTGGTAGCATTATTCCAAAACAAGAATTATCTTTACTTTAGCTATTAGACAAAGCTCCTCCGCGTGCGTCTACTAACCACTGTAAAAACATGTTCCAATGAAACGAGTGATGAAGTGCCTACTGTTAGTGTTGATCACCGGCAATCTCCAGGCAAAAAAAGTGAAATTCGCGGTTGATATGACGGGGCAAACTATCAGTCCCAACGGTGTTCATGTAGTGGGTGACTTTCAGGCCATCGCCGGACTAGGGGCTGATTGGGATCCGGGAACTGCCCTTCTCTCGCAAGAAGGAAGTTCTGCTATTTACAGTCTTATCGTTAATCTTCCTGCTTTCAGAAAATATGAGTACCGCTTTACTAACGGCAATCAAACTTATGAATCGGAATTTGTGCCCGAAGAATCACGGGTAGGCTATAATTTTGTAGATAACCGTTGGTTGTTTGTTGATTCACTTTTAAATGACACCTCCCTTGCCGGAAGCATTTTGTATGGAGGAAATGCGCCAATGGGCAAAACTTTGATCCGCTATAAAGTTGATATGAGAACCGCCGGGGCAATTTCGCCTTTAGGCATCCACATTGGAACCAGTTATCAAAGCACTGCATTCGACCCGACAAAAATTCGTCTCTATAGTTTCGGGGATGGCATTTACGAGATGATCAATTATGTTGAGAACAGCACCTATGCATTTAAATATCATAATGGCAATACATTCAACACCGCAGAAACAGTACCTCCAGGCTGCTCTGTAAATGGCTATCGTAGCATTGTGGTGACAAAAGACACTGTTTTGCCGCTTGTTTGTTTTTCGAGTTGCTCCACTTGTTTGGGACTGGGCCTTAAACAAAACACCGGCGCTCTTCATCCTTTAAAACTCAGGCCAAACCCGGCAAAAGATCTGCTGAAAATAGAATATGATTTTTTGGAACCCTTCAGCCTCTCAATCACCGATCTTTGCGGCAAATTAGTTTTAAGTTGTTCTGAAATCCACTCTACTTCTACTGTCGACATCAAAGATTTTCCTCCCGGAATATACTTGGTTCGGCTTACCACTAAAAACACACGTACTCAGGAAAAACTAATTGTTGAGTAATGAAAGGCCCTTCTCTTTTGTTCTTGTTTTTTTTTCTGCTCACGCCGAAGTCCCCGGCACAAACAAATTTTTACGACATCACCCGCATCCAAAAAATCGAAATTTTTTTTCAAGAGCAAAACTGGGATCATATTTTAGACACCACTAAGTATGGCACGGATAAGTTCACCATGGCAAAATGGGTGAAGATCAATGGCCTGTATTTCGACAGTGTGGGCGTAAAATACAAAGGCAATAGTTCCTACGATTCCACGTATCTCAAAAATCCTTTTCATATCGAACTTAACACCTTTAAAAATCAGGCACTCGATGGACTAACAGATATCAAATTAAGTAATGGATACGCCGATCCCTCTTTCATGCGAGAGGTGTTATCGTATGAGATTCTTCGCAATTATATACCTGCCTCTCAATCCAATTTTGCCCAAGTATATATCAACGGCAGTTATATTGGTTTATATTCCAATTCAGAATCTGTTGATAAAGCATTTTGCGCCAATCACTTTTATTCCGCTGATGGGGTGTTTGTAAAATGCAATCCCAAGCTCACGCCCTCACCAAATGTGAAAAGTAATCTCAAATCTCTTCCCGGCGACAGTAGCGCCTATCTTAATTATTATGAGATGAAATCAAACTACGGGTGGAACCACTTACAAGCACTTTGCGATTCCATCAGCAATAAGCCCAATGACATTGCGGGTAGCATCGATGTAGATAAAACACTTTGGATGCTGGCATTTAATGTGCTCACCGTTAATCTCGACAGTTACAATGGGGCATTTGCGCAAAATTATTATTTGTACCGTGACGGCACACGGCGCTTCAATCCTATTTTGTGGGATCTCAATATGAGTTTCGGCGGATTTCCATTTCTGGGGAATTCCAATACAAGTCTGGGTGCTTTATCAATTAGCGGTATGCAGACTTTACCAAGCAACATCCATGCCACCGATCCCTATTGGCCCCTCATCAAAACGGTGATGGGCAATCCCCTTTACAAAAACATGTACGCGGCACATTTAAAAACGATTACGAATGAGTATTTCGCAAACAATCTCTATACTAACCGGTGTAACTTTTTTAAAACACTTATCGACACTGCTGTAGTAGCTGATACCAAAAAATTTTATTCTTATGCGCAATTTCAGAATTCCCTCACGTCAAATATATCTGTCGGTTCCTATTCTGTTCCCGGCATTCAAACACTTATGAACGCCAGAGTTTCTTATCTGCAAACTACTCCCGAATTTACAAACCTCTCCCCTACCATCACAGCCATTGGAGCCGGCATTCCCATTCCAAAACAGGCCGTTACGGTCACCGCCTCCATTTCCGGCGCCACCAACTCGTACCTTTCATACCGATTTACAGGGTCCGCTACCTTCACACGCCTAAACATGTATGATGATGGTTTGCATCAGGACGGCGCTGCCAATGATGCTATTTATGGCGCAACATTTGTGTTGGAGGGGAATCATGCACACTACTATCTTTATGCAGAAAACACCAATGCCGGCATCTTTTCGCCGGTGAGAGCCGAACACGAATTTTATTCTCTCGATGTTTTACCGCATCCCGTGCCGGGGCAGGTTGTTATTAATGAGTTTCTGGCCTTTAATAAAAGTGATGTGAAAAATGAATTTCACGCCAGCGAAGATTGGATCGAATTATTGAACACAAGTTCAATTCCCCTAAGTTTGGACGGATATTACCTGAGTGATAATCCTGCTGTTAAGGCTAAGTTTGTTTTTCCCCCCGGAACCGCTATTGCTGCACATGACTTTGTAATGGTTTGGGCCGATAATTTTACAAAGGGAAGTCAATTACACACCGACTTTAAGTTAGATGAAAATGGGGACCACCTGATATTTAGCAATGGGCTAACTACAATTCTCGACAACATTTCATTTGGAAGCCAGGAGGTGGATGTTTCCATGGCCCGCTGTCCCGATGGTACCGGCAATTTTACGCCAACTAAATTACCCTCCTATAAGGCTTTCAATTGCGCCGTGGGGCTTACGGAACTTGATCCTTTACAGAACATGCTTTCGCTCTATCCAAATCCATGCACAGCATTGGTGAATGTAAGTTGCACTTCTTGTGACGCGACGGAATTAAAGATCTTCTCACTCTTAGGTACACCTGTCTTTAAAAGTGAATTCATTGACCACATGACGGTGAATACCAATCCCTTCGAAAATGGTTTGTATCTTGTCACCTTGGGAAATCACGCACTTAAATTACTTATTCATCACTAACATGAAAAAAACAATTCCTCACTTGATCTTCCTTTTGTTTATTGGACTCTCTTTACTATCGTGCAAAAAAACGGCGGGGGAAGGAGGCTCTGCCAATATTCGCGGAAGCGTGTGGGTGGAAGATTGGAATACCGCCTTTACCATAAAGAACGGGGAGTATGCCGGAGCCGACACGGATGTGTATATTATTTATGGGAATGACCTCAGCTATGGCGACAAAACCAAAGCAAGCTACGACGGCAGCTTTGAATTCAAGTATTTACGCGAAGGAAATTACAAGGTATATGTTTATTCAAAAGACAGAACCTTTACGTCACAATCGGGAGACACCGTTTTTGTAAAAGAGGTCACTGTCAACAAACGGAAACAAACCATCACGCTCGATCAATTTACCATCTATAAATAACCATGAAAAAACTACTTCTCCTCTGCGCCCTACTCTCGATGACAGGAGCAGGCTTTGCCCAAAAAAAGAAAGACCTGAAAAAAAACAGCATCAGAACCGTCACCGTGCTTGATGTAGCGGGAAGCAAAACAATTACCGATAGCAAAAGCACCTACGATGCGAAAGGTCAATTACTGGAAGAAATTAATTACGATAAAGATGGTACGCTAAAATCCACAAAAAAATACAAGTATAATAAGGATGGTGAGACGATTGAAGAGACCCATTATGATGAAGAAAATAGTTTAAAAGTTAGACAGGTAATGATGTATAACGCACTGGGAGAAAAAGTAGAGGAATTGGAATACGACAAAGATGCAGTTTTGATGAAACGTATATCGTATACCTACGACAAAAGAGGATTGCGAAGTGAGAAAAAAACGTACGATTCCAACAAAATGCTTGTCTCTACCAAAAAAACAATTTACGATACGAAATAATTTTGCAAGAGCTTGAAGACATATTGAAGACCTATGAAACCATTGACTTAAACGCGATGGAGGAAGTTAAACTATTAGACAGAACCGATACCAAGTATGTTTTTAGTAGGAAGGATCTGCCGGCTTTGCTCTCAAATATCCAATCACATTACAAATTGCTTGAGATCAACGGAAATTTAATTGCCAATTACAGAACGGTATATTACGATACTGCGAATCTGGACTTATACCTACTCCATCACCATGGCGCCAACAACCGTTATAAAGTGCGACACCGAACTTATGCAGATACACAAACCGGATTTCTGGAGTTAAAATTCACCACCAACAAAGGACGAACTGTGAAGGAGAGAATTAAACAGCAGGAGGCCAAGCCAAGTTGGAGTGCTGAGGCAGGTAAATTCCTATCCACTCATCTTCCCTTCAACCCGAATTTGCTTCAAATAAGCATGGGCGTTAACTACCGTCGTATCACCCTGGTGGCAAAGAACGCACAGGAAAGACTCACCATCGATACCAACCTGGAGTTGTTGTACGGTGCCATCCACCAAAAAATTCCGAACCTTGTTATTGCAGAAGTAAAACAAGCCCGGCGTATGAAAACCCCCGTTCTTTCGTATTTTAAAAAAACGGGAATCAGTTCCGAATCTCTGAGCAAATATTGTCTGGCAGTAAACACAATGCGTCCTGAGATTAAAAAAAACAATTTTATAGAAAAATTAAACTCACTCAACAAACTTATTTATGATACAATTCCTCACGCTTCTGCAAATTTCTGACGACACGCTCCTCACAGGAATGGACGCCATTGAAAAGGTATCCTTAAAGTTGATATTTAGATTACTCATCGATTTTACTTCCACATTTATCCTGGTTCGTTTTGTGTATTTCCACATTTACAAACGCCGAGAACTGTTCTTTACTTTTTTCATATTTAATCTGGTTATTTTTCTTATTTGTTTTCTGTTGAACAAAGTAGACCTGAGTATGGGAGCGGCATTTGGATTATTTGCAGTATTCAGCATGTTGCGTTACCGCACCGAAGACATTAGCATTAAGGACATGACCTATCTCTTTTTGGTAATTGCGTTAGGTTTGATTAATTCGGTTGCCAAGATCAAGGGGGCAAACGACAATTATGAATATCTGTTTTTGATCCTCCTCAATACTATGATCATTATCCTGGCCTTTTTGCTGGAAAGTAAACTCCTCTTCAAAAAAGAAGCTGTAAAAGTAATTCAATATGATAATCTTGAATTGATCCATCCTGAAAAAATAGAACTCCTGAAAGCCGATATTGAAAAAAGAACCGGCATCAAGCCCACCCGGATCTCTATTGGAAGAATTGATTTGCTAAAAGATTCTACACAGATCAAAGTATATTACCACGAATAAAAATGATGAACAGAGGCCTCCTTTTTTCATGTGTACTTCTTTGTCTTCTCTGCTGTGAAGTGGTTAAGGCGCAAAGTCTCTATTACCAGGACGATGCCCGTTTATGGATCTATTTTAAGTTGAACAAGAAATTAAATTCAAAACTTGATTTTCAGCTAAACGTTCAAAATAGGATAGATAATAACATGGCGGTGTACAGTCAGTTTTACGTATATCCTGAACTAACTTATAAGGTAACAAAAGTGTTTAGACTGGTAGCAGGATATGTATTGGGAAAGAAGCGGCAGTTGGATGGTTACTATTTCACATCGCAACAGGCCTATGCCGGCTTTATTCTGAAAAAGAATTTGCAAAAATTTACATTTTCCTACCGAAACCTCTTGCAACAACAAAGTCGTAATTTTCCACTCGAAACAACCAACGCAGCACCGGTTTTGTTCGACAGAAACAAACTCACCCTTAATTACGAAATCACTAAACGCTGGGAGGTATATGCAGCCGAGGAAATAAGTTCGCGACTCTACCCCTATCCGCAGTGGGCCTTTAAGAGAAGCAGATCGTTTTTAGGAACGAAGTTTAACTTCACAAAACATTCTTATCTCGAATTGTATTTTATGACCCAAATAAAACAATACGATCACCATTTGCCCGGCAGGGATTTTATATATGGGATCACCTTTTCGCAGGACTTATAATTCTCGTTATCCTTTTTTGGAGCTAATTTCATTTGGCAACACACCTCTTCATCGTACACATGATCTTTATCAATAACAATTGATTGCAATTTCAAACTTCATAAGTGGTCGAATATTCTTTTCCATTGACCTAGGTTATCGTTCAATTAGATGATACTTTTGAAGTAGTTCTTTACCACATGTTATCACACCGTCCCGGTTTATTCATTTATTCTAAAATAATGACCTATGAAAACATTTTACTTAAAATCAGTTTTAACAGGTGTCTTACTTACCTCTTCCATCCTGTTATTTGGCTCCGCTACCGAAACTTCCCCTGTTTCAAAACCTTCCTTTCAGGAAAACAAAGGGCAGATCAGCGATCAATTTTACAAAGCCCGGCCCGATGTTTTGTTTTCGGGAACTGACGAAAAATTAGTGTATCATTTAAAACAAACCGGCATCTCTTATCAACTCACGCAGGTTTCTTCCTGGAAAAACGCAGGGATTTTTGGTAAAAACTTTGGCAGATCAGTGCCCGATGAGAGCCGTATGCCTGCAGAGTTAACGAGTTATCGCATCGATATTTCGTGGATCAATTGCAACCCAAAATCTGCCATTGTAAAAGGGGAAACCCGTGCAGGTTTTGATAATTTTTATCTAGAATCCTGTCCAAATGGCGCCACCGAGGTGAAAAGCTACGCCGATGTCACCTACAAAAATTTATATCCCGGCATCGATTTGAAATGGTACGAAAAAAACGGACACCTTAAATATGATTATGCGATGGCCGCCGGAGCAGATTATACGCAACTTAAATTGGAATTTAATGGCGCCCAAAATATTCGCATCGGAAAAAATGGTCAACTTATTATCTCTACGCCTCTCGGAGAATTAACCGAAGAGGCGCCACGTGTTGAACAAGGAGGACGCCTCTTAGCTTCTCATTGGCAAATAAATGGAAACGTGGTTTCATTTTTTATCACGGGAATTGATTCCAAAAAACCCTATACCATCGATCCCCTTGTACGTCTCTGGGGCACGTTTTACGGGGGTTCAGGTACAGATTGGACCTTTGATTGTTCGGTAGACATTAAGGGATATCTTTACAGCGCCGGCGCGGCTTCATCCGCTAATTTACAATCCATTGCCACCGTGGGAGCTTATCAAACAACCATGGCAGGCGGTACAGGCGGTGATGCCTTTCTCGTTAAATTTAATCCTGCAGGTGTTAGGCAATGGGGAACTTATTTTGGCGGCACAGGAACTGATTACGCGTATGCATGCAGGGTAGACACGATGGGGGATATTTACATGTCGGGGGGCACTACCAGCACCAACAGTGCCGTGATGACTACTCCCGGTTGTTATCAATCAGTGTATGGCGGAGGAGGCAGTGCCAGCAGTTTGGGAGATATTATGCTGGCGAAGTTTAATGCAAGTGGTCTGCGAATTTGGTCAACGTATGCGGGAGGTGCCGGAGATGAAGCCACCTGGACCATGACGAATGATTTTCAAAATAATATTTATATCACGGGACAAACAACCTCGCTCAGCACCACCGGTATCGCCAGTCCCTCTTCTCATCAGCCGGCTTTGGCCGGAGGAACAGATGCGTTTTTAATGAAATTCGATCCAAGCGGCGTACGATTATGGGGCACCTATTATGGCGGTAACGGTAATGACGGTGCCGGAGGTTGCACAACTGACGCATTGGGAAATGTTTACATGGGAGGCATCAGCACTTCCACCGCTTCTATTTCTACACCCGGGAGTCATCAACCTTCTTATGGCGGCAGCACTACCAGCGGAGCCGTGGGACCGGGAGATGCCTTTTTGGTGAAGTTCAATTCTTCCGGTGTTAGACAATGGGGTACGTATTATGGTGGTACCGGAAACGAAGTTATTTATTCCTGCGCAACAGACCCTAGCGGCAATATTTATTTTTCGGGTACGTCCACCTCCATTAACGGCACTACTATTGCCTCTCCGGGAAGTCATCAGCCGAATTTTGGTGCAGGGGGCAGCGATGCCATGCTGGTGAAATTTAATTCGGCGGGAATCCGACAGTGGGGCACGTATTATGGAACTCTGGTGATTGAGTATGGTGCAGGTATTAGTATCGACAAATTAAACGGGTATATCTATTTTTCAGGAGAAACTGCTTTTAATGGTACGTCGGCAGGTACCACCATTGCGACACCTTGTGCCTATCAATATACCTATGGCGGAGGATCGCAAGACGCCTTTTTGACTAAATTTGATTTTCAAGGCCAACGAATTTGGGGGACTTATTACGGGGGAAATGGTCTTGAAGATTGGACAAGTGTAGCGGTTGATGGTCTGGGAGCCGTGTACATGGTAGGAGAAACATCCACTGCTACAGGAACTGTTATGAGCAGCGCAGGGGCACATCAAACGGCTTATGGCGGCGGATCATACGATGGGTTTATTGTAAAATTTGACGGATGCAAAGCAGTTACCCCTTCAGCGGTAGCAACATCCACTGTTTGCAAAGGTTATCCCATGGTATTAAGTTCATCGCAAACATGCGGCCTCAAATGGTACAGCGATTCTACCCTCGCAAATTTAATTTATTCAGGTGGTAACTTTACTACCAATGCCATTACTTCAGATACTATATTTTATTATGTGGATGTTTCCTGCGGTTCAGCTTCCGCAAAATCAGTGGCGCATGTCACAGTGATTCCCGGTCCGACAATCAGCATCTTTACAACATATTCTGTGATTTGTAAAGGAGAAACAACAACTCTTGTACCTGTAGGTGCTAATAATTATACCTGGAGTAATTCTTCAAGTCCTTACACCATTACCGTATCACCATCAGTAACCACAGTGTATTCCGTTTCCGGAACTACGTTTAATGGCGGTTGTGCTACCAATACCACACTTGCCATTCAAGTAAACGAGTGTCTTGGTTTGGACCAAAGTACAGTAGGTCCTACATTAAATTTGCAGATCTTTCCCAATCCAAGTGAAACTAGTTTTACAGTGAGTGGCAACAAAACATCTGAACTTTTAATCAGCAATCAATTGGGTGAAGTCGTTCGGCAAGTGCAGTTAGAGGCCTCCAATCAATTTAAAGTTACTATTGATGACCTGCCAAATGGAATTTATTTTATCCGCGCGCGATCAGAATCAGCAGTAAGTACCGGAAAAGTAATTGTGTTGAAATAGAACTTATTTTTGTGTTCCACGCACGCGTCTGGTTAACCATAGCTTGCCTCACGGTGAGTCTAAAAATCTCCTTTTCATGAGACTAAGTTAGCCTGTTGCATTCGGGCAGCCGGAACTGTTGCGAAAATAGTAAGGCACTGTTCTTATCACATCTTCCCGGCCACACACTCAATCAGGTCTTTTTTCTGAAAGTATTTATTGGCCAGGTCGCGCAGCTCAGTCGGTGTCACCGTTTTCACCGCAGTAAAATAATTATCGAAGTACGAATAATCAAGTCCGAATTCCCAAATGGATTTGAATTTATCGGCAAGTGCAAAAGGCCCATCCACACTTCTTAAAAAATTACCGAGTATATAATTGCGCACTGTCTCCAACTCTGAAGTATCTATCAAATCATCACGCAGTCGTTTGAGTTCCTTGTAGGTCTCCTCTAGAGTTGGATTGGTTACATCGGCACCCACTTCCGTTGAAATAAAAAAGTAACCACCATGCACCAAATTGTTTAATCCACTTCCAATGCCATACGTATAACCCTTGTCCTCCCTAATATTAGCCATCAAACGCGACCCGAAATATCCACCCAAAATCGTATTCAATACCTGAAACTTGTAATAATCGGGATGTGTTTTATTAAATAATAATCGCCCAATACGAATGGCCGATTGAATGGCATCGTCCTTATTGATAAAGTGTTTAGTGGCGGTACTGCTGTGTGCAATTACGGGTGTATTGCTGATCACGGAGTTGCTATTCCCCCAATTATCTCCAAAAAATTGATTGAGTGTGTCCTCCAGATCGTGCGGCAAATTGCCCGAAGCAATAATGCTACAATTCTTGTGGGTATAATGGTGATTAAAAAAATCTCTCAGGTCATCCGTCTTAATACGTTCAAAATCTTCGTCATTTACCTGAATTCCATAAGGATGTTTTTCTCCGAATAACAGTTCAGTAAATCGTCTTCTCACCAGCACACTTACCTTTTGCGAGTTAATGGTGTATTTTTGATGTTTGTTGGAGATATGGATGCGGAATTCGGTGTCAGGGAAAGTAGGATACTTGAGCAATTCCTCAATATATTTCAGCGTCTGCGTAAGATACTTATTGAGCGAAAACACAGTTATAGTGGCAAAATCCTGCTCTACCTGTAATTCCAGAAATGAGCCGTAAAAATCGATCCCGTCGCTTAATTGATCGGCTGTAAATGAACGCGTGCCACTCTCGAGCATGGTATTGGTAGTGGAAGCCACCAAAGTACTGGCCTGCTGGTACATGCCGGCTCTGAAAATAAATTCAATCTTAGTAATTTCCTGACTTCCCGCCGAAAGAGAGAAAAAATCAATTCCATTTTTCAATTGAGATTGTTTGGTTTTAATCACATCAATGCTGTTGATGGTCTTAAATGCGGGAGCAATGGTTCTTTCTAACATAATTTAAATATTTGCTTTTGAAATTTTTGTGATTCCTTTTCCATTTAGTTGGAAAAGTTTGAAGGACTCAATTTGAATGTTTATTTCTTGTTTTTCAACATTCCATAAATAAGCCACTATCCGTTTTACATTTATTGGAATAGTCCCACTCACCAAACATGTGGTAAAATGACTAGTTCCATTCCAGTTATAGTTTACTAAATTAAGTGGTGTGCGAATAAACTGGTCTCCCTCATTCTCCTTGGTACTTGTAATCTGCAATACAAGCCAGGCATTAAAAGGTATTGGAACTTGTTTCACGCTAAATGTGAATTCAGCTAACAATGGGTCAGCAGAACTAAAAGTGGTATCGAGGGCCTCATAGGTGTTGTAATACTCAAAATTACCCGAAAACACGGGATACAAATTCTTTGAAACTACCACCTTTCGCGCGATGGGTTCACGGCGCTTCAATAAACGAAAACCCCAATCTTCCTCAGCGGCCAACTCCGAATAATAGGCATCGTAATAGGGTTTATCCTGCTTGTAGGCCAAGGCATAATCACAATTCATCTGAAGGGCCTCAGGCGAAGTCATGTGATTTAATTTGAGACGACTGTTATAATTTAGAAATCCATAGAAAAATTCCCGCACCCTGTGACCACCAATTGTAATAGGTTGTTTTGTCAGCTTTTGTTCAGAAACCAACATCTCATAAAACCGAGCAGGCATGGTTTCATATACCCGCCAGGGATGCACCCTAAAATTCAGTAACATCACAAATTGTATGGTAAACAGGACCGGGAAAATCATAAAAAGTCCTTGCACCGCAAGTTTTTGTTCGTTCACCATCAAACCAAGCGTCATTATAAAAAATACATAAAAGAAGAGGCCGGTGCGGTCCTCCGGATAATTGACATGCAACACTTGTTTCAATAAATAAAAACAGAGTATGAGTGCGCAAAGACTCAAAAAAGACAAAGCGAAATTATTGTTCAGTAAAAACTCTGACTTTTCCTTTGCCAGCCGCATGAGCCAGTATACCGCCATGGTTGCAAAAATGGCAAGGATCAAGCTCATTACAAAAATGTTTTTTAGCAGTAGTGTTTCAATGAGCGATTCAAACGTCACTTTCCAGTAACTCTCACCGCCCCCATAATACAGCGCTCCGTTTTCTTTCAGGTAAAAGGCATACTTTACCCAAAACAGGATGAGACCGGCATGCAGCAGAAGAGCCACTATTGTTCTCCATTTAAAGAGGAACCTATTTCTGGCCTGATAAAATACCACAATAGCGGTGGTCACTGCAACAACCAACACGAGCGTTAAATTTGAACTTAACGCAAACTGTGAGAATAATAGAAATTTGAGAAAATGACGAAAGGCACCGTAACGTATGTACACAAAAAAGTAATACATGCTAAGCACAAGAAAAGCCATTGAAAAGCCATAACCACGGCATAAAGAATAAAAACCAACAAAATTATAACTCAAAATAAATGCACTGCTAAAAAAAATCTTGGGGTAAACACCCCTCAGTAATTTATTGAATTTAAAAACCGAATAGGAAAGCAGAAGGAACGCACCCATACAAGGAATCCGTAATGACCACACCGAAGAACCAAATAGTTTGAAAAATACCCAGGAAGTAGCGCTGGTGAGAAAATGTCCGTTAGCATCAGGATGTGCGTAAAAGGGAATAAAATCACCGGGCTGAATATAATATAAAAAGGTGGCCACCTCATCGTGTGAAAAAGGTACCAACACCGAACGAAGCGCCACTATAACAAACACCAGGGCACTTACGACCCAATATACATTATCAAAGTGTTTTTCGGGGAGTACCTTCATCCTACTCTAATAAATAATTCCGGTGTCGGCCAAAAGGCTCAAGCGTTCTGATACCTGATGAACTAATGTGCTCAAATTCTTTGTCACAGAAAATATTTACGATTTTAATATCGGGCATCAGCTCCTGAATATAACGGTACTGATTTTGTTCGTATTGAAAATCGGTTGAGTTTCTGAGGCCCCGAATTACTGTCACATCATGTCCCAGTGAACTAATAAAATCGGTCAGCAAGCTGTCATATTGTTCCACCTGCCTGTTATTTAAAGTGGTAGGCACTTTATAAGGATGGCCGTCCTTTTCGGGATTTTTACCAAAAGCAACAATCACCTTGTCAAAAATGCGCTCGGCCTTTTGCAACACATTATAATGTCCTTTATGAAAAGGATTAAAACTGCCGGCAAACACGGCTACCTTGGGCTGAAAGGCCGCCACATAAGCCGCGTTAAGTTCGGCATGGATTTGTTTTTCAAGAAAACTCAATCGCAAGTTTACATAAAGAGGGAGAGAAAGTGATTGATGGATCTTAAATTGCTTTAGTTCATGGTCCATCACCTCGGCCAGTGTGGGCTGCGAGGAAAAGAAATAGGAGTCGGTAAATCGATTCATTATTTTTTGGCTAAATAATACAAGGTACTGCAATTACTTTCATTCAAAATCAAATTGGCTTGCTGCATCAAATCTTCGCGTGTTACGGCCGCATACTTCTCAATCTCCTGATTAATAAGATCGGCATCGCCCAATAACTCGGAAATGGCGAGATTTGTTGCTTTGGTGAGCACATCGGTCTCGCTGAAGGTAACACTCGATTCTACTTTGTTCTTACATTTCTGTAATTCGTCTTCCGCCACCAATTCCTTTTTTAATTTCTCCAATTCATCCAGAATTCCTTTTTCAGCGTCTTCCATTTTTACATGAGCGGGGGTCTTCCCGCTAATCACAAACAATCCTTTGTCAAAATCACCCATCACATAGGCGCTTAACTCGGTAAACAGTTCTTTGTCTTTAATAAGTGATTTGTAAAGTCGTGATGAATTTCCCCGGCTCAGTATATCGGAGAGAATATCTATGGTATGATACTCATTGTCTTTTCGCGAGCACATATGATAGGCCTTATAAATAGAATCAGCCGGAACGTCGCGTTCAACAGTGAGTCGCCGCGCTTCTTGTTGTTTTGGTTCGGCAGGCAGATGACGCAGGGGTCTTATTCCCGCAGGAATCGGCTCAAACCATTTTTCGGCCAACAATTTTACTTGTGCGGGATCTATATTTCCTGCCACCACCAAAATGGCATTGGAAGGATTATAATGTTTTTGAAAGAAATTCCTCACGTCACCCATACGAGCATCCTCAATGTGTTTTATCTCTTTCCCAATGGTGGCCCACTTATAAGGGTGTGTTTTATATGCCAGAGGTCGTAACAACAACCACACATCGCCATAGGGTTGATTCAAGTAGCGCTGCTTAAACTCTTCGATCACCACATTGCGCTGAACTTCCAAACTTTTATCGGTAAATGCCAGACTGAGCATACGGTCACTCTCCAGCCAAAAGGCGGTTTCGATATTCTCGGCCGGTACCGAACAATAATAATTCGTAATGTCGTTGGTTGTAAAGGCATTATTATCACCACCCACTAATTGCAGAGGCTCGTCGTAGCTTGGTACGTTTACACTTCCCCCAAACATGAGATGTTCGAACAAATGCGCAAATCCCGTCATGCTTTCATCTTCGTCGCGGGCACCCACATCGTATAAAATATTGATACAGGCAAGAGGGGTACTCGTATCCTGATGCACGATTACCTGAAGATTATTTTTAAGTTTGAATTTGCTGAACTCTATCATAATTAGAATAAGAACCTAAAATTAAAGATTAAACACTAGAATCGGTATTAATTAGGGACACTTAGTTCAGAACTTTAGCGTATGGAGCCTGGCAAGCGACTCTTTGAATTCGGAGAAAATCTCAGCCAAAACAAGTGCAGCCGGCTTCAGTTCTTTAATGGAAGCGCTTACTTGACCTATCTCCAGTTCTCCTTCCTCCAAATCGCCCTCAAACATCCCTTTTTTTGCTCTGGCCTTGCCCAGCAGCTCACTCAATTCTTCCACAGAGGCTCCCCGTTTCTCGGCCGCATTCACCTGCTCAAAAAATTTATTTCTTAATAATCGCACAGGTGTTAGTTGTTTTAAAGTAAGTTGGGTATCGCTCTCGTTCGCATGCAGTATGGCAGTCTTAAAATTAGAATGGGCGCTACTTTCAGGAGTTACCACAAAACGCGACCCAATTTGTACCCCTTCTGCTCCAAGGGCAAACGCCGCGGCCATTTGCTCCCCCGAGCCTATGCCTCCCGCAGCGATGAGTGGGATTTTCACGGCCTTCCGAATCAAGGGAATCAACACCATGGTTGTAATCTCTTCCCTTCCATTATGTCCCCCCGCCTCAAAGCCCTCTGCCACAATGGCGTCAACACCGGCCTCTTCACATTTGAGCGCAAATTTAAGCGCACTTACCACATGCACCACGGTGATTCCTCTTTCCTTTAGCCTGCTGGTCCATGTTTTTGGGTTGCCCGCACTGGTAAAAATAATTTTCACGCCTTCGTCAAAGATTACTTGCATCAGCTGATCAATATCGGGATACAGGAGGGGCACATTAACACCAAACGGCTTGTTGGTAGCCGCTTTACATTTTCGAATATGCTCTCGCAATACCTCCGGGTACATACTTCCTGATCCAATTAAGCCCAAACCACCCGCATTGCTCACTGCACTGGCCAATTCCCAGCCACTGCACCAGATCATTCCTGCCTGAATAACAGGAATCTCAATGGCAAATAAAGAACAAATTCTGTTTTCCTTCATACGTCCTCCAATTTAAATGAGAAATTTACACTTTTCTCTTCAAAAACCGGGTGATGCATCCCCTAAATGAAAAACTTTTAAATTATATTTATATATTTGATTTCCCGTCGGGTATATAATATGAGATTTCTGTTGGTATTTCTTCTTTTAAATTGCGCGTTCCTGCTAAAATCGCAGTGGCGATGGGACTATGGAGCAACATTGGGTTTCAGTAATTATTTGGGAGATATTGGCGGAAAAGAAAAAACCCGGCGCGATTTTGCGGCCGATATGAAATTGGCTAAAACCCGATGGAATGTGGGTGGATTTATCCGTCATCGCTGGAAACCTAAGTTGTCGTGGAAATTTGCCGTGGATTATCTGAGAATAGAGGGCGACGACCATTTATCTACAAATGCCGGCAGGTATTACCGCAATTTTAATTTCAGGAACGATATATACGACCTTGCGTATACATTTGAATACTTCTTTTATACGAATAACGATATTGGAAATAATCAGCGGTTCCAAAACCAATTCAGAGCCTATGCCTTTATTGGGGGAGGCGCTTTCTATTCAAATCCTAAAAGTTACTACCGGGGTGAATACGTGAGTTTGCAACCACATGCCACCGAAGGGGTCATTTACCATAAATGGAACATGAATATCCCTATGGGCGCAGGTTTTTATTTCACCGTCAATCGTCGCAACCGCCTTGGTTTTGAGATCAATTACCGCAAAACTTTTACCGATTATCTTGACGACATAAGTGGAAATTATCCCGCCACTCCACCGGGTTCCGAATATGAACAAGGTTTGGTGCTCAGAACTACCGAATTGAACCGCGAAGATAATCCGGGCGCTTATGATTCACATACCTGGGGCATGAAACGCGGCGATAGTAAACACAAAGATGCCTACGCCACCATGAGCTTCAGCTATAGCCGCGTGATAAGAGGTCGCGCCACATTTTACCGTCCGGGCGGAGGATTCTTTAATAAGAAACGGAAAGGACGCAAGATTAGGGCTAAGTTTTAGCACCACCACCCGCTCACGGTGCACTCCCGGCTATTTGCTGATTTTTATTTTCTATTCCATCATAATCTGGTTATCTTTACGGCCATTATGAAGAATTTGATTTTTGCGGCTTCCCTGCTAGTATTGATGTCTTGCGAGAATAAAAGCGACCAAGGAAAAGTGGGCTCGGAGGACGTTTCCAACTCGGCCAGTGCCGATGGAACCACCAACTCCAATCTCCCGGAAATAAAATTTGAAGAAGAAGTATTTGATTTTGGCCGGATCACACAAGGTGAAAAAGTGAGTCATGCCTTTGCTTTCAAAAACATTGGAAAAAAGAATCTGATCATTAGCGGAGCCAGCGGAAGTTGCGGCTGTACTGTACCCGAGTGGCCAAAAGAACCCATTAAAGCAGGTGAAAGCGGCGTCATCGACGTGGTTTTCAGCAGCGAAGGAAAACGTGGTCTTCAGGAGAAGACAGTGACCGTGGTGACCAATTGTGAACCCGCTACCCGAATCATCCGCATTAAAACGGAGATCATAGTAGCCGAAACAGCAAAATAAAAAACAAACCAATATAAACCAATATCTAACAACACAACAACATGAACCAATTACTGATTTTAATGGCGCCACAAGGAGGACAAGGAGGTGGCATCATGTCATTTTTACCGCTCATCGCCATCGTGGTCGTATTCTACTTTTTTATGATCCGCCCCCAAATGAAAAAAGCAAAAGATCAAAAAAAATACATCGAGGCCTTGAAAAAAGGAGATAAGATCCTTACCATTGGAGGTATTTACGGAAAAATAGTGGAAGTGAGAGAAGACGCCACCATCATTATGGAAGTGGAAGACGGTACCAAAATGAAGATCTCTAAAAACGCTGTATCAAACGACGCTACTCCTACTTTGAACCAAAATTAATAACGTTGGGCACAACGAACACAAAATATTCTTCCGATAAAAAAAAGCCTGGTAAAACCAAGGCTTTTTTTATTTGTTTGTTGATCGCCTCCTTTTTATGGGTCGTGCACTCCTTAAACACCGTGTATACCTACACCATCAAAGTGCCCGTTACGTTTAAAAATCTTCCGCGTAATAAAAAACCTCTGGTTCAATTGCCCGAACACCTCAATCTTGATGTAAAAGCCAGCGGACTTAGACTGGCGCTAATTTTGTTCAATAAAAAATTTAAGCCACTCGAAATTGATTTTAATAGTCTTAAGTCTGTAAACCGAAACCGAAATTACGTTCTTTCAACTTCCCAACTTAATTTTAAAAGTGTGTTTAAATTCGAAACACTCATTAAGCACATCAGTCCCGATACGCTCTATTTTTCTGAAAAGGTAAGCTATCAAAAAACGGTACCCATCAAAGTGCCTTTATATATTAAATGTATGGAGGGGTACGGACACAAAAAACCTGCTTTAAATTTTTCCTACCTAACGATATGGGGCGATACTGCACAACTTGATAAGATCGATACTCTTTATACACAGGCTCTCACACTTACCAATTTGAATAAAAGTGTAAACACAAACCTTGACCTCTTAAGTCCCGGCAGTGAAGTATATACTTCTGTAAATGAAGTTAATTTATCAATTGAGGTAGCTAAATTAATTGAAGAAACCATAGCGGTTCCTGTCAAAGACATTCATGCGGCGGGGAAAGGTCAGATCAACATTTTCCCGTCCACCATAAAAGTAACGTTTACAACGCTTCAAAATAATTTTAACAGAGAAGATACCGTCTTATTTAAAATGATGATTAATAGCGAAAAAATGGACCGGCACACCAATAAATGTCCCGTTTTTGTGGGCACTGTTCCCGGTAATATCACCATCATGAACATCGAACCAAAAGAAGTTGAAATTTTGATCCTTAAAAGATAATGACAATAGGTTTAACAGGAGGCATAGGAAGCGGAAAAAGCGTTGTAAGCAAATTGCTGGAAATAATGGGTTGCGCCGTATTTAACAGCGATGAAGCGGCTAAAGATATTTATCTGAATGCCGACGTAAAGGAAAAGGTAATCGCTTTGCTTGGGGCCGACAGCTACAACGAAAAAGGCGGCATCGAAAGAAGAGTAATCAGCTCAAAAATTTTTAACGACACCCTACTTCTGCACCAATTAAATGGTATCATTCACCCCGCCGTAAAGGAAAAAATGCGGCAGTTTGCCGAACTGCATGCCGGAAAAATTATTGTGAAAGAAACTGCCTTGTTGTTTGAGACACATTTAGACAAGGAGGTAGACAAAATTATTGTGGTGACTGCTGATGAAGAACAGAGGGTAAAACGCGTGATGGAACGAGATGGTTTATCGGAGGCCGACGTGCTTTTAAGAATAAAAAAACAGCTTCCACAAGAAGAGAAGGTTGAGAGAGCCGATTTTGTGATCACAAATAATGAAAAGGAACTGCTAATTCCCCAGGTAGTGAAGGTGTATGAAAAACTAAAAAACTTAGGGTGATACTTTCCTAAGGATTGAGATCAATAAATCCAAAAAAGAGCTAAAAATCTTATGCACAAAAAGGATTATATACAACGACAATTCGAAGAATTTGGAAGGGTATTAGCACTCATCCTTGGCTCCAAAAAACAAAAAGACTGGGAAAAATTTGAAATTGAAATTGACGAGGCCATACGAAAATTTACGTCTCTCGAAATAGATGCGGTGGAGAAGCACAACGATGAGGAATTTGAAAAGGTAGTTATTAAGAATCCCGCTCTCAGCCAGGAACAGAGAAAGATTCTGGCAAACCTCCTCTTTGAAAAACTAGAATTCTACCTGCAAGGAGATGATCTTGAAAATTTTGTCTTCTTAAAACAGAAATGTCTCGCCCTGTATTCCTATTTGCAGGACAATGCCACCAACAATGAATTTGACCTGGATGTACATTATAAACTGGAAATTTTAAAGGAGATGTAGAAACGAAATTAGATTCCAACACTTTGTTTTATTTCTACTACTGGCCTTTGTTTTTGTACCTGAGAATACCGTTTCGCTGCAATGTATAGAAGGGCTTTTCAAAACTTCAACTACGTAACCGACAAAAGTTCGCTTAAAGATGCAAAACAAAATTAGTGAGGACAAATGAAAAGAAGTTTGCCCTTCAGTACGAATTGGTTTGTCAGAACGATGATATTACCGCCCAATTACGTAAGACAGCTATAAGTGACTTGCCTTTTAATGGTTGGTTTTGAATAAGGATTTGGTTAATAATTTTGTTGAAGACTAACTATAAAATGATAATTTTGAGTAAATTCTATGTCTTGGAGATATTATAGTAATCTTGAACTAGCCAATCTTTTAAGTATTACCGAAGAAGAATTTCATAGGGTGACTAAGAGGTTAATAAAAATGGATTTTAGAAGGGAATTGAAGCAAATTAAAGTTAAAAATCCCGATATTTGGCTCAACAAGAACCATAGTATAAGATTAGTGGATCCAAGGAATTCTAACAATTATGATGGAACAGATATAGATATTTATTCTTATATTTAATGTAAAATGAGTACTACGTATATTGATATAGTATTTGAAGGGAGTAAGTTTTCGCCAACAAAGCTAAAGGAACTTACAAACTTGGATATTGAAAGTCTTGCTGAGTATGGCGAAATGGGAAAAAAAGGTCGCTATAAGGGGAAGCCTATGCCTTACGGGTTAGGGCTGCTTAAAATATCTCAAATCTCATCTGAGAATGTTAATAGGTCACTTAAAAGGATTATAGATAGGTTACTGCTTAAAAAGTCTGCCTTGTCAAAAAGTGGCGTCGATGAAATAACGTTAGACCTTGAGAACTTTTCACAAGAGGATATAGAGATGACTATTGATAGAGAAATTATTAAAAAAGTATCGAGTTTGAATGCAAGTATAGATATTTCGTCTACGACAAACTTTGAAAAATATTATCTTTATCATTCAGTAAAAAATAAACTGGAACACAGATTAAAACCGAAGTCCTTTCAGGCAATGGAGAAACATTGGATGAATGAGATCTATACTACTATAAAGGCCGATAATCAATTGACAAAAACTTTCACGGATGATCAGGCGGAAAGATTAAACTACTTGTTTTCGAAGAAAATTAATGATGAGAAAGCATTACTCGTCGGAGTTTCTTATTCTGTATTAATGTCGGCAATGATTCTGTATATTGTAAAATATATCCAAGAAGAGGACTCCGAAAAAATACCAACTTTTGAAAAGGTTCTAAAGGAAAATTACTCCTAAGTTTCTCGGTGTCCGCCTTGTCAATAACAATCAGACTCGTGTCGTCGCAGGTACATATACAATTACCGGTTTGGCCCTCACAAAAAATCAATTAAAATAACTTTTACTCCCCCTTACCACACCAACAACCCTACCCTGCAAGGCTCTTCCGAAAAATGGCGAGTTTTTTGACTTCGAATTATTTGAACTTTCGGTGAGTATTGTTTTCTCGCTCAACGAAAATAATGTGAGGTTGGCTTCAGCTCCCGCCTTAATGAAAGGCTCCTCCATGTTTAAGATCCGGCGGGGACCCGTAGTAAAGGCCCGGACGATGCTCTCACCTGATTTTTCCTTTAATCCCTCCAGGGCACAGTTAAATGCTGTTTGCAAATTAATCATCCCATTATCGGCATGATCAAATTCCAGTTCTTTACTTTCTGAATCCTGTGGCAAATGGTCGCTCACAATCACATCAATTATGCCACTTTCTACAGCACTGCGCAATGAATGCACATCTTTTTTGGTGCGCAGCGGCGGATCAAGCTTGTAATTGGTGTCGAACTCTACCAGACAAGAATCATCCAAAAAAAGATTCACGGCAGCTACACCGCAGGT
Organism: bacterium; assembly: GCA_029945625.1. Classification (GTDB taxonomy): domain Bacteria; phylum Bacteroidota; class Bacteroidia; order B-17B0; family Aurantibacillaceae; genus Aurantibacillus. Next base: position 39,423 of record JAQSCW010000043.1, read on the forward strand.
AATTCCGAGTCCTGCAGATTTGGCCTTTTTAATAAGCTCCACACTTCCGCGTGTACTAATGGTTGGTATGTGTAATTTGCCTCCCGTGTATTCAAGAATTGAAATATTTCTTTGCACCATCAGTTCTTCCGCCAATGCAGGAATTCCCTTTAGTCCCAGAGAAGTGGCAGTTTCGCCCTCACTCATTTGACCTCCCGCCGAAATGCTCCCATCATTACAATGCGTGACGATGAATGAATCAATATTGTTGGCATATTGTAAGGCCCGAAGTACGGTGCCTGCATCACTTATCACATGTTTATAATCGCTGAAGGCAACCGCTCCCGATAGTTTCATGTCATACATCTCTGCCATGTCCTTGCCCTTTCCCTCCTGCGTAATCGTCCCCAGAGGCAATACTTCCACAATTTTATTTTTTGATTTGTTGAGCAAGTATTCTATTTGTGCTTTAGTATGCAGTGCAGGCTGATTGTAGTTGTGAACACACACGGTGGTGAAGCCGCCTGCTGCCGCGCACGCCATCATACTTTCAAGAGTTTCCTTGTGTTCAAAGCCCGGATCGCAGCTCACCGCTTGCATGTCCACCCATCCGGTGCTTACACACAACCCTTCTGCCTCTATCACTTTCACATTTCCCTTCGCCGCAATCGTGCTCTTCATTTCAGTAATTTCGCCACCCTCAATAAGGAGATCCATGGTTCTGTTATGGTAATCACTTCCTTCAGAAATAACCCGCGCTTGTTTAATCAATATGTTCATGGTGTCTTATTTTAAAAGTCTTAATAGTGAAACTTCAATAACAATGAATAACAAGGCTAAAATTATAAATAATTTCCATAATTTTTTTCCCTCTGTTTCAAACATCACCTGCGCCGAAACACTGCCCGATGTATCATCAATGAGGCGCACCGACCGCCAGCCCTTTTCAGCAATGATCTTTTCAAGTTCATCTTTGGTATACGACCTAAGATCCGACTCTTTTCGTGAATAATTGAAGGCCAAGGGTAAAATGCGCACATTATTTCGCATCACTTCATAGTAGCCTGGAACTGAGATTTGCCCTCTGGTATACAGAGATAAAGCATTGTTAATGACCCTCACTTCGGGAATCATATCTGCTTCTCCTTCAATTTGCCGAATATGAGGCGCCTGATCTGTTAAACTCAAATCATTTTTGAGAGGAATGATCACATTTAAACTCACCGGATAAAACAAAGGCGGCGCCTGCAAACTACTAAAGCTCATCTGATAAAAAGTTGGCACAAACAAAGCATGTTTGGTAAAATTGCTGCAAGTTTCATTCAAAGGCACCGAAAACAAGTACAATCTTGCATTATTGAAGCGCGTTACTCCAAAAAAAGAATCGCCATTTTGCAAGGATAATATGGTTTCAAAATCGGTATGTGAAGTTTTCTGCAACTTAAAGTGTTTATTCACCAAAGGCAGATTCATACGTTCTTCTACTTTTTCAAACACACCCTTGTAAAAAGATGAGGCATATTCTATTTTGTCGCTCTTTTGCGGCACACTGTCAAGTTCGGTGAGAGCCGGAAGTTGTAAGGCCGCTAGAGCCTGACTATAAGAGTCCCTGTTCGCATCTAGGGCGGGAATGATCACAATAGCGCCACCCTGAGCAGTAAACTTCAGAAGTTCTGCCACCAATCCGCTGCTAAGGTCCCGAAGTTGATTGAGAACAAGGATATCACTTGTTTTGAAGGAACTGTAATCGATGGTTAGTTCAGAAAAATTCCGAAAATAAAAGAGACTGTCGCTTCTAAACAAGGAAGAAAAAGAATTTTCAGATTTCTGGGCCGCTCCGTTGATGAGTGTAATGTTTACATGTGGCTCTGCGTTAAATGCAAAAAACAATTCGTCATCAAAATGAATGGGGTAATCGTCAATTTTTACAGAGCCGTAGTTGAAGCCTTCCAATTTGCTTTCAAACGTAAACTTGATCTCAGTGTTGGAGTTTGCCTCTATGGAAAACGAAGCTATCCCTGCCTGCTCTTTGTTTAAGGTAAGTCTGGCCGTACCTGCTTCTATTACTGATGACCCGTTGTTAACGATCTTTACATGTAGTTTTTGAATAAATCCTTTCTGTTGAAGTGGTGTTTCAAACCAGCACGAATCCACATATACGTTATTGACCTGATTGGCCGCAAGCGGAATAAGGATGGTTTTAATAGCCGTATCAATTGTGGCAGCCTCAATGTTGAACGTGCTTTTTTGCGCATCCGACAAGGCTATTATTTTCTTGTTGGGCACATGCGCAGAAGAGAGAAAGTCGCTTTGCCTCTTGAGTACATCTCCCAGCAAACGAACGGCACTTGAGGGCTTGATCTCCTCCAACACATTCAACGCATCTTCTTTGGTGTGGAAACGCTGATGTTTGCCTTCAAAGTCGTTGGTAATGATTTGGAATCGATCGGCATTATTGAAAGCAGTAATAATGTCTTTGGCCTGAGCTTTTGCAACCTGCAGCAAAGGACCCTGCTTACTCACATTATCCATGCTATAGGAATTATCAACATAGATGGAGACCGCCGATTTGCCTGCGCCGGTGCCTCCTGACTTTTCATCTTTTATAACAGGCTGGCTGAACGCAAGTACCAGAGCGGCAATGGTCAAGCAGCGGAAAAGCAATACCAATAGCTCTTTTAACCTCGAACGGGATTTACTTTCCTGTTGTAACTCCTTCAGAAACTTAACATTTGTGAAATACACCTTTTTGTATCTTCTAAAATTAAAAAGGTGGATGACAATTGGCAGGGCTAGTGCTGTTAATGCCCATAAGAACAAGGGAGATGCAAATGTCATATGCCCTAAAAATACTAAAATACCACGGGCCTACAAACCCCTTGGCGGGCTAATTTAACAAAGATTTATACAATCTACCCGGCTTCATAGAGCTGCCCAAAATTGTTGTATATTTACGGGTAAGAAGTAGACTAGCATACATGAATTCAGCAATCGCCTCCATTGGTAAAAATCTCATTCTCGTTGGTATAGTAATTGTATCCACTCTTAATTTTTTTTACGGTTGGCTCAACTGGAAAGAACTTCTCGGCATTCAAAGTATGGTGGGACTTGCTTATGTATTTTTAAGCTGTTACGAATACCTGAATGCCAGCTTCAAAGCCTCTTTGCCTGTACAACGTTACCCCTACTTCAGCAGTCATTTTTTTATGTTCAGAGCGTTAAAGATCGCTTTGTTTGTATCGTTCGCCTTATTATTATTTAGTTCGGGAAGCCGGGTCAAGTACATCTATCCCATCTGTCTGCTCATTGCCTCTACTGAGGGCATCATCACCTACCTAAAATACAAGCGCTCCCTCTGTTTTGTAAATATTTACGCCAATTATTTATTGATTGTTGAGAATTCAATCTCCAAATTATTTGCCTCCGAGATCATGATCGTTGAATTCAGACACGACATCTTTTATTTTGTGAAAAAGAACCGCAAATCAGTACAAATTAAACTCGAACACATTCACTACCGTGAGAATTTTATTCAGGCCATTAACGAGTGGATCATTCGCAACAACGTAACGGTGAGCGAAGAATCAAAAGTGAAGATCAGTGAACTGATTGTTCCTTAGTCCCAAGCATTTGAGCCGGAGTTTCATTACGGTTTAAAGAGAAACAAAGCCCAACTTGAACAAAAGAATGTCGATCAAGGACTTTATCAAGACAGTAGAACTGACGACTATGTAATTATTGATTTTTAGACCTGCTGAATTAAATGCAAGTGAACGAAAAAGGTTTAATGAAAAACACATAGATTTCCCCGGGGCTTAAATATTTAGTCAGCTTGTGTAGCTTGTAGTGCTGGTGGTGGCTCGGTTTGTACTGTTGGTTGTGGCGGTGTTTCGTAATGGCGTGAATTCTGCACCCATATCATTTCGGGAGCCTTCACAACGTCAACCTGTGTTGGCCGCGGTGTATTGTCGATCTTTGGTGTTTCGTTAGGCATTTTATATTTACTATTTATTGGTTACTAATTAATTCATTGCTATGTGGTAAACAAAGACAAGTGCATTTACAAAAGTAAAAACCAAACAAAAGAACAAACACACTTTACAATACGCTAACGCTTCCGTTCTGCTTATGTTAATCTTATTATTAATAGAAGCACCTTCTGCAAAGTGCACTTCAAGGTGTTCTTCATACTTGTCTTGTTGGTTGTGTTCTTTTAATTGTATATCATACTTGCGGTACTGATTCATTTGATTTAGTTCTTTGTACTTTCGCGTGTAACCCATATTGAACATTGACTTTGCAACGTAGAATAGACAAAATACAAGAGCCACACCTCCAAAAATTGAAACAACCTTTATTATGTCAAGCGGTAATCCAGTAACGCCCTCATTAAATATATAAACATGTACAGATACAACAATCGTTAACATTCCCATCGGCATTGTTATCTTCTCATCTAGTTTGTGTTTCAGTTCGGATTCCTTGAAGTACATTTCTTTATAAAATTGTAACCTGTCCATTTGTTCAGTTGTGACTAAATATTTTATTGCAATAATTGCACTAAAAAGCAATTTAAAGTTAGAAGGTTGACCTTTAAGAAAAGACCTTTAAACCATTAGTTTTAAACTACTTATTCACATATTTAATACTACAAATTATAGCAAGGCTTTGCTCAAATTAGCCTTAAATTTATTGTAGTAAAATCACATTTTATGAATTCACTTGTTTGGATAATATTGGGCGTGCTTTTAGCAACGTCCATTTACATTATTTACGTTGGTTATAAAATTATTATAGCTATCAAATCAATTGTGCAATCTATCAGAGAAATTGCACAGGAATGCAAGAAAAAGGAATAAGATATAATTAAAATTATAAAATCCAAAAATGAATAACCTAGAAAAAGTGATATTTCTTCATTTAAGGCAATATCAATATGCAAGAGATGAAAGTTCAGAAATACTTGCCACTTATGGGCAAATGACAGAGCTGGAAAATCAAGAATATAATAAACTTAACCGTGAAATGCACAGAATATGGAATTACATTAATTCTAAACCAGTACTAAACGTCCGACCTGATGACGGAGTAACCACTGTTCAATTGTATCACGAGAAAATTACTCCTGTGAGTGAAATTATACTGAGGGTTAGTAATGACTATGGACTGACCTTAAAAGAAACAATAACAAAGAAATACAAAGAAGCAATAATTGCCGTTTTTGGAGAAGACTACTTCAACGCCAATTTCACCGGTATTTCCGAAATCGAAGACGAAGATTAATGGAAATAAAACCTACAGAACTGTTTTGCCTTTTAAAGTTTGGCCGCAAAGACCGCCTTGAAGACCTTAGAAGAACAGGTAATCTTTATATGAGTAGTATTAATACCTTCAAACAAAAAGAAGAACCTGACGGACGAAATGACGAATTTGAAGGTGCTTTTGAAATTCAGCAGGTGGCGCCCGGTTCTGTGATTTCCTATGAACACCCCAGCGGTATAAGAGGTAGCTTCATTTCAGAAGGTGGTGTAATGCAGAATTATGTACTTGGAAACCTTGCTTGTTTTTATGCAGTGTCTGAACAACATTTTTCAGAAGAAGGTATGTGGAAACCTGACGTTGACGAACGAATGTCTTTACTTGGTGACCACGTATTATTTGTACACAACAAGACTGCACTGATAAAACGGATTGAACAAGCAGTTCAACGTGAAGGCATGGCCATTACGCACGAATTTTTGAGGTATGACTATGAAGTTGAAACATACAATGGGAAACTTAGCCTGTTGCAGAAACGAAGAAAATACAGCTACCAAAAGGAATACAGGTTTTTTCTTAACACAGGGCGTGACAATATTTTTATTTTAAACATTGGTTCCTTGGCTGATATTTCAGACGTTATGCCATTCAGTACATTTAAGGAACACACATTTGCAATATCAAAGCGGATTGTTCATTTTAATGTGTCACCTGAACAAAAAGAAAGTAAAGTGTTTGAATTTAAACCTGCTGAAAAGCGTGTTCAGTTGCACGGAAATTTTTCGAAGTGCAAAGGTTTGGTTCTGCACTTGGGTACTTCCACTGGTCACAGCAAGCCAATACCCATTTTTGGTTTTAATGTACTTATAAATGAAGACATTTGTTGGTGCAAGAATATGTGGCTTGAATGGGAAGATGTACCACACAAAGGAATCATTGACGCAAGTATTTCATAAAGAAACTCGGATTTACGTTATCGGCGAATCCAAACCCTAATTCACAACCACGCAAGGACTCCATTGTCGAGGTCTCGGTGATAATTGGCAAACGCGATTCATTAACAACTGAAATAGGGTATTAAAGTCCTTCGTTAAATTGATTCTCGATTGCTTGGGCAGGATGGAAACAAGATTTCATTTTGAAAAATTGAATTCCGGGAAAATCCCTCTAGATTTACGCAAAATCTTTACCTGCACCTCTAATTATAAAAAAAGCCCTGAAAATAGTGATTTTCAAGGCTTTAAGTAGCGGAACGGGGAGTCGAACCCCGGACCTCAGGGTTATGAATCCTGCGCTCTAACCATCTGAGCTATCCCGCCATTTTTATGGGCTGCAAATATAAAACATTCAGGTTCAATACCCAAATCAAATTTAGTTGACCATATTATTTGCTTTGAACTAAATATTTTCTATATTTCACGAAATTTTGGAATTATGTCAAAAAAGAAGAAGGATTCGCATGGTAAGAAGGAAAAAAAGAAATCCGAGAAAAAGCACCTGAAAAAGGTAGAGAAATCTCATGCGAAGAAATCTGCACCTAAAAAACCGGCCTCTAAACTCTTGAAAACTATCAAGATTTCGAAGAAGGTAGTTAAAAAAGAGGTAAAGAAAGTGGTAAAAGCTGCTCCTAAAAAACCACTACCTGCCAAAAAAGCAATTACTAAAGCCTCTAAGCCCAAAGTAGCAAAGCATGGAGCAAAACCCTTACCAAAGAAAGCGATAAAGTCCCTCTTCGTTAAGAAGCCTGCTTCAAAACCTACCAAACCAAGTCCTGTTGCAAAAAAACCTAGTCCTGTAACGAAGAAGCCTGCGCCCGTGACCAAAAAACCGGAACCGAAAAAAGTTGAATTAAAACCAATTAAGCATAAAGAAATTCCTGCACCAAAACCGACTCCTGCAACTGCTAAGAAAGAAATTAAAAAGGAAGTCGCACCGGTAAACAGCGAAAAAGTAAAGAAAGCTGACGAACCGCCCACCAAGAAACAGATCGCTGAACTGAGATCTCAGGATGTGTTAGCGATCAGCAATACTATCCCCGTTAAACAAAAGAATGATATCTCTGCCTCAAAAATCGCTTCCATCTCACGTTCAATCACCAACCCTATAAAGCGAACCGACTCGTATGCAATAAAACCTGAAAAGGAACCTGCCGGAAAATTTGAACTGGAATTTGTGGTTCATTCTTCCGCTGAAATGCTGTATGAGTTTTTATCAACCCCTAGTGGCCTCTCTGAATGGTTTTGTGACGACCTCAATATTCGTAATGGCATTTATACCTTTATTTGGGACGATCAGTTGATGCAGGCCCGCCTGTTAAAAACTGTGGAGCTTCAATTGGTGCGTTTTCAGTGGGTCGATAAAACCGATGGCAGCTATTTTGAATTTAGAATTCAACGAGATGACCTTACTAACGATATATCATTGATCATTACCGATTTTGCTGAATCAGTGGGCGACCGCGAATCATCAAAGTTGCTCTGGCACAGTCAGGTTGAAAAACTGATGCACGTGTTAGGATCTATTTTCTAATACGTATACTCCTGAAAATAATAAAAGCCGGAACTGAGTCCCGGTTTTTTTTTGCCTTGGTGTAGCTTTTTGTGCTTTTAAACCAAAACATGCTTTGAAAAAGCAAAGTCTGCGATGTAAGTGTTCATGAGGATTTCATCTGATACCCGCTAAGAAATCCTAACGGTCACTGAATAGGGGTTAACCTCAAAAGCCAGACCTGTTCTTTTCTAACAGATAGCCGGTGTCAATCTGCTGTTAACTTCATGGGATGTCAGATGCCGCGTGAAGGACGGCAAAAACCCGGTGGGTTTTTGAGCGAGCTTGCGGGTAGGTGAAATACTGATTGCCTGAATGGCAATGTGATGGCAACCAAGCAGCCTGACCCCCATGAAGCGAAGCTCTCGTTGCCTTTTGATCGGCTTCTGCTTCATGGGGGGCACGCCCAAAAAATTTGTCCCGAAATTTCCGCTTATCCTCTTTTAAAACCGAATATTAACACCCGCTAAAAAGTTAATAGGAGCCGATGGCGCCAGAAAATTAAAGGTGTTGAGCGAGGGCCCGGTATAATAGCTGTAGGTATATCCATTCGTAACATAATTTGTATTCAAAATATTGTTCACACTTAGCATGAAATTAATCTCAGGCACCGCCTTGGTAATCAACTTATAATTGATGCCCGCATTAAGCACTTCGTAAGCTTTCATACAGCGATTTTCATTGCTTGTATTATCCAAAAACTGTTTTCCCACACTTTTTCCGGTAAGTGTGACATCAAAATTATGAAATGGACTGAACTTCACTAGGAGGGATGAAACAACATTGGGAGAAAATGAAATATCGCTTGTTTTATGAATCACTTTGTTTTGAGTATAGTCCGCGAGATCTACGCCACTTAAACTGTCGGTGTATTCCACAAAATTTAAGATCTTATTGGTCGACAAAGACAGATTGGCACTCAGGCTGAAGAATTTGTTAAGCATGCCGCTTGCTTCCAACTCAAGACCTCTTCTGTAACTTTGGTCAACATTTACCCGGTTGTAATTGCCCACATTATTAATTTGTCCGTTTAATACCAATTGATTTTTGTACTGCATATCATAAAAATTTGCTGCGAGCAGTATACTCTTCGATACATATTTTACTCCCGCTTCAAGATCATACAATTGTTCAGATTTTGGTCTGCTTTGCGGACTACTTTGCACAAAATCGTCCCTGTTTGGTTCCTTATTCGCCACGGCAAAAGAAGCATACGCATTCACCTGACTGTTTAGGTTGTAGCTGAGTCCTAATTTGGGATTAAAAAATGTGTATTTCTGATTTTGCATGTTGGGCGTCAGCGTATTGTCGAATCCCTGGAAACGATAGTCAATCTTTCTTACCTGAAGATCCACAAAAACATTCATCGCCGACATGGGTTTGTAGTTCGTTTTCAAATAAAGATTCCCATCATTTTTATTCGCTGAATTCTTGTCATACTCATAATTTAATTCAGATGTTGATGCATATTGCGCCCAGATTATTCTGCCATCATGCAAACCATAATAGGTATTATAACCGCCACCCAGAGTGAGCGCCAGTTTTGAACTTGCTCTGTAATTAAAATTAAATATTCCACCCGCAAAATCATTATCGAGCCACAAACGGCGAATGAGGTTTGTTTCGGTGATGGTGTCACCGCCAATCACCACATTGGGCAAACCGTAGGTTGAAAATTTAGCGCCATCGCCATACACCGAATTTTCTTTTGCCGGATTTTTATACTGTTCATAATATCCCGCACCTTTAGTATAGTGCCCGGTGACATTAAAATTTAGGCGCGAATTAAGTTGATGAATGACGTGCAACTGAAAATTATTCTGTTTGTAATTATCCGTCTCGTTGCTGTAGTATTTAGTTGCTCCATTGGCATCAAAATATTCTCCACAGGAGTTATAGGTGCGGTTGCCGGCTTTTAAGGAGTCTTCCGGGACATAATTCCAGGCCTGATAGGTTTTTTCGAGACCAAGAAAATTGATAAATTTCATCACTGTCTTTTTGCCATAATACCCGGCGGCAATATAATACGATTTAAGGTCCGAACTGGCCCTGTCTACATAGCCATCACTGCTTATAGCAGAGGCCCTCGCATCTAAGGTGAATTTGTTACTCATGAGGCCTGTACCTGCTGCAATTGTTTTTCTCAGGGTTCCAAACGATCCTCCTGTAGCAATAACATTGGCATAGGGTTTATCTTTTAATTCATTGGTTTGAAAATTAATGCTCGCACCAAAGGCCCCTGCGCCATTGGCAGAAGTTCCCACGCCCCTCTGCACTTGTATGTTATTGACACTCGAAACAAGATCGGGCATATCGACAAAATAAGTGCCTTGCGATTCGGCGTCATTAACGGGTACTCCGTTTATAGTTACGTTAATCCGCGTGCCATCTGAACCACGGATACGAATCCCAGTATAACCCACCCCGTTTCCCGCGTCGGAGTTGACTACCACATTGGGCAGTTGATTGAGCATATAGGGGGCGTCCTGACCAAGATTTTGTTTTTTGATGGTTTCGGCAGTGATATCATTATACGCCATCCCGCTATTTTTATCCACGCGACTGGCGTTTACCACCACTTCATCCAGTTTTTTATTCGACTCCTGTAATATGAAGTCGTGTACAAGATCTGAACCCAGTTCAATGGTATCTGTTCTGTCGGCAAATCCAATACACCTCACAGCTACTATCAGAGTCCCCTTTTTTAGCCCGTTGAACTTAAAATTCCCATCATCACCTGAGGTGGTAGCTAATTGTGTATGAAGGATGCCGAGGGCTGCAAAGGGCACGGCCTCTCCCTGAGCCGTTGTAACTTTACCTGAGAGCGTGAATTGAGCCTTCACACGCATAGTGCCTGTAAAAGCAATTGCAAACACAATGATTGCAAACGTTTTGTTTTTCATTAATTTTTAATTTTTAATTAAATACATTAACACGGGGTGGTGTCAATTTTTTAATTAGCTCCCTACGCAGGCATTACCCTGTTCAGGTGTATAGTAAAATTCGTTGGTCGAAATTTACTAACGGGTATAATCTCAGCCTTGACGGTTTTTTGAGCAGATATGTAGGAGATCCTAAAAAAAGATCACTTCCAACGCTCGGATACCGTAAAGCACCCCTTTAAGATGCAGCAAATGTAGCAGGTGTAAATCGATTGTGCAAAAAAAGATGAGACATCCCAAAAAAAATGCGGAGTTTTGCAATTAAGGATGGAAACAAAAAAACGCATTGCGATACTTGGAAGTACGGGCAGCATTGGCACTCAGGCCCTTGAGGTGATTAAGGAGAATCCTTCCCTTTTTGAGGTGGAAGTACTGGTGGCACATTCAAATGCCGTTCTGTTGATTGAACAGGCACTTGCGTTTAAACCCAATGCCGTGGTGATTGGAGATGAGAAAAAGTATCAGGAAGTAAATAATGCGCTACGGGCTCATGATATTAAAGTGTTTGCCGGTGAAAAGGCGGTGGAGCAAATAGTAGAAATGGAAACCATCGATTTGGTTCTGGCGGCTATTGTTGGTTATGCCGGATTGGCGAGCACTATTAATGCCATCCGACATAAAAAGCCGATTGCTTTGGCCAATAAAGAAACGCTGGTGGTGGCCGGTGAACTGGTAACAGAATTGGCTAGAGAAAATGGCGTCAACATTTACCCTGTCGACAGTGAACACTCTGCCATCTTTCAATGTTTGGCGGGTGAATGGGAAAACAAGATCGAAAAAATTTACCTCACTGCGAGTGGTGGTCCTTTTAGAGGAAAAAACAAGGACTTTTTAGCCACCGTAAAAAAAGAGCAGGCCCTTAAACATCCTAATTGGAGCATGGGAGCTAAGATCACCATCGATTCGGCAAGTTTAATGAATAAGGGTTTGGAGGTGATTGAGGCAAAATGGTTATTTCATTTAGCACCTTCGCAAATTGATGTAATTGTTCACCCTCAAAGTATTGTTCACAGTTTGGTGCAATTTGAAGACGGCAGCTTAAAAGCACAATTGGGATTGCCCGATATGAAACTTCCCATTCAGTATGCCCTGGCCTATCCCGAAAGAATTCGAAACAATTTTAAGCGTTTCAATTTTTTGGATTACCCGCAATTGACTTTTGAAAAACCCGACCTCGAAACGTTTACCAATCTTCAACTGGCCTTTGATGCACTACATAAGGGCGGCAATATGCCTTGTATTTTAAATGCGGCAAACGAAGTTGCTGTTCAGGCATTTTTGGAAGACAAGGTTAGTTTTACGGGAATGAGTGATCTTGTTTTCAACACCATGCAAAAAACCGGTTTCATCAAAACCCCTTCCTATACTCAATACGTTGAAACTGACCAAGAAGCGCGCCGCATAGCCTTGCATCTTTTGTAAATCATAATAATCTCTAAAAGGCCATTTTTGTCTCCTAAAAAACACTATTTTTACGCTGCCTGATTCAAAAAATCACGGCCACATTTCATCAGAAAAAAACCACCTCATAAAAATTATGTTCATTAAGATCGCTCAGCTTTTTTTAAGCCTTACCATACTAGTTACCCTTCACGAATTTGGGCATTTTTGGTTTGCCAAAAAGTTCAAATGCCGGGTCGACAAGTTTTATTTGTTCTTCGACTTCCTTTTTCCATTTGCATCGGTCATGAATTTTGCCCTTTTCAAAAAGAAGATCGGAGACACCGAATACGGCATCGGCTGGTTTCCTTTTGGGGGCTATGTTCAAATTGCCGGTATGGTGGATGAACAAATGGACAAAACTCTCATCGATACTCCTGCACAACCTTGGGAACTTCGTAGTAAGCCGGCCTGGCAAAGGTTGCTGGTGATGATGGGCGGAATTTTAGTAAACTTTGTACTGGGTATTTTTATTTTTTGGATGGCTCTTCTGGTGTATGGAAAGAATACGCAGCCAATCGCCAATTTACCTCATGGCTTGATGGTTGACAGTGTGGCCTATGATATGGGCCTGAGAAATGGTGATTTTATAACCGCACTTGATGGCAAACCCGTTTCTTCGGTTCGTCGCATTCCTGTGGAGATCATTATGAATGGCGTGAGTACCATTGAAGGTGTTCATGCCACGGGTGTAAAATTCTCAATCCCGGTCGATAACAATGTGCGTTCGCGCATTTTAAAACGTCTCAAAAAATCTGACTTTGTTAGCGCCCGCTTTATCCCCGAAGTCAAATTAGTGGATAGCACGAGTTTTGCTGCTAACGCAAACATAAAGGCCAAAGACCGCATCGTTGCCGTAAATGGCACATCAGTGAAGTTCTACGACGAATTAAAAGCAGAATTGGTAAAGAATCGCGGCAAAAAAGTTTCACTCACTATCTTAAGAGGTAAGGAAGTAATTAACACCGATTGTCAGGTGAGCGAAATGGGTACTATCGGATTCTTTCCGGGATCGATTGAAGAATTTAAAGTGGATGAACAGAAATTTAATGTGTTTGAAGCCTTTACGCAAGGGGTGCACGACGGTATTGAGTTAATTCTAATGCAAGCAAAACAATTTGTAGTACTGTTTACCGTAAAAGATGCCCATCAACAGGTAGGTGGCTTTTACACCATGGTTCAACAAATGAATTCTGAGTGGGATTGGCAATCGTTTTGGATGTTTACCGGGTTTCTTTCTCTTGCTTTGGCCTTCATGAATTTCTTGCCCATTCCCATGTTAGATGGCGGCTACATCATGTTTATCCTTTGGGAGATGATTACCGGAAAAAAGGTTTCTGATCAAATCATTTATTACGCCAACAATGTGGGACTTTTTATCGTTCTTGGTCTTATGATTTATGCCAATACAGACTGGCTGCGAAATTAAGAACATTACCCGGCGATTACCTTAATCAAAAACGAAATTTTTAAATGAAAAATCGTTTCCTTCTTGTTTTTTTTATGTGGTGGGGAGGCCTCTATTCTCAGAATCCCACCATTAGTCAGAAAAGTAACACGGAGCGCGAGGGCGCTGCTTTGCACAAAGTCCTAATCATTCCCTTTGAGCCCCGGCTCTATATGAGTGAGATTGACCGTAACATCAACGCCGAAACCAAATTATCGGGCCGCGAAATCAAATACAAATTCAGAGATGGTCTCAATGAGCAAGTGTACAAGGCGTTTAAAGCTGCCAAATACAATGCACTCGATTTGATGGAAGATACACTGAGATACAAAAAGGATCTTGAAACCATTTACCAATATTTGAGTTACGAGTACCTAAAAGTTCCCGATCCGCAAAACTACATCGCTCCTAAAAAAGAAAAAGAAGAAAAAAAGATTGACAAGGGTCAGGTCAATGTGGAGACGAATTCTGAAAATCGTTTTATGGATGCCCGGCTGAGTAATCCAAAAGTGTTGACCTCGCTTCAAAATAAATACCGCTGTGATCTTTTTGTGTTCGTGAACCAACTCGATCTAAAGGCCGGTGGGTCAAAGGACCCTCTTGATCTGGGGCCCGAAAATCCCAATCGGAGAATTATTTTTCACTATACCGTATTTACGGCAGAAGGAAAAGAACTAAATTCCGGAACCATTGAAGAGGAGTTTGATCCCGCACTTAATATTCCGAAAAAGATCGTTGACAAACATTTTATGAGAATCTCCACCACGCTCGTTCAACGGGTGAATAAGGCACTGGGAATCCCCAAATAGCGCTTTTGTTTTGGTCGCGGATATTGCCCCATCACAAGGCGTAATTACCCTGATTCCTGCACCGCCACTTCCCTACCCTTTCCTTCTCGATGATAGTTATTTGGGGTCAAGCAGAAAAGCTGGAGAGAAAGTTTTTGGGCGTGCCCCCGCCTTTCTTTTTTTATTCCGTTTGGCGGGGTCGCGCTTTCCGTTCCAAGTCCTCGCCACGCAAAGAGACAGGCGTGGCTGTGGGCTTTCCACTACAATCGCTCACGCAGTAAACTAGTTGTTTCCATTTTTAAAAAAACCCAAGGAATAAATAAGTTGCATTTCCACAACAATTCCGATAGATCTGTTATTTCACCGGACCCACGCTACCGCGTTACGTCAGTCCTCACTCTGGGCTTCTTCCCTGTTCTATTCTTTGAGCAAGATCTTCATCTCCACCCTGCGGTTTTTCTGACGGCCGGCAGGAGTTTTATTATCGCCAATTGGCACAGTTTGTCCATACCATTCGGTGAGGATCTGATCTTCTTTCACACCTTTCTTTATCAAATAATTTTTAACCGCTTTGGCACGTTTCTCAGAAAGCACCATGTTCTTTTCAGCAATTCCCTCGTTATCGGTATGACCCGCTAATTTTAATTTCCAATCTTCTTTATGTTGGATCATCAAATTCGCCAATTGATTGAGTCCCGGGAAAGATTTAGGTTTGATCAAGTCTTTGGCTGTCGCGAATTCGAGACTAGCGAACGCCTTCTCTATGATCTTTTTCTCTGCAGCTTTCATGGGCACCACCTGTGCTACCGGATTATATGGTACCACCGGCCGTGGACAACCCTTTAACTCTATTACCCCGGCAACAAGCGGACAGTCGTCTTCTTTATCCAGAACTCCATCTTTGTCGGTATCGGGCCATGGACAACCTTTGTTTTCGCGTGGTCCGTATTGATCAGGACAAGGATCCTCACGATCTACAATACTATCACCGTCGTGATCAGGACATCCTTTGTATTCTAATGGTCCAAATTCATCGGGACAAGGATCTTCCCTATCAGGAGTTCCATCTGCATCGGTATCAGGACAACCTTTGAACTCAGCTTTTCCGGCGTCAAACGGACAATCATCCTCCTTATCCATAATATCATCACCATCACTATCAGGACATCCATTGAATTTTTTCACGCCCTTTTCATCCGGACATGCATCATCTTTATCAGGAATGCTGTCAAGATCTCTATCAGGACAACCATCAAATTCTTTTAGGCCGGGTTGATCCGGACATTTGTCATTTACATCTTTCACGTGGTCGCCATCGCGGTCGGGACAACCTTTAAACTCCCAGGTGCCCGGCACATCTTTACACATATCTTTTTTATCGCTGATGCCATCTTTATCCCTGTCGCGTACTTTTGTGTAAGGAATCGGCACTTTCACCATAAAATAGAAATTCGCATGATAAATATCTTTGGCATTCACGTAGGTGGAAAGGTCGTTTGTTCCAAAAATGAATGGGCCGAGTCGCAGCATGGCGCCCACTTTTATATTTTGACCGGCCTGTGCATTGAATGTATTGTATGAAACCGGCAGGGAGGCTTCTGCCCAAGACCATTCAACACGAGGGGCAAGACTAATGGTGGTATAGTCGTGTACATTTAAAGTTTTATATCCCCTCAAATTTGCAATATGCCCCATAAGGTTCACATAAAATATTTTACCAAGATGATAATCTACTTGTGCATTGATAGCTGTAGGCAGACTCATTTTAAATGAGTTATCTGTTTTGCTGGAAGGAAATTTTGAATTCATGGTAGAATCAAACCCCTTAATGCCATTAAAATCGAGAGTCCCTAAGTTCCAGGCCGTGATCTTTACATCAAAATCGTTAGAATAAATACCCTTGTTATAACGAATACCTCCAATGTCAACTACCGCCAGCGAAGCTTTTAATTCATATTTATTTTCATTTTTTCGCCACAGGTCCTTTTTACCATCCATGTCGTATTTGTGATCTTGAAACTTTGGCCGCCATTCATAAACCCCTCCAATATCCAGTCCAAATCCATAGGAAGGTTTAAAATTAATGGTGGGCCCTCCATTAGCTGAAATATCCACATTATCAGAGTAACTGTAGTGTACTTGCGATGAAACAAAACTGTAAATATTTGTAGTATCTATGGCAAATTCAAGATTATCTATCGAAAAATAGGAGGCCGTTAAGCCCTGCAATAATTTAGGTGTGATTCCTGCTTTAAAAAAATGTTCACCATCATCTTTAAACACATGCGCATACGTTAAACCATATTCGCCCCAGGCCATTTGTTGCATGCCAAAGTGTGGGTTTTTTATCTTTTTAAGAAAGATGGAAGGGTCTGAAAATTCATTGTAAGCGGCGTCTGCCAAGGCAGGTGATAGGCCTTCAATGTTCACATAATTGCGCGCGCCGATACTCAGCGCAAGGGCGTTTTTGCTGTTTAGATTCACCATAAAAGAAGGAAGTACCAAGCGGGTAGACACATACATCCCTTTATCATGATCACTCTGATAACGTACCAAATTGTTTTTGAAATAATCAGGTGAATTTTTATCAGTATTGCTCCACGAACTTGGGAATGTTGCTTTACCAAAACTAAGAAGATCGGCCGGCTTTGGCAAACTGCTGGCCTTAACGCCAATGTAATTACTTGAAAAATTAGTATTGTTACCAAAGAGTGTCATGTCGAACTTCATCCTGCTATCCACAATATTTGCAGGATTCACGATGGCACCCGTTACGCCGGCATAGTTGCTAGTTACAAATCCTTGATAATCTTGTGCCGATACATTCACAAGGAGTAAAACGAGGCAAGCAAATAGTGATTTTTTCATGACGTGGTACATTTTTTTGTGTTATTAACAAATATATCATTAATTACAAACCCTACAAGCGGCCACCGGGACCAAATTAGTAACCGATTTAAGTTGAATACTCAAAACACGGCCTGTTTTTAATAATTGCAGTATAATGGCGCCATTCAAAGCTTTTCAGAGGGCCCATTCAACTGATTTTTTTAAGCCATCAGCCAAACTTATTCGTATCTTTACGTTCCTAAAAATAATATGTTAGAGAAACTTGAAGAAATAAAACGCCGCTTCGAAGATGTAGAATTAAAACTGTCGGATCCCAAGGTTATCGGTGACATGAAACTCTTTAAGAAACTAAACATCGAATACAAGGAGTTAGGTAATATTGTGACGTTTATCAACGAATACAAAAAGGTACTTTCTAATATTGAGGGGGCTAAAGACGTGCTGGCCACCGAAAAGGACAAAGAGTTTCTGGAGATGGCCAAAGCCGAGCTCGATGAAAATCGTTTAAGGGAAGAAGCCTTAATGGAAGAGATCCGACTGTTATTGATACCAAAGGACCCTGAAGACGATAAAAATGCGGTAATGGAACTTCGTGCGGGCACCGGTGGTGATGAAGCCTCTATTTTTGCAGGCAACCTATTCGAAATGTATTCTCGCTTCTGCGAACAAAAAGGCTATCAGCTCGAGGTGGTGGATTCTAGTCCCGGTACCATGGGTGGTTTTAAAGAAATAGTGTTTAATGTAACCGGCCCCGGCGCTTACGGCATTCTTAAATTTGAAAGCGGCGTTCACCGCGTGCAACGGGTGCCTGCCACCGAAACACAAGGTCGCGTGCATACCTCTGCTGCCACGGTTGTTGTGTTGCCGGAAGCGGAAGACCTTGATGTGGACATTAAAGATTCAGACATTGAAATGGCCACCGCCCGAAGTGGTGGAGCCGGTGGACAAAATGTGAACAAGGTGGAAAGTAAAGTAATTTTGACACATAAGCCTACCGGATTGGTTGTCACCTGTCAAACCGAACGCAATCAGCTTGGAAACAGAGAAAAAGCCATGCACATGTTACGCTCAAAAATCTACGATATTGAATACCAAAAACGTCTCGAAGAAGTTACAAAAAGACGAAAAACCATGGTCAGTACCGGCGATCGCAGCGCTAAAATCAGAACCTATAATTATCCTCAGAATCGCATCACCGACCATCGCATCAATGTTACCTTATACGACCTCAGCAATTTTGTGAATGGCGATATTCAGGAAATGATCGATAAACTTCAATTTGCCGAGAACGCCGAGCGCTTGAAAGAAGGAGGATTATAAACTTCAAAACAATAAAACAAACATTGAAAAACTTAGCCCTAAAGAAATGACAAGCGAAGGAGAAGAAAGATTAAGAAACGCATTTGCGCACAAAGACTGGAACGATATTAAGGCACAAAACAGCTGGCAGATCTTTAAGATTATGAGCGAGTTTGTGGAAGGTTTTGAAAAAATGTCACGCATCGGACCATGTGTATCGATATTTGGCAGTGCACGTACCAAGCCCGAAAATAAGTATTACAAGTTGGCCGAAGAAATCGCTTTTAAACTGGTGAAAGAGGGCTATGGCATCATTACGGGTGGTGGACCCGGAATTATGGAGGCTGCTAATAAAGGCGCCCGACGTGGCGAAGGCAAATCGGTAGGACTAAACATTGAATTGCCTTTTGAGCAAAAAAATAACGATTACATTGATTCCGATAAACAAATCAATTTTGATTATTTCTTTGTTCGAAAAACTATTTTCTTAAAATACTCACAGGGATTTATTGGCATGCCGGGAGGATTTGGAACGATGGACGAATTATTTGAATCACTCACCTTGGTTCAAACGAATAAAATCGCTCAGTACCCCGTGGTATTGGTGGGAACCGACTATTGGAAAGGCATGTTGGAGTGGATGAAAAATACCATGTTGGAAGAAGAAAAAAACATCAACGAGATTGATCTCACACTTTTTAAACTGGTAGATACTGCTGACGATGCCGTAAAACACATTGTTGACTTTTACAGCAAATACTTATTAAAACCAAACTTCTAAATTGAGCAAGTGGCTGTTTAACATACTTGTACTCCCTGTCCTGTATCTTATTTCCATCCTGCCCTATTGGGTGATTTACGGTCTCAGCAACCTTTTTTACGTTCTCGTGTATTACGTGTTGGGCTACCGCAAGGACGTGGTGCACGAGAATCTCAAACGCTCCTTTCCCGAAAAATCAGAAGCCGAACGTCGGCAGATTGCGAAACAGTTTTACCTTCATTTCTGTGATGTGTTTTTTGAAACGTTGAAATTACTCACCATTTCGCGGCAAGAGTTCAAACGACGCTGCGCTATGGATGAACAATCAATCGCCCTCTTTCACAACTATTTCGAAAAGAACCAAACCATCATTGGCGTAATGGGGCATTGCGGTAATTGGGAATGGGGAGCCGTTTCGCATACCGTGTATTTTTCGCGAATGCTCACAGGGGTCTACCATCCACTCCATAATAAAAATATGGATAAATTTATGCTCGACCTCCGGGGTAGATTTGGCGGTGACATTGTTGCTATGAATCACCTCTACAAAAGACTCCTTACCCTAAAACAACAAAACATTTCCACCACCATTGGTTTAATTGCCGATCAAACGCCTCCTCCCGAAAGCGCTTATTGGACACAGTTCATGAATCAAGACACCCCTGTGTTTAACGGTACTGAAAAACTCGCCAAAAAATTTAATTACCCGGTTCTATTTCTAAACATCAAAAAAATAAAACGCGGTTATTATGCCTTGTCTGCCACCATGTTAACTGAGCAACCACAAGATTTGCCCGATGGACGTATCTCCGAATTGCACACACAACACCTTGAGAAGAATATCCGCGAGCAGCCTTATACATGGCTATGGACGCACCGCAGATGGAAACATAATAAGCCACAAACAGTTTGAATAGCCAACTAGAACATTTCACGAAAGCGGCATATCGAAATTATAAATAACTATATTTACGCCCTACTAATAATACGCATTTAATTATGGAAACTACCAGTCAGGAATACAAAGATCATTTAGAAAACAAATACCTCCCGGGTCGCGATAAATACTTGCAGTGGTTTTTCTATCCTAAAATTCTGCGCCAATTCAGCAAGGGTCACATTGTTGATTTGGGCTGTGGAACGGGTGAATTCCTACGGTACTTAAAAATCAAGAACAGATCTTTTTCCGGCATCGATAATAATCCGCATCTGGTTGAGAAATGTGTGAAAATGGGTTTTGATGTGGTGATGGACGACGTAACCCAACTCAACAATGTAAAAGCGCCCATCGACAATGCGGTGATTGATAATGTACTCGAACATCTGGAAGTGTCGCAAACCGACTCTTTTTTTAAAGCGTTAAAAGCAAAAATGAACAAAGGTGGTACGCTGGTAGTGGTGGTTCCCGATAAAAAAGGATACCGGTACGACCCCACCCATAAAACCTTTGTGAACAAAGCCCTGATGCAGCAAATGTGCGACAAATACCAATTAAACCTGCACAGTAACTTTCTTCATCCTTTTAATTGGAAATTTATGGGAAGCATCCTGTATTTGAATATGCAGGTGTTTGTGATAAAATTTTAGAAGCTTCGCCCCCTACTTATTGAAAAACATCACCACATTTCGTGCGAGCGTGAGACTGTAATTGAGTATTTTGCCCGGACCGCGGTGATACCATTTAATGCCGTGATCTTTCCCAAAAACAGGGTCTGAATAAAATTCATTAATGTGTGCGGCATGTTTCAGTCCCAGCGACCCGCTCATAGACGTACTATGCACTCTGAAAGCCGCCAGGTAATCGGGTAGAACAACCAAGTTTCCGTACTTCAATAATTTTGAATACAGATCCAGATCAATCAGATAATTATTGGATCCCAATTCAATGTGATGGTCCCTATACACTGAATTCCGGAATAGCACCGACATGGGTTCACCAATTAAATTGGTACCAAAAGTAACACAATACTGCATGGCTTTACTTCCCGCATAGTTGCCGGCCCGCAATTTGTAAAATGAACCAAACACCTCTCCGCCATCTGCTTTAATTAGTTTTCTGCGGCAGCTTACCATCGCCACGTTTTGTTGCACATCGTTTTCGAACACGAGCGCTTGAAGTTCGAGACAGCGCGGGTAAAGAATATCATCGCCGCAAATCAATTTGATATACTTTCCGGTAGCTAAGGACAAGGCTTTGCTCCAGTTTCCATGCATACCCATATTTTTTTCATTTCTTGAGCTCTTAATGCGGGGATCCTTAAATTCATTGATCACGTCCCAGGTGGAATCAGTGGAACAATCATCCACCAAGATCAATTCAAAATTTGAGTGTGTTTGATGCAATACACTTTCAATCGTTTCACGAAGATAAGCTGCGTTATTGTAGGCCGGAACGCAGACACTTATTAGTACACTCATTAGTTTTTAATTTGATGAAAGAATTGCGTAGGAATAACCTTTTGAAAAATGCTCTTCCCGTTAGTTTGCGCAAAAATAAAAAATATTGAGCAATTTATACCTTTCCTTTTGTGTAATTTGAGCAGTGTACCCACCCCAAACAAACGCGAAAAATAACCCGACCTCCCAAGGCTCCTTGGTTTCGCGATTCGTTCCGTTTTTCGCGTGCAGCCCCCTTATAAATCTCCTTTCTAACCTGTCGTTTTCTAATTTTTCCCTATCTTTAAGGCTTTCATTATATTTGCCGAAAAACCGAACCATGAACCGCAAAATCTCAATAGTAGTTCCTATCTATAATTCTTCGGGTTTTATGAGTAATCTTCTTGAGGCCATTGATCTTCAAAAAAATGAATCGCGCTGGGAACTTGAATTAATTCTGGTTGACGATGGCAGCTTGGATAACAGTTATGAAAAAATAGAAGAACTTTCACACACCTACCACTATATAAAAGGGATCAAACTTTCAAAGAATTTCGGTCATCAAATTGCTGTGAAAACCGGCTTGTCGCACGCCACCGGCGACTATATCGCAATCATCGACGACGATCTTCAAGATCCCCCTTCTCACCTTCCTCTGTTCTTTGGCTATCTCGATAAAGGTTACGATGTGGCCTATGGGGTAAGAAAAAAAAGAAAAGAGTCCTTTCTCAAAAGAATTGGGTACAACGGCTTTTACCGCCTGCTGAAGAGTATGAGTGATACCGACATTCCCCTCGACAGCGGTGATTTTTGCGTGATGAAGAAACATGTGGTGTCGAACATGCTTAAGTTTAAAGAAAAGGATCCATTCTTAAGAGGGATTCGTGCTTGGGTGGGCTTCAAACAAATTGGCGTGGAATACGAACGGGCCGCCAGATTTGAAGGAGAATCGGGGTACACCATCAAAAAACTTTTAAAGATCGCAATGGACGGGATCTTCTCGTTCTCCTCGGTTCCCATTCGGGTGATCACCGTATTGGGAATTATTGGTCTCGTTTTTGCCGTGGTATATTCAGTTTCAGTGATTTTCGGCTATCTTGCGCATGGCATTGTGGTGAAAGGATTTCCAACACTAGCTATTATCATCTCATTTTTTAGCTCCCTCATTCTAATTTGTCTGGGATTGATAGGTGAATATATTGTAAGGATCTATAACGAGGTGAGGGACAGACCTTATGTGATCATAGAAAAAACCATTAACGTGTAACACACAAATGAATATTGCTATAATTGGTTCAAATGGTTTTATTGGAAGACATTTAACGCAAGCCTTACTCAAAGACCCAAACAACAAGGTTTTTTTATTCGGAAAAAACAGCACAAGTTTTTTTAAAGACAAGCTGCCTTATACGAAAATTGACCTCACCGATGCCACACAGGTAAATGCCCATTTTGCCTCCATTGATGTGGTGTATTACCTGGCCTCCGAATCCATCCCATCCACCAGCTGGCACAAACCCATGCTCGAAATTGAACTCAACCTGATCCCTTTTATTCAGTTCATGGAGTGCATCTCTCAACTTAACGTGAAGAAACTCGCCTTTGTGTCGAGCGCAGGCACTGTATATGGCGCTAATAAAGATAAAGTTGGAGAAGACGCGGCCAAAAGCCCTTTCTCTCCTTATGGGATCACCAAACTCACCATGGAGTATTATCTTAATTATTACACCATTAAATACGGCATTCATGCCGATGTGTTCAGAGTTTCTAATGTTTACGGGCCGGGGCAAGACACCTCAAAGGGGTTGGGCATCATCAACACCTTTCTGGAACACATCATCCGCACGGCCGCAGTTACCATTTTTGGAAATGGTGAAAATATCCGCAATTATATTTACATCCACGATTTAGCAGAACTACTTACCCTATCTGTTATTTCTCCCCTTTCTTCCTCCAACACCTACAATCTTTCTTCCGACGATACATTAACCATCAACGCGCTAGTGTCAATTATGAAAAAAGTGGTGGATGAAGACTTTCGGATTCATTACAAAGAAATGCGCGAAAGTGACAATTCAATCATCGTTCTCGACAATACGAAAATAAAAAATGCTTTGCCCGGCTTCCGATTTACCACGTTAGAGAAAGGCATCGAACAAACTTATAAGTCCCTGAAAGGGCAACTATTAAAAAACAACTAAGCGATCATGGCAGCGACAACTACTGGCAAAAAACAACAGACGGTTCAGAAAAACAGTGATACAACGATCAAATTTGGCACTAAAACATTTCTAGTTACGCAGGAAGAGAAGATTAGTTACCTTCTTCTGGCATTAATCATTTTTTTAGTGGTCTTGATCCGATCTAAATTTCTGCTGATTCCCTATGAACGTGACGAGGGCGGTTACAGTTATTATGGCAAATTGTTGCTCAGTGGAAAAATTCCTTATAAAGATTTTTACGAACAAAAATTGCCGGGTATTTTTTATTTCTATGCCATGATGATCTCCATTTTTGGTTCATCGGTAAAAGAAATGCACACCGGTTTTATCTTTCTCAATATAGCCACCATTCTCCTTCTATTTTTTGCATCCAAACGGTTATTCACTCCTTTCACCGGTCTCATTACCGCCGTCACCTTCGCGCTGGTGTCACTAACGCCCAACTTAAGCGGGTTCACCATTCAGGCAGAACACGGAGTGGCTTTCTTTTCAAGTCTCGGTATTTATTTGTACACCCTCGTTCGGGTAAATAAGAAGTGGTATTGGTATGTCCTCATGGGCCTCGCACTAGGCTCGGCCTTTATGGTTAAAACAACCGGCCTCTTTGTGATGTTCTGGGGAGGGCTGATACTCGTTATTGATTTTGTTTTTTCTAAAGAAAGAGTGGTAAAAGAATTACTTCGTCAGGTGTTTTTCTATTGCCTGGGAGCAATTTCTGTGGTTGCTTTTTTGCTGATTACTATTTATGTGAAAGGTTCTTTTAACGATTTGGTTTTTTGGGTCTACAATATTCCTAAATACTACGTGAACAGAATCTCCTATGAGGATGGCGTGAAATATTTTGGGTACAGCCGCGATGCCATTGTGATGAACTACAAATTTTTGTGGGTGCACAGTGTGCTCGCCCTCGCCCTCTGCCTCATACGTTCCATCGATCTTAGAACCAAGTTGTTTGTGTTTTCTTTGGCCATTTTATCTTTTCTCACCATTGTACCGGGATATTATTTCTACGGACACTATTGGATCCAACTCATTCCAGGCATGGCCATGCTGTCGGGAATCACGTATTATTGTGTGATGAGCCTGCTGAAGAACGGCTTTAACATTGCATCTCCGAATTTAAAATACGTTTACATTGCCGTATTCTCGGTATTTGTACTCATGCATTTAAATAAACAACGCAGCTATTATTTTAGTCCAAACTACGATCTTATTTTGCGGCAGGTATACGGCAACAATCCTTTCCCTGAAACTATGGAAATAGCTAAGTACTTGAATTCGGTTGCCAAGCCCGAAGACCAGGTTGCCGTATTTGGGTCTGAACCCGAACTCTTTATATACATGAACAAGATCTCCCCTACCCGACATGTATTTTTCTCCACCATTGTGGCCAGTATTCCTGAGCATAAACAATTTCAGCGTGAATTTGTAAGAGATATCGAAAAAGTAAAACCAAAATACTTTGTATTCTACCGGCACAGTGTTTCTTTATTGGTTCAGGCGAACGTTGACCAATATGTGTTTGAATGGGCAAATAAATACCTTGCCGAAAATTACAAGGTGATTGGGGTGGTAGATATGCCTGACAATACCCTGAGAAGTATTTACAAATATGGTGTGGAGGCCGCTGCTTACCAACCCACCGCACAAAATGTGATCTATATCTTTGAAAAAAAATCCTAAACTTATTTAAATTACAACGCGACTTAAAACCAAGAAAATATGTCTGATTTCACGAACTTCCGCTTTGGCACGAGGGCCATACACGCCGGTGCAGAACCCGATCCAAGTACCGGGGCCATTATGACGCCCATTTACCAAACCAGCACCTACACGCAGGAGTATCCGGGAAAACACAAAGGCTATGCCTACGCACGCGGGAAAAATCCAACGCGCGAAGCTCTCCAAAAAAACATTGCGGCACTCGAACAAGGCAAACACTGTTTGTGTTTTAGCAGCGGCATGGGAGCTATTGATGCGGTGATTAAAATGCTCAAACCCGGAGATGAAGTAATTACGGGCGACGATCTTTATGGTGGAAGTTACCGCATGTTCACCAAGGTATTTGCCAATTTCGGTATTAAGTTTCACTTCATCAATATGACCCATGCGGTCAACATTGAAAAGATGGTGAACTCCAATACCAAATTAATATGGGCCGAAACTCCCACCAATCCTACCATGCAGATCATCGACATTGAGGCCTGCGCAAAAATCGCCAAAGAACATAAGTTAGTTCTTGCTGTTGATAATACCTTTGCCTCCCCCTATTTGCAAAATCCATTAGCACTGGGGGCCCATATTGTAATGCACAGCGTAACGAAATATCTTGGTGGGCATAGCGATGTAGTGATGGGAGCTCTGGTAACGAACGACGATAAACTTCACGAACAACTGGCGTTTATTCATAACAGTTGTGGGGCAACTCCCGGGCCAATGGACAGCTTTTTAGTGATGCGGGGCATTAAAACCCTTCACCTTCGTATGGAACGGCATTGTTTCAACGGCCGAAAGGTGGCAGAATATCTTAAGAGCCATCCTAAAATCGACAAGATTTACTGGCCGGGATTTAGCGATCACCCAAATCACCTCATTGCCAAAAAACAAATGAAAGATTTTGGCGGTATGATCTCTTTTACACTCAAAGACAATAGCCTCGAAAACACATTCAAGCTGGCTTCCTCCTTTAAGGTGTTTTCATTGGCCGAAAGTCTGGGCGGGGTAGAATCACTCATCAACCACCCGGCCACCATGACACATGCCTCCATTCCAAAAGAAGAACGTGAAAAAGTGGGCGTGGTAGACAGTCTGCTGCGCTTAAGCGTGGGGGTTGAAGACATTGAAGATCTTATCGAAGATTTGAGACAAGCATTGGGATAAAGTTTGTTTCTCTATCATTTTTACTTTATTCTGAAATCAAACAATTTCATTACTTTTACTTTTATCAAATGCAAACATCCATGAAGAAGGTTCTGTTCGTTTTTCTGTTATTCGTTTCTTACTTCAGCAATTGCCAAATATACATGTGCAAAGATGGGATGACTAAATTTACCTCGGAAGCCCCCTTGGAGCTTATTAAGGCCCAAAGCAATAAAACTATAGGGGTAATTAATATGAGCGATAAAAATGTGGCCTTCTCAGTTAATATTGAATCATTTGATGGCTTTAACAACGGACTTCAAAAAGAACATTTCCGTGAAAACTACATGGAAACCCAAAAGTTTGAAAATGCCACTTTTAAAGGGAAGATCATAGAAGATATAGACCTGACAAAAAGCGGCGCCTACACTGTACGTGCAAAGGGCATATTCAACATTCATGGTGCTGAAAAGGAACGATTAGTAAAAGTGAAGATCACCATAAAAGACAAAGAAATTTTGGTGGAAACAAATTTTGAAGTGCCTCTGGAAGACCACAACATCAAGATCCCAAAAGTAGTAAATCAAAAAATAGCCTCTGTAATTACAGTGGAAGTAAAAGCCACTCTAAAGCCAAAAGCATAGAAATTTAACGCATGAGTAACTGCCGCTGGATACAATTATTTTTATTCGCGCTGTGGGGATCAGGTTACTCTCAACTTCAGGTAAAAAACTATTTCTCCATAACCGGCAAAAAAGATGTGCCTGTAACGGTGATGTGTCAAGATCAGAGGGGCTACCTCTGGCTGGCCACAAACGACGGTATTTTTAAATTCGATGGAAGAACGTCAGAAGAACTTTTTCCGGAAAGTGGGATTTTAAGAAAATCCATCACCGCCCTGTATTGCGATTCAAATGAAACCACTTGGGTGGGTACAAACGAGGGAAAAGTGTACACCGTTAAGGGAAATAAGCTCGACTCCCTAAATTTCGCGGGCCATCCCAATTCTGAAAAAATAACGTCCTTTTATAAGAGTGGAGAAGGCATTTGTGTGGGTACTTACGGTAATGGAATCTATACTTATTTGCGCGGAAACCTCAAACACCTCACTAAAAAAAATGGTCTCAACGACGATGTCATTTATAAAATTGCAGGGGCCGGAAATGATAACATTTGGTGCGGCACCGATGCCGGCATCAGCGAGGTGGGTCACATTTTTTCCATTCCGGTTTTCAAAAGCATTTCTGTTAAGAATGGCCTCCCCGATAATATTGTGAGGGATCTGGTAGTTGAACAAAACAAGTTGCTCATCTCGATGCAGGATTCGGGAGTTTGTTATTTTGATCTTGCCGCGCGGAAGATCGAAAAAAGTTACTTTTTTTCCAATTGGACCTTGGGCACCGTGTTAAATTCTCAATCACTCAACCATTCAAAAGTGATTATAGGCACTGAAAAAGAGGGACTGATTGAAGTGGATAAAAACGTTCTGCGGGTCTACAATTACTCCAAATACATTCTCACGCCTTCCATCAATCAGGTATTTATAGACCGAGAAAAACAAATTTGGATCGCCTCTAAAAGAGGGATCAGTCAGTTTACCGAACAACGATCGGCATTTATTACTACCGACGATGAAAATGCAGGTAATAATGTAATGGCTTTAGTTATCGACAATGATAACTCGATGTGGTTAGGTACTACCCTCGGTATTTCGAAGGTGATGATAGACGGGGAAGGAAATAAAGTGATTAGGAAGATGCAGGGGCTCACAAAATACACGATTTCGTGTGCGGCAAAAGCTCCTAACGGGTGCATCTGCTTTGGCACCTATGGATCGGGAATTGTGATTTTAACCAGTGACGGGAAAAAAAACGTGATCATTAATTCAAAAGAGAATCACCTGAGTAACGACAACATCAGTAACATCTATTTTTCCGACAACACTACCGTTTACATATCTACCCTGGGAGGAGGCCTCATAAAGGCACATGTTGACTGCGAAGACGTAAAAAAAACCTTTCGTGTTGAAACCATCTTTAACGAAAGCAGTGGATTAGGCAGCAGCTATGTGTACGCCGCTGTGACGGATGATACCGGTAAACTTTATGTTGGTACCGATGGCGGGGGCTTGCAGGTGTTGGAAAACAACAAATTCATTAATCTCACTCAAAAATTCAGACTCAGGTCCAGTACCGTGTTTTCACTTTGTAAAGATAAATTTAATACCATTTGGGCAACATCCAATGCCGATGGCATCCTTCGATACAACGGCAAAACACTTCAAACCATTAATTCTACGAACGGTCTAAGAGACGAGCAACCTCAACAAATAATACCCACTGAAAATGCACTTTTTGCATTAAATTCGAAAGGAATCGACAAAATATATTACAGCGAGCGGGGCCTGAGTTACTACGATTTTGGAGATGGTGATGTTGAACCCAATCTGAATGCCGTAATTTCATACAATAATAAAATATATAGCGGCACAAACAAAGGGGTACTGACCTATCGTACCAACGTTGAGGCTTTCGACAGCATAAAACCCTTAGTGTTCATTAAAAACTTCTTCGTGAATTACAAAAAATTTCCGGTTGATTCACTTTCCGAATTCAAACACCATCAAAACAGTATGGCCATCGCTTTCGAGGGCATTTGGTTGAAAAATCCCGCTAAACTTCTTTTTCGCTACAAATTGGATGGCCTTGAAGCAGAATGGCAATACACCAACGAGGGAAACACCATTAATTACAACAATTTAAATCCCGGCTCTTATCTTTTTAGTGTGCAGGTAAAAAATGACGAAGACGTGTGGAGCGATCCTACTGAGTTTGCATTTACCATTTTAACGCCCATTTGGAAACGTTGGTGGTTTTGGTTACTTGTTGTTAGCGCCGGAGCTTTAGGAATATATGTATTCATTACCTACCGTTTAAAATCACTTCAAAGAGAGAACATCCTCCTCGAACGCCGCGTCAAAGAACGTACTTCCCAAATAGAAAAACAATCACAGATCATCGAGAGCAAAAACATAGAGCTCGAACAGCTGTCGCTCGTGGCGAGCAAAACCGACAATGTGGTGCTTATTTTGGACGCAGCCGGCAAACTTGAATACATTAATGAAAGTTTTGAGAAAGTGAACCGCATGAGCATTGCCGACCTGAGACGGATTTACGGAGAATCGATTTATGAGCTCAGTAATAATTCGCGGATTCGAGAAATCATTGAAGATGCCGTGACAAATAAACGGTCGGTGAACTATGAGTCGTTGAACAACAAAGTGGGCGAAGGTCTCGAAATATGGGAGTCTTCTACCCTTACTCCCATTTTTGACGAAGGTGGAAATTTGAAAAAGATCATCATCATCGACACCGATGTAACTCTTAGAAAGAGACAAGAACAATTGATCGTTCAAAAGAACAAGGACATTACAGATAGTATATCCTATGCGCGCAAGATCCAACATGCCATTTTACCCGCAAAATCACTCATCACCAAACATCTGCCCCAACACTTTACCCTTTATATGACTAAGGACATTGTGAGTGGCGATTTTTATTGGTTCGCACATCTCAACAACTGTAGCATCATTGCCGCTGTAGATTGTACCGGACATGGCGTACCGGGTGCTTTTATGAGTCTGATTGGCTACAATCTCATGAACCGAATTGTGAATGAAAAGAAAATCACCGACCCACATCTCATCTTATTAGAACTCAATAACGGGGTATTAGAAGTGCTTCATAAAAATGAATCAGAGTCAAAAGATGGCATGGACATTGCAATTTGTAAAATCAATCACAAACAAAAGACACTCGACTATGCAGGAGCCATGAGACCTCTGTGGGTTGTTTCTGAAACCGAAAATGGAAAAAAAGAATTGATTGAACTAAAAGCCGATAAGATCCCCATTGGTACAAAACAAAAAGACCGAACACAGCAAATTGCCTTTACAACGCACACACTGCCTTTAACCAAACGGCAAAGTTTTTACATTTTTACCGACGGTTACGCAGATCAGTTTGGGGGGCCAAAGGAAAAAAAATACAGCACGGCCCGCTTTAAACAACTTATATTAGATACGGCAGGAATGGAAGTTGCCCGACAGGAACAAGCACTTAGAGAAGAACATGTGAGTTGGAAAGGAGAATGCGAACAAGTGGACGACATTCTGGTGATAGGTTTTAGAATTGAAATTTAAACCACTTAGGACTGCAATTCCTTTAACAAGCCGATCCCCTTCTTAAAGCCATCTATTACCAAAGAATTGTAGTTGTTAAGGTCTTCAATGAGCACTTTGCAGATGTCCTCGCTAAGTTCCTTCACGTCCAGTTCCCTAAAAGGCTGAAAGCCGAGGTTCATTTCTTTATACAAAAGATTGAAATAATTATGCCGTGGTTCGCTGGATAACAGTGCTGCCGAAGCAACCAATTTAAAAAGAATATACTCGGTGTCTCTTAAACATTTTTCCATCTTTTGTCGGAAATCGACCTTACCATTCAAGTCCCTGTTTACTTCGACATAACATCTCAACAAACTATTATTACTCACAATTTCTCCAATCTTGCGGGCATACAAAAAATAATAATGTTCAATCCTGCTCATGGGAAAATGATTCTCAATGGCAATTGTATAGTGTTGCAACCATTCAAAATACTCCTGGTGGGAAGTGGGCTGAGGCAACACCGCCAACTCAAAATCTTTGGCAATGGCCATAGCACTGGTTAAATAGGACGTGTATTCGGGCTCTTCATCTTCAAGAGAAGATTTTAAACCGGCGATGCGCGAAACGATTTGCTCATCTTTTTCGTCTTGATAAGTAGTGACCAATTTTAATTTACTATAATACTGAACAGGAGCATAGGCTGAATATCCGGCAAAAAATAAATTAAATCTGGGGGTCATCATCATGCTTCTTCTCCTCTCTGGGGTACCAGGCGCGATTTGCGTGGACTCAAACAAAAGTATTGAAAATTACGGTACCTTCAATTTTTTTCCTTTTTACAACCATACCATAAGCATTCTTGGGAGGTATTAGAGGCCCCTTTTCTTGAAAAACTTAAATATTCTCACATTCGTCGAATAAAAATGGGGGCTAATCGATGAAATTCTCATAAAAATAATATCTTTGTCTTTATCCGGTTGGCTTGCTTCATGCTTGGATCGACCAAGAAATATGACAAAAAACATGTTTTCATTCAGTAAAACCCTTATATTAGCCTTGTCTGCAGCTTATATGAACGTTAATCACTTTTCAAATCAAACAGTTAGTTGAATATGTTTATGAGAATTTTCCTGTTCATTTCAGCATTTGTTTTTTTGTCAAGCCCCTATTTTTCTCAGAGCAGCATTGAAGATCGGAAAGCCCTTTACAAATCTGTTTTCCTTTTCAAATTTACCGAAAAAGTGTATTGGCAGCGGGAAGATAACATGAAGGAGTTCGTGATCTGCACCATGACATCCGGCTTGCTTGCAGAAAAATTGAGTTTGGTATCAAAAAGAGCCAAATTCAGGGATCACATTCCCATTAAAGTAATAACCTGTAATACCGTAGATGATATCAAGAATTGTCAAATGTTAGTAATTGATGGGGCCAGAAATGATAATTACTGGGCTATTTATTCTAAGATCCAGGGCAAGGGCGTGTTGATGGTGGCAGAGAATCTGGCCGATTACAAAAAATCCATGATCTCATTTGTAGAGGTGGATAACACCATTAAATACATTACCAATAAAACCAAGTTGGACGAATCCAACCTAGTAATCAATAAAGCCCTGTACGACAATGCTATCAAGAAAGAGGGAGAATGGAAATCCATTCTTGATAAGTTTAATTATATATTGAAAAGCGGCGATAAGAACGTTAAAGCAGATGCGTCGGACGTGAAGCAAATGATGTCGATGTACAAGAATCTTGAAGAAGAGAAGAAAGGGAAGGAAGAATTGGTAAACAGAATGACAGACAGTCTGAATACTATTTTAGAAAACCTCGAATCCAGAAAGAAGGAGGCAGAAGAAGTTCAAAAAAACATTGCCAAACAAAGCGAACAAATGAAAGTGCTTGACCGCGACATCGCACTAAAAAAACAAGAGCTAAATGAAAAACAAAAGAAGATAGGGGAACAGAACACCGTTATTTCAGTTATTGCCGTGCTTTCGATTGTTGCCATGATCTTGCTGTTTTTTGCAATTAGAAGTAATAATCAGCGAAGAAGAGCCAATAAATTATTATCCGAACAAAAGAACGAGATCGAAAAACAAAAGTTGCTGGTAGATGAAAAACAGAAAGAAATTCTGGACAGCATCAATTACGCCAAACGGATACAAACCGCCTTGTTAGCCAATAGCAAGATGATGAACGACAATTTGGAGGAGCACTTTGTTTTTTTCAAACCAAAAGATATTGTTGCCGGCGATTTTTATTGGGCTACCCCTGTTCCCGATGGCTTTATATATATTACCGCAGATTGCACCGGTCATGGTGTTCCCGGGGCTTTTATGAGTTTGCTCAACATCAGTAAACTCAACGATGCCATCAATCAAAAAATGACGCGTCCCGATTTGGTGCTCAATGAAGTAAAAACCGGTATCATTAGGGCCTTAAATCCTGAGGGAAGTGCCGAAGAAAGTAAAGATGGAATGGATGCCATTTTATGTAAACTCGACCGCAAGAACATGAAACTGCAATTTGCAGCGGCAAACAACAGTTTTTGTATTGTAAGAAATAAAAATATCATTACCTGTAAAGCCGATAAGATGCCGGTTGGCAAATCGCACGACGATTCAGGCCGGTTTACGTTCAATGAGATTCTTCTTGAAAAGGGCGATATGATTTTCACCTTTACCGATGGGTATGGTGACCAATTTGGCGGACCCGAAGGCAAGAAATTCAAACACAAAAAATTGAGAGATATCTTTGTGCAGGTGAGTGAAATGCCGATCAATAGACAAAAAGATGTGATCTCTGAACGATTTGATGAGTGGAAAGGTGAATTGGAACAAGTTGATGACGTGCTGATCATCGGTGTTCGTGTGTAATTACACGCTGTCTACCTCCCAAAAAATACCTGACTTTCTTAGTAGATGATCACGTCATACACAATGGGCATTTGAGGCGGAATCTTCTTAAAATCACCAAGCAAACCATGGGCAAGAGGAGAAGGAATCATAATAAGAGCTTTATCCCCCCGTTTCAAATACTGAACCCCTTTGTGAATACCGCTTTCAATTTCCTCCTGCCCTACTTTAAATGTCCTTCTCCCTTCGCGTTCTGATGAATAACACAAAGTACCGTCAAGTAAACTTACCGAGTAATCCATGCTGATGACCATGTCATTTTTGATACTGTCCCCCTGCGCTGAAGTTTCGTAAACATAATAGCGTATCCCCGAGCCCGTTCTTACAAACGCCATTTTGTGAGAGGTAGCGTAATAGTCCATCTCATCATTTTCCTTCTGCATAAGTTGTTGGTTGGCCGTAATAAATTGCCTTTTAATTTGCGCGTTATTCGTTTCCATGCTCTGCGAAACCGACTCTTGGGGCGCGGGAACTTCATTACAGGAAGAGAGGAGGATGCCGCTGTTGAGGCAAATAAATAGAAGACCTTTCATATCAAGTCCTAAAATTAAGTATAAGTTGATCGTAAATTAGAATTTAATTTACCTTTGGCGCGCCTACATGACAAAGAAAGAACGGTTCGATGGTATTCTGAGGTATTTTGCCGAAAGCAAGGCACCTGCCGAAACAGAATTGCACTACAGCAACCCCTTTGAGCTGCTGGTGGCCGTAATACTCAGTGCCCAATGCACCGATAAGCGGGTGAACCTGGTAACGCCCAAACTTTTCCGCGACTATCCAACTGCAGAGGCCATGTCACTGGCCCATTCCGACACCCTTTTCAGTTACATCCGAAGCATCAGCTATCCAAACAATAAAGCAAGGCATTTAAGTGGAATGGCGAAGATGTTGATGAGCGATTTTGGGGGAAAACTCCCCTCCACCACTGAAGATCTCATCAAATTGCCCGGAGTAGGGCGTAAAACCGCCAATGTGATCGCATCGGTGGTGTTCCATCAACCCACCATGGCGGTAGATACCCATGTTTTTAGAGTAAGCAATAGGATCGGACTTACCACCAATGCCAAAAACCCCTTGCAATCGGAAAAACAATTAATTAAATTTATACCTGAACAAGTGATTCCTAAAGCACATCACTGGTTGATTCTTCACGGCAGATATGTGTGCATAGCTAGGAAACCAAAATGCGAGGCCTGTGAAATAAAAATGTTTTGCAAGTATTATGAAAAAGTCTTAAAATTAGATCAGAAAAATTCAACCAATAATTTAAAAACAAAAGATCATGGCAAAAAAAATAACAAAGAAAAAAGGCGCAAAAAAAGCAACTAAGAAAGCTGCTAAGCCTGCGAAAAAAAACGCTAAGAAAGCAACGAAGAAAGCTGCTAAAAAAGCCACCAAGAAAGCTACCAAAAAGGCTACCAAAAAGGCCGGTAAGCCGGCGAAAAAAGCAACTAAAAAAGCGGCGCCAAAAAAAGCTACCAAAAAAGTTGTGAAAGCGAAAGCAAAAAAGAGTTCTAAAAAAAGTAAGCCTGCAACAAAAAAAGTAGCAACAAAAAAGGTAGCAACAAAAAAAGTGGCTAAAAAACCTGCTACCAAAAAGGTAGTACGCAAAGCGAAACCTCAACCTAAAAAAGACATTTCATCACTTTTTGCAGGATTTGGGGCAACCGCTGTAGATACAGGATTGCAAATGAATAACGCGTCATCCGACTTCAATTCAAGTTCTGATGCCGAGGTGAGAGGAAAAGACGAGGAGGAATAGTCATCGCGTTCCAAGCTCATAAAACTCTCTTGAAAAAAGGGCTGCGCGCTCCATCTTTTGAAGGTATAGATCAACATGGCGCTACAATCCGCCTTTCTGATTTTAGAGGAAAGAAGTTAGTACTCTATTTCTATCCGAAAGATAATACGCCGGGTTGTACTGCTACTGCCTGCAATTTGCGGGACGAATATCTAGTTCTGCAATCTAACAACTATGCCGTCATTGGAGTTAGTGCCGATGACCAAAAATCGCATGCAAAATTTGCGAACAAATACCATTTACCATTTTCACTCATTGCCGATACCGAACGCACAATAATTAGAGCCTACGATGTATGGGGCCAAAAACAATTGGCCGGAAGAATTTACGACGGCATTGTGCGCACAACTTTTGTGATCAACGAAAAGGGAATTTTGGAAAATGTGATTACCAAAGTGGATACTGCCCGGCACGCAGACCAGATTAGAGGGGAATGATTTATTGAAATAAAATTTGCCAAATGAAATAAAACTGTTAAATTTGCACTCCCGAATATTTTGGGAAAACGGATTGGTAGTTCAGCTGGTTAGAATGCCGCCCTGTCACGGCGGAGGTCGCGGGTTCGAGTCCCGTCCAGTCCGCTACAAGAAACACAAAAGCCCTGTAAATCAATTATTTACAGGGCTTTTTATTTTACCGTTGTCGGTGTAGTTGTTGTTTCGAGGGGGTTCGATGGCTCTTCGGTCAATGGCACTTAGTTTTCTTAGCCTAAGTTATTACGGTCTATAGTCGAGTACCCTGCCTAATTTAAGGGCAACCACAGGTTCTCTTTCGCCCTTCAGCTTCATTAAAGTAAACCCCCTATATTCAACTGTTAACCGAGGCGAATCAGCTTAATATAACTTTTTGAGGTTTTGTTGACACCAGTGCTGTTAAATTAAACTCTTACCATTCGTAAATAACTTATCCAATTCTTTCCCCAGCTTTTTCCATTCCTTCTCAGTGGACATAGCCGCCAGTTTAAAGCGCATGGAAATTAGGTTAGCCAGAATTTTTTTTCTCAAGTCATTTGTTCCAACCCACAGAGACTCAAAGTCACTTCTACTAGCCGTTAACTTCCTAAGTGGTTCTAAATCTTTGTAATTCAAGTCCAAAAATTCATTGACAAAACGATCAACCTCGGCTTTTACTTCCAGCACATTGCCCCTCGCCTCTTCTGATTTTTTGCTGTCTAAAATGGTTTTTCCACACGCCAATTGTACGTCACCGAAGAGTTTTTCACTTAATTTCAAATAACTTTTGCGAGCTTTCACATTGTCGGGCTTGTCCAAGGCAGAGGCAACAATTTTTTCCCACTCTTCTTCCTTTATTAGTGTTCGAATTTTCAACTCATGATCAATATAGGACGATTGAAGTTTTTTTCGTTCATCAAAATAGTCACCGAACAATTTATCAAAGTCCTCGCGTTTAGCAGAAAAGTTTAGGTTCAATTTACTTGCATTTCCGGCATAGTAGTTCTTTCTTTTTTTAAGGAAATCCTTTTGATCTTTTTTGATAAGATCAATCTCTTGGAAGATCTCCTTCTTCCGCGATTTATCGCTCACATAAGTCTTTACGTTTTTCTGAACTTGTTGGTCGAGAAAAATTGTTTCCTGTCCACCACCACCAAAGAGGTAAACCATCAAAGCCGCTAGAAGTCCAATAATCATCGTCTGTTTCGTTTAATAGATTAAATCACTATTTAGGTATCGTGTATTTAATATCTACTGTATTTACCTTGCCATTTAGTTTAAAAGGTGCTTTTTCATAATATGCTAATGAGACAGGCGAACCCAAATCAATGCCAACATCAAAGCAATCGTTGGCCGTAAATGCCAATGTAGCAACCGTTGGTACAGTTCCTCGAGCAACTTCAACTCCATTCACCCTCATCACAATTTCTGCCGAATGAAAAATGGCTGGAAGACTTGCATGTGCTTTAAAAATTGTTTCAATTTCAATTTTCACATTTCCCTTTGGTAATTTTGATTTAGCACTAATTTTTGTTCGTTGAACTTCAAATAAATTATACTCATAATTTAAAATTCCATCCTTTATATAACAACTTAATCCTCCAGAAAATCCTCCAAGGGCAATAAGAACACCATTCGCGTTGGAAGGAACATCTGCATCGATAGTAATTACACTGGGCCGGGTTCCTATTTTAGGTGCAGCAAATTCTAAAATTCTGTTGATATCGCCCGTGTAATGAAAAGAGGTGGCAGGATTTTGTTGCACATCTGCCGGATGGTAGGCAAAATAAAGTCCGCCGCCAATTGGAAGATTTTTATTTTTGGCAGATTCAATCATAAATAATTCTTTCATGGCTGCTACTTTTTCAGGATACTTGCTCGCTAAATCATTGGCTTGTGACCAATCTTCGTTTAAGTTATAAAGTTCCCATACATCTTTGTCTGGTGTCCAGGTTGCCATGCCTGGAGTTATTGCCAACCAAGGTTTTCTAGGTCCAAATGCACTGGCTATCCAACCATCGTGATAGATGGCACGACTTCCCATAATGTCGAAAAACTGAGTTTTAAGTTTACCTTCTGCTTTTGCATCATTAAAAGTATAAGCAAAACTGGTACCCTGAATAGGTTCTTGTGCAAATCCATTTACAATGGTAGGCGCTTTAATATTTAAGATTTCATAAATAGTTGGAACGAGATCATTCACATGGTGAAACTGCGAACGAGGCGTTTTATCTGCTTTTATTTTTTTAGGCCACGCAACGGCCATTGGTTGACGCGTTCCGCCAAAATAAGCGGCTGTTAACTTAGTACCTTTGTATGGCGTTGAGCCAGACCAAGCCCAACCTGCATTGTAATGATTATCTGTTTTAGGACTTCCAAGAACATCTAATCCGCCTAATTCATTTAAGGCTTTAATGTGTTCTTGTGTGGTGGTTGGAATTTGATTTTGTGCCAGTAACTCACTAATACTTCCGGTTTGTCCTTCAGAACTGCTTCCGTTATCGCCCCACATGTAAAAAATAATAGTGTTATCGGCTATGCCCATTTTTTCTAATTCATCCACAATACGACCGGCATCATAATCGGCTTGTTCAGCAAAGCCAGCCCACACTTCCATTAATCGGCGTTGGAAAGGTTTTTCACTTTCAGGGATACTTTCCCAAGAAGGCATAGAAGGATCGCGTGGGGTTAATTGAGCATCTTGAGGAATCCATCCCATTTCTTTTTGACGGGCAAAGACACGTTCACGGTACTTATCCCAACCATCATCAAATTTTCCTTTGTATTTGTCTGCCCATTCTTTTGCAACTTGATGCGGACCGTGAGCAGCCCCCGGAGCCCAATACATAAAAAAAGGCTTCGTAGGTTCTAAAGCTTGATGATCGTGAATCCATGTGATGGCATTGTCAGCCAAATCTTCACTCAAATTGTAGCCTTGCTCCGGTGTTTTAGGCGGAAGAACAAAAGTGGTGTTTTTAATTAAAGTTGGTTCGTATTGTGAAGACTCGCCACCAATAAAACCATAAAAATATTCAAAGCCATAACCGGTAGGCCAATAGTCAAAAGGTCCGGCCTTAGTAGCATGAGTTGCGGGGGTATTGTGCCATTTACCAAAAGCGGCTGTACTGTAACCGTAATCTTTTAAAACCTCTGGAATCATGGCAGATGTTTTTGGAGTTAAACCACTAAAACCATCCCAATCGTTATTCAATTCAGCAATTTGACCATTTCCGGTAAAACTGTGATTCCGCCCAGTTAAAATAGATGCCCTTGTTGGAGAACACATGGCCGTTGAATGAAAACGATTATACGAAATGCCTTCATTGGCTACTTTTGATAAAGTAGGTGTATTAATTTCGCCACCATAGGTGCCAGCTGAACCGGGACCAGCGTCATCCATCAAAATAATTAAGATATTGGGAGCATCTTTTGCCAAATGTTTTTCTTCTACTCTTCGTTTGTACTCCGATTCGCCGATCGTTCGACCCGCTTTGCTGGCGGAAGGAGTGGGAGGAAAAGGCAAAATTTCTTGGGCAAAACTTACACTGTTAAAGCTAGCGCTAATTCCAAGCACTAAACTTTTTAGGAGCTGTTTTCTCATGATTTTTGTTTAAGGGTTTAGTAAAATATATTTTTCAAGGTATTCGTAAAGTGATCATCATTAAAAAAAACGCAGCCTAGTTCCACAATACTTCAAATTATCACAGATTAGAATTGCTTTGCAAAAATAATTAATTCATTTTTTAAAACAATTCTATTTTATCTTCTCGGTTACTGCAAAATTTGAAGTCAAATATAAATCAATTCTAAAATTCAAAAAAATGATACTTGTCAGTTTCATATTCCTGCAATTTTCTTCTAAACTACATAATATTAAGCGACCTTACTATATATATTTAGCCTCAAATAGTAATAAAAAAGGTAATTGTTTAGCGCAGGCTCCGCGTGCCTTTGTGTATAACAGCTATTATGCGCACCCCTATTTCGTTCCTTATCAATCTTCCGGTGCCAGTACTGATCATAACTTAAACAAAAAAAGTCAGCCAAAAAGTTGACCTTTTTCAAGTTATACTATCTCCTCTATAATAAAATTTCACCTAAATTCTTTCTATTGATCAACAAGAAGAAACTTCACCGGGTTGAGAGGTACCTCATTTTTTCTCACTTCATAATGCAAGTGCGGACCGGTGGAATACCCGGTGGTACCAACGTAACCAATCAGCTGTCCTTTTTTTACAGACTGTCCCGGCTTTACATTCAAACTTGACAAATGCATGTAACTGGTTTTGTACCCGTTTTTATGATTTA
Source organism: bacterium (assembly GCA_029945625.1). Taxonomy (GTDB): domain Bacteria; phylum Bacteroidota; class Bacteroidia; order B-17B0; family Aurantibacillaceae; genus Aurantibacillus. Next base: position 79,829 of record JAQSCW010000043.1, read on the forward strand.
CCATTACCCAGTTTCCGGCTGAATTTGAAAATTTGGCGATCTCCGCAATGCCATTCGCAGTGGCATAAATGGCATTTCCTGTGGGTGAAGAAAGATCCTGACCATAATGAGGCCGGTTTACACCCAACACCGGATGCAATCGGTTTTCACTGTATCCGGAAGTTAGTTTGAAACTGCCTTTTTTAAGCGGATAAAAAACAGGCCGGTTGGCTTCTGTCTCCATGGCAATAAGGGTACTGGAAGGCCTAGATGGCAATAACACTAGGGGCTCTGTCTTTTCATCTTTTAAAGGTTCGGTTTTATCGGTCCCAAGTAGAGGAACTCTTTTTTCAAATTCTTTTAATTCGGTTGCTACCGGAGCTGTATTTTTTGAGCTTACAAATGTTTCCTCTAACTTATTTTTTTGTTCCTGGGCCATTGCTTTTTTATACAATACCTTATCCACGTTTTTGTTTTTAAAAGAAAGGATTTCCTGTTCTCTTTCAGTTTCATAATTCAAATAGTCCTGATAAAGCAGTTTTAGACTATCTTCCTGATCACGACTGTATTTTCTGAATTGATCATTTTGTTCTTTTTTATAGGCATTAAAATCGTTTAACAAATTCTTAGTTGATGCAGAGGTACTATCGGTTTGCGCGATGAAACCATAACTACAAAAAAAGAAAGTGGTGACACCAAGAAAGGGAATAGTATAATTCTTCATGATGAAATTTTATTTTTTACAGTGTGCCGGAGCAGCATCCAAGTTTAGAAAAATAATTGATTCCCGCAATTTATTTCATCTCGTCTAAATATCCAAATTTCGCTTTTTAGTGTGCAGGTAGTTCCTTGTTCCACTCCGAATCATGCTAGGGCAGCAAAAGATCCTGTCTGCCTTATCTACTTGGGAAATTTATCCTCATTCCTTGAAAATGCTGCTTTACGCAGTCGCTATGGAGGTAGAAGACCATTCGCTAATTATTGTGTAATTTCGGAAAACAGAAATTTGAATGCAAATGTATAGTGACCAAAGATTTACTATTTTGTTATTCTAAAAGAAAATCGATGTCAAAGCCCTCCAAGATCCAATCCACCAAATTAATAGTGCTTGTTTCGCTTGCCGTCATTGTACTCATCACCTACTTCTCGTTTTTGCCGGCCACAAAAAACGGGTTTATCAACTGGGACGACAATGCGTATGTTTTTGAAAATTCGCATTTGAGCAAACCATTTTCGGAAGCTCTCCCCTATTTTTTCGGTCCTCACTATTTTATAGGTAATTATATTCCCTTAACGATGCTGGTTTATTTATTGGAATATCATGCAGCAGGACTTAACGCCTATTTTTTTCATCTGGTAAATATTCTAATTCATCTCTTAAACGTGGTACTGGTATTTTGGTTCATTTACGAGATCAGCGGTAAGAAGTTAGTTGTGGCAGCCCTGGTTGCTCTTTTTTTCGGCGTCCATCCCATGCATGTTGAATCGGTGGCCTGGATTGCCGAATTAAAGGATGTGCTGTATTGTTTCTTTTTTATGGCCGGTCTCATTTCGTATTTCCACTATCTAAAAAAAAGGAAACTGATTCAAGCTGCAGATGTAAAAATAGAAATTCATAAAAAAGACAAGCTAGCCTTAAAGCACTACAACCTGTTTTTCTTTCCCTATGCTGTCTTACTACTTTTTACGTTATCCATTCTCTCAAAGCCTGCAGCAGCAGCGTTCCCCCTGGTTTTGTTGGTGCTTGATTATTATATGGGCCGAAAAATGACGTCGCGACTGGTTTGGTTAGAGAAATTTCCGTTTCTGATTATTTCTATTTTATCGGGACTTATTACTCTGCACGCGCAGCGTGCCGATCAGTTAATCCACGATTATTTTACGTTTTCACAAAGAATAGTGTTTGCCTCCCAATCATTGCTTACGTATATCGGAAAATTATTGCTGCCCATTCACCAATCTATATTTTACCCCTACCCCATTTCGGAAGGAGGACATTTGCCCGGCGGTTCCTACGTTGCGCCTTTGGCTTGCCTCCTATTGTTTTACGGCATTTACCTCAGCATGAAGTATACGCGTTTAATTGCCTTTGGCTTTCTCTTCTTTTTTGTAAATGTGATTTTAGTTCTCCAGCTTATTTCGGTTGGTGATGCCGTAATGGCCGACCGGTATACTTATGTTTCCTATATGGGTCTGTTTTATGTGCTTGCCATGGGAGCAGATAAGTTAGTGACTAGCAAAAATCAAAAACTGATCTCGATCCAGCCGGTTATATGGGTAATACTAGCCCTTCCTGTAATCTGGTGGATCTATCAAACCTATACCCGGTGCCAAGTATGGAGCAATGACGATACGGTGGCTACCGACCTGTTGAACAAATTCCCTGACAGTCGAATAGCCCTTAATAACAAGGGATTTATTCTCTTTAGTCAGAGAAAATATGAAGAATCAACAACATTATTTGCAAAGGCCATACAGTTAAAACCCGATTATACTATGGCCCAGATCAATTTAATGAATTCCTACATGGCCATGAACAATTATTCAGCGGCCATGCTGGTGGCTGATTCGGCGGTGAAGTATTCGCCCAACGATGTCAATGTTTTAAATAAGAAAGGTAACATACTTTTTGCACTTCAAAACTATACTGCCGCTATTGCCATGCACCAAGAAGTCATTCGGCAAAAAAAAGATAATATTTACGGCTACATTTTTTTAGCGGAATGTTATTATTTTATGAAGGATAGAGCAAATACATTGCTTACAATTGAAGACGGTTTGCGTTATTTTCCTGACAATTACGTGTTACAAAACAGCAAGGGTTATGTTTTATTTGAAATGCACCAATACACCCGGGCTCTGGGATATTTCAAAGAATCACTTCGCCTGAAACCGGACTACAGCGTTGCTTCCGTCAACCTCTCAGATTGTTACAGGGCATTAAATGATTCTGCAAACTCTCTCAAATAACTTGTCTATCCAAAGGTCCCGTATTGATTATTTGGCTACGACAATCTTGCGGTTTATAGTTCCATTTGCATTTTCACCAACCAGGAAATAAACGCCTGCGTCAAACTCTTTCACCACAACCTGATGGTTATTTGAATCGGTTAAGAGGATCGTCTTTACTACCTGACCTAGACTATTTACCAAACTTAGCGTCATGTCGCCGGTCGTTTCAATGGTAAATTCACCAAAGTTAGGATTGGGATATACCGATACGTTTTGATAGTCCCTGCTAATTTCAGCAAGCCCGACACATGCATTCACTTGGGCCTGAAAGGACTGATTCGCTGAACAACCTTTTGAATCAGTTCCTGTTATTGTATAAATGATAGTTATATTTGGATTAACCACAATGCTATTTGTAGTTGCGCCTGTACTCCAGGTATAAGAAGTTGCACCGCTTGCCGTTAGAGTATTGGTGTTCCCTTTACAAATAACTGATTTCGTTGATACCACCGAAATTGTTGGATTTGGGTTTACTACCACTTGTATCGTGTTTGTACTTAAACAAGTTATCCCACTGGACTGCGTATTGACTCCTAAGGTATAAATGGTGGTTGCAAGTGGACTTACTATTGGTGAAATAGGGCCTGAAGGGCCTGTCAACGTAAAAATACTAACTCCACTTACCGATATCACTGCGCTGCCACCGAGGCAAACCGCCGTAGGAGTGCTCACGACTGCAATTGTTGGTATAAAGGCCGAAACCGAAATAGTATTGCTTCCAACGCATACATTGGTGCCGGATGTCCCACTAACGGTATAAATTGTGGTTCCGTTTAAGGTCGTGGTGTAAAGTGCAGTAGTAGGACCATTAGTCCAGGAATAGGAGCTTGCACCTGACGCAATCATATTAATGACACTCCCAAGGCAAGCCAAGGTCTTACTGGCAACTATGTTAAGAGTAGGGCTTGGATTTACAATAATGACCTGATTTGCCGAAGATGTGCAGCCTACGCCGTTTGTGCCATCAACCGAGTACAATGTGGAAAAATTTGGGGTAACGGTTACCGAATTGCCGGATAAGTTTCCAGGCATCCAGTTATAAGTGGAACCCCCACCTGCGGTCAATACGACCGATTCCCCCCGACAGATCATTGTAAAATTACTTGAAGCTGTAATGGTGGGAGTTATTTTGGTTGCTAGCGCTACCGTTTGTGTGCCCGAGCAAGTACCATCACTTGCTGTAACGGTATAAATGGTGTTGGCCATTGGAGACACCACTATTGTGGGGCCAAACAAAGATACAGGTTGCCAGGTATAACCACTAACTGCAGAAATAGCTGTTAATGTGGCCGGATAACCCATACACACTAAAGTTGGACTCGCCAATGTTGAAACAGGCAGTGGCGCCACCGTGATTCCGGTAACAGAAGTTGTAATGCCGCAACCATTTTGTCCCGAAACTGTATAGGATTGTGTTGAATTAGGGGTGAAAGTTTGTCCGTTCACCACTCCTCCAGTCCATGTGTAAGTTAATGCACCAGTTGCAGTGAGAGAGACAGTGCGACCTAAACAAATAGTATTACTTGGATTTGAGATCGAAAGTACCGGTACTCCGGCACTCACTGTAACAGTCATAAATGCTGATCCGGTGCAGGCCAGTGAACTGGTTGCGGTGATTGAGTAGAGAGTCGTTGTTAACGGTGTGATCACGATTGAACTACTTGTTTGATTCGTGCTCCATGAATATCCACTCACTGCATTGGTGGTGAGCGTTAAAGTTGTACCCGAGCAAATAGAAGGATTTGCGGTACCGGATGAAGAGCTGAATATTTTGATAGGGCATAATTCGGTGATCACGACTTTGCCATGTCCGGTGCTTGTATTTACACTATTAAGTTGATTTGTTCCGCCGTTATAGGAACCTCCGCCCCCACCTCTGTGTGTTGTAGCTATAGTATTTGTTTGGCCGCCGCCGCCACCGGAATAACCGCCACCACCACCAGAAGCACGCCAGCCCGATGAAATAGAACCCGCTCCACCGCCAAACCCACCCATATAACCGGTACTACAGGAAGTTTGATACCCTCCGGCGCCGCCATTCAAAAAACTAATTCCTGATTCTAATCCACCTGTTCCGCAGGTATTATTTTGTTGGCCATTTGTTAAATACCCACCTCCACCTCCACCACGACTGTTTCCGGCAGGTACAGATATTCCTCCCCCTGCTCCGTTTACACCACCAATTCCCGACCCATCCACACCGTTTCCATTGTTTGCAGTTGTTGTAATACTCGCGTCACAATTCAAATTTGATACTCCCGGATTTCCACCGCCACCTCCCGCAATCACCAAAGGTGTAACAGGCCTTCCACTTGTAGTAAGAGTTGTTGAAAGTAAATTTTTTAGCACGGCAAAGGAACCGCCGCCACCGGTAGTTGAGCCATCAAGTGCATCAATACCCATTTGGCCTGCAATGATCAAGATGGTGTCTCCCGCATTCAGAAAATAATCCCCTTTCATAATCGCACCTTTTCCACCGCTAACTCCTCCTCCACCTGCTCCAAAAGATTGGATGCCATAATTACCGGATACAGGGACTCTCCAACATTGAATGCCGCCTGAGGCAACCACCGACCCATTTAAGTTGGTGGACAAATAAGCGGTATTAATCATGGTCTGCGTTGGGCCATTCATAGCCGTTTGACCTGCATTGGTGAAAGTATAGCTCTGCTGCGAAAATAAAGTGCCCGTGCAAAAAACACCAAACAGAAAAAATTTTTGAACATCAAAACAAAGTGCTTCCTGAACAATTGATCTAAAAAAAGATCGGAACGAGTATGTTTTTTTCATGATAGTTGTGTGGGTTTGTTTGTTAAGTAAATTTAGGAAAACAAACTCATTAAACACCGCAAATATGCCGCAGATTAAAAATAAAAATTACATGGCTCATTGAAAAATAAAAGACTCGGCATGGAAATTCCATAACGCTGGTGCGGGCAAATAAAAATACAAAAAAACCCTGTAATTTATCATCACAGGGTTCTTCTTTTTTCCAAACTGCTTTGTTAAACACAATTCACACCATCGTGCCCAGAAAGCAGCGCTCTCACATGCAGGTAAACACAGGCCCTGCTCTTACAGTCGTTTAAATCTTGCCTGAAAAAACCTCAGGTAAGTGGGTTCATAAATCATTTCCATCCCTTTAATTTCGTTTCTGCGCTTGTACACACTGTCAATGGATTCACTGATCACATCCATATGCGCTTGAGTATATACTCGTCTCGGAATGGTGAGTCGAACCAATTCCAATTTTGGAAAATAGTGATCGCCGGTTTTTGCATTTCTTCCCGCCGAAACAATTCCTCTCTCCATCGTGCGAACACCTGAATCTTCAAAAATTTCGGCAGCAAGCGCCTGAGCCGGAAAATTAATTTGTTTTACATGTGGTAAAAATAATTTGGCATCAATAAAGATCCCATGACCTCCAATGGGTTGCACAATGGGCACGCCCGAAGCAATGAGCTTATTACCCAGGTAAATTACCTGACCTACACGCGCATTGATATGATCGTCGTTCAACGACTCTTCAATTCCAATCGCCATGGCTTCCATGTCACGTCCGGCCAAACCACCGTAGGTATGCAAACCTTCGTACACTACCACTAAATTGCTGGCTTCTTCAAATTTTTTGTCATCGTTTAATGTGAGAAATCCACCAATGTTTACCAGAGCATCTTTTTTCGCGCTAAATGTGGCACCATCGGTAAGGTCGCAAATCTGTCTCACAATAGAAGCAATGTTTTTGTTGGCATAACCCTTTTCGCGTTGCTGAATAAAATAAGCGTTCTCGGCAATGCGGGTCATGTCGAGTATAATTTTAATACCAAGTTTATTGGTATAAGCTCTGAGTTCTTTAAGGTTCTTTAAGGAAATAGGTTGTCCCCCGGCCATATTCACCGTGGTGGCCACACAAACATAAGGGATCTTCTTGGCTCCGAATTTTTTTACCAATTTATCAAGTTTGGCAATATCGATGTCTCCTTTAAATGGATGCAAACTGGTAGAATCATGCGCCTCATCGATGATGACATCGTAAAATGTGCCACCGGCAAGTTCTTGATGTAAGCGGGTTGTTGTAAAATACATATTGCCCGGAATGATATCCCCTTTTTTGATCATCACTTGCGACAAAATGTTTTCAGCGCCACGACCCTGATGCGTTGGAATGAGGTGTTTGTACCCATAACATTTTTTCACCACACGCTCCAGATTGTAAAAGTTGCGGCTCCCGGCATAAGCTTCGTCGCCCAACATCATGCCCGCCCATTGACGGTCGCTCATCGCTGAGGTTCCGCTATCGGTCAACAGATCTATGTAAACATCTTCCGACTTAAGTAGAAATGTGTTAAACCCTGCTTCTTCAATTGCTTTTTTACGTTGCTTTGGAGTAGTCATTTTCAACAACTCCACCATCTTAATTTTATAGGGCTCAGCCCATGAACGACTTGACATATTTTTTTTTGACAAAGCACGTCCTTAAAAACCAATTGTGCCATGACTAAAGTCATAGAAGGGCATAGACGCTCGTCATGTTTTCGCCCAATAATAAGTCCTAGAATTGCTCTTTAATAGAAAATGACCGCTACCGGTAAAAATAGGTTGCAGCGCGTTCAATTTTTCGGAACTTAAAAAAGTACTAAACGACAAATCAACAAAAAATTTTATGGGATTTAAAACGATTATCGAACCTTTCCGGATCAAAATGGTGGAACACATTAAAATGACCACCCAAAAAGAGCGACTCGCTTTTTTAAAAAACGCACATTATAATCCTTTCCTCTTGCAATCGGACCAGGTGATGATTGATTTTCTCACCGACAGTGGCACGTCGGCAATGAGCTCTGAACAGTGGGCCGGTGTGATGCGCGGGGATGAATCCTATGCCGGCGCCAAAAGTTGGCAGCGCATGGAAGCTGCCATCAGGGACCTCACCGGTTTGGAATATATTTTTCCGACACACCAAGGCAGAGCAGCCGAACGCATTTTATACACGTATTTAGGTGGAAAAGGAAAAACCTTCATCAGCAATACCCATTTTGACACTACCCGTGCAAACATTGAATATTCGGGTGCAGAGGCCATTGATATTCCGATTGCCGAAGCAACTAATCCCGAGTTCATCCATCCTTTTAAGGGGAATATGGACTTAAAAAAGCTCGATGCCCTCTTAAAGGAAATAGGATCAGCTAAAATTGGTGGTGTGATACTCACGGTAACTAACAACAGTGGCGGTGGCCAGCCGGTGAGTATGGAAAATGCCAGAGGAGTTAGCAAACTGTGCAAAAAACACAAGGTGAGTTTTTTTCTGGATTGCTGCAGGGTTGCTGAAAATGCCTACTTTATTAAACAGAGAGAAAAAGGATTTGAGAACCATACCTATAAACAAATTGCACAGGAAATGTTTGCGCTCACCGACGGTGCGGTAATGAGTGCCAAAAAGGATGCCCTGGTGAATATGGGAGGCTTTTTAGCATTGAAAGACAAAAAACTAGCCGAAGCGTGTAAGAGTTTACTAATTATTTCGGAAGGATTTACGACCTATGGCGGACTCTCAGGCAGAGACATGGAAGCCATTGCCATTGGCCTTGACGAGGTATTTGACCCTAATTACCTGCATTATAGGATTATTAGCACCACCTATTTAGGTGAAAAACTCCATAACCTTGGAGTTTCGCTCATCATGCCTATTGGTGGCCATGCTGTGTATGTGGATGCACAGGCCTTTTATCCGCAAATTCCGGTTGATCAGTATCCCGGTCAGGCCTTGGTGTGCGAATTATACAAGGCAGGAGGCATACGATCGGTGGAAATAGGTTCGGTGATGTTTGGAAAATATGATAAAAAAGGGAAACTCATCCCTGCTCCTAAAGAGCTGGTGCGATTGGCCATTCCCCGAAGGGTGTACACGCAGAGTCATATTGAGTATGTGATTGAGGTATTTGAGAAATTGTTGCAGGAGAGAGCTTCTGTGAAAGGGTATAAGATCGTTGAGGAACCTGAATTTTTGAGACATTTTACCGCAAAGTTTAAACCCTTAACCTGAATTTAACACAGGCAAAGCATAAATTTATTAATTTTCGCTACTTACGTTATTTTGTTTTCAGTGAAGTAGTGCGCAACTGATGCTCCCCGAAGATAATTTGTGCAATTTCTTTTTGTAATCATCGTTTGCAAAAAAAGTGTTGCAAAATTGTTTGTGTTTGGAAAGAAAAACTATTTTTATGAATTAAAAAATATTGTAATAAGTAAGACCATTAAGGAACTATAATACATCTTATGAAAACAGTGGAAGAAATAATGAAACCATATCCCGTTTCTTGCGAATTGAACGATACCGTGAATGTGGCTGTGAAGAAAATGTCCCAGTCGGACGCTGATTTTTTACCGGTAGTAGATAAAGATCAACGGGTAGTGGGTATGGTAAAACAGGCAGACATTACCCGTATTATGAGTAGCACTGCCTCTGATGCAAATAAACTAACCGTAAATCAAATTATGAATCCCGGTTCGTTTGCCATCAACGCGCATGAAGATGAAGCCACTGCCTATTCTACCATGAAGAGCGAACGGATAAATCGGCTTCCGGTGGTGGATGATGAAAACCACCTGAAAGGATCCATCACCTTCATGTCTATTGCCCGTAGGATTGTGAACTTCAAAAAAACGCTTAAGAATATGAATAAGGGGAGGCAGAATTCCCGTCCCAATTCGATCTGATTATTAGTGGGATATCAGTAAAGTACGTTACTTCTTATGCAATGTTTGTGAGGTAACTGTAAAATCACCATTGATAATTCTATAGGATGTTTTTAACTGGTTGAGGCAGGGAATGCAGAGAGGGCCCTGAAATTTCGCTTTAATAAAACCTATTTCGTTGGTTGATAAATGAATTTGATGCGCAAACTGACCATGTTCATTGTCAAATTCAATATAATCTTCACACCGGCAACAAAACAAACTTTTAGTTAATCGCCTTGCCGGAGTTTTGCTGATAATTCCCTGCAAAAGCATTTTAAGATCATGATAAGTATAGGGTTTTGCATAAACTTCGCTTGCGCCTGCTTCCAATGACTTCGTTACAGTAAAATCAGACACCACATCCGTGAAAACAACAACAGGTATTTTATTATATCTGGGAGAATTTCGAATTGTCTTGATATCTTCCAATTCCCGAAAAGGAGGCCTCACTTCCAAAAAAATAATATTGGGTAAAACCTGTCGGTTAAGAGATCTTTGTAATTTGTCCTTAATGAGAAACTCCACAATTTGCTCACTCGAATACACCAAGTTTATTTCGATATCGGGGTCGATTTCAGAAAGGGCCATTTTGTATAGAAACTGATAGTCAGCATGATCCTCCGAAACAAGAATAGAAAACTTTTTTTTTAGTGCAGTCATGATTGGTGCAATCTCAAAGGTACTTTAGGGATGTTAACGAATCTGATAGATTTAGGTTTCATATTAACCTGGTAATCTTAATATCTTAGTCACATTGTTGATATTATTTGGTGAATTAGGCGTAAAACACTAAACCAACCTTCGAATTACCTGCAAGTTACCCATTAAAAACCAACACCACTCTGTTAATTTACTTTAAACCCCTTTATTGCTGCCTGATTAAAATCATACAACCCTTTTATGTCATTTTAGATTACTATTATTTTTTTGCACAATTTTTAATCTGTTGGAGATTCATACCGTGCAATCACATGTTTCTCGTACTTTTGTATTCATGGTATCGGTTATTAAATATATTACCCTTTTTCTCTTGACGCTGGCTTTAGCTTGCACCCCTTCGGGAAAAAATGAAGCAGACTTGAGCACGACTCAGAAAAACGACCCTCTAAGAGATTCTGTTGAAAGTAGACTTGTGCAAACCATTGAAGAAATCAACCAGAATCTGGATCTGATCCGCGAAAAGGAAGGTCTGATAAATTCGGCAGAAAACGCCGAAAACCTGAGCAAGAAAGAAGCCATCTTGCGAAATATTAGTTTGATTAACGTGCTTCTCGATGAAAACAAAAAAAAGATGATAGAACTGATTTCGCAAGCTAACCAGTTAGGAAGGGAAAATAGTGCTTTGGTTAGAATCTCAAAACAAACGCAGGAGAGAATTGAAAAGCAGGAACACGAAATCATCAACTTAAAACAGGATCTGGCGATGGAAGAGTATAAAGTGGCCGACCTCTACAATAAGATGGACGAAATGCAAGTGGCCAACGAAGTACTGCTTTCGGAAAAGAACGCTCTACTGGATGCAAATGACCAACTGAGTAAAGATCTCAACAAAGGCTATTTTGTTTACGGCACACGGGAACAACTGGTGAAAAAAGAAATCATTGAAAAAAAAGGAGGCTTATTGGGAATTGGGAAAGAAAATGCACTTGCAAATGCTTTCTTTAAAAATCGCGAATATTTTGTTGAATTAGATATGCGCGACATAAAAACGGTGCCAATTCAAGGAAAAAAACCGAAACTCCTCACCCAACACCCGGTCGGATCCTATGAATGGAAGCAAAAAAACGAAGAATATACCAGTCTTATCATCACTAACCCCCAGGAATTCTGGTTTACCTCACGATTTTTGGTAATAGAAGTGCGCGAATAACATGATAATGTTTAAAAGGTTTTTTGCTGCGCGTTGCCAAATAATTTATATTTGATCAATAAATTGTAAAACAAAACCTAAAAAAATAAGAACATGAAAACAACCAAATTAAAGATAGGAGCATTGCTTCTTGCCATAGCGGTGGCACTTACACCCGTTTTATTGACCAATTGTGCAAAAGGCGATACGGGTCCTGCAGGGACGAACGGAACAAATGGCACAAATGGGAATGCAAATGTGAAATCAGGTACTTTTCAAAACATGACATGGACCTTTAATAATGCGACACTTCGATGGGAATCTGTTGTTTCTTATTCTGCCATCACACAAGAGGTTGTTACCAGTGGAGCTGTTTTAGTTTATATCGACATCAATGGCTATTATGTGCAACTACCTTATAGTTATGTGCTTGGTACCGGTGTTAATGCTGTTATCGTGTGGTGGGAAGCGGAGCATTTTGTTGGAGGCGTGAGACTCAAATTGCATAATTCTGATCTTGACAATCTTGTGGTACCACAAAGTACTGCCAAGTTTAAAATCGTAGCCATGACTGCGTCTGCAAGAGCGGCACACCCTGATGTGGATACAAAAAATTATCAGGAAGTTAAAACTTCCTATGGAATTAGTGAATAATTGAAAAACAGAATTCAAGAAAAAGAGCGGCCTTAACCGCTCTTTTTTTTTAATTTCCCCGTTTACTTCTGCTTTTTTCTAAGGCCCGTCGCAATCTTTCCTGGCGGCGCTTTCCGCCTAATTGAACCTTACTATTTTTTGCTTTCTTTTCATGAAACGCACCTGTGGGCGTTGCTATCCTTTTTGCTTTCTTTAAATTCTTATCCCGGGGAACCGGAACCTCATCGGGAATAAGCTCTTCGGAAATTTCCACTTCTTCGGGAAGTTCAAGTGTCTCAATTTCTTTTCCCATCAAAAGTTCAATAGTAGTTCGGTAAGCTGCTTCCTTTTCGGTACTAAAACTGAGTGCAGTTCCCGCTTTTTCGGCTCTTCCTGTTCTTCCAATCCGATGAATGTATGTACCGGGTTCGGCAGGCAGATCGAAGTTAATCACATGACTAACGTTCTTAAAGTCTAAACCGCGGGCAATCACATCGGTAGCAATGAGCATTCGAAGTGATTCCTCTCCAAATCGTTTCACCATGTCGAAACGATGGGGCTGAGATTTATTGGAATGAATAACTCCAAATTCGTCCGAGAATTCACTTAATTCCTTTTCAATGAGATCGGCGATATTCTTATTTTTAACAAATAGCAGTGTTTTTTTTAGTGCTTTGTCTTTTGTTAAGAGCCACTTCAACAAATTAATTTTGGTGTAGAAATTGGGCACCTCATATGCCTGCTGTATTATCTTTTCAAGTGGAGTTCCACGTGTTAACAGCTCTATATACTCGGGCGCATTAAAAAATTTATTGATCATTGTTTCCACATCTTCGCTGAGGGTGGCCGAAAATAATAGATTTTGACGGCGTGGCGGTAAGCGCTCCAGAATCTGCATTAACTGAGCTCTAAATCCTAAATTCAACATCTCATCCACCTCATCAATTACTAATTTCTTCACGGCGCTTAATTGTAAAGTTCTACTAAGTGTCAAATCAATGAGCCGTCCGGGTGTGGCAACCAAAATATCGATTCCGTCATATACTTTCTGCTTCTGGGTATTAATATTGGAGGCGCCGTAAACACCCAACACACGAATACTCATGTATGCGGCGAGTTTGTTAATTTCTTCAACTACCTGCACTACAAGTTCGCGCGTAGGAACCACTATAACTACCCGGGGGTGGCGTTGTTCCGAATACGTGAGCTGACGGAGAATGGGCAATAAATAGGCAATTGTTTTTCCGGTACCTGTTTGCGCAATGCCCACAGCATCTCTGCCCGACATGATTACCGGATACGCTTTTTCCTGAATAGGTGTGAGCGAAGTAAAACCGCGCTCCTCCAATGCCTTTATAAGTGGTTTAGAAAGATTGAGGTGTTCAAATTGAGGTGTTGCCATAGTTCGGCGAAGATAGGCAATTCAAACCTTTTTTGATGCTGCTATTAAATTCGTTTCCTGTTGTAACTTGGGGCAAAAGAGTACTTCCTGGGCCTTTGATTTAGGTTTTTAACAAATAAAAATTGCTTACACGGATTTATTTCAATAAAATTACCCTACAAACCACCATCGTAAAATTTTATTGCCCATGAAAAAGAAAAAACAAATTTCAGTTTTTGCAAACGTCCTTTTCTTTTCAAGTTTGCTATTTTGGTCTACAAACCTTCAGGCACAGTCCGTTCAAACGGTCACCTTTGCTTACACGGGGCTTGTTCAAACATTTACGGTACCCAATTGTGTAGGCACCATTACGGTGGATGCCAGAGGTGGAGAAGGTGCCAATGCAAATGATAAATTACTCACTAACTCAAGCGGAGGTGCGGGTGGCAGAGCTGTTGGGATTATTACAGTGACGCCGGGACAGGTATTAACTATTTATGTGGGGGGCATGGGAAGTCAAAATGGCTCCGGTGGTTTTAACGGTGGGGGTGCAGGAGGAAATTCAACAGCCGGTTCGAGTTGTTTCGGTGGTCCTGCCGGTGGCGGGGGTGGCGCTTCCGATGTGCGGGTTGGAGGAATTGGTCTGTCCAATCGTGTCATCGTTGGTGCAGGTGGTGGTGGAGCCGGAAGAGATTACTGCAATGGCAGTTGTCAACCTTGCGGATGCGGAGGCAGTGGTGGTGGTGGTGGTGGCTTAAATGGAACAATTGGTCAAGCGGCTCATAATTGTGGTTTTTCTTATCCCGGCGGTGGGGTTAACGGGGGTGCGCCGGGTACGCAAACTGCTGTGGGTGCGGGGGGCCCTGGTGACAACGGAGGTAATAATGGATTTACAGCGACCCTAAATATTGGGGGGAATGGCGGCGATGGTCAGTACGACGTTGCCGGTGGTGGTGGTGGCGGTGGCTACTTTGGCGGCGGCGGCGGCGGAGCGGCTTCAAATGGAAGCGGCGTGGGCGGCGGCGGTGGC
>JAQSCW010000044.1 GCA_029945625.1 bacterium
AAAACTTTCCAAAACAATTCCCGGTTTTTCTGCTTCAGGGGTCGCGCTTTCCGTTCCAAGTCCTCGCCACGCAAAGAGACAGGCGTGGCTGTGGGCTTTCCACTACAATCGCTCACGCAGCAAACTAGTTGTTTCCATTTATAAAAAAAATCCAAGGAATAAATTAGATGCATTTCCCAAACAATTCCCATTGATCCGAAACTTCTTCTAACCCTCTTCTGAACATCTCTCAATGGTGATTCGATTAAAAAAAATTCAGTTTTAAACCTTAGAATTGTAAATTTACAGGAAACACATGAAAAAAGAAATTGTTGTTACCAAAGCCTCCGGTCAAACAGAGCCTTTCTCCATTCGGAAGCTCCGACTTTCCTTAACCCGCGCCAATGCAACAAATGCCGCTATCAACAGCATCATCGAACAACTCATGCCTAAATTATATCAAGGCATCAGCACCAAAAAAATATACAGTGAGGCGTTTCGTCTTCTCAGGACCCACTCAAAACCGCACGCTGCCCGCTACTATTTAAAAAGGGGAATCATGGAACTGGGACCTTCGGGATTTCCTTTTGAAAAGTTCATCGCCAAACTTTTTGAAAAGCAGGGGTATTCCACTCAGGTGGGACAAATTGTGCAGGGCCATTGTGTGAGTCACGAATTGGATGTTATTGCCAGAAAACCAAATGAGATCAATATGGTGGAGTGCAAATACAGGAATAGTGCGGGCATGCCGGTGGACGTAAAAACACCTCTCTATATCAACTCGCGGTTTGAGGACGTTTTAGCCAATGGTACTTTCAAAACGGCCGGCGATACGGTGAACGGCTGGATAGCCACCAATTCGAAATTCACAAGCGATGCCATTTCTTATGCAAGGTGTAAAGGACTGCGACTTATCAGCTGGGATTATCCCGAGCCAAATTCACTCCGAGAAACCATCGATAAATTGGGGCTTTATCCCTTAACCTGCTTAACCTCACTTACCTGCCAGGAAAAGCAATGGCTGCTCGATAAAGACTATGTATTGGTGAGAGACGTGTATCAAAACACCGATCTGCTCACAAAGGCAGGGGTAAATCTGAAACGAATCGAGACGGTGAAAGAAGAAGGAACTAAACTTTGTAATACCACGAAATCAGAATAAATATACATTGGTCGTCGTGTTTTTTAAGCGGCGAGCGCAGAGCTCAACGAGAAAAAAAACAGAGCATACAAAGTAGATGTGTCATTCTCTCTTTCCTTTGTGTAACCTTCTGCATACTCTGTGGTTAAAAGGGAGGCAGAAACAACAGAGATAGGCAGGGACAAAGATTCACTTTATATAGTATTATCCTCTGCGCCACTCTGTATCTCTTGTACCTCTGTGTTTAATTTTTGTAGAAAATGCAAGTCCTGCGCCGAAAGCGCATAATTTCAACGAATGTTGAGACCAATGAACTTACGAACCAATCTCGAAGGTTTCCCCTTTTTCGGGAATCAACACCTGAGTAAATCCAAACTCCAATAAGTGCTCCCGAAATGCAGTTTTAGCATCAGCTTCACCATGCACTAAGAAAATTGTTTTTACCCGCGTTTTGTCTTGACATGATAAGTACCGTATCATCCCTTCATAATCGGCATGAGCGCTCAACGACAGCACCGACTCCACATCTGCTTTCACATCAAAAAAATCGCCGTAAATATGCACGCGATTATCGCCATTTAGCAATGCGGCCCCCAGTGTGCCGGGCGCACAATATCCTGTCAACAAAATCGTTGCCGAAGGATTTGAAATGGAATTTGCAATGTGGTGTTTTACCCTTCCTGCATCGCACATGCCTGAGGCAGATATAATAATGCAGGGTTCATGAAGATCGTTCAGTGATTTCGATTCTTCCGCATCTTCCACATATTTTAAATTCTGAAACGCAAAAGGTTCCGGGTCTTCTTTTAAATAGGCCTTTAATTCCTCGTTAAAACTTTCGGGATGTAAGCTCACCACGTGCGTTGCCTTTTTTGAAAGCGGACTATCTACAAAGATCTTGATCTTGGGTAAGAGTCCCTTGTTCGTTAACTTGTCAAGTATATACAGCACTTCTTGGGTGCGACCCAGACTAAAAGCGGGAATGATCAATTTACCTTTTTTGTCAACACAAGTTTTTTGAACACATTGCAATACCTTAGCTTCTGAGTCGGTTTGCGAATCATGTAAGCGCTTACCATAGGTGGACTCACAAATTATATAATCTGCTTGCTGAAATACCGCGGGAGCTTTGAGTAAAGGGTCGGTGTACCTTCCTATATCCCCGGTATACGTTAATTTGGTGGTTTTACCTTTTTCATGAGCAGTAATATTTATTGCTGCACTTCCAATAATATGCCCGTTCTCTGAAAAATAAAACGAGATTTCCTCGTTCAATTGAAAATCGGTATTAAATGGTAGTGGTTTAAAATACTTCAAACACCGCTCGGCATCCTTTACCGAATAAATGGGTTTTATGGGTGGCAAACCCTTTTTTTTGCGTTTGCTGTTAATGAATGAAACATCTCCCTCGTGAATATGAGCACTATCCAGTAGTAGAATCGAACACACGTCAAACGTGGCCTCCGTGCAATAAATCTTTCCTCTAAAACCTTGCTTTACCAGCAAAGGGAGATTACCAGAATGATCGATATGCGCATGCGACAACAAAACTGCATCAACGTTGGTTGCATCCAAACCCAACTCACGATTGAGACCTTCGGTTTCCTTGCCCAAACCCTGATACAAGCCGCAGTCCAGCAAAATCTGTTTTCCCTGCTCGGTGATCAAGAGGTGTTTGCTTCCTGTTACACTTTCGGTAGCTCCCAAAAATTCGATTTTCATATTTTCAAGATAATAGTCCTGCAAAGGTAAACTTTTGATGAAGAAGGTCTCATAAAAAACTCTAAACAACAGAACATGTAACAAGAGTTACAGGAAAACGGAGGTGATCCACGTACCTTAGATCAAAAATCGTTATGGAAATCAAGGGAAAATATGCAGCATCAAATATTATTGTGAGACAGGGCATCCTGCTCGATCTTGCCAAGAGGTGTTTTAAGCGATCGTACAAGATCCTGTCGTTGTTTACTTTTTGGGATAAATGTGAACGCATTCCGAAAGTTGAATATGTACTGATGTTCAAAACGCTGTATGCAAAATGTGAGCCTTGTGAGATCGAAGATTTTCAGGATAATGCGATGGTTCAATTATCGCTGGTGTATAACAGAAATAGAAGGTTGATTGTACACGAGTCAAAAAACATTACCGAGATCAAACAACTTGCCACCACCTTAGCAAACCAATTTGGTACTAAAATTCGCGACAGCGCAACGGATAGAAGAAATCCAAAATGGTTGAACAGTAATTTAGATGCGTAGAAGAACAGAATTTCGGGCCGGCTATCTTACCATAAATTTAAGTGAATGCTGCTCACTAGGTACTGTGATTCGCAACACATACATCCCGGGACTAAAAGTGCTAAGGTCCAACTTCAGGGAAAGGTGATCTGTTTCCTGTGTTCCAAAATTTTTCATTAATCGGCCTAAACTATCATAAAGCTCGAAAGTTACTTCACAAGGTGTTTCAAATTTTTGATCCAAGAGGTATTCATTCTCCGCCAAGGTCATCACCGTTAGGTGATCCTGAAGTCCTACCCGACTTTCAATTCCGACTGGATTGTCGATCACTGTTATAAATTTAGATGCCGAGTCGGAACAGCCAGTACTACTTGAACATAGGAGGCTCACCTTGTATTTTCCCGGAATGGTATAAGAATAACTTGGACTCGTGAGGTACGAATAGCCTCCTGACACACCGAAGTTCCAAACGCTGCTTCCGGCATTGGTGGATGTATTACTGAAATACAGGGGAGTTGATTGATGAAGAAAAAAGGTATCTGCGGAATTGAAACTTGCCGTAATCGGTACCAGTGAATTGATGACATAACTCTTATTAAAATTGTCGCAAGAGCCGCTGGTAGTGATTTCAAGATCGACGGTGCTTCCTCCTATTTTTGCGAGGGTATCGGCAGTGTTTTTATTCAAACTCGATTTCACAAGACTGCCATTTACCTTCCAAAAATAATTCCAGGGTCCTGAATTTATTCCTTTCGCCCGTATTTCACCGCCATTCACTAGTTTGCAGGTAGGTTGTATAACGGTGGAAGAAACCGTGAGGGAATTCAGAGTAATACTCAAAACAAACCTCGAAACCGTTGTGGTATCAATCAAATTAAATGTATAAGTGGATGTTCGCAGATCGGTTGTAGAGGAGGTAAACCGGTCGTATAGAGAGATGCAAGCTCCTCTTGGAAAGGAAGAGATATTGTCGGCACTAATGGTATAAGAGCCGGTATAACCTGTAAGTGTTTTTAGTGTTGTGGTGTAATTACCACTAACCGGTGCAATGCCGTTGACCTGAAACTGATCCAAACCATCTTCCAAAACAATTATAGGTGCAAGAGGGTCTTGTCCCCTTACTTTGTATGCATCAAAACCAATGTCAAAACCGTTGCCCGCTCCCGCTTCGGTATACAGTACCACCTCATCGCTGAACGTGCCGGCTCCCGCTAGATTGATACGAAGTTCAGAGCGGGTGGACGAAGTTCCACTCTTTAAAAATGTGGGATTGCCGCCTACTTTATTTGATTCCTGTGCAACGAGTGCAGTTGCCCCCGTAGAGTGCACATAAAAACCCTGACACATGGGGATCAAATCATCAATGCCCCCTGCCCCTATTGCAGGGCTGCTGATGCCATTTACATAACTCGCATAAGCACCGGTGCCGCCATTTAAATCGGAATTGTATGTATAAATGGCATCGTCGATGTTCGCCGTGCTTCCCTTCAGCAGACTCCAGCGAATGGGAGAAGGATAAGGATTATGGATCAGGTTCCAACCGTCGTTAGCGGGCGAACCAAAATTCGTGTAATTGAGGGGGATAGAGTAATTATTTTTTCGCACTGTTCCTGTTACATCAATTGTTTGATTGGTGGTTGTAAACTGATTTGTTCCCAGATATACCCAATAACCTTTTCCGGCAATTATGGCATCGTTGATGTTGTTCAAAGGTACATACGAGGAGGCCGCATCATATAGGCCAGCCACAGTTTCATTATAGGTATAGATGGAAGGGAAATTCGCCGCATAGCCATCGGGACAAGTCGAACAACTAATGATGATATTGTCGTCCCAATCGTTCAATGTCAAAGGCGAGGAAATTGGAGTTCCCAAAAGCACCCATCCCGTTGCGCCACCAGGCACAAAACGTTGCACCGTCACATTCCCCAAAATATCGCCTGTTCCGCTGAGGGCTGCAATTCGTGCAGTAGCAGTGGCAGTAGATACCATAGTAAATACCTGTGAATTGGCATTAAACGTTCCGCCGTTAAGTGATAAGGTACCTATGAGATTTTCGGCATGTGTGAGGGAGGCGCCTCCGGTATTGTTTAAGGTGAGATCATAAAAATCAGTTGTGCTGCTTCCTCCTATCGTTTGTGCAGAACCTCCATTTAATAAGATGAGTCCGCTGCGTGAATTGAAGGCACCGCTGTTGATTAAATTTCCTCCTATTGCCAATGAGAAATTACTTGCACTCACATCAAAATTTGATCCGAAAGAAATAGAAAAATTACCGGACGCAGAAATTGGTGAGGACAGGGTTTTAGGGCCGTTACCGATGAAATTAAGTGTATTAAAAGTTTCTCCTCCCGCTTTAAAAATAGTTTGGGGAGTAGATGAACTAAAAATTACTGTGCCGGTGCCCGGTGAAAATACACCGCCATTGTTGGACCAGTTGCCGCCAACAGTCATTGCCAAGGCCCCTGCACTAAGAGCTCCGCTGTTAATGGTTACGTCTCCTAAAATAGAAAGCGGATTGGTAACCAAACTGGCGGTGGCATTTGCACTATTAAGTACCAAATTGCCGAGGGCTGAAATAGAATTGATGTTAATGATTTGAGCGGCAGGAGTGGCTGCGGAGCCAATTTGTAGGGTGCCTCCTGAAATAGTGCCAAAAGTGGCACCGGTGTTGATGAATCCAAGATGTTGTATTCCTGTTCCACCTTCTCTTACCACAGTAATAGCTCCTCCACTCATATCAAACTTTGATCCGGTTGAAGAAATTTGAAAGGGGGCGTTGCCGGTGTTTGTAGATCCCACAGTTCCCACATTTAGGGTACCACCACTAATGATGACATTAGATACGTTGATAGTATTGGTATAAAATTTACCCGCAACATTGGTCACTCCTCCAGTGCTGCTATAGGTGCAGCCCGATAACAGGCAATCTTCATTGGCAATATCACCCATGGTTAAAGTGCCGGCAGAAACAGTAAGCAGGCCGGCCAAATTAATTCCACCCGCCAAAGTTACACTGGCATTGCCGGCACTAAGCCATATACCGGCATTCGCCGATATGGTAGCTGTTGCGGCAAAAGGCACAATGTTCACTGAATTTACAGTTGCCAGTTTAAATGTTCCACTGGTAAGTGTGAGAAAATTATTAGTTGCAGAAAATTCGGAAGTGGTGATATTTAAAAAATTCGTTTCCGAACCTCCGAGATTCACGTTCATTAAATTGAACCGCGTTAAAGCCCCCGAGCCCGAAATATTTTGATCTTTATTTTGAGAGAAAAAACTGTTGCAAAAACTATTCACATCCGGGGCTAAATCCAGCGAACCGTTATTAGTAATATCACCCTTCATAAATAAGGAATGGGTGGTGTTAGATCCCGCTCTGGCCCCAAAATTTCCGAGATTGTTGATCAGAATATCACCGTTTACCGAAAAAGTGCGCGCTGCATTGTTGTTTCCAATAGAAAGAGTAGCAGAAGCCGCGCCATTTCCAACGGTTAGGTTATTGCAGGAAGAATTACTGGCAATGGTCACCGAGTGACCGGGAGCAATAGTGACATTATCAACGGCAGTTGGTATTCCTGCAGGTGACCACCTAGCATTTACATTCCAGTTTCCGGAAGAAACAGATACTTTTGTGCCGGCAGGCAAGGTGGCTGCACTAGCGCTTAGTGCTGCACTTAGGTAGCCGTCAGTAACCGCATAAACTTTCCAAAAGTATACGGTGCCGGTAAATAATCCGGTAATAGCTCTGGTAGCAATATTTGAAGCAGTTTGGGCTACAAAATTATACGTGGTATCATCTTCCGAATTATAAATCACATAACCCACCTCGTTGCTTGCCCAATTAAGCCAATTCAACGTCATACCCGTTTGCGTAATTCCCGAAAACGTGAGGGTTCCGGCAGTGGAGGTTGGAGCCGGGGGCGAAAAAATATACTGTGAATTCGCCGAGGGCATGGTAGATAAATTATTCTGGACGGTATTGCCGAAGTTATTCGTGTTTACGTTCTGCAAAGTTTTAAGCTGGGGAGCGGTGGGTGTAGCGCTGATCGTGCCACTGTTCAGGCCCATGCTGTATGAAAAGGTATTGGTTCCCGCGTTCATGCCTCCATAATGGATAATGATCTGCCCGGTTGTTTCTACCAAACTAACCTGAAAATTCAACACAGGACTGGTGTTTCCGTTTGCCGTCATATTGATCCACTCCACTATGAGGGTGCGCGAAGGAGCGGTTCCGGATAAATAGTATAGTATACTTGTGCCCAGGGGTGCCGTGCCACCGGCCGTCATAAGATTATCGTAAAAGGGAGCAATAACCGGACTGGTGGAGTTACCACCACTTGCATTACTGAACGTCGCATTATTATTTCCAAAGGCAGTTACTGTGGCAGCTCCGGTGGAAGCGCTACTTGAAAAATCAATAAAGCCATTGGTGGAAACGCAAAACTGAGTGTAACGTGTACCGTTATACCAAAAATCAAAACCAATGTCAGTTAAAGCCGAGCGGTTATCATCCTGAGTGAGGGCGCTGCCATTTCGCCACGAAGCAAACGAGGTACCCACCCCGCTGATACTTGCGTAAGAGACTCCCGTATTTCTAACAGATAAATAATTTACCAGAGATTGGGCGCGAATTACGCCCGAAAACAAGATAATACAATACAGAACTACGGCCGATTTACCGTTCAACTTTCCTGATTTCAAAATTTATTAGCTCAAAACATTATCCCCAAAAAAAAATCTAAATTGGTGAAAGCTCTCTTTCCGGATATAATTACAATTTTTTAAATACATTCTTAACTTCCCTTGTTTACCTTTTTTTAGCCCTTAGGTTGCGTCTTTTTATTAACAAAATTCACACTTTAACGCTACAGACGTTAATCTGAAGGCTTTTTTAGGCAATTGTTAAAGATACGGTTATTTTCAATGCGTTGACTCTTAAAAAAAGTCCCCATCGCCGTTAAAAAAGCAAAAAATTAAGGGATAGTTACCTCGATTGTAAGGGCAACTTGTTAATAAGAACAAGCGTTCCGAATTCTCGCTTGCAGGCTACCTGTGCAGCGTCGCTTCCATGAAACAGCAAGTCCTCTAACGGATGCTTCTGCTTCTATAAATTTATTGCTCAGCAAAAGTTCCGTCCAACAATAAGCGTTTATTGTGGTTTGTGCTGTTTGACATAAATTCATTTCTTCTCAGAAAATTTAAAAGTAATAAAGCTCGCCACATAGGCTTCTAACAAACTCAATGGAATTGCATAAGGTAATATTCCAAAAGGCAAAACGCCCATATTGCCAATGACCAACCACATCAATACAAACCCTACAAACCAAGATAAAAACGTGGTTTGAACCAATGTGTATTTTTTGCTGAATATAAAAATGGCGAGTGCAAAGCACAAGGACCATATACCCCAAACCAACCCATTAATAGGTTGTTCAGGAAATGTCATTCCCAAATTTCGGTAGTGTGTTGTCCACTGAGTATGTACTAAAAATGTGTTACGAACAAATTCGGAAATGCTAATCCAAATTGTTGCGAATAGAATTGGCAAAACAGTTTTTTTCATTGTTTTCTTACTATTGAATGTTAGTTGCTATTGCTTCGTCCGGTATGCTTGCACATGACGTTTTGTGCGTCTAACTTTTGTTGAGTAGCAGAATAAAAACAAGGATAGATAGAGATACCGACTTCACTTTACAAATTTATTTTGAAGGTGTTTTCTTTTCAATAACGGAAACTGATTTTTGAAGTAAGAGAGAGTTTGGAATTGTAATTGTATCACCACTTTCATTTTTAAGATGAATAAAAAAATAGGTTAAATCGGAAACCTCTCCCTCCAAAGGGTAATCTTTATCTAAAATCTTTATTGTGTCTCCAATTTTTATAGGGTGGTTAAAAAACAATAAAAGACTTGAAGTAATATTGGAAAGTAATGACCATTGTGCAAAAAAAGCTATCCCCAATGCGGTTAAAATAGTTCCCACATAAATAGCTATTTCACTCTGTTTAAGACCCCATACAGCAGATAATAAAATTGTGGCAGTTAGAAAAGACAAGAGGTGAACTGCTTTAATAATCATCTTTCTTCTACCCCGCTGTAAATGTGCTTGTTTTAGCGTGTTATTGACAAATATTTTTGTTATGTGGAAATTCCGCTTAAATAGGCCCCACTTCATCACTTCAAACTGACCCCACT
>JAQSCW010000045.1:0-68376 GCA_029945625.1 bacterium
GTGAGGGGTCAGTTTAGAGTGAAATGTAGGGGTCTGTTTGAGTGAAATTTCCAGTCATCCTGACGATTCCTTTATAGGAGGGTTTTGGTTCCAGCTAAAAATGAACAAAAAATGGACGGCTCAGACGGAACTTTTACTTTTAGATAAAGGAATTGGTGCGCTAGGCGGAAAGAGTGCACATTTTGTCACCCTCCATTATTTTGAAATTCCTGTCCTTTTTCAATACCATAAAAAGAAGATTTATTTTGAATTTGGTCCGGGTTTGGGATATATGATTAATAATTTTGAAACTTTAAATGGTATATCAAACCCCGAACTAACAACTAACCATCCATTTAGCAGAAGCGAACTTTCATTCAACGTTGGTATTGGCTGCAAATTAAATGAGAAGTGGGCACTCGGATTAAGACTTAGCCATTCTTTATTGCCGGTGAGGGGCGCTGTTCCTTTAGTCTCTAAAGAGTCTTATAATCGTTTACTAGCTTTAAGCCTAACTCGCCAGCTAAAGAAAAAGAAAGCCAGTGATCCACAAGAATAATTAGCAAATAAAACTTAGTGCTGTTGCTTGTATTTGCCCTGGTGAATTGAAAGCGTAACGTTTCAAAAACGAATAAAGTCAATGAGAAAATTTATACATACACTTATCCTTTTACTCATCTATTCTGCCGTTTTCAGTCAAGATAGTTTGAAAAAGAAAAAAATATTATTCGTCGCAACTAACATAGATCTACTCGGCAAAAATGAGAATGGGACCTATCTGATAGAAATAGCCTATCCCTTTCAACATTTTATCGATAAAGGATTTGAAGTGGATATTGTAACACCCAAAGGTGGTCTTGCACCCACCTACCCCAAGGAATATGCCGGTCCCGGTTTGGGAAAAATCCAAAGAAGTGAATTGTTTATTTCAAAAACAAATAACTCAATCTCTCCAAATAAAGTAAATACCGCAGATTACATGGCCGTTTTTTACCCGGGCGGTTATGGTCATTTTTTTGATGTTGTGAATGATGAACGCATTTCTCGTTTAGTAGCTAAAATATATGAACACGGTGGTATAATCGGCTCGACCGGACATGGAACCGCTTCTCTTATTAATATTAAATTGAGCAATAACAACTATCTGGTTGAAGGCAAAAAAATAACTTGTTTTCCCCACTGGATGGAAATACAAAAAATGTGGCAGTCAGAGTACGGAAAGCTACTCCCTTTCGACATGCAAGATGTTTTATTAAAAAGGGGCGCCAACTTGATTGTTTGCCCCGACGGACTAAAAACAAACAAAGAATGCACTCAAGTTATCGACCATACAAACCGAATGGTAACGGGAGCTTTTGCAGATGATGCTTTATGGGTTGCAGAAGAAATGGTAAAATTAATGAGCCAGACAACAAAATGAGCGGCAAATGCCGGGATATCACTTCCTGCAAGGAAACCCAACTATTTTAAACAGAAATTTGTTTCCTAATAAGGAAACTTGTATTTTTGTGAAAACACGTAAGGAGTGACTGAAAAGTTTAGAGTGGAGTTTTTAGAAGAAGCTGTAGAGTTTCTCGAGAGTCTTGAGAAGAAGGCCAGAGAAAAAATAATCTATAACATCAGAAAGGCTCAAATCACTAGCGACAAAGAACTATTTAAAAAACTGAACGAAGACATTTGGGAGTTTAGAACTTTATTTAATAAAACGCAGTACAGATTATTTGCGTTTTGGGACAAATCAGATAAAATTGACACAGTTGTAATTTCTACCCACGGACTTATTAAAAAAACAGATAAAACTCCAAGTGGAGATCTGGCAAAAGCACAGCGTCTTAGAAAACTGTACATGGAACAAAAAACTCACAAGAAATGAAAAAAAAAATTAGTTTAAAGACAATCAGCCTAGAGGAAGTCACCAATAAACACATTGGTAAACGGGGTTCAGCAAAGCGTGAGGCATTTGAGCAAGAATTGCGACTTGACTTGCTAGGCGAAGCAATTAAGCAGGCGCGTAAAGACAGACATTTGACACAGGAAGAACTTGGCGATCTTGTTGGGGTGAAAAAGGCTCAAATATCAAAACTCGAAAACAGTTTGACGGACGCTAGGTTCGAAACAATTATTAAAGTTTTTAAAGCATTGAATGCCAAAATTAATTTTAATGTAGAACTACTACAGCAGAAAGTTAAACTTGCTTAAGATTAAGGGGGCGGCAGGTGCTGGCAGACAGCATTCAGCTACTTCGGCTCAGTGACCAATTTTCAATGCATTTTAGCATCAGTTTAAGATTTCACAAACAATGGCTGACGCATATCGAAATATTAACGCCCCACCTATCCCAACCCAATTAACTACAAACTCGTCAACGCCAACAACCTCTCCCAACGTTTGCTGATTCCCTTCTCTGCAGAGACCAATACATCGGCTGCATGCTCGGGGTTTTGACGAATGAGAGAGTTAAAACGCGTTTCCTGATATAAGAAATCTTTTAAAGGCAAACTGGCTTCCTTGCTGTCTAATGAAAAACGTTGTCCTTTTTCTTTCATCGGATTAAATCGGAACAATGGCCAGTATCCCGAATTAACTGCGTTCTTCTGCTGTTCAGCACCATGGCCCATATCGTAGCCGTGTGCAATACAATGACTGTAGGCGATCACAATGGAAGTGCCCGGATAATTTTCGGCTTCCTGAATGGTGCGGATGGCATGTACATCATTAGCACCCATGGCTATTTGTGCTACATACGCCGAACCATGCGCAATAGCTTGCAAGGCTAAATCTTTTTTTCCGTTCTCTTTTCCATTCACCGAAAATTTAGCGCTGGCGCCAATTGGCGTTGACTTTGATTTTTGTCCCCCCGTATTGGAATACACTTCGGTATCGAGCACAATGATATTTACTTTTTCACCGGTGGATAACACGTGGTCTAATCCGCCAAAGCCGATATCGTAAGCCCATCCGTCTCCTCCAATGATCCAGTGTGATTTTTTCACCAGATGATCGGCAATGATCTCCAATTGTTTAGCTTCAAAACTGGTTAAATTCGCAATGCGCTTTCTTAACTCTTTTACGTTTTCGCGCTGCTTTTTAATGCCGCCTTCATTACTTTGATCCGCATGCAAGATCTCATCCACAAAACTTTCTCCAATCACATCCCGCAAGCCATGTAATATGCCCTGAGCAATTTCTGTTTTCTTGGCATAACCCATTTTTATACCCAAACCAAATTCGGCATTGTCTTCAAACAAAGAATTGGCCCAGGCCGGTCCATTGCCATCGTTATTCGTAGTCCATGGCGTGGTAGGAAGGTTGGCACTGTAAATAGACGAACAACCCGTTGCGTTGGCAACTACCATGCGATCGCCATATAATTGTGACAATAATTTTACATAAGGGGTTTCTCCGCAACCTGAACAGGCGCCCGAGAATTCAAATAAAGGCTGCAAAAATTGTGTTCCCTTCACCGTGTTGGTATTGGCACGTGAACGATCTAATTCGGGAATCCCCAAAAAGAAATCCCAGTTCTTCATTTCAACTTCCTTGAGTTGGTCGTGATCTACCAAGTTAATGGCCTTGTGTTTGGCTTCGGTCTTGCTGCTCACCGGACAATATTCCACACATAAATTACAGCCGGTACAATCTTCCACGCTCACTTGCAAGGTATAGGCCTCTTTCTCTTTGTCAAATTCTTTTCCAATTGGTGCTATATGTTTAAAGTCCTTGGGCGCATTGGCAAGTTCTTCTTTTGGATATACTTTGCAACGGATGGCAGCATGTGGACAAATTAAAAAACACTTTCCGCATTGCGAACACAGGTCGGCATCCCATACAGGAGCCATGGCTGCGATGTTTCGTTTCTCATATTTAGTAGTTCCTACGGGGTACTGACCGTCGACCGGGAATGCACTTACCGGAAGATCATCCCCTTCGAAGGATAATATTTTGGAAAGAACATTTTCAACAAAACTAGGCGCATCGCCCGAATAACTTTTTTCAGTCACCATGCTGCCAATTTTCTCTTTTGAGTAGTCGACCTGATGCAGGTTCTCCAAAGTTTTGTCAACCGCTTCGTAGTTTTTCAGCACCACCTTTTCCCCTTTTGCTGAATACGATTTTTTAATCGCATCTTTAATTCGCTGAATGGCTTCTTCCTTTGGAAGGATGCCCGCAATGGCAAAAAAGCAGGTCTGCAAAATGGTATTCAGACGCGAACCCATGGCAGTTTCACGAGCCACCTTTGAGGCATTGATCACATAAAATTTAAGTTCCTTCTCTACGATCTCCTCCTGCACGTGTTGTGGAATTTTGCTCCATACATTGGCTGCATCGTGTGTGGTATTTAATAAAAAAGTAGCTCCTTTTTCCGCGTTTTTTAAAATGTCGTACTTATTGATAAAGTTTGACTGATGGCAGGCAATAAAGTTGGCCGAATGAATCAGGTACGTTGAGTTGATTGGTTTTTTTCCAAATCGCAAATGTGAAACGGTTAAAGAACCTGATTTCTTAGAGTCGTACACAAAATATCCTTGCACATAATTATCGGTAGTGTCACCAATAATCTTAATGGAGTTTTTGTTGGCTCCTACGGTACCGTCGGCACCCAGGCCATAGAACAAGCCTCTGAACAAATGCTGACTTTCCAACGAGAAAGTCTCATCGTACTTCAAACTCATAAAAGTAACATCGTCTTCAATACCAATGGTAAAGTGGTTTTTTGGTTTAGCCGTGGTCATTTCATCGTAAATGGCTTTCACCATGGCCGGTGTAAATTCTTTAGATGCCAAACCATAACGACCGGCGATCACGCGTGGCATTTCACCTTGCCATTCTTCGGCGATGATGTTCACCACATCCATATAAAGCGGATCACCAATAGAACCGGGCTCTTTGCAGCGATCGAGTACACAAATATTTTTTACGGAAGAAGGAATGGCTTTTACAAATTCTTCGGCATCAACCGGACGGAACATGCGGATGTACAAATACCCCACCTTCTCACCTTTTTCATTCAAATAATCAACTGTTTCCTGTACCGCACCGGCACCTGAACCCATAATGATAATGAGACGTTCGGGACGTTGATGGCCGTAATATTCATAGAGTTTATAGCCTCTGCCGGTGAGAGCTTCAAATTTTTTCATTACTTCTTTTACGATGCCCGGCGTTTTTGCGTAAAAAGAATTACCTGCCTCACGACTTTGGAAAAACACGTCGGGATTTTGCGCAGTACCTCTAATGGAAGGATGTTCGGGGGACATGGCTTTTTTTCGGAAGTCAAGAAGAGACGTCTCATCGATCATTTGCAGAATCACATCATCGGAGATGAGCTCCACTTTTGTTAATTCGTGTGAGGTTCTGAAGCCGTCGAAAATATTGAGGAAAGGAATACGCGTGCGTAATGTTGCAGCTTGTGAAATCAAGGCCATGTCCATTGCTTCCTGCGAATTGCGACCAAATAACATGGCCCAACCGGTTTGGCGCACCGACATAACGTCGCTATGATCACCAAAAATA
This sequence comes from bacterium, assembly GCA_029945625.1. Taxonomy (GTDB): domain Bacteria; phylum Bacteroidota; class Bacteroidia; order B-17B0; family Aurantibacillaceae; genus Aurantibacillus. The sequence goes on from JAQSCW010000045.1 coordinate 5,494, forward strand.
GAAAGCGCATGCGTGGCAAGAGTACGGGCGGCAATATGAAACACACAAGGCGTTAATTCACCTGCAATTTTATACATATTTGGGATCATTAATAATAATCCCTGCGAACAAGTAAATGTTGAAGCCAAAGTACCTGCCTGTAAAGCACCGTGAATAGCACCCGCGGCGCCGGCTTCACTTTGCATTTCCATTACACGGGGCACTTCTCCGAACACGTTTTTTTGTCCTGCCGCCGACCACTCATCACAAAACTCACCCATGGCGCTCGATGGCGTGATGGGATAAATGGCACATACTTCGCTGGTTCTGTAGGCAATATAAGCGGCGGCTTCGTTGCCGTCCATTATTTTTATTTTCTTTTTCATGATAAGCTGTTCAATTAAGAATTTGGTGACTAATCTTATAAAAATCTTTTTCTAAGTTTATTTTTTCGCCATGGTGTTCGTCGTAATCCACAAAATCGTCGTAAAGCTTGTTAAGTTCCTGCTCGGTAAACAGTACTCCGGCTGCAGCCAAAATGATGCGATTTTCGCGGTTCATATGATCAAACATTTCGCGCAGGTATTTGTCCATGGTGGTGCGCAGGCGATCGTAATCGTAATTGGCAAAATGATTTTCAATTTCCGCCACAAATGACTTAAAGTCTTGGTGGTTATCGCAGATCTCGTGCATGAATTCGGCATCCATGCTTTTGGAGCGATCGCGAAGCAAGGGATAAAAAATATCTTCTTCTTTGGGGAAGTGATAGATTTCGGAGTAATTCCGGATAAAGAGGATAAAATCATTTACGAGGTGGCGGTATTCTTCCTCGTCTTTTACTTTTTGAATCTCGAAACCGAGAGTTACGGCAGAAAGAAGGATTTTATGTTCTTCCTGCAGAATTTTAATTGGATTTTTCATGACGCTGTATTTTTTGCAACAATTATCCTTCTGAAATCTTATATAAAATAAGCGATTTGGAAGGGCTTGGGATATGACATAAGTCATGAAAAATGGCCTCTGGGGCTGATCTTTATCGTATACAGCCTGTGATTTTTGATGCACTCGGTTCTTAATTTCAAATTCACAAAAGAAAAAAACTTTTGAAAGCCACGAGAAGAATAGCTTGAATAAATATATGCCATGTAATCTTCACTGACAATTTCTGTTCCTTCTAAGATTTTTCTGTTAGAATTGGTGCTTTTCCGATTGATTTTTTTCGATTAAAAATATTGCTATATTTGTTAGAGTTTTGTTCCCAACCAACTAGAATTGTGTCCTTGCACGTACTCCGCACTCGTTTGAACTTATTAGTGATCTAAGTACTCGTGAACTTAAAAGGCGATTTTTTACCTTCCTATGAAAAAAAAGAGCTATCTCATAGTGTTTGTACTTCTCATGTATCTTATCTGCATAAGAACGGCTTCAGCGCAGAGAAAATACGAGACCCCTATGAAGCAACAAATAACCTCTCTTCTGATGAAAAATGGAGACACAATTGTTGGTGTTGTCTTAAGTGAAAACACAAAAGAAATGGTACTGAAAACAAAATTAAATGACACCCTAACAATTAAATTAAGCAGTATTGAGGAGATCAGAGCCCTGGATGATGAGAATTTTCAAGACCCTCTTCCTCCGGCTGAGAATAGTAACATAAAAAAAGATCAACAATCTCAGTCCACTGCTTACAAAAAGAATTTGATTGCCTACAATTTTTTGGACCTCGCGTTTTCGAATATCACTGCATCCTATGAACGCTTGTTCGATGGGGGATACTTTGGCCTAAAGATTCCAGTGAGCATTGGATTCTCAAAAGATGGCACTTTGCCTCCTCCCATAAAAAGTAAGATCATGAGTGTAGGACTCGATTTGAATGGCTATTTTGGCGGGCAGGGTAATGTGAGATGCTATTTGGGGCCCGGCCTTGAAATTGGCAAATACCTTCACCAGGTAGCAAATTATAGTTCTTTTTCAAATGCAGAAGGACCATTAATTGAAATTTCCTATTTTTCAGCTTGCGTGAACTCAGGACTTATGATACAGATAACACAATTTATTACCATCTATTGGCAGGTTGGAATTGGTGCCAGATGGGACAGGCAACCTGATTTTTACAATTACACCATTCCCTCCGACCTAAACCACCGCACCTGGAATATAGGATTTAACCTCGCTTGTCGTTTTTAAACAAAAATGATCATAAATGGATAAATACAGAAGCTATATGAAGTATAAACGAATCCCCGGCAAGGTGATGATCGTTGCATTTCTGACCCTCGGTTGTCAAAAGGAAATAGTAAATGAGGCGATGATCAGCGGCACTGTTAGGGACGATGGGGGCATAGCTTCAGATGCTACTGTTAATCTATATTCTCGACTGGAGAATAGCAGTACCATTAGCGATGTGAACGGAGCTTACCGTTTTAAGCACCTGCCCCGGGGGGATTACAAAATAACAGGTTTCAAAAGCACTGCTACTGGCACTGTTTTAACTCAAATAAACACCGACGGTGAACAACTTATTGCCAATATTACACTCAGTATCCCGCCCCCACCTAGTACTGGCGGCGGTGGATCTTGTCCTTATATCTATACTTTCAACGGAGAGTCCTATGTTTTTAACGGCGATATTTATGCGGGAGCCATTTACCCCAATCTTGAAAGAAATGACTATACTTCCTTACATGATTTGAATCCTGTGAACGGTGAGTACAGAATTAAGATCGCAAACGAATTGCAGGAGCGACAATACACTAATATAGCAGAACTTCTTGTTGTGAAACATCCCAACAATGTTCACGTTCTCTTTGATAAATATGGAAACCTTCAAACTTTCTCTAAACCCCTTCCTCCCCTTTCTGCCTTGTCTCCACTTGGCGTAGATTATAAGCCATTTCTTCAAAAATCGGACGAACATTCTTATTTGTTCAATGAAGAACCCCTTAAAGCACCAAGTTTGATCAACAAGCTCACAGATCTTATGTTTCCTCAAAGCGGCATGAATTCTCTCATCGTCACCTTCAACAAGCCAAAAGATGCTCAACACGCTAACCTCGTGGTAAAAGCAAAGAATTCAAATTGGTCGGTACTACTGTGGCATCAATTTACAGAGCTTTTCGGCGACTATTTTAATACCTGGAGGAAAGAACAAAGTCTGCGTCCAACCGACGAATTGCTTGCTTGGCGTGAGCGAGAGGGAATTCCTATGATGGTGTATTTGGAAACGAATACTGGTTGGGAGTATCTGGACTGCTTTAATATGGTGGGTTCGGTTGTCTCACGTGAAATGATCATGTCCTTAAATCTCTCTAAATACAAAGGTGCTAAGTTGAAGTTAAAATTCGAATGCGCATTTATGTTTTGGGAGTTAGATTATGCCGCCATGGATTATAGCGAACAAGTTTCGTGTCAAGTAGAAAGAATAAGTCCATCAGAGTTGCTCGGAAAAAATAATGAAAATGCCGCAGGCTCCTTAAAAATCGACGACTCACTTTACCTCTCCCATTTAAATAACGGTGACCAAAATGTATTGATTTATCCTGCTTCTCCTTTGACGATTGGCTCCGGTACTACGAGCTATATTCTTCATAGCAAGGGGTATTATGAGCAAAAAGTGAACAGCACAAGAACCCCGGACTATCTTACTTTACTGACATTTCTACGCCCGGGTGCATTTGCCCAGTATTCTCTAAACCATTTTTCTGAATTATCGCATGGGAGTGCCCTGGCAAGCGGACAAGACAGGTAGTTTGAAGGTTTTTCATTATATGAACCCACGAAGAAATTATCAGAATTAATTCTAGGAATTTTCAGCGTTCCTTGATAGGTAAATCTTCAGCCTGTTTACACATACTGTAAAATCAAAATTGAAATCTGAATTCAGAAACCGAAAATTGTGATTAATCGAAGTTTTGTACTGGCATTCAAATAAGCACCTTACTATTTTTTTTGAAAATATTTCAAATTCTAAATGATCGTGATCCGGAATACGAACATTCTCCCTATTTTTATGAAGAATGCCGGGGGTTCTGCCGTAAAACAAAATGAAAATTTGGAAATCATTGCAGAGAAACGTTTTCTGTCGCAGGGTCCAAGAAATAAAGAAACCACACCCTTACTCCCTTTTTTTTACTTAAATATAATATTTTACCATATCTTCATAAACAAAATAAGACTACCAAATTTTTTTATACAATATTGAGGAAAAGAAATCACAACGAAATCGGAGCATTAAGTCCAATGAATAAAGAAAACATCCTCCCAAGGCCAAATTATTTGGTGAAACATTCAAACTTTCATAAGGAGAAATTCATTCCTAGTGCTCAACCTACCGAGATAATAACCGGATACAGAAAACAGTATTACGAGTTTCTCCTGCGTTTCCGGATAATTAAGATTGTACTCCGAAACTACTCTTCTCTTTTTACCGGACTAAAGGTTCTTAAATCGCTCGACCAAAACAGGAGACACTATTTGGGAAAATCGAACATCAAAAAAATTTCAAAAGTAGAGGGGAAAATTTATTGGGATTTGTATGTACCGGGTTTTCCTTCGCTTGCCTTCGACGAGTTTATAAAAGGGGAAAGCCACAGAATTGTACCCCTAAAATCCACCTCAAATAGATTCACCAATATTATTCTAGCATTGACCAAAAAATGTAATCTCCAATGTGAACATTGTTTTGAATGGGATCAGCTAAATAAAAAAGAAGTCCTCTCCCAGTCCAACATTGAAAATATAGTCCATAAGTTTCAGTCCTTTGGAACCGCACAATTTCAACTGAGTGGGGGTGAACCAATGCTTAGACTCAATTCTATTTTGACGTTACTTAACACTGTAAAACATACCTCCGAATTCTGGGTCCTAAGTTCGGGTTATGATTTAACTATTGAAAACGCAAGGACGCTTAAGAAAGCCGGCCTTATAGGGGTGGTGATTAGCCTCGATCATTTTGATCCGGAGCTTCATAATAATTTTAGAAAAAATACAAAATCATTTCATTGGGCTAAAGAAGCCGTCTCAAATTGTATTGCCTCCGGCCTTGTCGCTTCTTTGTCTTTATGTGCAACCAGAGCTTTCGTTACCGAATCCAATATGATGTCTTACGCCCACCTTGCAAAAAACATGGGTGTCTCCTTTGTGCAGATTCTTGAACCGAAAGCGGTGGGCCATTATAAAGGAATGGATGTACATTTAAGTGATGAACAACTCAAGATTCTCGCCAATTTCTCTTGGAGAATGAATTTCACAAACGAATTTAAAGACTATCCCATTATCAATTACCATGGCGCTTATCAAAGAAACACAGGTTGCTTTGCTGCAGGAAACAGGACTTTATACATTGATACTGACGGCAATTTGAACGCTTGCCCTTTTTGCAATACTAAAGTTGGAAGTGCCCTCGCGGAGGAAGCCGACGAATATATTAATAAAATGTTTTCTGCAGGTTGTGATAATTTTAATGCGGTAAAAATTTAAGAACATATGGGTGTGGTAATAAAACAAATGAGCAGCTACTACGAATTTTCTCCGAGTAGTATCCTACCCGAACAGCCACGTCAAGTATTCCGTTTGGCCCAAAAAGTACTCGTTAACCTTCACACAAAAGAACCACTCCCAAACGACATTTCACACCTAATAGTTGCAACTACTTGCCCTGATATGCTCGCCCCTTCACTTGGTCAGATGATCAATGAAGCTTTCCACCAAACATTTTCAAAATGTCACACCATTGATATGGTGCAGGGCTGCGCAGGTGGTGTTTCAGCACTGATCCTTGGAAGTCAATTGGCAGAATTAAATAAATCCAAAGTCCTGGTTGTGCAGGCCGATGCTGCAAAAAAAGCAACTTCCTCTTCAAGTGATATTTACAAAATTTTTGGAAACGGCTCATTTGCCTGTATCATAGAGTATCAGGATTCAAAAAAAGGATTGCTGTTTACGATGTCTCGCCAGTACAAAGGCCTTTCTGAGCTTGTAACAGTGGACCTTGGGCACGATGCGGATGCGATCATTAAAAAAGAAATAAAACATATTGCGCTTGACCCAAGAAAATACCTTGGACTTTCGGTACAAAAATTGCTTGCTATCAAATTATTGAAGAACGCTGAAAAATTTTATCTTGAATTTATTCAGAAATCAGGAAATCCCGATGTGTTGATTCTGCATCAAGTGAATCCACTCGTTATTCAACACCTCAAATCGGTGTTTTCTAAATACCCCTTAGAGTTTATTGATTACAGTGAAATGACCGGTAACTGTGGTGCGGCTTCTGTTGGCGTGGCACTCGACCAGATAAAGAATCTGATCCATGGCAAAAAAGTTTTATTATGCAGTTTCGGCACCGGCGGTGTAATTACAGCGGGTCTTTGGCAAAACTAGTATGACCATGGGCGAAGAACTTGAAAAGATTTACACCTGGAAAATTGATTCCCTATCACTTTTCTTAAGGTATTTTGTTTTTGCAGGTATTTCATACTTTATTTTTTATGTATGGAAGTCGAAAACTTTTCAGAAAATTAAAATTCAGGAAGCAGTTCCCTCTAAAAATCATATTGTGAGAGAAATCTTGTTTTCCATTTCTACTTTACTCATTCATTGCGCAGCGGGGTGGATGGCTTTCTATATGTGGAAAGCGGGGCACACAAAAATATATCTGAATATAAGTGATCAGAGCGGATTTTATTTTATTTTCAGTGTCCTCGCTATGATCCTGATCCACGACACATATTTTTACTGGACTCATCGGTTTATTCATCTGCCGGGGATATACAACCTAATTCACAAAGTTCACCACCGGTCAACGAACCCAACACCCTGGGCTTCTTTTTCTTTTCATCCGCTCGAAGCATTAATTTCGGTTGGTGTACTGCCCATTTACCTCTTTTGTATGCCTGTTCACCCCATAGCATTGTTTTTATTTTTAACGGGCATGACATTAATAAACGTACTAGGGCATTTAGGTTATGAAATATTTTCCAGTGGATTCAGAAAAAGTGAATACGGAAAATGGCATAATACATCTAGCAATCATAATCTTCACCACCAAAATCAACAGTATAATTTTGGATTGTATTTTTCATTTTGGGACCGCATTATGAATACTTATCTTGCTCCCCAGGAGCTAAAGAAATAAAACAATTCAGTACTTTTTTACCCTATGTATCGGCAATGGTATAGAGACTAAAACATGGCAACACGAAGAAAATATAATGTCATTCTTTTGCAAGCGATTTAAACGATTCAATTTCCTTAAACCTTTCATATGAGTACGAGGCAAGGAACACTTTCGGAAAAATAAAATATACAATCACCCACCGACATAAAATAAAAAAGCCGGCTGGTTAGGCCGGCTCATTCAAGTACATCATCAATTAAGGGTTAACATGTTTGATACTATCAAATATAATTATTTTTTCGATAAAATCAACAAATCAAAAATAATTTTTCAGACCGGCAAGTCCTGCTGATTTTGCTCCCGCTTTTCAGTATTCGGTTTATAACAATTCAAAGGGTAGCGGCGAGGATCTCTTTTTTAACTCAAAACAAATTAATGGAAAAAGGTAATCTTAAAAACAACAGCAATGGGAGTAAATAATCTTTATAAAAAATCATGTTTGTTCCCAATCCGGGAAAAGCCGTCACATAAAAATGCGCTTCGACTGTAGTTGCCTGTTTGTGCATTTATAAAATAATCGCTGTACATCCTTTTTTTAGGGATAATGAGAGTTCCGGCAGCATGAAACCTGCAATATTAGAGGTAAAAAACATGAGATTTGTCATTTTAACACTCCTAAAAACCACAATTACAGTTACTCATTAAGTGATTTTTCAAAAAGGTCATGGGTACATAAGTCCCGCTAAAAAGCCCGTGGTTATTGTATGTCGAGGTATTGTCTCGCCCCATTTTTCATTCTTGATGTGGTGCCAGTTCTTTAACAGGGCACTGTTTTTATCATTCACCTCATTTTAATGCTACCCATTGCTATTTACATTATTTATTTTCACTTTTAATCAATTTTTTAAAACACCTTACTATACGAGAGATTCCTGCAGCGCTGAAATAGAGATGTAAACACTGATCTAACCTATTGGTCCATTCAATTGCGAAACTTAACCTAATCAACATAATCCTATGATTACAACAGTGAAAGCCAAATCAAATGGTAGTGGCAAAGTAGAAAGCGAGCTCCGTCAGTTCATGGCCAGAGTGAGCGCCAAAGATCCCAACCAACCTGAATTTCTTCAGGCCGTACTCGAGGTTGCTGAGACAGTTATTCCTTTTATTATGGATCATCCCAAGTACGGGGATGCAAAGATTCTTGAACGACTCACAGAGCCCGAGCGACTGATCCAGTTTCGGGTGCCATGGATCGATGACAAGGGGAAATTTCAAATCAACCGTGGTTTCCGTGTGCAGATGAACAGTGCCATTGGGCCCTATAAAGGCGGTTTGCGTTTTCATCCCTCCGTTAATCTTTCTATTTTGAAATTTCTGGCCTTTGAACAAGTTTTTAAAAATTCTCTCACAACCCTTCCTATGGGTGGTGGTAAAGGCGGGTCGGATTTTGACCCTAAAGGAAAATCGGATAATGAAGTGATGCGTTTTTGCCAGAGCTTCATGTCGGAGTTGTTCCGTCACATTGATGCCGATACCGACGTGCCTGCGGGAGATATTGGTGTTGGCGGAAGAGAAATCGGATTTTTATTTGGACAATACAAACGTTTAAGAAACGAATTTTCGGGCATTCTCACCGGCAAAGGCATTGACTATGGCGGAAGTTTAATTCGTCCGGAAGCAACAGGGTATGGCTGCGTGTATTTTGTACAGGAAATGCTCAAGATGAGAGGCGAGGGTTTGAAAGGAAAAACAATTGTGGTGTCGGGTTCGGGCAACGTGGCGCAGTATGCCATCGAAAAGGCAATTCAGCTGGGAGGAAAAGTGGTTACAGCGTCCGACAGTGAGGGCTATATATACGATAAAAATGGCTTTAACAACGAAAAACTGGCCTACCTGATGGAATTAAAAAACGAGAAGCGCGGTAGAATTAAAGAATATGCACAGAAATATAAATGTGATTTTTTTGCGGGCAAAACTCCTTGGCATGTTAAATGTGATGTTGCTCTTCCTTGTGCCACTCAAAATGAATTGCAGGTTGCTGATGCTGAAGTCTTGGTGAAGAATGGCTGCAAAGCTATCGGTGAAGGAGCCAACATGCCTTGTACACCCGAAGCCATTACTGTTTTCCTTTCAAAGAAACTGATGTATGCCCCGGGTAAAGCATCAAATGCAGGGGGTGTGGCCACATCCGGACTGGAGATGTCGCAGAATTCGCTTCGTCTTTCCTGGTCGAGAGAGGAAGTAGACTCGCGCTTACATGTGATCGTACAAAGTATCCACTCCACTTGCCTCAAATATGGTAAGGAAGGCGATTACATCAATTACATGAAAGGCGCAAACATAGGTGGCTTTGTGAAAGTTGCCGATGCCATGCTGGCTCAAGGTTTAGTGTAATTTCGTGCATGAAATAGAGTGGCTGTGCTATCTGAAAAAATAGCGCAGCCACTTTTCTTTTTTTGCGGAAAAAGGAGGGTATTTTATTGCCAAATCAAAATAGGTTTTGCTTTTTACAATCGATTTTTTGTGACTGAACGTGTCGAAACTATGTTTGCCGTGATAATTCCCCATTCCGCTCTGCCCCACGCCTCCAAATGGTAAATTTGAGTTTGCTAGATGAACCAGGGCATTGTTTATGCATCCTCCTCCAAATTCAACCTGATCAATTAGGAAGTCCTCCGTTTTCTTATTAGAAGTGAAGGCATAGAGGGCCAAAGGATACCGGCGTTTGCGAATAAACGACAAAACCTCCTCCAGTTCATTGAATGTAAATACGGGAAAGATCGGGCCAAATATCTCCTCCTGCAGCAAGGCATGATCTTCCGAAACTCCGTCCACCAACGTTGGCTCAATGCATAAGGTTTCTCTTTCGAATTTTCCTCCATGCAGGATGTGCACGTTCTTTAAATAGTTTGTTAAAATGCTAAATCGTTTTTCATTTACAATATGGGTAAAGTCTTTACTTTTAATGGGCTCCTCTCCATAAAATTTACCGATATAGTAGACCATCTTCTTTACTAATTCTTCTTTAACAGATGCATGCGCTAGAAGATAATCGGGACTTACACAAGTTTGACCCGCATTTAAAAACTTTGCCCATACTAATCGCTTAGCTGCAAGATCCAGATCTGAACCTTTGTCAACAATTGCCGGACTCTTGCCCCCAAGTTCGAGTGTTACAGGAGTTAAATGTTCAGCTGCCATTTTCATAATCTGTTTTCCAACATCCGTACTTCCCGAAAAAAAGATATGATCAAACCGGTATTTCTCTATCAGCAGCGGACCCACCATGGATCCGGGTCCCTGAACCACTGCTATGTAATTCTCTTCAAATGTTTCCCCCATGATCTTACCAATCACCAATGCTGTTTGCGCTGTTTTCGCAGATGGTTTTAAAAGGCAGCAGTTGCCCGCCGAAATTGCGCCAATCAACGGACTAATCAGCAACTGAAACGGATAGTTCCAGGGTGCAATAATGAGCACAAGGCCGAGGGGTTCGCTCACAATTTTACTGGAAGAAGGCTGCAGTGCTAGCGGTGTATCCGCTTGTTGAGGTGTCATCCAGTCAGCAAGATGTTTAATGGCATAGTTAATTTCTTCATACACCACTCCTATCTCAGTCACAAAGGCCTCTAAATTCGGCTTATGAAAATCGGCACGCAGAGCTGCCAGAATCTCGGTTTCATGCCGCTTTACAGATTCCTTTAATTTCTTTAGCTGAATAATCCGAAAATCGAAGGGTTTTGTATTTCCCTCATCAAAGAAAAGGCGTTGGCCTCTCATCATTCTTTCAATACGTTCAGTTTCCATGGTTGACAAGCGTTTTTTTTAGAGCAAGTGCCTGAAACAAAGCGGTGCCTGCATAACGAGCGCCATCATGTGGCGGCAAATAGGAGGCAATCAGAGTTTCAAGAGACAAAGATAGAGAATATAGCGACCTTAATGAGAAGCGGGAGCGCTTCGGTGCCCTATTTCCTATAGTAAGAAGATGGTGCGCAGGTGCAGGGTATTTCCTATCTTTGCGCACATTAAACCCCTTTGTGTGAAAGCACTTTCAAAATACCTGCGAAAGAGAAAAAGCGCCCTTTGGAAATATTTTGAACTGCCAAAGGAGATTTACACACCCGAAACGTTTCATGAACTTCGACTGGAGGTTAAAAAACAAAATGCGTTTTTTGAACTCGTTGAGTTTTGTACCAAAGATTTTGAACGCCTCAAGCATTTTAAAGCGCTCAAAACCGTATTCAGGCAAGCAGGAAAGGTGAGAGACCTTCAAGTGGAGGAAATGATGCTGAGAGACTACTTCGCGGGGACCGAGCTTAAATCCTATAAACGCCAGCTGCATAAACGCATTGAGAAAGAAAAACAAATTTATTTTTCAATGCTTAACCCCTCCTTTGTATCTCAGTTGAAAAATATGTATCGCTCAACGGAGCCCTTCTTGTCAACTATTACCACCAAGGCGGCAAAACGCTATATGGCAAATCGAAGGAAAAAAATCAAGATCATTTTGCTTAAACCCAATTTAGGCATCTTCGAAATTCACGACCTTCGAAAACGAATAAAAAAATACCATTTTAATGAAAGGGGTCTCAAGTTGATGAAACAAAACAAGGATCCTTTATCGAGCAAAACCCTACCCGAAATCTTGGGCAAGTGGCACGATTGTCAATTCGTGATTACGAACTTAAAAAAAACATTGAAGGTAAAGGGCGTCCATATACAAGAAAAACGTCACCTTGAAAAAGTGATTTTACAACTTTCGATTGAGCGACGCCGTTTGTCAGAAAAAATACGAGCAGTTATACCCACTTCCGAATTTCTTATAAACGGAAAGTAAACGCAGTACCATGTCATCTCCAAAGCCAAATTTTGAACGCATGATGCACATCATTGAGTCGGTTTTTGCAACGCGTGAAGATCCTAATCAATTACAAGTGAATGATAGGGTAATAAAAAAACTGGAAGCCCTGCATCCTGACTGTCTTTCGGAAGTATCCAATGATAAAGGGCCACTCATTTGGGTTCTTCTAATCCCAACCACACAACACATTATGAGTGATTTTATAAGCGGGAAGATTAGCGAACAAGAACTTCTCGACCAAACACCTGAAGGCATTTTGTATGATAGTATTTACCTTTGTTCAGCAACTGCACTGCCTGAGATGAGGGAAAAAGGCGAAACCAAAAAATTATGTCTTAAGGCAATTGCGTCCATTCGGGAGCAGCACCCCATTCACTCCTTGTTTGTGTGGGCCTTCAGTGCAGAAGGGGAAAAACTGGCCGAAGCGCTCGCCCGTGCGACTCACCTGCCACTCCTAAAAGCAGTCCATAACCGTTAAGTTTCGCAGTTTTAAGGCATCGCTGAGCTTTTTCCTCCTCATCCCAAATTATCGGCTTTAGTGAATACTTATGGTGGTAAGTCCGGAAACCTCCGTCGTCTAATTTTAAGTGGTTTTAGGCGAAATCATTAAAAACACACCAAATCAATTTGTAATTTTCACAACATATAAAGCTTTTAAACCTATTTAGATCTTATTGATAAAACCATGTTGGCAACATTTCTAATAATTATAGCGACCCTCATAACCGGAGTCACCATCTACCTGCTCACGCAATCACAGCGAAAGTCAGCAAAAAACAGTCCCTTTACCGATCAATTTGATCAGTTGGTGCATTTATTGATTCAAAAAAGAAAATTTGATATCCAAAAAGTGAAAAGCAATTCCATGTTGATTCGCATTCATTTGAACAGGGATGCCCATTATTTTGATCTCTTATACAATGATGGACGATTGAATGTGCATTGGAAATTGCAGAGCGATACCTTGGGTAAAAGAGAGAAAGATTGGTCTTTCAATGCGGCAGAGAATCAAAGTAAGATCTATGAGGAAATACTGACCGATATTCGCAATTACCTCAAAAAAATAAGGAGCGAAAGAAACTATCTCGATCAGAGTTTTCTTTCTGCTGTATAAATTACCCGGAATTACAAGCCCAGACTTGCCCAATTAGTGATGTACCCTCTCAGTCTGAAAAGGTCATGATAGGGTCAGGAGTTCGCATAATCATCTTGATAGCCATCCGCTTGGCACCATCCAGAGTCGTGATCTTTAGGTCTGAGGGCTGACCAATACTGATGGTTGAGCCGGGTTCAAGAGGATCTACATAAGAAACCACCCCGTCTTCAAGAATCACTTCGTACATTTTTCCGCGGAATCTGATCTCGGTTTTCTGTATGGTCATGGTAATTGGTTTATTACTACAAGGTAATCACGATTTGTCCCATTCATTTTAAAGTTTTTCAACACCCCACCTGAGTTATCAACGCCATCGTTTCTCGTTTTTATTTACATCAAAATCCAGTACCCTGACCTTCAAATGGTTGTGTTTAGATTACCGGCATCCGCTCCTGAAAGGTCAAAAAACAGAGGTGCATCACCCCCCTCAGATCACATTTCCAATTTTATACGATCAGTCACACGAAGGGGACTGGCCATCACTTGAGGACTGATTTATTTAAATCCCTCCACCCTAATCGAATTTGGAAAGCTAGGAGCCAATGGCAAAATTGTATATTTGCATCCTTATTTATTAAAAAAAAGAGTGTGTTTAGATTCATTGGTGCAGTCATCGGTTTTTTTCTTTTAGGCAGAAATTTTTTCGGGGCGATGATCGGCTTTGCTATCGGTTCATTTATCGACAGCAATGTGGGAAACAAAACGAAAGGTGAAAACGGAGAAGATCTTTTTGATTACTACCGTCGCAGCGCCTCACAGTCGCACGGCGATTTCGCCACCATGCTCAGTGCCTTGTCGGCTGCGGTAATGAAAGCCGATGGCAGACCGCTGAAAGTGGAACTGGAATTTGTCAAATCTTTTTTCTCTCGGCAATTTGGTTCGCAATTTTTGAATGCTCACCTCCAAACGCTCAAGCACTTTCTCGAAAGCAGCCACATTCCGCTGGATCAGATTTGCAGAGATATTGCCCAACGCACCGAGGTGGAGGTGCGCATTCAACTCCTCCACTTTTTGTTTGGGATTGCCAAAGCCGACGGTCACGTGGCGGATGAAGAAATTCAAGTGATTCGCCGCATTGCCGTGTTGATGGAAGTACCTTCCTCCGATTTTGAGAGTTTAAAGAACATGTTTTACCGGGATGTGAATTCTGATTATCACGTTCTAGGGATTGAACCTTCGGCTACCGAAGAAGAGATCAAAAAGGCCTACCGTCAAATGGCTATTCGATATCACCCCGACAAAGTGATCCATATGGGAGAGGAATATCAAAAAGGCGCCAAGGAAAAATTTCAAAAAGTGCAGGAAGCTTACGAAAACATCAAAAAATCGAGGAGTATCGCGTGATGCTGAAAAGGATCATACACTCGGGCTGTTCAACCGGGAAAGAACGGATCACCTCAACAACTTTTGCAGTTCAGTTAAATCAAGATCTTTTATGTAGTCGTAAAGGATCTGAGAGCTATCCTGAATTTCAACACCTACGATCCGATTGAGATCGCGGTTAAAAAATACTTCTACATAAAAACAATCCACTAGAAACAAACTAAGGTTGCATTCATAGTACACCTTCTCCGAAATGGCTTCTCCTTCGGCCCACAAGACTTCCAGCTTTCTGGTCGTATCTAACTTTATGAATTCCTCTTTGTCCATCAAGTACTCATTTCAAAGTTAGCACAGTTGCTCCCGGTGTCTTGCTACAAAATATAGTATGTGGGCATTCCTTGCCGTTTTTTAGATGGGGCCGGTTACTTTTAAAACAAAAACTTAAGAAGGTCAAACGTGAGATAACTAGCGACCAAAGAGATCGGCCATTTTCTCCACATAACTGTTTCCAATAGGAATACTGACCTCACCCAATAACAGGGTTTTATTTTTGACCGCGGTGATATTGTTTTTGGGTACAATGAAAGAGCGGTGTACGCGAACAAATTGTTCCTCCGGGAGGATCTCCAGAATTGACTTCATGGTTGACCTTGCCACAATTGTTTTGGAATCGTTGAGGTGTATTTTTATATAATCATCAAGTCCTTCAATGTATCTGATTTTATTAAGGTCAATTTTTATGAGGCTGTAATCGGCCCTAACGGTAATATACGGAGTACTGTGCGCATCTTGCTTCTGGCCCATCTTTTTCGCCTTCGCAATTGCCTGCATAAATCGCTCATACGAGAAAGGCTTCAATAAGTAGTCGATGGCATTTAAATTAAATCCTTCTAATGCAAAGTTATCGTACGCAGTTGTGAAAATAACTTTCACTTCCTGTTTTAATTCAGAAACTAACTGAATACCTGTCAAAGAAGGCATTTGGATGTCCAAGAACAAAAGATCAACCGGAAAATTGTTCAGATACTTCAAACCTTCAAGGGGCCTGGTAAAGGTTTTAAGCAACTGTATGTCCTCGGTACGCTCGCAAAAATTTTCGATCAAACCCAAAGCCAATGGCTCATCATCAATAGCAATAGCCTTAAGCATTGAATTGAAGTTTAAGTGTTAATACAAAATCCTCTTTGTTGTCCTGAATCTGCAGATCATACCTTTTTGGATACAATAACCGCAGTCGTTTTTTGGCATTTATCAATCCTAATTTTGTTTCTTCTCCCGGCGAATATTTAGTAGTTACTTTGGAATTCTTTACAAACAAAGTAAGGGCTTGGTGATCATAGTCGATATTGATTTCAATAGAAGAAGATTCCTCTGCATTTACACCGTACTTAAATGCATTTTCGATGAATGGGATCAGCAGCAAAGGAGCGATCACCTGACCGGTGTCTTCCCCTTTTATGGTAAACTGTAACTTCACGTTTTTATCCATTCGCAGTTCCTGCAGTGAGATATAATCCCTCACATAATCGATTTCTCTATTTAGTTCCACGAAATTATTTTCTGTGTCTTTTAAAACATAACGCATCATCGAAGACAGTCGAAGGATGGCCTGTGGCGTGTCTTTTGAGTTTTGTACCGATAAAGAATAGATGCTATTAAGCGTATTGAATAAAAAATGAGGATTAATTTGGGCCTTTAGAAAAGATAATTCGGTTACCGTTTTTTGTTCTCTGATCGCTTTGAGGTGCTCCCATAATTTTAACAGAAAAGAAAATGCCAAAACCAGAAAGAAGATATAGGTCCTGCTGCTGAAAAACAAACCTAAAGGCCCCCGTCTTCTTAAAAGATCAAGGTTTCTATGAGTCAAATAGTAGTCCTGAAAGAAGTGATCAATAAAAGCTCTTGAAACGGGCATGAATAAGATGTAGAATATCAAAATAATACCCACGTAAATAAGGTACTTACGGGTGAAGTAATACTTTTCTATCAGCACATAGTAATTCAAGTAAAATAGGGCAAGGCATTCCAATTGGAAAATAAATGACCTAAAACCATGCGGCGTACTTAAAATCTTACTTATTTCGGGCCAGCTGGGATTAGAAATAAGAGTAATCAGCACAAAAATAGTGGAACCCAGTATATGAATAAGTATTTTTAATTGTTTCGTCATAATTTAGTTTACCGAACGTATTTTAAACACTTACAGAAACAATCCAAATATAATACAATTAAAACGTCCACCTCACCGGAATTCAGTTCTCGTTCAATCAGTAAAACCGATCTTTCTTAAGTCTCCCAAAATACTACTAAGGGGGAATTGAACCTTATATTTGAGGTAAATTCCTCCTTAAAAGCGGAAAAAAACTACTAAATTTTAGAAGAATATCCTCCTCCCTCAAAGGGGGCGAAGTAATTTTGGAAGATTCTGCTGCAATAGGAGGAAAGATTAAAGGTGGGATGATTCTTTTTCAAGTA
Source organism: bacterium (assembly GCA_029945625.1). Taxonomy (GTDB): domain Bacteria; phylum Bacteroidota; class Bacteroidia; order B-17B0; family Aurantibacillaceae; genus Aurantibacillus. The sequence goes on from JAQSCW010000045.1 coordinate 22,408, forward strand.
CACTTTCTATAATTGCTGTGAGTTTGTTATTGCTTTTTTGTTTAGCGAAATACCCAGAGCAGCCAATTTCTCTGCAGTTGTTCATTTCGGTGATGTTGGAGGAACTTGTTAATACATAAACAGGGATGTCTTTCAATTCCCGATCTGATTTAAGTTCTTTTATCAACGTCAAACCATCGGTACCTTTCATATTCAAATCGAGCATGATAATATCGGGCAGCTTCTCCCTCGAATTTTTATAGGTTCCCCTTCTATACAAAAAATCTAATAGTTGAATACCATCGTGCACAGAGGTTACCTTGTGTCCAACAATATTGGTTTTATTGATCGCCTCTTTAAAAAAAATATGCTCCTCAATAGCGTTATCCGCGAAAAGAATATTTATGTACTTATCCATCTTATAAGCAAATTTACCACAATTTGAGGCTCTTGCTTCTGTATTTAGCCCAAGTCAATTTTTTTGAAGGCCAATTCACCAATCTAACCCACCAAGGTGATTATTATGGTGGCCAAAAGTGCTTATGGCAGGAATCCGTAAGCAAAATAAAATTAAACGGATGAAACTCACCTGATCGAATCTTAAACCGCAATTAGACAATAGGAGCCTTCCTTAAGGCGATTAACTGTCTTAGTGCAGTTGATCCCGATTTAGTGTTTGTTAGGGTTTCGAAACTTTTAATATCAATTAAACACTTACATCGCAGGCAGATGCTTTTTCAACAGCATGTTTAGGGTTAAATCGCCCCTTGGATGGTTGATTTCCTGATACGATGTAGTATCCTTTCTTTAAATTCTACAAATTGACGATGGGAAACGGGCTGCCCTTGTAATAAGTTGGTACACCTATTTTTTCATCCTTAAATGATCTATATTTGCGCTCTAAAACGTATTTCCATGAAACGTTATCTTTTGGTTACCATTACCCTGCTAATCCTAGTTGCGTGTGCAGCGAAGAAAAAAGCCGCCGCAGAAAAGTCACTACCCACTGAGGGCCAGCTCATGGCTGTGCAAAAGAAGTTTCCGGACGCAACGATGGCGAATTTGCAAAAAGGTCATGAACTTTTCTACGGAAAGTGTACCAGATGTCATGGACCGAAAAACATTTCAAAACGCAGCGAAAAGGAATGGCCGAAAATTCTTGATAAAATGGCTCCAAGAGCCAAACTAAGTCCCGAAGACAAAGATGCAGTATACAAATACGTCATGTCGGTGAAACTTGGAGGAAAATCAAAATAACGCTTCCTGCAAATTAATCCGCAATTAGACAGTTGGTGCCTTCTTTAAAGCGATTAACTGTCTTAGTGCGGTTAATCCCGATTTAGTGTTTGTTAGGGTTTCGAATCTCTTAATATCAATCAAACCCTTACAAAAACTTACAACGCAGGCAGATGCTTTTTCAAAGCATGTTTAGGATTAATGGGTTGAGATGAAATGCCTACTCTTAAAGGGCGATCTTATTCTCTTAGCAACTCGGTTCTTAAACAACACTGAACAAAAGAAGATCTTGAAGAACATAAATAACCGCTCCTGCGAAATACCCGGCTAGAGCCAGCAGACTCATGTGTTTTAAGTACCACATGAAAGTAATTTTTTCGATGCCCATGGCAACAACTCCGGCCGCTGAACCAATAATTAAAATACTGCCACCGGTACCTGCTGCGTAAGCCAGAAATTCCCAGAAATAATGATTCATAGGAAAAGTAGAAAGGTCATACATGGCCTGCACCGCCGCTACCAAAGGAACATTGTCAACAATTGCCGATAAGATTCCAAGCGAAAGAACGATTAGGCTATTGTTATTTAAATGGATCGTGAGCCAAGTTGCCGCGGAAGCCAAAACACCGGCTGTTTGCAATGCGGCAATGCTAATCAGAATGCCGAAAAAGAAAAACATACTGGGAGAATCTATTTTCCGAAGCGCATAGGCCACTGAAAATTGATCGTCTTCATGGTGTCCGTTTTTTCCATGAATAATTTCGGTAATAATCCATAAAATTCCCAATCCAAATAAAATGCCCATATAGGGTGGCAAGTGCGTAAAGGTTTTAAAAATAGGCACGGAAAGTAGGGACCCAATTCCCGAATAGAAAACAATCATTTTTTGTTTCACCGTAAAACGGGTTTTGTTGTGTGTTTTGTTTGACTCAGGTCGCGTAACTTCTCCTTTCATTTTGGTTGACACCAAGATTAAGGGTACCAACGTGCAGGTGATAGCCGGTAAAAACAGTTTCATAATAATGGCGGGGGCACTTATTTGACCACCGATCCAGAGCATGGTCGTAGTCACATCACCTATTGGCGACCAAGCCCCGCCGGCATTTGCCGCAATTACCACCAATCCCATAAAATAAACTCTATCTTTTTCATGATAGATCAGTTTTCGTAGCAGTGAACCCACCACAATTGCGGTGGTAAGGTTGTCAATTACCGACGACAAAAAGAAAGTGATGAGTACCGTGATCCATAATAACTTCGTTTTATTTAATTGTACTATTCTGGTGGTGATCATTTCAAACCCATCGTGCGCATCAATTAATTCAACAATGCCCATGGCTCCCAACAAAAAGAACAAAATACCTGAGATCTCGCCCAAGTGATGCGCTAATTGTTCGTTCACGCCATTTTTGTCATCGGCAAATAAAATATAAACAACCCACAACACAATACCGGTGATCATGGCTGTTGCCGACTTGTTAATTTTAATGGAATTTTCAAAGGCAATGAAACCATATCCAATTACAAAAATTGAAATCAGCAGTAGGTTCATCATCAGAATAAAATGCTAAGTTCATTAACGTCAGTTCGCCGGTATACGTTTTTTTTAAAAAATCGACTAGCCACAGCCGGAGTGCGAAGTGGAAACCCTGTTGCAGATCTAACAAATAAACACCAAAGGATTCCACCGGAGCCCGAAAACAAATTGGAAAAAAGAAGCTGCGGGCATGGGGGCATAAGTATTTCAAACATATTTACCGGTAAAGTAATTTCGATGATAAAGATAAATAATAATTGGCATTTCAGTGGAAATCGTCAGTAATGAAATTGATCCATTTTTTTAAATCCTTAAATGAGGAAAAGCAAGATCTATTGCATAAAAAATCCCGTCACGCATTGGTGACGGGATTTTAAATAGAGAAGGCAGATTGTTATCTGGCCACCACAATTTTCTGATTCACTTTTCCGACGGCATTTTCACCAACTAGGAAGTATACTCCATTGGCAAGGTCTTTCACATTGGCTTTATGTTCATTTGCCTCGGTTAAAGAAATCACTCGCAATTGCTGACCAATATTATTCATCAATCTCAACACAATATCAGTAGTGGTTTCAATGCTAAAGTCACCGGCACTCGGATTTGGATACACCGAAATATGTTGATTCCCTTTAGCAAGTTCAGAAATACCATTGCAAGCACTTACGACCGCCTGAAAAAGCTGAGTGCCTTGACAACCTTTTGCATCAGTTCCGGTGAGTGTATAAATAGTATTTGTGTTAGGGTTCACAACAATCGGATTTGTTGATGCCCCTGTACTCCAGGTATATGTGCTGGCACCACTTGCAGTTAATGTATTACTATTTCCTTTGCAAGTAAGCGACTTCGTTGACACCACCGTAATGGTTGGGTTTGGATTCACAAACACTTGTAGTGTTTTTGTAGTTATGCAGCTAACAGAGTTCGACTGCGTATTCGCGGTCAAATTGTACACGGATGTGCCTGCTGGAGCAACCACCTGCGAAGAGGATCCCGGTATACCGTTCCAAGTATAAGAGGTAGCGCCGCCCGCTGTTAAAGTTGCCGAACCACCTGTGCAAACTGCTGTTGGCGAACTGGCCACCGTTACATTGGGAACAATTATTGCAATGGAAATGGTGTTCGAACCCGGACAAGGATTGCCATTCAACAAGCCTGTCACCGAATAAACTGTGCTGCTTGTCGGAATTACAGTAAAAGCAGGAGTTGCCGGTCCATTTGTCCAATTGTAAGTGTTCGCTCCGGAGGCCATCATATTAATCAGATCCCCCACACACGCAACCGATTTGTTGGCAGTGATAGAAATGGTTGGACTGGGATTAACCAAAACCACCTGATTGGCTGATGCTGTACAACCTAGTGAATTGGTCCCATAAACAATATAAGAGGCAGAAGTACTTGGGCTCACGGTCACAGAAGTTCCAGATAAATTCAATGGTGTCCAACTATACGATACAGCGCCACTCGCGGTTAAAACGGCTGAAGCGCCTTGGCAAATCGTAGATGAAGTACTGCTGGCCGTAACAGTTGGGGTTGTTTTGGTGGTAACTAATAACGTGGCTGTACCACTACAAGTTCCGTCAGAAACACTCACCGTGTAAATTGTATTTGCCATGGGCGCTGTGGTAATTGTTGCGCCAAACGCAGCCGCGGGTTGCCAGGTATAACCGGTAGCCGAAGAAACAGCTGTAAGAGTGGTGGGATAGCCCTGACAAACCAAGTTTGGAGAAGCTAGCACAGACACTCCCAATGGAGCTACCGTAATTGTTGTTACCGCTGTTGACGTGCCACAAGCATTTTGACCTGTAACCACGTAACTTGTGGTGACGCTAGGCGAAAAAGGAACGCCGTTTGAAATACCTCCCGTCCAGGTATAAGTGAAGGCCCCACTTGCTGTTACCGAAGCACTCTTGCCCAAACACAATTGGGTAGTACTGGTGGTGATCGACAAAACAGGTGCACCCGGATTAGCCGTGATGGTAATCACTGCATTTGAAACACAGCCTAGAGAATTTGTGCCCTGTACCGTATAACTTGTTAAGGTACTGGGAGAAACTGTAATTGAAGAGTTGTTATTAGATAAGCTCACCCAAGTATAAGAACTTACGCCGGAGGCTGCCAATGTAGCAGTTGTTCCAACACATAATGTAGAGTGTGTACTTGTTGCGGAAAGAGCCGGACCGTTATAGGTATAGGTAATGATTACTATTCCATTGCCGCTATTTCCACCCGCTGTGTATGTTATACTATTCATGAGAAGGTTATTAGTCCAGGAAGAACCACCGCCACCGCCACCATTGCAACCTCCGGTACCGGTCATTCCACCGCCACCACCGTAGTATCCGCCGCCGCCGCCGCCGCCGCCATTTATGCCTCCAGTAGCACCGCCACAAACGTAAGAGGTTCCGCCACCGGCGCCACCGTTTCCGAGTGTGCCAATGCAGCCATAACCACCGGTAGTTGCGCTGGGTTGGCCGCCACCATCTCCACCACTCAAAAATCCGCCGCCGCCGCCGCCGGAGCCATATCCGCCATTGCCACCACCATATTCACCGCCAGTCGCTCCTGATGCACAGCCACCTGATCCGCCTCCACCAAATCCCGATGATGCCGTAAAGGAAGATCCGGCGCCACCAGCACCCGGTGTAGGGGCGTAAGACGAGCTGCCGCCACCGCCGCCGCCGCCGCCGGCTACAATGACTCTGCTTGTTAATGCATTTGTTCCAATTCTAACATCTGATGCGCCTCCGCCACCTGCTCCCTGAGTACTCGAACTGGTACCTCCGCCGCCGCCGCCATTAAAACCGCCGGCTGTTACAGAACCTTGTCCTCCAACGTTCACATAAAAAACCTGACCCGAAATATTGGTCATGATCGCCCGCACAATACCGCCATTGGCACCGGCAGGTCCTGAGGTGCCTCCGGCACCACCCGAAGCGGCTCGCACTTCAATGGTCATAGAAGGCGCGCAAGCCGATGGTACGGTAAATGACTGCGTACCGCCGGTAAATGAAAATGTCTGCGACACCGTTGTTTGAGCCAGCATCTCAGCAGAGAACATCGCAGCTACAATAGCAGAAGCTGCCGCAGTTCTAAAGATCTTAAAATAATTATGTTTCATAATTGAATTTGTTTAGTGGAAACAAATCTAACGCCTTTTTTGAAACGTTTTCTGTTTTTAACAATTACCAAGCCATTAAAATTGATTTTATTGCTTCAATTTTCGTTCTTTCCTTATGGCAAGCAAATAAAAATCCTGTTACATTTCTATAACAGGATTTCTTGAAAGGCCTCGAAGAAACTATTTCGCCACCACAATTTTCTGATTCACTTTTCCGACGGCATTTTCACCAACTAGGAAGTATACTCCATTGGCAAGGTCTTTCACATTGGCTTTATGTTCATTTGCCTCGGTTAAAGAAATCACTCGCAATTGCTGACCAATATTATTCATCAATCTCAACACAATATCAGTAGTGGTTTCGATCGTGAAGTCGCCCATGCTGGGATTCGGATAAATTGAAATGTAATTGCTACTTGCACCGTCTTCAGCAATTCCTGCACAAGCATTCACCTGCACCGTGATGAGTTTAGAACCAAGACAACCATTTACATCGATAGCACTCACAGAATAAATGGTTGTACTGTTTGGTTTAACCACCACAGAGGATCCTGATCCTGCAGCACCCCAGGAATAGGTGATTGCCCCCGAAGCAGTAAGAGTATTGGATTGCGCTTTGCAAATCAACGATTTTGTTGCTACCACGGTAATTGTTGGATTTGGGAAGATGGCCACCTGCACTGTTTTGGTAGTTGGACAACTAACGGATCCTGAGGTAGTATTTGCTACACACGTGTATATTGTTGTTCCGCTTGGTGAAACCTGAAAATTACCATTGCCGGCCATCGGTACCCCGTTCCAGGTATATGTAGTTGCTCCACTTGCTGTAAGAGTGGCGCTGCCACCGGGACAAACGGACGTATTTGAGCTCACCGAAACGTTCGAAATAACAGCGGTGATTGCAATAGTAGTGCTTCCTGCACAAATGTTTGTCCCTTGGTTACCACTTACAGTGTACACAGTAGAACTCGTTGGAGTTACCGTATAAGCCGAGGTAGAGGGGCCATTGGTCCATGTATAGGTAGTGGCTCCGCTCGCAAATAGATATACCGCATCCCCTGCACATACTGTTGTTTTATTTGCCGCTATATTCAGGGTGGGGCTCGCATTTACAATAATGACCTGATTGGCAGAGGATGTACAATTTAAGGAGTTAGTTCCATTCACCACATAAAGGGTGGACGTAATTGGACTAACGGTTACCGTATTTCCGGATAAATTACCCGGAGTCCAATTATATGTTGAACCTCCCCCGGCAGTAAGCACCGCAGATTGTCCCTGACAAATAAGAGTAGACGAAGCGCTGACTGAAATGGTAGGGGTGACTTTTGTAGTAAGAGCAAGAGTTTGAGTTCCTGAACATGTACCATCGCTTGCTGTTACAGTATATATAGTATTGGCCATTGGCGCTACCACCACGGTTGAACCGAATAATGCAGCAGGTTGCCAAGTATAGCCACCAACAGAAGATACTGCAGTTAAAGTGGAAGGAAAACCCATACACACTAGCGTTTGACTAGCAAGTGCCGAAACAGAAAGAGCCGCAACAGTGATCGTGGTTACTGCAGTTGTAATCCCGCATCCATTTTGTCCCGTTACTGTATAATTTTGGGTTGAAACTGGTGTAAATGTTTGACCATTAACCACTCCACCGCTCCACGTATAACTTAGTGCGCCTGTTGCTGTTAATGACACAGTGCGTCCCAGGCAAATAGCATTACTGGGATTTGAAATAGAAAGTACCGGAACACCCGGGTTTACAATTACCGTAATAGAGCCGGAAGCCACACAATTGGCGCTACTAGTTCCTATTATTGAGTAGGTGGTGGTAACACTTGGAGTCACCACAATGGTGGTATTGGTTGTGTTACCATTGCTCCAGGTATAGCTACTCACTGCATTGGTAGTTAGGGTAATTGAACTGCCATTACAAATCGCAGGAGCCACACTATTTGAGCCTACACCATAAACCCCAACGTTGCACAAACCCGAAATCACTGCTCTTCCTGCGCTAGTGTTATAGCCGGGTGTATTTACCTGGTTTGCTCCGGTATTATAAGAGCCGCCGCCACCACCGCCCGTTCTGGAGCCATTATTTGCACATTGGGCAAGATGTTGTCCCCCTGCTCCACCTGAGTAACCTCCTGCTCCGCCGCCGCCAACGGTGCATGTCCTGCCGCCACCGCCACCGCCAAATCCACCGGCAGGTGAGCCTGATGCGGCGAAAGAAAATCCACCCGTACCTCCATTCAAAAAAGACTTGCCACCACCGCCGCCGGAAGATCCATCCTGACCGTTACCTGTGAGGCCGATTAAAAATCCGCCACCTCCACCGGCATTATAACTTCCGCTTTGACAAGATTGGCCACCTGTTCCTGCAGAACCCCCAAGACTTACTGCAGGGAAATCCTGCGTTCCTGTGGTAACAGTAGCACCATTAACGCCGTTCTGATCACTCGAACATCCACCGCCGCCGCCTGCTGCAATGAGTAAGGTTCCATTGGCTACCACATAGGTGCCACCCCCGCCTCCTGCACATCCACAACCATTTTCACCCTTCTGCCCTATAAGAATCTGAACTACGGTTCCTGCTGTTAAATTAAACTCTCCTTGCATACGCGCCGCACTACCACCAAATTTAGAATACGACGTGCATTCACCACCCGCCGAACCCATAATGTCTATCAAATAATTACTCGTGTTTGGCACCGTCCACGTTTGAATACCCGTTGTTGAGGCAACTACAGCTCCACTTAAGTTTGTACTTAGGTATGCAGAGTTCAACTGAATTTGAGTGGGTCCCACACTTCCCGTAGCTCCCGCACTCGTAAACGTATAAGATTGCTGGGAAAATAGGTACCCTGGAAATAACATTATTATTAGAAGAACCAGTGCTCCATAATTGAAGTGTTTTGATTGTAGAAGTATCGTGGCAGAATTATTGTAAATTGTTTTCATGACTTGAGGGGATTAAATTTATAAATCAAATCTGTTGTATAAATGTACGATTTTCAGGAAATGTTCTCCTTTTTTGCGAAAATAATTATTCACCGGGTATCCCAAAAGCAGATTTCCGTTTTCATATTGAATCTATCCTACTAATGTTGATCTTTAAACAAAACGCTAAACAAATTTTTTCAGACATCTACTTTTCAAGTAAATAGTTTCCTATGCTCACAAAGTATTTCCAAAAAAAAAGCCCCTGTCGCTCTATGTCGACGGGGGCTTGATAAGCAATAAATAAACGGTGACTATTTCGCCACCACAATTTTCTGATTCACTTTTCCACCAGCATTTTCACCAACCAGAAAGTAAACCCCATTGGCAAGATCTTTCACGTTGGCTTGGTGATTGTTCGATTCGGTTAAATTCAACACTTTCAGTTCCTGACCAATGCTGTTCACCAGCCTCAACACAATATCTCCCGTTGTTTCAATAGTGAAATCACCGGTGCTTGGGTTTGGATACACCGAAATATCCTGGTTGCCTTTACTAATTTCAGAGATGCCGATACAGGTGCTCACGTTGGCCTGAAATTGCTGAGTGCCTTGACATCCCTTTGAATCGGTGCCGGTAATATTATACAAGGTGGAAGTGCCCGGACTTACAATTATTGAATTTGTAATTGCACCGTTACTCCAACTGTATGAAACAGCCCCGCTAGCCGTGAGGGTGTTTGAATTCCCCTTGCAAATAAGTGATTTTGTGGCTACCACCGTTATGGTAGGGTTCGGATTCACCGCTACCTGAACAGAGTATGTGGTTAAACAGTTCACGGCACCCGAATTGGTATTGGCAATCAGATTATAAATAGAAGTCGTTGTCGGAGCTACCACCTGGGATGCTGAACCCGGTATTCCATTCCAAGTATAACTGCTAGCGCCAATGGCGGATAATGTTGCCGAGCCTCCTATACAAACCGAAGTTGGGGAAGCGGATGCCGTCACATTTGGTATAACTACACTCACAGAAATGGTTTTTGTACCGGCGCAGGTATTACCACTCACCAAGCCGCTAACGCTATAGACCGTGGTACTTGTAGGGTTCACATTAAAGTTAGCGGTATTTGGTCCATTCGTCCAGACATAAGTTTGCGCTCCGCTCGCCGTCAAATTTACCACATCGCCTAAACATACCAGAGTCTTGTTTGCGGAAATTACCACTGTTGGGCTTGGATTTACAAGCACCACCTGATTGGAAGATGATGTGCAACCCACTCCATTAGTACCATCTACTGAATAAAGCGTAGAAATACTTGGACTAACGGTTACCGAATTGCCGGATAAATTTCCGGGAGTCCAATTATAGGTTAAACCACCGGTTGCCGTTAATACCACAAATTGCCCTTGGCAAATAACAGAGGTGGAAGCTGCCGCTGTAATTGTTGGCGTCGTTTTTGTAGTTACAGAAATGGTAGCGACACCGGAACAGGTGCCGTCGGTTGCAGTCACCGTATATACTGCGTTGGTAGTGGGAGCCACTACCGCCATCGAACCGGTTTGAAGAGTTGGTAACCATGTGTAGCCACTCACCGCAGAAACAGCAGTTAAAGTGCATGGATATCCCTGACACACCAAAGTTGGAGTGGATGAAACAGAAACCGGCAATGGTGCCACTGTTAAAGTTGTAACGGAAGAGCTGATACCACATCCATTTTGACCGCTAACCGTGTACGATGAGGTTGCTGTAGGGGTAAATGTTTGTCCGTTAATAATTCCTCCGGTCCAGGTATAACTTAGAGCACCACCCGCGGTTAATACTGCACTTTTTCCTAAACAAATGGAGTTAGGTGTATTGGTAATGGTTAACGCCGGCAACCCGGAGTTCACAATCACAGTAATAACCCCACTTGAAACACAATTAATTGAGCTCGTACCTGTTATAGAATAGCTAGTAGTAACCGTTGGTGAAACAACAATGGATGTAGTAGTTGTGTTCAGCGTGCTCCAGGTGTAGTTAGACACTGCATTGGTGGTTAGTGTAACGCTGTTTCCACTACAAATTGAAGGAGCGAAACTATTAGATCCGGAACTGGTAATATTGATGTAGCAAAGTAGATCAATGGTTACTCTACCATTTCCAGTGCCGGTTGTAATGGCATTTAGTTGGTTTACCCCGATGTTGTATGAACCACCTCCGCCACCGGCTTTGTCACTTCCTGAATTAGCAACACCACCACCACCACCGGAATAACCGCCACCGCCGCCACCGCGCATACCGGTGCCTGAGTCGGCATGTCCGCCGCCGCCGCCAAATCCACCATTTCCAAGTGTACCCGCATAAGCGAAACCTAGTCCACCAGTTCCCCCGTTAGTATAAGACAAAGCGGCAGAACCTGCATTACAAACAGAACCATTCCCGTAAATGCCCGCACCACTGCCTGCACAATAACTTCCGCAAGTCCCTCCATTTCCACCGGTACCTCCATTTGCACCACCAGGATATGGATTTGCAGAAAAGTTAACCGTAGCTTCCATCCCACTTAAATTTCCGCTCACAGGATATCCATCATATCCATCTCCATTTCCGCCTCCACCACCGGCAATTACATAAGGCACGTTGGTGAGGCTTGTTACAAAAGAACCTCCTCCGCCGCCACCGGCAGTATAAGGTGCTGCATTAGTTCCCTGCGTGCCTTGCTGTCCTACTAATATTTTCAAAACAGTTCCGGCTGTTAATGTAAAATCACCGGCCATACTAGCTGCCCTTCCTCCACTGTAGCCTCCTTGAGCACCAATAGCTGTGATTCTATAAGGACCGGTCATAGGAACAGTAAACGTTTGTATTCCTCCTGTTGCTGTGACAGAACCATTTAAGTTTGTACTTAAATAGGCCGTATTTATTTGAGTTTGTGTGGGTCCGTTGGGGCCCATTAAACCGGCCGCGGTAAAGCTGTAACTTGTTTGACTTTGCAACTGTGTGGTCATTCCCACAAAAGTGCTTGCCAACGCTAAACTGGCTAGTGTGCATTTCCGAAGCAGCCCTTTCGCTTCCTTTCTGACGTCGTAATTTTTTTTCATATGCTTGGTTTTAGGTTTCAAATTAGTATCTATTTTTTATTAGTTTAAATGGGAGGATCTTTCTCCCAGTAGGAGCTATACCTCCAGGCAAAAACATGTAACAATTTGTCAATTAAAATTTAACGTCAGTAAAGTATAGAATAATACTGAAAATTCTCTTTTGAATTAGTTCAAATTAAATAACCCTAGACAAATGTATCTATTATTTTAATCAAAAAAATTAACAAAACTCAATTTTTATCAATTAACTAGTTTCTTCGGATCATCCACGTTAAAATAAGAGTTTTTGCCAGTTCGAAACCGGCAAATAAGGCGCTTATGATTAAGGAAAAGCTGTCTGCACCCTCTTGGCCTTCGATTATTGGGCAATTTGAATGACCGCCGCCCAAATTTCCGCCATTACATCTTCGCATATTGGGTTATGTATTATCTAGAAAAATCAATCTGTTTGAATGTCGATTCAGTAAATTGATAACCATTCACTACAATTCTGACCCTATTCATACGCCGAAAAGTTGATTACACACAATTCCGCGCCGGCGCCAAAATTTGTTCCATTAAAAACCCCCCTGTATTTAGTACAGGAGGGCTTCTAATTAAAAGAATATGCGAGATTATTTCGCCACCACAATTTTCTGATTCACTTTTCCACCGGCATTTTCACCAACCAGAAAGTAAACCCCATTGGCAAGATCTTTCACGTTGGCTTGGTGATTGTTCGATTCGGTTAAATTCAACACTTTCAGTTCCTGACCTATACTGTTCAACAGTCTCAACACACTATCTCCCGTTGTTTCAATGGTGAACTCACCGGTGTTTGGATTTGGAAACACCGTAATGTTTTGATTTGCCGAATTAATTTCAGAAATCCCCAAACACGCATTTACAATCACCGATATGAGTTGCGAGCCTGAACATCCATTGGCATCGATACCGTTTACAGAGTAAATGGTGGTGGTGTTAGGCTTCACTACTATTACAGAACCGGCGCCTGCAGCTCCCCATGAATATGTAACCGCACCAGTGGCTGTAAGCGTATTTGATTGCGCTTTGCAAATCAACGATTTTGTTGCTACCACCGTAATTGTTGGATTTGGGAAGATGGCCACCTGCACTGTTTTGGTAGTTGGACAACTCACCGATCCTGAAGTGGTATTTGCCACGCAGGTATAGATGGTCGTGCTGGAAGGTGTTACTTGAAAACTTCCGTTTCCCCCCATTGGCACGCCATTCCAGGTATAGGAAGTAGCACCACCGGCTGTTAGGGTAGCAGTGCCGCCGGGACAAACGGCAGTATTGGAAGAAATCGTCACATTTGAGATGATGGCTGCAATAGCAATCGTTTTACTACCTACGCATATATTAGTTCCCTGATTACCACTCACGGTATACACAGTTGAGCTTGTTGGATTGACCGTATAACCGGATGTACTTGGCCCATTGGTCCACGTATAGGTGGTGGCCCCACTGGCAAACAGATTGACCGCGTCACCCGCGCAAACAGTCGTCTTATTTGCAACGATATTAAGGGTTGGGCTGCCGGTAACCAGAATCACTTGATTTGCGGAAGCGGTACATCCAACACCGTTAGTTCCGTCTACACCATAAAGTGTAGAAGACAAAGGGGTAACGGTTATAGAATTGCCGGACAAGTTACCGGGTGTCCAGTTATACGTAGAACCACCATTGGCTGTTAACACCACCGATTGACCCTGACAGATCGCTGAGTTGCTGGCAGAAGCTGTAATAGTAGGAGTTACTTTAGTTGTAATAGCTAGAGTTTGAGTTCCTGAACAAGTGCCATCACTTGCCGTTACTGTATAAATTGTGTTCGCCATTGGCGCCACAACTACTGACGATCCATAAAGCGCAACCGGTTGCCACGTATAACCACCAACAGAAGATACGGCTGTTAAAGTGCTAGGATAACCCATACACACAAGTGAAGGAGTTGCTAAGGTAGAAACCGGCAATGGTGCTACCGTAATGGCGGTAACCGCAGTGGAAATTCCGCAACCATTCTGACCCTGTACCGTATAATTTTGTGTTGAAGCAGGTGTAAATGTTTGACCATTCACTACGCCCCCAGTCCATGTATAAGTAAGAGCACCGCTGGCAGTTAAGGACACCGTGCGGCCTAAACAAATATTACTGCTTGGATTTGCTATTGCCAGTACCGGTAATCCACCACTTACAGTTACTGTAATAAAAGCCGACGCCTGACATGCTGCTGTACTTGTGCCAACAATTGAATAGGTGGTTGTCACCGTAGGAGAGACAACTACTGCGGTATTGGTAGTATTACCATTAAACCAGGTATATGGACTCACAGCATTGGTTGTTAAAGTAAGAGAACTTCCTGAACAGATTGAGGGGTTCACACTGTTTGAACCTGAACTGTAAATTTTAATATTACACAACTCTGTAAGGATCACATAACCGTGTCCTGCATTTACCGTTCCTGTATTTATCTGATTGGTACCCGTATTAATAGAGCCGCCACCACCACCGGGAGGATTTCCGGAAAGACCGTAATTGGACCCTCCACCTCCCGAGAAGCCGCCACCACCGCCGCAACCCATGTTGTCAGAACCGCCGCCGCCGCCGCCGCCAAAGCCTCCATCTCCACCTTCATCAATACCATCATTCCATCTCACTCCTCCGGCAGCACCATTTGCAGGAGTCCTGCCTCCCCCGGCACCACTTGTACCCGGACTAAAGGAATAATTTGTCACATTGTTTCCACCGGTACCATCGGTTAGCCATCCTGCTCCGCCACCTGCCCAATAACTCGACCCTCCGGCATTACTCTGACCTCCATTTCCATTCACTCCCCCCAAACCTGCTCCACCGCTTCCACCGTAACCGGCCGCATTTCCTGTTGTGGTGATGCTGGCGTGAAATCCTAAATATGCGTCACGTCCACCACCGCCGCCGCCTCCTGCTGCTATCAAAGGCAAAGGACTTGTTGCTAGGGTGTACACGAACGAGCCGCCTCCACCGCCCGGGGCCGCGTTGTCTTGAGGAATACCTTGAGTATCTCCACCCTTTTGGCCAACAATAATCTTCAAAACAGTTCCTCCCGTAAATGCGAAGTCACCCTGCATACTCGCGCCCGTTCCGCCCGGATAGCCCGGTGAATAAAGCTGAGTACCCCCTGCCGCTCCAACAGCCCTTATTCTCCAGTTACCCGTATAAGGTATGGTGAAAGACTGCACACCGCCAAGCACGGTAACAGATCCGTTCAAATTTGTACTCAAGTATGCCGATGTGGTGTTAGCTGTAAGCGGGCCAACCGATCCGGTAACCCCACAATTAGTAAACGTGTAGGATTGCTGGGACAACAACGCCCCGGGAATTACACACATGAATAGAAAAATCAAACTAAAATGAAAGTTTCTTACCAGTGTTAATAGATTGTAATTGTAATTTTTTTCCATAGCAATGTTGTTAAATATTAAACTAAGTTAAACCCTTTGTTGGTTTCTCCCAAATTATTTTGTACTTTTTTTTAGTCTCACCTAACACCCTTTATTTTATAGGGCCGACAAAGCAATCCGGCCTAGGCACATCGGCTCTGCGCAAAAATATTGGGAATAAGTCCCCCACTTCTTCAAATAGTGCCATCTCATTTGATGCGCACATCGTACAAAAGCAAGTGATTGCATATAAAAAATAAGAGAACTTTTACGTTTCAGATTTAAGAGCGAATTTGCCGGGTGAAAAAACACAAACCCTCCTTGCATAGGACAAGAAGGGTTTGATTCCCCAAAACATAAAATAACTAGAATTTACTTCGCTACTACAATTTTCTGATTTACGTTTCCTTCAGCATTCTCGCCAATGAGAAAGTAAACCCCATTGGCCAGATCCTTCACATTTACTTGGTGGTCGTTTGCTTCGTTTAATTACATCAGCGTTAGCTTATGCCCGATGCAATTTAGCAGTTTCAATAAAATATCATCCCCTGCCTCGATCGAAATAGCACCCGTGCTTGGATTTTGGAAGATGGCCACCTGCCACGTTTTAGTGGTTGCACAACTTACCGACCATGAGGTGGCGGAGTTTTAAAGTTTACGATCAAAACTAGGATTTTTATTTGATTTATGAAATTTGTTTAACAGTCAAAACAGCACCTGAATTTACACTAAGAAATTGGATGGAGGTTTAAACATTTATTTTCCACTGTGCCACCTCTTCTGTTCAAAAGAAGATAATTTTCTTCCTAACGTGACAGCGCCGTTTAGTTTTAGTAAATTTGTTTTGAATTTAGATGGCATGTGGAAATCCAGTAGCAATTACAAAAAGATAACACCCGACAGCCTTTTGATGACGCTCGGCGTCATTTATGGTGGAATTGGCACGTCACCTCTCTACGTGATGAATGCCATTATTGGTGATCAAGTGATTCAATCGGACCTAATTCTTGGCAGCATGTCCGCCATTTTTTGGACACTCACCCTGCAAACTACCGTAAAATATGTTCTTCTTACAATTCGGGCAGATAATAAAGGCGAAGGGGGAATCTTTTCGTTGTACACGCTGGTGCGACGTACCAAATTTAAATGGCTCTTGGTTCCTGCAATTATTGGCGGAAGTGCCCTTTTGGCCGACGGCGTAATTAGTCCCTCCATTTCGGTCTCTGCTGCCGTAGAAGGTCTTTGGTTCTTCGATAAGAATATCCATACAGTAGCCATTGTGATCGGTATTCTGTGCGCCCTGTTTTTTGTGCAACAATTTGGTAACCGTTATGTTGGTAAATTATTCGGCCCTATCATGACCTTTTGGTTTCTAATGCTCGGCGGATTGGGGGTGTACCATCTGTCGTCGAACTGGTGGGTATTTACAGCTCTCAATCCAATCTATGCTTACAATCTTTTGGTGATTCACCCGCACGGATTTTTGTTACTTGGCGGCATCTTCCTTTGTACGTCAGGAGCAGAGACGCTTTATTCCGATTTGGGCCACTCCGGAAAAGAGAACATACGCGTTTCGTGGGTGTTTGTAAAAGTGATGTTGGTGTTAAATTATTTTGGACAGGGAGCCTGGTTACTTGAACACACCGGTCACACACTTTCAGAGTTCCGCTCCCACAACCCTTTCTACGCCATGATGCCCGAACACTTTATGCCTTACGGTATTGCCATTGCCACCATTACGGCCATCATCGCTTCTCAGGCTCTTATCAGCGGGGCCTTCACACTCATCAACGAAGCCATCATTTTAAACCTGTGGCCAAAACTCAATGTCAAACATCCCTCTGTTTTAAAAGGACAATTGTATATACCGGCAGTAAATTGGATAATGATGTTAGGATGTGTGGGAGTGATCCTCTTTTTCCGTGAATCCTCCAATATGCAACATGCCTACGGATTAGCCATTGCACTTACCATGTTAATGACCACGACGCTTCTCAATTTCTATTTACATCTTAAAAGGTATAACCAGTACTTCATCTATTTTATTATTACCCTCTTTCTCATTCTTGAGATCAGTTTTTTGGCAGCCAACCTGAGTAAATTCTTGCACGGCGGATGGATCACAATTCTGATTGCAGTTGTACTGTCGTTCATCATGACCGTATGGTATCAGGCCAAAAAGATCAGAAAACATTATGTGGAAATGGTAAAGGTATCGGATCATATGAAAAAACTGATCGACCTGAGCCGCGACGAATCACTTACAAAATATGCCACCCACCTCATTTACATGACCGGTGCGAACAATCCCGAAGAAATTGAAGCAAAAATCATTTATTCTATTTTACAGAAGCGCCCCAAACGTGCCGACATTTATTGGTTTGTGCACGTTGACGTTGTTGATGAACCCTATCGCATGGAATACAAAGTGCGGCATATTGCAGAAGACGATATTATCCGTGTAGATTTTAAATTGGGATTCAGGGTGTCACCAAAGATCAACCTCTTGTTCAGGAAAGTGGTGGAAGATTTGGTGAAAAACAAAGAGGTGGACATCACAAGTAGATATGAATCGCTCAACAAAAATAACGTAATAGGTGACTTTAAGTTTGTGGTGCTTGAAAAGTTTCTTTCTTACGACAACGACCTGCCCACCATCGAAAAATTTATCCTGAACATTTACTTCGTGATGAAACACTTTAGCGTGAGTGAAGCCAAGGCATTTGGACTCGACAGCAGTTCGGTGAAGATTGAAAAATATCCCATGGTGATCAGTCAGGTAAAAGAAATGGCGATGCAACGGATCTTTTAGAGAATTACCTGCAATAAACTCGATCCTTGCTCTTAAAACAAGGTCGTTTGCTTCGGAGTCTTTGAGCCCGGCATCACGCCCTGTTGGTGATCCAAATTTCCTCCAATTGTATATACTTCCGATTCACTGTCGCGTGAAGCTACAACAATGGTTGAACTTGAATCACGTTGTTTGAATAATGTGTGCACCAATTCCACATTGTTATTTTCTTTCGAAAGATGGGATAATAACACATGTGTCATGAAGACGGGCTTATGTTTTAAATAAAGATCAAGAGCCTGGTCGTTGGATAAATGTCCAACATGACTTCGGATCCGTTTTTTAAGATAAAAAGGATAATTTCCAACTTCTAACATGGTTTCATCGTAGTTGGCCTCCAAAAAAACGGCATGGCATTGTTTAAAATTCGTGATAACGTGCTCACAGGCCTTACCTATGTCGGTGAACACCCCTACGTTTAACCCGTTTCCTGACACGACAAAACTATGGGGGTCGCTCGCATCGTGAAGTTTTGGAAATGCCAAAACACTAAGGTTTCCAATCGTAACGGGACAATAAGCACTGAAGTGCGCACGCAAATCTTCCTGTAAAAACATCCCGCTGTGTTTCAAGGTGGCCCCTGTAATGTACACAGGCAATTTAAACTTTCGGGAAAGTACCTCCACGCCTTTTATATGATCGGAATGTTCGTGTGAAATAAAAATAGCTTTGATTTTACGAATATCGAGCGAAAGTCGAGCGAGTCGTTTTTCCACTTCACGGCAAGAAATACCCACATCCACAAGAACGGCTTCATGTGAATTACCCACGTAATAACAATTTCCGTTGCTGCCAGAATTTAAGGACGCGAAGTAAAGTGACATGGGCAAAGAAAGGCAAAATTGCGAAACGGTTTCCTGAAGTTCTTTGTTTTTCTCAACATAAAGCGGACCGACTCAAATGCCGGAGGGGTTAATAAATGAAATATCAGAAATGTTTAGAAATGTTTCCCGGTGAAATGGTTTTGCGACCAACAACGCATTTTTTCGCGCAAACACATGCACAAATTGAAATTTAAGGTCTGCCGAATCTTCTTGTTGAAGTGATGTAATTTGCGCGGTTACGTAATCTAGTCCTAAATAGTTGAACTTCATTCCGGTAGTTTCAGACACCAGAAACAAATTAATCTTGTCCCTTACACATTCAAGTCTCAGCGCTGCTCCCGCATTGCCAATCTGAGCTATGAGTGCTTCATACTCTTGCACTGCTTTGTGTTCGTAAAGAAATTTCACGCCTATTTTTGAAGGTTTGTTCAAATAGCGCTTGATAAGAAGATCCATAGGCCTAATTTACAACGCCCCTAACACGAGTTTGGCTATGATTTGTAGCATGTTGGTAAATTGTTTTGTGCCAAATTGAAGTCCGCGCAGTTAGTGGTCAAAAACGCGTAATTATTCTGAAACTATTTATGAAAAATAAGTAGCTAATAACTATTCCTAAAATTTTAGATTTTTTTTTAAACTTGGTGTAATTTGCCAAAGAATTAGCATTAATAAATATCCGGCCGCTTGCCGTGCATTAGAGATTGGTGCTGCACTGGGACCAAAAAAAAGTATATGAAACAAAAAAAAATTGGTAAGGTTGAGAATGCCGAAAATAAGAAATCATTTATTGACTGGAAGAAAAGACGAGATGTGATCCTGAGGTCCATCCCGGTGGATGTAGACCTCGAAAACAGAAAGATCTTTTTTGACAACAAACTGAAAGAAGTAATGAATTTGGAATTTAACACAAGTAATGTGGATAATTTGATTACTAACTATGTGGATCCTAAAGACGCAGAAAACGTGATTCAATCGCTTTTAGAAGCAAAACAGGGAATGGAAAAGCCAATACATTTTAAGTTCATCCATCCGCAAACAGCACTAAAGTTGAATTTGGAATTTCGCTATGAAATTGTTTACGTCACTTATGCTTCAACCCGCTTGCATGGTTTGTTAGTAAATTTGCCCGGAACTAAAGGCAGTATCGCCAATAAACGAAAAAGATCAAAATAATTCGCCGTATATATTTTGTCAGCGTAATCTAAAATAAATTTTGGGAAGGCTCTGAACTCTCTTTTTTTTAAAATCGTCGAAATACCTCGTGCCAGAGGAATTGAGGGAATTTAGCAGCGCTTAAAAACTCAAAAAAGATAAACGTTAAATAATTTCCTAAATCGATTTAAGGATTTATCTTTGGTTGAATCAAAACCAAAGCAATGAAAAAGTATATTCCTTTTTTAGCCCTGTTCTTTGCCTTGTTAGCAGTGAACTCCGAATCGCAAACATTTTCGCCCGTGAACACAGCAAGCTATAATTTGGATGCTGTTGCCGAAAACACGACCGCTCTTGCCACCACCGGCGGTGCTATTGACGGAAGCAATTTTGTAATGTACAGCGTTGCCTACGGGGCCTTGTACAGTGTGAGTACCGGTTTGCCAAATAACGGACTCATTTCAACTCCCACCAGCACTTACCAATTACAGCCTTATACGGCCAATAATGTGCTTTATGTAACCACAGGATTGATTGACTCTGTTACCGTGGTAACACCGGCCTCTTACGCCGGATTAAGTTTACTTGGTTTTGCAACCGAAGGCAATGGCACCTTTAATGCCACCGTGCGATTTACCGATAACAGCACCCAGGTGTTTCCGGCATTAACTTTTTTCGATTGGTTTGGTGGCAGTTCGCCCATCTATTCGGGATTTGATAGGGTGAGTCGCTCCACAGGAGTTCCCGCAAATTCATCCGGAAATCCCAGATTATTCAGCATTGAACTGGCCTTAACGTGTGCCAACCGACTTAAACAAGTAAAACGTATTCTAATCCAAAACACGGGCACCAATCCACGGATCTGTCTCATGGCAGTATCCGCTGCAAACACGCCTTCCTACTCGGCTGCCGCATTTCCTGTAACCTGTAGCGGAGGCACCAACGGATCGGCTTCCATTACTGCTACCGGTGGTATGTTGCCTTATTCCTACACGTGGACCACAACACCTCCTCAACTCACAGCATCGGCAAATAATTTGCCGGTGGGCACCTACACGTATTTGGTGCAAGATAACGGCGGCTGTATTGTTACGTCAACCGTTGCGGTGACACTTTCGTTAGCCGTTCAACCCTCACTCAATGTTAGTTCTAACACCTATACCATTTGTTCCGGCGGCAGTTTTACATTGGGCGTTTCGGGAGCTTCTACGTATACCTGGGTAGGCGGCAATAATTCCTCCATTTATAGTCCGGGTACCCAAACTGCAACTGCTCTCACGCTCTTAAACTACAGTGTTGCAGGAATCACCACCGCCAATTGCTACCGAACGGGCAGCGTTACTATTACAGTGAATCCCAAGCCCGGTGCTTCATTCACAGGTCCTGTTGGACCACTCTGCAATAATTCTTCACCACTGGCATTGGCACCGTTGGTGCAGCAAAGCGGAGGTGCATTTTCGGGCCCCGGCGTTGTTTCAGGAAGTTTTAATCCCGCATTTTATGGTGTGGGCACCTATACCATCACCTTTACCAACACCGATGCCAATAATTGTACCAACTCCGCTACCACCAGTGTACAAGTGTTTTCGCTGGCAGTTCCACAAATTACTCCACCCAATGCCCTTTGCAGCAACGGTAACACTGTGCAAGTAAATGCAAATCCCGGCGGAGGAACATTTTCAGGGATCCCTATAAATCCGCAAGGTGTAATCACCCCTTCACTCTCCGGTGCCGGAACTTATACCCTAGGCTATACCTTGGTTTCAGGTCCTTGTACGTCAAACGTGCTCACGAATGTAATTATCAATGCAGCTCCCACTGCCTCCTTCGTTAATCCAAAAACATTTTTTTGTAAAACCGCTTCTTCTACGTTCTTTAATACCAACCCTTCGGGTGGCACATTTTCCGGACCCGGAATGAGCGGCCCCGCATTTAATCCTGCTCAAGCGAATATTGGCAACACGAACATTATCATTTATACTTTTACCGACATGAATGGGTGTAGCGATACCGCATCACTGAGGGTCACCGTGAGCGCTTGCACAGGTATTGGACAAATCAATGAAAAAAGCCTGAGTTTGGCAATTTACCCAAACCCAAATTCAGGAAGCTTTGAAATTTCTGCAAATCAAGAACTGTCGCTCGTATTAGTTAACCAATTGGGTGAGCTCATTCAGTGCATCACCTTGAGCGAATCAACTAATTTCTTGCGCAAAATAACTGACCTTGTCCCGGGCGTTTATTTTTTAATGGATAAAGGGGTCGGAGGCGCGATGGCAAAAAAGATCGTCGTCTCAAATTAACACGTTCGTTCTTATCTAAAAAAAGGGGGGATGAGAAAAGACCTCCATTTTTTTGATACTTTTTTCTTGTATCTTTATTCGTAATTTTAAAACGACACGATGAAAAAACTTATTTTTTTCCTTGCCTTTTTCGGGTGCTATCAAGCCGGAAATTCACAAACATTTACGCTTAAAAGCACCGATATCGGTGGTCAGGCCACCCAACAACAATTTTACAATGGCATGGGCTGCACCGGTCAGAACATTTCACCCCAGCTATCTTGGGAAAATATCCCCGATGGCACCCGCTACTACGCTGTTACCATGTACGACAAAGATGCCCCCACAGGAAGCGGTTTTTGGCATTGGCTTGTTTTTAATATTCCACTTACAATTACAGAATTAAAATCAGGAGCGGGTGATGTTACAAAAAAAATGTTGCCTAAAGATGTTATTCAAAGTATAACCGATTTTGGAAAACCAGGCTATGGCGGACCTTGTCCACCTGCCGGACCACCGCATCAATACCTTTTTACGGTATATGCTCTCAAAGCAAAAATTGATCTGGATAAAAATGCCTCACCTGCCATGGTTGGATTTTATCTCAACAGCAACATGGTGAGTAAGGCATCTATTGTGATGTACGGGAAACAATAGTGTAAGGCTTCCTGGGTTCGGAATTTTTTTTTCGCTGTCGGTCGCGTTTTTCTTTTTTGTCGATTGAAATGGTGTAAAATTTCGGCGATTTACTCTTTCACCAGTTTTACTGCGTGCATCCCATCTTGGGCAGAATTAATAAGCAGAGAATAAATTCCGGCCGAATACTCTTTCAAGGAAATTTCGCGGATCTGATCACTCTTGTTTTCAAAACGTTCAACCTGTAGTACGTCGCCTTGCGCATTGAGTACTGTTAGAGTGAATGTCCCTGCCGAGTGCAACTTAAGAAAAAGAAGTTCTCCTGCCGGATTGGGAAACAAGTTGAATCGTTCTTCCGCGCGCACATCCGAAAATCCGGAACAATACCCGGATACCACACAGAGCACAGCCTTTCCGGTACAATCAGAGGTACTCCCCGTAACAGTATAGCAGGTAGAAACTGTTGGCGTTACCGACGTATTTGGGCCCAGCGAATAAGTCATCAATCCGGGCGTGAATGGTGCCCAGGAATAGTTTGTGGCGCCCGAAGCAGTTAAATTAACAGGATCGATTTGTCCGTCAATCTTGATACAAGTGGCCGAAGAACTTTGAGCGGTGACAATGTTGAGCGGTGGCGTCAATAAAATTGTCACAAACGCTGAATCGCGACAAGTTCCACCATTGGATCCCAGCACCGAATACGTACCCGCCACGCCGCTAAGGGTTGAGGTGGATATTTGATTTGTAAAATTGCTGCTTGTCCACACATAGGTATTTGCCCCAAAGGCGGCAAGCGTCGTTGTAAATCCGGCACACAAGGCACTTGATCCGGAGGTTGCCAACAGACTTGGAAAAACATTCACCGTCACCGTATAGGTCGAAAACCCGCGGCATCCAACTGTATTGGTGCCACTCACCGAATAAACAGTCGTTGAAAGAGGTCCCGCACTTACACTACCCCCAAAAAGAGAAGACAATAAACTAGGATGAGTGACCCAAGTATAATTTATGGCGCCATTTACAAAGAGCCCTACCAATTGGTTCGGACAAATAATTCCCGAGCTCGCACTCATCGTTAAAACAGGAGTGGGATGCATTCCCACATTAATCGTCCTAGTGTTTTTGCAATTAAGACTGTCGGCTGTTAAGGTATACGTAGTGGCAAGCGTTTGAGAAAACACAAAAGGATTTGCAGTAACAGTTTGAAAAGGACTCGCCCAGGTATACGTATTTGCCTGCGCGCCTACAAGTGATGATGTAACTCCGCTGCAAACAGAGGCAGGCGATGTTGCCTTTGCGGTAAATGGAAATAATCCCACACTTATTGTTTTTGCGGAAATGCAGGAAGTGCCATATAATCCAACCACCGTATAGGTGATGGGTAGTACCGAAGGACTGGTAACCACGGAGGTATTACTGGTGGACGCAAATTGAGTACCTGGAGGTTGCAACCAACTGTAACTACTGCCACCAATCGACGTAAGCGTGAGCTGGGATAATGGGCAGAGAGATGCGGCAGAGGCAGTGACCGTTAGGTTAAAAATGGTGACACTTGCTGTGGCGGAACAACCCGTGTTTCCGCTCACCGTGTAATTGGAGTTGCTGAGCGGTGTTGAAGTAATGGAACCGGTTGTAGCACCGGTACTCCAAATGTAGCTGCTTGCCCCGCTCGCTGTGATGCTTGCCGTGGCTCCTGTACAAATTGTTTGGGAAGCCGGAGTTAACGTAAGTCCCGCACACGACACATTGATGGTGCTCGAACTCGTAGCAATTAAGCTAGAAGCTGAATTATACGCGAAGCAGGTGATGGTATGAATTCCGCAGGAAGAAAATAAGATATTCATTTGCGTGTTGGCGAAATTCACCGTGCTTGTACTTACGGCAGGAAACCCTGACCATGTATAGAATGCAGCGTTACTGTTAGTTCCCACCACTCCGGCTACAGCGCTCCCATTGATGCAGGGCGTTCCTGAAACGCTAAATGTAAGTGTTTGTGAAAACAGGTTGGCCTGTAGCCACATCAGGAGGGAAATCATGGTAATTCGTTGTAGTGCCTTTGCTGTAATTATCAGGTTATCGGGAAAAAATTGCGGTGATTTCATTTTCACAAACTTCCGAAGAAATGACGAATTCCTAAGCGGAAGCCGCTTGAGTTTTCAACTAATTTATAAACTTATTTTTTCTGCGACACCAATTAGACGTTGTGCTCTCCAAGTTCTCAATCTGAGATCATGTTCCTGATTTCACTTCATTAAAATGGCATTAGGGATTCGGCTCAATTTCAAAAGCGATTTCATTTAGTATTTTATCTTTATCTTTAGTAACAAACGCCAAGAAGCCTAAATGCAGAATTACCACTATACCGATGGCCTCGAAAGTGAGAGACTAACGACCAGTTTTTTGACGCTGGACGATGTTCCCCTCTGGTCACATTTTTTTGAGAATGAAGAAGCCGTCACCTTTATTCAGGATTTTGAACCCGCTAAATCGATGGAACATGCTGAAGTGTGGATTGAACGACAAATGCAACGTACCAAAAATAATCAGTACGGATTGCAAGCCCTGCTCAATAAATCAACCGGAGAATTTATAGGCATGTGTGGACTCCTTTTACAGGAAGTGGATGGCAAACTGGAACTGGAAATAGGTTACCATTTGCTCCGAAATTTTTGGGGTAAAGGCTATGCCGGCGAAGCCGCTCAATTATTTAAAGAATATGCACACGTCAACAATTTAGGGACTTCGGTGGTTTCAATCATTCATATCAACAACCTGCGCTCACAAAAAGTGGCAATCACCAATAATATGAAACGCGAAAAACAAACGACCTGGAGAGATAAGGATGTTTATGTGTACCGCACAAGTATATAAAAACGATTGAAATAAGAAATTGAACAGATTTAAACATAATACGTTTTTTCAATTATTTTTCTTCGGAAATTATTTTGCCGGAGTTTGCGCCATCGCGCTTTCACTGGAGGGTTCTCTCCAGCAACATGTTCCCCTGTTTGATCCGCTTTTTTACATTCTGGCTTTTGCCGCTACTGTATCCTATTACAGTTTAGCCTATATCCGCACCGAGTTTTCTCCCGAATCGGCTACCAACCGAACCTCTTGGTATACACAACATCACACACTCATGAACCGCACGCAGGCGATCTTCCTCTTTATTCTCGTCATCGGTTCGGTTTATTTTGCAGTTAAGAACATTGAAACAATTTTGAACCTAAGTCTCTTTGAATGGACTCTCATTATACTGTTCCCCCTGGTCTCGGCATTCTATTACGGCGTCGATAATAAATTCATCGGAAAACATAATTTACGGAATATTGGGTGGTTGAAACCTCTGATTATTGGCTTTACCTGGGCCGGACTGGTCACCGTGTTTCCGGTGATGTTTTACGCAATTGAACACACTACCCATTACGAACTAACATTGGTAGGATGTTTTCTATTTCTGAAAAATGTAATGTTTATTACCGTACTGAGCGTACTATTCGACATTAAAGATTACGCCATGGATTACAATGTACAATTAAAAACACTGGTGGTAAAACTCGGCCTGCGCAAAACTTTGTTTTACATCATCATTCCCCTCTGTGTGGTTGGATTGTGTTCCTTTCTCATTTATGCCCACTTGCAGAATTTTTCCCTAATGAAACGCGTGATCAATACACTTCCTTTTCTAGCAGTAATAGCGGTGACCTATTCCATGTATAACCGACGTGATATATTTTATTACCTTATCGTAATTGACGGACTTATGTTATTTAAAGCGCTTTGTGGCATAACAGCTATGATTTTTTTCTGATTCTTTTTATATCACAATTAGAAATTAGAAGCCCTTTGCGAAATGAAACCCTTAGGAAACAAGGATAGCAGCTCATTCCGCACCATTTCACCATGGGATCTTCGAGGTGGAAAGGGCCTCCGATACTGATTTTTTTTTGTAAATTTGCCACTTAATTTAAAACATGAAGATCTCGACCAATTGGCTCAAAACACTTATAAATACTGAACACTCAGCAGAAGAAATAGCTTCTTTACTCACCGCCGCAGGGCTGGAGGTGGAAGGCATTGAACAGTTCGAAAGTGTAAAAGGGGGGTTAAAAGGTTTGGTAGTAGGCCAAGTGCTTGAATGCGGAAAACATCCCGATGCTGACCGTTTGAGTCTCACAAAAGTAGACATCGGAACTTCTGAACCTCTCTCCATCGTATGCGGTGCTCCCAATGTGGCAGCGGGTCAAAAAGTGATTGTGGCTACTATCGGCACAAAATTATATCCCAACGAAGGGGAATCTTTTGAAATAAAAAAATCGAAAATTCGCGGTGCTGCCAGTGAAGGCATGATTTGCGCCGAAGATGAAATAGGCTTAGGAAAAAGTCATGCCGGCATCATGGTCTTGCCGGAAGAAACCTCCATTGGTATGCCCGCCTCCGAGTATTTCAACATTGAGTCAGATACCATACTCGAAATTGGGTTAACACCTAACCGCAGCGATGCAGCTTCACATTTGGGAGTAGCACGAGATCTGGCGGCAATTCTAAAATCAAAAGAAGAAACTTCAAACGCGTCTGTCGAACTTAAGGGATTTTGGGATTTTCCCGAATCCAATAATAGTGCCTTGGTACAAGTTGAGATTGAAAATGCAGAGGCCTGCAAACGTTATTCGGGCATTGTGATTACCGGCATAAAGGTAGAAGAGAGTCCGGCTTGGCTCAAGAACAGACTCAAATCAATTGGCTTGCGACCCATCAATAACATTGTAGACATAACCAATTATGTACTGCACGAATTAGGTCAGCCTTTGCACGCCTTTGATTTCGCAAAAATAAAAGGGAATAAAATCATCGTGCGAAATGCCAAACAAGGCGAAAAATTTAAAACCCTCGATGCGATAGAACGAACGCTTACAAGCGAAGACTTAGTAATTTGCCATGAAAACGCGCCCATGTGCCTAGCGGGTGTGTTTGGCGGTTTTGAGAGCGGCGTGAACGAAAACACTACTGCCATCTTTTTGGAAAGTGCGTATTTCGATCCGAGCTCTGTTCGCAAAACATCTAAACACCATGGTTTAAAAACCGATGCTTCTTTCCGCTTTGAAAGAGGAACCGATCCCAACATGACCATTGTGGCACTTAACCGGGCCGTGAATCTTATTCTTGAAATTGCCGGAGGAACAATAGGAATGGATGTTGTGGACCTCTATCCTGAACGCATGGAACCATTTAAAATTGGATTTTCATACACCAATTGTCAGGACCTGATTGGCAAAGAAATTGAACGGAGCAAAATCAAAAATATTATTCTTAACCTGGGTATTGAGGTCGAAAATGAAGGAGGCGATGGTTTGGTTTTATTAGTGCCGCGTTACAAAAGTGATGTTACCCGCGAAGTGGATGTGATAGAAGAAGTGATGCGAATTTATGGGTATAATAATGTAGAAGTAAGTAAGTCAATTTCATATACCGCATTTAATGCTCCCAAAAACTACGAGGTAAAACTGCAAAACAAAGTTGCAGAAGTTCTCGAAGGTTCCGGATTTAATGAGATCATTTGCCTTTCTCTCACCAAAGAATCGTATTACTCCGAAGAGACTAAAAAAATAAAAGTGTTAAATCCCCTGAGCAATGACCTCAACATACTTCGGAGTGATATGTTGTACAGCGGACTCGAAGCCATTGCGTACAATATAAATCGTAAGAACGCGGATTTAAAATTTTATGAACTCGGACGCACTTACCATCACAGTGAGAAAGAAGGAATTTTATACAGCGAGCAAAAACACATAAGTTTATTCGTCACCGGAAAATTATTTCCCCAAAATCCTTATGGGCTCACCCAAAGTTCGGACCTTTCGTATTTGAAAGCTGCCCTCGAGAATCTCTTTCTAAAATGCGGAATTTCGAAATATCAGAGCATAGAAAGCACTCATACCAATTTGCAATACGGCTTAAATTACCAACTCAATAATAAATCGCTGGCAGATATAGGATTGGTAAAAAAATCACACTTAAAACTAGTTGATATCACTCAGCCGGTATTTTATGCCTGCATTAATTGGGATCATTTGGTAAAAGCCTTTTCAAAACAAAAAATTGAATTTGATGAGATCAGTAAATTTCCATCGGTGCGCCGTGACCTGGCGTTATTGATCGATCGCAGTGTAAAGTACAGTCAAATTGAAGAGCTCGCCTACGCCACCGAAAAGAAATTTTTGCATGAAGTAAATCTTTTCGACATCTATGAAGGTGAAAAATTAGGAAATAAAAAATCCTATGCCTTGAGTTTCACGTTACTGGATAAGGAAGCCACTCTTACCGATAAACAAATTGAAGGCGTGATGGAAAAACTTATTCGTACCTACAAAGAAAAACTAGGTGCAGAAATCAGGTAATTGATGTTCTGTAATTTTCAGAAAATAAATTTTGGAAACTATTTTTAAAGATCTTAAGGTGATTGAACTGGCCGGCGTATTAGCCGGACCAAGTGTGGGTTATTTTTTTGCCGAACTGGGAGCAAAGGTTTACAAGATCGAAAATCCGGGTACCCTTGGCGATGTTACCCGAAGTTGGAAATTAAAATCAGAAGATCCAAAAGAAAAAACTAGCGCTTATTTTTGGAGTGTAAATGCCTTTAAGGAATATCTTTCGCTTGATCTGCAACTACCTGAACACTTACAAAAATTATACGACCTCATTAAGGAAGCCGACATTGTCATCACCAATTATAAAGAAGGAGATGATGAAAAACTTAAAGTAGATTATAAAACCTTATCGGCACTCAATCCCACACTCATTTATGCGGCCATCACCGGCTTTGGAGTAAATTCGCCACGAAGTGCCTATGATCTCATTTTACAGGCAGAGAGCGGATTTATGTCGATGAATGGCGAACCAAATTCCGCGCCGCTCAAAATGCCGGTTGCACTTATTGATGTAATAGCAGGACATCAGGTGAAAGAAGCCGTTCTCATCGCCTTGATAAAACGTGCACAAATAAAAAAAGGATCACACATCCACATCTCATTGTTTGATAGTGCCATTGCCTCGCTGGCCAACCAAGCCACCAACTGGCTCATCGCACATCAGCTGCCAAAACCCCTGGGAAGTTTGCATCCCAATATTGCTCCCTATGGGGAATTGTTTGAAACCAAAGACAAACAAATGATCACCTTTGCCATAGGCAGTAATAAACAATTTAAGGAACTCTGTGAGGTGCTTCACTATTCTGCATTAAGTAAACATGCATCCTATACGAGCAATCAATTGCGGGTGAGTAATCGCAGTCAACTGTATGCCCTGCTTTATGATTATGTAAAACAATTTAACTTTAAGGATCTATTTAACTCCTGTCTCGAGCGAGAGGTCCCCATTGGAAAGATCAGAAACCTTAAAGAAGTTTTTGACTTGCCCGAGGCGCAGGCCATGATAAGAAAATTCACGTACAATAAACAAGAACTCTCTACGGTTTCAGGCATTGCTTTTAAATTTCTCGCCTAATGATTGCAGTTCAACAGGCACATACCAAAGATCAATTGGAGGCGATCATCGCGCTTCGGTACAAGATTCTTCGCCAACCTTGGGCTCAGGCCTTCGAGACCTCGCGCGATGATTTGGAGGAAAGTTCCGTGAATGCATTTATTGAAAGTGAACATGCGGAGGTGATTGCCTGCGGACGTTTGCAGGAAAATGAAAACAAGATCGGACAGATTCGGTACATGGCTGTAGCTGCAGAATTTCAAGGAAAAGGATTGGGAACACTTATCCTGAATTTTCTCGAAGACAAAGCCAATGCAATAGGTTTGGAAACAATTCAATTGCAGGCCCGTGAAAATGCGGTTCCGTTTTATGAAGCAAAAGGTTACCGCATCAAAGAAAAATCTTTTTTACTGTGGGGTATTATTCAACATTATTTAATGGAGAAGAACTGCCGGTAGCAAACAGACTGATTTTCTACATCCGCTTTGCGTAAACCTCATAACGCAATTTCAAGCAAAATTGAACAAATTTAGGCATTCACCCTCTAATCCCAGAAATGCCATTTATTAGGCCAGTAGTCAATCACCTTAATTTCGAATTCTCTTATTTCAAATTCATTTCTTCCCCGGTTCCAGAAATAGGAACTTAAACGAGAATGATCTTTAATCTTTTTAAAGTTGGTTCCCACATAAGCATCCGAATATATCACCACTGAGGAATCGCTGCGCCACAGAAAATCCGCCGCTGATTTGGAAGAATAACTTTCGGACAACCCTGTAGTAGTGTTCACCGCACTTACAATACATTCCAAACGATGACGCTCCGGCTTTTTCATATTGACTGTCGTCCGCACCAAAATCATCTCTCCTTCATCAGCGATCACATCCCTGTAATCAGCTTTCGTCTCAAATGGAAATTCATTTAAAGAATCCACTTTTAGCAAAAATGGTTCTCTTCGTTTTGAATAAACAAATTTACCGGGATCTTTTACCGAAGAAAAATAAAGGACTTTATCATCAGCTACTACTTTTGTTCTGTCACCCTTCTTCTTTGAATACACCTTGTAATTTATGGCTTGCGTTTGGGTGTTCTCAATAAGAAAAGGAAAATGTTCAGCCACAATGGCCTGATACAATGGCGTTGAAGAAGATAGAACGACATAATCACTTTTTAAATGTGCAACAAAATCCGAAAATAATTTAATGCTCGAAACCAAGCTGTCCTCCCCTCTTCCCTCACTATTACCCGAACGATGAAACTGCTTTCTTTCAGAAAAAGAAATAATACTATCTGAACTGATCTTGCAGGCGAATTTGGTCTGGTACTTTTTGAAATAAATCTTTTTCATCAAGGTATCACAATCAAAAAATAAAGGAAAGACGTCAGCATCACCAAATAATTTTTTATAATGTGCCGTTCTTTCAAATTGATAGTCATATACGGTCTTCACCGCTTCTTGCAAATAGGCTTTCTTGATGTATGATTTATATATCAGCACCGAGAACACCAGAAAAAAGGCCCCGTAAAAAATACCCAAATTCTTAAATTCAATAAACGAACACACAAACAGCACCAGCGCTGTAGCCGAAAATAACATGGCCGAATGTTGATAGATGGGCGATCGGTAAAGCGAATAAAAATAAATGATCAGAAAATTCAAGAGAAACACACCCAGCAATAGCACCTGTTGTTTACTTACTGAAAATTTCCCATTAAGAGTCAATGCTGCCCACACCAAGATTAAAAAGATTAAATAGGTTTTTCCGGTGCCGAAAAGAATTTTCAAAAATGAAAAAAGTACCACAAATTCAGGTGCTTCGAGCCAGCCGCCGGCATCACGTCCAATACCCGGAATACTAAATTGGTAGAGTGTTACCGGCAAATGCGGCAAATACGCTATGAGCGTGAAAAAGCAGGTGAGTAAATACGGTTTGTAATTCCGTTTATTCAAAAATAAAAGTCCCGATACAGCAACCGTTAAGGCAAACAAGGCATTGAGGTGCTGATTGACCGCTCCCAAAAGTGCAAACAGGCCGAAGAGATAATAGTTTCTTATCTTATGTTCGTCATGAAAAAAGATCTCAAAGAAATAAAACAATAGACCCAAACTAAAAAAGATCCCCGAACCATACATTCTCGCAATGGGTGCATAAAAAATAAAAATCAGGGAAAAACTAAAAATGAGCGCCGCAAACAAAGCACTCTGTTTTGAAAAGTTGCGTAAACCGAATGCGTATGCATAGAGTACCACTCCCAAACTAAATAGCAAAAAGGGTAATTTGATGATCCAGGTGACATACCCAAAAACCCGGCTCAAATAATAAATCATCAATTGCACCAGAGCTGGATGCGCATCTACCTTCACTCCTTTTTCAATTACCTCCGAAAAGGACTTGAATTGGGTGCGGTCCAAACCGCTGAGTTCATCAAACGTAAATTGGTAGTCAAAAATTGGAATAAAGCGCAGGGCAGCGCAAAGCAAAAAAAGTAAAACAAAAGTGCTGTGCTCCTTAAGAATCTTCACATGCGAATATAAAAAATAAAAGCCGACCTCTAAAAGCCGGCTTTTTAATTCTTCTAAAAAAATGCTTACATCACCTTCATCATCCAGTTAAATTTATCCTCGGCTTTTCCTTTTCTAATATTTCGTAAGGTTTCATCTACTTTGGTAGAAAATTTACGGTCGGCCACCGGTGGCAAATCGTAATCCTTTCCATTGTATCCAATGCCAACAATATGCGCAATGGTAGCGGCAGTGCCACAACCAAACACCTCTTTTAAATTCCCTTTATCAATAGCTTCAAACACTTCTTTAATACTCACTTTACGTTCTTCCACCGTCATGCCCCAATCTCTTGCCAAAGCCAATACACTTTTACGCGTAACCCCATCTAAAATAGTATCACTCACCGCGGGCGTCAATAACTTATCGCCAATCACAAACATCACGTTCATGGTCCCGCTTTCTTCAAAATAACTTGAGGTTTCGCTGTCGGTCCAAATCACTTGCTGATATCCTTTTTGCTGAGCCAATTTGGTAGGATACAAACTCCGGCCGTAATTGCCAGCTGCCTTCACATAGCCCACACCACCTTTTACTGCTCGGTAAAAATTTGTTTCCACCAATACACGAATAGGATCGCTATAATATTTTCCGGCAGGACATGTAATGATCACAAACTTATAGCTATCGCTAATCTTCACACCAATGGCCTCATCGGTGGAGATCATAAAAGGACGAATGTATAAACTGCCGGTTTCACTAGCAGGCACCCAAGCCGAATCTAAACGAATCAAGTCCATTAATCCCGCCATAAACAACTCTTCGGGCACATCCGGCATCGCCATGCGTTGTGCGCTGATGTTAAAACGTTTAAAGTTTTCAAGCGGCCGAAATAAAGATACTTCGCCTTGCTCATTTTTGTAAGCTTTCATGCCTTCAAAAATTGCCTGGCCGTAATGAAACACACTGGTGCCATAACTCATTGGCACATCCTCATAGGGCATGATCTGAGCCTTAGTCCACTTGCCATCTGCATATTCTGCCACAAACATATGGTCGCTGAAACATTTGCCGAAGGGAACGTCATTAATGTCCTGTTCAGAAACACGGCTCTTTTTAGTTTTCTGAATGTCGATGTTGAGAGTACCAGTCATATAAATAAAGATTGATTACCAAATAACATGAATATTTTTCAATTCACAAATAAATTACGATTAAATGTAGCAAAATTCGGGTGGATTATCAAAATATTAACCCTTCCCAGGCCCCGTGAAGGTGCTGTTTTTGCGAACATACCGGAATAACCGCAAAACTTATTGAACTTTTTTGGGCGTGTCTCCGGCCCCGCAAAACCAAAAGCCCTCGCATCACCTTGCTCATGTGTACCCTCACCCTCTCCCTGTTTTGCATGGCCGAAGTCGGGCTCTTCATTTCAGCCTGCTTGCAACACCTAAATGCCGCTTTCTCACATCATGCTATTGGCAGGTGAGGGGTCTCGCGCCTAAGGTCGACGAGCCTCCACCCTGCCGCGGCATTACGATTTTGCTGCGCAGGGCTTCCATGGCGATCCCTCACGCGGAACCTGCACCATAAAATTAGGCAGAATCAAATGACAAATGAAAACCTATTCCTTGAATTCTTTCAACTGTAGGTCATTGCCGTCAAACACGGCATAACTGCTATAATTGATCCATTCGCCCAGATTGATATAACGGGCCTTGCCTTCAATATCTAAGTCCAGCGGTAAATGCCGGTGACCGAACACAAAATAATCAACTTTATGGGTCAGCAGATACTCCTTGCTAAAAATGTACAACCACTCGTTTTCTTTACCCAAAAAATCTTCGTCGCTATCGCCCGTAATGATGCGACTGCGTTTACTGCTTTTTTTGGCAATGTAAAATGAAAGGTTGGGGTGTAGCCGGCTAAAGAGCCACTGACAAGGCTTGCAGACAAAAATGCTGCGCAGTAATTTGTACCAATTATCACCGGGACCTAAACCATCACCATGCCCAATGTAAAAAACTTTGTTGCCAAACGTTCGGGTGATGGGTTCGTGATGAATGGTCACATGAAGTTCTTTTTCAAAATAATCCTTCATCCACAGGTCGTGATTCCCCACAAAAAAACTCACAGGAATCCCAGCATCGGTGATCTCTGCGATCTTACCCAATAAACGCACATTGCCTTTTGGAACGGTGTAACGGTGCTCAAACCAAAAGTCGAAAATATCACCCACCAAGTAAATTGCCGCGGCATCGTGTTTTACTTGGTCGAGCCATTTACAGATCAATTTCTCACGTTTAAGGCTGCTTTCGGGTGAAGGCACTCCCAAATGGAAGTCGGAGGCGAAGTATATGTTTTTTTTATCCAATGAAATTCTTTTTTTGTCCCTTAAGGTCTGATTTATTTTTCCGAGTTCCGCCAATTATGATTCTTATCATGTTTTTAAGAAAATCAAAAAATACTGGTTTGCAGTACCCTTTTGGGGTCTAATTTATGAATATTAAATGTAAACCGAATTCTGTTATACCATTCAATTTTATTCAAATCAAGTGCATCCCGAATGTCGGTGCAATACACCAATGGAAAATACACCTCAATCATATCCGCCCACAGTGTAAGATTGAGCCCGGCATCCCATAAAAATTTATCATTTAAAAGGGCTCGTCCATCGCAAACCACCGCATCGGCAAATACTTTTATGGGCAAATTAAAGATCTTGGGCGATTTTACATTTACAGAGGCCTGCCACTCGCCACTCTGGCCCAGTGGTGTGTACACTTTTAAAGCGCCGTCGCGTTCCATAAATTGGCTAAAACCCACCCCGTTGCGTTCGTTACGCGCCATGTAATCGCCTTCAAACAAATAGTCCTGCCAGCCGTTATAACCGGAAGCTTTAAACGAATAATACCCTTTTTCTTCAGCTGTGCCGGTTAAAAAAGTTCCAGCAAACACGCGCACATCGATAGAATGTTTTTTTGTAAGTGTAAATTTATAGTTAAGCGTCCCGTAAATTTTTGCCATGGTGGCCGTATGCTGCACACTCAGATTATAACTATAAGGATCAATGGCTCGCGCATTTGTAAATTTATAAGTGAGTTGATTTACAAAGGTATTTACCGTTCGTTTTCGGGGTCCCATCACGGCATAACTCTCCACCAAGCGACTATCCAAACTATCCGTATATAGGATGTTGCTTACATAAGAAATGGTACGACTAATTTTCGAGGTGAGATCTTTTTTCTTGAGGTCTAGTAATAGATAAGGACTGATCCGCAAGTAGCGCATATAAAGATCTGAAAAGGCGGTCCCTCCCGTTGCATTCAGTTGACCGGTGTCAAAATGATCGTATGAAAAACTTTTTGCTTTTACTCCTAGGGTAATCATGCGAAAGATGCCATGAGAATAAAAATTATAATTTGCCTCCCCGTAGCCATTCAATTGGTGGGTGTTGAAACCCCACATCGGCGCAATCAGGTATTCAAAACGCTTTTGATACAAACTGTAATTGTAAACACTCAGACCCAGCAAAAACCCATCGTAAAAATTTCCGGCGGCTATGGGCAAATAATTCACCTGCGTTTTTGTGGGGTCTTCCAACTTCGTCAAAAAATTAATTTCTAAGGGTCTGGCCCTTTTAAACAAACCGCTTGTTTTGATGGAGTTGTTTTTTCTGTTGATGTCGGGCATTCGTTGAAAACGATCAATGGTAAAACGATCCACTTCTTTGGCAGGAAAGCTGATGGTCTCAGTTTTCTCGGAACCTTTGAACCAGCCTATCCCAACGGGCACCTTGTTTTTGGATGCAAAGATGCTATAAGGTGTTTTTATTCCGCTTTTATTTTTAATGGTAAGGGCATAGGTTCCATCGTCATTCTTCTTTACGCGTTTAATTTTATAGTCAATGTGATTGGTAGTCTCGTATAAATTCTTTTCAAACCAACTCAAGTCAATGCCGCTCGAAATGCTAAGAACGTTAAACAGGTCTTGTGGCTGGGGATGTTTGAATTTAAAATTATCGAAATAACGCCCCATGGCTTTATCGAAACTTTCTTCCCCCATATAATCCACTAAATAATCAAAGGCCACCGCGGTTTTACTGTAAACAATACTCCCGTAATTTCCTTCACTGTACTCTGTCGACTTCAGATTCATGGCTTGATCGGTATGCGCTTTTAAGGCGCTAAAAAAAGCCAGCTCATGGTATTTCCACAAAGGGTATTTATTTAGTCCGAACAAAGTGAACGTTGAATCACGATTGATGAAGGTGGTCAGCTTTCTATCACCATACTTAGCCCTGATATACCGCAGTTCATACAAGGAATTAATTCCTTCGTCCAAAAATGGATGATCGCGCTCGTTGCTTCCGAGCACACCGTAAAACCAGTTATGTCCAACTTCATGAGTAATCACCATGTCCAATTCAAAATCTGAACCGGCATCTCCTATTACAGTAATATTCGGATACTCCATGCCGCCACCGGCCATAATTGTACCATCAATAGCGGTTACCTGGTTATAAGGATAGTCTCCGTTTAAAAAGGAATAAAAACTGGTGGACTCATTCACATAGGCATTGGCCTTTTTCCAGAGCTCAAAATTTTTATCGGTAAAAAATACCCATGTATCTACTTTACGTTTGCTCTCGGGCAATTCAATTTTATCGCGTAATACATAAAACCGTTTATCGGCAAACCAGGCAAAATCATGCACGCGGTATTGTTTAAAACGAATGGTTTTTGTTTTGGCGGAACTTTTCGGGAAATTCATGCGAACATCAGAACGCGTATTGGTTTCAATGTATTTTTTTGTTTCGGCCACCTTGGCATCTAAAAAATCTTCTTCGGCAGCAGCATCAATTCTATCGCCGGTAGCTGCCAATAAATAATTTTCGGGCAAGGTGATGCTTACGTCAAAACTTCCAAACTCACTGTAAAATTCTCCCTGATCGAGGTAAGGCATGGCATGCCAACCTTCTTTGTCGTACACCGCGGGTTTAGGATACCACTGCGTAATAAAAAATGCTTGTCCGGTATGCCCCAATCGCGAAAATTTGGCATCCGGAATTTTCACAAAAAACGGCGTGGTAATTTTTATGCTGTCACCCGAATGCAAAGGTTCATTGAGAATCAATTTGCAAATGTCGATGTGCTCCGAATCAAGTACCCAGCTAATGGATTTGCCATTCACTTTAAAATCAAGACTGTCAATAAATCCACGCTCTGCCTCCTTTGCGAAAAAAAATGAACTTTTTCCACCTTTTAAAAGTTGACCGGCCAAGGCAGTGGAATTATTCTTATAGGCATTGGGCCATAAGTGAAAATAAATAACGTCGAGTTTGTCTGGAGAATTATTGATGTACTGAATTTCTTGTTTGGCAGAGAGTGTATTCTTCTCGTCGTTGAGACGTACCTGCATCTTATAATTAACCTCCTGCTGAAAATAAGGTGTTTGAGCACCGGCAAGTGCCGACATAAAAAAAAGCGCCATGTTACACACATAGCGCCCTTTTTTATGAAGAGGTACTAGAATCATTAGTTCAGAACTTCCACCAATTTTTTCTCAAGGTCTTCGCCTCTCAAGTTTTTGGCCAGAATCTTACCTTCTTTGTCTAATAGTACAGTGTAAGGAATTCCTTGTATGTTGTACAACTGAACCACCGAGCTGCCCCACTGTTTCAGGTCACTCACTTGCGGCCACGTGATGCCATCCTTCTGAATAGCTTCCACCCATTTTGCTTTGTCCTGATCAAGTGATACACCAAAAATTTCAAAACCTTTATCTTTAAATTTCGCATAGGCTTTTACCACATTCGGCATTTCTTTACGACAGGGTCCACACCAGCTGGCCCAAAAATCGATCAGCACCACTTTTCCTTTTAAGGAGCTCAAGGCTATATTCATCCCATCGGGCGATTGCAAATTTATATCGGGAGCTTCACTGCCAATGGCCACGGCCGCCATTGCCTTTACCATATCGTGGAACATTTTCACATTTTTGTCGTTAGGGTATTTGCCCGAAAGACCGGCATCCAAACTCTTGTACAGGTCGGCATACTTATCGGGATCAAGAGCCTGAATGGCCATGAGCGATGAGTACATGGTCGCATTGTTCTTAATCTTTTCAATCATTACGTCGTTTGACGCATTTACTATTGCATTGTAGGGACCTTCAAAAATCCGGCTTACTGAATCCATACGTTTCGAATCCATTTTATTTACTTCCATAATCATTTGAAAGGCTTTGTTCAAAGAATCAAGACGCAGATCGCGACGTTTGGAATAATCGTTGTATTCTAAAAATAATTTGGTTTCAGGGCTGCCTTCCACTTTATAGGTATTTCCCAAGTCAGCAATATTACCTGTAACTTTAACTTTGTCAGTGCTATCCAACACCAACATGGCGAAATTCTGAGGCGTTACCCTTATTCTGTAAAACCCAATCTTAGGTGCATAATCTAAAAATTCAAATTCCCCTTTTTCATTTAATGTGGCACTATCCACCAAAAATGGTTGTTGACCGGCCAATTTCTCAAGGTAAATCACTTCCCCCTTTGAGTTTTGAAAGGTTCCTTTTAATTCAAAATTCCCGTTGTTCTTTTGTCTTCCGCAAGAAGTAAGAACGGCAAGGGCTGCAATAATGGCGATTGATTTATACATGTATGACGTGTTTAGTTTAGTGTTGCTGTTATTTTTCGAGAGTTTCTTTTACCAGTTGGTTTAATAGTTTTGGATCGGCCTTCCCTTTGCTGAGTTTCATTACTTCGCCCACAAAAAGGCCGAGTAATCCTACTTTGCCACTTTTATATTCCACAATTTTTTCAGGAAATTTCGCCAAGGCAGCATCCACTAATCCCTGCAATTCATTGCTATTGCTGTTTTGAATTAAATCCAATTCCTTCGCCGCTTCCTTCGCGCTTTTTTCGGGATGCTCCATCAGTTCGGGAAACAAACGCTGCGAGGCGGCAGAATTACTTATTTTTCCTTCGTCAATCAAGGCAATGATCTCAGCAATGCGAGCGGGCTTCATCTTAAAATCGGAAAAGCTCAGGGCTCTTTCGTTAAGATAGGATTTGATGGGTCCCATGAGCCAATTGGCGGCGCCTTTATAATTTGCAGTAAGTTTTACCAATTCATTAAAATAGGCGGCCACTTCTTTCAACTCAATAATCTGATGCGCATCGTACTCGCTTAATTTATAGGTGGCAGTATAGGTCTTAAATAACTGGGCAGGAAGAGTGGGTAAATTAGCTTTTACTTTATTAATGTATTCCTGTGTTATAAATACCGGTTGCAGATCCGGCTCCGGAAAATAGCGGTAGTCGTTGGCACTCTCTTTGCTTCGTAACGAAAAGGTGAGATCTTTTACCGCGTCGTAACTGCGGGTTTCGCCGGCAATGGACTTACCTGCTTCCAAAAGATCGATCTGACGTATGATTTCAAAATCAATGGCGCGCTGCACATTGCGGAAGGAGTTCATATTTTTTACTTCCACCTTTTTTCCAAATTCGTTGGCGCCTTTGAGCATTACCGAAATATTGGCATCACAGCGAAGCGATCCTTCTTCCATGTTGCCATCGCAAATTTCGAGGTAACGAACGAGTTTTCGCACTTCTGTCAAATAAGCATACGCTTCTTCTCCACTTCTAAGGTCAGGTTCCGAAACAATCTCTAATAAGGGCGTGCCGGCTCGGTTCAGATCCACCAGGGTATCGAAGGCATCGATGTCGTGCAGACTTTTGCCGGCATCTTCTTCCATGTGAATGCGGGTGAGTGCCACCTTTTTTTCGGTGCCGTCTTTTAATTTAGAAAGTATATAACCACCGGTGCAAATGGGGGTCTTGTCCTGCGTAATTTGATAGCCTTTTGGAAGGTCGGCGTAAAAATAATTTTTGCGGGCAAATTGATTTTCTTCGCGAATGTTCGCATTTACGGCAATTCCCAGCTTCACGGCAAATTCAATGGCACGCTCGTTTACCACGGGTAGGGTACCCGGGTGACCCAAAGTTACCACACTCACATGCGTATTTGGCAAACCACCGTATTCGGCCACGTCGCTGCTGTACATTTTGGTTTTCGTCAACAACTGAATGTGACATTCCAAGCCAATAACAACTTCGTATTTATCGTAAACACTCATAAATTTCAGAAGGCCAAAGATACACTTTTTATATAGAAAATTGAGGAGATTTTGGAGGTGGCTGAGATCGCAAAAGACAGAGATTTCGGTGATTTGTGGGAACAATCGGTGTTTTTTGGGAGAAGGAATGAAAAAAAAGATTTTAATTCTGAGAACCTCAACTAATAATTCGATTTATATTCTAGACAGGATTTAAATTTTGATAGGACGTCTGATGCCGCGTGAAGGACGGCAAAAACCCGGTGGGTTTTTGAGCGAGCCTGTGTGCCGGCGAAATACTTATTGCGCGAATGGCAATGTGATGGCAACCAAGCAGCCTGACCCCTGAAGCAGAAAAACTTTGAATTAAATGAACGGTATTTCGCTTCATTGGCGTGCTCCTGAAGCGAAGTTCTCCCGTTTTTTGATAGGTTTCTTCTTCATGAGGGGCATGCCAAAAAAAAATTACTCCCCATGAATGCTGAGCACCTGCTAAATCATCAAAATCGTTGAAGTTCTCGCTATTTAACACCTCGAAAGCACCAACATTTCTTCCAAAAATCCTCTGCCTTAAATGAGAATCAAATTATGTCAATTCGTTCTTCAATTTATTTCAGGAAGTACACCGGATGCGCAGCATTAAATTTGCGGATATACATGTACAAC
This sequence comes from bacterium, assembly GCA_029945625.1. Classification (GTDB taxonomy): domain Bacteria; phylum Bacteroidota; class Bacteroidia; order B-17B0; family Aurantibacillaceae; genus Aurantibacillus. Next base: position 64,237 of record JAQSCW010000045.1, read on the forward strand.
TGATCTTTGCGCTGGCGTTTACTGAGATTCTTGTATTCTGCCAGCAATGCAGGATCACGTGAAAGTAATTGCTCAAAATAATCGCCGCTAAATTCGGTCATACTGCCATCGTAATAGTTGATCAAAAATTCGCGTAATTCCTTACTGGTTCCACCACCGGAATAGCCAAACCGCGGATCATAAGTGCCCATTAAAACCACGGTAACATTTGCTACCAAATAAGAAATGGAACCAAATACCGGAACCCGGTAAAAATCACCTTTGTAATTCACATAAAACGAATTGTTCTGAACATAGCCCCAGGCTTTCGCTGTAGGTTGAATAAGTACAGAATCGTTTCTTCTGAACGAAAATTTTTCTTCGTACATCACTTTGCCTATAAATTCAAGTTGATCTTTATCGAGTTGCGAAATTAATTGCTCCTTTTTAATGGGCATGTTTTTCCGCAGGTCAAGTGGCGTCAAATAAACCCCGTCTTCCAGTCTCATTTCGGGAGTAAATGCTACACTATCGGTTTGCGCATGGATAAGTGATCGCAAGCTCATAAATAATACTGCCACCACCAGCTTCTTCCTCATGTTCAAATGTCGTTTTTTTTTACGTATTTTTAGTGATATTTATTACGGATTGAAAGGAATTTGTTTTTTTCTATTTTTTGCCTTGTGCGCTCCCATCGTTGCGCAGGTGAGCGTGTGCAATACCGCCTTACTCAGCACCATTGAAAAACAGAAAAGCGGCGATGTTGAAATGACCCTTTTGGTGCAGGGCACAATCCCATCCTTACGCGAGGCCGAAACGCGGTTCCATTTTCGGTTCAATTATTCGGTGGGTGACATTGCTTCTATTACCTGCAATACCCAAGTACTTGCGCAATTAATCGAATACAAACTCATTACCCGTGCCGAACTAATAGAAGCCCGAAAACAAAATCTTTGCGATACCATGGTCAAACGCAGTCGCATTTTGGGTGTGCGAAACGGCGAAACGCCCCTTGCTAAAGCCTACGATGGTACCGGCGTGTTGCTGGGAATTATTGATACGGGTGTTGATTTCAAGCATCCCGATTTGCAAGATTCCTTGGGAAAAACGCGAATCAAATTTTTATGGGACCAAGTTCCTGTTTCGGGGTCTGCTGTTCCCGCTCCTTTTAATTACGGCATTGAGTGGACCGCTGCTCAAATTGATGCCAACCAATGCACGCACAGCGATGTGCCTTATTATGGTCATGGCACACACGTTACGGGGATAGCTGCGGGCAACGGCCGCGCCAACGGAAAAAACAGAGGCATCGCTTCAAAATCGGATCTTATTATAGTGGCGCTCGATTTTAATAAGGTGGGGCCAACTATTTCGGATGCCGTAAAATATATTTTTGACAAGGCCACCTTGCTGGGAAAACCATGTGTGATTAATGCGAGTGTGGGCGATTATTATGGCAGTCACGATGGCACCGACCTGGAGGCCAAACTCATTGATAATATGGTGAAGAATATTGCTGGAAGAGCCTTGGTAGCGGCGGCAGGGAATGCCGGCAATATTCGTTTCCACGCCAAAACGCAGCCCGTGGGAAACGACACCTTATTTACCTGGTTGCAAAATGGCACGAGTACGATTGAGTACTGGTGTTATGCCGACACTACTCAAATTAAAAATCTTCAAATGAGTGTTGGCGCCAACCGCTTGAATTATGCTGACCTCGGACGAATTGGTTTTAAAAATTACAATTATGCTCTGGGAACAGTAAAAAGCGATACCCTGAAGTATAATTCCAAACGCATTGGCATTGTGAAAAGTTCGGCAAGTATCAATGGCTCGGGTGTTTATGAATTGTATCTGCAAATCGCCGTAGACAGCGTGAACACCTTATGGCGCGTAGAAACCAAAGGAAGTGGTTTGCACCATGCCTGGAATTTTGATTTTGTGAGCGCCGGTCTGCCAACAGTTAGTCAATTTCCAAAAATTACCAAGTATGTTGCACCCGATACTCTCCTGAGTATGGTGAGCAGCTTCCAATGCAGCAGTGAAATAATTACTGTTGCCAATTATGAGAACGTACGTTTCTATTACGATGTAAATAATGTGCTTCAGGACAATGGACAAACAGTAGGACGGATTGCCGCGGGAAGCAGTTTAGGTCCGACCCGCGACGGAAGACAAAAACCCGATATTGCGGCCAGTGGACAATTTATTTTTGCCGCTGCCGTATTGAGTATGGTGCCGGGACTCATTACAAATTCACCCGACGCGGTAGCGCAGGGCAGCATGCATGTGCGTGGCGGTGGTACCTCGGCTGCTTCGCCAATTGTTGCAGGATTAGCCGGACTCTATTTTCAAAAAAATACGTTTGCCACCAACGGCGAATTAATACGGGCCATTACGTATTGTGCTTATTCCGACCAATTCACCGGAACTCAGCTTCCTAATTGCCAATATGGTTTCGGAAAATTAGACGGCAAGAACACCCTGCTTTGCGGAGAAGATCTTGTGGGATTAAATTCATGGGAGATCAATCGGGATGTGAGCGCAAATCCGAATCCATTCAACGATCATGTTTTTTTAAGCTTTAACGACCGGGTTGATAACGCTGTCCTCACGGTATATTCGCCGGACGGAAGGATTATTTTATATGCGGACAAGTTGAGTGGTAAGAAGTATGAGTTAAACGGAAATCAGTTCGATTCGTATCACGGGCTACTTATTGTAACTATTACCACTTCAGAAAAACAATTTCATTTCAAACTCCTTAAAGAATAATATGCGATTACCCGGAAACAAACTCAAACATTTAAAGGAATTCTTTTTTACCGAATTATCTGAACTTTACGATGAATCTGAAATCGAGGCCATGTTTCAAGCGGCGGCAGAGCATTACCTCGACTTCAACCTCTCTGACTTAATACAAAAAGCAGAAGAAAACATTAATCAAAGTGATGTGTTGAAATTATACGATTGCGCCAAGGATCTTAAAAAACAAATTCCCCTTCAATACATTTTAGGAACTGCCTGGTTTTACGGATTGCCATTTTCGGTGCATCCCGGTGTGTTAATCCCCCGTCCCGAGACCGAAGAATTGGTTGACATCATCATTCAAGAAAATGAAACCGCTACGTACATTCTCGACATTGGTACAGGCAGTGGTTGCATTCCGGTAACGCTCAAAAAAAATATTCCTCAGGCGGAGGTATTTGCCTGCGATGTAAGCACGGAAGCCCTCACCATAGCCCTGCAAAATTCACAACAAAATGAAGCGGAAGTTCATTTTGTTGAAGCGGACGTATTGAACGCCTCTGAATTTGCGAAGAAACTCGACAAACCATTTGACTTAATTGTGAGCAATCCACCATATATTATAAAGAGTGAACGTGATTCGCTGGCCGCGCATGTGTTGGACCATGAACCGCATTTGGCCTTGTTTGTGGACGGAGATGATGCTATTATTTTTTATAAAAAGATCATTGATTTTTGCAAAAATTCTCTGGCGCCTGCAGGCAAACTTTATGTTGAGCTCAATCCGCTCACTGCCGAAAGCGTGAAGGCTTATGCCAGAGCTTCGGGAATTTTTGACGAGTTTGACTTACTCAGCGATATGAGTGATGCGATACGATTTTTTAGAGGAATCAGGAAACAGTAACTAGAGGGGAAACCCCGCCCGACCATAGTCAACATCCTTCTTGGTCGTTCGGGCGGGCACTTAGACTCGTAGAACACTCAGGCACACGTTGCGAAATTCAGCTTTAGCAAGATCCTTTCTGCTGCCAATTGCTGTCAACATTCAGTGGGCAGACTCTTCTGGCGCCTCGGAATCACCGCCTTATGCGCCTTCTGTTGACGGTATAGGTGGGGCACAAGAAGAAAACTAAAATAATCCAATGATCCCGTCATTCAGAGCGCATCGCCAAGAAAAAAGGAAGCGCGAAGAATCTGTCACAGGAAATAATTGCATTGAAATCCCCGGAACTGAGATTCTTCGGCCGCCCTTGTATTGCATGGTGAGGCGGCCTCTGAATGACGGAGTAGTGTAAAAGACAATTGGCGTCTGAGATCACCGCCTTATGCGCCTTCTGTTGACGGTATAGGTGGGGCATAAGAAGAAAACTAAAATAATCCAATGATCCCGTCATTCAGAGCGCATCGCCAAGA
>JAQSCW010000045.1:68476-89835 GCA_029945625.1 bacterium
AAAAAGGAAGCGCGAAGAGTCTGTCATGGAACGGTTTTCCTTGAAATCCCTAAAAATGCTCCCTGCAAATACTTAATAAAGCGACCCTGAATGACTCATTATTTTAAGAGACTCTTCGGGCGCCATGGAATTACTTTTCTAGGCGCCCTCTGAGTGACGGGAGACTGGAACAAAGAAAAAAACCAAAAATAAAATAAGCATTCCCTATTTCAGAGCACATTAAAACAATTAAATGAATTGCGATGGCCGACAGTAATAATCTTCAGGCCCAAAGTATTACCAAGTATCTGAAGAGTTCACGTGAGTACTTTCCTCAGGCAAACTTGTACAAAGAGATTACAAAAAAATCAATTCTCCTTTAATCCCCTACCCGTTTTATTAATTTTATTTTCGCGTTTAAGTTCGGCGATGATTTTATCCAATACCCCATTCACAAAGGTCTTGCTATTAGGCGTACTGTATTCCTTGCTAATATCGATGTATTCGTTTAAGGAAGCTTTTACCGGTACGTTTGGAATGTACATAATTTCGGCCAGAGCCATTTCCATCAACAACATGTCCATATTGGCGATGCGTTCTACTTCCCAGTTTTGGGTATGGCGGCCAATGAGTTCTTCGAACTGCTGATGGTATAAAATGGTTTTGGTAAACAAAAGACTCATAAAATCGAGATCATCTATTTCGTCCTTAAGTAAGGGCTGCAATTGAAACTCCCCTTCAAAATCTTCGAGGGTACGGATCACCGAATTAAACGCCACAAAGGTATCGTCGGCCCAATGCATGTTCTTTTCCTCGAACAAGGAATTAAGCACTTCGTTTTCACTCAAATGATCGGTGATTACCGCCACAATAAAATCGCGGTCCTCTTTAATACCGTTGTGTTCTGACTCTAAATAAGTCTTGTAGGCTTCGCCGCCGCGGATCTCAAAAAACAATTTACGCACAATATCAAAATCGTTTTGCCAAGAGATTTTTTTGCGTTCGATGAGCACTTTTAACTCCGCATTATTATCCATACTCACTAATAGTGAGTTGTTGGCAAATTTTAAATTGGGCGTGATATCACTTTCAGTAGGTAAGTGTTTGTTTTTGTTTTCATCAATCACCATCAACGAAACATGATGCAGGTCGCACAACAACGCAAGGATGGAGAGGTAGAGATCGTGAATTTTATCGAGACTCTTAAATAATTCTCGTTCAAATAATTTGGAATCGGCCTTTTCGTGTTGAAAATACGAATACAGCGCTTGCATTACTTTTATTCTTAAGAACCTTCTGTTTAACATAGTATTTTTTTGAGGTTAATTTTAAAGGTCTGAATCCTTCCTTCGAGGATAATCCAGATCCCTGCTTTCAAACCCCGGTTTTTAACGTACAGCGTTTATTTTTGCAATTTCTTCAATACGTTTTTCAGCCAAATGATTTGCTGCCATATAGGTTGGAATTCCTTCCTTCTTGGCCAACTGAAACAAACTAAAAGTGGTATCGTAAATTTTTTCAGCATGTATCATGGCCCTTTCGCGGTTATAACCACTCAATTCGTAATACACATTAATGATGCCGCCGGCGTTCACCACATAATCGGGCGCATATAAAATACCTTGTTTGCCTACTATTTCGCCGTGAATTTTTTCATCGGCCAATTGATTGTTGGCAGCACCACAAATAATTTTGCATTTTAATCGCGCGAGGGTATCATCGTTCACCGTGGCCCCCAAAGCGCAGGGTGCATAGATATCTAGATCCAGATCGAACATGGTATCGGCGGAAACCACTTCGGCAAAATATTTTTCCGCTACTAGTTTTAATCTTTCTTCACTAATGTCGTTAATATACACCTTGGCACCTTCTTTGGTTAAATGATCTACCAATACCTGACCCACGTGGCCGATGCCCTGCACCAAAACCCGTTTTCCGGCAAGACTGTCGTTGCCCCAAACTTCTTTGGCACTGGCTTTCATACTCACATAAACACCGTAAGCAGTAACAGGACTCGGATCGCCGCTTCCACCCATGTTCTCAGGCAAACCACTCACAAATTTGGTTTCCATGTTAATGATTTCCATATCGCGACTCGTCATGGCCACATCTTCGGCAGTAATGTATTTACCACCCAAACTATTCACAAATTTTCCAAAACGACGGAGCAAGGCTTCGTTTTTAATTTTTTTAGGATCGCCAATGATCACTGCTTTTCCACCGCCTAAGTTAAGGCCGGCTACAGAAGATTTAAAGGTCATACCGCGTGATAAACGCAGCACATCGTTTAAGGCCTCCATTTCGTTGGCATAATTCCACATACGAGTACCCCCCAGAGCGGGACCCAGCACGGTATTATGAATGGCAATAATGGCTTTTAAGCCGGTTGAATTGTCGTTACAAAATAAAATTTGTTCGTGGTTATTCAGGCCCATTTGCGCAATAACCGGGTTCTTCGAAAGGTCAGAATGACTGAGAGTTTTAACTTCCATGCGTATATAATAAAGACGTCAAATTTAGCGTAAATGCCTTAATAAACCAAGGAAATAAGCGATTGAAGGCCTTAGAAATGTGTAGGAATGCGTAACTTCGCCACGTGAAACACCTCAAAGTTTTAAACCATTATTTCATTAAATATAAGTGGCACTTTTTGGGCGGCCTTCTATTCGTTTCACTCTCAACCATTTTCGGCACTTATCAGGGCATTGTGATCAAAGATGGCACCAACAAGATCGTTGGCATCCTCAAAAATAAAACACCTGTAGATTCTTTCGTTTTTGTGCAATATGGCCTCACCATGCTGGGCCTCGCCTTGTTGAGCGGTCTATTTATGTTTTTGATGCGTCAAACCACAATTGTGATGAGCCGGCACATTGAATTTGATCAAAAAAACGAGATCTACTTGCATTACCAACAATTAGATACTGCCTTTTACAAACGCCATACCACAGGCGACCTCATGAACCGCATCAGTGAGGATGTGAGTCGCGTGCGCATGTACACCGGCCCGGCCATCATGTACATTGCGAATACCATTGTAACCACCATTACTATTTTGGCCTTTATGTTACGGGTCAACCTTCCTTTAACGCTTCTGGTTTTTCTGCCCCTTCCCATTTTATCTTTTATCATTTACAAGGTTTCTGATCTTATCAGCAAACAAAGCACCAAGGTGCAAGAGGAACTCAGCGGATTAACTACACAGGCACAAGAGACGTTCAGCGCCATTCGTGTGATTAAAGCGTATGCCCGGGAGAATTTTTTCAGTTCAGAGATTGAAAAGAAAAATGAGCAGTATAAAAAAGTTGCCCTCAAACTGGCATCCATTGAATCGCTGTTTGCCCCGGTAATGGCCATGATGGTGGGTTTAAGTGTGCTTATTACAGTTTGGTACGGCGGCAAACTGGTGATTGAAAATAAAATTGAACCGGGAAACATTACCGAATTTATTTGGTATGTGTTCCGCCTCACCTGGCCCTTTGCTTCTTTGGGATGGGTCACTTCTTTGGTACAAAGAGCCTCGGCGTCACAAGAACGGATCAACGAATTTATGCACCAGGAACCTAGTATCAAAAATCAGAATACCAACATCTATCCCATTTACGGTGATCTTGAATTTAAAAATGTGAGTTTTACGTATCCTGAAAATAATATTACCGCACTCAAAAATATTTCTTTCAAATTACCAAAGGGTGAATCGCTGGGCATTACAGGACAAGTAGGATCCGGGAAATCCAGCATCATTAATTTAATCACCCGCCAATACGATGTAACAGAGGGAGAAATTCTGGTGGACGGACTTAATATTAAAGAACATAATTTACAGTTTTTGAGAAAAAATTGCGGTGTGGTTCCTCAAGAAGTTTTTCTGTTTAGCGATACCGTTGCCAATAATATTTCTTTTGGAAGTCCCGATAAACAACCCAACAGAGAATTGGTTCACAGCGCTGCCAAACAGGCGGGGGTGTATGATAACATTGTGGGATTCCCCGATAAATTTGAAACCATGGTGGGGGAGCGTGGCGTGACGTTGAGTGGGGGACAAAAACAACGCATCTCCATTGCGCGTGCCATCATCAACAAACCGCAGATATTATTATTCGACGACTGTTTGAGTGCAGTGGATACCGAAACGGAAGAACATATTCTCACTAATTTACAACTGGAAATGAAGGGCAAGACCAGCATTATTGTAAGTCATCGTATTTCGAGTATCAAGAACGCCGATCTAATTCTCTATTTAAAAGACGGCCTCATCGTGGAACAAGGATCTCATGAGGATTTGATGGCACTTGGCAAGAATTATTTTCTTTTGAATCAGATGCAGGGAAGATGAAAAGGAATTTGGAATTGCTCTTAGCAGTATTTCCGGGATTTTTAAAAACCTTTCTCTTATTGATCTCATTTTTTTGGGCGTGCCACCCATGAAGCAAATGCCTTTCATAAAAGGGAGAGCATTGCTTCATGGCTGTCGGGCTTTTCGTTCCAAGTCCTCGGCCTCGTTCCTCGGCCTCCGGGCTTTCCACTACAATCCCTCACGCGCAATTACCTCTAATACTTCCTTCCAAATTCTAATTTGATAATTCTGCTTTAGAATTACAACTCAAATACCGATCCTTTTGTGGCAATCTTAAATCCCCGTTCGAGAACTTGTTTTGCTTCGTTACTTTTTAAATAAAGCAAAGGATTGGTATGATTAAAATGTATAAAATAAATTTTGTTTTTTTCAGAAGTACTTAAGTTCTTAAATAATGCCATGCTCTCTATCACAAATGGATGGGGGATTTCGGCAATGTTTCTGTTATTAATTTCCTCTCCGCTATAAAAGGTTCCGTCAATAAAAGCATAATCCACTTTCCTAATCTCCTCAATAATGTTTTTGTTCCATTTGCTCCATTTATCAATGTCGGGAATGAAGAGGATCTTTTTGTGCGGACCCTGAATACTGAATCCGGCAGTTTCCGAGTACTCGTCACGGTGCGGAACAAGGAAGGCGGTCACGTTTAAATTATTTGTCAAACTTATTTTCACGTCAGCTTCAATTGGCTGAATGGTGATATTTTTTAAAGAAACCAATTGGCTCCAGGGACCATTGTTTTCAAGAAAGATTTTCATTTTTGGAAGTGCATACACGTTTACTTCTTTAGCATTCATGGCTTCACGACCAAGGTACATGAGTCCGGTATAATGGCCAATATGCGCATGGGTCAGAAAAATTCCTGCGGGCACCGCATTTTTTTCTTCACCAAGTTGAGAAGTGAGCTGCTTCAATTGAATAGGAAGATCGGGACTCGCGTCAAAAAGCCATGTCTGTCGTGACTGAGGATCAACAAGACCCAGCGAAATAATTTTGTGGGATTGATCGGGATTTAAAAAAAGATCCTTGCAACAAGGCTTTGTGCATCCACTATGCGGGGAACCACCATCTTGAACGGTGCCGAGAATAATTAGAAAAGGAAGCGAATCGGATTTGGGCTTCTCAAGAACAGAAGATCTATCAACTTCGATTCCTGATCGGGTACAGGAAAAAAACAGGACTAAGAAGGAAATTAGATAACGCTTCATTTGAATGAAATTAAAAAGTGAAAATTTAGAATTAAAAATTTAGAAATTAGAAAATCTCTCATTGCCTAGCATCAAACCAAGAAATCCCTAAAAGTTTTGTATCGGGATTAACCTCGTTCTCGTCATAACATGGCATTTTTTAGCAACAATCGGTATTCCTCTCCTATGTAACAACCTAGCTAGCTTTAGTCAAATTAGACTTTTTAACAAAAAGAAATTATAAAGCCTTCCTGCTTTCTGCGCAATTAATCTCATAAGCCGTATCTTTGATTTACCATTTATGAAATTCAAATTTTTTCCATTACTGGTTTTTACACTTTTTGTCGCGGCCCTCAGCGCTCAGGATGATGCTGAAGCTCCTTCCAAAAAAATGTGCAATGAAGATCTTTCTAAAAAAGCCATTTCACTCTGGGAAAAAGGCACTAATAAAAAGAAATTCAAAAAACCCGAACGCCTGGCTTTCCTGAAAGAAGCACTTGATCTGGAACCCGATTTTGCGGAGGCCAATCTTGCTATGGGTCAGGAATTGGCGGCCCGTTGCAAACTAGAGAATAAAGCCTTTACTCCCACCCTTCCCTATTTTTATAAAGCCATTGCTGTTTGTCCGCAAATTCACAGCGAGCCCTACTATTATCTCGGGTTCGATTATTACGAGCGTGAGCTGTATGATTCGGCCATCAAATACCTTCCCAAATTCATCGCTTTTAAAGATGATGACGAAAAGAAATTTTCAAATAGTTGGAATGAAGAAATGTATCAGGCAAAAATGATGCTCAAGGATGCGAAAAAGGCAGTTAATCTCAAAAAAAATGTACAATTCGATCCCCATGTGATTCCTGGAGTTTCCACTGAGCGTGACGAGTACCTGGCCTATATTTCGCCGGATGATAAGAGCTGCTATTTCGTGCGGAAAGTTGCTCTCCAAAATAAAAATCAGGTATTTGAAACCGATAAAGAAAAAGAAATGTTTATGGTGGCCGTGCGAGATAAGTCCGGCAAATTTAATGTGGGCGAACCCATGAGCGCTCCTTTTAATACCACCGACGATAATCAGGGCGGTTGCAGCATTTCGATCGATAACCGGAATTTGTATTTTGCCATGATGCGCATGGAAGGAGGCTTGCAGCCCAATTGCGACATTTATGTAAGCGATAACCAAGGCGAAGGGTATTGGAGTGATATCCGAAAACTCAGTCCCACAGTGAATCACCCGGTGTATTGGGACAGTCAGCCCAGCATTGCCTCGGATGGCCTCACTCTTTATTTCGCCAGCGACCGGCCCGGTGGTTATGGAGGAATTGATCTTTACGTGACGCAAAAAGATCCGAAAACAGGACAATGGAGTATCCCAAAAAATTTGGGTCCGAGTATTAATTCGCCCGGAGATGAAAAAACTCCTTTTATTCACAGTGATAGCGAAACCTTGTACTTTAGCAGTAACGGGCAATTTGGATTTGGAGGTTACGATATTTTTTTAGTGCGCAAAAATGAAAAAGGAGAATGGGGAGAGCCCGAGAATTTAGGTTCGCCCATTAATGGTGATACCGACGATACCGGATTTTTTGTAAGCAGTGATTCTAAAACCGGTTATTTTTTTAGTTATGACGAAGGTAAGGTGAGGGGCCGTGGCATTGGCCGTTACGATTTGTATGGCTTCGATCTGTATAAAGAAGCCCGTCCGCAAGCCACAGCCTTTATTAAAGGTACGGTGAAAGACACTTCCGGAAATCAAGTAGCGGGAGCTCAGGTAGAGATCAAAGATGTTAAAACAAAACAGACCTCATTTGCGACGGTTGATAGTGCCAGCGGAGAATACATGGTAGCAGTTAAAAAGAAAAACGATGTGATTCTCACTGTAAAAAAAGACGACATTGCGTTTAATACAAAGATCATAAAAGCTGAGACATTTCCGCTTGAAAGCATCGAACCCATTGAAGTAAATTTGAAAGTGGAGGAATCGAAAGCCGGTAGCAGTTTTGTGATTGATGATATTTATTATAATACAAATAGCGCCGAACTTATGAGTGAAAGCAAGATTATTCTCGAAAGCTTTGCACACTATTTAAAAGATAATCCGAAAATCAACATCGAGATTCAGGGACATACCGATAATGTTGGTAATCCCAAAGACAACGATGCATTGAGTACCAATCGTGCCTTCTCTGTAAAAAGCGTTCTTGAAGAATTTGGAGTGGATGGAAAACGCATCAACGCAAAAGGCTATGGCGCCAGCAGACCTGTTGAGGATAATAAAACAGAAGCCGGTCGCGCCAAAAACAGGAGAACAGAGTTTTTGATTTTAGAGAAGTAATTCTCAAAGGCACAGGCTTATGTTTTCAACTGGTAATTCGTGAGAGCTGAGTTGAATAAAAATGAATTTGTGAAGAGAAGCTTAGCATAAAAATATAACAAGTGCAACGTGATTCTATTTCCAAAATAATTGTCAGGTTTAAGATTTCTTTTGTAAGTTTGAATCAGATTCTTAACCCGTAAAATTACCCTGTATGAAATTTAGAACACTTCTCACAATCACTTCACTTCTCGCAATTTCTTTTTCAAACGCACAGGCTCCGCCTAATTATGTTCCCATTGGTGGAATTCAGGGTTGGTGGCCGTTAGACGGCAATGCCAATGAAACAGCCAATAACACCTGGAATGGCACCTTGATGGCAAGTCCGGTAGCTACCTTCGGGCATCAGGGAGTGGCAGGAACAGCTTATTTATTTAACGGAATAAATCAATACATCACTACCTTGTATCCGGGTATTGGTGGTTCAGCCGCTCGTGCGGTATCATTTTGGGCGAAAACAAGTTTGCCTTCTCCACACATGACCCTTGTGGGCTGGGGTGGAAATAATCAGGGAGAAAGATTTGCTTGCACATTTAATGCGCTCACTACAGGAGTAAGCACCGACCTCGGAAACACTGCGATGACATATAGCACCAATCCGGGTTCTCCGGTTAACGATAATTTATGGCACCACTACGTATGGCAATGCAACGGACCTTCGCAAGCCAATATTGAAATATATCAGGACGCTGTTTTACTTACGCAACTGGCGAGTAATGGAAGTAATCCGTATAACGCTTCAACTGCCATCAATACGATCACAAATAATATTCCGAACGCGAGTTATTTTGTGGATATCGCCCGGTTGAATTTTACCACCACTGCTGTTCCGGGAGGATTTGCCCCTTCTCCCGCCTATTTTAACGGAAGTATTGATGATGTTGGAATTTGGAACCGCATGCTTAGTACGTGTGAAATTATGCAACTTTACACGTGCTCTCTCAGCAATTCCGTGATCACCGTAACCGGAACAAATTCAATTTGTGCGGGGCAAACTGCTGTCCTCACGGCAAATGGTGCCACTAATTATTCCTGGAGCAACGCCACAAATGGTGCAATATTAACAGTGAGTCCGGCTATTACAACTACTTATATGGTAACCGGCACAACAGTATGTAGTGGTGTCATATCAAATACCGTAACTGTTTCGGTAAAACCAAATCCAACAATCACCGCCTTGGCCGACCCAACTCTGATTTGCACAGGGCATGCCGCAACCATCACTGCGAGCGGCGCATCGAGTTATTTATGGAATACTTCATCTATTTCTTCCAGCATTGTAGTTTCACCAACAGCCACTGTGATCTATACTGTTACCGGGACCGGAGCAAATGGTTGCTCGCAAAAAGTGAGTGTGCAACAATCTGTATCAAAATGCCTTGGCATTGAAAAAGCAGCACTTGCCGAACCGGCTATTTTCTATCCCAACCCAAGTGATGGCTTAATACATTTTATGAATATGCAAGCAGACATGATTTTAGAAGTCTACGACGTTTTAGGAAGCTGTATTTACAAGTCAGAGGTGCAGGGAAACTCCGCAGAGATAGATTTAAGAGGTCAAAATTATGGCATCTATTTTGTGAAGATCAATAGCCCATCTGTTTCCTTGCTGAAGAAAATAATTATGAAGCAATAAGCTGTTGAATGATCTTGCTCCCCACTTTTATTTTTCAGGATCAGAGATTTTGACTGTAAAGGGCAGAAAAATGAGATAATTTAAAGTTGATTTTTTTATCTCAATTTAAAAGGAACTATTATGCGCTTATCGTTTTGCAAGTAGGCTTATTTTTTTTTGCTAATTCCACTTACCATATTTGATTCGGCCTGTGCAAATACTGGAGCTTGCTTGTAGTTTCAAGATGTGTGCCACACACTGTATTTGTTGGTGTCCATAGATTAATAACCAAGAGATTCTCGACTGATGTGCCTTATTCTTAAAACTCTGATTTCTTTTGCGTCAAAATTAATTTGATAAGTAATCCGATAACCGAATACAACAAATGCTCTGAAGTCCTAAATTGTTGGTTCTTTTAATTTATCCATCTCAAAAATAAATGGGTTTATCTTGTTTGAGTCTAATCGAGCAACAATTGCGCGTTTGACAATTTTAGGTGCTTGACTACTCTGTTCTTCTAGATAAGCTAAAATGTCTTTTAAATGATTAAGCGCTTTCCTGTCCCAAATTATTCTGAAGGAAATTGATTTTACCTTTTAGATAATTCCTTAACCGCGTCTTTATGTGAATCAGAATTTCCTTTATCAACCCTAGCTACGGCCTCATCTACTTCTTTATTGTATTGTTTACGCGAAATTCTTTTGGTATTTGGGTCAACATTTAAAAAACTCTTAATCACTTCAAGAATCAAAGTCTGCTGTTTGTCGGAAAGCAGGGGCAGATAATTGTCAACTTGTTTTTTTATGGCAGTAGCAGTCATGATATAAATTTTATTAAACGAATTTACATAAAACAGTCGAAAACCACAAGATCTGTCGGCAAGTTACCTGTTAGACAGTCTCAATAAAAATTATTTGTCAATTGAGGAGTTGTCCAGTAGCGTCTCCTGGTGCATTCTGACAATGGTCAAAATTGCTGCAAGCATTCCCCTACCAAAACAATAAATTCCCCGACAATATTATTTTAATCCCGGCTGCATCCTGTATCTTTGACCCGAAATGAGGAGCCATTACCGCCAACATATAATTGAAGTGATTGCCTGGATGGCATTTTTATTTTTTCCGCTCATTTTATTTCCCACTGTACAATCCTTCAGTGCCGATGGGGCGCTAAATCCGGCACTCAAGGGGATCATCATCGCCCACGGTTCCCTCATTCTTTTTTATTATTTCAATTTTTATTATGCCATACCCACGTTTTATTTTACCAAAAAAACAGGCATTTACAGCGTACTTATTTTTTCCTTTTTTATCGCTCTTACATTAGTGCTCATGTCTGACCCGGGCTTCAATCCCTTTCCCTCTCCGCCTTTTCGGTACCCGGTGTTTACGTTCTTCCTTTCCATTTTTATTCGTTTTCTTTTGGTGATGTTGGTCTCTTTGGGTATTGCCAACATTCAACGGCTCAAACAAATTGAACAGGAAAAAATTCAGGCGGAATTATCGTATTTAAAATCACAAATCAACCCGCATTTTTTATTTAATACCCTTAATAGCATTTATTCACTCACTCTCAAAAAATCGGATGCCGCTCCCGAATCGGTCACCAAATTGGCTGCCATTATGCGATACGCTATCAGCGAAGCCACCGGAAATTTTGTGTCCCTTGAAAAGGAAATCAATTACATCACTGCCTATATTGATCTGGAGAAACTGCGATTGACTTCGAAAGTTGATCTTAAATATTCCATAGAAGGTGATCTTACAGGGAACGAAATTGCTCCCCTGCTTTTTATACCGCTCATTGAAAATGCCTTTAAATTTGGAGTGAGCACCAAAGACCCCTCGCAAATCACTATTTTGGTAAAGGTGGTTGATCAAAAACTCAGTCTGCTGGTAAGCAACAAAAAGATGAGGACCGACAATGGCTCTGGCACAGGCATTGGATTGGAGAATGTAAAAAAACGTCTCGATTTACTTTATGCGGGAAAACACGACTTAAAAATTAGTGAAAGCGACTCAGAATTTTCTGTTACTTTAGATTTGGTATTACATGATTAACTGCATTGCGATAGATGATGAACCTTTGGCCCTGGAGATCATTGAAACGTTTTGCGCAAAAGTTCCCTTTTTAAAACTCGAAAAAACATTTACTGATCCCTCCGAAGCCGCAAAATATCTCCGCAAATTTCCGGTTGATCTGTTATTTCTCGACATACAAATGCCCGATAAAAATGGCATTGATTTTTACAAAGAATTTGGCGAACCTAAAATGGTGATCTTTTCCACCGCCTATAGCGAATACGCGGTAGAAGGTTTTAATCTGAGTGCCATTGACTATTTGCTGAAACCGGTGGAATTTCAGCGCTTTTTGCAGGCGGTCACCAAAGCACATGAATACTACCAGTACACCCATACCTCCGATTCAAAAGAGAATCGTTTCCTGTTTGTGAGATCGGAATACAGTCTGGTGAAAATCCCCTTCGCTGAGATTCTTTACATTGAAACGCTCGATGACTATATCAAGATTCACATGGCAGGCAAAAAACCGGTTCTCACAAAAATGAATCTCAAAAACGTATTGAGTAAACTCGATCCAAATGAATTTATTCGGATTCACCGTTCTTATATCGTGCCACTCTCACACATTGTTTCGGTGCGTGGCAAAACACTCAAACTCGGGACTATTGAAATTCCAATTGGAGTAAAATTCGAAGAGGAGTTCTTAAAGATCTATGCAGGGAAATAAACACCTGATTTTAAAAATTCCTTCGTTAGTCAATTCTACTTTTTGCGCAAATTTTGTAGTTCTTCGTTTTCGGCGAAGCCCCTGAGTAACCGGATAATTTAAAATTTTTCATTTATGATTTAAAATTTCCCTATTTAGTAACCTTATTTTTTCCGTGCAGATTTTTCAGTTATGCATTTTCGGCGAGGCCTCGAAGTAAGCGGATAATTTAAAATTTTTCATTTATAATTTTTAATTTCCTTAACTTCCCCTACTCTTTCTACCAATTCTCCTACTAAATTTCTATTATGTTCTCATTACACTGATCTTTGAGCAGTGGGTCACTCATTTGATCCGCATACAAATTTTGTCATGAGAAAACACCACTTTAGTCAACCTGTTTATGCCTCACTTCTTCTTTTGTTTTTTCCATTGTGGAATATGGCTCAGGGAAGTGCTGAACTAACACTCAACGAGTGCTATACTCTTTCAAAACAAAATTATCCCTTAATTAAACAACAAGAGCTCATCCTAAAAAGCAAGGAGTACTCTGTTCAAAATGCAGGCACGGGCTACTATCCGCAAGTAGCCATTTACGGCCAAGCCACTTATCAATCGGATGTTATTTCTCTTCCTATCTCTATTCCCGGTCAAACAACTCCTCTACTCGCAAAAGACCAATATAAAATCTATGCTGAAGTAAATCAACCGTTGTACGATGGGGGCATGGTTCGATCGCAAAAGAGAATTCAGGAAGCAGCAGGGGTGATAGAAGAACAAAAACTGGAAGTGGAATTGTATAAGTTGAAAGACCGCGTAAATCAATTGTTCTTTGGTGTTTTATTGGTTGACCAGCAGGTGGAACAAATTGTTCTCTTAAAAAAAGATTTGCAAACAAGTATCGCTAAAACAGAAGCCTCCATTTCCAATGGTGTTGCCCTGAAGAGCAATGCCGATGTGTTGAAGGCAGAACAGTTAAAAGCCAATCAACGGATCACCGAACTCAAGGCTGCCCGTAAAGTATACTGCGAGATGCTTGGCATGTTTATCAATAAACCCCTTGATGAGAAAACGAAATTGGTGCAACCCGAGGCAGTTTTAGTTTCGCAAACACTCAACCGTCCTGAACTCCTACTTTTCGATCAGCAGTATAAGACCATCGACTTACAACACCAGCAGTTAAAAGCGAAAAACATGCCCAAGTTCAGCCTCTTTGCGCAGGGGGGATATGGAAGACCTGCCTTAAATCCTCTAAACAATAAATTTGATACGTATTATTTGGGTGGAATTAGAATGAACTGGTCCTTGACCGGCTTTTACACCTTTAAGAACGATAAAGCTTTGCTCGACATTAATCGGCGAAATGTGGAAGTACAAAAAGAATTATTTGTATTCAATACCAATTATGCCTTGAAACAACAAAATACGGAAGTAGAAAAATATCTTGAACTATTGACTTCCGATAACGAGATCATTACCTTGAGAACTGCCATCAAATCGCGTTCTTCGGCACAACTCGAAAATGGGGTAATTAGCGCCAGCGATTACCTTCGAGAGTTAAATGCGGAAGAACAGGCCAAAGAAGCGAAAATCCTTCACGAAGTTCAATTGCTCTTGGCCCGATACAATCAACAAACAACTTATGGTGACACCGCCAAAAACTAAGATCAAAACATTTATCAACTAAAACCATCATGACTACAATAAAAACAATTAGCGCGCTCACTCTCTTGCTATTCTCTTGCAGTGGCAGTAAAAATAAATTCGATGCCTCCGGCACTTTTGAATCGGTTGAAACCATCGTATCATCGGAGGCCGTGGGCGTCATTAAACAATTAAATCTTTATGAAGGTGATGTTCTGAAAAAAGGGCAACTCGTGGGCTATGTGGATAGCGTGCAATTGTATTTGCGCAAAAAACAACTACAAGCACAGATCAAAGCGGTTTTGAGCCGCAGCCCAAATATCCCCACACAGGTAGCTGCCTTGCAAGAGCAGTTAAAACAAGCGGAAAAAGATCAAGAGAGATTTACTAATCTGGTAAAGGCCGATGCCGCCACTCAAAAACAACTCGACGATGTGAGCACGCAAATTGCCGTTTTAAATAAACAAATTATGGCCCTACAATCATCTTTGGGCATCAGCGCCGAAAGTCTCAACGAAGAAACTGTCCCCCTTTCGGTTCAAATAGAACAAATTAACGATCAATTGTCAAAATGCCGATTAGTAAATCCCCTCAACGGAAGTGTGTTGGTAAAGTATGTGGAAGAAAACGAAATGACAGCTATCGGTAAACCACTTTATAAAATTGCCGACCTCAGTAGCATCATTCTAAGAGCCTATATTACCGGTGATCAATTGCCAACTATTAAACTCGAACAAAAAGTAAAGGTATTGGTTGATGATGGGGCAAAAAATTACATAGAGCATGAAGGGCTAATAGAGTGGATCAGCGATAAAGCTGAGTTCACTCCTAAAACCATTCAAACCAAAGACGAACGCGCCAATCTGGTATATGCCATCAAGATCAAATTAAAAAATGATGGCAGTATGAAAATTGGTATGTATGCCGATGTTAAATTCTAAGTTCAGACTCATTTAAAATCGATGATCACACTCCAAAACATCAGCAAATGGTACGGTAAGGAAAAGACGCTTGCAGTAGATTCAGTTTCCTTAAGTATTCCCAAAGGAGAGTTATTTGGTTTGATCGGTCCCGATGGTGCCGGAAAAACCAGTATTTTCAGAATGCTCACCACTGTGCTCTTGCCCGACGGTGGTTCAGCCACAGTAAATGGATTTGATGTGGTAAAAGATTATCATCAGATTAGAAATTGTGTTGGCTACATGCCCGGAAAATTTTCACTCTATCCGGATTTGAGTATTGAAGAGAATTTGAATTTTTTTGCAACCATTTTTAATACCACGGTGGAAGAAAATTATGATCTTATAAAAGATATTTACATTCAGATTGAACCTTTTAAGAAACGCAGGGCAGGTCAACTTTCGGGAGGCATGAAACAAAAACTGGCACTTTGCTGTGCACTCATTCACAAACCCACTGTTTTGTTTCTCGACGAACCCACCACCGGAGTGGATCCTGTTTCACGCAAAGAATTCTGGGAAATGCTCAAACGTTTAAAAGCACAAGGCATTACCATTTTAGTTTCTACGCCTTATATGGACGAAGCCACGCTCTGTGACCGCATTGCCCTCATTCAAAACGGAAAAATACTATCGGTTGAAACGCCGGATAAAATAAGGGCTGCCTACCCTGACCCCTTGTTCGCCATTAAGTCGGATAATATGTCTGATCTTCTTAAAATACTACGGTCCCATCCCCTAGTAAAAAACAGTTATGCATTTGGAGAATTTGCGCATGCTACATTTAAAAATGAATTTCTACAAGAGAAGGATCTCGGAGAATTGCTCCGGCATGAAAATCTGACAGCGGTGGAGTTGAAGCGAACCGAAGCAACCATTGAAGACTGTTTTATTCAATTATTAAGCGCCTGATGAAAGAAACAGTCATAAGCACCTCAGCACTCACTAAACGCTTCGGCGACTTTGTTGCAGTAAATGAAATTTCGTTTGACGTATACAAAGGAGAAGTCTTTGGTTTTTTAGGTGCCAACGGAGCCGGTAAAACTACAGCCATGAGAATGCTTTGCGGCTTATCGATTCCAAGTTCAGGAAATGCTAGCATTGCAGGATTTGATGTATACCGTCAAACCGAGGACATCAAAAAACACATTGGGTACATGAGTCAGAAGTTCTCTCTCTATGAAGATCTCACCGTGCTGGAAAATATTCGTTTTTTTGGAGGCATCTATGGCTTATCGAACCAACAATTGCGCTTAAAAGCTGAGGAACTCATAGAGCAATTGGGTCTGCAAAAGGAAACTAAAAAACTGGTCGGATCTTTGCCATTGGGCTGGAAACAAAAATTGTCGTTTTCGGTAGCTGTGATTCACCAACCCAAAATCGTTTTTTTAGATGAACCCACAGGCGGTGTGGATCCGGTGACACGACGACAATTTTGGGATCTCATTTATCAAGCGGCCGATAATGGTGTAACCGTTTTTGTAACCACTCACTATATGGATGAGGCCGAATATTGCGGCAGGGTATCTATTATGGTAGATGGCAAAATAGAGGCTCTGGATACACCCGGAAATTTGAAAAAACAATTTGGCTCTGATTCTATGGACGATGTATTTTATAAATTGGCGCGAGGAGCCAAGCGGGGAGAATAAATAACATGAAACAATTCATCACTTTTGTAAAAAAAGAATTTGCACACGTGCTGCGGGATAAAAAGACCCTCTTTATTCTCTTTGGCATGCCGGTGATGCAGATTCTGATTTTTGGATTTGCCTTAACCAATGAAATTAAAAACTCTCAATTGGTTATTATTGATAATTCGCACGATGTGGCCACACAACAGATTATCACTAGAATTGAAGCCAGTCGCTATTTTGAAACTGAAAAAACCATGATGGATGCTCATGAGATGGAGAGCGCATTTCAGGAAGGCAACATCAAAATGGCGCTAGTATTTCCGGCTAATTTTAACGAAACGCTTTTACATGAAAACAAAGCACAGATTCAAGTAATCGCAGATGCTACCGATCCAAACACGGCCAACATGCTTAGCAATTACGTATCGTCTATTATCGGCGACTATCAGCAGGACTTGAACAAAACCATGGAGGTACCTTATCGCATCATTCCCGAAATTCGTATGTTATACAATCCGCAATTAAAAGGCGCACCAAATTTTGTACCGGGAGTAATGGCACTGGTATTGATGCTCGTGTGTGTAATGATGACGGCCATTTCCATTGTGAAAGAAAAGGAAACAGGCACCATGGAAGTACTCTTGGTTTCTCCCTTTAAACCTGTTTTAGTGATCCTTTCAAAAGCTGTTCCTTATCTATTTCTTTCCTTGGTAAATGTTATTTCCATTTTATTATTAAGCGTATTCGCACTCGATCTGCCAATAAACGGGAGTCTCCTCTTGCTTTTTGCCGAAAGTACCTTGTTCATAGTTGTATGTCTCGCTCTTGGAATATTTATTTCCATAAAAACCGATTCGCAACAAGTGGCCATGCTTATTTCACTTATGGGAATGCTCCTGCCAACGATGCTCTTTAGTGGTTTTATGTTTCCCATCGAAAATATGCCAATGCCCTTACAGGTGATCTCGAATCTTGTCCCCTCCAAGTGGTATTATATTATTGTGAAATCGATCATGATCAAGGGACTTGGTTTTTCCGCCATCTGGAAAGAGACGTTGGTATTGGTGGCCATGACTCTTTTTTTGTTCGGCATCAGCATTAAAAATTTTAAGATCCGTTTGGCTTAGTTTCTAAAAGATATGAGAACGATACGATTTTTATTACAAAAAGAATTCCGGCAGATCTTCCGCAACAAAACCATTTTGGCCATGATCATTGTGATGCCCACTATTCAACTCATCATCATGCCGCTGGCCGCCGATTATGAAGTGAAGAACATTAATTTGGCTGTGATCGATAACGACCGTTCGCCTTACTCGCAGCAATTGATTTCAAAAATAACGTCATCAGGCTACTTTAAGTTGAGAGGCTTTGATGCTTCTTTCAATGAGGCGTTTAAATTGATAGAGTCCGACAAAGCTGATCTCATCCTTGAGATCCCTGCGCATTTTGAGCGTAATTTAATTCGTGAAAATGAACAAAAGTTATTTATCGCCGTTAATGCCATCAATGGCACCAAAGCGAATCTTGGCGGAGCCTATCTGGCAACTATCATCCGTAATTTTAACGGGGAGCTTCGCACGCAATTGATCATACCACCAAAATTTAATCCCATTCCTCAAATTGAAATTGTTTCATCTAACTGGTACAATACACATTTGAATTACCATATTTTTATGGTTCCCGGCATTTTAGCAATTTTGGTAACCATGATCGGCGGTTTTCTGGCCGCTTTAAATATTGTGAAAGAAAAAGAAGCAGGAACCATTGAACAGATTAATGTGTCACCAATTAAAAAACACCACTTTATCTTGGGAAAACTTATTCCATTTTGGGTACTCGGAAATGTGGTATTTACGATTGGGTTGCTGGTATCTTATATTATTTATGGAATTGCTCCGGTGGGAAACCTCTTTGTGCTGTATGGTTTTATAGGTGCTTTTCTTTTGGCAGTATTGGGGTTCGGACTCTTGATCTCCACCTATACCGAAACTCAGCAACAGGCTATGTTTATTATGTTCTTTTTTATGATGATTTTTATTTTGATGGGCGGATTGTTCACCCCTATCGAAAGTATGCCTTTATGGGCGCAGTGGATCGCGCATTTAAATCCTTTGAGTTATTTAATTCAGGTAATGCGTATGATTATTTTAAAAGGCAGTGGTTTCAGGGATATACTTCCACATTTGGGAATTGTGATGCTGTTCGCGCTCGTTTTAAATACCTGGGCCTTGTTTAATTATAAAAAAACGAGTGCTTAAGTTGTCATTATTGTATTTCGTTTGTTGTTTAATAAACAATCTTAGACCAGAACAAAAATCTCCGTGCCTCCGTGTCTCTGTGGTTTCTGCTCTATTTACCACAGAGGACACGAAGGTTTACACGGAGGACACGGAGAAGAAAAATTCCCCTCTGTGTGCCCTGTGTTTTTTTTCTGTGCGCTCTGTGCCCGCCCGACCGAAATAATCATCCATTTTGTCGTTCGGGCGAGGTTTCTGCCCTATTTACCACAGAGGACACAGAGGTTTACACAGAGGGCACGGAGGTTTGCTCGGAGGGCACAGAGAAGAACAAAATCTTATTATGTACTGTATATTTTCTGCATCTTCTTTTTAACACAGAGGTCACAGAGGGTTACACAGAAGACACGGAGAAGAACAAAGAACTGCGAAGATGAGTGCGGGGGAGTAAGAAAAATAATTAAACTAGAATTGAGTGCGTACGGATTGGCAAGCGTACAGGCGAAGGCACAAATTCGGGCAATCCGGTTTGCAAATCCATACGTCCTTTGATTGGACCGAAAGATTGCAACTCATGCGGAGCAGAGAACAGAAGGTGTTGACAGGAAGTGTGATGTTGATGCGGTAGGGTAGCTCTCTTTTTAAACACACACAAAAAAAGCCCCACACGTGCGTGCAGGGCTTTTAGTTGCTTCAGTTACTATTAAGCTAAACGAACGTTTACCGCGTTTAAGCCTTTTTTACCTTCTTGAATTTCAAAAACTACATTGTCATTCTCGCGAATATCTTCTTGTAATCCTGTTGCGTGTACAAAGATATCTTGTCCACCTTCTTCTTTAATAAATCCAAAGCCTTTTGCTTCGTTAAAAAATTTTACTGTTCCGTTTTTCATTTTGTTTTGTTTTTTTGTCCCTGTTTATCGGGGACGGTTATTGATTTGTTTTTATTGTTTTTGGTATCTGATTAGTTAAATGGATGAGTAGATACCACCTCAATATTTTTCTTTATTAATTTGTTGATGTCTTTTAGATAAGGCATTTCTTCTTTCGCGCAAAAGCTCATGGCAATTCCTGTGGAACCGGCTCTGCCTGTTCTTCCAATGCGGTGCACATACGTTTCAGCTTGCTCGGGAATTTCGTAATTGATCACATGCGTGAGTTTGTCCACATCAATACCGCGTGAAGCAATATCGGTAGCCACTAAAATACGAATGGTTCTGTTTTTAAAACCCTTTAACGCTCTTTCGCGGGCACCTTGTGATTTATTACCGTGAATGGCTTCAGCGGCAACACCCATACTGTTTAAGTCTTTGGCTACTTTATCGGCACCGTGTTTGGTGCGGGTAAAAACCAAGGCGTGTTCAATTTTACTGTCAGAAAGTACAAATTTCAATAATGAACGTTTGTTTTCTTTCTTCACATAATAAACAGATTGGGTTACCAAAGAAGCAGTAGAAGATACAGGCGTAACTGAAACGCTCACCGGATGATGAAGAATGGTATTCGCCAGTTTCATGATATCGGGTGCTGCAGTAGCAGAGAAGAATAAAGTCTGACGTTTAACCGGCAATTTCGCGATCACTTTTTTGATGTCGTTGATAAAGCCCATGTCTAACATACGATCGGCTTCATCCAACACAAAATGTTCTACGTTATTTAATTTAATAAATCCCTGATTCATTAAGTCGAGCAAACGACCCGGGGTGGCAACCAACACATCTACGCCGCGGCGTAAATTAGCTACCTGAGGATTTTGAGAAACACCGCCAAAAACGGTGCAATGCGAAATGCCTAAATTTTTTCCGTATGCTAAAAAGTTTTCGCTGATCTGTAAAGCCAGTTCGCGGGTAGGAGCAAGAATGAGGGCTTTGATTACACGATTTTTGTTTTCGTGCTTTTTAGCGTCTAATAATTGTAAGATGGGTAATGCAAAAGCTGCAGTTTTACCGGTACCGGTTTGTGCGCATCCAAAAAGATCTTTTCCATCTAATACGTGTGGAATCGCTTGTTCTTGAATAGGAGTTGGATGGGTATATCCTTTTTTTTCGAGTGCCATGACTAGTGGCTTAATGAGTCTTAAGTTTGAAAATTCCATTAATTGGTTTAATTCGTTAATAAATTATTACACGTGACTTTCATCACAGTTTTTGTTTTAATCTAAGAAAAGTGTAAAATTTATCGAATTGCAATGGGCATTGTTACAAAGAGAGAATATACAATCTTCTAAAGAAGAAGCACAAATGTACTGCTTTATTTGCAGCTAACCAAATTTTAATGACAAAGTATGTTAAGTAGGGGCTGAAAGTCGCATTTGATGGGCGTTTTGGGAGGTATTGGAAAATGAAGCGGATAGTTATTTGGGCCTTACCCCCATGAAGTAGAAGCCTTTCAATACAGTGGAGAGTTTCAATCATGGGGTGGGGCTGCTACAGGCCTGCGCAAACCTCGCCCAAAAATACACAGTTCTTTTAGCGTGCTTTGCTTCGTCCTCCTCGTTAAGCTGAAGGAGTGGAAAGCGGCGGCTCAACCTTTCGCATCCCCAACGCAGTTCTCCTCAGATCATAGATTTTGGGGTCAAGCGGAAAAGCTGGGGAGAAAGTTTTTGAGCCTGTCCCCTGAAGCAGGGCAGCAAGCCAGTGGCTTG
>JAQSCW010000046.1 GCA_029945625.1 bacterium
TAAAATTCATTAGCACTAAATTAAAAGCCTCCGTCGTAAGACGGGGGCTTTTTTTATTTAGAAAACGCTTTGTTACCTGGTGAAAAAAAATGTAGAAGTAATGGGATTCAGAGCCTCGGCTAAAACTCAACTAAAAAGGTTCTTTTGCCGGTGATGCTTGCGCAAGTAAGAAAGGAGCTTGAAAATACAAAAATTGGAATGGAAGGCAGGCTTTGTTATTAATCCCTAAATTAAAATAGGGGGGAATCTTTTTGGTTGCTGGCTATTTATAATTTGTAAATTTGTGGCGAACCATTAAAAACTAGTATTATGGCATTTGAACTTCCAAAATTAAACTACGCGTTTAACGCCTTAGAACCGCATATTGATGCACGTACGATGGAGATCCATCACGACAAACACCATCAGGCCTATGTGACCAATCTTAATAACGCCATTACAGGAACAGAAGCGGAAAAGATGAGCATTGAGGAAATCTGTAAAAACATCTCTAGATTTCCGATGGCCGTGAGAAATAACGGCGGGGGACATTATAACCACAGCTTGTTCTGGCAAATTATGGCTCCGAATGCAGGAGGAAAGCCAACTAACGAAATTGGAAAGGCGATTGAAGCGGAACTGGGTGGATTTGACAAATTTAAAACTGATTTTATGCAGGCCGGAGCTACGCGCTTTGGCAGCGGTTGGGCCTGGTTGGCTGTAAAAGCGGATGGTAAACTATGCGTATGCAGTTCTCCAAATCAAGATAACCCCCTAATGGACATTTCTGAATGCAAAGGCATTCCCGTTTTAGGGATGGACGTGTGGGAGCACGCGTATTATCTGAATTACCAAAACCGCCGTCCCGATTATATGACCGCTTTTTTTAATGTGATCGATTGGAACAAAGTAAACGAATTGTACCTGAAAGCTAAGAAATAAAGAAGAGCGTTTAGTCAAAGTATAATTGAACCTGCCAAGGATCTTTCTGAGGCAGGTTTTTTTTGTCATTAATTTGAGGTGGTTCATCGGGTTAATGCGTTTCGAGCTAGTCTTAAATGAACTAAAATTCTCCCCACCTGACTTACAAAACGGGCAAGTAAGCTGGAGGACCCGGGTAAAACACCGGCATTCTTTAATTTCAAATGTTAAAATCGACTATTTCGTCTGAAAAGGATATAGCTTTGTTAAACAAAACAAAAGGTATGAAACAGTTATATTTAAAAACGAATTTACTGGCAGCAATTTCACTGCTTGTAATGGCATTTTGTTCAACATTCATCCTCGCTCAGGCGCCGGTAACGATAACATACACGCATACAGGAGCCGTGCAACAGCTCACTGTACCCGCTTGTGTAGGCAGCATGTCAATAACCGCATGGGGCGCCGCAGGTGGCGTGGGTGGCACCAGTGGTGGTTCTGCCGGCAATGGTGGTTATGCTTTTGGCGTAATAACTGCTACTCCGGGACAAGTCATGTATTTTTTTGTGGGTGGCCAGGGCTCTGTCACAACGGGAGGTTTTAATGGTGGCGGCGGTGGTGGTACGAGTTCAACCTCGCAAGGTTCGGGCGGTGGTGGAGCTTCGGACGTTAGGATTGGCGGCAATACGTTAACGGATAGAATTTTGGTTGCTGCGGGCGGCGGCGGTGGCGGCGGCAACAGTACGTATGGTGCCAATGGTGCTGCCGGTGGTGGTGGTTCTTTTTGTGCCTCTCCTTACGGTGTAGGGGGTAGTCCGGGAACAGGTTTTGGAACCGGAAATACGGCCGGAGCCTGTCTTGGTGGAACCGCACCCAATTATGCCTCAGGCGGAGCGGGTGGAGGAACAACTTCCGGTGGTGGTGGAGGCGGTGCACCCAGTTCCTCAACCGGTGGATATGGATGTGCCGGCACTTTGGGCAATGGTGGAGCGGGCGGAGGAACATCCTTTATTTGTGGTGGTGCTACGGGAGGCGTTAACGGTGGCGGTGGCGGCGGCGGCGGTTATTATGGTGGCGGTGGCGGCATGACCGGCACAGGGGGCGGTAACGGCGGCGGCGGTGGTGGTTCTTCCTATATCAACTATGGACTCTTTTCCAGTCCTTCATTTACAACTCTTGCTTCCAGTGCGGGAAATGGATCCATAGTAATTACCTATGTTTATAACGGTACCGGGGTTTCCGTATCGCCAAGTTTTACAGCTATTTGTAATGGACAAAGTACAGGCATTAGTGCGGGAGGAGTAGTTACTTATACCTGGTTACCGGTGGGATCATTTCTTGGCTCCAATTCATCTAGCATTTCAGTGAATCCAAATGCGACCACAACCTATACTTTAAACGGCACTAACACGTTGGGCTGTGTCTCTCAAACGATGATTACGGTGAATGTGGCCGGAACAGCTCCCGTTCTTAGTATTACCAGTAGCACCAATAGTCTTTGTCTGGGTAAAACTGCTACTGTAACCGCTACAGGTGCGTTAACGTACACGTGGAGCAACGGCATCGTGAACGGGGTTTCCTTTTTGCCCGGACCGGGTGTGAATGCGTATACAGTGAGCGGACAGAATGGCTGTGGAATTAGCACCGCTGTAACGACAATTACGGTAGCCGCCTTACCGGTAACGGTACTTTCAACGCCTAGTTTGGTGTGCCAGGGTTATCCGGCTACGCTTACGGCGGCATCGGCGGTAACGGGGTATACCTGGCAGCCCATAAGTTTGTATGGTTCATCTGTTATTGTGGCGCCAACGGCGAACACTATTTATACAGTGACTGCTTCTGACGGAACCTGTTCGGGAGTGGCCACACTTACCCTCAATACCAAAATCACTCCCACCATTACGGCCACTGCTGTTTCTACGGTAATTTGCCAAGGGCAATCGGTGGTATTAAGCGCCGGTGGGGGATCGACTTATAATTGGACTCCCGGTAACTTGTCCGGCAATTCCATAACCGTTACTCCAAGCGGCTCTACTTTATATTCCGTTGATGGTACCAATAGCGTAGGATGCACGGCATCTGCCAATCAGGTAATTATTGTAAACCCGAGTCCTGTTATTGCTGTTAATGCCAATAAAACGATGGCCTGTATTGGCGATGTGATCACCTTACTGGCAAGTGGTGCCTCCAGTTATAGTTGGAGCAATGGACCATCAACCGCCGGTTATACGGTAATTCCTACGGCAAGTACGGTATATTCAGTAAGCGGCCTTCAAACCGGAAATATTTGTGCGGGAAGCAATACCATTTCTATCGCCATTATTGTTCCCAATGTAACTGTTGCCAGTTCGCCAACTGCTGTTTGCGCCGGTGGCACGGCAACATTAACTGCAGGCGGCGCCAGCAGCTATACTTGGAATGGCATTCCCGGTCCATCGTCACAAGTGGTGGCACCGGTGGGAAACATAGTTTATAATTTGACTGCTAATACACAATCCAATTCAGTGAATTGTATCTCCACTAAAACGATTCAGGTGCCTGTTAATCCTAATCCCACAGTTACCGTAGTGGCTTCAAAATCGCTTACGTGTAAAGGCAGTTCCAATACCTTGACGGCGAATGGGGCCTTAACCTACAGTTGGAGTACAGGAGCAACTACCAATACAATTGTGGTGGCCCCTACAGTTTCAACACTCTACAATGTTACAGGAGTAGATTCAAAAGGCTGCCAAAGTGCTCAGCAATTATTTCAGGCCAATGTGAGCAGT
This sequence comes from bacterium, assembly GCA_029945625.1. Taxonomy (GTDB): domain Bacteria; phylum Bacteroidota; class Bacteroidia; order B-17B0; family Aurantibacillaceae; genus Aurantibacillus. The sequence continues at coordinate 3,669 of JAQSCW010000046.1, forward strand.
TGCCAGGGTTTGGCGGAACTGAATAGAAGTAATCAACACATTTCCATTTATCCAAATCCAAGTTCGGGCGATATTACCCTTCAAACAAACAGTGATATCGTGTTGAGATTGGTAAATGGGATGGGTCAGGAAGTGAAGGTGTTCAACTTAACTGAAAGCAACAACCATAGGGCAAGTGTAAAAGATCTGGCCAACGGTGTGTATTTTATTGTGGGAGAAAATGCCGAGGGAAAAGTGAATCAGAAAATTGTGGTAGCGAACTAATTTAGCGACGTAAAACCCACCGAGACCCTGAGCGCTCACAACACAGGAGCGGACCTTATTTAGAGTTAACAAATAGACCCCTGTCTCAAATTGAGGCAGGGTTTTTTTGATACATGATTCTTTTTTAAGATTGTCGCGAATTTGGGAGCTTGTTCATGAAACGCATACATGCACCGTGACCTCTGCTCATGAAACTGGAGGCTCCAAAATCCGGTATTCTTGCTTAAACTAAAAAATAATTATTTCGCAAAACGAAAACTAAAACAAGAGTTTTGCTTTGTTCATCGCTGCTTCCAGTCCTTCGGGCTTGCTGCCACCGGCTTGCGCATAAAAGGGCTGGCCGCCGCCGCCTCCGTTTATTTCTTTTGCCAAGTCACGCACTATAGTTCCGGCATTTAGGTTCTTGGAGTTTACCAGATCGTCACTGATAATGACTGAAATGCTTGGTTTCCCGCCCATTTCAGCACCTAACACACAAAACAGATTAGGAACCTCATTGCGTAATTCAAAGAGGATATTTTTTATCTCTTCGGCACTGTCAAATTGGATTTGATGCACAATAAAATTCAGATCTCCCTTTTTTTCGATGCGTTGAAGCAGTTCTTTTTTAATGCCTGAAGCTTTTTCTTTTAATAATACCTGCATTTGTTTTTGCAAGGCAGCATTTTCATCCAGGATGGCGGATACACCTTTTACCAGATCTTTTGGATTCCTCAACAGTACTTTGAGGTCATCAATTACTTTTGATTGTTGTTCAAAAAAAGCGTCAGCCTTTGCAGAAGTGATGGCTTCAATCCTTCTAATTCCGGCAGCCACAGCACCTTCGCTCACAATTTTAAAAATACCGATCTGATCGGTGGAATTCACATGGCAGCCACCGCATAATTCAACCGAATAATCACTGTCAAACGTCACCACACGCACCACGTCACCATATTTTTCACCAAACAACGCCATGGCACCTGTTTTTTTTGCGTCATCAATGGCCATAAGTTCAGTTTTACCGACAATGTTTTCGCGGATTTTCGTGTTCACCAATCTCTCAATTTGTTTTAGTTCCTCGTCGGTAACTTTTGCGTAATGTGAGAAGTCGAAACGCAAATGTTCTTCGTTCACCAGACTTCCTTTTTGTTCCACATGGCTTCCCAAAACCTTTCGCAATGCGGCATGGAGCAGGTGAGTGGCCGAGTGGTTGTTGGTGATGGAGTACCTTCGGTCTTTATTGACATGCGCTGTAAACGAAGCGGTAAATCTTTCAGGAAGTTTGTCGGCATAATGGATGATGACGCCATTTTCTTTTTTTGTATCGGTAATGACTATTTTTTCATTCGCATTTTCCAATACCCCTGTATCTCCCACTTGTCCGCCACTTTCAGAGTAGAAAGGTGTGCGATCTAAAACCAAATGATAATGTTCTTTGTTTTTTGCTTTTACTTTTCGGTAACGCGTAATGCGGGCCTCACATTCCAATTCAGAATAACCAATAAACTCGGTTTCATGGTCACGGTCTTCTACTGCAGCTGCATTTTCTTTCACCACGCACCAATCGTCGGTATCAATGGCTGTAGCAGCCCGCGAGCGACTTTTTTGTTCGTCGAGGTGTTTCTCAAATGATTTTTCGTCGATACTCAGATCGTATCCTCGGGCAATGAGTGAGGTTAAGTCGACCGGAAAACCAAAAGTATCATAGAGTTCAAAAACGATGCGGCCATCAATTACTTTTTTATGAGCGGCAGTAGTTTCGATACACACTTGGTCGATTCGCTTCAAACCAAGTTCAAGGGTCTTATAAAAACTTTGCTCTTCTTCCTTGATCACTTTTTCAATGAGAATCTTTTGTGTATTCAGTTCCGGGAACGCGCTACCCATTTGATGGGCAAGAGTTGGCACGATCCTATACATAAAAGGTTCTTTTAAGTTGAGGGTTTGGTAACCATAACGGATGGCCCGTCGCAGAATCCGACGGATCACATAACCCGCTCCCGTATTGCCGGGCAATTGGCCATCGGCGATGCTGAATGAAATGGTGCGGATATGATCAGCCACCACGCGCATGGCGATGTTAATGAGCTGTTGCTTCTTGTATTTTTCTTCGTCCTCTATTCTGTAGCGCAGGCCGCTGAGTTCTTCAATTTTACTGATGATCGGCGAAAATACGTCGGTATCGTAATTACTCTGTTTGTTTTGCAATACTCTTACCAAACGTTCGAAGCCCATGCCGGTGTCTACATGTTGTTTGGGAAGTTTCACCAGTGAGCCATCGGCTTTTCGTTCAAACTCCATGAACACGTTATTCCAAATTTCTATTACCTGTGGATCGTCGTTATTTACACGCTTTGCACCCGGTATCGCTTTACGTTCTTCGTCTGTTCTTCCATCGTAATGAATCTCACTGCATGGGCCGCATGGACCCATATCGCCCATTTCCCAGAAATTGTCTTTCTTATTCCCGTTGAGGATGCGGTCTTCGCTAATAAACTGTTTCCAAGTATCAAACGATTCCTGATCAAAAGCAAGACCCTCTTCTTTACTGCCTTCAAACACCGTCACGTAAAGACGTTCTTTGTCAATTTTATAAACTTCGGTTAAAAGTTCCCAGGCCCATGAAATGGCCTCTTTTTTAAAATAATCACCAAAGCTCCAGTTTCCAAGCATTTCGAACATGGTATGGTGGTAAGTGTCTACTCCCACTTCTTCCAAGTCGTTGTGTTTGCCGCTTACACGGAGGCATTTCTGTGTGTCCGCAATGCGAGGGTAAACAACGGGAGCATTGCCCAGGAAAATATCTTTAAAAGGCGCCATCCCGCTGTTATTGAACATAAGCGTGGGATCGCCTTTTACCACCATGGGTGCACTGGGCACAATGTGGTGCCCTTTGTGTTTAAAAAAATCTAAAAATGTTTGCCTTATCTTAACCGAGTCCATGTGTGAATTAAAATGAGCTGCGAAGATACTAAAATCAGGGCTTTTTGGAAAGAAATTGCAATTGAAAGAAGCAGATTTTACGGTTCCTTATTGACAAATTAATTGCTTTGTCATTTTTTCCATCTGCATCCGCCCTCTACCGGGAGGAAAGAGCATTTCGTTAAGAAAACCTATTATTATGAAGCAAGGTTCGTAGGAAGACCTTTAATCCTTTTTTTTTTGATAATTATTTGCTTATTTTGAGCTAAGAGATGTCGAAAATTAAGTACAGATTCAATCCTAAGTCGCTCGCCTATGAGAAGGTGCGGGTAACATTTGGACAGCGTTTTTGGACCTTGTTGTCGTATGTGGCCACAGGCGTGGTTTTTGCTACCATCACCATTGCCTTGAGCAGGCAATTTCTACCGTCGCCCGGTGAAAAAAAGGGACGAAGAGAAATTGAGGCTCTGCAACTGCAATATGACTTATTGAGCAAAAAGATGAATCAGGCCGAAAACGTACTTAAGGACTTAGAAGACCGTGATGACAATATTTACAGAGCCATTTTTGAAACCGAACCCCTTCCTAAAACCATGCGATACGGTGGTTCGGGAGGAAGTGATAAGTATGCGGTGTTTGAAAGTTACGACAATGCAGAGTTGCTGAAGGAAGCCACTTCCAGGATGGATCGCATATCGAAGAGACTCTATATTCAGGCAAAATCGTTTGACGAAGTAGTGAATCTGGCAAAGACAAAGGAAAAACTGCTGGCTTCTATTCCTGCCATTATGCCTATTAATCAAAAGGATCTGTCGCACGCCGTTACGAGTGGTTTTGGTTGGAGAACACATCCCATTTATAAAACCATGGAGTTTCATCCCGGCATGGATTTTACGGCAGAGCAAGGCACACCCATTTATGCTACGGGCGACGGAACTGTTGAGAAGGCCGATGCCTTGGGTCAAGGATACGGGAACCACGTAATCATTGATCATGGCTACGGGTACCATACATTGTACGGACACATGAGCCGCATCGCAGCTAAAGCAGGGCAAAAAGTGTCGAGGGGACAGTTGATAGGATACGTGGGGAGCACAGGTTTGAGTACGGCGCCGCACATACACTACGAGGTGATCCGCAACAACGAAAAGGTAAATCCGATTAACTATTATTACAACGATCTTTCTCCCGAGCAATATCAATTACTCGTAGAACTTTCCAAAAAAGATTCTCAGTCGTTTGACTGATTTTGATTTCCCTAGTGTTTTTATCAAAAAAGTGGATTCTTGTTTCCGCACCAATTATTTTAGCGGGGTCACCCTTTTCGGTTTATATGTTTGCCTTGCTCCATGGATCGCCGTGACAAATCTCCCCACTTAAGAATAGGGTTTGCAAACTGATTCATTACGTGAAGTTTTCCATCCAAGAAGAATGTCAAAGCCAATGAAAATAATGACAGGTGGTAGGAAGAGGTACTTGTGCAGAGTAAATAGACAAAAAAAAAGGGAGCACCATTGCTCCCTTTAAAAATACTCAAATTAGTATTACCAGATTTTTGCCCGTTCTTCAGGCTTGATGTACATTTTATCGCCTTCTTTCACTTTAAAAGCTTCGTAGAAAGGACCAAAATTTGACAGCGGGCCATTGATGCGGAACATCTCAGGACTGTGCGGATCGGTAGTGATACGGGTGCGAAGCGTGGCTTCGGTATTTTTGATGCGCCATACCTGAGCAAAGCCGAGGAAAAAACGTTGATCGGGTGTAAATCCATCAATCGTAGCGGTGTCTTTTCCTTTTGTAGCCATTTTGAAGGCATCAAATGCAATGGCCAAACCACCAATATCCGCAAGGTTTTCACCAAGAGTGAGTTCGCCATTCACATGTTTGTCGTCTAACAAAGTATAGGCATTGTATTGTTTTACCACACCTCCTGTTTTCGATTTAAATTTCTCACCATCTTCTTTGCTCCACCAGTTTTCCATATTTCCTTTTTCATCATATTGGCTGCCCTGATCGTCAAAACCATGTGTCATTTCATGTCCAATAACCATGCCGATAGCGCCATAATTAATAGCATCGTCTGCTCCGGCATCAAAGAATGGGAATTGAAGAATTCCCGCAGGAAAAACAATTTCGTTATTGCTTGGGTTGTAGTAGGCGTTTACAGTTGGAGGGCTCATGCCCCATTCGGTGCGGTCTACAGGTTTACCATACTTATCCATCATTTCTTTGTGAGCGTGCATTTGGGCACTTTTAGCATTGGCGAAGAAATTAGTGCGGTTGATGGTAACATCATCAAAATTTTTCCATTTTGAAGGGTACCCAATTTTTTTAAGGAAAGTATGAAGTTTGGCAACAGCTCTTCCCTTGGTATCGTTGCTCATCCAATCGAGGTTATTGATGCGGACTTCAAATGCTTTTTGAAGGTTGCTCACTAACTCGTCCATGCGCATTTTTGCGGTATCGGTAAAGTATTTTTTCACATATAACTGACCAAGTAATTCTCCCAAACCACGATCAACACGGTTCACCATTTTTTTCCAACGGTTACTGTCTTTTTTCTGACCATTTAGTAATTTATGGAATTCGAAACTCGCATCGGTAAAATCTTTGCTCAAAACGGCGGCATTACTACTAATATAATCGAACTTTAGTTTTGCTTTCCAACGTTCGATGGATTGAACAGGAAGCATTTTGCTAAGCGCGGCGTAGTATGCAGGTTGCCCAACATTAATGCTATCGGGATGAATGTTCATCTTGTTAAAGTAATTTTTCCAATCAATATTTGGAGCTGTTTTTTCAAGATTAGTCATGCTCATCTTATTGTAGTTCGCCTGAGGATCTCTTAATTCAACAGGACTGCGGTGTGATTTGGCGATTTCCGTTTCCAGTTCAAGAACTTCTTTGGCTTGTTTTGCGGCCAACTCGGCGTTGGAGCCGGTGAGCGTGAACATTTTTTCGACATATTTCACAAATGCATTGCGGATGGCGATGCTATTACTATCGGTTCGCGTATAGTATTCCTTTTCAGGAAGAGAAGTGCCGGATTGATAAAAACAACCAATATTCATTTCACTGTTTTTGTCGTCGGGACCCACATAAAAAGCGAGGAGATAACCTTCGCCTTTCGCATTTAGGTCCGACACCAGATCCATCAGTTGTTTGTGATCTTTCAACGCATCAATTTGTGAAATGGTAGCTTTTAAAGGTTCCGCCCCAATTTTTTCGATGGTGGCAGTATCCATTCCGCTTGCGTAGTAGTCGCCCACCTTCTGCTCGAGACTGTTTTTCTCAAATTTTCCGGTTGAATTCTCTTCAAGAATTCCCCTTAGCTTTTGAAGGTTTTCCTGATATAAGGTGTAGAAACTGCCCCATCCACTTTGATCATCGGGTATTACAGCCGTTTTAACCCAGGCCCCGTTTGCGTAATTGTAAAAATTATCGCCTGGAGCAACGGAGGTGTCCATGCCCGTTTTATCGAAATAAGATTTTGAAGAAGGTTGGTGCGTGTCCCCGCTTTTGCAGGAAATTGCTGTAATTGCCACGCCGGCTGCTAAACTGAAGATAAGAGGTTTCATGTAATAGATGGATTTAATTAGCCTCAAATATGGATATAATTATGCAGAGAAAAAACCGGAATTACATGAATGGTAAATGGACGATTGGGAAGGAAAGGGGGCATTTTGGGCTGCGGTTTAGTATCAAGGCAGTGAATTCGTTTGTGCAGATCAAAAACTCGAAGATTTGATAGAAATGCACTTGCATAATTCTAAAACAAAACCTAGCTTTGCGTTCCAATTTTGAAATGCCCGGATGGCGGAATTGGTAGACGCGCTGGTCTCAAACACCAGTAACTTCACGGTTGTATCGGTTCGACCCCGATTTCGGGTACTAAGCCGGACTTTTCATCAATATTTTGAGAAGTCCGGCTTTTTGTTTTCCCCAAACCCTCTGATAATAGGGCGATACAGCCGATCACCGAGTTTACAATTGGGGTTCGATAATGGTTAGTTTTTGAATCATAACCCAAACCGTCCGGAAACAAGGTGTTTTGAAAAATCTGCTTTTGGTAATAATCCCCGGAAGCCCACACAGCACGGAGTTTTGAGGCTAATTGGCAGCTAAAATTTATCAATTCTTTAGGGTTCGATAATTTTTGGTCGAGCTTCTCAAGGTCACCCAAAAGCTTCTCTTTTCGAACCTTCATTTCGGACGAAAATTCTTCATAAATCTCCAAACTTACCGACCCAATTGCGTGCCTTTTACGGATGTTATAAAACTCTTCTTCTACCTCACTTAATTTCAAGGAAAGGGCTTTTTTCTCGCTCGTGTTGGTTTCTGTTAGGTTTTCCCAAGTATACCGCAATTGTATTTTTAGAGGCTCGATATGGGCAGGATTTACCGTATAAGTTGAAAGCAGTTCCATAAACTTTTCATGCATCATTGAGGCACTTCGGTTTATCCCTATTCCGATCCGATTTACCTTGTAATAAAACAAGCCCTTCTTCTTTACAATATAGCCAGTAAATGGCGCACCGCTATCAGCATCTCTAACGAACACTTTTAAGGGTAAATTGTCGTTCGCAATATTTGCTTTATAACCATCAGTCCCTTTTAATTCGTTTGCTCTAAGAAACAAATCCTCCTCGATTAAAGCCGGGTGTTTTCCTTTTACGACTTCTCCATTCAAAAGATTGTGCGACATGAAACCGCAGTAAAATGGATTTCTTAAAATATCCCCGAAGGTTTGCTTCGGCAAACGCATACCCAAATGTTTGAGTTTTTCAACGATCTGATCATAGGTCATTCCTTTAGCTCGCCAAACAAACGCTTGTTTTATCAGCGCACCTTTTTCGTTAATTATAATGGTTTGCTTTTCTGCGCCCTTAACAAATTCATATCCGGTTGGTGCTTGACCGATCCATTCACCTCTCAATAATTTCTCACGCATTCCATCAATCGTTTTCTGCCTTCTCAAATCATTATCGTATTTACCAAAAATGAATTGAATATTTTGTTGCAACGCTCCTGCATGGGAATTTGTATCGATGGGTTGAGTAACTGCCATGATATTTACTCCGGTCTTTTTTAATTCGCTTGCAATAAAAATTGCGCTATCTCCAGTTCTGCTAAAGCGATCTAAACTGTAAACTAAGATGAAGGAAATCTTTTCTTTGCTTGCTTTTACAAACTTGAGCATCCGAGTAAATTCTTTTCGCTCATCGCTTTTCGCACTTTCATAAGTGCCACCAAAATAACCTTTGATATCAAGTTTGTTTTTAATGGCGTAATCCAAGCAGTATTTTTTTTGCCACTCCAAACTTTGATTTGTATCCATCTGCTCCTTGGAACTTACCCTTGTGTAAATCACACAATTTTGAATGCTCAAATCTTTTTCTTCAGCACCTTTGCCTTTAGCAAATTGCTTAAGCAGCGATTCGTTCTTGGTTTTCATTATTTTCACCTCCTTTTATAAGAGTTAGTTTTTGCTTGCATTGTCTCTGCTTCATGTGCAATTCATAAAACAGAATTGATAATTTTTCTAAAGTGATAATTGTTTCTTCTGCTTCCTGATCGGAATAATTTTCAAACCCTTTACACTTTCTCAATTCATCAATAGTTAATCGTTTATGCTTTTTATTTTCATTCACATTTTTCATGTCCGCCCACTTTCTTCTTTCTAACTTTCCTTTAAACTAAATACACTTTCGGGAACGTGGTAGCGAATTCGACTATCTTTTTTTGAGGGGAAAAAATCAAGGGAATAAACTTGCACGTTCTAAATATAAGTGCCATACTGAATGGCAAATACAGCTAAGAATCGTCTATTATTCGGGTATATGGGGTTCTACAACACACAAAGCAAAACTATGGCGATGCTTGGTTATGCTTTCTCGGTTTAGGCTTCGCCTCCGAAGTATGGCACACGATAATTCTTACCGTTACGCATTAGACGTGAACGGCACTTAACGGAAGTAATAAAAAAGCCCATGCGCTTTGCAAGAGCTTCGAATGAAATTTTAGAGAATTTATTTTTTCTTGGTGTAACCTAACTGATCTGCTATGACAGGATTTTTATCTAACCACTTTTTTAAATCCTGTAAATTGGAAAAGTCATTTGATCCCTTGCTTCGGGTTGTTTCGTAAGTAATTGTGAGTTTAGCAGAATTAACTGTTTCTTTTTTAAAGTCACTCATTGGCGGTTACTTTGATTCTCAAATATATTATTAAATAGGTAAAATGTGTGATAGCCAAGTTTTAGCCTGAATACCATTATTGTTGTTGAGAGCTTGTTTTACTTTAGCTGCATTATCTTTTAAAGCAGTAACTTTTGTCGAAGCAGAAACTGTATCTCTATAACGAGTCATATTATTTATCATAGAGAAAAAATATTCTTCTAATGTTGAACTAAAGAATCCTGTATTAACGATCTCTTTCTCTAATGAAAAAGACTCTATTGGATAACCGGCACTGGCGTTCCATGCTTTCATTAAACGGCTTAAAGGCTTAATAAGGTGTTTATTATTCCCATTTTTATCACTAAGTAATTTATTAAATCCATGCGGATCAGTAGTCATCCATTCTGTATCGGATTTAGGGATATATGTGGTTACGCTACCACTCCAACCGGACTGTTGCTGATAGGCAGCAACAAGGTCATATTTAATTTTCACTAATTCCAAAACCACAGTGGGTTTTGATTTATATACTATGGAATTCGGATAATATTTATCGCAAAAATCTTGTAAGTATTTTCTATAAGTACTCGGATTAACATTTATGCTTTTATGGTTGAAAACAATCATTAAATCCACATCAGAATGTTCATCAAACCTGCGAGGAAGGATTGTGTCCCTCTTGTATGAGCCGAATTCAATTACTTCCTTTAAATCTTGACCGAAATGCGCTTTTAACTTTGCTGTTAAGGACGATAATGAACTTGTGATGCTCTTTCCTTCTGTGCTGTCTAAGCTTATGTAATAGTCGTTTGCGAGTTTAGTTAACTCCCCGTTTATTGATAGTGCCATCTTATTGAATTTGATATTTAGTTTTTATTTTTATCCATTCTTCTGTTAATAAAGCGTTCTTGCTTTTAAATACTTTTTCCGGAATATTAGGTTGTATTCTACTCAATAAAGCTTCGTATTGAAGCCAGTATCTGTAAATGCTTGCATGGTATTTATTTGTGTCGCTTTTAAAATTTTCATTTTGAAATATTGAAACCCAACCATCCTGAATTGCTGCCAACTTATTCAATAAAATCAAGTGTTTTATTAAGTTGCCAAGAACATTTGCAGAGAATAGAACCTGTAAAATTGTTACTGAAATAGGAGTTTTTTCGAATCCGAAAAACGCAAATACAAAAACCGCTACTAATACAATTGACGGAAAAATAATTTTACTTAAGGTTAACTCTTTGATCAAGGAATATGTAAAGAATGAATTTTGGAACAAATTTGTTGAAGTTTTATACAACCCTTGTTGTAGCTCTTCGTTATCATAATATTCAACAGAGTTGGCAGGCGAGAATTTTGATCCGAAGGAATTATCAATAAAATCATCTCTTCTTTTTTGCTCTGATTGTGGAAATAGAATAAAATCGACAATAATTTCGAGAACAAAAAACAATAAAATACTTATGATATTGAGTATGCTTAAAACTTCTTTCATCTCAGAGTTCTGCTCACACCACTTGCAAACGAATGGCAGAATAGAAAGCGAGAAAACAATCCAAAAAGTAAAATCAATAATTGCCCTAATCTGAGCAGTTACTTTATGTGGGTTATATTGAGGTGCGAATCTTGCCATTGAATTTTATTTTGATAATCCTAAGTTTGTATTCATTCCCGGATAATTTGTATAAATGTGTTGATATACGGTTATCGTCTTCTCACTTACATCAGTGTCAGTGTATGTGTTTTGAGGCAACCATTGGAGGGTGTCAAAAATTATCGTCTTCACCTGTGCAGTTATTTGTCTACTTTCTCTCCAACGTTCTACTTTCAATTTTTCTTCTTTCAATTTATTTAAAACATCAACAGATACTTTTTTAACATCCTTTATTTCAATAGGAGAAAGTTCCTTTCCATTTCTCAGCAAATCAAAAATCGCTAAAGACTCTTCATCAAGATTTTCCCTGACTGCTCTAGCATCTTCTTCATTCAATTCTCTTATAAAACCATTTAAATTATTAAAAGCATTAACGGTGTCTTCTAAGCTTTTGCCTTGATTGTACTCGGTAATAATTTTTCGGTAACGATCATAGAACTCCAGTCTTAATGGGTTATCCCTAAGCATTTGCTCCAATTTCCTTTCAACTGCTCTTTGAAGATCGAATACAATTGTGTTTTTCTTTTCTGCCTTTGCAAATGCAGCTTTTAATTTATCGAAATCTAAATTGCTTAAATCAACATAAACACCTTCTCTATCACTTACAGAATTGGTATCAATAAGTATGCTCTCATTTACAATACTTTGTAAATCCATGATTATGGAAATTACATCAGCAGATTTTGTTTGCTGATTTAATTGCTGATAAATAGCTTCAATAGCATTAAATTGTCTTACAAATGGTTTTACTTGTTCCTCCGGATATAAGGCATGATACTTTCTAAAAACATCTCGTGCCATAATTTCAAATTTCGTTCGGCTGGTTTCATTCAAACAAACGCAATCAACCGCCTTTTTTAAGTTTGCGATCTTTTCCATTGGTTTTGCATCAGCGTTACTTAATATACCCAATTCAAATCCTAATTCTTTTAAATACCCTTTAACCAGTTTAATGCTTTCTCCAAGCTCAACAGCTAAATTTTCAAGTAATTCAAAGGGTCTTTCATTATTTCCAGATTCACCATTTTCGCCCTTCTTTCCGGATCCTTTTTTACCGCCCTCGCCATATATCGAATATGCTTGCTCTAATGATTTGTAAACATTCCCATAATCTACGATCAAACCATTTTCTTTTTCATCATCATAAACTCGATTGGCTCTTGCTATGGTTTGCATTAGTGTGTGACCTTTTATTGGCTTATCAAGATAAACGGTTGAAACGCATGGAGCATCAAAACCTGTAATCCACATCGCACATACAATTGCTAACCTAAACGGATTTTCCTCATCTTTAAATTCCTTTTCCAAATCACGCTCCACCATCTTTTTACGATGACGTTCAATATTCAAATCCATCTTTCTGAATTTGTCCACTTCATTCTGCTCCGGGCTAACTACAACACAAACTTCTGTTTCTTCAACTTTTTTTAATTTTCGTTGCAGAGTTTGTTCTTCTTGTTGGTCAACCGCTTTATTGATTCTTTGTTTTAATTCTAATACGTAATCTGCCCAATGTTTTGTAATTAAATCATACATCTTTACAGCAGTTGGTTTATCAAGCGAAACCAACATTGCCTTACCTTGATAACCTCTCTCGTTAAAGTGCCAAACCAAATCTTTTGCAATTGCATTTAATCTAGGTTCAGCCGTTAGGATCACATAATCCCTTTGGAACAGATATGTTAGTTTCCTTTTCTGATCTTCATCTAAAGTCTCATTTTGCAAAATCTCAACCATTTGTTCATCCAAATTCGGGTTTTCTATTCCCAATTTTTCGCCCTTGTTTACATAACGCAATGGAAGTGTTGCTCCGTCAATTATCGCTCGCTTGAAATCATAAACTGAAACATATTCACCAAATATATTTTTCGTTAGTTCTTCTTCCTCTTTGATTATTGGCGTTCCAGTAAATCCTAAATATGAAGCGTAAGGAATTCCATGAAAACGCATATTCCTTGCAAATGTTCCGGACTGCGTCCTGTGTGCTTCATCAGAAATAACAATAATATTTTTTCTATCTGTTAGGAGAGGATATTCGCTTTCAATTTTTGGGTCAATAGAAAATTTATGAATAAGAGTAAAAACGTATCTATGATTTTCCTTTAGCAATTCCCTCAAATGCTCCCTACTTTTTGCAACAATATCTTTACTTGTTACAGCACCAACACCAGTATACGTATCATAGATCTGACGTTCTAATTCGCTTCTGTCAACAACAACTAGAAATGTATAAGATCCGCCAAATTTTCTATGAATCTTTTGGCTAATAAAAACCATTGAATATGATTTCCCACTTCCTTGTGTATGCCAAAAAACTCCGAGCTTTCCTTTTAATTCTTCAATACTACTAGCTTTATTAATAACTTTATTTACACCAATGAATTGGTGATTTTTAGCCATAATCTTTACAACTTCTCCGCCACCATCATCAAACAATAAAAAGTTTTCGAAGATATCCATGAGGTTTTCTTTAGAGCAAGTGCCTCTCAGCATTGTATCTAAATTAACGATGCCCTCTTCCTCTTCTGTAATACGTTTCCAATCTAAAAAGAACTTATAAGGACTAGTAACTGTACCTACCTTGGCATCCGTGCCATTACTTAATACGATAAATGCATTACAATGAAAAACATGAGAAATAGTATCTTTATAATCTGTAATGTTATCAGTATAAGCATTTCTCAAATCCGTATGATGAGCTTTTAATTCAAAAAACACTAATGGGATTCCGTTCACAAACCCAACTACATCTGGTCTTCTGTTATATAATTCTCCGACAATTTCAAATTGTCTAACTGCTAGAAAATCATTATTTGTACAATTTGTAAAGTCAAATACTTTTAATTTTTTCTTTTCTAATTCACCATCTTTATTTGTATAGATTACAGAAACACCTTCCTTTAATAATTCATATTTTTCTTTATTGATTCTTCCTAGAGTCTTGTCAGCACTCTTTTGTTCAATAGCTTCAACCGCTTGTTGATATGCAGAGTCGGGTAAATTTTCATTTAATTTTTTTAACGCAGCCAATAAATACCTGCGAAGTATAACTTCAGATTTATTTTCACGACCCAAAAGCCCCTCGCTTCCAAAGGTTTCTTTTTTCCATGCAGTTTTTACTGTCCACCCAAGCTCTTCTAACACTTGGTGCGTTGCAGTTTCAACCAATCCGTCTTCTGAATATTCGTAACTCATTAACTTACTTTTTTATTATTGGATAACTTATCCCATTTATCTATTTCATCGTGAATCAGCAACTGCCAATTCTTTATATTATTTTCTACAGGCAATGAAATGATAGCGCATTCTTTTTCAGAAGTATCACCATCAAATGCAAAATACAATCCTGTTTTTATATTCATTTCTCCCGGATAAGCGAGTGCAACTTTTTTTGCTCCATAATATTCGTGGTAAACATATAGTTGCCTTAAATCATCTGGAGACGGATTCCCTCCATTTAAGTTTTTCCATTTAGTATCTAAGACCAAATATTCCCCGCTGCCTTTATTAATAAGGATATCTGGTTTCATTGTTGTTTTTCTGCCACCATTAGGCTTCCAAAAATCTTTACTAGTTTGAGCGGTTATCGAATAATTACTTGGTTTATGTTTTCTTAAACTAACATAGACAAACTGCTCCCATAATTTATTCATATCGAACATCAAAGCCAATACATCATTTTTCCCCTTATTCACGTCAGGATGATATTGTAATAGGATCATCTTCGCAATATCAATCCCTTTTTTATAAGGTAATGTTTTGCGATTAAAAATCAATTTATTGAAAAGAGGCTCAGATATTTTAACATCCGGCATTTCGGGGAAATTCAAGAGTAATGCTCCCAATCTGCTATGTAATGCAGCATTAGTGTTTATCTGTCGTAATAAAGAAATTGTTTTATATAGTATTTGATGCAATGGATGAATCACATCATATGCATTATATCTTGTAAAAAATCTTTCCTGATGAGTAATGTTTTTTTGAATGTGCTTCGCAAATAGTATGTTGCCTTTTAATGCGTTATTATTTCCTTCTTGCTTCCGATATTTTTTTACTAATCCACTATGCAAAAGAAACTCTACCTCACTAATAAATAATTCAAAGTATAAATCCAATATTGTATTCGGTTTTGTTTTTAAATTAGCATTGCTTGTTGATTTTATTTCAAATCCAGAAACCGCTCTCAGCATCCCAATAAGAATATTGCGCCATGCCCCTTTGTCATCTGAATACCTATCTGCTTTTGGCAATACCTCAATTAAAGTTTTCCCAACCTGAAGTACTCCGACATATTCGTTAAACTGAACGCCTTTGTGGGTTAATGAAAAGTAAGGAACGCCATCGCCATGATAAGCCTGTAATGCCTTCAATTGATCCTCAGAAATACGGTTTTCACCCTTATCAGTTCGAATAATCTGATGCTCAAAAACAGTTATATTTTGATTCGAACTATGCAATTTCTTTTTTCATTAAAAGTTTAATGGCTTTTTCAAAGTCCATTTTAATTGTATTCTTATTTATTTCAATTTTGTAATTCAGATTTTTATCTCGGTAATCCACTATTTTATAAACTTCTCTACTATCAAAATCATTTGAGCTTTCGTGATCAAAAGCTGCGAATGAATCCGTTTTCTCATCCCAATTCTTTAGTTCAAGAAATCCTTTCCCAAGTACAAGCCCAATTTTTCCAAAGTCTCCAAAAAAGTACTCTTGTAATAAAGGAATAATATTTTTATAAAAAGAGTTGATCAGCTTTTCTTCTGCGTCTTCTTCATCTTTTAATATAAAGTAGGAGTGACCTATTAAATGGTCTTTATCAATCAGTTTTTCAATTCTATTATTTATCGTTTTCAATATTTCAAAGGCAACAGAATCCGCATAGTCATACTGCAATTCAGCGAGATCATACTTTGGTGGTATTTCCTCAAATGTGAATCTCCTTCTTAGTGCCGTATCTAGTGCCTCAACACTTCGGTCTGCCGTATTCATAGTGCCTACTAAGTATAAATTAGGAGGAATACCAAATCGTTCTTTGCTATATGCCAATGTTGCTTCTAGTGCCTCCGGCTTGCCAAGTCGTTTGTCATCTTCTATCAAAGTAATTAGCTCACCGAATATTTGAGATACGTTTCCTCTATTAATTTCATCAATTATAAGTACGTAATTTTTTGGTGCAACCACTTTATGCTCAATAGTTGTCGTAGTGATTGATTTTTCAAAATCTTTTATTGCTTTAAATACAGCGTAATAATTTGTTGTCCATCCAATATCAGTGCCAACTTCTTTTCTTAATTGCTCATTTATATTTGTGATATCATCGGGGCTTTGAAATTTATCATAGATTCTTTTCAATTTATCTTTAGTAATAGTTTCAATTGTATTTGCACTTTCCCCTGAGGTAGAAATACCTTCCCCTTCTAGTTTAAGCAATTTTACGTTTGATCGTCTTGATGGAAAAATATGAAAATCGCCTTCTTCTAATTTTGAAATGATTTCTGTTAATCGTTTTAAAAAAGCTGCGTACAATTCCTCGAAATTTGCAACAGTCGCAGTTTCATTACCTGTGTTGGTTAACTTTTCACTACTCTTGATTTGGTTACAAAACTTCTTTAAGATTCCATTAACTACTTTATAAATTACTGGCTGTCCTTCTTGTTTTGGCTCTAAAGGTTTTATTCCTTCAATAAAATCTTCATAACTCATGCTTTGATGGAAAGTAGTAAATACAATTTGACCATTTCTTATTAAACGATCAAATTCATCTTTTACCAACTTCCGCTCTTGTGTAAGATCAAAAGATGGGTTAATAATTGTTATCGCTTTATTAATGGAATTATAGGTTTTACCTGTTCCCGGAGGACCGAAAAGTATTTGATTTAAACTCATAGTTAAATTATTAGGATTCTCACTTACTGCTTCTTCACCTGAAAGTTCTTCTATAAACTTTTTATACTTCTTTAAAGAAGAACTGTACATGTGATGACCTGTCTTGTTTTTTTCTAGATATTCAGCATCAGTTTTAAGGTTGTTGTAAAAATTAACAAAGGAAGATGGATCTTGAATTTCATAGAATGACTCTTGTATTAATTCCAATCGCACTCCAATTCTGTTTAATGTAGGTGCAGCAGACAAATAGTTTGATGCGCTTTTTGGAATTACTTTTATAAGATATTCCTTAAACATTTTTTCGAATTCCGCAATTGAATATTTCTTAGACATAACTGTACTTATTTTAGTAATAGTTTGAGGTTCGGATTTAATAGGCGAGAGATTGTCTTGTCGTGGCGCATCATATTCCTTGTAAAATTTAAATTCACTCACTGAAATAGGGTTAATTTTTTCAATTGAGTTTGCCAAGAAAACTATGCTCGCAGATTTTTTGGAGTCTTTATAATCTTCGAACTTGTCATGGTAATAAAGAATATTTTGTTTTTTATCCCATTGCTTTTTATCTAAGTCATCTTGTTTCTCAGCAAAATCAATTATGTCTGCCTTATAATTTACATTCCCTCCCGAACTATAATACAATGGAAAGCTTCCACCTTCATTAACAATATTTCTTAAAAATTTTAACGTGTTTATAGTTCCACTGGGTCTTTTACTGTTCCATATAATACAAGAATCAAAGCCGGACATCTCTTCAATATGCTCATCTTGCCAACCAGTACCATCAGATGCCATTAAACCAACAACCTCTTCCTTCCATTCGTTTCCCACCGCATAGATTAGTATTGCAAGCAGCTCAGTATAATTATCCTGGTTTTCTACATTTAAACCAAAGGGCTGGAAATATTGTTTTAAATCGTCAATGAAAGTATTTGCATTGTATTCTTTTTTAAACAGATTAGTTGAAATTACAGCTCGGTGATTTTCGCTTAGTACAGTGGTGTTGTTTTGCGGATCTAATAAATAATTAAAAGCATTACGAATAGAACCAGCCGAAAGGGGATCATGATTAAATTTGAATCTTATTATTCCCTCCATCCAATTACCCATTCTCACACTTGCTTCTGCAAGTGTTCGTTTATCTGAGTATTGGTTATACATGTGCTTGTTTTTTGCCTTTACATCACAGTAAGAAATAATTTCGAAGAGCAAATCGAGTACGTCTCTAATTTCCTGTTTGGTAGTTGCCTCTTTTTGTAACTTTTCGTAGTCGGTGCTTAAAGCAATCAATTCAGATTTTAAAGCGTCATTCACATTTAAGTTTAGCCATTTGTTTAAAGCATCTTGACCTTTTTCAAAATAGAAATCAGGAGAATTAATTACATTCTGACAATCCGGTTGCTCAAGTATATTATTTATTTCTTCCTGTGTCATTACTATTAATTTTATTGGTCAACTTCAATTTCATTGTTCATTAATCTAGGCAACAAAATATCGCGAGATTCCTTCAGAAGTAAATTTTGAGCAGTGAGTTTTGCGCTTAATTTTAAAGTTGGCTCTATTAGCGTTTCGAATTGTTGCTGGTATTCCATCATTGGCACTATAACTTCCACAAGGTCTTTTAAATCATTTCTCGATAATTCAAGTTGATTAGTAGACCCTTTGCCCATATTTGTAATTACATTTTCTTGGGATTTAATTAAAAAGCCTAATAAAATTGGTGATATGATTGTTTTATTTGCCCGGATGATAGATACGTGTGTATCAACTATAATATTTTGGTTTAAGTGCGTTACTTGCGCCACTCTTCCAAGAGTTCCAGCTCCAGTTGAATTAACAAGGACATCGTAAAGTTGTAAATACTTTTCTTGAGCAATCTTCGTTCCAGATGATGTTAATCTTGATTGCGTTAAGCTTATTATTCCATTTCGAATGCATTTTTGATTTATAACCGCAATCCCGTTTTCTTCTACATATTTTGGCGAAACGCCCCTTGATAAGTAATCTACTGCTTCTCCTAATTTTATTTTGCTCCATCCGTCTGGAATACCAGTTTTAGCGTTAATGTTTTGTTGTTTACCATTTATGCGAAACTTAACAAACCATTCGTCATAGGTACGCTGTGCGAGTTCTTCTAACAACTTAATGCGTTTTAAATTATTTGCAATTAAATCATCATAAGCAGAAAGTATAAAAGCAATTTTACGCTGGATAGCGAGAGGAGGTAATAACAACTCAATCCCACCTAATTCGGTTCTCCCTAATTCTTGTTGGTTTGTTGCCCCTTTCCCTAAAGAAACAATTTCCGGTTCTTTAAGTGCCAGTTGCAAGGCAATAAAGACTTTATCAACTTTATCATTTGGTCTAACTATAGTAATATGTGTATCAACCAAGGTTGGTTGATCCAGAGATTTAATTTGAGCGGTTCTGCCAAGAGTTCCTGTGCCGGTTGAGTTAACCAGAATATCAAAAAGTTTCAAATATTTTTCAGGCGAAACTTTTTTTTCCAATGAAGAATATCGAGCAACTTCTAAAGAGACAACATTATTTCTAATACACTTTTGATTAAGTATTAAATTACCTTCTTCAGAATACTTGGGAGAAATTCCTCTATTAAGTAAATCACAAATATCTCTTAAAACTACTGATTCCAATTTTTTCATATCATTTGCTTAAGATTATTTGATATGGTTTTGCCTAAAAGAGCGGCTTCTTTATTCAACCCATCTAACTCTTCCTGTATTTCAACCAATCTGCCTTTAAAATCGATTCCATCATCTTCAATAAATGTCACTCCAACATATCTTCCAGGCGTTAAGCTGTAATCATTTTCAACAACTTCTTCTATTGAAACGATCCTGCACAACCCTTCGATGTTATGGTATTTTCCATCAGGGAAACGCTCTTTAAACCAAGTATTAGCTTTACTAACATTATTTTTTTCACCACGATATAATTTTATAATGGTTGTTAAACCCTCTAATTGTTCTTCGCTAAAATCATTAATTGTTGAAGTCACTTTTCTAAAGACATTACGTGCATCAATCATTAAAATATTTTTCTTGTTTTCTTTACGCTTGCCTTTATCATAAAACCAAACATGGCATGGCAAAGAACGAGTGTAAAAAAAATTGTTCCCTACGCTTACAATACAATCCACAGCACCGCTCTCTATTAATTGTTGCCGTATTAATTTTTCGCTATGCCCTGCATCTGTTGCTGAGCTTGCCATAACAAAACCTGCCCGTCCTTTCTGATTTAAATAACTATAGAAATATTGTATCCACATGTAATTAGCATTATCTGCCTTTGGTAAACCAAATGGTAAGCGTGGATCTGTCTTTACAAATTCTTTTCCCTTATCAACTTTATTCACATTAAATGGAGGATTAGCCATCACAAAATCACACTTACCAAGCAAATTATGTGGATCACTGTAAAAACTATTTGCTTCAATTATTTTACCTTCAATACCATGTATTGCCAAATTAATTTTAGCAAGTTTAGTGTTATTTGTTTTTTGCTCTGTGCCGTAACATTTAATTGCTTCATTAATTTCCTTGCTAGTATGGTCTTTTACAAAATAACCCGTCTGAACAAACATGCCTCCCGAACCGCAAGCAGGGTCGTGAATAATTCCGTGATCTGGTTCAATAAAGTTGACAATGAGTTGTACTAAACTTGGAGGAGTAAAAAACTCTCCTCCTTCTTGCGCCCCTGCTCCTTGCATAGAAAACTTCATAAGGAAGTATTCGTATATGCGCCCGAAAACATCACCAGTTGCCTTTTTAACAGCGTCCTTATTAAATACACGAATTAAATCCCGCAATAAATCACTTTCAAACTCTTGATAGTTTTTAGGCAAATTTCCTGATAAATCAGGGTATTCAGCTTCAATCTGTTTCATCGCATTATTGATAGCTTCAGCGATATCTTTACTCTCCGGTAGAGCAGCTAAGTATTCATACTTCGCTATCTCGGGTAACATAATTGCGCCAGCAGCTAAATAATCTTCTTTTGTTGCAGCTCTTTTTCCTCTTGGATTGTTAGGTATTTTTTTCTCAACTATAGGTTTTGCCTCTTCGTATTTGTTTTGTGCAAAGCGCAATAATACTAATCCTAATACAGGATCTTTATACTCAGCCGCTGTCAGCTTACTATTAGCACGAAGCGCATCAGCTGCATCCCACAATTCTTTCTCTAGCTGTTTAATTTGTTCTTGTGTCATAATTAATTTTTTAAGAGATCACCTTTATCTCATGTTTTAATAATTCACGTTGAAGGGTGTCTTCGAGGTTTTTGATATCAGAAGGAGTCAATTGAATAAGTTTCAATCCCAACTCACTATAGATTTTAAGTTTTTGTTCTTTTCTTTTATTATAGTATTCATTGCCTTGCACGCCCCAGTATTCAATATAAACAGCATATGGTCTGCCGGGTCCAGATGGAATGTGAAAATCGGAAAGCACATCTTCTAAAGTATTTGGTAATTTCTTTTCGTATGCATGAGGTATGCCCCACAAATAAAGTGAATCATCAATAGCCATTTCTCCTTGTGAACGAACATAGTGTCCGTCTTTGCTTCTAAACTCGGCAGGGTATTTTTTTCTATAATCATCAACAGAATTGCCGTCCTTTTTTTCTAAAATTAAATTTTCAGGTTTTGTTTCTTTTGAAACAACTGGCTTAATACCAAAATTTTCCAACAAGTCTGGATTATTTAATACGCTTTCTGGCCATTTTACATATTTTTGACCAGAGGTTTCGTGTTCAAATTCACGTCCACCTAATGATTTTCCTAATTTAGTGATCCCCCAACCCGCAACTGTTTTTTGAACCCAACCTAATTCATTTAAGATTAGATTGATCTTTCGATTTGAAACATCAAAATGTTCACCGAGTTGTGTTGCGCTAAAGTATTTTGATTTTGAATTTTGATCATTTGATTTTTTTTCTTCCCAATCTATATTTTCTGGCCACACGATATAGTCACCATATTGCTGACTGTTTTTAATTTCACCACCTGCTAATTTCCCATCATTGGTAAGATTCCATTTATCATCTTTTTTAAAGATCCAACCTTTGTCTGTAAGAATTTTGAATAAATCCTTTGATTCAATATTTCTTTCTTTTGCAAGAGCTGATGTTGAAATAGTTTTCATATACACTTTTAAGTATTTACTTAATATTTGAGTTTAGTAATCCAACGATTATTGCGCCTAAGGCAAGGACAGCAGCGATTATTGCAATCAGTTTAATTGTTTTTACTTGCTTCGCATTTGTCTCAGATAATTCGATTTGCTTCTTAAGCGTGTCTTTTATATCTCTTAAATCATCTTTTATATTTGATTCTACTCTTTCAAGTCTCGATTGCAAATTTTGAACTGCTTGATTAATTCCGGCTGTTGTTGCGTCTAACTTGTCCAAGCGAGTAGGGAAATCAACTTTGTCAAGTTTCTCATTCAGCTTATTAATTGTCTCAATCTGATTTGAAATCGCTTCTGTAAGAGATTTAATTTTCTTTATCGGCTCTTCAAATTTTGCCAATGCTTCAGACTTAATAGAATCAATTTGCGAATCTAGTTTAGCAGAAACGGTTTCGAGTTTTTTAGTTTGCTCTTTTACTCTTTCATCAATGAGTTTTTCAAGATTTTTCAAATGTGATTGATAATCGCCTTGAATACCTTTAGCAGCCAAGGAGATAATTTCCCCGGATTCTGCCATAGTTTTAATCTGCTTTACAGCATTGTCCAAACTGGACAACTCATTCTGTAACTTCAGCAGTTCTTGATGTATTTCTTCCTGAATAGTCATATAAAAAATCGTTATTAAAATTTTGAACCCAGTTTAAATGCATTTTTAGTTTTAAAAGTTCTATTGCCTCATCGATTAACCCTTCAATTTTATTATCGGGACAATTGGCGATAAGTTTTTGCCTGTAAAAATTTATTGCTTCAAATAAATCCTCTGAATTAGATAATGATCCTTTGCGGAACTCTATAAATCCCTTTATAAATGAATCTCTCGCATCGCCTAATGTTTTTTCGGAAGGAATTCTCCTGTTTAGTTCTAGAACGAATTCAGAAAAGGCTTTTAACAAAAGTAAACAAGCATCGTCCGGCTGTGAGATCAAAATACGAATGCACGCTCCTCTTAAATGTTTTAGATTATCAATTTGAGAACCTGAAGGATCATACCCAATTAATTCAATGAATTTCCAAACAACATCAATGTCTGCATCTTTACCATAAACAATATCAAGCAGAGAGGCGTTTTCTCCATCTACTTCATAACCATTGCGTGCATACTTAGAATGAAAGTATAAATCAACAAACTCTTTAAAAGGTACATTTCCCTCATTAACTCCGATGTCGCAGGCTTGACGCATTGCATCAATTGCTTGATATCTTTTTGCTTCAACTTCTCTATATACGAAATCAACAAGATAATTTAAGCACTTTTGGATAACAGAATTCCCTTTTCTGTTTTGCAGATTTTGAATTTCAATTTCTGTTCTTTTTTCAGAATAATAACGGTGAATATATTTTCTAAGATTTTCAATATACGTTTCATCAGAATGCTTTTTCCCTTTGATTAAGAATGTAGCGGAGTTGAAATCCACGCTGTAATCGTTAATTATACCTATTGTAGATAACCTGTAAATTGCTTTTTCCGTATCGGACTTGTCACGAAGCTTGTAATAAAGGTTCTTGACCTTACTAGCAAAGGCTTTATCATCTTCTAAATTTTGTGTTAAGCCTTGATTCAGTTTTGTTAAATCCTCAATGAAACCTAAATAATCAGGTTTGTAAGCCTCTCGTATCTGTTCTTTTGAAAAGTTATATCCAGTTTTCTCCAATAAAATTGCAACCAATTTTGAAATATGAAAGTCCCAATCAGTTGTGAAACCTACTGCGACATTAAAGGGTTCATTAATATTTAGTTCAACTAATTTTGTTTCAATGCCATCGGAATGTTCAGCTGCTAACGAATTTAAAATCCAAGCAGTAATATTTCCATCAGCAGGCGCAAGTTCAAGAAGCACTTTCCTTATAGACTTTACAATTGTTTGACATTCATCTAAAGGAAAAGAGATAGTTCTGTAACTTTCTTCTAATTCAGGCAAAAGAAGCGCACCATATTTTTCACCGAAGGATTTTTGAACAAATAAATATCCTCTTCCGGTTTGAGGACTCTGCCAGTAGGACAATTTTGCATCTATGCCATACTCTTCATTCAGTTTAATGTTTAGACTATCAATTGTTTTTTTTGCCGGATATGAAATTTCATTTAAAAGTTCGAACAATGTCCATTTTTCTTTGTCTTGCCCTTTAAATGAATTGTTGTGAAAGTGAAGTAAATGAGATTTATCTAATGAAACATCAATAGTTTCAAATTCTCCACTATCCGTTTTTCTTTTTCTTACTCTATGTTTGAAATTATTTTCATCATTGTACAGGATGAAGGAAATTGCAAGTTTTTTATCACGTCCTGCACGCCCTGCTTCCTGCACATAGCTTTCAATGGAAGGGGGATAATTATTATGCACGGTATAACGGATATTTCTCTTATTAATCCCCATACCAAAAGCTTTAGTGGAAACTAATAGTGCCAATTCATTTCGTTTAAATTTATTTTGATTTTCTTCGTTGTCCAGCTCTATTTTTTGTGCGATGTTTCCATCGCTATCATCTGCGCCTAAAAATGTACCCTTTAGAATATCGAGTTGAATATTTTCAAATATTCCGTGCGGTTCCCTTCTGAAATTATCATCTTGATTTCTTAACCTGTACAAATCGGTAACACCAAAATACCATCTTCTATGTGGACAGAAGACAAGCCCTGCATTCGTATTTGAAGTATTATAAAAATCTGACGTGATTTTTTTATCAAGTTGAATGAAAGCAAAATCTTCCACGGCATTATCGAAAGTTGGATCAAAGCAAAGGTTTAGATCAGTATTAAATTTATTAAACTCTTCAGGCATCCCTCTTAATAACTCATTCAGCGCCTTCTGTTTCTTTTCACCAACAATTATTCTTTTACTAAAGTCGTCCGGATCTCTTCCTTTATCTAATCTGTACTGCTCAATTTCATCACTAATACTAACAGGAACGATTTTAAATTGTAATTCTTTTCGCTTAACAGTTTCAAATCGCACAACGGAATCTTCTCCCAAATCAACACCTTCTTTTGGACTTAATTCTCTTTGCACGTCTGCCAAAACATCAAACGAAGCGGTTGCTGTCAGTCCAAAAATTGGCAAGTGACCGTCTCCTTTTATTTTGCAATACCTTCTCGCATTCTCTCCTAAACTTAAATATGAAGTTCGGAAATCATGACCCCATTCGCTAACACAATGCGCTTCATCAATAACAAAATAGGAAAAGTAAATTTGATCCGTGATCATATTTCCTAACATCTCCCTGAATTTTACAATTTGTAATCTTTCAGGAGAAACAAAACAGAATAGTGAAGAACCATTTGCAATATCAAACTCTGCCTTTGCTCTTTTCTTTCCTTTAACGGAACTATTTATATAGCTACATGAATCAATGAACGCATCAAATAACTCCTGAACCTGATCTTGCATTAAAGATTTAATTGGGTCAACAACCATTGTTATGCCCGGCTGCATAACACAAGCCAACTGATATGTTAACGATTTACCACCGCCTGTTGGAAGCAAACCAATTATGCTTTCACATTGTAATGCTTTATTAAGAATTGGTAATTGACCGGGTAAAAAATCTCTATTTCTAAAAACTGCATTTAAGAAATATTTTAGGTTATTTACTCTAGCCTCAATTGGTTTATACTGCTCGTTTTCTATTTTTTCAGAAACGGGTAAATATTTTATTAAATCCCCCGTATGCAACTTTCGGAAGCCCTTGTTTGATTTTACCGATCTAACAGTTGCGTATAAAGGTGGTGGATTTTTTAGTTTGATTTGATTTGGAATTCCTTCACGCTGGAGGACTGAGTAATCAATTACTAATTCATATATAGTGTCATCAAAACTAACTTGATCAATTAATTTTCTATTTGTGCCGGAAAAACCTATGAATTCTTTGGATGCATAAAGGCTAATTGAAATTTCAGGAAGTTTGAAAGCAATGCCTGACAATTCAAAAATATTTTTTATTTGATTCTTCAAATCGTCAATTGCAAATTCGGCAACCGCAATATCCCTCTCGACAAAACAAAAATTCCATTTATGAAGATTCAAGTCGAGATTACCATTGATGATTAATTCTAAAATAGTTTTTTGAACTCTTGCTATTGCTATTGGAGCTAATGCAGCAAACAAAGCATTATATGATTCCTTAGAACTATAAAGAGGTTTTTGAATATTGTTTTTGTAGGGTTCAAAAGACTTGTCAGATAAATAGTTTTTTATCAGCTCAAGCTTTTGGTTCATGTTATTCCACTCGCTTGTTCTTATTCTGATTGTCTGACCCCAATCGTTTTGAAAAGTAGCTTTATCTCTTTGCTCATCAAGCATTCTTTGTTGGGGATCATTGTGTTGCGACCCATCAACTTCAACGATAAATCCTTTCTGAGCATTAATAGCTGTTGGGAATTGCAATACAAAGTCAGCTCGCTGACTACTAAAATCTCTATGCTGCCATCTCGTAACGAATTCGTTTGAAACGAGTGTGTCAAATTCTCTTTGCGTATCAAATAATTGAACTGCAATTTTTCCAAGATCATCACCTAGATATCCCGGTAGCTTTTTAAATAAAAAATCCTCCTCAAATTCGCTTCCCAAATTTTCCCAACTTGTTTGAAAAGACTTTTTAATTTCATTAGCACCTAGTCGAGGATCGATAATGTGGAAGGCTTGCCAATATTTTGATATAAAATCTTCGTTCTGTTCAGTTACCTTAAATACAACCCTTCCTGAAACCTCACCAACACTCAGATTAAATATTTTCGCAAAGTGTTCCTCTAATTCAAGAGTCAACCTTGTAGGACATCCTCTCGATATTAAATTAGATAGAACTTGAAAATTAGACAGAAAACGACAATCGAATGTGTTTGACCCGGCAATTTGTAAATCAAACTCAGAGAGCGACTTAATAGTATCGTCAGAAAAAAAATCTTTTTCTTTTAATTCCCGGTAAAAGGGCTCTATGATATATGCACCGAATAATCTCACTATTTCTTTTTAGTAGCTAATAATTCTTTGGGGTTAATCTTTAATATTTCAGCAATATCAAAAAGTATTTCTATGCTGGGTTGTCTCCGATTTTGGACATAAGAGTTAACCATGTTGTAGCTTTTTCCTAAATGCTCCGCCAACCACGTTTGAGTGATTCCCTTTTCTTCAAGTACTTCTTTTATCCGGTTCATTTTCAAAGATTTTGAACATGTTAAATATACATTTTTTTTGCTACCATCTCATTTTATGAGATACAAAATTGATTTTTCGTTGAGAACTATGTTTTTCATCTTCATTGAGGAAAAAGCACTCTTTCTTAAAACTTTTATCTCACAGAAAATCAATGCTTTAAATATTTAATGAAATAAAAAAGGGGATTTATTTTGCAATTATACAGAACATTTATACTTTTGATATGCAATTAAAGCGAAACTGTAACGAATGAGCCCTAACAGATTAAATCCTAAAATGATAGCGTTGGCTAGAGAGTCGAGAGGCTTGTCTCAGCTTGAATTAGCGGAAAAGCTAAGCCTTTCACCTTCTCACATGTCTCGGATCGAGCAGGATTTCACAGAGCTTGGGGAGCATCATTTAAAAGCCCTTTCAAGCGTTTTAAATTATCCGGAAGGATTCTTTTATCAGGAAGGCGAAACACTCCCTCCTGCACTTGCCTTACGCAAACGCAATATAGTAGCACAAAAAGTTCTGCTTCCTGTTGAAGCGGAAGTAAACATTAATCGGCTACACGTAGAGAAATTATTAAATGCAATCGGTCATCCGGAAATCAACTTGCCTGTTTTGGATATTGAAAAATTAGGATCGCCTGCTGAAGCGGCACGCAAACTTCGTAAACTTTGGAAGATTGAAAAAGGCTATATAAATAATCTCACTAAAGTATTAGAAGAGAACGGATTGTTTTTAATCAACTTTGATTTCAATACAGACCGTGTGGATGGGATGAGCATTTTGGCAAATGGCAAATTCCCAATTATGTTTTCAAACAAAAGAAGTTTAGGGGATCGCCAACGATTCACTTTAGCTTATGAGTTGGGGCATTTAGTCATGCACCTTTATACGAATCCTTCATTTACAAGGGATATAAGTCATGAAGCAAACGAATTCGCTGCCGAATTTTTAATGCCTGAAAAAGACATCAAATCAGATTTTAAAGATGGTGTTACGCTTAACATCTTAGCAGATTTAAAACGCAAGTGGAAACTTTCCATGCAAGCGTTATTATACAGAGCAAACGATATCGGTATTATAACCGATAATCAAAAAAGATATTTGATAAATCAATTTAACTCAATGAATATCCGCAGAAGAGAACCTGCGGAATTGGATGTTCCAAGAGAAAACCCAATGAAGTTGAGAGATATGATCACCAACTACAAAAACAAACAAAAATTAAATGTAAAACAACTCGCTTTGTTTTTTAATTCAAGCGAAGACGAGTTCTTGAGTAAATATTCGTAATTAGTAACATATATAGAGGGAAAGAAAAGATGAGCATCACGACAGAAAAGTTCGATTTGAAGGCTTACTCGAAGAAAGAGTTAGCTGAGAAGTATGAAGTGTCAGTAAAGACCTTCAACAAATGGTTAGAACCTTTTACCGAAAAGGTTGGAGCAAAAAGAGGTCGCTATTACACGGTGAACCAAGTTATAATCATAGTAGATGTTTTGGGATTACCCGGTGTAATGCACTAATTTTTCTTTATCACTTTATTTTCTTGAAAATTTATTGGATGGGTAGCCGGAATGGTTACCCTTTATTTTTTATTTAAATCTCCCCGGAATTCCCCCCGATTACTTTCACGGTAACCCCGGATATTTTGCGGCATTTCAAGTCCTTTCCCGGAATCTCCCCCGATTCCCCCCGAATAAATCCGCAATCATCCCCATAAAAATTCACTGCCCAAAACTGCCCAAACCTTCCCAAATCTTCCGAAAATTTCTCTTAGGTAACGATGCGTGCCGTTTTCTTCTCATGCGTTCCGAAAATTTCTCTTTGCTGCAAAATTTCGCTCTTATCGTCAGAATTTTTCTCATGCAACCCAAACCGAGAAAGTGCTGAATACAGCTACTGCACCTTTGTATCGTCAAAGCGACAAACCTAAAACCGTAATCAATAAAAAGTAAATAAAATGAACGCAGTAAGAAAAATCAAAACGCCAGTATCACATTTAAGAGTGATAAAAGGTGGAAAATCAAATCCAAAAAACAACATCGTTGAAAACACTTGGAATTTTATCCACGCAGCATTATGGAATAACAACGAGTTCTCTTATAAAGAAGAAACGCAATTCCAAAACCTGATCGCAGAACACTACAACAACTTTAAAAACCCTACAAAAGTTTTTGAAGAGATCATCGAACGTGTGTGTTTAGCAAAACGCTATATAAATAGAAAACGTGGACGCTACATCGCAAAGCCGATTGATTGGTTAAACATTAATTATTACGCAGGATTAACCGGAACTGAAGGATGGTATCAAGAAGTGTGTTTGCAACGCATAACTGTTCCTGACTATAACTACGGCATAACACTTCTTGCAAAAGCGATCAGTAAATATTTGCAAGAGCCGACAATCAAAACGATTGTGACCTTCCGCAAAAAATTAATTGCAGAAAAGCAATTTGACCTTTTACAAATCTTCAATAGCGCAATTATAAATTTTCAAATTAATAACTAAACGAAAATGAAAGATCAAGAACTAAAACCACTTCCTATAAAACCCTATATGCCGGGCGAGTTGGCGAAGTATTATCAGGTAAGCGAAAAAACATTCAGGTGTTGGACAAATGTTTTTAAAGATCGCTTGGGAAAACGCAACGGAAGATATCTAACAATAAAACAAGTGGAATTAATATTCCAGGAATTAGGAACACCAAAAACAATTGAAGTGTAATTCCGCTGACTTCTATTGTGTGCCATACTCGGCAGACTTTGGGAGTTGAAGCCTAAACCGGGAAAGTGTGCCAAGCAACAGTTACACCTTTGTACCGTGATGGATGTGAAACTAATAAAAAAATAAAAAACGATGTCAGAAATTAAACACACAGGAACAACAGATGGAACAGGAAATATGCTTCTCACCGCAAGCATCCTGTTCGCAAACATAGACTACTCAAGTTTGATGGACTATGCAATTAAAGCACTTGTCGGTGGGGCAATTTGGATGGCTTTTAAAGTAGGCGGAGAATATTTCAGCGACAAAATCAAAAAAAAGTAAATGGCAAGCATTAAAAAAATACTGTTAGGCTTAGGCATAGGAGGAGGTGTTGTAGCAGGAGGAATGTATCTGTGGAGATTGAATAAGACCTCGGTGAACTTGGAAGTTGTTCCAACGGTTAAGCTACACAAGTTGGATTTGCAAGGATTGGTGTTGAGAGTTGATGTGACGTTGAAAAATCCAACTCGCACGGGTTTAAAACTCAAGTTTCCTTTTATCAGATTAATGATTAAGGAAAGTAGCATCGGAAGTTCGCAAGCGGTTAATCAAGATATCGCATTGCCTGCATTCGGTGAGGCAAAATTCGAAGCGATAATGATACGCATTCCAATGTTCAGCCTCCTCTCTACTGCCAAAGGCTTACTACAAGCGGTACAACAAGGCGAAGCATTTAAGATCGGAGTTACAACGATCACGACAATTGATTTGGGATTGAAAAAACTTCCCTACGAAAAAACAGATGAAGTACAATTAATCGGAGCGCAAAATGGAAGCAAGTAAAAAACGGAAAATAAAAAGCGGAGAAGAATTCGAGCAGTTATTTCCGAAACCAAAGTTCCTTGATCCAACAATTAAAAAAGGTGCAACGGTTACTGACACAGTCCGATTCATTCCGCAAGTAGTGAGAGAAACTTTATTTCAAACAGCAAAGTTAGCTCCGCTTCTCAAAGGAAGGAACGTGCAGGAAACCTGTAAAAACATTTGGGATTTTGTTTATACCCACATCGATTACAAAAAAGATGAGGACGGCAAAGAACAAATCAGAAGTCCTGCAAGGGGTTGGTACGACAGGCATCACGGGATAGATTGCGATTGTTACACGGTGTTTATCAGCAGCATATTGAGCAACTTAAAAATAAAGCACAAACTGCGAATCACAAAATACAGCCAAGATCACTTTCAGCATATCTATCCGATAGTACCGACAACAGGAGAAAATTACATCACGGTTGATTGTGTAGTAGACCGATTCAATTATGAAGAACCCTACACAGAAAAAAAAGACACAAACATGGAATTAGAATATTTAAATGGCGTACCCAGCACTAACAATGTAGATGTGCAAGACCTAATGGGTTGGGAGGAGCTTAATGGCGAAGATGATTTGGGAAAACTCTTCAAAAAGAAAATGGCACAACCTCCCGGAAGTGAAGGAGACACTTCAAAGAAAGGAAAATTAAAAAGCCTTCTTCATAAAGGACTCCACATTACAAACAGATTAAATCCTGCAACCGCATTAATTCGTGAAGGAGTTTTAATCAGCATGAAACTAAATCTTTTCAAAGTTGCTCAACGACTCAAGTATGCATACCTGAGTGAAGATGCAGCAAAGAAAAAAGAAATGGACATGAGCAAGTTTGAGAAACTAAAAAAAGTAAAAACAAAAATTGAAAAAATCTTTTACGATGCCGGTGGTAAACCTGAGAATTTAAAAAAAGCAATTCTTACAGGGAAGGGAAATAAAAAAGGTAAGCACGATGTGGATGGCCTTGGTTACATCCCCGATGATATGGATGGCATGGATGAGAATACACCATCACAAACTTTACTTGGAACTGATATCTATCAAAGCGAAGGATTCGGAGAACTTGGATCGGCAACAGCAGCAGCAGCTTCCGTTACCGCTGCAACAGGAATTATCGGTGCGATTGCAGGATTACTAAAAGGGATCGGAAATATGTTTCCTAAGAAAAGCAAAGAAGGAGAAGATTTTAATAACACAGAATCAAAGCCGGGAGATGGGACATCGGAAGAAGAAGTATCAAAAGGAGCGGCAAATATTAAAATCGTGAACAGCGATAATGGAAGCACAAGTGATGGAGAATCAGGTGGAGAAAGTGGCGGAGGTGATAATACAAAATCACTAATTAAAACATCCAACAAAACTTCGGACAGTACAGATACTTCGGGCGATGATAAACCACCAAGTTTTTGGGAGAAGAATAAAAAATGGATCAAACCCACAGCCATTGGTATTACAGGATTAGGATTGGTTTATCTCGGAGTGAAGATGTTCAATAAACCAAAACCCACTCCTGCACCGACAGCACAATTAACAGGAATTAAATCACGAAAAAAGAAAAAGAAAGGAGGAGGTCAAGACAAAAAGAAAAAACAGGCAGTAGCCTATATGTAAAACAAATAAACGATTAAAGAAAAAAGAAAATGGCAAAAAATAAAAACAGTTATCAGAAAGCAGCGCTTAAAAAATCTCTTAGCGGAACAGAAGATGGAACGACAGGAGCGAAAGTGAAAGATGCAGCAACCGAGTTAGGGAAAGACCTTGTGGTTGGCGTAATCGGAGGTGGAGTTGCAGGAGCTGTGTTAGGAAGATTGTCTTTCATTGTTGGAGCAGCAGTTTCCGGAGTCGGTCACTATGCTAAAAGCAGAATCGCATCAGCACTTGGATTAGGAATGATGGCTTCGGGTACTTATCAAGCAATTTCCGGAATGAACGGAAAACCCGCAGAAGGATTACAAGGTGTAAAAGAAAGATTACTCGCTTTAAAAGACGACATGAAAAAAAGAATTTTCCTCGACAAAGTTTTGAAAGCAAAGGAGAAGACGGATGAGAAGACCGATGAGAACGGTACAAACGGTCTCGGTCAGGTACAATACTTCGTGTATCCAAACACCGAAGAGTCAATGGGAGAATTAGACATGAGTGCATTGGATAAAATCCACGAATCAATTCAAGCTAAAGCAACCAACGGCCTTAACGGAGAAGTAGAAATGGGGATTGTAGAACCATCAGAAAAAATCTACTAAAGAAAAAAAGAACATCCATCACACAAAAAATAAACAGAAGTTAAACTTTAAAAAACAAAAATTATGTTAGAACTATTAGACGGTACAGAACAGTACAACAATGCCGGAGCATTACTTGGATTAGATGGTGCAGAAGGAGAAGAACTCTTGGGCGCACTTCGCAGAATGAACCCAATTGCTCGTCAACGTGCAATAAACAAGTTGGCAAGTCCGGGAGTAATGAGCAAAGGATCGCGTGCAGAAATGGAAAAACACTTTGGTGAGTTACCTGCTCATATCAAAGCAGCATTGGCAAAAGGTGAATTGCGTTTGGCAGATACCATCGTGTATTCCATCAAGCCCGTGAATTCAAAAACAATTAAGTTGTTTGAAACTCAGGATGTGAAAGAAGTTGGATTGCGTAATGTAAGCAACGCAAAATTACCAAAGAACCAAGCCTTATTGGTAAGCGGAATATTCTTGTTGGCTTCCATTCCGGTAGATGCAACACCGGATAAAGTAATGGGATCGAAATTCATTCAGTTGGAAGACTTCCCTGCAATCGCAAACGGAGAGTTCAGTTTGAAAGCAAACAAAAAAGTAATCATCCCTGAAACGAGCATCGCTGCATTCAAAACAACGAATATGCACGCTCTTCCATTGGGGTATTACAAATTGGCGAACCCACGCTTAATTCACGATGACATCTTAATTGAGTTCACCGTTGACTTAGGTTCGATGGAAGGACTTGATCCTAAAACCCAATTGTATGTTGGATTACACGGAACGATCACCACTCCATAATCATTAACCAAATAAGTCGGGAGAGTGATCTCCCGACTTTTAAAAAACAATACCATGTTAGAAACAGCGAAGAAAAGATTTGATATAAAAATTCTGGTGGCGAACTCAAGCGTGAGCGACACTTTTGGATTAGACAAGAATGTTGTGAAGGTGCATGGCATTTTGGTTACATCCGATAAGGACGATTTACTTTATTACAGAGGCGAACAAAAGATTGAAATAAATAATAAAGAGATTGTTCCTGAGAACTACGAAAGCAAACTTTTGATGTCAGGAATAAATGTAGAACCGAAAAGCCGCTACTATCCTTTGGGCGGTGTAGCACCCGGCAATGGCTTAGTAAAAATCTCTTACAAAGATTTGGACGATGGCAGAACCGTGTTCACACCTTACCGAGTGAGTTTGTACCTGGACTACGAAACGGAGGATGAGTTATGATGAAAGAGCAAGTGATAATTACCAAAATAAGTATCAAACGAAAAGGTGAACGGAAGCATTTTCAAATTAAGCTTCCCAAAAATTCAAAGTTCATTTTAGGAGTTGAATACGGAGGAAGATTGATTGAGCATTCAGATTCGGCTTTGATTAGAACACCCGTGACCGATCCATTTGCCAGTCCAGTAATAGGCTCCGGTGGTGTTGATGCAAGAACACAGTTATTTAAACGAAACCAATTGATTGGAGAGTTGAAACTGCAAAGTTGTGAAAAAGCGAATTGGTTTTTTGCTGTAGATGTTTTCGCAAGCGATGCCAACCTCGGTCTTGCAGATTTTTCTCAGGGTGGATTTCCTGTAAAGGATTATACGCACGGCAACAAAAGAACCGAAGAGATAGTGAAGGTAGATGCCGAGTCAACAATTATACAAGGATGGTATTTGGATTCACTTGGCAAAACGCAAAAAGCGGACATCAAGTACGAAGTGAATGTTTATGTATGGATTAATGTGGAGGAATAAAAAATGACAGTCAACCTTGCTTTAGAATACATCCCAAGAAGGATGCAGGAATTAGGATACCGAGCAGATTATTATATCCGCTTTCGACACTTGGTTTTACAGCCAAGCGAAGAGTTAATCCTTGATGCAGACAATCAATTTTTCTACCTCATTGAAGAAGCAGAAAACGTGAGAGTGGAAAGTGAAACAGGAATTTTCGACTTGAGTGAAAGTACAACCAACGAAATGCAATACGAACACCAAAATAAAATTCACATCTCAAATTACTTACCCGGTATTAATCACTTGCGATTCATTCAGGTAATACCAAAGCACAAAATAAAAACAACAATTAAAAAATAAATAAATGCAGCATACCAACCCATACAATGATGTGAAACTGTCGCAATTTAAAATGTGGCTTCACGACATGGTCGACAAAGGCGAAGGAAAATTTATTGAGGTGTACGTTGACGATGTAAAAGTTGTACCACGCACCAACAAGATTGAATCCCTTGATGACCACAAGGTGTATCTCGATGATACAACCGAAACAATAAAAGTATTTACCTACAACACCGAAAATTCAAATCGCTATCAGCAGTTCACGTTTGTAATCGAAAAGAAAAAAGCGAGTGAACATCCGGTGCAAAACCAAAACGTGCAAACACCACAAGTACAAGGCTTGTCAGGTATCGAGTTGGAAAACAGAATCAATCAGTCCTTGGCACAGGAAAGAGAGCGTTGGCAAACAGATCTGCTAAAACGTGATTTTGATACTTGCAAAAAAGAATTGCAAGATGCCGAAGAGTACATCGATGATTTGGAAAAACAACTCAGCGTTTACAAAAGCAAAAAACTGCACTTGGGCGATGTGAACCTTGGCGAAGTTGCCTCTATTGTTTTAGAGGGAATGGTAAAACGTAATCCGCATTGGGTTGCAAAATTACCGGGCGGAGATGCACTTGCAGGATTGATTGCAAAAGAAGCTACGGAAAACGGAACAGCAGAAGTGATTGAAAACGAAGTGGTGTTTAAAAAGAAAACGCCTGCCGATGAAGGAATGTCTGAAGAGATGAAAGCACAAATGGGATTCTTAAAACAGTTGGAGTCACACTTCAATCAGGAGCAACTCGATAAAATAATGCTCATCCTACAATCCTTTACAGAGAAACCAAAAAATATCGAGACAGTATTTGAACTATTAGAAATAAAAATTGAAAATGAAAAAGTTTAGTTACGAAATAACAATTGAAGCCGCTACTGAAGCAGAAGCGGATTCAAAAATGAAAGCGTTGACCACGATTGCAAAAAAGTTGAACACTAAGGAATTGGTGAAACTTGCCGACATCGTGCAAAACGATCCGGTAAAAACCGCTTTAGCAAAAAAAGCATTAGGAGTTTAAAAAATGAAAAAAGAAACCACCAATAATGATTTGACCTTGAAAGAGAAAATTCTCTATTCCTTCATCGGATTGGGGATTGTCGGAGGTGGTGTTTTCTTTGGGAGAAAACTTGTTTTAAAGAAAGTCGCTAATCGTGAAGAGAAAAAATCTTTTGAAGATGGAACGCCTGCAACCTACGCCAAGCAAATTAAAATGGCATTTGATAACGATGGATGGTGGGGAACGGATGTAACTAAACTAAGAACAACGCTGCGAGAAATTCCAAGCAAACAAGCTTTTTTAAAAACCCAGGAGTCCTACACTAAACTCTACAACTCAAATCTGATAACCGATATGACCGATGAGTTGCAATCCACAGAGTACAATGAAATGATGCAAATCATTGCAGAGAAGCCGGACAAAACAGGAGGCAAACCTGTAAGTACAACTATACAATTTGTAGGATGGGCAAAGCGATTGAAAGCGGCATTTGATAAGTCGTATGGTTTTCTGCCGGGAACAGATGATGAAGCA
Source organism: bacterium (assembly GCA_029945625.1). Classification (GTDB taxonomy): domain Bacteria; phylum Bacteroidota; class Bacteroidia; order B-17B0; family Aurantibacillaceae; genus Aurantibacillus. The sequence goes on from JAQSCW010000046.1 coordinate 40,359, forward strand.
CTTGTAGCAGTTCTAAATGAAATGCCAACGCAAAAATCATTTGTTTACACGATGGTGGCTTATCAAAAACTTTTCGGTACAAACATGATCGAGGATATGCAAGCCGAATCAGAATTCGGTCAGTACGGAGATTGGATGAAAATAATACTATCAAAACCAAAAGGATAATGGAAAAGAAAACAAACAATAAAAGAAAAATAATCCTGATAGGACTGGGTGTATTAGGGACAGGAGTTGCAGGATTCTTCGGGTGGCACTATTGGAGCAACAAAAAGAAAGCAAAGCAGGAAGAAGAAAATTCGACTCAAAGCGATTCTACAAATTTCAATACCCCTGCTCCGAAGCAAAATAATTATTTGCCTCCGAAAACAACGACACCAAAAACAACGCCTTCAAGAAACGATGAATTCCCATTGAAGAAAGGAAGCAAGGGATCGAAAGTAAAAACATTGCAGGAAGCATTGATTAGCAAATACGGAAAATCTATCATGCCCAAATATGGAGCGGATGGTGATTTCGGGAGTGAATTAATTAATGCGCTGAAGAAATTAAATATTTCCGAAAGCATAGATGAAAGCACTTACAATGTTTTAACGCAAGGAAATATAATTGATCCTGCCACAATTTCTAAAAAACTTCATGACTCTGCAACTGCAAAAAACATCAGTCAGGTTGTATCTACTATGAAGGGAATGAAAAATACGGACGACTATTCCGCAGTAAGCAACGACTTCAAAGAAAATTATTTGGTCAATGGAGTGCATCAAACGCTCGTGAATGGAATGCTCAACAGTTTTTCGGACGAGAAACAAAAGCAACAGATACGATTAGAGTTTCTGCGAATGGGTTTAAAGTATGACGGTAAAAAATGGGCTCTTGCCGGACTTGGTGAAATCCCAAAAGGGAAAGAAATTATCACGCACGAAAAAACGATTGCATACACAGCGAAGGGAAATGGAAAAATTAACATTCCTGAAAACATCGTGCTTGGTAAAAAAGAATTCACTCTTAACGGATGGGTGTATTTCTATCCTTACAAATCCGACACATTATTCAGAGTAAAAAAAGAACACATCAAAATTTACAAAAAATGAAAAACCTCAGAAACATTAAATACATCGTGGTGCATTGCACCGCAACACCTATAACAACTACTGTTGAATCCATTAAACGCTATTGGAAAGAACAACGTGGTTGGGGAGATACTCCGGGGTATCATTACCTGATTCAACGACAAGGAAATATTATTCAGTTGTTAGATGAAAGTAAAAACAGCTACGGAGTTTACGCACACAATTCTAATTGCATCAGTTTGGCTTACATCGGTGGAGTGGATAAGGATAACAAACCGCAGGATAACAGAAGCGATTTACAAAAACACGCCATGTTTGATTTGATTGTTTCTCTTACCGAGAAATATCCGCAAGCACAAGTGTTGGGACATCGTGATTTTCCTGACGTGCATAAAGCTTGTCCTTGCTTCGATGTAAAGAAATGGCTGAGTGAGTATGAACCCGACTTAGGAAATGCTGCATAATGATTCTCTCGAAAATAAGAGGGATACTGCGAAGTAAAGGGTATGAACTCTACACAAAACCAAACGAACTAAATATAGTCGGGATCAGGTCAACGAGTACCATCCCAAATAAGTTTGATGATGAGATTCATGTCTTTTACAAAGTAGCTCCATTGCAATGGCATTACCATGTCTATACGGTCACAACTGATCCGGGTACTTTTTGGTTGCAGAATCCAATGCAACCTCAAGGTACAGCCATCTTAGCTCAAGGCCAATACAAGGGTGCGTATAAAATCGGTTTGCATCAAGGAAAATACAAAGCATTGGTTGAAGCAAAACCAATAACTGTAATCAGAGATTACGACAGGAATGCAAAACTGGATTTTAAAAATGGAAAGAAGGATTCCGGAATGTTTGGGATCAACATCCATCACGCAAGTTCAAATGGGATTACAAAGCAAGTAGATAAATACTCAGCCGGATGCCAGGTCTTCGCAAACATCAATGAATTTAAAGAGTTCATGGGATTATGCGAGAAGCACCAATCATTGCACGGTAACAGTTTTACTTATACGCTCATTGATTTCAGAGCGGTGAAAAGACAAACCTATAAACGGTGGGCAATCGGAACGGTGTCGGTAGCATTGGGATTAACCATCCTGTGGAGAGTTCTAAGAAGGAAAAAGAAAAAAGAAAAACACAAACGCAAATGAAAAATCAATTGATAACAGCTTTAGCACAATTGCTAAAAGACAAAAACGGAAATCACAGTCTCAGAGAAGTAGCCACAGCAATTTTTGTACTGGTACTGCTTGTGAGTTGGATCGCTGCACAATTCTTCGGAAAACAAATGCCGGAGTATATGTTCTATGCCTTCGTGAGTTTGGTCGGTGCAGGATGCTTCGGCTACTCGATTGAGAAAAAAACAAATGTTTAACTAAAAAAAGAACAAGTATGAAACAAGTAATTTCTGCCTTCATTATAGGCATAATGGTTTGCTTAGTTGCAGTAAAAAGCTGTAGTGACAAACCCAATCAGGTAAACATTGCTGAAATAAAAAAGCACATCAAATTTGAAAACAATCAAATCGATGACACGCACAAAAAATATCAGCAAGAAATAAAACAGTACGAATTCAAAACGGATTCCTTATCAAAGCAAAACAAAGATTTATCCTTCAGGCTGTCCAATGCAAGAGCATTACTAAAACAACAGCAAACAAAAGTTGTAGCGGATATTCCTTGTGATACTTTGAAACAGGAAGTGGTCGTCCTAAATGATTTGGCAAACAATGTAGACTCATTGTGCTATGAAAGTATCAATAGTTTAAATCAATCAATTGCCATTCGGGATACACAGCTTACGATCTGTAATCGGAACTATCAATCCTTATTTGATTTACAAAAGGAAAATATGTTAAGGGAGCAACAACTCACCGATGCACTTAATGTTGCTTACAAGCAGAATAAAAGAAAACGGTTTGAAAGCAAAGCGCTGTCCTGTGGGCTTATGATAATGGCAGGGATTACAACAACATTATTTATTAAATCACAAAAGTAACAATGAAAGAGAAAACAATCATTTCAACCGCCACACTTACAGCTTCTCTTTTGATGTATTTCTATGCAAAGAGTGCTCAGAAGGATGCGATTCCTTATGTGATGGTTGGCGGTTTCATGGGGGCAATCATAGGTGAGAGCATCTATGAATATTTTAACAAAAATAAAAAATAAAAATTATGGCAGCACAAGCAGGAATAACCATTGAGAATAATGGTGCGAGTATTAAAATCACCGAAGACGGTGTATCTCGCTATGTATTAAAGTATCAAATCCGTGAAGTGGAAATCGTAAGAGATACTATCATCAAGATTGATATTGGACAAGGGGCATTGAACAATATTTTTATTGATCAGGCAACCGTTACAGTTCCAGTATCAGCATCGGTGGAAGCTCTGCGAGATTTAATTATGGCAATGCTTCAAAGCAATGTTGCAGGAAGTGCAACAGAAGCAAAACAAACGGAAGAAATCGCAGCAATTGCAAATCTGCAAACTGCGGTGAGTGCTTTACAAACAAAAGTAAATTCAATTGAGGACAAAACTCCTTATCAACCAAAGTTGGTTGATGAGAGCAATGCCAATGTTGTTTACAATGGTTTTGCTTTACCGGGTGCAGCAGTTGATGCCGCTGTTTGGGCAATCGAAAAAGTGACCAAAACAAATGGCGTGTACTCTTACCAATGGGCAGGAGGAACTAAAGCCTTTGACAAAATTTGGAATAACAGAAAAGCATTAATCTACAGCTAAAATCAAAGAGCCTCTTTAGGGAGGCTCTTTATTCTTTTTAAAATGAAAACACCAATAACATACTACGGAGGGAAACAAACCCTATTAAAATATCTGCTTCCGTTGATTCCGCAGCATAAACTTTATTGCGAACCATTTTTTGGTGGTGGCGCAGTATTTTTCGCAAAACCGAAATCGGATGTAGAAGTGATTAATGATATCAATGGCGAAGTCATTAATTTTTTCAAAGTAATTAAAACGAAGTTCCCGGAACTTCAAAAAGAAATTCAATCAACCTTACACAGTCGTGAGCTTTATAAAAAAGCCATGATAATTTATAACAACCCTGAACGCTATTCCGATGTGAAAAGAGCGTGGGCATTGTGGACAGCTACCAACCAAGGATTCGCAGGAATGATTGGTTCATGGGGTTTTGGAAAGGATGATTCAAAAGAAGCAGCACTCGCCAACAAACGTGATGCTTTTACAAAAGAGTATGAGAACAGACTTACAAGAGTGCAAGTTGAAAATAATAGTGCAATCAAAGTAATAAACAGATGCGATGACAAAGAAACATTTATCTACGCTGATCCACCGTATATCGGTTCGGATCAGGGTCATTATAAAGGTTATTCGGAAAACGATTACCGAGAACTTCTCAATGCGCTTTCCAAGGTAAAAGGAAAGTTCTTGTTGAGTTCTTATCCTTCAAAAATTCTAACCACATACATTAATAAATACAAGTGGAAAGTTCAGAAGATCACTAAAAGCGTTGCAGTTACAAAGCACACCGATAAAGTAAAAACGGAAATGATCGTTATGAATTACGATCCTAAAAAAATAAAACCTTTTATACACACGCTGAATTCTAAGGATACAAGAGAACTAAAAGTTATATACAAACAATTAAATCAATTAAAATTAAAAGCAGCATGAGAATTACAACGAAAAATTATTTTAAAGCCATTAGTGAAGTAGGAGTTGAGAATTTGCCGGAAGTGCTTAAAAAATCTCACTTGCTCATTGAAGAAAGAACCGACAAAGGGAACGACTGGAGCATCTATGAAAATGATGCTGAAGTAAAACGTGTGTTTGATTTAGCATTTGAAAAACTGGAAGAGTTTATTGATCGTAAAGACAACCTTTCAGGTTTAGATGGCAATCCCATTATTGAAAGAGCGAAACAAGATGCAGCAGGATACAAGCACTTGCCTCTCGATAAATTAAAGATTATTTATCGATTGGAGTGCGAAGCGGAGTTAGAAGATGGCTTGACTGATGAAATAAAAATAAGGAAACCGGCTTTGGAAAAAGCAATTGCAGAAAAGGGAGGAAAAGAAACAATGAAACAGGAATCAACAATAGCGCAGAAATTCGTTAAACGATTTTTATTACTAAATGGCAAAACGCATCAGAAAAAAGAGATTGAGGGATTTCTAAATGATGTGCAAGGTGCTATTAAGGAAAAGGAGATCACAAAGGAAGATGCGTTATCAAAACAGATTCTATTGATTCAAGATAAGCTTTTGTCATTGGTAAATTCAATGGGCAAGAGTATTAAGGTGGAATTATCTCCGACCACAAAAAAACAATTTCAACTTGCTTTGAATAAACTAAAAGTGAAGCCGAAGAAGAAAGGGTTGAACGGTGTTGAAGAAGAAAAGGAAACAAAGCCACAGCAAAACTTAATGAGCAGTATCGATTTTGCGAGTCTTCAATTTAATTCACTTGGATTCAAAGACAAGTGGTTTGATTTAATTGGTGATCCAAGTCCAGGATTTACAGCGATGGTATTTGGAAGACCTAAAATGGGGAAATCTTATTTGTGTGTTGACTTCGCAGGATACTTGGCTCGTAATCATGGAACGGTTCTTTATGTTGCCAATGAAGAGAAGTTGGATGCAACGCTTCAAATGAAACTCAACGACAAAGATGTGAAGCACGAAAATCTTTTTGTGAGCGATTATTTGCCGGAAGATCTGAGCAAATACCAATTCATTATTTTGGATAGTGTAAATAAATTGGAGTTAAGTCCAAAGGATTTGGAAAAACTCAAAAGGAATAACCCCGGTAAGTCTTTCATCTTTGTTTTCCAAACAACAAAAGATGGAAAATTCAGAGGAGCAAATTCTTATCAGCACGATGTGGATGTAGTTATTGAAGTTCCGGAAAAAGGAAAGGCAACTCAGTTCGGCAGGTTCAATGCAGGAGGCGAGATGAATATTTTTGATGATGCGCCAATGGGGGAATCGGAAGATCTGAATGGAATTAAAAAGAATAAGAAACCCGTAGTAAAAAAGAAAACGTCTAAGGCGGATTGGACAGAGCCTGAGTGGTTGGATGAAGCAGACTGGCGCAATCTGAAAATTATTAAAAAGTATGTTGATCAGGGTAAGTATAAAGATGCGATGAATCATGCGATGGATTGTGATACTGTTATTCGGGAAGAAATCCCCGGTGACATTTGGAAAAGAATGGGTGGTCAATTAACTAAAACAGGAGAGGAAAAACTCAAAGCTACAAAAGGAAAACCTACTCCTAAAGTTTCGGAAGAGAAAAAGAAAAAACCAACTATCGTATTTAATATGACAGTCCGGGCATTGAAGGGTGTGATTGAACGTGAATGGGATCGCGAGTTAACCGATGGCGACTATATTGAAATTTTGGAAATTGCTGAGGGGCGAAATTCTAATTTTGCTGATGTAGTTAATGGTATCGATAGTAACCTAAAAGATTTTTCAACCACAATGTGGGAAGCAATGAAGGAGTGGGATAAGACAGCAGGGAAGTCGGAAGAAAAATCGAGAGCGAAATTTGATCCACGATTCTATGCTAACCGAAAGGATGATGATAATCCTTCATTTATTTTTACGGGAACGAGTTCCAAACTTCTTGCAGAAGCAATTGAAGGCGACTTTGACTTGATTTATTTAGTTCGAAGAGAATTAGCAAATCGAGGTCAGGATAGCAAAGGCAAATGGGTTGGTTTTGATGAGGCGAAAAAAATTCATAGAATTGGGGATTAGGAGTTTCTACGTACTGTTCATTGACATATGTTTTTTTGAGCTATCTTTACAATATAAATTTATTAATATGGCAAAAGAAGATCACTTAGTTACAATTAACGTAATGGGTACTGATTACAAAGTTGAAAAAAATGAGGAACTCAGCTATGACCGGATTGTCGGTCTAATCTATTCAACCGAAGAAGAACGGAACAGGAACTACACGGTTAGTTATGAGCGTGGACATGGTGAAAAGCAGGAAGGATTCCTAACCAAAAATGGAGCCTCAGTTAAAGCCAAAGATGGTATGAAGTTTTTCGTGGATCTTACAGGTGAGTCATAATCCAGATATTGACCGACTTGTTGATAAGGGACTGTCCATTTCCATAACGGGAAACTATTTGGTGGTGCAGAATATCTTTTACTTAGATTCCCAGAAAGAACTATGTAAAGGCGCACTGATTAGCGTGTTCACTGGTACAGAGCGAATTCAAATGCAAGACCATCAGATGTATTTTTGCGGTACGCATCCTTGTTTCGTGGATGGCAGTTCTATTACAGGACTTGGCGGAGGACCCCTAAACCCACAGTTAAAGGTGGGTGAACTAATTGCGGAGCGTTCTTTTTCACATAAAAAGACAACTAATGGTGCCATGCGCGATTATCTTGACTGGTACGAGAAGGTAATGGAATATGTTGGCCTTATTTGCACGCCACCAATGGATGTCTTTGGTGAACAGGCCAGCCCGTTTAAGTACAGCGAGTTTTCAGATCAGAAGGATCTCATTTTTCATTTTCGTGATACACTCACAAGCCGAGCGTTTATTAGTGATCTCGCGCAGAGATTTGAAAACGAGGTAATAGGTATTATTGGTCTGGGTGGTACTGGTTCGTATATTTTAGATTTTATGGTTAAAACTCGGGTGAAAGAGATTCGTGGATTTGATGTTGATCTTTTTTATGCCCATAATGCTTTTCGCTCACCAGGAAAAACTCTGGAGACTGAATTGGAAGAGTCAAAAGCAAAAGTTTATCAGGAGAGATACGAGAATTTTAGAACCGGTATTTCGTTTTGCAAAAAGAATATTGTTGAGGGCTGTGAAGAAGATTTAATGGGCTGCACTTTTGTATTTGTTTCTGTTGATAAGGGTGAAGCAAGAAGAGTAATATTTGAAATATTGCAGAAATTAAAGATACCGTTTATCGATGTTGGTATGGGACTTAATCGCAATAATGATGTTATCGGTGGGCAGCTCCGCACTACTTATTTTGACCCGGAAAATGCCGCTAAAATTATTGCCGAAAATTGGGCGCCTTTAACCGATGGGCCTGATCATGTATACCGTAGGAATATTCAAATTGCCGAATTGAATGCGCTTAATGCGTGCATCGCAGTTATGAAATATAAGAAATTGATGGGCTTTTATGCTCATGACGAAACTTCGTACAACATCGGATTGAATATAGACTCGACCCGAACAAAACATAATGATTAAAAAGTTAGTAGTAGAAAAAGTCGTGTCAATGCCTCTGAGTCTTCAGGAGGGAATACTTTATGTTTCTCTTGAGAACGAAGTGGTGGGACACTTATGTCCCTGCGGTTGCGCTAATAAAATTCTTATTCGAATCGGAAAAGCTGGATGGCAGTATACAGAAGTTAAAGGTGAAGTTACCCTATTCCCTTCATTGGGTAATTGGGATTTACCCTGCCGTTCACATTATTGGATTAGAAAAAATAAGATAAGGTGGTCGGGTGACTGGACTGACGAAGAAATCGAGGAAGGCAGGCAATCCGATATAGAAAAAAAGCGACAGTACTTCGAGGATCTCAGTCGACAAAAACAAAAAAAATAGATTTTCTCGCTTTTGCACCCGATAAGAGAAAGAAATCTATTCCCTAAGAATTTTATACTTTTAGGTATAATACTGAAGGGTAGAAAATAGGGTGTTTTCACCCCTTTCAACTTTCAAATGAAAGCACGATATTCGAAGCCCTAAAACCAATTGAAAACGAGCGAAAGTAAAGCCCTTTTAAGCCGCTTTATAGGCAGAGGTGGGGTAACCGGGTGCAATTGCGAATTATTATGCCGGAAACGGCAAAAACAGCAAATTGTTCCTTTTTGAATTAAAGCATCAGCTTAAAACCAATAAGCAAAGTATGGAGCGAATTTGGGGCAAAAGGCTGATTAAAGACTTGGAGAAGTTCGCTTAAAAGGTGGGCAGTTGTTCATCAGAATTTCCAGCCCCTTCAGATCAGTTAAAAAAGTCGATATTTGCAACCCGTAGGGTACCATAAAGCAGAAAAGCGACTTTTCATTAATTTGAAGGTCGCTTTTCGCTTTATGGTATTGAAGCGAACGAGGAACGAGTTCTGTATCAAGTGCAAAGTTCGATGATTTCAACCTGCATGGTGCTTAACCAAAAACCCTATAAGCCTTATTTATCAGGGGTTCGTTGGTTCGATAAAATTACTTCAAAATTCAGAAACGTTTATTTTCAAGTTTTACTTGTTCGAGTCTGGAAGGTGCTTAGACAAACAATTAAAGTTTAAGAGCTTTTTTTTTGAATCCTGTACATCTTCCATTTTTATTCTAAAAAATAATTGTCGCTTATTATATTTGTTTATATTTGATATATCAATTATTGATTAATCAAATTATATGGAACAATTAAACGACATTGTATTTTACACTATAGATAGAGCAATTAGAACGTATAGACAGTACGCTCAAAGGGAATTAAAAAGGGCCGGGTTCACAATTACAATTGATCAATGGTTGATTATTAAAAATATTGTGGAGTATCCTGAAATTTCTCAACAAGAATTAAGTGAAAAAGTTTTTAAAGATAATGCTTCAGTAACAAGAATCATCGAACTGTTAGTTAAAGCAGGCTATCTAGAAAGAAATATTAGTAATTCAGATCGTAGAAGAACGAAATTGAAAGTGACCTCTAAGGGAAAAAAAATAATTGCTCATGTTCACAAGGTTGTATTAAAAAATCGAACTACGGCTTTAAGTGGGTTATCGGAAAAGGAAATTGAAAGCATGAAAGGTAGTTTACTTGAAATTATTAAAAACTGTTCTAAATAAAATACCCCGCAAAATGAGAAATACAATTGTAATACTTTTTTTTATTTCTAAAACCGCTGTTTGTCAAATTGCTATCCCATCAACAAAAACAGCAGACTCTTTATTTCAGTCACAAAATTGGAAAAAAGCTAAGCAGGCTTATGAAGCTGTTTTGACTGACACCACCATTAATGCGCTAGCTTGGAACCGCCTAGCCTATTCAAATTTTAATTTGAAATTGAATAGTGATGCGATTATATGTTACAAGAAAGCAATTTCTCAAAATCCAGTTCCGGGATTAAAGCCCGTTATATATCTACGATTGTCTAGAGTTTTAGCTATAACAAATGATACTAAAAATGCCCTTATAGCTCTCGATAGCGCTGTTGCATGTGGTTACAGCAATACTAAAGAACTAGATACTCTCTCTGAATTTAAAAAGCTTAGAAAAATGGACGAATTTATTAAACTAGAAAAAAAAGCATATTTGAATGCTAATCCATGTATGTTAAATAAACAGGCGAGAGAATTTGATTTTTGGGTCGGGGAATGGGATGTGTTTGTTACTAATACGAAACAATATGTCGGACACAGCTTGATTCAAATAATTTCAGGCGGTTGTGCCATATTAGAAAATTGGGAGAGTCCTAATAGTAATGGCAAAAGCATCAATTTTATTGATCCCGTAACAAATAAATGGAAACAAAGTTGGGCGGGTAATTATGCAGACGGAATTCAAGAATTTGCAAACGGAGAATATAAAGATGATGCGATGCGTTTTACTTTTGAGTCAACGGATGCAAAAGGACTTAAAACAATTGGAAGATTTATGTTTTTCAATCAAGGCGTAAATCAAGTTCGGCAATTTAATGAAACCTCGGTTGATGGAGGCAATACTTGGACTACTAATTACGATTTTACGTATATACGTAAGAAGTGATTATTAGTGTTGCAGCTTTCCCTTAGTAAGGGAATTTAATCCTCTTTCTGTAAATGACCGTACAAGTTCCAAATCCGAGCTAAATCCTTTGTTTCTTCAAGAATCAGGTTCTTATTTGGTCTGGAAGGGGGTACCATAAAGCAGAAAAGCGAATTTCATTAAGTTGAAGATCGCTTTTGACTTTATAGTATTACAGCGAACGAGAAACGAGTTCTGATTTTTTTTATAAATGAAAACAACTAGGTTGCTGCGTGAGCGATTGTAGTGGAAAGCCCACAGCCACGCCTGTCTCTTTGCGTGGCGAGGACTTGCAACGGAAAGCGCGACCCCTGAAGCTAAGGACTTGGTAAGAATCACCAGCCACCGCACAGACTGGCTCATCAAGCCACTGGCTTGTTGCCCTGCTTCAGGGGGCACGCCCAAAAACTTTTTCCCCACTTTTTCTGATTGACCAATATGTTTGAATTCCTAAACCCTTAAATTTAGTAGAAAGCGAAGGCCTTTCATTCCGATTGCTAAAATTTGATCTCCGGCAATCAATTGAAGAATTATGTGCAAGATCAAATGGCAGCGACTCAGGCGTGCAATTTATTATTTGCTTTTTATTGCCCAACGAAGTTTCGCTGACTTAGCCCGGGGATTAGCAAAACACTCCTGCGCAGAAGCCCGGATAGGATCGGAAGCAACTTCACTGTAAATACCTTCACGAAATAAATATTGAAACGATTTTTTAACACGACGGTCTTCTCCGGAGTGAAATGAAAGTATAGCGACACGTCCTCCCGGTGCAAGCGCATCGGGCAACTTCTCAAGAAACTGATCCAAAACTTTGAATTCATTGTTCAGCTTAATGCGCAATGCCTGAAATGAGCGTTGACAAGATTTTTTGATATCTTCTTTGGTTATTTTAAAGGGAAGTTTTTCAAGGGCTTCTGTAATCACTTCTTTCAATTGGTTGGTCGTTGAAATGTCTCTACCTCTTTTTATATTTTCCACAATGGCCTCAGCGATTTGCTCGTTATAGGGCTCATCGGCATTTTCTTTTAAGATCAGTTCCAAATCTTCTCTCAAAACTGTTTTTAAAAAAGCAGAGGCCGGTTTCCCATTCTTAGGATTTAATCTGAGATCCAAAGGACCATTCACCTTCATTGAAAATCCTCTTTCAGGATTATCAATTTGCATGGAAGAAACGCCTAGATCGGCCAGTACAAAATCCAAAGGGCCGGATTCATAAATCAAACGATCTATTCCTGAAAAATTCATTTGCCTAATTTGTAAATGTTCTTCTTCATATCCCAAAGCCTGCAAGCGTTCTTTTGTGCGCGGCAATTCAAAAGGATCTACATCGGTGGCAAACAAACGCCCTTCTTTATTTAAAGCTTTAAGAATTTCCAAACTGTGACCACCGTAACCAAGCGTTGCATCCAGTCCGGTTTGCCCGGGTTGCACTTTTAAAAACTCCATGATCTCATTCACGCAAATAGAGCGGTGCGTACCCGCGGGTGTACGACCTTGTTTTATTATTTTGGCCACCTCTTCCGCATACACATCGGGTTGTTGCTCTTTGTATTTTTCAGCAAATGCTTTTGGGTTTTTTCCTTTATAACGTTCACGGCGCACGTGATTCTCTTTTTGATCATCTTGCATGTAATGAAGGTAAGGATTTTAAGTGGTTTCGTTCGTAACTATCTTGGTATTTGCAATAACGAAATTTTCATCACCATGCTACAGGTGCTCGATTGCTCTATCAAGCGACCGTTACCACGACGACAACAGAAGGAGGAATTAATGAGGGAACACGCCGGCCTATTTGGGTGGATCGCGCCGGGTGTGCAGCAGGGTAGTTTAGCAGGCGTAACATTCTTAGTTGCAGCAGCAGAATTTTTTTCCGGAAGTAGGTGGTGATGCGGAAAAAACATCCGAAATCGAGTGGCTTGTCGCAACGCATGGTTCTACCAGCTCACCAAACCAACTAATTACTTTCCGGGACGCTATTAGGATATGGAGTGCATCGGGTATTTTACAGTACTACATACATTTACACTGTTGAATTTTAAGGGAACGAAACATTGGCCAGCCGACTCAAAACACCTTTTATTTTTCGTTAACTGGGTAATTGTCTGAAAATTATTAAAAAGTTCGACAAAGTAGCTTGAAAAACTAAAACAGTTCATTTTCAATTAATGAGTGCGTTCTCTCTTATCTTTGTAACAAATGTTACTTTTCGGTATTAGGGAATAAGGTACCTTACGTACTTAGGAAAATATAAATAGTTAGTAGTGTGAGAAAAACATCAGTTATAATTGGTTTCCTTATTTGTGTAGGGAGTATTAGTAAAGGTCAGAATCTTCTTGCGATTCCTGATACGCTTTCGGGATCAAATTTTAATTTAAACATCTACGACACGACGCATGTTTTTTATGCCGGGTACACGACTAACACTTTTGGCGTAAATGCAAGCTATTTGGGTCCAACTCTATTTCTGAATAAGGGAGATTCAATAAACATAAACTTAAGCAACAAGTTAATGGATACAACGACCATTCATTGGCATGGAATGCACGTTTCGGCAAAGAATGATGGGGGTCCGCGAATTAGTATTCCGCCAAATACGTCATGGTATCCAAGATTTAAAGTGAGAGATAATGCAGCAATGTATTGGTATCATCCGCATTTACACATGATGACAAACCTGCATGCTTCACTGGGAGCTGCCGGGTTAGTTATTGTAAGGGATACTATTGAACGGGCGCTTAATTTACCAAGAAGGTATGGCGTTGATGATTTCCCGCTCGTAATTCAATCAAAGTGTTTTGATGCCGGAAAGCAAATTGTAATTAATAACCCATACGACAGTGTTATGATGGTGAATGGCACAATAAATGCTTCCTTACCTACACCTGCCCAGACAATTCGTTTTAGATTGCTAAACGCATCTTCTGAAAGAGTATATAATCTGGGCTTTCAGGGAAACTTAGCTTTTTATCAGATTGGGACGGATGGTGGCTTGTTGAATGCTCCGGTTTCTTTAACAAGACTTAGACTTGCTCCCGGAGAACGCGCGGAAATACTCATTGATTTTACGGGGAAAATTGGTCAAACACTAAATTTAATGAGTTTTGCTTCTGAGTTTCCCAATGCAATTTATGGCGCTTCACAACCCGGTATGGGTGCCGGACAAGTAATACCCGGTTATACATCCAATACACTCAATGGAAGTAATTTTAAAATAATGACGTTTAACATTGTTGCGCAAACTGTTTTGCCCGTTACCACAATTCCTTCAACCTTAGTGATAAACAGCCCATGGAGCATTGGAAGTGCTAATGCCGTTAGAACTTTAACGTTTTCGCCCCAAACAATGGGCCCAACAGCAATTCAAGGACCTTTTTTAATTAATGGTGCCAGCTTTGATATGAATGTGGTAAATTATTCAATTCCTCTAAATAATATTGAATTATGGTCACTTACAAATCAATCACCCATAGCGCATCCATTTCATATCCATGATGTTCAGTTCTATATTACAGAAATTAATGGGGCGGCACCTCCGGCAAATATGGCGGGAAGAAAAGATGTTGTACTGGTGCCGGCGGGACAAACAGTAAAATTTATCACAAAGTTTTTAAATTTCTGTGACTCAAAAGCTACTTATGTTTACCATTGCCACATGTTACCTCATGAAGACGATGGCATGATGGGACAATTTGTTGTTACTTGTCCGGCTGGCGTGGGAATTGGCGAGTATGAATCAAAATTAAGGGAGGTAGCGATATTTCCAAACCCCACAGAAAATAAAATCACTGTCAGGTTAAATGCGGATGAAACAATTGAAACAATTTTTTTATACGACTATTCCGGAAATAAAATTATTGAAAAAAATAATGTACATCAAAGCGAGATGGTGCTTGACTTAAGCGCTCAGTCATCGGGACTCTATTTTTTAGAAATTTACACAACCGGTAGAATTGTGACCCGGAAAGTGAATCTCTTGAAATAGCCTCAAGAGTTTTTCCGAAGGGCCGGATGCATTGGGTATTGCTTTTTTTCTTTAAATAAACAGGTTGAGAACCGAATTCTTTGTGTTGTCGTTTGTTGATTTATCTTCTGTGGAGTTTCAGAACTAGGATGTTGGCGCTTTATAAATGAAACTGGAGAGATCCACCTTGCTGGAACCGGATTTCTCGGAGGTTCTTTTTAAAACTTATTCATTTCTCATTCATAATGCGCGCATGCTCTCCTTTTATCAGCACAAGACTATTGCGCCAATTTGTTCGACTCGTATATCGTGAGGCCTGTTTTGTTGCCTTTTTGTTTGTGGAATTTTTGCATTACAAGCCGGTTTTTAAAGCAGAATTAACAGTTCTTCTCTTGTAGAAAGGCCGAAATTCGTTTGCAAAATGGGCCACAAAAAGCAGCAAATTTCGCACTATTCGAATAGAATTTGGAAGAGACAAATTAGAGCGTCAAACAGTAAATGAAGGAGAAATACAAGTAGGAGTGTTGGTGGTGTAACCGGGCCGGCTAGGAGGGAAACATGTCTACTTATTTTTTACCTGCCGTTGCTTCTTGAGCGCTGCCTTATGCGCTTTCTTATTTTCTTTCGACATCACCATGGTTTCTTTTAAGCCATTTAATACTGATTTAATGAGCACATTGATAAAGGCCTTGTTCATATCACGTTCAATGGTAAATTTCACCGTGCGGGGCGCTGTGCCTTCTGAAGCCGGATTGCTGCTTGGTAGTATGGAATTGGCAGCAAAAGCAATCACCGAACTTTTCCATTTTGCCTTGTTCTGTAATTCAAGATCCACATTAAGATCGTGATACAAAAAAGTCATGCTGCCGCCGGCTTTTGTGTGTTCGGCAACACCCGCTAAATTGAGTTCATCAACAGTTCCACTATGCACACTGGCGGGAGTATAGGCCTTAATTAGAGGATTAAGGCCCTTGAGATCAAATTTCGAAACTTTTGCTTTAAAGGAAAATTGCGGTTTCGCGTAATTAAATTTTAAAGTAGCATTAAAATGCGCCGTTCCTTCAATTCGGGCATCCGCGTTTATCACTAATGGAGAAGCCGCCGATAGATTCGTTATATTGGTAACTTCCAGAGTAGCCCGGTTGATGTTCACTTTAGCAGTGGTACTATCGGGCTTGCGTTCAGTACTCGTTAAATTTACATGTGTGGCGTTCACCCGATTAATTTTTATGGGCATTTTTATCGCTGCAATTTGTTGCGCCGGGTAGGGAGGAAAGCGGTGGGTGTTGATGGGTTTTAATTTGTCTTTATATATGGAAATAGAAACACTATCGAGGAGGATCTGATCAATGTATAATTTGCGGTGAAAGATCAACGAATCGAAATTGATCTTTTGAATTTCCAAACTACCTACCGAACCATACGCCTGTGCGTGTTGGTATTGGTATTTTTTTTGAAGTTCAGCATCGCTCACGTTGGGTTTAATGCGGATGTTCCTCAGGCGGATATTCTGATCTTTGTAGGAGAGGTTGAAAGAAGACAAACTGATGTGAAAGATACTATCGGCGGTTTGGATCTCCAGCGCACTTAGTCCGGTATCAAAATTAGAAAATCGGTAGATCATCGTGTCCAAGGTTTTTTGAAAATCAATATCTTCAACTTTAATGTGGAAATCTTTAAACCCAAGGTAACGAAGTTTTTCTTTTTGCATGTTTCCGATAAAATTACCCAGTGAGAGTTCCACATTTTCAACTGCTAACACATCTTTTCCGGGGAATTGATGGATGCTCAATTTATTAAGGGTAATGTTGAAGTTCTGAATTGTAAATTCATTGTTTTTAAGAGAGTTGTTCACATGAAAATTGGCGTCAATCAACTGAAACATGCTCAATTTAAATGAATCAATATTTCTTTTTTTTTGTTCTATTTTCACCGTGTTAGTGGTGTCATTAAAGGGAAAAAGAATGGGGTGGACACCTTCAATAGTAAGATCGATATGGGGCTTGTTGATTAAAATTTTATCGAGATCAAGCAGTCCAGTTCTTAGAAGTTGAATGATCTTTACATTCACTAGCGACATTTCCTTTGTTGTGAGATGAAGTGAGCTATTAATATAAGGGTATGCCTGGAGAGGTTTCTCACGTGGCTGCAGGTCAACATTTAATACCTGAATGTTTCCTTCCAAGAAGTTGATGCTGAGTTTTTCAAATTTTAATTCATACACATCAGAGATAATGTTTGAATTGAAATTCTTTAGGAGCGCATCAGAGAGCATGTGGTTAAAATTGCGGTACAAAAAAATACCGGCAAGGCTAAGGATACTTGCAAGAATCAGGAAGATAATTCTGCCTATATGCCTTTTTTTTGGGGGGGATGGATCGTGCATGGTGAGTGAAATTTTGAAACCCGGTTAATTATGATTTCCGCTTAAGGATAAATCTACCACTTATTTATAAGAATGAAGTAATACGGGATTTTTAAACTGTTCACTTCGACGCTGTTTGCAATTTCTGAAATTCTTCTACCTCATTCTCTATGGAGTCCCTTCTGCTTATGTGGCCGGTAATTTCTTCAAGTCCGAGTTTTCTCAGCATGTCACGCGCGGTTGCCAGAGCTTCAACGATCTTAAATTGGATATTTTGTTCTTTTAATTCGGTGCTAAATTTAAGTAACATGTGTGCGCCTGAAACGTCGATGTTGGAAGCGGCAGAAAGATCTAGAATAACCAAACGAATTTTGTCAGCGCCCCACAGAGTATGTGAGAGCAAAAGTTCGTGCACATTTTCTTCATTATAATACACAATAGAAGACTCCACGCGCAAGATCCTGATAGATGTGATTTCTGTATTATCGGGATTACGTTTAATATCTGAAAAGCGGAGAGTGCCCGGAATTTTTCCCAATACAGCAATATAAGGCATTTTTGATTTTGCAATCACAAAAACAATGGAAATAAGTGACGCTATTAATACTCCTTTCAAAATGCCGAAGGTAAGAACTCCCGCTACTGCAATAAGGGCCACTAGAAACTCGGGTTTACTTAAGTTATATAATTGTTTTAGCGATTTTACTTTAATAAGTCCCATCACTGCGTCGATGACCACGGCCGCCAACACTACTTCGGGGAGATTTTGGATGAGATGAGTAAAGTACAGTAAAATAATAACCAGCGCAAAGGAACAGAAGATTAGAGCAAGTGGTGTTTTAGCGCCCGACTTGTCATTTACAGTTGATTGAGATAGTCCACCTGCAACAGGAAATCCACTTGCAAGAGCTGCTCCAAAATTGGCAAATCCCAGCGCTAATAATTCCTGGCGTGCATTCACGTTGTAATTGTGTTTTTCGGCAAATGTTTTTGCAGCCGCCATGGTCTCTACATAGCCCATTAAAAAACAACCCAAAGCCAAACCCAGAATGCCATCCACATCGGTAAAACGTAAACTTGGACGCCCGAGGGGAGGTAAACCATTTGGCAAAAGGCCCAGAAGCTCGAAACCCTGTTGTGAAAGGCCGGTAAATGAAATAAGGCAGATAGCTACAATAACCACAATGAGAGAAACGGGCCATCCCGAAAAAAAATGTTGGCCCAAACGTAAAATTATAAATGCCGCAAGTCCAAACAGAAATACGGTTAGGTGCATTTCGTTAAGGTGATTCGACAAATTGGCAATACGGCTAAAAAAGTTTGTCCCTGAAATATGAATTCCAAAAAGTTTTGGCAATTGTGTTGATATGATCGTGATTGCAGCCCCAGCCTTAAATCCGAGTAAAATGCTCTCACTGATAAAACTAACCAAAGAACTTAAATGGAGCAGGTAGGAAATGATACACAAAACAAAAATGACCAAAGCAGTTAAGGAAGCAATGGCGGCCCAACGCTGTAGGTCTCCATCCGCCATAAGTGCGATTGTGCTTCCCACCATTAAGGAAATTGCGGAGGTGGGCCCTATAACCACTTGTTTGGTGCTGGTAAAGATGGCAAATAACAGACCTCCGGCAATGATACAATAGATACCATATTGGGGTGGAACACCGGCCAGATTCGCGTAGGCCAGCGACTCCGGCAAAACAAAAGAAGCCAGAGTAATGCCCGCAATGAGGTCCATACTCAGAAAACTCAATTTGTATCGTGGCAGCCAATCCAGAATCCTAAAAATTGTTTTTAGTTTCTGAGAAAGCCCCGTTACCGATTCGGCGTTTGTCATACCCATGGAGACGTAAAATTAGCGATTAGTTACTGCTGGTCAAAATGAACTTCATCACGTCTATTACTTTTTTTGCATTAGGAATGCCGCAAGAATTAAAGTTTGAGATTCTCAATTATTCCTACATTTGTGTGTTCGCTTGCAAGACATTGGTGGCAGATTACGGTACTTGCGGTGTTATTAATTTTTTTTAATAGTTTTAGTAAAATAGTATTTATGGACAAAACAAGTCAACCAAAATTTGAGCAGCTAGTTGATGTATTTATCAGACTGGGAGCGCTATTATTAGTAATCTACTGGTGCATTAAAATTCTTTCCCCATTTTTGGTTGTATTGATTTGGGGCGGCATTATTGCCGTGGCATTGGAACCCTTGTTTGCAAGGCTGTCCAAATTTTTCAGAGGTAGGTCGGTGTTGGCTTCAGTTACGATCACCCTAATAATCTTATCTTTAATTGTAGTTCCCAGTTGGCTGATTATAGATTCATTATTACAAGGCATTCATTATTTAAAGACTTCCTATGAAGGTGGACAGTCGATCATTCCTCCGCCGGGTGAAAGCACTTCCACCTGGCCTGCTTTTGCGCAGCCGCTGGTAACTCTGTGGCGAGACGCTTCTACAAACATGACTTTAGTAATGACTCAACATACCGAGCAAATAAAAAAGGTAGCCCTTTGGTTTTTTGGAGCTTTTTCAAATTTCGGACAAGGTCTTCTTCAGTTTGTAGCATCTATTATTATTGCGGGAGTACTATTGGTATATACAAAATCAATTGGCGAGTCGTCTCAAAAAATCTTTACAAAACTTGCAGGTGAATATGGCAATGATTTTGCGGAAGTAACTGTGAGTACCATTCGCAATGTGGTGAAAGGAATTTTAGGAGTAGCGGTAATTCAGGCGGGCTTAGCAGGCATTGGATTTTTTATGGCCGGAATTCCCTTCGCGGGTTTTTGGACCATTCTTGCCTTGATGTTTGCAATTATTCAGGTGGGGGCGGGGCCGGTAGCAATTCCTATAGCCATTTACGCATGGAATACATGCAGCACAACTACTGCCACTATTCTTACCATATGGCTGGCCATTACGTTGGTGAGTGATAATGTATTGAAGCCGCTGTTATTGGGAAGAAATGCACCTGCTCCTATGTTGGTAATTTTTTTGGGAGCAATTGGTGGTTTTATTACGTTTGGCTTCATAGGTCTTTTTCTAGGCGCCGTGGTGTTAACGTTGGGCTACAAACTTTTTAATGCCTGGATTGAACTCCCCGGTTCCCCTTTACAAGAACCCGAGAAGGAGAATCTTTTGTAGAGAAAAAACTATTTTTATTTTAGAGGTCTGTTGTTAAGTCTGGTTAGTTTCATTGGGGGTGGAGCTATTTGTCGTCGGCAAACTTAAATGTTCTCAGTGTTTTCCAATAACGTGTTCCATCCATTTCTGATGGAATTATGCGTTTATGAATCACTTGGTAGCTTTGTGCGCAGGTGAAACAGATACATAGAAATAATAATGCCGACACTGATAGTCGAAGCAGGGCGTCGAAACGATGAATTGCGCGAGACTGAAAAATTTTAGTGATGAAGACTGCCAAAGGAACAGACAGCCAGGCCATGGCAGGTACAAGACGGCGTGCTCCGTAATAGCCTCCGTAGCTGCGGTCCCACCAACTGCTGTATACAACCAGCAATAGAAGAATGGCGAAAAGGAAAAGGTGTTTAGAAATGGGGAATTGTTTTTTTAAGAGAAATATTCCCGGTATTACAAAGAGCATCAGAGGTGAGTAGGTGATCCATCCGTAGCGGAATCCAAAAAGCATCTCGTTGATGCGTGCGTCAGTAAAGTCATATTTTTCTTTTGGTTCGGCTGGCGTTAACCACTGGCCGGTATAATGGAAATTGAAGAGCAATTGTGGAATCCACAGGATTAGGATGGGCACTAAGAAAAGTGTTAACTGGCGACGATGTTGTTTAAAAAGATGGAAGTTACTTTTGAGACTCTTGAGGGTAGACACATCCCAGCAAAAAAAGAAGAGCAGGATGTAAATTTCAAAAAAATTGATAAGGCTTAATAAGCCGGTGATTATGCCGCAAATTAAGATCTGACTTATTTTATGTTCTTGGTGCCACAGTTGTGTATAGCGTAAAAAGAGGCAGAAGAGAAAAAATAGTTTTGTCTGCGGCAATTCGCCCATTGAAAATGTATAATAGAATAAAGGGTTACCAAAAAGGCAAAGGAAAAGAGTGAGGGCTGTTACCCTTTCGCTGAAATACGTCAGCAGAACTTTACGCAGGAAAAAAAGTGCGGCGATGGCATAAAAAATGCCGGACCAGTGTAAGGCGCCGGCGAAAGGCGCGGAGAAGCCCCCGGGAGTGAGAAGCTGATTGCGAGACTGACAATAGGCAATGATAAAAAAGGGAAGATCTAGCAGGGCAGAACCGTAATTGAATTTGGGCACCGGCTTATGCAGAGGGTCGATCGGATTTTGATTTTTCAAAGTGCCGGGCCATTCGAAGGAAGCCTTATTTAAAAAGAGTGCCGGCAGGAAACTGTACCTCTCAAAAATTTCGGCTTCACCAAAAAGGGTTTCTCCGTTGTGGAAGTTTACAGGTCGCCAGAAATCAACCAGCCAGAATGAAAAACAAAGTGCAAAAATGATCACAATCAAACTAGGTTTGTTGATCAAGGTGTTTTCATCTTGAAGCATTAGTTAATTTTTTCCAAGATACTATTTTTTAAGGGCATGAGATGATGAAACCGGAAATTAGGAGGTAGAGTGCGATCACGGATTTGCCATTCAGCGGGATTTTTTAGGAGGAGAACCTCTGTCTTTATATCTAAATTGTTGTATAAAAACATCATTGATGGTAAAAAAGGCATTTAATGTTGTTTAAAAAAGACATAATGTGATAATTTGTCACAAAATGAAGGGTGAGGGGAAGATGTTACGGTCATTTTTGAATAAAATGTCGTATATTTGTTGATAATAAGCAACGTTAATCTCATAAAACGCACATAATGATGGATATAAGTTACTCATATGCCCTTACCGATGCTGCCTTTTTAAATCGCCTAGGAACCTTTATCAAGCACCATCGTTTGGATCAAAACAAAACTCAAAAGCAATTGGCGGAAGAAGCGGGAGTGAATCGTACCACGCTGGTTGAGCTTGAAAAGGGAAAGAACGCTAACCTACTCACGTTTATTCAATTGTTGCGTGCTTTAAAGCAACTGCAGGTGATGGAGCAGTTCGTGGCAGAGCCGCTCATCAGTCCTTTGCTATTGGCTGAAATGCAACACTCGATGCGCAAGCGTGCCGGTAAAACAAAACTGAGTGCCGTTAAGGCAACAAAAAAACCTAGCTCCACCTGGTAATGATCACTACGGCTTTTGTAAATATATGGGGTGAACGTGTTGGAGCAATTGCATGGGATGCTACAAGCGGACTGGGTTCGTTTGAGTATGAGACGGCCTTCCTCAAGAAGGGCCTTGCTCTTTCTCCTTTGATGATGCCGGTTTCGGAGGCAGTCAAACGAATCTTTACGTTTGCCGACTTGCGAGATCTCAACACCTTCAAAGGTCTGCCCGGTTTAGTGGCGGATGTACTTCCTGATAAATACGGTCATGCCCTAATCAACGCCTGGCTCGCAAAACATGGTCGTGCTTCTGAGAGTTTAAACCCAGTTGAACTTTTGTGTTTTATAGGAAGTAGAGGAATGGGTGCTTTGGAGTTTGAACCTGTGGTGCCAAAATTTGATGGTGTAGTTTCTCCCATTGAACTTAATTCCTTAATCAGTGTCGCCGAAGGAATCCTCTCGGGTAGAAAGAATTTTAGGGTTAAACTCAGCGCCAAAGACGAAAAAGGTTTGTTAGACATTTTAAAAATAGGCACCTCTGCCGGCGGGGCCCGGGCAAAAGCCGTGATCGCGTTCAATCCTAAAACAAAAGAACTGCGCAGCGGTCAGGCGGCCGCACCAAAAGGATTCAGCCAATGGATCATTAAATTTGATGGCGTCACCGATCATCAAATGGGGTCTTCGCATGGTTACGGACGCGTGGAAATGGCCTACTACCTGATGGCTAAAGCTGCAGGTATTCGCATGAGCGAGAGCAGGCTGTTAGAAGAGCACGGCAGGGCGCATTTTATGACGCGACGTTTTGATCGCGAACATGGAAATAAGAAACTCCATTTTCAAAGTTTTTGTGCCCTTTGTCATTTTGATTTTAATGACGTACATCGCTACAGCTATGAGCAGCTCTTTGAAACTATGCGACTACTGGCCCTGCCATACCCTCAGGCCGAACAACTTTATAGGCGGATGGTTTTTAATGTGATGGCCCGCAATTGTGATGATCATACCAAGAACTTCGCTTTTTTAATGGATCAAAAAGGAGTCTGGAGTCTATCTCCCGCCTTTGATGTTTGCCACGCCTACCGCCCCGGCAGCGACTGGGTGAGTCAACATTCGTTGAGCATTAATGGCAAGCGAAAAAACATTGAAAGATCTGACCTGATGTTGGTGGCCCAACAAATGTCTATAAAAAAAGCAAGCTATATCATTAAGGAAATAGCAGCAGTGGTTCGTGAGTGGAACACTTATGCAAACTATGTGGGCGTAGAAACGAAATTAATGAAAGCTATCGAAAAGACCCTAATCATTCTTGATTAGGAACTGGTGACACGCTGATGATTATCCTTATACAGAGGATTCGGATAGTGAAAAGCAAAAATTAGCATGTAGTCACTGACTTAGGCCGAAGAAAAACAATCACTGAAATTTGTTTCTCAAAAATGAAACGTCTTAACTTTTTATCAATCCATCTTTCTTGAGTTGTGCCAATATTAAGTTTGAAAATTTAGGAAACCAGGCAGTAAAATTTTTGGGATTTGTGGCGCTGGATTGGATGGACCAGAGCATATAATCATTCACCATGTCATAAAAATTTGTTTCAACGTAATAGGTTTTATCAACACTATAATAACCCGGTGAATACACCTGCGCAGAATAGTAACTGTAATAGCCGTAATAACCACCGTAATTATTCCCGTAATTATTCGAATTTAAATTTCCGTAATAACCCCCGCCCGAATTGGTACCACCATTGTATCCATAATTGTATGGCACATAGGCCACGCTACTGGATACATAGTGCTGAATAGTCTTCGTATCTAACAGTGAAAGTGTGATTACGGCCGTACAGCCATGATCTTTTACGATCTTGTCAAACTGTGCCTGCGTGATCTTTAGTCCGGCTATTCGCGCCGGCATTAATTCTGAACTTTTCACGACTGTTCTTCCTCGCTTGGTTAACAAATCTCCTACCAGATTTTCAATAGTAAATCGGTTGTCATCGTTTGAAGCCAAGGCTAAAACAAATATACTAGCAGGTGGTTCTTTCGGAAAATGATCACGATTTACCCAGGAAGCAATTATCTTTTGAGAGGATTCGCAGGACGTAAGGATCAAGGTGCAGGTGATGGCAGATATAAGGAGGGATTTCATGTGCTAAATGTACCAATTTGACTTTGGTTTTTCAAATGCACTGTTACGATTGAATGCAATAGAAGTAAGTTAATGGGACAAAGCGGGGCAAAAGAGACATGTAAAGTGGACGTCAATTAAATGGTTCTGTAGATGGAATAGGACGAGTGGCCTTGGATTGGAAACAGATCGTCGGGTCTCAATAAGGAGGGTGTAAGAGCGCTGTGCGTGTAGTACCTATCCCGCTACAAAAGTACATACAGTTAAAATGATGTTTTAAATTTGGCACAAACCAAGAGTCGTTTTATTTCCCGCAAATCGTATCAACACTCACCTTATACTCCTCTTTAATTCTAGTAATAATCTCTTCGCAAGAAATAATGTCATCAATGAGTTCAACGGATTTTCCGGCGATCCAGAGTTTCTTATAATTGTTTGGTAATACCGACTGTTCCAACTTTTTCATTCCCCTGGCCTGCACCAGCATTTTGAAGTACTTTTTTGTGCGGGGATGGTTGCTCATGAGTTTTTCAAACCAATTTTGAGAATACCCCATGTGCGAGGCTTCGGGGGTATTGATAATAGTAGAGGGAGAGCCGGAGAGTTTGGTGGTCATCACAATGTCTTGCATTCCCGCCTTCACGATGGCATTTTTATAGGCTTCATTTACCGGACTTTCTGAGCTCGCAATAAATCGTGTTCCAATAGAAGCGCCGTGCGCACCAAGCACCTTTACAGAGAGCAGTCCGGCTCCGCTTGCAAGGCCACCGGCCGCTACAATGACTTTATTGGGGAATTGTTTTCTTAAAGTGGGCACCAAAACCTGCAATGGGTTAGGTCCGGCATGACCGCCTGCACCTTGACCAACGGCAATGAACCCGTCGCAATTATAGCTGGCACATTTGTGGGCGTGTTCTACATTGGTTACGTCGCAAAACACCACCGCTCCATAAGCATGAGCTGCTTGGATTACTTCCTGTGGGCTGCCAAGCGAAGTAATGTAGAAGGGGACCTTATGCTTGACACAGATATCCAAATGCTTCTTGTAATAGGGGTTCGACTTTTGAACAATGAGATTTACTCCGTAATTTCCGGTGGTATGTTTTGAACAATAAACACTGAGTTCTGTTAAAATGGCATCCAACTCTCCTTCTTTCCGGAAGTTGAGGCTTGGAAACGTAGCCATTACGCCACCCCGGATACCGGCTTTCATCATCTCGGCATTACTCACCAAAAACATGGGCGCCATAATTACCGGAAAGTTAATTTTTAATAATTCCGGCAACAAGTCAATTTTTTTCATGTTAAAATATTTGGAACCAATACAAATATACACTAAATTTATGCGTGCATAATACTTAAATTATCAAAATTTAATCAATAGCTGATAACTTTAGAATTGACACCTTAATACCACCTTTTGTTTTTTGACGCTAAAACTCAGGCTATGGAAAATTACCGTTTGTTCGATCTCCTGCACCACTTAAAGGATTACCCGTTAAGGGAAGACGCTTTGGCCGGAAAAGAAAATGGCATTTGGAGAAAATACAGTACACAAGAGTACATCGACACCGTTAATTATTTGAGTTATGCGTTTCTCGATTTGGGTGTTAACGCCGGCGATAAAATAGGAATACTCTCAGGTAACCGTCCCGAATGGAATTTTGTAGATTACGCCTGCCTACAAACAGGTACTATAAATACCCCACTTTACCCAACCCTGAGTGATCATGACCTTAAGTATGTGATGGCGGAAGCCGAAATTCAATATTTTTTTGTGGCCACCGAAGAGCAGTACCACAAAGTTAAAGCGTGTTCGGAGGGCCATGAAGTAAAAGAGATTTTTAGTTTTAATCCAATTAAAGGAGTGCGCTCGCTCAGAGACCTTGTAGCCATTGGCAAAAATAAACCGCAAGGGGAAAAACTTGAGGAGATCAAAGCCAAAATAAAGCCCGACGATCTGGCTACCCTTATTTATACATCGGGTACAACAGGTCATCCAAAGGGGGTAATGTTATCTCATCGCAATTTCATAAGTAATGTAATCGGCACCCGCCACCTGTGTCCATTTGAATGTCATTGGAAAGCTTTAAGTTTTCTTCCACTTAATCATGTGTACGAACGCATGTTATCTTATTTATACATCAGCCATGGTGTAGCGGTTTATTATGCTGAAAGTCTCGAGACTATTGCCGCCAATTTAAAGGAGGTGAAACCTCAGCTCTTTGTAACGGTTCCCCGACTGTTGGAAAAAGTATATGAAAAGATCGTGAGTGCGGGTGCACAACTCAACGGTGTAAAAAAAGCCCTGTTCTTTTGGGCCTTGAATCTTGGTTTGCGCTTTGAACAACACGGCGCGAACGGTTGGTGGTATGAAGCACAGCTTAAACTTGCAAACAAACTCATTTTTAGCAAATGGCGCGATGCCCTGGGGGGGAATATCGTAGCCATTGTGTCGGGGGGTTCAGCTCTTCAACCACGGTTGGCGCGTGTATTTATTTCAGCTCGTATTAAGATTTTAGAAGGGTACGGTCTTACTGAAACTTCTCCTGTGATTGCAGTAAATAATTTTGATGATGCCAATATTAAGATCGGCACAGTGGGTCCGGTAATTGACAATGTACAAGTGAAACTGGCTGAAGATGGAGAAATTTATGTAAAAGGACCGAGTGTGATGCTTGGGTATTATAAACATCCCGAGCTTACGGCCGAAGCCATAGATAAGGAAGGTTGGTTCCATACAGGAGATATCGGCATTTTTGAAGAAGGTCGTTTTTTGAAGATCACCGACAGGAAGAAAGAAATGTTTAAAACCTCCGGGGGTAAATACATCACGCCCCAGAGTATTGAAAATAAATTAAAGGAGAGCCGATTCATTGAACAGGCCATGGTAATTGGGGAGAATGAAAAATTTCCTGCGGCGTTCATCGTTCCGGCGTTTGCGTTCATTAAACAATGGTGTGAGCGAAAAAAAATAGAGGTTACAACAGTTGAAGAAATCAATTGTAATGAGCGGATTAGGGCACGTATTATGGAGGAAGTAGAAGTCGCCAACAAAGACCTCGCTCCATACGAAAAGATCAAAAAGATAGAACTACTCCCGGCAGAATGGACGGTGAATGGCGGGGAGCTTACTCCGAAACTTTCCTTAAGAAGAAAGGTGATTTTGAGTGAGAACAAAGTACTATATGATAAAATATATGAACCTAAGGACCGGTATTAATTAAGTATGCGTGAATACTAATTGTGAATGAAGGTTATGACAAAAAAACACACCGAAACGATTGATTCCAAATTAAAAACGGCCTGGCAGGTAGTTAGTCGCATGTACAATGCGGAAGCCATTTTGCACGATGGCACCATAGCCATGGCACATTTCTTATTGAACATCGACAGTCACGAAGGGTCCTATGCGTCCGGCATAGCACCGCAACTGGGAATGGAAAGCACTTCCTTATCGCGGATTGTCTTCTCTCTCGAAGAGAAAAAGCTGATCCAGCGGATCCCCGATAAGGAAGATAAAAGGAAGATTAAAATCAAACTGACTCAAAAAGGGAAAGCCCAAAAGGAACTGGCCAAGAACATTGTGCGGAATTTTAATCACATAGCCGAAGTAAAGCTTGGTAAAGATAAGCTCGAAACATTTTACAAGATCGTTGACGAGATCATTGCGTTGGCGGATGAACGTACAAAACTAATTAAAGGGGCCTGAAAAAAATTGGATAGATATTATATAAAACAAAGAGGAATGAAAAGAGTTATTAAAAAAGTTGCCGTGCTGGGCTCCGGGGTTATGGGATCCCGCATTGCCTGTCATTTCGCCAATATTGGCTGTGAAGTGTACCTGTTCGATATTGTTCCCAAGGACCTTAATGAGGCGGAGAAAACGAAGGGACTCACCCTCGACAGCATGATTGTGCGCAATAGGATTGCTTCCGATTCTCTGCAGTTTGCCCTCAAGTCAAACCCCTCTCCTATTTATTTAAAGGAATTTGGTTCGCGGATCAGCACCGGCAATTTTGAAGATGATATGCCGAAGCTGGGCACTTGTGATTGGATTATAGAAGTGGTGATTGAGAATTTGGAGATCAAAAAGAAAGTGTTTGAACAGGTAGAGAAATTCAGAAAGCCCGGAACCCTTATCACGTCTAACACTTCAGGAATCCCCATTCATTTGATGACAGCTGGTCGCTCCGATGATTTTAAGAAACACTTTTGCGGCACCCATTTTTTTAATCCTCCAAGGTACCTTCGTTTACTCGAAATTATTCCCACCCTTGATACTGACAAGGAAGTAATTACTTTCTTAATGCACTATGGGGAACAATACCTTGGAAAAACAACCGTGCTGTGTAAAGATACCCCTGCATTTATTGCCAATAGGGTGGGAGTATACAGCATTATGGCCCTCTTGCATACAGTGCAAAAACTGGGACTCACTGTGGAAGAAGTGGATAAATTAACAGGTCCGGTGTTGGGTCGGCCCAAATCGGCCACCTTTAGAACTTGCGACGTAGTTGGCTTAGACACTCTGGTGATGGTTGCTAAAGGACTGCAACAAAATTGCCAACACGATGAAGCCCGTGAACAATTTAGTATTCCTGATTTTATTCAAAAAATGTTAGAGAATAAATGGATCGGGGACAAGGCGGGTCAGGGTTTTTATAAGAAAGTGAAAAATAAGGATGGAAAGTCTGAAATTCTGGCGCTCAACTTAAAAACGCTGGACTATAAACCTTCTCAAAAAGTAAAATTTGCCACACTCGAATTAACCAAACCCATCGAAAACCTGAAAGAGCGGATCAAAGTATTGGTAGCAGGGAAGGACAAGGCCGGTGAATTTTACAGGAGCACCTTCGCGGGTTTATTTCAATATGTATCCAATCGAATTCCTGAAATTTCCGACGAACTGTATCGCATCGACGATGCCTTGAAAGCAGGATTTGGATGGGATCTTGGCCCATTTGAATATTGGGATGCCATCGGTTTGAAAGAATCTTTGAAAATGATGGAAGAAGCGGGCCACAAAGCCGCCGATTGGGTATATGAATTGGCAAAGACCACTAACTCGTTTTATAAAATTGAAGAAGGTGCAAGGAAATTTTATGACGTGGCCAGCAAAACATTCCTGGTGATTCCGGGTACCGAAAAATTTATTTCGCTCGAAACTTTAAGGCCCACCAAAACTATTTGGAAAAACAGTGGGCTCACTGTAACGGATCTTGGAGACGGCATACTTAATGCAGAATTTCACACAAAAATGAATACCATTGGCGGCGAAGTACTGGCAGGACTCATGAAGGCGGTTGAGATTGCCGAGAAAGACTATAGGGGCTTGGTAATTAGTAATGAAGGTACAAATTTTTCAGCCGGTGCCAATGTGGGCTTGATCTACATGATGGCCGTGGAGCAGGATTGGGATGAGTTAAATCTGGCGGTGAAAACTTTCCAGAATACCACCATGCGGTTACGCTATTCTTCGATACCGGTGGTGGCAGCTCCTCATGGTTTAACTTTAGGAGGTGGCTGCGAAATTTGTTTGCACAGCGATAAAGTGGTGGCACATGCCGAAACCTATATTGGATTGGTGGAGTTTGGCGTGGGACTTATTCCCGGAGGTGGAGGAACCAAAGAATTTGCGCTCCGTTTAAACGATGCGAGACATGAAGGTGATGTTGAACTAAATCTGTTTCGCGATAAGTTCCTCACCATTGGTCAGGCGAAAGTCTCAACGTCGGCATACGAAGCCTATGACCTTGGAATATTACGGAAAGGAATTGATGAAGTGGTAATTTCACGCAGCAGGCAATTAACAGAGGCAAAAGCCGTGTGTTTAGCAATGGCAGAGGCAGGTTACTCGAAACCCATAGAACGAAAAGATATTCGTGTGCCGGGGAACCAGGCGCTGGGATTGGTGTATGTTGGTGCAGATTCTATGCGCAGCGGCAATTACATCAGTGACCATGATAAGCTCATTTCTGAGAAACTGGGATTTGTATTGGCCGGTGGAAATTTATCGCAGCCTACTCTGGTGTCCGAACAGTACTTGTTGGATTTAGAGCGCGAGATCTTTTTGTCGTTGTGTGGCGAACGGAAAACGCTTGAACGTTTGCACAGCATTATTAATGGAGGAAAAGTACTACGTAATTAATTTAATTTAAACTGAAGGAATATATGAAAGCATATATCATAGCCGGTTATAGAAGCGCCGTAGGGAAAGCACCAAGAGGATTGTTTCGCTTCACGCGCCCCGATGATCTCGCGGCGCAGGTGATTCGTTATTTGGTGTCAACAGTGCCGCAACTCGATAAAGATCGTATAGACGATGTAATGGTGGGCAATGCTATGCCTGAGGCCGAACAGGGTTTGAATGTGGGCAGGTTGATTTCATTGTTGGCATTGAACACAGATAAAGTGGCGGGCATGACCGTGAACCGCTACTGTGGGAGTGGATTAGAAACTATTGCGATCGCCAGTGCAAAAATTAATTCGGGAATGGCCGATTGTATCATCGCGGGAGGTGTAGAAAGTATGAGCTTGATACCAATGGGAGGATGGCGCGTGGTGCCAAATCCTAAAGTGGCAAAAGAACACGCCGATTGGTATTGGAACATGGGCCTTACCGCCGAAGCTGTTGCAAAAGAATTTAAGGTGTCGCGCGAGGATCAGGACCTGTTTTCATTTGAATCGCACCAAAAAGCTTTAGCAGCAATACAAGCGGGAAAATTTAAGGAGGGCATAGTGCCCATCCACGTATCGGAAACCTATTTGGATGAAAAACAAAAACGTAAAACTCGGGATTATGTGGTGGACACGGATGAAGGTCCGCGAGCCGATACCACCGTGGAGGCGCTCTCAAAATTAAAACCTGTATTTGCAAATGGAGGCAGTATTACCGCCGGCAACTCTTCGCAAATGAGTGATGGGGCTGCTTTTGTAATTGTGATGAGTGAACGAATGATGAATGAATTGAACTTGAAACCCATAGCGCGCCTTATTTCTCACGCAGTTGCGGGTGTACCGCCCAGGATCATGGGAATGGGACCATCCGAAGCCGTTCCAAAAGCGTTGGCTCTGGCAAATTTAAAAACTAAGGACATCGATCTGTTTGAACTCAACGAAGCTTTTGCCTCCCAATCATTGGCAGTTATACGGAAATTGGAACTAGATCCCACTTTGGTAAATGTGAACGGCGGTGCCATTGCTTTGGGCCATCCACTGGGTTGCAGTGGCGCAAAATTATCGGTGCAGTTAATCAACGAATTACGAATTCGCAAGAAAAAGTACGGTGTGGTGACCATGTGCATTGGCACCGGACAAGGAGCGGCCGGCGTATTTGAACTCTTATCATAAATTTTGGGATACACATGAAAAAGGAACTCTATACAAAATTGGTGGAAATTCGCCGGCAGATTCACTCTAATCCTGAAATTGGTTATCATGAAGCTGAAACCGCCGCATTGATCGCAAAGGAATTAGATCGTTTAAAGATCCCTTACGTGAAAAATATAGCTAAAACAGGAATTGTTGCCACCTTAAAAAAGGGGGAAGGTCCCTGTATTGCCCTGCGTGCCGATATGGATGCTTTGCCGATAAAAGAGGAAAACGCGCTGGATTTTAGAAGTACCAAAACCATGAAAGGGGATCATGGAAAACCAATTCCTTTGATGCATGCGTGCGGGCATGATCTGCACACCACCATGCTCTTGGGAGCGGCCGAACTATTAAAAGATGTTCCTTATAAAGGAACTATTAAATTTATTTTTCAACCTTCGGAGGAAGGTGTATACGATGATCCGGAGAAAAAATCGGGAGGTCAGCGGATGGTTGAAACGGGTATGTTGGATGATGTTAAAGCGGCCTTGGGTTTGCACGTGCATCCTTTGCTCCCCGTCGGAAAATTGGCTTTTAAATTAGGTCAAGCATTGGCGTGTGCAAATTTTTTTAAGATCGAGATTACCGGGAAAATGGCTCATGCCGCAGTGGCACCTCATTTGGGGATCGATGCCATTTTGGTGGCAAGTAATTTGATTCAATCTGTTTCGGCCATTGTGTCAAAATATATTCCTCCACATGAGCCTGCGGTGATTTCATTTACTAAAATTAACGGAGGCATTGCCCCTAATGTGATTGCCGACAAGGTTCATATTGAAGGAACAATCAGAGCGCTTGATCTGGATACATTTAATACAGTGATTGCCCGCATGGAAAAGATTATAAAAGGCACCATGATGAATTTTGATGCGGATATCAAGATCGAATACAATCTCAATTATCCCAGTTTACTTAACGACAAGAATGTGCACAGCGACATGAATGCGGCATTGAATACTGTATTTGGTAGAGACAATGTGTTGCCCATTGAAGCAATATTGGGATCAGAGGACTTTGCATTTTATTCGCGAAAGGTACCCAGTATGTTTTATTTTTTGGGTGCTAAAGACGTGGCTGAAACCTGCTACTTCCTTCACGATTCAAAGGTAGTATTTAATGAGGAGTGCATCCCTTACGGGTCCGAACTGCTCAGTGAGGGGGCACAAACACTGTTAAGCAAATACGGACCAAGGAACTAAGAGTACAGGAAAATAAATATGAATTAACCGGTTAGATCATTTAAAAAAATCAGATCATGGCAACACAAACAAAAGGCGGCGAATTTTTAATTAAGGAAACTCAGGCTCAGGATATTTTTATTCCTGAACAATGGACAGAAGAGCAATTGATGATGAAAAAAACCTGTGAAGATTTTTTGGAACAGGAAGTAAGTCCCAAACTCGAACAAATCGACCAACAGGAGGAAGGACTAATGCCTGCCATTCTTGAAAAGGCCGGAGCGCTGGGAATTCTTGGAATTTCAGTGCCCGAAGATTTGGGAGGTTTGGGTTTCGATTTTGTTACTTCTATGCTTACCACCGAAGTAATTGGAGGCGGACATTCCGTGGCCGTGGCGCTATCGGCTCATACCGGTATTGGTACGCTACCTATATTGTACTATGGCACAGAAGCACAAAAAAAGAAATACATTCCAAAATTGGCTTCAGGTGAATGGAAAGCTTGTTATTGTCTCACCGAGCCGGGCAGTGGTTCTGACGCAAACAGCGGGAAGACCAATGCAAAATTATCTCCCGACGGAAAGCATTATATTTTGAATGGTCAAAAAATGTGGATCACCAATGGCGGTTTTGCCGATATTTTTACAGTGTTTGCGAAAATTGATGACGATAAAAACCTTTCGGCATTCATTGTCGAAAAAGCCTTTGGTGGCATCACCCTGAACCCTGAAGAACATAAAATGGGAATTAAAGGAAGCTCTACCCGTCAGGTGTTTTTTACAGATTGCAAAGTACCGGTTGAGAATTTACTATCGGAACGTGAGAATGGATTTAAGATTGCGGTAAACATTTTAAACCTTGGTCGTATTAAATTGGCCGGAGCAGCTATTGGAGGAAGCAAACAAACCATCAGCAAATCGGTACAGTATGCTAACGAGCGTCAGCAGTTTGGAAGAGCCATTTCAAAATATGGCGCTATCCGATATAAATTAGCAGAGCAGTGTACCCGCGTTTTTGCTTGTGAAAGTGCTACCTACAGAGCTTCTCAAAACATTGAAGACGCCATTCACGCCCTAAAAGAAGGAGGCATGGATGAAGCGAAAGCCAAACTAAAAGGAGTAGAACAATTTGCTGTGGAAGCTGCCATCTTAAAGGTACATGGTTCGGAGGTATTGGATTACGTGGCCGATGAAGGGGTTCAAATTTATGGAGGTATGGGCTATAGTGCGGAGGCTCCCATGGATCGGATCTATCGTGATTCCAGAATCAATCGCATTTTTGAAGGCACGAATGAAATAAACCGATTGCTGATCGTAGACATGATCCTCAAACGTGCCATGAAAGGAGAACTCGACTTGATGGGTCCCGCTCAAAAGGTGGCTTCTGAATTAGTGGGCATTCCCGAAATGACTGAACCGGATGAGTCCCTGTTTGCCTATGAAAAAAAATTGATCAGCAATTATAAAAAGGCAATTCTATTGGTAGCAGGTGGAGCTGTGCAAAAATTAATGACCACCCTCAGTAAAGAGCAGGAAGTGCTGATGAACATTGCCGATATGGCCATTGAGACTTATGTGGCTGAATCGGTTCTGTTGCGTGTTGAAAAATTAATTAGCATGAAGGGTGAGCAGGCTTGTAGGGAGCAGTTAGCAATGGCTCGTATTTATGTGAATGAGGCCTGCGATAATATTTGGGTGAACGGAAAGGAAGCCTTAAACAGTTATGCCGAGGGCGATGAACTTCGCATGATGCTGATGGGATTAAAACGTTTCACCAAGCAGGAACCATTTAATATGAAAGCCGCAAGGCAAGTGGTTGCTGAAAAATTGATTGACGCCAACAAATACTGTTACTAATTCTCAAATCTAATTCTATCATGACGCTCGATGAAAAATTTAATGCCGCAAAAGAGAAAGTACATCACCTTCCCAAAAAGCCCTCCAATGAAGTACTTCTTAATTTATATTCCTTAAACAAGCAGGCCACGGTAGGGGAAGTGAATGTGGAGGCCCCTAAAATGTTTGATTTTATAGGGGCTGCTAAATACAATGCCTGGAAAAGTAGGGCGGGGATGAGCAAAGAAGAGGCCATGAGTCAGTATATTGCGTTGGTTGAAAAACTCATTGAAGCGTGACGCCGATGGAAACTATTTATTTTGAAGGACCCGTTTTATGGTCGCAAATCGACGCCAACATGCATTTGCGACATTCCGCTTATGGCGATTTTGCCACGCAGGCGCGCTTAAAGATGCTCAACGAATTGGGTTTTGATTATCATGTGCTTTTGGCTCAAAATCTCGGGCCGGTTTTGTTTCGGGAGGAACTTATTTATCTGAGAGAAGTAGGGATAAACGACACCGTAAAAGTGACCTGCGCGTTATCTAAAATGAAACGAGACGGTTCACGGTGGTCCTTCACCCAGAATATTTATAGGACGGATGGAGTGAAGGCGGCGGTGGTGAATACGGATGGTGCATGGATAGATACTGAAAAACGAAAACTAACGGTGTTGCCTGACTCGATGTTTGGTAAATTTAAATTCATCCCGAAAACTGAAACCTTTGTACTGGAAGAGTAGTTAAGAAGGGTAGAGACACAGACTAATAAATTCAAAACAGGTTCTCGATTTCCGTATATGGAAAAAAAGGAAGTTAAAGCCCTTAAGACGAGGAAAAAAAGAAGAGCGCATCTTCCCAAATTGCCATTTGCAAATATTGCAGTTTCATTGTCCGGGGGGGGATTCAGAGCTACTTGTATTCACCTTGGTTTGGTGTCCTATTTGCATTCAAAATATTATTTTGGTCAAACATTATTGGAGCGGATCCGAGTTTTATCCACCGTTTCGGGGGGTACCTTCTTGGGAGTGAAATATGTGGCGACCCTCAAAAAGGGGGGAACTTTTGAGGACTGTTATAAAAGTCTGGTTGAATTTATGACGCAAAAAGATTTGGTGGAGGATGCTTTGCGTTATTTAGCGGAGGACGAGAATTGGAAAAATGTAAGACAAAGAAGTCTTATCAGCGCCTTCGCCTCCATGTATCACCGATATTTTGAAGACGCACACTTTGGTTTATTGTGGGACAATCATCGACCCATCCATTTGAAAGAAATTAGTTTTAATGCCACTGAATTTCATTTTGCCCTGCCTTTTCATTTTCAAAAAACAGAAGTTTCATTTTCGGATGGTCAACACGTACCCGAATTTATTGGAAACCGGAAAATTCATATTCCCATTGAAATGGCCAAAGAAGTTCGTTTGGCAGATATTGTGGCAGCCTCATCCTGTGTGCCTTTTGGTTTTGAGCCCATTAATTTCCCTGATGATTTTGTTCATGAAGAGTCTGTTAAACTGGCTGATCCTGCTCTGCTGCCCGATTCGGTGTTGGAAGGCGCAAAAATCAATTATCCTATTGGTTTGATGGATGGCGGAGTAGATGATAATCAGGGAGTGGATGCAGTGATCAGTGCAGAGGAACGTATGAAA
Source organism: bacterium (assembly GCA_029945625.1). Classification (GTDB taxonomy): domain Bacteria; phylum Bacteroidota; class Bacteroidia; order B-17B0; family Aurantibacillaceae; genus Aurantibacillus. The sequence continues at coordinate 76,877 of JAQSCW010000046.1, forward strand.
AATTATCCCGAGGAATTAAAAGAATTTCGTTCCCATGACAAGAAGTCGCTTGATCTTTATATTATTTCCGACGGCACAAACCCAAAGATGGAAGGGTATTCGAGAAGTAAACGGGAAAACATCCCTTACATTGGGAAGTGGAGCTTCAAAACATTTGAATTTTTTGGAGTCCTAAATTTCGGAATCGGCGCTTTAGCCATGTCCTGCGCTGTATTTGTGGAGGATAAATTGCTAATCATTCCCATGACGGTTTTGGGAACATTGGGGATTCTCGTTTCTGCCTTTTTATTATTGGCTTCCAAAGGTTTTGTAGGACTCACGCGACGTTTGGGAGTTCCTGCTTTTTTCGAAGAACGCATGCAACATGTGGATAAACTTCAATTTGGTGTCATCAACAATTTATTGGTCAACCGTCGAAACTCCGCGTTTAAATTAATTACGAAAGTTTTGATCAAACAAATGCGTTGGTTCGGATTTGAACGTGTATATGGCGATTCGGGTTGGAAACCACGCCTTATCATGAACGCTGTTTTTGAATTAACAAAAGAAGAAGTGGAACGGAGGAAGAAGAAATACCCTTATTACAGTGAAGAAATTGCCGATCCGGGTCCCGCAATCATGTCGGTTGCCGCTCAGGCTTTCAGAATGGGAACAACTTTGTGGTTTACCAAAGATCAATTAAAAGGAAAAAATAATATGCCCACAACCATCATCGCCTGTGGGCAATTTACCATGTGTTTTAATTTGTTGGAGTATTATGAGAAATTTCTCCGACATCCGAAGTATCACAAGGACTTTGAAAAATACAGTCCCGAATTGAAAGAAGAACTTGAAAAATTGCATGCGAGCCTTCTTTGCGACTGGAAAAAATTTAAGGTTGATCCTTATTGGATGGTGAATGAATGCACAAGTAAATTGTGGCCGCTGTAGCGGATGCAGGGGTGTAAAAGAGTTTGGCGCTTAAGGACATATTTGGATAGAGCAACCTGCGTGCCATGAATCGAACTTGTTCTCCTGCGGCGGGTCTAATTTTAGTTGTGAGGGTAACCCTTCTTCTTGTTACGTTTCCACTTGGCGTACTCGTTGATGTGCCAAATAGTTTGCGCTTGTAGTTGATGAACTGGTAGTGCTTTCTCCGAAAACATACAAATCAGCTGGATGGGGGATCTGCGTGGAGGGATGCACTTTACAATTTAACACTTGTTGCTATCCTTTGCCTTTTTTTGAAATCAGACGAGGGTGGGTAATGCTAATTCTTACAGAATAAAATATTATTTTACATAAGTCACATTTTTCCTTGAGTTGCGGAATTTGTTTCATAATTTGTCTCGTTATAACTATGATTAAGTCAAGGCTCATACAAGCAGATACGTTTAAACTTCTTCGGATTCCCTTTTCCTATTTTTTAATGCCCATTTTTTTTTTCGCGTTAAGTCAGGCCGAAAAAATTATTTGGGAAAATGCAATCATTTGCTTTTTGGTTTTGCATCTCTTCATCTATCCGGCCAGCAATGGCTACAACAGTTTCATCGATCAGGATGAAACAAGCATTGGAGGTTTGGAACATCCTCCAAAACCCACCCGACAATTATTCTATGTGTCTATTTTGTTTGATGCAATCGGATTAGGACTTTCTTTACTGATTGGAATTAAATTTTTCATTTGTATTCTTTTGTATATGCTCGCCTCACGCGCTTATAGCTCCAGGCTTGTTCGCCTCAAGAAATTCCCTTTCCTTGGTTTTTTAACAGTTGTTTTTTTTCAGGGTGCATTTACCTTTTGGATGGTGAGTTCCGGTGTCAGCTCAGTCAATCAAGATCTATCAGCATCCTTGACATTGGCCCTCCCGGCTTGTTCTTTTTTGATAGGAGGCGTTTATCCTCTTACGCAAGTATACCAGCACGAAGCCGATGCACAGAGTGGCGATTTCACGATCAGCTATAAATTAGGCATCCGAGGTACTTTTATTTTCACGGCCCTTATGTTTAGTGTTGCCAATGCCATTTTGTATTTCTATTTTACTTCAATGAATCAGGCCGCACATTTTCTCCTCTTTCAATGTTTTCTTTTTCCCGTGATTGTGTATTTTATCACCTGGTTCATCAACGTACTGAAAGATGAGAAGCAGGCCTCCTATAAGAATACCATGCGGATGAATTTTTTGGCTTCAACATGTATGAATGTTTTTTTTATTTTATTGCTTATTCTAAACAAGATATAATGAGTGTTATCGTCAGTATATCTACCGCAGTACCCTCAAATAAACACAAGCAAACTGATATTGCTACATTTATGTCGGATTTATATCAGTACTCTGAAAAAGATAGAAAGAGATTGGAAACCATGTATGCCAAAAGTGGCATTGAAACGCGCTATTCGGTGATCCCCGATTTCTCTTCCACTAGGGATAAGAGAGACTTTTTCCCATCAAGCAGCGACCTTGAGCCTTTTCCGGATATTGCTTACCGAATGAAGTACTTTTCGGAAAAGGCATTGCCTTTGTGTATTTCGGCAATCCGTGATTGTTTAAAAGATAAAATAGACAAGCACAGGGTCAGTCACCTAATTACGGTGTCATGCACCGGCTTATCGGCACCTGGTTTGGATATTGATATTGTTCAGTATCTGAAACTAAACGAAAACATCAACCGAACTTCGCTCAACTTTATGGGTTGTTATGCCGCAGTGCATGCGCTCAAGCAAGCCGATTACATTTGTAAAAGTGATCCGCTGGCCATAGTTTTGCTAGTGTGTGTGGAATTATGCACCTTACATTTTCAAAAATTAGCCGATCCCGAAAACATTATGGCCAACCTTCTTTTCGCTGATGGTGCTGCTGCTGCATTAGTGGTTCCCGATACATTCGCAAAAAAAAATAAATTCGGGGGATTCAGGATTCGAAAATTCCACTCTCACTTGGCTTTAAATGGAAAAAGTGATATGGCCTGGAAATTGTCCCCTACCGGTTTTCTGATGACGCTAAGCGCTTTTATTCCTAAAATAATTGAGAGTGGCGTGAAATCTTTGTTTGACAAGGCGATCGACGCATTGGAATTGAAACGGGAAGAAATTACCCACTGGGCCATACATCCCGGGGGACGAAAGATACTCGAGGTTATTCAAAAGGAATTATCACTTCATAAGGAGGATCTTGAAAGTTCTTACCGTGTGTTGAAACACCACGGAAACATGTCGTCACCCACCATCCTTTTTGTGTTGAAAGAACTTTTGGAAACAAAGGCAAATTTGAAAAAAAGGGAATTGACCTTTGGTGTGGCCTTTGGCCCCGGACTTACTATGGAATCACTCATTCTTGAAAATGTTTAAAACAAGATCCTATCAAAAAGAAATTTTGGATGATGCTGACATTCAAAGGGATTTATTGTTTCAAAATCTGAAGGAACTCGAATTCATCAATAAATACCTGGGTGGCCATCGGGTTTCAATTAGGGGATTAAAAGAAGTATTGACCAGCAAAACCAAAACCTACTCACTGTTTGATATCGGCTGCGGAGGAGGAGATTCTTTGAAAGCAATAGACAAATGGGCGGTGCACAAGGGTGTAAGTCTTTCCTTAACAGGAATTGATCTAAAGTCGGATTGTATTGAGTATGCCGAAAAGAATTGCATGCAACATAAAAATATTTCATTTCGCTGTGATGATTTCAGAAATTCATTTGTTGAACATGCGGACGTGGACGTGGTTCATGCTGCCCTGTTTTGCCATCATTTCACTGAAAAGGAAATTAGTGAATTCATTAAATTATGCGGCGCTAGGGGTGCCATCTTTGTGATCAATGATTTAGAAAGAAATCCTATCGCGTATTATGCCATTAAAATTCTCACTGCTCTTTTTTCCAAATCTCCCCTCGTAAAGAATGATGCCCCATTATCGGTATTAAGAGGATTTAAGCGAATAGAATGGCAAGCCATCTTAAAAGAATCCGGCATAAAGAAGTATACCATTAAGAATCGCTGGGCATTCCGGCATTTAGTGATAATTTATCCCAATGGATACTAAATTATACGATAGTGCTGTGATTGGCGGCGGTCTGGCCGGTTTAACATTGGCCATTCAGATGGCAGATGCAGGCTATTCTGTGATCCTATTTGAAAAGGAAAAATACCCATTTCATAAAGTATGCGGTGAATATATTTCGATGGAGAGTTTTGACTTCTTACAGCGTCTTGGTGTGCCACTCGCAAGTATGAACTTACCAATGATTAATGAGGTCATGATTTCGGCGCCCAATGGCAATACCCTCACGCGAAAATTAGATCTGGGTGGTTTTGGCGTAAGCAGGTTTGCCCTCGATAGCATTCTTGCTGCATTGGCGATAAAAAAAGGTGTGATATTTTTGGAGGAGGCAAGGGTGAATGCCATAAGGTTTTCACAAAATGAATTTACAATTGACACCACTCTGCAAAATGTGAGAGCAAAATTGGCAATAGGCGCGTACGGCAAACGATCTCTGTTGGACAGGACTTTGGAAAGAAAGAAGATCGAAAATCCCAAGAACTTTATTGCTGTAAAATACCATGTTGAACTCGACTTTCCCGATAACAGAATAGAACTTCATAATTTTAAAGACGGGTATTGCGGGATCTCAAAAGTAGACGGTGAAAAGTACTGTTTGTGTTATTTGACAACTGCCCAAAATTTGAGAGATAATGAAAATGATATCAAACTGATGGAAAAGAATGTGGTGATGAAGAATCCTTTCCTCAAAAAATATTTTACAGAAGCTGAATTTCTATGCGATAAGCCATTGACAATTTCTCAAATTAGTTTTGGAAAGAAGAAAGTGATTGAAAGCGGTGTGTTGATGCTGGGTGACGCTGCCGGAACCATAGCCCCATTATGTGGTAATGGCATGAGCATGGCCATGCGGAGTTCACATGAAGCCTTTCAACTAATTGAGAATTATTTGAAAAATGAGATCTCGCGACATGAACTTGAGTTGCGATATGAAGCGCAGTGGAACCGACTATTTTCAAATAGGATAAGAACAGGCAAAGCGCTCCAGTATTTATTTGGGGCGGAGGCTTTGACAAATACAGTTATTGCAACACTGAAACGATTACCTACTCTGGCAGATAAATTGATTAGCCTTACGCACGGAAATAAGTTTTAATTCGGTATCCTTTTAAAACGTGAGAAAGCATAATTCCACGTGTTTTTGACGGGTTTGTATGGCTGTTGGTATTGTACTGATGTGCTCGAACCTCTCCCCAAAATGAGAACTCTTGGAAACTTGGTTGATTTGTTTGATGTCCAAACCAAGCATTTCGTTGACCTGCTCTTGGGCATTGGCAGAAATGTTTGGTACATAAATATTCCTGTAACCCAACTCTGCTAACACGTCGTCAGAGTGATGGTCAGCACCTCCTATATACAGGATGTTGACTTCAACAATGGAACGTGAAGGGTTCAAAAAAAGAAACAGAAATTTTAGGGTGAGGTTGAAACCAATTTAATCTTGTTTCGTTTTTGTTGTAAAGACTTTTTCCCGGTGAGCTTAATAATCCGTTAATCAAAGATTTTCTTGAAAGGTTTATTTTATCTTTTGTTTGTTCACAAAGTTATATGCTGCGATTAATATCCCATTGCTCGAGGTAATCAGCAACCCTCCTTAAAAAGCTTCCCCCCAACGAACCATCAACCACACGGTGATCATAACTTAATGAGAGGAACATAAATTGACGCACGCCAATCAAATCTCCTTGGGGAGTCTCGATAACTGCAGGTTTTTTCTTGATAGAACCTACTGCCAATATAGCAACCTGTGGCTGCAAAATAATAGGAGTTCCCATGAGATTTCCAAAACTGCCCACATTGGTGAGCGTAAAAGTTCCTCCTTGAATTTCGTCGGGCGCTAACTTATTGGCGCGTGCCCTGTTGGCCAGGTCATTTACAGACTTGGTGAGTCCTAATAAATTCTTTTCATCCGCATTCTTGATCACGGGAACAATCAGATTTCCACTTGGTAATGCAGCGGCCATTCCAATATTAATGTTCTTACGCTTAATGATCTTGGTCATGCTTTGATCTACCGAAACATTGACCATGGGAAAATCTTTAAGGGCCTTTGCAACTGCCTCAATAAATAGCGGTGTGAAAGTTAGTTTTTCACCATCGCGCTTTTCAAACTCTTTTTTGGCTTTGTCTCTCCACAACACCAAATTAGTCACGTCAGCTTCCACATAAGAAGTTACGTGTGGCGAAACATGTTTACTCATCACCATGTTTTCGGCAATAATTTTGCGCATGCGATCCATTTCTATGATCTCGTCGCCGGCACCAACAGATACAGCGGGGCGATTCACGATGATGGTATGTTCTCCGGCAGTAAAGGTTCCATTGGAAGAGGGTTTACTTTCTGCTTTATTTGGCTGGATCACGGCAGCAGAAACTGCTGGTTGGCTGCGATTGGGAATATAGGCCAGAATGTCGGCCTTGGTCACACGCCCTTCTTGGCCGGTTCCTTTTATAGAATCCAATTCCGAAAGCGTAATACCTTCTTCTTTGGCGATACTTTTTACTAATGGAGAATAAAACTTTTCACTTTTGCTGTAATCACTTGCTTCTACAGCGGTCACCGCGGCAGTAGCAGCCTTCGCAACTTCCGGTTTTTTAACTTCCGGATTTGCCGTTTTTGGTTTTTCTTCTACGGCAGTTGAGGCATCGCTGCTAATTACACCTATCACAGCACCAACTTGCACCACATCCCCCTCTTTAAATAAACACTTTATAAGAGTCCCTTCAAAGGGAGATGGAATTTCACTGTCCACTTTATCGGTGGCGATCTCCAAAACAGTTTCATCAATTTTTATTTTGTCACCTTCCTTTTTGCTCCACTTTATAATTGTAGCTTCCGCTACACTTTCGCCCATTTTAGGCATGATCAAATCAAAATTCGCCATCGTTGTGTTTTAGACCTACAAAAATAGGATTCTTGCTTGCAAAAGCCAATTTTTTGGTTTATTATTTTGCGTCCTTTCCTAAAATTTCAACCACGGTGTTCTTCTTCCAAATTATTTCACCTCTTGTTCTCAACTGTACGTCTGAAGGGCATTTCAGCTCTTTCGCACACCCAAAAGGGAGCAGATTTTCATGCACCCTTATTGTCTTTTACCGAAAACATGGCACCTATCAGTGATTATTACCCACACACCTTGTCCCTGTGTTTTGATCTGAGGTTCAGTGGCCGGAATGGATTACCAAGAATGAAAAGGAGGAATCTTTTCCGGTTGAGTTTCTTGGAGTCAGGGGGGTGTCATCATCTCCCAAAACAGTCAAAGTGAAGACCAACAGGCCGCACCATTTCTTGATTTAGAAGTCAGAGCTGAATGGGAGGTGGTGTATAACCAAGCGAAAAGGATTACTATTAAGGATTGATGGGGATGGCAATTTTCGCAAAGAGGTTGTCCTTAAAAGAATACACATCTGTAGGTATTTTGTTATTTTACTTCTTATTTTAATTGAAGTCGGGATACATCAGGTATTTTTTTCGGATCGCTTTAAACCGCTCTATTCCCTCTATCCAGCTGCTTCGGATTTCTTCTTCCGGAAATTCTTGTTGAATTTGTTGTTTTAATAGTTTATTTCCCACATGGTAATTAAAATTATCCTCGAAGAAACCATTCGTTGCGAGGTTCCTTGAGAGTGTCAAGAGCCAGCTTAACTCGATTCGTCTGGGGTGATTAGTAAGATAAGCGGATTTCCGCAGATCGAGGCCGTAGCATACCTGATTCACATACCTGGGGGCTTTTGATAGATCGGAGGGCAACGGTATAAAAGAAAATTCTTTAGCGCTAAATAAAGGATGACCTACTACCTGAAAGGGAAAAGGAGTCCCCCGGCCGAGGCTGGCAATAGTACCTTCAAACAGACCCAGACTAGGGTAGAGGAGAACTGCTTCCGTGTTGGGGATGTTTGGTGATGGTTTAACCGGAAGTTTGTAGGAGGCAGTGCGGTCGTAGTCTTTCATGGTTACCACTTTTAATTTGCACTTCACCTTGTTTTTCAGCCAACCTTCTTCATTGGCCATCTGCGCATATTCGCCACACGTCATGCCGTATACGATGGGGACCGGATGCAGACCCAAAAAGCTCTTATAAGCACTGTCAAGTACCGGTCCGTCAATATAAAAACCGTTAGGATTTGGTCGATCTAACACTACAAATTCTATATTATTTTCAGCACAGGCCTCCATGGCATAACACATGGTGGAGATATAGGTGTAAAATCGCACGCCTATATCCTGAATATCATAAATGAGAACATTGAGGTGTTTTAACTGTTCTTTGGTGGGTTTCTTATTTGAGCCATAAAGAGATATCACGGGCAAACCGGTTTTGGCATCTTTATGACTTTTTACCTTTTCGCCCGCATCGGCCAGGCTTCTGAATCCGTGTTCAGGACCAAAGATCTTTTTAATTTTCACCTTTTGGAGTAGCAATGTATCTACAATACTCGTGCTGCCTATCACGCCGGTGATATTGGTGACGATGCCCACCGATTTATTTTTTAATGAAGGCACATAAGCATCAAATTGTTGCGCACCAATGATTACCGAACTATATTCTTTTATGCTTAAAGGCTTTTGAGCATCTAAAAAGGAAGATATCAGCAACAAAAAGAGTATTAAGCGTAGCATTTTGTTATTTTTGTGCATCAGGTAAATATTTTTTTGAGCGTCGAAAAATTCATAGCAAACAGGATCTCGAGTACTGACCAAAACAAGGGCAATATCTCCAAACCCATTGTAAAAATAGGAATAATTGGGATATCTGTGGGAGTTTGTGTTATGCTCCTAACCGTGAGCATTGTGTTAGGTTTCAAAAAAGAGATTGTAAATAAGATTACCGGACTTACCACTCATATCAGTATTAGCAGCATTAATCGCAATGCGAGCAACGAACCTGAGCCTATTACTATCAGCCACGATTCGCTGGAAATGATTAGAAGCTTTCCATTTATTCAACACCTTCAATCTACCGCCTTTAAAAACGGACTTCTAAAAACAGATAAAGAGAATGAGGGGATTCTGTTGAAGGGGGTTGGCAGAGACTATAATTTCGATTTTATGAAAGACCATTTGGTGGAGGGAAAGATTCTTGATTTTAGTGAAGGAGAATCGGGCGGTAGTATCATGATCAGTCAAATTCTCGCTAAGAAAATGGATCTGAGTCTAAATGAAAAGATTCAGGTTTATTTTATTTCTCAACATGAAGTATACGATAGTTTGCAAAAGGTGTCGTATGTGAAGGCGGAAACACTTTCGAGAAAATTCAAAATTTGCGGCATCTTTAAAACGGATTTTTCGGACTTTGATAAACAACTGAGTCTTGTTGATTTACGAAAAATACAACGATTAAATTTCTGGGACAGCACGAGGGTAGGGGCTTATGAAATAATGGTGACGGATTTTGCACAGGTAGAAGAGAATACGGAGGAGATGCAGAATTTTATCGGCTACACTTATAAAGTAACCAGTGTTAAAGAAATTTATTCCAATATTTTCGTTTGGCTCGATAAATTGGACATCAACGGAATAATTGTGGTAGTACTTATGATTTTGGTGGCCACCATTAACATGATCACCGCTTTGCTCATTTTGATTTTAGAAAGGGCAAATATGGTGGGACTTGTGAAAGCCTTTGGATTGACCAATGTTGGAGTTAGGAGAATCTTTTTATGGATCAGCTATAAATTAATAGGAAGGGGGATGCTTTGGGGAAATATTGCAGGAATTGGATTGTGTTTATTACAGTATTATTTCAGAATTGTTGGGCTGGATGGAGATACCTATTATGTGGACTTTGTAGCAATTGAGATTAACTGGTGGTATTTTTTTCTGCTCAATATGGGCACCTTCATTGTATGTGCGCTTATGCTCTTTCTGCCTACTCTGATACTTACAAAGATCACGCCCATTAAAACATTGAAATTTGATTGACAAAAAGATTTTGAAGCAGCAATCAGAATAACTGAGATGCAAGACGGAATTTCATGACTCTGTGTTTTCTCAGAACAAGTCTTGGTTCGCTCCAGTCTTGGCTCTTGGCTCTCTGTATTGCGGATGCAGGATTCAAGACAAAAGAGATGCAAGACAGAACTTCATGACTCTACGTTTTTCTCAGAACAAGTCTTAGTTCGCTCCAGTCTCGGCTCTTGGCTCCCGGTAGTGCGGAAGCAGGATTCAGGACCAAAGAGATGCAAGACAGAATTTCATGACTCTGTGTTTTCTCAGAACAAGTCTTGGTTCGCTCCAGTCTTGGCTCTTGGCTCTCTGTATTGCGGATGCAGGATTCAAGACCAAAGAGATGCAAGACGGAATTTCATGACTCTGTGTTTTCTCAGGACGAGTCTTGGCTCACTACAGTCTTGGCTCCCTGTATTGCGGATGCAGGATTCAGGACCAAAGAGATGCAAGAGAGAGTTTCGAGAACGCAATTTTCGGGCCCTTCATGAGCTCTGTCTCTGAGTTTCTTTGAATGTCTGTCCGATCAGTATCCGAAATTCTTTAAGCGATTTTCATTGCTCCGCCAGTCTTTATCTACTTTTACAAAGAGCTCCAAGTAAACTTGTTTTTTGAAAAAGGTCTCCATGTCTTTGCGTGCTTGCGTTCCAACTCGTTTCAAAGCGGCACCTTTGTTTCCAATTATGATGCCTTTTTGGCTATCGCGCTCCACAAGAATATCAACCTGCATTTTAATAATTTTTTCTTCCTCTACAAATGAATTCACAATCACTTCTACACTGTAAGGAATTTCTTTTTTATAATTCAGGAGTATTTTTTCGCGAATGATTTCGCTCACAAAAAAACGTTCGGGTTTGTCGGTAAATTCTTCTTTATTATAAAAGGCATCGCCGGCGGGAAGCATTTCGATAATGCGTCCCATGATGCGATCAATATTAAATTTCTTTAGTGCTGAAATAGCAATGATCTCTGCTTTTGGAAGTTTCTCTCTCCACTTCAAGAGTTTTTCCTCCAATTGTTCCTGCGTAGAAATATCAATTTTATTAATTAGGAGGAGAATAGGGGTGTCGGTCTTCTGAAGTCGTTGCAAATAGGACTCTTCCAGCTGAATGTCCTCAAACACATCCGTAATCAACAAAAAGAGATCGGCATCGGTAAAGGCTGAGATCACGAATTGCATCATTTTCTCCTGCAATTTGTAAAGGGGTTTGATAATACCGGGTGTATCGCTGAATACTACCTGATAATCTTCTCCGCTCACAATACCCATAATGCGGTGACGGGTGGTTTGTGCTTTTGACGTAATGATGCTCAAACGTTCGCCCACCAGGGCGTTCATGAGAGTAGATTTGCCAACATTGGGACAACCGATAATGTTTACAAATCCTGCTTTATGGGGGGTGGTGGTGCTCATGTTACAGCGCGAAGTTAGGTCTAAATTACAACTTGAAAGCCTAACTTAAGCCTGTTAATAATTAATTTGCTTCATAATAAAAGTTGTCGTATATTTGCACTCCGAATTTAGAAAGCAATAATTATCAGTTGTTTACTAATTTGATAGATTGTAAAAAGGACACTAGGTCTAAAGAAGATTTTGAAATTTTGAAATAAGCATTAAAGATATAGTGCGGGATAGAGCAGGGGTAGCTCGTTGGGCTCATACCCTTCCCTAAAAGGGAAGGGCGTTGGTTCGAATAGAGATTGAAATTTTGAAATAAGCATTAAAGATATAGTGCGGGATAGAGCAGGGGTAGCT
>JAQSCW010000047.1:0-70811 GCA_029945625.1 bacterium
GTGAGGGGTCAGTTTAGAGTGAAATGTAGGGGTCTGTTTGAGTGAAATTTCCATATAATATACCACTCGTTAATATTGGTTATTACAAGTTGTTTCAGTTGAAAGTTTCCAACTTTATTGCGTTCGTCTAAGTAGTAAAGGATTAGTTCGTGAAGTGCTTTTTTGTTTGGGTTGTTAGCAGAAACCATTTCATTGGTGTTGCTTGGTCGCTTGGCTTCAATGATAACTGCAACATCGCTGTTGGTGGTTTTGTCTAAGTGAATTACAAGGTCTTTTTTGTCTTTGGTATTGATGGCGTTGGTGTCACGATAGTAAGTGTCACGCAAAAAGTCACGCAGGTCGTTTTTTAAATGCTCCTCGCTTTCGTCCTTAGGTCGTTTTTCTATAACGCTTATTTTGTCGAGCAAAGCAATGAGGTTTGTTTTGAAAACGTCAATTTCGCTTCTTAAAGGCTTTTGCTTTAAGAAGGCTTTTAGTGCTTTTTTCGGTGTCTGCGTTATTAGTTTCATCAAATTTTCTCTGTCAATTATTTAGGTCGTAAAGATAAGTTTTAAAACCGCTTTTCAGTCCAAAGTTGCCGTCAAATTGTCAACCGTCCGAATGTCCTTAGTGCGGTTGGGCAAAATTAAATGTGCTGCAATTTGGGTCGGCTTGTGCGGTTGCATTGCAGCTCTTTTAATTTTGCGAAGGGCTGGCTTTTCTGTCCAATGTCAGCACGAATGTTGATGGTTGCACGGTCGTCCTACACTTGCTTGTAACGTAATGCAAGCAGGCGTGAGTTTTTTGCTAAGTCCATTTATGTATTTGAGCGTTAACCCGCAAAAAATTACGCTTGCTTGCGGTTATATGCTGTAAGCGCCACACAGTTTTATTTAGTTTACGTGTCAGTGTTTATTTGTGTTGTTCTCTAATTGCTTTTTCAGCGTTTTTATTAAAACAGTCCTTACCAACTAATTTATATTCTCTAGTGTCTAAACCGTGTTTTTTTATTGCTTGTTCAAATAGTTGAAGATATTTTTCGGCATAAATTTCGGATTGTTGGTCTGAACAGTCGTCAAAAATTGCTTGTGCGACATATTCCTTTCTTGGGAAATTCATTTCAGATGGATTATTAAAGTCCGTTATTACACCCATCATTGAATTGAAGGATAGTTCAGGTGATGCGTTAATACCTTGAAAATATAAAGAAAATCTTTTTGTCGGAATGTCGTTTTTGTCGTAAACTGGTTGGTGCAAAATTAATGTAAACGAAACTTCATCATTCATTTCATTTAGCAGTCCAAACTGAAATCCTTTTTCCTCCTCTGTCAATATGAATTTCTTATAGTTGGGAAATTTTGACAAACTTTTTAGTGAAGGTTTTAATTTCCAATTTAATTCTCCGGTGGCTAATTTTTCTTCGGCAGTTTCATTTTTGCCAAATAAATTTTTAAAGAAAGACATAGTTTAAGTTTTAAGTTTATTAATTGTATTAGATAAAATTATTTTCCTTTTAACTCTGTATTCGTCAAAGGAAATTTGATTTTTTAAATATTGGTCTTGGATTAAATTATGATTAGCCATAAAATACTCCAAGGATGAATTTTTAATAATTAGCATATGGACGTCCTCTAAACTTTTGTCAATTAAAAAGTCTGAATCTTTTTGAAGGTCGTAATAATAATTATTTACAATTTTTATCGCTTCTCGTAAAGTATCTTTGTCTTGGTAAATATATGGATTACTTTTTTCGTCTTTGTTTTTTATTTTAATTGCTTCTGCTAAAACATTCTCGTGTGTCCTAGAATAATTTTTCTTTTCTGTTTGAGCAATAGCCTTTCGTAACAATTCATCATTTAAACCACTTAATTGGTCTTTAACATTTTGCTGATTTTCAAATTCCTTATGAGCAGTAAATCTTGGAATGACCTTTATTCCTAAAAACTTTTGAAGTAAATAATAAATTAAACCAAGGAAAAACATTACGACCAACATAATGCCAAGTCCTGTTATTATTCCTATGAAATTGTCCATATATATTTAGTCTAATTTTTATCTTTTGTCATACCAACGTCGGTGCGCTTATTGCATATAACGTTTTGCAGCTACAAGAAGTTGGCGATTTCGAAGCACTAAACTGTCTGCCACCACAAAACTTGATACGAAGCACAAAGCTTCATTTAACCACTGAACCGCCAATTTCTTGTAGGTGCTGTTAGCTGCTGCCCTTTCTGTCCAAATTCTGTGTCTTGTAAAATTACAATTTTTCATATTTATCTTCATACAACTTTATAAGCATTTGTTGAACATCATTCCATTCTTCTTCTATAATACTATAGTAAGCTACACTTCTTTTGTCGCCATTTCTTATAACTACGTCTCTTAAAACTCCTTCAAATTTTCCACCAACTCTTTCAATAGCTTTTCTTGAACGTATATTTTTATTTGAAGTGATTATTTGTACTCGAATTGTTTTGAGTTCTTCAAAGCAATGTTTTAATAATAGGTATTTACACTCCTCATTGTATCCTTTCCCCCAGTATTCTGGCAAATACCATGTATATCCAATTTCCAAATTGCGATGTTCTTCATTTAGGTGTAAGTACCTTGTCGAGCCCATTACTTTTTCAGTTGCTTTATTTATAACAACAAAAGGATATTGCTCACCTTTGTCTCGTTTTATTATAGCCTCGTTCAATGCCCCAAGAAGTTTATCTTTATCTGTCCCTTTAACAGGCATAAAGGTCCAGATAATTTCATCATCACTTAATCTAATAAGTTCGTCAAAATACTGTTCTGTTAATGGTATTAATCTAACTTTTTTACCTTCTAATATTAGAGGATGTTTTATCCAATTTGTCATTGATTATTTTTTATTGAATGTAAAATATAATTTGGTTCAAGTTTTTCAAAGTTCAGTTTGTCTTCATAGGGTTGCAGCTAACGTTTTGCGGCCTTGCCTAGTGCCTGTCGTCCGCAATGCTAAATGTACGAATGTCCAACGAGATGCCAAAATACCACAGAAAACAGGCATTAGGCAAGACCGCTGTTATGTTTAGTGCGCCCCACACAGTTTGCGACCAAGTGTCAGCCGTAATTGTCCGAAGAATTTGTTAGATGTCTTACGGAAATTAAAAGCCCGAATTTACCATGAACTGGTTTATTTTTTTGCGTGCGTTGGCAATGCGCTTTGAAAAAGTGCCCGTTCTAATAGGCGTTTAGGCTGTTGGAAATTTTACAAGCTTATTTTGCGCCACTAAAAATTACTTCCTTTGAAAAGAAGTGCAAAATGTGCTTGAAAAATGTGCGCTGGCGTGGGTGTCCGCTTACACACAGGTCAATACGTTAAGTTGGTTGTAAATGCCAATTAGTATTGAACATCCAAAAGCATCGCGGTGCATGGCTAGATTAAGTCATATAATTTAAAATAGAAAATCTATTACTCAAGTATTACAAACTTTTCATTGTTCACACCATAACTGGTAATAATTTGTAATTGATAATATCCCTGAGGAAGCTTTAAATCCAATTCTGTTGTTTCATTAAAGTAGCTACTGAATACTGTCTTTCCACCCAAGTCTGTAATTCTAAGTTGTCCAGAGCCTGGGTAATTGATGTTTATTTTACCAGTCGATGGATTCGGATAAATTTGAATATGCGACTTTGTACTATTCTTCTGTATTGCTGTCGTATTGTTTGTGCAGGATACAACAACTTGCGTGAGTAAAGCAGAGTTTATACAGCCATTTAAGTCTGTGCCAGTTACTGTATAGGTTGATGTCACTGATGGAGAAACAATACTTCCTGAACTCCAAGTATAAGTGTTTGCACCAGTTGCTGAAAGTGTTGCTGAAGTCCCTAAACAAATGGAACTAGACGAAGAAGTAGCGTTAATATTAGGTAAAGAATTAACTGTAATTGTGGATGTGGCTTGATTAGAACAACCATTTGCGTCCGTTCCTGTAACAGTATAAGTTGTATTACTAATAGGTGTTACGATATTGCCAGAACTCCATGTATAAGTATTGGCACCAGTTGCAATTAGTGTAACAGAATTTCCAAAACAAATAGAAGTATTAGTTGCGATTACATTTGGCAATAGATTAACGATAATATTGGCAGTAACTGTATTTTGACAGCCTGTATTTGTATTTGTTCCAGTTATTGTATAATTTGATGTTGAGCTGAAATTAAAAATCGTTGGTAAATAATTATATGATGAAGCGCCAGTTGGAGTAAAATTAGCAACGCTACCATAACAGGTTGTAACATTGCTTACCGCTACTGTTGGATTTGGGTTAACTGAAACCAAAACTGTTTGTGAAGCAGTTGTGGAACATGAGTTATTGCTGCCCGTTACTGTATACGTGGTATTAAAAATTGGACTAACCACTTGTGTGCTAAATGAAATATTCGTCAGATTTGAACCTGAAGCATTAAGTGTTGTTGAATTACCGCTACAAATTGTGGAAGGCGAAGCATTAATCGACACAACTGGATTTCCAACTACTGTAACTGAAATTGTTTTTGTATTTGAAGTATTTGTAACTCCGAGATTTGTTAGAGTATTAGTTCCACTGGTATTGTATGCGGTTAAAGAAACAATGTAAATGCCAGGTGTGTTAAAAGCAACCTGAAAATTATTTGCATTTACAGTACCAGAGGGAGTAGACCCAATTGAAGAATTTGGCGAAACTGTTACTGAGGAAATCGACCCCCCAGGAATTGTCCAAATAAATTTCTTAGAATTCCATAATGAAGATGTAGTAGAAGAATTCTGAAAATTAAGAGTTGTTCCTTGACAAATGACTGTACTTGTCTGTGAAAAATTAGCTGTAGGGGTTGGTATGTTAGCTGAACATAAAACAGCTTGAAAGCTTGTATTAGTTATTGCACTACCAGAAATACTTGCTAATGTGTATGAAACTACATAAGAACCAGTATCTGTAACTGAAGTAAGATAACCGAAATTTGGAAATGTTGAAAGAGAGGCTTGTGAATTCGCAATGAAATTGCTCGGGAGTGTTAACGTACCATTTTTTATAACAGTCCTAGATGAAATAGAGAAGCCAGAGGCGGCAGTAGCAGAGTAAGTTGTGAATCCATTGCATCCGATTGTGTAATGACTTCCCGGCAACGCATTGCCCACTTGAAAGGTAGTTGTTTGCGAAAATCCATCAAATGTTATAATTGTAATCAAAAACCAAATTAGCTTTTGTGTGTTCATGTAATATTTTATCCTTTTTGTTTTCATTTTATAGTTTTTAAAGTTTAAATTCTGATTCATGAACTTTTCATTTTAGAGTTTTAGAATATATCACTAGTGCAATAATTTTAGAAAGTCCGAAATAAAAAGTGTTGATTCTGTATTAAGTTTTCGGTGCGATGAAATAAGCCTTTCTTTGCCTAACGCACTTGCAAGTGCATCTTCTTGAAATCGCGCTGTGTTTTTATAGTCTGGTAAATATTTCCAACAAGCAAAAAATCCGACACGAAATTTCTTCATTGTGGATTTAATTCTTGGATTTCTTTCTATACTGTCAAAATCAAAAACACCTGATGGGTAGTATAATAAACCTTTTGGAAGAACATCATTAGTCAAATAATAACTCTTTAAAACATGAATATTTCTTTGAGCATTGGCCATTAGAGTCCATTCTGGAATTATGTATTCGCCATGGCAGAAACGAATAATATGTTGAAACAATCTTTCAGGAATATTAATTGATTTACCAACATAGAGGGGCAAATACTCGCCTTTAACTTTAATGCCCCATACATAAATCCCAGATAATTTTTTTAAAGTGATATCTACTACATCTCCTGTAATTTTAATTTCGGGCTGTGGCTCACTTTCACTATACCTACTTTTTTTAAAAAACTCCTTTATTTTCAGGTATTCTAAAGAGTAAGGCCCAATTAATGAGGATTTGTGATTTGTTAATTTGTTATTAGTTTGTATCATAAATAAAGTCAGTTCGTCTCCATGGGCAGATGTACTCAAACTTACTTCAATTGTACAGTTTTTCATCAATTCAAATAATTCAAATCGTTCAAGTTTGAATATCAGTATTTTAAGTCCTTATATTTGCGGCAATGGAAGCAAAAGAACTCAAAAAAAGAATTGAAAAGGTCTATGGCCAAGAAGTTAAATATGCTAGAGATTGTGACCCGCTTGCAATCGAAATTTCACAAAGTACCGGAGGGACTGTTTCGGCATCTACTGTAAAGAGACTATTGGGATTTGTTAAAACGTCAAGTAAACCAAGCCAATATACACTTGATACAATTGCAATATACCTTGGTTTTTCTGATTGGAATAAATTGGTTTCAAGTGAAAATGCAACAGTTCCAAATGAAAATGGCTCTACAAATAAAGAGAATGAAATAGAAGAAGTTTTAATCACTACAAAAAAAGTTAATAGTAAAATCAAAAAGAGTGTTGTCGCTTTTTCGTTAATAATAATATTGTTTTTGTTTTTTGGTTGGTTTTCTATGTCTGATTCAAGTACAAATTATACCCAATTGCCTCATTTGCCAGAATTAAGAAATGCAGGTAGGGCTGTAAGCTATGATAAAGCAATTTATTATGTTGGAGGTTCAGATGCGGTTTACGTGCGAAACGATAATTGGAAGTTTGATTTTGATATGAAAAAATGGATAGAACTATTAGCGATGCCCACAGCCAGAGCTGAGTTTGGAGCCACAATAGTTATTAGTAAAATTTATTGTTTTGGCGGATGGTTAGGAAATGATATTGGTGAAACAGATGTTGCTGAAGCTTATGATATTCAAACGAATTCGTGGGAAAAGTTACCAAAACTTCCTGCGAAAATAACTTCTGCAAATGCGGTTTCGATAGGCTCTGAAGTTTTTATTATTGGCGGAACAACTGGAAAAACGAGAACACATTTTATAAAATATGATACACGGAATAAATTATATGAAGAATTACCAGCACCAAAAACCCAACGATTGTATTGTGCAATGGTTACAGCAAATGGCTTAATTTATGCTATTGGAGGAAACTCCTTTACTGATGGAGAATACAAATGGCTCAATAACCTTTCCGTTTATAATCCAAAAAATAAAATTTGGACAGAACTTGCGCCATTACCTCTTGCAATAACAAGAAGTTGCGCTTTAGTCAGAGGGAATATGATTCATATTGCAGGTGGCTCAGACGGCTTTGGAAACGATAATGGGACTATAAGAAACAATCATTTTGTTTACGACATACAAAAAAATATTTGGGAAGAAGAAAATCCTTTACCATATATAATTTCAGTTCATCAGTTTATTGTTCATGCTGGAAAATTATTTCTAATTGGAGGTACATCACAATTTCCTAATCCTGTGAACAAATTTGTCTTATTGAATTAGCATCATAAATTTAAATATAATAAAAACCATGCTGCCGGTCAGGCGCGCTTTATGGCACGGAGTGCACGCGCATAAAAAGTGGCGTTTTACGACACACCGCTTCCTTTGTGCGGCTGGAATTTAGCTTATTTGTTTTTGCCTGTCTCTTGCAAAAACAAATGTGCTAAATTAGCGATAGCCATTACGCCCGTGTCGGGCGAAAAAAGCGTCGGCAAGTAAAAATATAAACATACCGAAATTTTACCAAGCAGAAAGAAGAGTCCGAAAACCTGTCCTTGTTGGTTGAAGCGAAAATTAATTTAAGAACGTCAGAACCGATGTCAATTGTCAGCCGTAATGTTATTGTTCTTGTCGAGCCGAGATGAAGGAAAAATTGTCCACCGAGATGCTAATGTTCTTGTCAAGCCGAAATGTTGATAGGTCCACCGGGCGCATTGAACATAACGTTATGCGGCTACAAGTTGTGCCGCCGTCCGAATAGTTAAATGTACAAATGTCCGCCGAAAGTTACAACACCGAAATGCGCGGCATAACTTGTAGGTGCGGTTAGGCGTAGTATTTTTTGTCCAGATATTTATATTTTTCTGGCGCATATAATTTAAGTCTGTCGTAAACAAGATACTTTATAAGTTGGTCATAACTGTCGAAGGATTTTTTAAATTCTATTCGTTGTCTTTCTACGAAAATATATTCATAACTTATGTCTGAATGGTTTATAAAAAAACCGTCAATTAAGTGATTAGGGTCAAAGCGCATTTTTGTCTGCAAGTCTTGCAATTTTAAATGTGTGTAATATATATCTGGCTCGATGTTTATGTAATGGTTTAAAAGTCCAGTAGGTATAAATTCGAATTTCGTCAAGGTCGATAAGTAACTTGTGTTTTCACTATCAAGAATGTCAAACTGTTGGTCGTTTGTCAGTTTTGGATAACCAATTGCTTTATGAGCGTCAAAAATGTCCGCGTGTTTTTTCTCATAATTTCTCTTGTGCAAGTAAATTGTCAGCTTTAGGTATAAAAAAAGTCCTAGTCCGACTGTCAAAATTATGAATATGATTGTCCACATAATATTACGCCTAACGTTTTCCAAGCAGGCGTAAGTTTTTTGCTTGTCCAAGTTATGCATTTGAGCGCAAACACGCAAAAAATTACGCTTGCTTGGTGTTAGCTGTCTGGTGGCGGCACACAGCTGCGAACAACTATTTAAAAAGGTCCGTGAAAGCTATTTTAAATTCTTCAAGAGTGTCATAATACTTGTCAGCGCGAGTTGTAAAGTCCGGTTCATTTTCTTTTACCTCTGAAAGTCCAAAGTATTCTTTTCCTTTGTCGAGTTCAAGTTGTACTACAAACAAACGGTTCTTATACCAAACGTCAACCATTATGCAACCCGAAGGAAGCCAAGTGCTTTCATATTTTGCGTTATGACTCGATACTATTTTGCAAATGAATGCAAGCGAGTCAGTAAAGAGAGTAGAATATTCAGGAAGGTTTAGTCCAACGATTTCTATTACCTCGCATTCGGCCGATTTAATACCCTCCATAAAATAACCCTTTTGCCCGACTTTGATTCTTTCTTTGTGCATTTCCTGAAGCTTTTCATTTAAGATCCACATTTTTGCTTTGCCTGTCTGCGGAACACGAATTGTTTTGTCAAGGATTATTTTATTGTCTTGGTCGAGGAATTCAGGATGAATCATCCACATTTTACATTTCTGTTTGTCCTCAACTTCATCTTCTGCATACATGAAGTCCGAACGATAACCTTGAATTGGCGTCCCTGTTTTTCGTCCGCCTTCGTCCTCAGTGTAAAATCTATACTTTACAATGAAGTCGCAAGGTCGATGTCTTATATGTTCGTATGGTGTATGTTTGTCCAAAAGTTTTTTGTCTTACGAAATGTCTGTCCGCCACTTGCAGCTAACGTTTTCCGACTACGCGTCCGTTTTTTGCTAATGTCCACCAACACATTTGAGCGTTAACACGCAAAAAATGGAGCGTAGTTGGTGTTAGCACCTGCTTTGGTTACTAACATTACACAACGATTGAGTGTCCGCAAATATATTTGTCCGCTTATTTGGAAACAATTATTTTGTTTGTGTTTGTCCCGTGCTTGCTTGAAATACGTAATATATAAATGCCATTTACTAAGCTGTTGTTTACAATAGCCGTAGTCCCGTTTATTGTCAAGTTTAACATTTCAAGTCCTGTCATATTATACAAGATTACACTTTGGCTGTCTGCGGTGTTTGTCTTTATAGTAAATGTGCCCTGACAAGGGTTGGGGTAAATTTCATTTTGCAGTACAAAGGGAGCTGTCGGCTCTTGTATTATAGGAGCTGGGATTGTCGATGGATCTTTTTTGCAACTTAAAAAGAAAACAACAGAAAGAAATGTTATTGATAAAAGCTTTTTAAACATAATGAATTTCCTAAACAAATATAAGATAATTTTTTAAATACGTGTCTGCGTTGCAATGCAAAAACGGTCACCTGTCCGCTTGTATTGTCTGAAAATGTTTTTTTGTCAATGATGAACTTGTCCGAGAGACGGGTCTACCAAAGTTGGTGCTAACGTTTTGCGCCTAGGCACAGTTTTTTGCTTGTCCAAGTTATGCATTTGAGCGTTAACACGCAAAAAATTGGGCTTAGGCGCTGTTAGTACCAGTTGCCGCCACACAGTTTAACTTCTGGTCACGTGTCCGATGATAAATTGTAATGTTGTCGACCTAGTTTTTGATGTCCAAACTTTTAATTTTTTGAGCGTTGGCAATGCAATTTGAAAAATTGCTCGTTCTAATGTCCACACAGGCGGGGAGGAAATTTTGCAAGCTTATTTGGCGCCACTAAAATTATATGCCTTTAAAATAAGCGCCAAATGTGCTTGGAAAATGTGCGAGGGCTTTAAGTCTAGCTTAAAGTGCTTAGTTGCGGTTATAAAAAATCATTGGTTGAAAATAAAAAAACAAATTTTCTTGGATATTTCGGTTTTGTCCGTAAATTTGTCCGTGTCCGTAAAAATGTCCGTAATATGATAAATGTAAAATTCTACCTTGATAAAGCTGATAAAAGCAAAAAGTTTCCAATTCATCTTGTCATTAGGCAAAAAGATGTCCAAGTCAAGGTTGCGACTGGTGAAAAAATTTTGAAAAAGGATTGGGACAATAAAAATCAAGTTGTCAAAGAGACGGAATACACATATAAGTCAATAAATAAGTTTTTATCCTTTTTGCAACAGGAGGTTGAGAAATATTTTGATGCGGTTCCACATTCTCAATTTACAGATAAAAAAGTCAAAGAGAAGATTTTATCGCTGGTAAATAGTCGAAAAGTTAATACCGATATTAAAATGGTCTGCGAAAATCCCGCAGAATATGAAGGAAAAACGAAAACAACATTTGTCGATTTATTTGCTGGTGCCGGCGGTTTTAGTGAGGGCTTTCTTCAAGCGGAACACGGAAATAGATATTATGATTTTTTACTAGGAAGCGATATAAACGAGAATTGCGAATTGACTCATCTTGCTCGATACAATTACCAACTTGGAATGGATGCGGAATTTTTGCGTCAAGATATCACCGAACCAGATTTTTTAGATAATCTATTAAAAAAGTTGAAAAGTCAGCAAGTTGACGTTGTATGCGGTGGGCCACCTTGCCAAAGTTTTAGTTTAGCTGGTAAGCGCAAGAAGTTTGATAAAAAGGATGATTTGTTTGCTCACTACTTAAATGTTATTCGTGTGCTGCGCCCAAAGTATTTTGTAATGGAAAACGTAAAAGGAATTCTTACAAAAGAAGGTGGAAAGATAAAAGAAATGATTCTGCAAGAAATAAAGTCAATCGTGGATTTGAAAGAATTTCACCAGTTAATATATTTTTTGGCAAAGCTTAGAAAAGCAGAAAAGGAAAAAACATTTACACTGGATTGCTACAATTTGCGTATGCAATTTGAATCAGCAAACGAAAAGGAATTGGAGAAATTAAGAGAAAGTTATATTCAGATTGTTGAAAATAAATTCCGTTTGTTAACTCCAAAAATTGCTGATTATAAAACAAGCAAAACCGATATTAATATAAACACCGTTCGTCATGGTTTCAACTTACTAAAACGAAGCAAAGAATTATCCTATGTAAGAAAGAAGGTAATTTTAGAAAAGGCTCATAGTGATTTAGATAATGATTTTTTTGCTGAAAAATTTGATTCCTTTTTGACTTCCATAGAATCGGATTCAATTATTGAGCAAATTCACGAAGCCTTTAATAATTTAAAACCTGCAAAAGCTTTTCAAAATGAAATCGCTGAAATAATATCGGCTTTAGAGATATACAATAATTCATTTGAAGAATGCATTCAAGGACTACAACCTTATGTTAAAGCATTAAAAGCAGAAACGGAATTTGAAGAGATTTTATCACACATTAGATTATATAATATTGATCAACCTTTTGTTGCTTTAGCTTCAAACTATGGTGTCCCTCAAAACAGAGAACGAGTTTTATTTATTGGGTGTCGCAAAGATCAGAAATTAGTAAAGGCTGTTCCGCCAACTGTGACCGAAAAGGAAAAGGTTACTGTCTTTGAGGCATTGCACGATTTAGATTTTGTTGGTAACGACGAAGAGAAATTTGATTATGAAAAAATTAATTTAAAAGCAAAGTATAACGGTTCAACGGAAAAAATGGAAGCGCTTTTAAAGAAAAGAGCGATAGACGGAAAACCAGAAGACAAGAAGGGTCTAACTTATGCAGAGTGGTCAAAAAAAGGGAGATTAAACGGAAGGTTTATTAATGCTAAAAATCCTTTTTATGTTAGAAATTTCGAAGAATTGGAAAACACATTATCGCATATTGTCGCACCATTGCACAATCATAAAACTAGCAAACAAAATGATGACGTTGTAAAAAGGCTTGATGTAATTTTAAGTACGGGTGATTATGATTTAGCGAAAAAGGAATTAAAAAAAATCGGATTGAATTCTGAAAAGAGAAATTACAACGTGCTAAAACCGAATTCTCAAAGTTCTACTATTATGACGATTGCGGATGATTATATACATTATTCAAATCCAAGAGCATTAACAGTTCGAGAAATGGCAAGGTTGCAATCATTTGATGATTCGTTTGTTTTTCAAGGTAAACGTTCAACTGGTGGCAATAAACGTAAATTTGAAGTGCCGCAATTTACATTAGTTGGTAATGCGGTTCCACCGTTAATGGCACGTGCCGTTGCATTGGAAATATTGAAAAATATAAAGTAGTCATTGATGAGGCAATTAACCACACTTGAAATAAATAGGATAAAACTTCTAACTGAAAAATCTGTCGAACTTTGTCTGATTGAACCAACTGGAACTGGACTTGAAAAGTCAATCATGGATGCTACAGGGTCGGTTCGAACCTATTTGAAGGGCAATGATATTCACGATTTTGAATCACAAAAACAAGGTCAAGAAAACAAGATTCAAATTACTTCATTTTTAATATCTTCTAATGAATTGGTTAATTCTGTTGCTTCATTATATCGCCCGAACACTAAAAAAGGAGATCCAAGAATTTGGTTCAAAGGATTGGGTAATTACTCAAGTGCAAACGATATTTTAGGAATAATTGCTTTTGAAAATGATTTGTATGTTTTGAATATTACACAACTTGATTTACACAAGTTAATTGAAAGCAAAACATCAAATCCACTTCAGGATTTAGTTAATGAAATAAATCAAATATCTAATGAAGTTGCAGATGAACTCTTAGTTCTATTGAATAAAATTGGAGCAAAAGGTCCTGTCCCAGCAATGTTGAAAGCTGATACAGCAATTGGACGAACGCTTGAAACACTATTAGGGATTGATATTAATTCGTCTAAAAAACCAGATTACAAAGGCATTGAATTAAAGTCATACCGTGATAAGCGAGGTAATAGAAAAAATCTGTTTGCACAGGTTCCCGATTGGAGTTTGAGTAAATTCAAAAGTTCTTCTGAAATATTGAACGCTTTTGGATACAGTCGGGGAGATGATTTTAAATTGTATTGCACTGTTTCAGCACTTGTCAGAAATTCGCAAGGTTTGAAGTTAAAAATGGATAGCGACATAAGTCAGCTTATTGAAAACTCTGATAAATCAAGCATTGGAGATTTTGTTGTCTGGGGTCTAGAAACTTTACATAAGCGTCTGCTTGAAAAACACAATGAAACATTTTGGATTGCTGCCGATTCTATCACGATTGGTGGACAAGAACATTTTCAATACAAAAAAGTTGAGCACACTAAAAAACCAATTGTTTCTCAGTTTGATATTTTATTGGAACAAGGAATTATTACGCTTGATCATTTGATTAAAAGAAAGCCAACAGGAAGTGTTGTAGAGAAAGGTCCAATTTTTAAGATTAAACCTAATGCTTTAGATTTACTATTTCCACCAAGTAAATCATATTCTTTACTTTCTAAATAAATAATAAAACGCCATACGCCCGTGGCCAGCGCCTTTGACTGAACGGAGTGAGATGCGCAAAAACGCTTGCCTGTCGGCAAGCACCACTTTTGTCTGTGCGTGGGCATTGCAGCTTATTTGTTTGGCTTTACTAAATGTCCCCCGAAGCCAAACAAATGTGCTGCAATTGAGATAGCCACATGTGCCGTGTCCCGGCACAAAAAAAGCGTCGGCAAAAAAATTAAAATTGTCTTGGAAAAATTTGTTTAAAAGTCCGAACGTCAACCGAAATGTTGTCGATCGGAATACCAGAAGTTTTTGAAAACGAAAACTCTTTTGTCTACCGTAAAATTGTCATTGGAAATGTCCGCTGCGGCAATTGGTACTAACGTTTTGCGCATTGGCGCCGGCCCCGTCGTCAGGTGCCGCCGGTTTTTAAAGACTCCAATGTCTGACCGAAGTTACGAAAAACCGAGCAAAAGCAAACACAAAGAATTTCCGCGGAGCGGACCTTAATGTAAATTTGCTTTTGCCACCTCTTATGTCCGGGCTGGCGCCACATGCGCTGTTATATGCTGCCATGCGAGGTTTTGGTTACGTCTAGTTGTCGCCCTGCCTACGTCTGGATGGTACCCAAAGTAACCAAGAAAACCAAAACCTGAAGAAAAATTAAAAAGCGTAAGGGTCTGCGCGTCTGCCGAAACGATTTGGCTCGTGTGTGGCTGTGCGGTCTGCACGAAAAACAAACAACAGAAAATTTTTGAGCGTCTGCATATGAGCGCGTCTGCGTCCAGACGAGGTTTGTTTTTAGTGACGTGGGTCGGCTGCGCGTGATCGAGAATGGTTTGGGTTCCGCACGCGTGGTTGCATATAACGTTTTGCAAGCAGGCAACAGTTTTTGGCTAATGTCCACCCCTGTATTTGAGCAGCCCCGCGCCAAAAATTGTGCTTGCTTGCTGTTACAAGCTGTAGGGCGCACACAGCTTAAATTCCGCTGTCGTTGTCAGCCGTTATTGTTTAATAATTTTTTTCCTTGATATACTTTTGTCTGTTGAGATTTCTAAAAAATACAAACCGCTGTCGAAACCCGTGAGGTCAAATGTAGTTGTCTTATTGGATAAATTGATTTTATAAATAGTTTGTCCGAGTGAATTAATGATTGAAGCTTGCGTTTTCTCGTAGGAATAATTCTCCAAATCTATTGTCAATGAGTTAGAAACGGGATTAGGAAAAATTGAAAAATTAGAAAAACTATTTTCTTCTTTTATACCGGCATAAATAGAATAGTTTGGATTTTTTATTAATATGGATTGTGTTACTGTGTCGCTACAGTTATTTGTAATGTCGTGTGTCCGCAACACTACCAACCAAGGAAATGTCTTTTCAAATGGAGAAGGGTAAGGATATAAATGGCTCATTGTCGGTGTTGTTACATAAATAGGGTTGCCAAATCCTACAATTTCCCATTGATAGGATGTTGCATTTCGGTTCATTGCTGCGAACGTAACTAATGCGCCATTTACTTGGTAGTTTATGTTAATCTCAAAATTTGCAGAGCAGTTTTGATAATTTAAACTGGAAGAATAGTTGAATTTTACTGTTTGAAAATATTCTTTGAAAACTTTATATGAAATAGTGTCGGAATGAACAGCTTTAATCTTAGAGACGAACAGTGCTGACTGCCACCCTCCGCCAAACCAACAATTAAGAGCATTATAACACGGACCAGTGTCGCCGCTTACAGAATAATAAGGATTACAGCCCGATGTCAAGTTAGTTAATTGATAACTGACACCGATAACTGTATCAGTATAGAAAAGATTACAAGATATTGTGTCGGGTTTATTTATTGTTATTAGCTTTTCAATGTAGTTGGAACAATTTGAAATGGTGTCGTGAGAAAACAGAGTAACTAAATACTGTCCGTCGTCAGGAAAAATATGGATTGGATTCTTAATGTTTGAACCGTCACCGTCGCCAAAACTCCAATAATAGTGTGCGTTTGATAAAGTTGAAGTGTTATTAAATGTAATTGTGTCAGCAGAACCAGAATATGTATAACTCGCAGTACAGGTCTGTCCGAACGATACCTTTGATAAAGCTATTAAAAGAAAAGATATTTTAATAATTGTCTTCATTTGATTTAAACGATTAATTGTCTATATTATTGTTTTAGAACCTAATGTAATTTGTCTGCCTGAATCTCTGTCCGCCCTATTGCTTGTAACGTTATCCAAGCAGGCGTTAGTTTTTTGCTTGTCCAAGTTATGCATTTGAGCGTTAACACGCAAAAAATTACGCTTGCTTGGGGTTAGTACCAGTTGCCGCCACACAGTTTAACTTCTGGTCATGTGTCCGCCGATAAATTTGTAATGTCGGCAAAACTAATTTTTATGTCCGAACTTTTTGATTTTTTTTGGTCGGCTTTTTTACACACAGTTCGATACACAAAGGCGGGTAGGAAATTTTACAAGCTTATTTGGCGCCACTAAAAATATTTTCCTTTGAAGAGAAGCACCAAATGTGCTTGTAAATGTGCGCTAGCTAACTAGTGGGGTCAATTTACAAACAGGTCAAACGGAATAGTTGTCGAATAAAATAATCAGTTGTAAAGTCAAAATATTTTATTTATTTTTATTTCCTCTTTAAACAATTATCGATTATGAAAAAAAATTTCATCCTCTTATTATTTGCTTTTCATGTAACAATCCTTGTTAATGCACAAACAACACAACTCCGCGGTAATATTAATATAACAGCAACAAGTAACAGTACTCAAATAAAGAAAATGATTAAAACAACTTGTACGCAAACTATTCTACCAGGCTTTGAAATTACAGATGAATACACTTTTAAAAACGGAGTTCATAGTTTTACTGCTACCGCGATTACGCCGTCAACAACTACCTCTTAGACAATTGCTAAAGAAAAAACTATTTCTGTAAATATGCCTTTAGCGGGAAAAGCAAATATTATAAAGGATGAAAAAGACCCAACAATCCTTAGAGTTAATTTCTGGTTAAACGCTGAAAATAAGATTCCTGCAACAACACCATTTAGATATGAAACAAAAGAAATCGATTGTGCCGGAAACCCCGTTACTACAATTCATCCTCCAAGAACACTTTTAACCGACACCTTATGTTACTTGCAGTTAGTTCAATTAGCACCCACTGTTACTGAAAAATGGTTTACTCATGCAGAAACAGTTATAGCAGTTTTAGATAATTTAGGTAACCCGCTTTATTATTTAGTCGATAAATACGATCGTGATGGTGATTATCGGTTAGAACTTAAAAACAGGGAATATGTGAGTTATAGAACAAGCAGCATCGATTTGGGACCCCTTGTTGTGCCTTTTAAATTAAGATCTAACATTAAAAGAGACACAATAAGCGTTGGCCAACAAATAGAATCAGATGTAAATTTGGGTTTGTTTTTAGCTTATAGTTACGGACAATATAGACTTAGAAGAGAAGGAGATGAATATAAAGATCTTAGTGGCTGGAAAGTTAATGCAGGAGGCTTCTTAGATTTTGGAACTATTACGCTTTCAAAAAGCTCAACTTCAATAGCCGATCTGCCATTAGGCGAAAAACAAACAGCCCCTATCTTCGTAATTTCAAGCGGTCTTGGTGTTACAGTGTCAAAGTGGGATATTAATGCAGGAGTGTTTGTAGGTTGGGATTTTGGGATTGGAGACTATGCGCAAAGGTGGAATTATAATCGCAAAGCGTGGGTTGGTATGGGTTTTGGCTACAACCTATCAAACTTCTGGAAGAAAAAATAAGTTGTTGAGAAACCTTAAATGTGCTTGCAAAAGCGTTAAGACTTAAGCAATCATATTTACAATCTCTGCTCTAATGCCTTTTAGATTGAAGGTAAGCCTTACGTTATATTTCTTATTTTCAATTAGCTTTAATTCCACATCAGGTTTTCTTATGTAAAAAAATTGCTGAAACTCAAGAACTTTAGCTTGTGTTCTACCTTTGGAGTTTTTTGAAAGGATGGCTTCAAATACCTTAGGCTCATTAGTTGTTGAGTCCAGCCAGTATTCACAAACTGCTGGGTTTAAGTAAGTGAATGTGGATTTAATTTCATTAAGGTGCTCGTAAGTGTTTTTAAAAGCTCGATTGTATGATTCTGCAACAAAACTATAAAAATGATATCTTAATTTTTCTCTTGTTTTTAATGATGGATTTGTTTTGACAATCTCGAAGAAATTGACAATGTTTTGCGAATAGTGCAAATTTCTACCATAATATTTAAAAAGAATTTTCGCCACTTCGTCATTGTATTTGTAATGACCCATCTCTTCAATTAATTCTTCCGCTTCATCTTCTTTCCCTGATTCAAATAAGTAATTATATTTTAAAACTAAGGAGTAAGGACGAGTTGAATCTTCCTCATACAATTCGTCGAGGTATTGAAGCAAAGTTTTATTGCCCTCGATTTTCTTGTCTTTAAATAACCTAATGTAGCCTACTTTTAAGGCAGATATTTTTTCGGTGTTTTCGTAAACAGCATTTTCAGCAATATCGAATAAGTCTTGAATTAATATGTGTTGTCTTAGATAATCAGTTTCCTCGTATTTAGTATTTACTAGACACCACATTTCAAAATTTATATAGTCTGAATAGCTATACGAACTGCAAGGATCCTCAATGACTTTTATTTTAAATAGTTCGCGGGCTTCATTAACACAATGCTCACTTTCAACAGCTTTCCCTTTGTCAAAATACAATTTAGCCAAGTCAAAGTTTATAGACGCTCTTCTATGAATAATTCTATGGTTTCGCTTTTCTTTCATGTCACCTGAAAAACTTAGACGAGTTAACGCGTTTAATAAAGAACGTTCATCCCTTCTAACGGTTTGCAAATTGATAGCATAATGAAGATTGAAATGTTGGTTAGACTCAAACTCTTTTGCTAAAAAGTCATAGAGTTTATTGATTTTATCTTGATTGAGTTTGAAATTATCACGAAGTGCTTTCAATAAATCTATTACAAGTCGGGCTGAGTATGCTGAATCATTTAATATTGCGAATAACTTCCTTATTTTTTCAAATAATTTATCTTCATTTTTAATCGTTGCATTTACTAAATGTTCAGATAAAATTGAGTGCTTTGTTCTAAAATACAAATCTGGCTCCGTTCCATGCGCAGGGAGAATTTCTTCTATTAAAATACCTTTGCAATCATCTTCCATAATATCTCTTATAAAAGCATCCCAATCTTTGCTCACAACTTTCATAAGAACAGCTGCTGGCATAAGGATTTTAAATTGATAAAGAAGCGAAGTGTATACAACTGCATCTTTGCCTTTTTCGGAAAGTTGTTTATATGCATCTTCTAGGATTATTTCAAGATGATTTTCTTGATTATTTATTAGCCCTAATAAAGCAATAAACGCCTCGCCATTAAATTCTTTTATTACTCTATCTATTAATAAATTTTTCTGTGAATTGTCTTTGTATGATACGAGGCCAACATTTGATAGTTTTTCTACAAATTCACCAGCTTCATTTTTATCAAAATTGAGCTTTACATTAATTTTGTTGCAATTTTTATAAGAGCTCTTTTTAAGTTGCCGAGTCAAAATGTTTTCCCGAATTGATGTAATAAAAAGCACATTAAATTCAGAGAATTGCTCAAGACTTACACGATTTCTCAGATTCATCAGCTCCTTAAATTGACTGTCTACTTCTAGTTCATTACATAAAAGAATTATGTTTTTGGCCTTACTTAAAGTAAATAGTTCTATTAGATCAGCTTCAGATAATTTTTCTGGTTCAATTACTTCAAATGCCATAGTTGAATCTAACTCATGAAGTAATGAATGAATAACCCTATAGGTAAAAGTAGATTTACCATTCCCGAAATGACCTTCTAAAAACAAAATAGGTACAATTCTTTCACCTTTGAGTTTCAAAATTCTATCAATCTCCTGAGTAACTTTCTTTACCTCACTACTTTTAATAACATCATAATTTTTTCTGATTACATCATATGTTGGTCTATTACCTTTATAAAACTCTTTTTGAATAACAGTGTGGATTGTGTTTGTATCTGTTAATTGAATTAAACTTTCGCCAAGGGACAATGATAGTTTAGCAGGCAATAATAGATGCTGATTTGACGTATTTGTATAGCTAATATGTTTCCTTTTAACTATCGTTGAAGCCTTATTCTCAACCCATTCGTCGTAAAGTTTGAAAAATTCCGCTGGAAGAATTTTAATAATGCAAATTTTCTTCTCCGTATAATAGGGTAAACGGTGCTCGTTAACAAATGGGTCTATCGAATACATCCATTTCTTATTCCTAAAATTATGGGAGTCAAATTTATCAATAAGATAGCTTGATAATCCATCACTAAATGAAAATCCAATTGAAAGGAAATTAATTGTTGGTGAAAGTATTTCTAACGATGAAAAAATCGACCTATAATATTTTTTACTATCATTAAAGTCTTTAGTTGATAAGACAAACGGATATTTACTTTTGTCTGAAGCGCAACCATTAAGCTTAACATATTTTATTTCAGATGGAGTATTATATCCTGAGTATTCTTCGCGACTTTTTACAGTTCTAATTTTGTATGCTTTAGGAGATTTTACGGACAATTCGTCAAAAGCTCTTTCAATTAATAAATCATAATTTGTTGTTATCATTTCTCTCCATTGAATTGATGCGATGGAACGATGTACATCAGTGATTTCGAGAGAACTGATTAGTTTAAGAACGTAGTCATCAAGTTCGTTTCTATCGAATTCAGGCATGGCGCTTAATAAATCTACAAACTCTACGAGATCTTTTGAGTGCAATTCAACACCCAATCTGTCTTCATAATATTCAATAATATCATTGCTTAAAAATCTCTTATTTGTAACTGAGGAACCTGCACCCAAAAAAAGTATAGTTTCAGATTTATAAATTGACGGGAATATCTTTGTTTCAAGAAATTCTTTGGTTTTATTGTTTATTTCTAAAATATGTTCCATTCAAGCGAATTTAGGTTTTAATATAAAGAACTAATTTACTAAAAATGGCTTAACTATTGCTTTTTTGAATCTATATTTCAATCCATAATACCATACGCCTGTGGCTTGCGCCTTTGACTGAGCGGAGCGAGATGCGCAAACACGCTTGCCCGTCGGCAAGCAGCCAATTTGTTTTGTGCGCAGGCATTGCAGCTTATTTGTTTGGCTTTACCACATGTCCTCCGAGGCCAAACAAATGTGCTGCAATTGTGATAGCCAACATGTGCCATGTCCCGGCACAAAAAAAGCGTCGGCAAAAAATTAAAACTGTCCTGAGAAAAAATTTGTTTAATGTTCGAGGGTCAACTGCAATGTTGTCGACCGGAATGCCAGAAGTTTTTGAAAACGAAAACTCTTTTGTCTACCGTAAAATTGTCATTGGAGATGTCCGTGCGGCAATTGGTACTAACTACCATATACGCGCCATAAAGTGGCGCGTATACAACACCCCGTATGTTGTATTGGCCTCCTTGGGTCACGTTCTGTATTTGTAAAGATATCCATTTTCTTAAATCATTATTCAATTTCTTTGCCTTTTCTGAATGAAAATATCCGGTACATCGTAGGTAATTCAATTAATTCACTACAAATAATCAAATGGCGACACAATCCTCTGGATGCTTAAAGTGCTCACATGAGTATATATTTCGGTGGTTCTGCTGCTACTATGACCCAAAATTTCCTGAATATACCGCAAATCAGTGCCGTTCTCCAATAAATGCGTGGCATAACTGTGCCTCAGCCAATGCAAGGTTACCGGTTTTGTGATCCCGGCTTTCTCCAAAGCCTGCTTCAACACATTCTGCAAACTTCTTGAGTCATACGCCCTCCCCTTCTCCATCCCCTCAAACAAAAAATTCTGCGGCTTATACGTACTTATATACTCCTTAAGCATCAATTGCGTCTTATGACTAAGCGGTATAATCCTGTCCTTTCTGCCCTTGCCCCTTTTTACAATCAGTAAGCTCCGGTTCCAGTCAATATGGTTCAAACACAAGCCAATTAACTCGCCACATCGCAAACCGCAACTGTATATCAAACTCAGCATACTCTTGTGCTTTAAATTGCCATGGGCATCCAGTATCCGCTTTACTTCTTCCTTGTCCAATACATTTGGCAATACCTTGGCACGTTTTGGCCTTCTAATCAACTCCGGGTGCATCATCTTACTTTCCAGAATTCTAAAAAACAATTTGATGGCATTAATGATCTGATTTTGATAGGAGGCAGAACATCCCTGTGCAAGCACATAGTCATTATTAAAATTGATGAGATCCTCGTGATTCAAACTTTCAACTTCCCGCTCACTAAAATAGCGCAAAAAAACACCCAGCCCTTCTGTATACGTAATTATCGTGTTTTCGCTATAGCGCCGCGAACGCATCCAACGCCTCAAACGCTCCATCTTTTGGATCTGCTCCGGTTGCAGACTCCCTATCCTCAAGGTTCTCTCCCTCCCTCGTTCACGCCCTCCACTAACCTCATCCTTTTCCGCATGCTTAACTTCAACTTTCGCCTCATCCTCCACCTTATCCAACACCTTCCCCCCATCCAGCTCATACACCATCACCGCCTTTCCTGCAAAAGCAGATTCCAACTCAGCCCTCAACCCTAGTCTCTTTTCAAAATACCATTGCCTGTGCGTTTTTGTGTAGGTGGAGCCGGGCAGACTTCTTAATGCAGCCTGTAATATATCATCTTTGGGAAATTTTAATCCAATCACCCTCTTTTCGCGATGGATAAATTGCGTTACAATAATTCGGGGAAGCGTTTGGGTAGATTCCATAAGTTAAAGGTAAGACTTTAGAATGATGGAGATTGCTACATTTTGTAGATTTCTGTTAAAAAATGATTCAATCGGAATTGTTGGAGAAATGTATCTAATTTATTTCTTGGATTTTTTTTATAAATCGAAACAACTTGATTGCTGCGTGAGCGATTGTAGTGGAAAGCCCACAGCCACGCCTGTCTCTTTGCGTGGCGAGGACTTGGAACGGAAAGCGCGACCCCTGAAGCTAAGGACTTGGTAAGAATCACCAGCCACCGCACAGACTGGCTCATCAAGCCACTGGCTTGCTGCCCTGCTTCAGGGGACACGCCCTAAACAGAAAAACCAGGAATTGTTTTGGTAAGTTTTTCTCTTCATGGGGGCAGGCTCAAAAACTTTCTCCCCGGCATGTCCGATTGACCTCTAACATCTTCCTATGTTTTTCGTGCACAAAGTCACAAAGGGAGCTTGTTTCACAGTTCTGTAGTGTTTTGCTCTGGGCAAACTGAATCGCCTGTACCTCTGCGTCTAATTTTTGCAGAAACTAAAAGCCCTACGCCGAAAGCGCATCGTTTCAAAAACGATCAACACCAAGTAAGCACGCTTTCTTCAAGCCCCTTTTCCATCAATTTCTGATGCTATTTTTCAGGGCATCAAGCGTGTCCGATTCCAGATCTTTTTAGTACCGTCCATTTGGTACTGTATGCGATCGTGCAAGCGGCTGGGCCTTCCCTGCCAAAATTCATACCGCGACGGAAGAAACACATAACCTCCCCAGTGCTCAGGGCGCGGCACATCTTGTCCCGCAAATTCCTTTAGTTTATTTTCAAACACATCATCCAATTCCTTCCTGTTTTTTATTTCCGAACTTTGCTGCGAGGCCCAGGCTCCTACCCTGCTCTCAAAGGGCCGCTCCCTAAAATAATCGTCCGATTCTTTGGTGGGAAGGAATTTTATTTCTCCTTGAATCCTAATCTGCCGCTCAAGTTCCTTCCAGAAAAAAAGTAGCGAGGCCTTAGAATTCCCGTTGATGTCGTTTGCCTTTTTACTTTTATAATTGGTGTAAAACGTAAATCCGCCATAACTTATATTTCGTAACAGCACCACCCTCGAATCGGGCATACCATTAGCTTGCACCGTACTTAATACCATGGCATTGGCGTGATCGTCGCCCGTATCAATGGCGTCTTTTAACCATCTTTCAAATTGAATCACGGGATCTTTGTGACATTGTTCTTCTAAGAGAACATGAATTTCATACTCTTTTCGGATGGAATTAAGTAGGGGATTAACTGTTAACTTCTGATCTTTCATATTGCCATGATTTATAATAGTCTTTCACCTCATACGCCAAAGCCGTTTTCGTGATCTTCAGGGGATTAAAAGGATCAATCATCACGGCGAGTTCTTTTGTTTCTTTTTTTCCAATGCTGCGTTCAATGGCACCGGGATGCGGTCCGTGAGGAATCCCCCCCGGATGCAATGTAAACTGCCCGGCTTTGATATTGTTTCGACTCATAAAGTCTCCATCAACGTAATACAAAACTTCATCGGCATCAATATTGCTGTGGTGATACGGCGCGGGAACTGCATCGGGATGATAATCGTATAGTCGCGGCACAAAAGAGCAGATCACAAAATTACGTGCTTCAAATTGCTGATGAATAGGTGGCGGCAGGTGAACCCTGCCGGTGATAGGCTCAAAGTTAAATATTGAAAATGCATAGGGATAACTGTAGCCGTCCCAACCCACCAAATCAAAGGGATGAGAAGCATACACATAAGGATAAATCAATCCGCGTTTTTGGATCATGATCTTAAAATCTCCCTGCACATCAACCGTTTCAAAATTTTGCGGTAACTTAAAATCACGTTCACAAAACGGAGAATGTTCCAATAACTGTCCAAATTCATTTCGGTAACGTTTTGGGCTGCGAATGGGACTCCGCGATTCAACAAATAGAATCTTGTTGTCTGCTGTATCGAACTCGAGTTTATACACAGTGCCTCGCGGTATTACCACGTAATCGCCATATTCAAAATCAACAGTTCCGTACATGCTCTTGCACCGACCGCTCCCTTTGTGAATAAACAACAGTTCGTCGGAATCGGCATTTTTGAAAAAATAATCTTCCATCGATTGCGAAGGACAAGCAATGCCAATCTGCATATCGTCGTTAAAAAAGAAAACCTTACGACTTGTTAAATAATCTTTTTCAGACGCCACTTCATACCCCATAAAACTGAGGGCCTTCAAATTATCTTCAATAGCTGCTTCGGGTCGCACCGAGTAGGGTGTTCCAAGTTCTTTTACAAGCGTTGGTGGGTTTAAATGATACACCAAGGAGGAGGTTCCTGAAAATCCTTCCGTTCCAAATAATTCTTCGTGGTAGAGTTCGCCGTTTGGCTGACGAAACACAACATGTCTTTTAGAAGGAATTTTTCCTTGCTTTTGATAAACCGGCATATTTTTATTTTACACACAAAGAAGGCAAAAAATGCAGGAAACAGGCATGACTAAACTCAGTTTTTACCGCTGATTGATGTCATGGAAAATGGAGGAAACGAATTCAGAAATTGGGCCTCTCTCGCATCCCTCCTTCAAGCCCACTTAACCAATGATCTTAAAAAGACCAAAAAAAAGAATGACAATACCCACTGAGGTTAATCCAAACATGGCGTATTCAACAGATTTATTGGCGTGAAAATTTATGCACGTGATCAAAAATCCCAATAAAATGGAAAGACCGCCAATGGCGATATAGGTGCGCCCCTGAGCACTTAACTTTTTGTAGTGCTCATTCTTCGCCTCTTTAACGGCAGTGGTCACCAAAATAATATCATTCGATCGTTCTAATAAGCGTTGCTTCACATCGTCCGTTTCATGCCCGTCTTGCAGGAGGGCCTTGGCCATCGCGTGCAACTCGTTATATGTTTCCTCGTCAAAATTTTTCATCCGGTGAAGGGGTTTCAGGAGCACAGATTCGTGTTTCTGTTAATGATCAAGGGATCGTTTTCACAAAATGCGCTTGGCCTGAAAGATAAATCTAATAAAAAAAAGGAAATCTGTCAAAAATCCTGACATTTATAGGAATTGCTTGAAAAAAAACAAGAACTGAATTAAAAAAAAGGATGGCATCTCCAAGTCAGTAGTTACCGGCAAGGCAGTAACGACTTGTACTGTAGCCAAATTTCTTATTCCGACACATTTTTTGTATCTTTAAAAAGTGGGCACAAAGACAAAATATCATCTGGCAATCGAAATTGACAGATTAACAAATAGTATACTAAATTGCATTTCCGGTGACAGCTTTCCTACGGATGTTCACGTCTTAAACAAGGCTGACTTAAAAAACATAACTAAAAACAATGGTTGGCTTTTCAACTGGACTTCCGAATATAAACTTTCAGACAGACAAACTTATAAATTAACTATTCGAAATAATCCTGACATTATTCAAGGAATGGCGAGTATAAGCGACTTTAAAGATCACTACTATTTACGTCTTATTGAAAGTGCTCCTTTTAATCTTGGGAAAAATAAACTCTATGAAGGTGTTCCCGGCAATCTGTTCGCTTTTGCCTGTAAAATATCATGGGACAAAGGATATCAAGGTTTTATGTCTTTTAAATCCAAGACAAGATTAATTCAACATTATGAAAAAACGATTGGAGCAACACATGTTGGAGAACAAAATATGGTCATTTTCCCGCATGAAGCTCTAAAATTAATCAAGAAGTATTTTCAAACTTAAACTTAGTATTATGGGACACATCAAAGAACCAAATGGAGTTGACTTTACAGTAGATCCAACTCCTATCACTGAGAAAGAAAAAAATCGTATTAGCGAAATAATTGCATACTATAAGGCAACTGGGCGTAAAAAAGTATTTCAAAAGGACGCTACTCATAAAAAGCGCAAACTTCCCGTCACATAACCACAACCGGTAAAAGCACTTTGCAAAAATGTCCGCTTTTTTGGATGATGCCTTCGTGAAGGCTTAGGTGGACCTGATAAGGTGATAGCACTTTGGCTAGCCGCAAAACGATGGGTATCATTCAGGGCTTCCGGGTATCACCAATTTCGGGAACCTTGCAGTCATTATCAACACAAGCTGCGCAGTGATTGATCCAGGCATGAACAATCAAAAAAACGCCGGCCGCGGCAAGTACATAATCACTTCTCATGATCCCCATGATCCCAAACACAAAACCCAAAATCATGCGGGTGGCACGCCACAAAGTCCAGTTTCTAGGGTCAAATTTATTGAGAGTTTTTATGTTGTCAGACATTTAGTGATATTTTGGAGTGGCGCTCTAAAGGTTTTTTTAGAAAAGCAGATTACTTGGTATTGTTTTGGTTACCGAAGTGTTCAGGCTTTTTCATTTTCTGACTCTTTTTTGAATGTACCAATCAGCAAATAGCCCATTAACGCCCCGTAACCGGTACTAATAAATGGATTGGAGGTGATCATGCAGGTACCTGATGCGCAGCCAATAAAGGCATAATAAGACAGGCCAAGTGCCGCACCAATGGAGGCGCCAATAACCTGTTTGCGATATTTGGAAAAAAACTTTTGAATCATGTTCTAAAATTACGCAGAATTTGGTGATTGTACGGTAACCAATGTCACACAAGCAAAAAATGTGCCGGCTCCCACAATGCAACCAAACCGTTTGAAAGTCGATCAATTTGAAAACCAGCAGTATGAAATGGATTAATCGGACTTGTTGGGGAAATGTATAGTATTTATTCCTTGGATTTTTTTTTAAATGGAAACAACTTGATTGCTGCGTGAGCGATTGTAGTGGAAAGCCCACAGCCACGCCTGTCTCTTTGCGTGGCGAGGACTTGCAACGGAAAGCGCGACCCCGCCAAACGGAATAAAAAAAGAAAGGCGGGGGCAGGCCCAAATCAGAAAAACCGGGAAGTTTTCTTGGTAAGTTTTTCTCTTCATGGGGGCAGGCTCAAAAACTTTCTCTCCGGCTTTTTTGCTTGACCGAATGAAATTCATAATTTATAAACACAGTTAGGAGA
The DNA here is from genome assembly GCA_029945625.1 of bacterium. Taxonomy (GTDB): domain Bacteria; phylum Bacteroidota; class Bacteroidia; order B-17B0; family Aurantibacillaceae; genus Aurantibacillus. The sequence continues at coordinate 27,634 of JAQSCW010000047.1, forward strand.
CAAAAAACCGCGGAGCAAAGGGAAATTTTTGTTCTTCTCTGTGCCCTCTATGTAACCCTCTGTTCCTTGTATTTAAAAAAGGCGACAGAAACTACGTGCATAATGAGAAAAAAAAAACATAGAGTACACAGGGCAATTTTGTTCTTCGCTGCGACCTTTGTGTAACCCTCTGTGGCCTCTGCGCCCGCCTGAACGACCAAATATATTCAAATAAGTCGGGCAGGGTTAAAAAGAAGCCCGAAACCCTAGCACCTGAATTATGATCTTCAGAAATGGCAAATTTAACTTCTTAATACATCTTTTAATTCCCAAACTCACAACAGGCTGGTGGGACAAACGTATTCCGTGAGCTTGAAACCCTTTTCGTTCTTAATCGCCGAAAAGCCACCTTTCACATCAATCAAATGCTCATATCCTTCCGCTTTCAGCATCGATATATACGTCATAGAGCGGTAACCTCCGCCACAATACACATAATAAGTTCTGTCGGCACGGGGCCTGAATTTTTTTTCCCTTATATAATCCAACGGGGCATTCACCGCATCTTTCACATGCTGACTCTCAAATTCACTGTTCTTGCGCACATCCAAAATGTTGGGGTGACTGTGATTCGCAATTTTTTCAAATTCAGAAGCTTCTATCGAGTTAATGGTGTCAACCGGTTTGCCCGATCTTTTCCAGGCATCAAATCCTCCTTTCAAAAACCCCAATGAATTGTCGTATCCAACACGCGCCAATCGAATAATCACCTCTTCTTCCTTGCCCGGTTCTGCAATTATAAGGATGGGTTGTTTGAGTTCCTCAATAAGTGTTCCTGTCCAAACAGCAAAATTTCCTTCCAAACCAATATTAATTGAACCGGGAATAAATCCTGCAGCAAATGTTTGGGCATCTCTTGAATCAATCACTTGCGCTTTTGCTTTTTTCCATTCCGTTACAAACTCTTCAAGTCCCAAAGCCTTTGCTCCGCGATTCACAACAATGTCTATTCCTTCGTAACCCGTAATGTTGCGGATCACATTCTGAGGAAAATAACCGGGAGGAGGCACCAATCCGTTCAACACTTCCTTCACAAATTCTTCTTTGCTTAACAACGGGTTCAACGCATAATTTACTTTTTTCTGATGTCCGAGCGTGTCGCTTGTTTCTTTACTCATGTTTTTACCGCAAGCACTTCCCGCGCCATGTCCGGGATACACAATGAGTTCATCGGCAAGAGGCATAATTTTGTTTCGCAATGAATCAAACAAATGGCCCGCCAATTTATCCTGAGTTAGTTCGGCAATTACTTTTTGCGCCAGGTCGGGTCTCCCAACATCTCCAATAAACAAGGTATCTCCGGTAAACAAAGAAGTGGTTTTTCCGTTTTCCTCCGTCAGCAAATAACAGGCACTTTCCATGGTATGTCCGGGTGTATGAAGCAATTTTAGGCTAGCTCCTCCCAGTTTGAATTCCTGTCCATCGTACCCAATTAGGGCACTATATCCGGTGGTAAGTTCAGTAGGACCAAATACAATGTCGGCGCCGGTTTGCTGAGCCAAATCAATATGCCCGCTCACAAAATCGGCATGAAAATGAGTTTCAAAAACATACTTAATTACGGCTTTACGTTTTTCAGCTAAGGCCAGGTATGGGGCGATATCTCTGAGCGGATCAATGATGGCCGCCTCCCCCTCACTCTCAATATAATAAGCCGCTTCGGCAAGGCATTTGGTATAAATTTGCTCAATAAACATCTGTTAGGTTTTTGTGTGCATCAAATTTATATTTGGGTTCCAAAGTAGCGCATGATTTATATCAGTATTCACCCTGAGTTTGGTCAGCAAGACTGCCTTTACGGGCATTTATTTTTGTTTAGAAAGAAAATCTTATTAAGAAATGTAGATTTGCCAGTTAGGTGCCACTAATATTATTTATCTTAACGCTTCAAAAATCATAGGTCGTATGCCGCAGAATTCCCTGATTCAACAAACTGTGTGTTATCACTGTGGCGAAAATTGTAATGCTGCCGACATCCACATAGAAGAAAAAGAATTCTGCTGTCAAGGTTGTAAAATGGTATATGAGATCGTAAATCAAAGCGGACTGTGCGAATATTACGACATCGATAAAAACCCCGGGATCAATCAAAAGATCCATGTGAGAAAGGGAAAACACGCTTTTCTTGACAATGAAGAGATCTGCAACAAATTAATTCATTTTTCGGATGGAACTCAAAAACACGTGACCTTCTACCTTCCGCAAATGCATTGTAGCAGTTGCATCTGGCTCCTCGAGCAATTGAACAAACTCAATAAGGGCGTTATGCACTCTACCGTTAATTTCCTAAAAAAGGACGTTACGGTTATTTATAACAGCGATCTCATCAGCCTCCGGCAAGTGGCCGAACTACTTACCAGTTTGGGATATGAGCCGCACATTAACCTCCACGACCTCGATTCTTCAAAAATTAAAAAGTACGATCGCTCACGGATTTATAAAATTGGCATAGCAGGTTTTTGTTTCGGTAACATTATGCTGCTGAGTTTCCCTGAGTACTTCTCGTCCGGCGATATTCAGGAAACCCAACTCAAAAGCTTTTTTAGCATTCTAAATATTGCCCTGTCTTTGCCCGTTTTCTTTTATTGTTCGTCCGAATTTTTTATGTCGGCCTATGCCGGCTTAAGAAAAAAATTCCTCAACATAGATGCCCCCATTGCGCTCGCCATCTTTCTCGCGTTTATAAGAAGTCTTTATGAAATAGGCACACACACCGGGGCCGGCTACCTCGACTCTATGAGCGGCATTGTATTTTTTATGCTGGTGGGGCGCTTTTTTCAAGACAAAACCTATCAGTCCCTCACTTTCGACCGGGACTATACTTCTTATTTTCCAATTAGTGTGATCCTTCTTAAGGCTGATGGAACAGAAGATCAGATTCCCGCGTCTTCTATTAAAAAAGGAGACCGCATTCGCATTCACAGTCACGAGATCATTCCTGCCGATGGTATTTTGTTTTTAGGAAAAGGAAACATTGATTATAGTTTTGTGAGCGGCGAATCAATGCCGGTTGAAAAAGGGATAGGTGAGATTATTTACGCAGGAGGAAAACAGATTGGCGGGGCCATTGAACTGGAGGTAGTGAAAGAAGTGGCACAAAGTTACCTCACACAGTTATGGAACGATGATGTGTTTACCAAAAAGAAGAATGAGAAAAAAGTTTCATTTGTGCATCAGGTAAGTCGCTATTTTACGTATGTGCTTTTTTTAATCGCTTTTCTTAGTGCGGTCCATTGGTCGGTAGTTGATCCTTCTAAAACCTGGAACGCGGTAACTGCGATCCTCATTGTTGCTTGCCCCTGCGCACTGCTTCTTTCGGCCACCTTCACCAATGGCAACATGCTGGCTAAGCTGCACGGATTTGATTTTTTTGTGAAAAATGCCGGCGTACTGGAAAGTATTTCGGAGGCCGATACACTCGTTTTTGACAAAACCGGCACCCTCAGTATTTCGGGCGAAGAACGTATTCATTTTGTGGGCCCTCCACCCGACCCGCATCAGCAGCAATTGATTCGCTCACTCGCCATACAATCCATACACCCTTTAAGCAAGGCCATAGCAGGCTCCTTGCCCATACACCGACCTTTATTGGTAAAGCACTATGTAGAAGAAAAAGGAAAAGGAAGTACGGCTCTGGTGAATGGCGAGAAAATTAAAATGGGTTCTGCCGAGTATGTCACCGGAGAAAAAAAAATTAAGGCAGGAGAGGGAAGCAACGTATTTGTGTCGATCAACGACGACGTATTGGGCTTCTTTGTGGTGAAAGCCGGCTACCGGCCGGGACTTGAGACCCTAGTGGCAGAATTAAAACAGAACTACAACTTGTCGGTGATTTCGGGCGACAATGATTCGGAATTGCAGCACTTAAAACATCTTTTTGGAGAAGAAACAGAAATTTTATTTCAGCAGCACCCGCAAGATAAACTGGAATACATAAAGGCCTTACAAACACGAGGGCATAAGGTAATTATGCTTGGTGACGGACTAAATGATGCCGGTGCGCTCCAGCAGAGCAATGTAGGAATAGCTATTACCGACGAAGTAAATAATTTTTCACCGGGCTGCGACGCCATACTGGATGGAAAACAATTTGCGAAGCTCAAAAAATTATTGGACTATTGTGGTAAGGAAAAGAACATCATTTACGGCAGTTTTATTATTTCAATACTCTACAATATTGTTGGTTTATCGTTTGCCGTGCAGGGCACATTATCACCCGTAATCGCAGCCATCCTAATGCCCTTGAGTTCTATCACCATTGTGGTGTATACCACCTTGATAAGTTCTTTTTTTGCAAATAGAATTAAAACATGATATTTATCAGGAAATTAATGGTGATTTGTCAGGAAAGTAGATGCATTCAATAAATATATTTGAAAACTGAAGTATGAGTGTAATCATTATATTATTAGCAGCAAGTTTGAGTATTGCCTTGGCCTTTCTGATCGCCTTTATTTGGTCAGTAAAGAGCGGGCAATATGATGATGATTATACCCCTTCGGTGCGCATGTTGTTTGATGACACAATTAGCCCCGAAAAACCGGAAAGTAACACAGAAACAGAAAAATAAATTTAAAAACAAACAATACAAACAGGTATGGAAATAGAAAAATTTCAGTATGACAACAAGATTGTAAGAAACTTTGCTTATGCCACCATGCTATGGGGCATCGTAGGCATGTTAGTGGGTCTCTTTGCAGCATTGCAACTGGTTTGGCCGGTGCTTAATTTTGAATTGCCTTATACCACGTTTGGAAGGCTGCGACCTTTGCACACCAATGCCGTTATTTTTGCTTTTGTAGGTAATGGTATTTTTATGGGGGTGTATTATTCGTTGCAGCGCTTGTTAAAAGCGCGCATGTTTAGTGACTTTCTAAGCAAGATCCATTTCTGGGGATGGCAGTTGATCATCGTTTTGGCGGCCGTTACGCTTGTGCTCGGCAAAACAACCGGAAAAGAATATGCTGAATTGGAGTGGCCAATCGACATTTTGATCACCCTTATATGGGTAGTATTTGGCTGGAACATGATTGGCACCATTGTACGCCGACGTGAACGTCATTTATATGTCGCCATTTGGTTTTACATTGCCACGTTTGTAACAGTGGCGGTATTACACATTGTGAATTCGGTTGAAATTCCGGTTTCATTCTGGAAGTCCTACTCCTGGTATGCCGGCGTGCAAGATGCCCTGGTGCAATGGTGGTACGGACATAACGCGGTGGCCTTCTTTTTAACAACGCCTTATCTGGGTTTAATGTATTACTTCATGCCCAAGGCCGCTAACCGTCCGGTGTATTCGTACCGTTTGTCTATTATTCACTTCTGGGCCCTCATTTTCCTCTATATCTGGGCCGGCCCACATCACCTATTATATACCGCTGTGCCCGACTGGGCGCAATCTCTGGGAGTGGCCTTCTCTATTATGCTCATTGCCCCCTCATGGGGTGGTATGATCAACGGCTTATTGACGCTACGCGGCGCCTGGGATAAAGTGCGTGACGATGTTGTTTTAAAATTTATGGTGGTGGCTGTAACTGCTTATGGTATGGCCACATTTGAAGGACCAATGTTGTCTATTAAAAGTGTGAACGCCATCAGTCACTTTACCGATTGGACGATTGCCCACGTGCACGTTGGTGCCTTGGGATGGAATGGTTTTCTCACCTTTGGAATCCTGTATTGGTTAATTCCAAGAATGTTCCGCACAAAATTGTATTCGTCAAAACTGGCCAACATGCATTTCTGGATTGGTACCCTGGGTATCATTTTATATGCTGTACCACTGTACTGGGCAGGTGTAATGCAAAGTTTGATGTGGAAAGAATTTACGCCTGAAGGCCAATTAAAATGGCAATTTCTTGATACGGTGACAAAGATGATGCCTTACTATTTGGGCCGTGCCATTGGTGGAACTCTTTACCTCACCGGCGCACTTATTATGGTGTTCAATTTGATCAAAACAATTAAACAAGGCGATTTTCTTGCCAACGAAGATGCCGAAGCGGCTCCATTGGTGGGTGCTTACAAAGCGCATGGAACTGACCACTGGCACCGTTGGATTGAGCGTAAACCGGTTCAATTTATGGTATTGTCGTTGGTAGTAATACTTATTGGAGGGGCAATTGAGATTGTTCCAACTTTCCTCATTAAATCAAATATTCCTACCATCTCAAGCGTGAAACCTTATACACCGCTCGAATTACAAGGTCGCGATATTTACGTTCGCGAAGGATGTTATGTGTGTCACTCACAAATGGTGCGTCCGTTTAGAAACGAAACCGCCCGATACGGCGAATATTCAAAGGCCGGTGAATTTGTGTATGATCACCCGTTTCAATGGGGATCTAAACGTACCGGTCCCGATTTGGCCCGCGTAGGTGGCAAATATCCCGACAGCTGGCACTACAATCACATGATGGATCCAACGTCGATGTCGCCGGGCTCAATCATGCCAACCTATCCCTGGTTACTTGAAGATCAAATCGATGTATCGAGCACTGTGGCAAAAATTAAAGCCATGCAGCGTTTAGGAGTTCCCTATCCCGAAGGCTACTCGCAAATTGCTGCTGCCGATATGCAAAAACAGGCTGAACAGATTGCTGCTAATCTTAAAAAGGACGGCATTGAAACGCTGCCCGATCGAGAAATTGTGGCCATGATTGCTTACCTGCAAAAACTTGGAAGGGATATTAAAGCGGCTCCTAAGGAAGAAGTTGCCAAACTGACAAACTAAAACAAAGAGAAATATGAAATTTATTAATTATTTAGAAAGTATCTCCGGCGTGGAAATTTACCCTCTGGTATCCTTACTCATCTTCTTTTTGTTCTTTATTGCGGTGGGCGTGTATTTGCTTAAATCCGGAAAAGATCACTTTAACGACGTGTCGAAAATTCCCTTAGATAACAACGAAAATTAATTCCATTATGAATTCAAAGAATAAAAATATGAAAGGAAAAATTTTAACCTTGCTTTGCATGACGTCACTCCCCCTTCTGTCGATCGCGGGAACAACCGACGCAGCAACTTCCGACTCGTACTTTTCAAATGCCTTGTTCAACACCCTGCTGGTCGTCATAATTTTGTTGGCGGTGATGGTAATTACTGTGAGCAGAGCGCTAAAGAATATTGTTTCTTCCGACTTCTTCCTCGAGAAGATGAAAAAAGATAAGGAACAGGCAAATAACAAAGCAAACAAAGTGGCCGGTCTGCTTATTGTGTTTTCGTTGTTGAGTGTTACTGCCTTCTCACAAGCTGCCCCTGTTGCAGCTGTAAAAGCGGTAGCAAGCGACCGAATTGGTGGAATTGATCAATTCACGTTCTATACATTGGTAGTGACCATTTTTCTGGAGTTGGTAACGCTCTTCCTGTTGTTTAGCACCTTCAAAAATATTTTAGGCGCAAGCAAGGCCAAGGCCGAAACACCCGAAGTGGCCGCAAAACCATTGGTTCAATCGCTGTTTGACAAAATGAACTATACCACCGAGCTTGAAGACGAAGGTTCTATTTTGCTGGATCACGACTACGATGGTATTAAGGAACTCGATAATAATCTCCCACCTTGGTGGAAGTATGGTTTTTACCTTACCATTATTGTGGCCTTTATTTATTTGGTGAATTTCCATATCACAAAAACATCTCCCTTGCAAGGTGAAGAGTATAAGTTGAGCATGAAGAAGGCGGAAGCAGATATTGCCGAATACATGAAAACGTCGGCCAATAATGTAGATGAAACTAGCGTAAAAGTGCTCACCGATGCAACCGAAGTAGGAAAAGGAAAAGAGATCTTTTTAACCACTTGCTCACCCTGCCATGGCAAATTTGGCGAGGGAACGGTAGGCCCCAACTTAACCGACGACTATTGGATTCATGGTGGTGGCATTGTTGATATTTTTAAAACCATTAAATACGGTTGGCCCGAAAAGGGAATGAAATCATGGAAAGAAGACTTCTCTCCCATTCAAATTCAGCAAGTGGCAAGTTTTATCAGAACGTTAAAAGGAACTAACCCGCCTAAACCAAAAGACAAACAAGGCGATTTATACGTAGAAGGTCCTGCCCCGGCTCCTTCTGATTCAACCGCTATTAAAAAAGACAGTGTGAGCGTAACCGTGACCGCGCCAACGGTTGCAAAATAAGATCGAACCAAATTATAAATGTCAAACCAAGATTCAGAACAAAAAGAAAGTTTCCGCGATTCAATAGCTACAATTGATAATGAAGGAAAACGAAGGTGGATTTTTCCGACAAGACCTAAGGGGAAGTTGTATGATTTACGCAAGTATTTGAGCTACCTCTATCTGTTCGTGTTTTTTGGTTTGCCATTTATTCATCATAACGGTGAACCTCTGTTCCTTTTTAATATTCTGGAACGAAAATTCATCCTTTTTGGAATGATCTTCTGGCCCCAGGATTTTTTTATCTTCGGGGTGGGTATGCTCATCTTTATTGTGTTCATCGCCCTTTTTACGGTTATTTTTGGCCGCGTTTTTTGCGGTTGGGCCTGTCCGCAAACCATTTTTATGGAAATGCTGTTTCGGCGCATTGAATATTGGGTAGAAGGCGATGCCACCTACCAGAAAAAATTAGCGAAGGGACCCTGGACAGGTGAGAAATTCACCAAACGTACCATCAAATATGTCCTGTTCTTTCTCCTTTCTTTTTTAATTGCCAATACTTTTCTTTCCTATCTCATCAGTGTGGATGAAGTGTTCAAACTGGCCACCGATCCAATTTCTCAACACGTAGGAAGTCTAACGTCCATCCTCATCTTTACCGGCGTCTTCTTTTTTGTCTATTCCTACTTGCGCGAACAAGTATGCCTGATCGTTTGTCCATATGGACGTATGCAAAGTGTTTTGCTCGACAAAGAGACCATTGTAGTTGCTTATGATTACGTGAGAGGAGAACCCCGTGAAAAATATTCGAAAAATGCGGCTCCCGAAAAAGGTGACTGTATTGATTGTGGTTTATGCGTGAAAGTATGTCCCACTGCCATTGATATTCGCAACGGTACTCAATTAGAATGTGTAAACTGCACCGCTTGCATCGATGCCTGCAATGCCATGATGGAAAGCGTAAAGCGGCCCACCGGCTTAATTCGCTACGATTCAGAAAGAGGGATCGCCGAAAAAATCCATCTTAAATTTACTACCCGCATGAAGGCCTATACCGTGGTGTTGTTGGTATTAATTGGAATAGAAGCTGGTTTACTAGCCACCCGAAGTGACTATGATGCCACTATTCTTCGGGCAAAGGGAATGCTCTTTCAAGAACGTCCCAATAACGAAATAAGTAATTTATATACGATTAAAGTAGTAAACAAAACGCACGATAGTTTGCCAGTGGAGCTCCGTTTAGAAAATATGAAAGGCCGGCTTGAAGTGATGGGCAAAGCACTTTCGGTGAAAAGTGAAAATATTTCACAAGGGCAATTTTTTGTGTACCTTAATAAAGCCGATCTAACGTCAAGAAAAACAAAACTCGTGATCGGGCTCTATACAAACAACAAAAAAATAAAGACCGTTAAAACCAATTTTTTGGGACCGGTGAAAAGGAATTAAGAATTGAGAATTAAAAATTGAGAATTGGAGTAAGAAGCTTCCTATGCCGGCTAATTCTCACCAGCTAAAAGTCAAGAAGTTTGAAGAACAAAAGAATGAAATTTCCAATTATAAACATAGAGACAACAAGGAACAGAGATTCACAGTGGTTGCACTATTTTAATCTGTGCAGCTCTGTATCTCGTGTGCCTGTGCTTAATTTTTATAGAAGTCGAACGTCTTGCGCCGGAAACGCATAGTTTATAGTAACAATTGAGACCAATGAATTGGGGTACAAAAATAACCATCTTATATGTGGGCTTCATGGGCCTCATCATCACACTCATGTTCATTAGTTTTGGATCTAAAACAGAATTGGAATACAGCGACTACTACAAACGTGAACTTAATTTTCAACAACAGATCGATGCTGCTAACAATGCCAATGGTTTAAGCACACCCATCGACTATACCATTTCAAAACAAGGCCTCTTGATTAGCATCCCAAAAGAATTGCTGAGTGCCGACTTAAAAGGTTCTATCGAACTGTTGCGTCCCTCCGACTCCAATCTCGACAGAAGTATTCCATTGCACCCCGATACTGCCGGAAAACAATGGATTAAACCCGAGGCTCTTAAAACGGGCTCCTATAAATTGAGTGTGCTGGTAAATAACTCTAAAAAACAATATTACAAAGAAGCGTACATTACCATTAATTGATGCAATTTCTCCTTGTAGCCATAAGTCTGGGTTTCCTAGGCAGTTTTCATTGTATAGGCATGTGCGGTCCTATTGCCCTTGCACTGCCCCTAGGAAATTCATCTCCCATCAAAAAAACATTCCTCATCATTTCATATAATTTGGGAAGAATACTCACCTATTCTGTTTTTGGAATTTTTGCGGGAATAGTAGGAAAAACATTTGCCTTGGCCGGTTACCAGCAGGCCCTCTCAGTGAGCATCGGCGTAGTACTTCTACTCATTGTTTTTGTGCCCGCCAAATACACACATGGCAATTCTTTTGTTCCAAAAATTTTCTCTTTTTTTAATGCGGTAAAAACTGAATTTGGAAAACTTTTTCTGAAAAAAGGGCATGGAACTTTATTCACCATTGGTCTTTTGAACGGCTTACTTCCCTGCGGTTTAGTGTACTTGGGCATTGCAGGGTCGATTGCCACAGGCGATATTCTTAACGGCGCACTCTTTATGGCCGCTTTTGGACTGGGCACCTTACCGGTAATGTTAGCCCTGCCTTATGCAGGAAGTTTTATTGGCTTGGCCACAAGAAATACAATGCGAAAAACCATACCCGTAGTTGTTACACTAACGGCTCTGTTGTTGATCTTACGGGGACTAAATCTTGGCATCCCCTATGTAAGTCCGAATGTTGACAAAGCGCAAATGACAGCTGCCTGTCACACCACCGAATCGACAGATCATCCTAAAACCATCGTCAAATGTATTGGCCCAAACTCTCCACACAAAAAATAAAACACGCTATTTTTGAGGCCCTGAGTAAGAACCTCAATTACCGCAGCGAAAATATTCTCGGCATCCCGGCTTCGTTTTTGGATACGGATATTTTTTATGAGGACGCACCTTTTTTAAAGGAAGCACCATTTTTGTCGATGCTCATTGCAAATCCAAATCATATTGGGTGTCATACCCTCGACGGCGAAAAAGAACCCATTTTTAAGGGGACACAGGAAATAGAAAAAGATCTGATCCGCATTTGCGCGGAGGAGATCTTTGGCGCCGAACCCAATAGCTGCGACGGCTACGTTGCTTCAGGAGGCACTGAAGCTAATATTGAGGCTTGCTGGATTTACCGGAACTACTTTTTAAAAGAGCGACACGCAAAACCGCATGAAATTGCAATCGTCTATTCGGAAGACACCCACTATTCTTTTCCAAAAGCGGCCAATCTTCTTTCTCTCAGTTCTATTATTTACAAAGTTGACGAAGACAAACGAGAAATTCTGATCTCAGACCTTGAAACAAAACTAGTGGCCCAGTTGGCTCTCGGCGTGAAGTATTTTATTGTGAATGTAAATCTCTCCACCACCATGTTTGGCAGCGTAGATAATATCGAAAAAATAACGAACCTTCTTCATCTGCTCAAACTCGATTATAAATTGCATGTGGATGCTGCATTCGGTGGCTTTATTTATCCTTTTACGAATAGCGACAGCAAACACAACTTTAAAAATCCGCACGTAAGCTCGGTTACTATTGATGGGCATAAAATGCTGCAATCTCCCTATGGAACCGGCATTTTTTTAATTCGAAAGGAACTGATGCAGTTTGTATGTACTGAAGAAGCCTCTTATGTGCAGGGCAAAGATTACACCTTATGCGGCAGCCGCTCAGGTGCCAATGCGGCCTGTGTGTGGATGATCCTTCACATGCATGGGTCTGTTGGCTGGACTGTAAAAATGAACCAATTGCTCGACCGCACACAATCAGTTTGTTCGGCGCTTAATGATATGAATGTGGAGTACTTCCATAACCCCTTTGTGAACATCATCGCTATAAAAGGGCAATACATATCGCCTGCACTCGCCCGGAAGTTTATGCTGGTGCCCGATAACCACGATGATCCCCGCTGGTATAAAATCGTGATGATGCCCCACGTAAAACAAGGCATCCTCGATAATTTTCTTAACCAGTTATCAAACGAATTACTTTATAAGCGAATTGAATCATGAACCTCACCAGTAAATACAATGTGGCTGCTCCACGATACACCAGCTATCCCACAGTTCCGGCCTGGACCAATACACCCAATGAGGAGCAATGGAAAGAATTAGTGCGCGCCGGATTTAAGAAAACAAATTCAACAAGCGGCATCAGCCTTTACATCCATTTGCCTTATTGCGAAAGTTTGTGCACTTACTGCGCTTGCAATACACGAATTACAGTGAATCATAAAGTGGAAGAACCTTACATTCGAACGCTTTTAAAAGAATGGCAACTGTACTTGAACCTTTTTGATGAAAAACCGCGCATCAAAGAAATTCATTTGGGCGGTGGTACCCCTACATTTTTTAGTCCCGAACACTTGCACCAGCTCATCAGCGGTATATTGTCACAAGCAGAGATCAGCGAGCAACACGATTTTAGTTTCGAGGGCCATCCTTCCAATACCACCGCACAGCATTTGCAGACACTCTTTGATCTTGGTTTCCGCAGGGTGAGCTTCGGAATTCAGGATTTTGACCCAATAGTACAGGATGTTATTAATCGTTATCAGAGTTTTGAGGAAGTGAAAAAAGTTACGGCTGATGCGCGCCGAATTGGCTACTCCGGTGTGAATTTTGATCTCGTTTACGGTTTACCCTTTCAAAAACTCAGTACGATCACCGATACCCTTCAGCAAGTTATAGCACTTCATCCCGATCGCATCGCTTTTTACAGTTACGCGCATGTTCCATGGATAAAACCGGGTCAACGTAAATTTACTGAGAAAGACCTTCCCCTTGATGTTGAAAAGAGAGCACTTTACGAAAAAGGGCTCGAACTTTTTAAGGAAGCAGGGTATGAAGATATTGGCATGGATCATTTTGCACTCAAAAGTGATCCTCTTTTTGAAGCCTTGCGAAGCAAAACATTACACCGCAATTTTATGGGCTATACCGATAAATATACTCGTCTCATGATTAGCCTGGGTACGTCGTCAATCAGCGATACCTGGAACAGTTTTGCTCAAAACCTAAAAGTAGTGGAACCCTATATTCAAGCCGTAGAAGAAGGCAAATTTCCCATTTTTAAAGGACATATTTTAACGGAAGAAGACCTCGTGATTCGCCGACATATTTTAAATATTATGTGTAAAGACGGAACCACCTGGGAGGGTGATCAATACAACAGTAAAGCCATTAAAGAGGGATTGGTGCGTTGCCGGGAACTTGAAAAAGATAGTTTGGTAAAATTGAGTGAAAGTGCTCTGGAAGTGACCCCAACCGGCAGAGCGTTCCTGCGTAATATTTGTTTGTGTTTCGATGCGCACTTCTGGAGCAAAACTCAGGCATCGGCCATGTTTAGTTCTACCGTTTAGAAGAGTGCTCCTCCAATTTCTTTGCCACAAATTTAAACACCGGGTCTGTTATTGACTGCGCATGTTATTAAACCTTCCATTTTTTTGTTCCTGATGGCAAAGGACTTTTCTTCTTTTTGTTTATATTTACATGAAGAAGTGATTTTTAACAGTTCCCACGTGTACCCTGATAAAACTGGATCCAAATTAAAAAAGCAAAATGTAAACTCATAATTTTAGCGCGCATGAAACCAAAAATTATCCAATCAGTCCTCGTAGCTCTGGGATTCCTATTTTTGCAGACTTCCGTACTTGCACAACATGAATACACCTTCGAGGTAAAAGCATTAAGAGCAAAGATTATTGACACCACCTTTAAGAAGGACGTGATCGTGATTTTTTACATTTCTGCAGTAGATTCACTTGATTTCCCGCCGGTACTGCATCTTCCCCCGGTTTGCAGCATTCAGGTGAATGGCAAAGATGAAAATCTTATTTTCAGTCCCGAAAATATTGCTATTTCCCTCGATGGTGACAAACTCATTCTCACAAATATGCTTGTGTACGATATAATTAAAGGAATGGTGGATTTTACGGAAAAGAAAAACATGATGATCCTGAGCTTTCGCATGAAGGATGTAAGTGCCGAAAAATTTGACAAAATGAGTGTTACCTTGTCCTTAGGAGAGAAACGAAATCCCGATAAAAAATTTGCTAAGAACTTCGTATTTAAGGTGGATCCTTTTTAGTGGATTGAAACACCCGAACGGTAGGGTTCAGCATAATTGAATTACCTAAATCGATTTAGTTAAGAAGGGCATAGTAATTTTTGTATCGTTTTGTAGCCTTGCGTCGTTCCAGCTTCCGCAATATTATACATGTACAAATGTCCACCGAGAAGCCAAAATAAAAAATGCTCGGCGTGGACGCAAGACTGCTGTTAGGCGGTCGTGCGTTTGTGTCTATGCGTCAAAGGTTAATTTGAGATGCCCGCCCAGACCTTCGCGGATAATACGAAGAAGTGTCGATAGTTTGATGTCACTCGCGTCATTTTCAATTCTCGAAATGTAATTTTTGGTCGTCCCGATTTTTGTCGCAAGCTCTTCTTGTGTCAGGTGTTGATTTTTACGAGCCTCTTGAATGAGTACGCCAATTTTGAATGCCTCAAACTCTTCCTCGTATTTATTTCTGTCCGCTGAGCCATTTTTGCCATATTTTTTGTCGAGATGGCTGTCCCAGGAAACTAGTTTGTTATTTTTCTTTGTCGCCATGATATTGTTTTTTTAATCGTTCTGCTCTTTCTATTTCTTGTCTCGGAGCCTTGTCGGTTTTTTTCTGAAAGCCATTGAGAAGAATAACTAATTGACCTTTGTCAAATAAGCAAAAAATACGGTAGATGTCGCTACCAACTTTTACTCGCATTTCATAAAGTCCGTCGGTGCATTCAAGATGCTTAAAGAACTTCTCCAGAACTATTCTCAGTGTCCGAACCAAACCAATTACCCAATCTATTTTATCCTGAACTTGTTTCGTCTGTGAATTATAGAACTCCCAAAAGGAATCTCCATAAACGTATGCTGTCCTGATAAAATTACTCACAGGTCAAAGTTACCTGTTCGGGTAACAAAAAGCAAGGCTTTTAACAAATAAATTTTCAAGAGGTTTTCGTCCGCATGCCGCCTATCATGAGAGCACTGCTCATTTTTATTTTGTCCAGCACTTTCCTTTCAGCTCAAATTCCTGAGGCCATCCATTCCAAGGCGGAGGCTCATGTTATGATTGATTCGCTATATCAGAAACTAAAACGTGGAGCCAACTTCGCTCAGCTCGCTAACCTCAGATCAGAAGATCCCGGCACCGCAGGAAAAGGGGGATTGTATTCTAAGTGCAAAAAGGGAACATTTACACCCGAATTTGAAGCCGCTCTTGAAAAATTAAAAGTGAATCAAATCTCCCCACCCTTTGAAACCCCCTACGGATTTCAAATTGCAAAACTAATCAGCAAACAGGGGGACACGTTTACGGTGCGGCATATTCTGATTCGATTCAAGGAAGAGTAATTCCATTTATTTTATTTTAACCAAGGAGCGGCGCCGACATTTGCAATTAGCCCGCATTACCGTAAAAAGGTAACGCATGCGTTAAATCACCTTCAAATATGCAATAATTCACCTTCTAGCTCGTTTTAATACCCTAATTTTGTGTCGCTATGAAAACAATTAATAAACTGGCGGGTATAGTAAGTTTTCTTTTTGCTTGCACCCCCCTATTGGCTCAAGAGCAGCCAACAGTTCAACCTACTCCCACAAAAAGAATAGTTGTCAACGATTTTTTCATCCAATCGGGCATGTTTGCTACTCAACAAGGCCTGGCCACTGCTGTCGACTTTAGAAAATTGGCGCCTCAGTCGGCACTTCTTAAATCAGACCTCAGCACCTACAATACGGCCGCCTATCCCTCCTTCCACGCCAATACAATGCTGTCGGTATTACTAGGTTTACAATTTCTTGATAAAGAAAAAAAAGCCTACAAAGCGAACCCACTTTTGCGTTTGGGTTTTAGTTATATGAAAGCGAGTGCACTTAGTGCCGATCTCACAAAAACTTTCACTAAACCCTTCGACACCTTGATTTCCTCCCATAACAATCCGCCTACCTATGTGGATTCAAGCACGACGCGTACCTACAATATGAATTATTCTTCCGAACAAATCCGTCTCGATGCGTCATTGTTGTTTCGATCGAACCCCGAAGCACGCTGGTCGCTGTTCACCGGCTTTGGTGTAACTCTAGGAGCTTCACTCAACGCCAAAACGGATATCAGTTACAATGTGTATCAAAGCACCAGCAATGAAAACACATCCACTAGCTATAGTGGTTCGGGCAACGGTTTTGGCTATAGTTTTTATTATAATGAAAATACGTCTTCCGATGTTTATAAAACAGAATCGTTCCGAAACAGTAACAATGTAGGCGTCTCGGCCTATATTCCTTTAGGAGTTGATTTTAGAATTGGTAAAAAAAGGCCATTTTGGAAAATGAGTCATCTGTTTCTCGAATCCCGTCCGGGTTTGAACTGGACATCCATTCCTGAATTACGTACCGTAGCAGGAGCCTGCATTCAACTTGGATTTGGTTACAGAGCACACTTCTAGACATCAAAAAAGAAGATCAAACATCAGAATTTTACTCCGAGTATCACCACAACGTCTACGTGTTCAACTTTCCTTTAAAAGTTGAGAATGCCTCAGGCTCGCCTGTTTCCGTTGTTCTTCCGAATTACCAATCCCTCTGCCGATAGAGCGCTGTTTTAGCTTTCCGGAATTGCAACGTGGTCCCCGTATGGGCCTGCAAATACCAAACGTCATTCTCTATCAATTCTCTCCTTTGGCGCTCAAATTAACGTTTAGAAAATTCAGGAATTCAAAATTATGATAAATTTGCAGAACTGATGACTACTTTGGAACCAATACCCGCGCTCGCATGAGAAACATTTCTTTCCTTGTTTTTCTTGTTTTTTTCCAGCTGCTAAAGTCCCAAACTTATGTGCTTATCCCCGACTTCCGATTTGCCTCTTACCTCCGCGCTTTTTATGTGCCGGCAGCCATGAAGGGCGATTCGCTCGACATCAGTCATCCATTGGTGACAACAGGCACAAAAAGCATTGTGGTGCGCAATCCCGTGTATTCGCCCGCTATGGACGGTGGTGTAAAAGACATTAACGGCATTCAGTATTTCAAAGCTCTTACGTATTTAGATTGCAGCCTTAACCAATCGCTCACCGCATTGCCTGTTTTACCCCAGCAACTAACAGACTTGATTTGCAAAGGGACCTCCATTAAAACGTTTCCTGCCCTTCCAAAAACACTGATTAATTTTGATTGCAGTTACGCGCGTGTACGCACACTCCCCGCTTTGCCTGCATCGCTTCTTTATTTGAATTGTGATTTTGACAGTTTGAAAACACTTCCCGTTTTACCGGGCACACTGCGAATATTATATTGCCGAGCCAATTTATTGAACAGTCTTCCCGCACGACCCGCCTCGCTGAGGGACATCGACTTTAGTTATAACTTCATTACCACTGTTCCAAAAATGCCCGATTCCCTTTTTGTATTGGATTGTAGTTCAAATTCTGTTGTAGCGCTTCCTTCACCCCTGCCTTCTGCTCTTAAAATATTGAGGTGTGACAGTAATTCCATTTCATGTCTTCCTTTATTACCGGCCACACTCAAAGCCTTGAACTGCAGTTGGAATCCACTCACTAATCTTCCGACATTACCGTCGGCGCTCGAGGAATTATATTGCATTGAAGCGAGGATCAACTGTTTTCCCGAATTTCCGGCTTCCATTTTACCTGCCTATTCGCTTCCTCTGGAGACAGGTCCCGCTTACTTAAGATATTCTATTCGCATAGAAGGCAATCCGGCAAAATGTGTGCCAAATCATTTACCCGAATGCATGCGACCCCAAGAATTGGCGATGCCACTTTGTACTCCGGACCAATGTTCAGAGGTAGAACGTGAAGGAAGTTGCGGTGTTGAACTTGCGCTTTATCCAAATCCAACTCATGGTACATTCACAATCCAACTCGACAAACCCATGTCGGCTACCGCACAGGTATATGATTTGAACGGAAACCTCATTTTGGAACAAAGCGGAAACAAAAAGCTGGTTATTAATTCCGGTTTTATTGCAGATGGCCTCTACCTCGTGAGAATTAGCACGGAAGAAGGAATCTTCAATAAAAAAGTGATAATCATGAAATAAGCACGAGTGTAACTATAGAATTTAAGTGAATCTCAAAAAAATATTTTTTTCCCTTTAGGGCCTCCCAATAAAGGATTTGTCCGGATGAACAAATTCAATCGTACAACAGGCTTTTTTAATTAAAGGTGGTTTCTGTTTATTAACACGGTAGACGCAGAGGTAGGCACGGAGAAAAAAAACACTTTCTTCAAATCATCATTTAGTTATTAAGCGCAGCGTTTATCACAAGAATTATTTTCGAAGAACCTCATTTTTAATTTTTCATTATTAATTCATAATTCCTCTTGAGTTTATGCCTCTTTTTAACCACAAAGGACACAAAGTTTTACACAAAGAGCACAGAGAAGAGTAGAGCCCTTTGTGTCCTTTGTGTCCTTCCTTTGTGTGCTTTGTGCCCGTCCGAACGGCATAAAATGATTTTTGTTCCGGCCGGGCGGGGTTTATGCCTCTACGACCGCATAGGGCACAGAGCTAGGCCCAGAGAAGAACAATTTCACTCATTTTTAATTTTTCATTATTAATTCATAATTCCTCTTGGGTTTCAGTTTCTTTGTCAGGCCCCTATTTCCTCCATCAACACCTTTAACTCCGCTTCTGTTAAATCACGCCACTCCCCCGGTTTTAATTTACCAAGCTGAATGTTCATCACACGCACACGTTGTAGTTTGATAACCTGATAATCATACGCATTGCACATACGACGAATCTGACGGTTCATACCCTGAGTGAGGGTGATCCTGAAAATACGTTTAGCATTGGGTTCCAGACTCACTTTACACGGTTTGGTCATCTCCCCTTGCAAATCGATCCCCTTCTCAATTTCATTTAAGAATTGTTTTCGGACCGGAAGATTTAAGGTAACAATATATTCCTTCTCATGACCATGTGCTGCATTGGCGATCTTATCTATGAGTTCGCCCTGATTGGTGAGTAGGATGAGGCCTTCTGAATCTTTGTCGAGACGACCAACGGGATAAATTTTTTCGGCATGATCGATGGCATCCACAATATTTCCCGGAATCTTTTCGGTAGTACACACAATGCCTTTCGGTTTGTTATACACAATAAAGGTAGGTACAAACGTTCGCGGTTTTAATTCCTCGCCATCAATTACAATCACATCGCCCTCTTTGTATTTGGTGCTGAAGTTAGCCACTTTGCCATTTACCAAAACCTTTTTCTCTTCCAGTAGGTCGCAGGCTTTTCGCCGCGAGGTATATCCGTAATAGGCAATGTATTTATCAATTTTCATGTGTTTCGTTTTTTTGCAAAAAAAGAGGTCCGGGTCCCCTCGCCTTGTATTATTGGTAAATTTATCACTAAGTTTGTTGAGAAAGTACTTTTATTTTCGGAACACAATCATAGGACCCAAGAACATGAACAACGTAAAAGAACACTACGAGAAGCATCTGGCCAATTTTTATTCCTGGATGGCGGGCGATTTTACCAAACTACAAGTAGAACATCAACAATTTCTTGAAACGCATAAGATAAAGCCGCTGCTAACTAAAGTGGCCCTGGACCTTGGCGCGGGGCATGGCCTGCAGAGTGTTTCCCTAGCACATGTGGGGTTTTCGGTGACGGCTATTGACATAAATATTCACTTACTCACCGAATTAAAAATAAATGGGGCCGATTTGAAGATCAATACCGTGAAAGATGATATTCGGAATGTATCCAACTACAAAACTCTAAAACCGGAGCTCATCATCTGTTGGGGCGATACCTTGACGCACCTTGAAAATGGCAAAGAAATTGACTTGTTTTTAAAAGAAAGCTGTGAGATGTTGCCTTCGGGAGGCAAAATCCTTCTATCGTTTCGCGATTATGCTCAAAAACTAAATGGCGATGAACGTTTTATTCCGGTGAAAAGTGATGAGAACCGCATTTTGACATGTTTTTTGGAATACCTCCCCACGCAGGTCCGGGTGACGGATTTGCTTCATGAAAAAACCAAAAATGGCTGGCAACAAAAAATCAGTTCGTATTATAAATTCAGGATCTCGCAGGATGAGGTAATAGACATGCTCCTTCGCAATAAGATGAAAATTGAATTTTGCGGAAAGGAAAAGGGGATGATAGCGATTATTGGGGTGAAAAATTAGTTTGATGCTAAAATTTCAGGTGGTTCTGTACTAATCAGGTCTGGTTTCAATTCATCAAAAACCGGTAAATCCGCCCCCAAACAGCCCATTTTTTAACCATTCATAAAAAATATTCGATTTTTCTTGTTTTTTCGTTTTTTTGTTTGATACCTTTGTGATATCATTTTAATATCATATGAACGAAGAAAAAACCATCCAGCCTATTTCCGGATACGGAATGCTGGTACTCTGCTTAGTAATTATAGCTGTTGCTGTGGCTTGTTTTGCCACCCTTCATCCAATCCCGGGAGTTATTCTCGCGCCTGTATTTATTTTCCTCATCCGCGGATTTGTAATTATCAATCCCAATGAAGCCATTGTTTTGGTGTTGTTCGGAACTTATAAGGGTTCTGTCAAAATCAGCGGTTTCCACTGGGTGAACCCATTTTGTTTACGCACTCCCATTTCATTACGGGCACGTAACCTCAACGGTCAGTCGTTAAAAGTTAACGATAAAATTGGGAATCCGGTAGAGATTGCCGCCGTAATTGTGTGGCAGGTGCAGGACACCGCCAAAGCGGCTTTTGAAGTGGACGATTATACCAAATATGTAAACATACAAAGTGAGGCCGCTGTGCGTCACCTAGCAGGTATTTGTCCGTACGATAATTTTGAAGAAGAAAATGCTGACATCACCTTACGTGGTGGTGCCGATAAAGTGACTGCCTTGTTGGAAACCGAATTAAATGAACGTTTGGCTCCGGCAGGTATTAAAGTCATTGAAGCGCGCATCTCTCACCTCGCGTATGCGCAGGAAATTGCAGGCGCCATGTTGCGTCGTCAGCAAGCTACCGCGGTGGTGGCAGCACGTCGTCAAATTGTGGAAGGCGCCGTAGGCATGGTAGAAATGGCTCTGGCCAAATTATCAGAACGTGAAATTGTACATCTCGACGAAGAACGCAAGGCCGCCATGGTAAGTAATTTACTGGTAGTGTTATGCGGCGATAAAGAAGTGAGTCCCGTCGTAAATACAGGTACCCTGCATCATTAGAGCATGGCTGAAAAAAAAGCATTTGTATTGCGGATCAATGCCGACACCTTGAAAGAACTTCAGCGCTGGGCCGATGATGAATTCAGGAGTGTGAATGGTCAGATCGAGTATTTATTGCAACAAGCCATTCAGGAGAAAAGAAATTCGAAGAATAAAACGAAGAAGTCGGGAACAAAATCTTAGTCGTACATTCCGCACTTTTAATGCGAGGCCAAACATTTTGCTCTTATATTTAAGGCGGTGAATTTTGAGGAATTATATCATGCACATAAAAAAATGGTGTATAACCTGGCGCTTCAATATGTTCAGCACAGCGAGGATGCACAGGAAATAAGTCAGGATGTGTTTGTGAGTATTCATCAAAATCTGGCCTCTTTTGAAAATCGCTCTAAACTAAGTACCTGGATCTACAGAATTACCATCAATAAATCACTTGATTTTATCAAAACTAAAAAACGAAAAAAACGTTTTGGATTTTTTACCGCCCTTTTTCACGAAGAAAGCGGAGAGATCATTCACGAGGCCGCCAGTTTCGACCATCCCGGAATCTTGATGGAACACAAGGAAGCTTTTGAAACCCTATTTAAGTTAATCAATGAGCTCCCGGTAAACCAAAGAACCGCCCTTATTTTGAGTAAAATTGAACAAAAACCGCAATCGGAGGTGGCCGAGATCATGAATCTGAGTGTAAAAGCAGTGGAATCGCTGATCCAACGCGCCAAAACCAATCTGACCCAAAAATTAAAAAACAACGAAGGAATCTAAAAATAATGTCGTCATATAATACCAAGAGCCATGAACACAAATAATATATCGCCCAATTTGGATCTTCTTGATCGCATCAAACAGGTGGATGCTCCCGCATTTTTATTCACCAGAATTCGGTCAAAAATCGAATCCACAAATAACATACGCTTTTCTGCACCTTGGGTTGTTGCGGGCAGCTTCGTTTTGCTCGTGGTAGTTCTCCTTAATGTTACCATCGTGTTTGGAAACAACAAAACAGATGTAAAGAACAACAACCTGTCGCAATCATTGAATTTAATGTCCGATAATACGCTCTACAAATGAATAAAGTCAGATTTTTAAGTATCGTTGTTATTGCACTACTGTTATCTAATGCTCTGCTCATTGGTTTTATAGTGATGCGCAAACCGCCCGGCGGTCCAAGAGATCTTATTATTAAAAAACTGCATTTAGATGCTCAGCAAATAAAAGCCTATGAGCCGCTTATACAATGGCATCAATCAGAGATCAAAAAAACACAGGATCAGATGATGAGTTTAAAAAACCAATTGTATTCCGGACTCATATCACCGGCAAAGCTTTCGGTGAAAGACTCGCTGATTAAGGAGATCAATAACCTGCAAGTTCGCATGGAGTATATTCATTACAAACATTTTGAGGACATTCATCGTCTCTGTCGACCCGATCAGGAAGAAGCTTTTAAAGAACTGAGTCTGGAAATTGCCCGTTTATTCTCTCCTCGTCCCGGAAAAGAAATGCATAAATGAAGAACTTGCAATTGAGTTTATTATTTGTCCTCTTGTGCAGTGGGCATTTTCTTTTTTCTCAAACATATAAAATATGCCAGCTTCATATCTTGGCGCGATATGGCAATGCAGCACTCCGACTCTCAGAGCAGCCAAATATTCTTCGCAGTTCGGATTCACTACAGCTTGAAACTTTGAAATTTTATTTGTCTAAGCTCGAATTGGCAAACAAAGGAAAATTAGTATATCAAGAACCAACTAGTTTTCATCTGATCGATGCGGCTAATGAAAATTCATTATTAGTTTCTTTCTCTATTCCTTCTCAAGTAACCTTCGACGAGTTGCGCTTCGATCTTGGTATTGATAGTCTTACCAATGTTTCCGGGGCCATGGGAGGCGACCTTGATCCCACCAAAGGCATGTACTGGACCTGGCAAAATGGTTATATTAATTTTAAGATAGAAGGTAAGAGCAAATTCTGTAAGAGCAGAAATCACCAATTTCAATTTCACCTCGGAGGTTATCAATACCCTTTTTCAACTGTGCGGCATCTTCATTTTGAAGTAGCAAGTTCTGATAACATGACATTGAAAGTGGATGTAAAAAAACTGCTGGATGAGATCGACCTCTCTCAACAAGATCATGTGGTGTCACCCGGTAAACCCGCAGTACTACTTTCTGAAAAATTGGGACAAATCTTTAGCATTGAAAAACAATGAGATCTAAATGGCCCCTCATATTATTTTTGTGTTTGGTGAGTTTTGCATTTTTAACTACAGATAAATCTCATTTCGAAATTCCAAAAAACTGGCCCAAACCATTATATGACTTTTCAAAGAATCCATTAAGTGAAAATAAAATCCGTTTAGGAAGGGCATTGTTTTACGATCCTATTCTCTCTCGTGATAATACGATCTCTTGCGCCTCTTGTCATTCGCAGTTCACAGCCTTTGCGCATGTTGATCACGATCTGAGTCACGGTATCAACGACCAAATTGGTACACGAAATGCGCCTGCTCTGATGAATTTGGCCTGGCAAAGTTCATTTATGTGGGATGGGGCCATCAATCACCTCGACATGCAGGCCCTTGCCCCTATTTCGAATCCACTGGAGATGGACGAAAAAATAGAACATGTGGTTTCTAAATTGCAACACAGCAACATCTATCCGCAACTATTTTTTAATGCATTTGCTGATCGCACCATCACGGGAGAACATACCTTAAAAGCCCTGTCACAGTTTATGCTTACGCTCGTGAGTTCAAATTCTAAATACGACAGTGTAACAAGAAAACAAACCTCCTTTACCGCTCAGGAAAACAAAGGCTATGTCTTGTTCAAAAATAACTGCGCCTCCTGTCATATCGAACCTCTTTTCAGCAATTTTCAATTTGAAAACAATGGTTTACCGATTGATCCCGGCCTAAACGACCCGGGAAGAATGAAGATCAGTCAAAACCCGAATGATTCTCTGAAATTCAAAGTGCCCAGCTTACGGAATGTCGAATTTTCTTATCCATACATGCACGATGGAAGATTTAAAACCTTGGCGGAAGTGCTGAAACACTATACCTCGGGCATTCAACAAAGTCGGAGTCTATCGTCCAAATTACAACAACAACTCGTATTGACTTCCTCTGAAAAGGTAGATTTAATCGCATTTCTCCTTACCTTGACGGATAAACAGTTTTTATTTGACCGGCGTTTCTATTTTCCTAAAATAATACTGTCGCAAACGAAGGATGAATAAATAAGTGTCGTCTTATACTTTTAAACAGCTTAAATTTATTAAACCGGATAAACCATGAACAGAACAAAAAGCATCTTTTCTATACTCTTCGCTAGTCTTTCGAGTTTTTCACAACTCAATCCTGCCATTACAAATTGGCTCATCAATACCACAAATATTATGGGCCGGCACTATGTAGCCGGTAACTCAACACCCATTAATGATAATGTATTGGCGAATGTGCAAACTGTGCAGTATTCCTCAAACTTTGTATATGTTAGCACACAAGGCATCCCGGCCTATATCACCGGACCTTTTCAGGATGGCAATCCATCTTTGGCGAGCGCTCAAAATGCTATTTTTAAAATTTCGCTTAATCCCATTCAAAATACCGGAACTGCAATTAATACAACGGGGGGAAATATCGGCATCTTTATTAACGGAGTTGCTTTATTCGATTACCGCGATGGCGTGTCATGGAACAATACCACAATGGCCCTGTGCGGCGGTCCCGGAAACTCCCCTTGTCCCGGGCCTCCCGGAACTTCACAAGCATGGAACAGAGATGCCGTGATTGCAGAAAAAGCAGGATTTGATTGTTCGAAAGCACATCCTGCTATGGGAAATTATCACCACCACCAAAATCCAAGCGCATTTAATTTGGATTTAACTATTATTTCAAGCGTGTGTAATTTATATGCAGCCGATGGTTTATATAAAATTGACAGCACCAAACATTCACCTTTAATTGGATATGCTTATGATGGATTTCCCATTTACGGAGCATATGCGTTTAAGAATGCAAACGGCACCGGCGGAGTGGTAAGAATGAAATCGAGTTATATTCTGAATACCGGAACTTCAAGAACCAATGGTCCCAATGTGAGTACGACGTATCCTTTGGGATATTTTAGAGAAGATTATCAATACATTGCTACTTCTGCTTCCACCCCTGATTATCTGGATGCACATAACGGCAGATTTTGCGTTACTCCCGAGTATCCAAATGGCATCTACTGTTATTTTGCCACCGTCGACAAAAACTGGAATTCGGCCTATCCGTATGTGGTGGGTCCTA
Organism: bacterium; assembly: GCA_029945625.1. GTDB lineage: Bacteria > Bacteroidota > Bacteroidia > B-17B0 > Aurantibacillaceae > Aurantibacillus. Next base: position 53,455 of record JAQSCW010000047.1, read on the forward strand.
CTTTTTATGGTACAGTTACTGCTTCAAAAGTGACGAGCATCACGGAGGCCGTTACCACTTACTCTCCGGGACTCCCAACTTCACTGGGTGAAATGACAGATGCCATTGAAAATGTAGTGGTTTTTCCAAATCCGGCGAGCGATTTTGTTGGGATTCAATTAAACGATCTCAATAAAGTCGATCGTACGATTGAATTGTATGATTTGAATGGAAAACTTTTGCAAAGGACCAATCTCCATCAAGGAAGTACGGTGGCTTATTTTGACACCCGAATTTTGTATGGCGGAGAATATCTAATCAGAATTCCAACTGATGCCGGTATAATAACCCGAAAAGTAATCTTGGTGAAATAAACTGATTGCCGGAAAGCCGGGAAAGAAATTTCAAATACAGCAACTAGTTAGAAATTAAGAATTAGCTGCTTTGAAAAAAATTTCTGTGAAATACGCTAAGCTTATTCACTGAATGAAGATTTGAAGGGGGTATTTTTTTTCTGTGCCTTCTCCGTACCTACCTCTGCGACCTCGGCGGTTAAAGAAGCGTAACATAAGAGAGGCAGAAACCCAGCCCGGCCAGAACAAAAATCATTTTATGCCGTTCGGACGGGCACGAAGAACACAAAGAAAGAGGCAGCACAAAGAGACACAAAGAAAAAGAAAATATTGTGCTCTTTGTGCCCTTTGTGTAACCCTTTGTGTTCTTTGTGGTAAAGCAGGCAGAAACCCTTGGGCAACTCTGCCCGACCAATCACCCCCATTCCCCTGTAATTAAACGTATATTTGGCAAACAGTTTTATACTACAAATTTTTGCTATGCCCTTTTCTTCTCTCGGTTTATCTCCTTCTCTGCTACTCGCACTCGAGTCTGCGAAATACAAACAGCCCTACCCCATTCAAACAGAAGCCATCCCCGCCATTTTAGCAAGAAAGGATGTCTTAGGCATTGCACAAACAGGCTCAGGAAAAACAGCGAGTTATGTATTGCCAATTTTGATGAATCTGCAAGGCAATACCGCATCCAAAAACCGCCATGTAAACGTATTAGTGCTAGTGCCCACCCGCGAACTCGCCATGCAGGTGCGGGAAGTATTTCAACAATTTGGTGCCAATCTTCCTCAAAAAATAAAATCATTGGCGGTGTTTGGCGGCGTGTCCATTAATCCCCAAATGATGGGAATGCAAGGAGTAAATGTACTGGTGGCAACACCGGGCAGACTTCTTGAATTAGTTTCAAGTAATGCTGTACATCTTTCTTCAATAGACACTCTCGTATTGGACGAAGCCGATAAAATGCTCAATCTTGGTTTTAAAGAGGAGATGGAAAAAATCTTTGCCCTGCTTCCTAAAAAACGTCAGAACCTTTTGTTTTCGGCCACCTTGAGTGATGACCTGAATAATTTTAATCAGGTTCTCCTGCATCAGCCCCTTGTGATTAAAATTGAAAACGAGGAAGAAAACATTGATCTCATTTCTCAATTGGGCTACTTTGTTACGGAAGAAAAAAAAGGTCCGCTTTTACGGTACCTCATCAAACACCATGGCATGAAACAAGTGCTGGTATTTACCTCCTCTGTTTACAAAGCCGATAATGTAGCCGATAAATTAAGAAAGAACGGGATTGACGCAGGTGCCATGCACGGAAAAAAAAGTCAGGAAGCCCGCACCGAAACCCTGAGTCGCTTTAAAAGCGGGAAGCTCAGAGTGTTGGTAACCACCGATCTGCTATCACGTGGCATTGACATCAAATTTTTACCGCATGTGATCAATTATGAATTGCCGCGATCGCCAAAAGATTATATTCATCGTATCGGTCGCACGGGACGGGCCGATTCGGCCGGTGAAGCCATTTCATTTGTGACCGAAGAAGACAAACACCATTTTAAAGTGATTCAGAAAAAAATGGGAAAATGGGTCACCATGATTGACAGCGAAGGCATCGACATGAAAGGGTATTAAACTTTAAGAAATTATTCGAATCTATTTTACGGCCTGTCCCGGAAACACATTCATCCAAATCACCCTCGCTATTTTGTAGTTCCAAATAGACAAGAACAACATCACAGCTAGCGATGCTAAGAAAAGATCACGCGACGACATCCCGAATACCATGTATTTTCCCAATAAAAAAGTCAGCAGACCTTCCAAAATGGTGAGTCCGTAACTTAAGTAAACTACGCGGTGATAATGCTCCTCTTCCTTGTGAAATTGGTATCCGCAATTATCGCAGGTATCTTTCATACGTGGACGAACACCAGGGTATTTGGCCGAGTAAAACACTTTTGCTTTGCCGCATTTGGGGCATTTTAATTGCAAAATCCTTCCAAATCTGTGAAAGCCCGTGGGTTTATCTTCTATCAACATGGCATAAAGGTCCTAAAAAAATATGGCAATGACAAGAGGAGGAGCCTGGCTCCCGCCATCAAATGATAAGGATCATTTAGTAGGATGTTATTTGAAAGGAAATAATTTGCTACGATCAACTTGCAGATTCTAACAAAATGAAAAATAGCTGAGCAGAGAGCGGGGTTTTACCGAATCAGGTTTAAACGGGATTTGCGTGAGGGATCGCAGTGGAAAGCCCGGAGCCCCTTGAAGCAGAAAGCCTCCTTGATTTTTCAGAAAAGGCTTTCGCTTCGAGGGGTGAGGACTTGCAACGAAGAGCCCGACCCCGGCCTTACAAAACAAGGTGAGCGGCACTTGTGTTGCACACATGTGAGCGGGATTGTGTGCCGAGCCGTAGTTTTGTAAGGCCGGGGGCACGCCCAAATAATAGCAGGTAGAGCGAAACCCCTAACATGTATTTCTTTGTCCCGATTTTTGAATAAGCGGCGATTTTTGAATTTTCTGCTTGCAAAATGAATTAAACTGCAAAATTGGGCGTATTTTTAACGAATGAATTTTTCAAAGAGATTGAAGTTTTACGGTATGGGATTTGGCATGGGTTTGCTAGTGGTTTATGCGGTTTTTGGAACACGCAGCTGCACGACGCCCAATGAATTGAAAATGCAGGAATTGGTGTTTCAAACATTTAAACTGAGCGACAAGGCCAAATGCAAATTGGCCTGCATGCATAAAAACGAATTGCTGTTGAAAGTAGAATTACGGCATTTTGAAGTGAATTACGACCTGAGTAAAGTGCATGAAAAAGATTGCGGTCAGTTTTTTATTCAAGCTAAAAAAGAATATGCATCTGAACACAATTACGATTTGGTGATGCGCGATTGCGATACCATTACAGAGATAAAAGACATTCATATTATTGGCACAAACACTTGCTCATGTCAATAACACCCTTATACACGCATGAATACTTTATGAAGGAGGCCATGAAGGAGGCCCTTCAATCGTTTAAGGAAGATGAAATACCTGTGGGTGCCGTGGTGGTGGCGAATAATAGAATTATTGCCCGGGCGCATAATCTTACTGAGCGCTTAAACGATGTAACGGCACATGCCGAAATGCAGGCCATTACTGCCGCGGCCAATTCTATTGGGGGTAAATACCTTGTGGAATGTACGCTTTACGTAACCCTTGAGCCCTGTGTGATGTGCGCGGGAGCTTTAGCCTGGAGCCAGATTAGCCAAATTGTGTACGGAGCCTCTGATTCCAAAAAAGGATTTACCTTGCTGGGAAAACCGGTGCTTCATCCCAAAACCGAAGTCATTTCGGGTGTGCTGCAAGAAGAAGCAGAGAAAATTTTGAAAGATTTTTTTGCGCAAAAACGCAAATAATGCGGCATTCTCCCAAATATTGAATAAATTAGAGTATTAAATTCTTATTCCATGAAAACAGTTAAACTTTTTGCCATTTCCCTCTTCGTTATTGCTTCTGCCTTCAGTCCATTTACAGCCGGCGCACAGAGCAGCGAGACCCCTGTGCGGACAGCATTTATAAAACACCCGGGCGCGGAGGATGCAAAGACTTTTTTCGCAAGCAACACCAACTTTTTATTTGAAGTGTATAAAGTGGGAAGCAAGGAAGATATTGGCAAGATCTTAAGTGCATTTGGAAAGGACGCAGCAGTTGAAAATATTTCGCAAGGAGTGGTAACCGGTGATTATACAGCATTTTCATTGAGCCTTAAATCGGCCAAAGACAAAGATTGGTTTGTCAAAACTTTTAAAAAAGCCGGACTCAATACCATTCACCTCAATAACCATCCAACCGTGCCGGTGGAAAAGATGTGATTTTTTCGTTTTTATTTTCTCAGGTCAGTGAATCAACTTGAATGCGCTTTTTTTGTTACACTCAAATCAGTAACTAATATCATCTTTGGAGCGTTTCAACAAAATACTGATATCGCGAGGCCCACATTTCTTCGCGACAGGCTCACTTGACAACCAAAAGAAATCCCTCGTAAGAATTAGTTCCCCTGATATCGCCGGAGCATAGATTCTTTGGCCACCCTGGGAGTGTTTGGAGTGGCCGTCACGTAATAAGAAAGTGTTGTAAAAGACTCTTCGGGCGCTGATTAGATATTAATGGGACAACGCCCGTTTTTGAGACTTAATTGGATCAAAGTGAAATCCAAAAATAAAACAATGATTCCGTCATTCAGAGCGCCTCGGGAAGAAAAAAGGAAAGCGCGAAGAATCTGTCATAGGCCAATCAAAAAATGGGAAGATAAAAGACTCTTCGGGCGCAACGGAGATGAGGCTTAAAGCGCCCTCTGAGTGACGAAACGCTTGGAGATCTTTAATATTTATACCTAAATTCACTAGTATGATTTATAGACGGTTTCATTGCAAATAATGTCAGCACGAGGCCTGCAATTCATTGCTACTGGCAGCTCGGCGACCGACAGGAATCTGTCACCTATGTGAATTAATTGAAATTTGTGGAAGTGAGGGTAACTAATGGCTTTGCCTTTGCAACGAATTCTGAATCGAAAACATTAATAAATGATTTTTACCTGATGCTCAACTTTTGCGCCTTAATCAGCAAGCTGGAATGGACAAGGACTAAACTATAGATGCCGGCAGACAAATTGTGCCTGATCTTAAAAACGTTTTTCCCTTTGCTCAAATTCTCTGATTGCTCTAAACAGATCTTCCCTAAATTATCAAAGATCCTGATGGTTCCTGTGCCATAGTTTTGCTTAAGATCAAGTTCTACAAACACCTCATTGGCGGAGGGATTCGGATACACCAATGGAATAACATTCCCGATAGGACACTCTGCCGTTATGATCTTAAACACACTTCTATTTCCGTCCACATCAACCTGTGACAATCGGTAATAGACAATGTCATCGGCAATAATAGAATCATTACAGGAATACTTATGTGCCTGTTGACTGGTAAGTGCTCCGGGAATTCGATTGATTTCAGTCCATAATTTTCCGTCGTTGCTTCTCTCAAGAACAAAATAGGCGTTATTTTTTTCCGTCGCCGTTGACCAGTTCAAAACAACTACATCCTCTTTGCAGTCAGCTGTAAACTCAGTCAGCTCAATAGGAAGCGGGTTTACTGATCCCCCCAATTTTCCGGCAAAGGTAAAAGGACTAAAAGCCGTTAAGGCGGCATTTGTAGTAATTACTCCGGTTCCAGCTCCTGAACAACTTGATCCTCCTACAGTGGTAGCCGGGCGTTCATCCCAAGAAGCCCCATTCCATCGCGCGATAGTGAGATCGCTGCAATTATTTATTCCGCTTGCCCCTGCGTCTTCCCAATACAGAGACAGATTGGCGTTGGCCGTTCCCGCAATTTGGTCCACTTGCCAATACTCCACTTTACTCACCGTTTGAATGGGTAAATTGATCGACGTAGTATTGCTGTATACGCTGCTAAAATACTCTCCTCTAAAAGTCGCCGAAGCCGTTAAGTTAGATACTTTGGCTCTTCTCCACTTGGTACCATTACCAATTGGGAACACAAAATCAGTAGAACCTGCTTTAGACAAGGGTCCGCTCACAAAACTGCTCGAAGATCCACTTGTGGAAGTAGCACCGGTTCCTAGCGCCAGGATATTGGTGGCACTGGTATACACAATTCCTGAAGTGAGCACCAGAGCGCCTGCTACATTCACATCTTTATTCAGAACCACTATGGGCGTAGTTGCAAATACATTATTGACTGTTAAGTTATTCAAGTTATAGGTTCCCGAGCCGGAGAGATTTTGTTCTTGAAAATTAGCGGCACCGCTATTAAGAGTGACCATTCCCGTGCCCCCGGTAATTGTACCGCAATTGCTAATATCCGATAATACTGATAGATTATTGGCACCGAGAGATAGAACAGCGCCAGTTCTAATAAAAATACTGTTCACCTGTTCATTAGCCTGCAGACTTGGTTGATTGGTTCCGTTATTAATGATCACATCATTACCTGATGCGGGGGACGATCCGTTTAACCAATTGGCCGCGGTATTATAATTGGTACTGCTGCCACCGTTCCAAACTTTTGGTTCAGCAGAAACAGAATAAAAAGTAGCCGGTGAATTCTGGTTATTGTATTCGGTAATGATCCAGTCAGACGAAAGTGCTGTATTTGTTACATGCACCTCATCCATGTTCCCGGTCATTTCCTCAGTTCGCTGGCCTGCATTTCCGTCATTGCCCATATCTCCAAAGGTGTGGATGGCTGTAAAAGCGGAGTAAGTTCCGGTACCCTTCTGCACGCCGCTCACAAAAACCGAATAATTACCAACGCCTGCTCCCGTAGTTGCCCACATAAGAGCTATGTGGTACCATGTATTGGCTGCAAGAGTTTGCACATTATTCATCAGATTATGTGTCCCACCTAAACCAATATACAGACTACCGGCAGCATCATTTGTATAGATCTGAACGCGGTTGGCATAGGCTCCTGTTTGAGTAGTACTTTCCCCAAAAAAATATTTGGAGGCTGCCAGCGTGGTCAGTCGGCCCCAAAAAGCCACGGTGCCACTACCGCTTCCACCCGAAGCTCCGCTTAAAGGAAGTTGCAAATAATTAGTGCCTGTACCCGCAAATGTCCTCCCTCCCCCAATTTGAGCCGCGGCCATATTGGTGGATCCATTGTTCACACCATTGTTACCATTCGCCGTTCCGTCGGTCAAAACGTTATTAGTTAGATGCCAGACGCCTTTGTAGGCAGAATTCCATGTGGTATTAAGGGACTGGTCGGCCACAATGGCGGTATTGCCATAGTACATATAAATATACGTATTGAGGCTGGTGGACAGTGTTGGAATCCGCACCCAAGCCACTAACTCGCCGGTGGTAGAGGTGTATTTCTCTAATTGATGGTCGAGTTTGGTCACCCCATCATCGGATGTAAAAATAATATCAAAACCACTGGCGCTTTCCACGTGGCCGCTACTAGCCACTACTCTCAAATCATTGTCGGAAGTGATGTTGACGAGTGCAGGAAAATTTGCAAGATCGGAGGGGCCGCTAACTTTTGTGGGATCAAAGGTAATTCGTTTACGATATTTATATGCACAAACCGCAGATTGGGAAGCGCCTTCCCTTAAGAGAAAACAAAGGAGCAATAGAACCCATCCACCTGAAGATTTCATCTTTTAAAGCCTTGAGAATCAAAGTTAGTGATTGAGAGTTCAAATGGCAAGGCGTACTTATCAAACAAGTACTGTGAATATCTGCGTTGGAGGGCAGCAGTGGTTACAGGTGCTTAATTGCTTTAGGTTACGATATGCTCTCAAATTTTAGTGATTCTCCTGTGTCAAGAGCGTAATATTCTTAATTTTGCCACATGATTCTCGCTGAAAAACTTCTATTCGATCTTGTCCAAACTGCATTAACAGAGCTCTATGGGCTCACTTCTAAAAACATTACCTTTCAAAAAACGCGCAAGGAATTTGAAGGCGATTTTACCCTGGTGACATTTCCTTTTACAAAGGATACAAAAAAAGCTCCTGAACTAGTGGGAAAAGAACTTGGCGAATGGCTCCTAAAAAACAATACCAGTATTTCCAATTACAATGTGGTAAAAGGATTTCTTAATATATCCTTGAACGATGCCTTTTGGCTCAACTATTTTAACACAGTAAAAACAAATACCGCTCTTGGTCATAAACTTGCTTCCAGCTCCGGCAAAACCATCATGCTGGAATATTCTTCACCTAATACCAATAAGCCCTTGCATTTGGGCCATGTTCGTAATAACCTTTTGGGTTATTCGGTGGCGCAGATTCTGAAGGCAAACGGCCATAAGGTGATTAAGACAAATATCATTAACGACCGCGGTATCCATATTTGTAAAAGTATGTTGGCCTGGCAAAAATTTGGGAAGGGAGAAACTCCTGAAAGCACCGGCATGAAGGGCGATCACCTGGTTGGAAAATATTACGTTGAATTTGATAAAGCCTATAAAAAACAAGTGGCAGAACTTGTTGCGAAAGGTGAAACCAAAGATGAAGCAGAGAAAAACGCGCCCTTGATGCATGAAGCTCAGGAAATGTTGCGACAATGGGAAGCAGGAAATGCTGAGGTTAAAAATTTGTGGAAGACCATGAACTCATGGGTGTACGCGGGTTTTGATGTAACCTACAAGAATCTTGGAGTTGATTTTGATAAATTGTATTACGAAAGCGATACGTATATTCTGGGAAAAGAAGCAGTACAGCAAGGTCTGGAAAAAGGGGTCTTTTATAAAAAAGAAAATGGCAGCGTGGCCATCGACCTTAGTCAAGAAGGACTCGATGAAAAGATTGTTCTGCGTGCCGACGGTACCAGTGTATACATCACTCAGGATCTTGGAACTGCCATTGAACGGTTTAAAGAATTCCCCGATTTGCAGGAATTAATTTATACGGTGGGAAACGAACAGGATTACCATTTTAAAGTTTTGTTTAAGATCCTCGAAAAACTAGGTTATGCCTGGGCCAAAGAATGTTCGCATTTAAGTTATGGCATGGTTGAATTGCCTGAGGGGAAAATGAAAAGTCGTGAAGGCACCGTGGTGGATGCGGATGAACTTTTGCAGGAAATGTTTGATACTGCTGAGGCTACCACCAAAGAATTAGGCAAGGTAGAAGGATTTTCGGAAGAAGAATTAATTGAGCTGTACCGAATGGTGAGTCTGGGTGCTTTAAAATATTTTATTCTAAAAGTAGATCCAAAAAAGAAAATGATGTTTGATCCCAAAGAAAGCATCGACTTTAACGGACATACCGGACCATTTATTCAGTACACACATGCGCGCATTAAATCGGTATTACGAAAAGCGGAAACATTGGGCATGGGAACCGGCGCTAACACTGATAGCCTAACTACCATCACTCCCGTTGAAAAGGAAATGGTAATCTCTTTGTATGATTTTGCAGGGGTACTTGAAGAAGCGGGAAAAACCCACAGTCCTGCGCTGATTGCAAACTACGTGTATGAACTTACGAAATTGTATAATCGTTTTTATCACGAATATTCTATTTTGAAGGAAGAAAACCAAGCGATCCGTAATTTTCGTTTGCAAGTTTCAAAAGCTTGCGCACAAATGCTTTCAAATTGTATGGATCTATTGGGTATTAAAGTTCCGGAGAGAATGTAAGATGGAGATTTAGCAATCTTTTATCAAGGCAACATACAGGATCACTTTTCTTTTCCTATCTATAAGGTCTGTTTGATTCAGATCAGCGTAGGATTCTTTTAGATCTTGCTATATTGAAATTGAATTCCTTCAACTTCGTCTCAAAATTTTCCTATTGCCCAGCATTCTTATACTTCAACAATATTACACCACTCTTTTTGAAAATTCGTGAATCCATTAACTTCAACCGCAGATCTTTGGTGATACCGGTAAAAAGAGGGGTTCCTTTGGCCAATACAACAGGGTCTATCATCATCTCCAGTTCATCAAGCAATCCTGCTTCTGAAAACAGTGACAGAATGCTCCCACTCCCCAAAATTGTCAGATCCTTGCCCTCCGTTTTTTTAAGCGCGGCAATTTGTTTTACAATATCGCCATTCATTACCCTTGTGTTTTGCCAGGCGGCATTTTTCAGGGTAGTGGAAAAAACGATTTTTTCAGCCTTGTTTATTTTTTCGCCTACTTCAGGAAACAATCCTGCTGCCAAAGCCCCCGGCCAAAAATCATACATCATCTCATAGGTAGTTCGGCCAAACAATAGAATGTTGTTTTTGGCGAGCTGCTGCTCTGAATACGTTCCTTCTTCTTCACCGTGCCCGTGCCAAGAGGTATCTTCGTTCGCTCCTTTATACATGCCGTTGAGGGAAATAAATAAAAATGCATTCAGTTTTCGCATACGACTAATTTTTTGGACAATAGTAATTATCTCGCTTCATTCAGTGGTCTATTTTTACTCAGCTCGTAACAGCAAACAGCTACTTCTGAATTACGATTTTCTTCGATGCCATGCCCCGGGCCGATTGCAGATGCGCTATATACAGGCCTTCAGGAAGCAAAGACAGATCTTCTTCATACTGTTTAGCTCCATCTAGTCGTATTCTGAGTACCTCCCCGCCGTTTTGGTCTGTGAGACTCAGGTACGTCAAGGAACTTGTAGTTATGAAAATGTGCGTGTTCCCCGGATTTGGAAAAACGTGCCAATCAAAATCTGATGTTTCCTTAAGTTCCTTGATCCCATAACAACTAGAAACGATGACGCTGCATGTAGCGGTTCGCAAACCCGGACAGGGACTGGAATACGACGAAGTAACTGTAAAATGATTTGTTCCTAACGGTATATTCGGCACCGTAATTGTATCGCCTTGTTGAAGGGTACTCCATGTGTAAGTTGGTCCTCCCGAAGCTATCAGAACGCAGGGTTCATCCTTACAGATCCAATTTTTTTTCACGGCAATAGTCGGACTGGCAGGTCCATTGATTGCCACTTTGTAATAACAGGTTCCGCTGGAAGGCGTTTTAACGGTGCACGTATAATTGCCGGGAAGCAATGGTCCCGAGATATTGGCAGTGCCACCCGTGGGTGTCCATGAATAACTGTAAGGCGCGGTGCCCCATGCCGGCGTTGCAATGGTTGCAGAACCGGGGGCGGTCCATGAACAGGCTTCAGTTTTGGTATAGCCTGTAGTGAGTATTCCCTTTCCTACGCCGGGGTTTAACGTTTGATTGGCTTGCGCCAGAAAGCCAACCAAATCACCGGGAACCAATGCCCCCGACTTAATATGTACAATGAGCGTGTTAGTGCCGGCAGTCCAGTTATCGCACAAGGAAACAGCCGTTTTATTTACCATATCAAATCCATTGTACGAGTAAGGCGAGGGTATTGCAATGGAATAACTTTGCATGCCGTTTACAAAAATATTGGTAACACAGTTATCAGCGAGAAAATCCAGATCTAAACAATACGTGCTGGGCGTGGTAATTGCCATTCCGCAAATCTGCGAAGGCAAATTTAATATCAAGCGGTAATACTCATCAATGTGCGTGGTGTCGCAAATGTGTTCGCCCGGAACAGCTGTACAAGTATGATTGTAGGAGATCCAACTGGCATTTACAAAAGGAGAGGGAGACCAAATAGACTGTTGACCTAGCACTTTGCAAGGAGAATAAGGACCTACACTGCCGGTTTTGGAGGCCATCCAATTGAGGTCATTCGAAAGGTAAGACAGCGTTCCTGTGCCGGAAGCATTGGTAGCAGTATTATAAAGCGAGGCATTGGGAAGCTGAGCCTTTAAAGTGTGTACTGTTACAACGAATAAAATTAGGAATAAAATCAGTGATGTCTGATTCCTTGTCATCACAAGTTGCTGTGTTGGGTAAATGGTCATAAACGTGCTTCTTTATAATAGTACGAAGTAAATAGGATAAACGATAGGGTCACTATTAAATTTAATTCGAGGTCTATTCAAATATAAGAAAATAATTTCATTTTTAATTGTCCTCCCTTTTTTTTTATTGGAAATCCGTTGAAGTTTCTGAACGGAAGCGGGCCATTCAAACTAAAAATACGCCATCGCAAGGAGCAATCCAATTCTCCATCCTTCATCCGGCATTTTTTTTAGTCATTGTCAAAATCAATCGTAAGGACGTATCTTTTGTCACGTATGCCCAGGCCCAATTAATAAAAATGATCAGTTTGTTTCGTACCCCCAAGATAAGCATCAAATGCAGGAACATCCAGATTAACCAGGCGAAATACCCTTTAAATTTCATAAAGGGAAGATCCACCACCGCCTTATTTCTTCCTATGGTGGCCATTGAGCCCAGATCTTTGTATTCAAATTCCTTCAGGGACTTCCCAAGATGCATTTGTTTGAAGTTTTTTCCTAAATTTTTTGCCTGATGAATGGCAACATTCGCCACCTGAGGGTGACCTCGAGGGTATTTAGGAGTTTCCATAAAAGCTACGTCACCCAGTGCAAAGATATTTTCTGTACCCTTGACCTTACTTGTTCGGTCAACTTTTATTCTGTTCGCAGGCGCAACACTTTCGGGAGGCAAACCTACTAGAGTATTGGCAGTGACTCCTGCGGCCCATATCACCGTTTTGGTGTTGATGCGTTCTCCACTACCCAATTCCAAGTTCTCGCCATCATAGTGTTTCACAAAAGTTTCAGTTAACACTGTCACCCCCATTTGTTGAAGGTACTTTTTAGAAGCGGCCCTTGCATTTATACTCATATTTCCCAGTGTGTCTTTGCTTCCTTCCAGCAGCATAATCCTGAATTTAGAAAAATCGATTCCCGGATAATCTTTGGGTAAAATGTTTTTTTTTATTTCGGCAAAGGCGCCTGCCAATTCCACACCCGTGGCGCCCGCACCAACAATCACCAGATTGAAGAGACCTTCCTTCTCCTTTTCAGTTGACGAAATAATATTTTCAAAAGTTTGTAAGATGTGATTTCTAATCGTAATAGCATCGTACGTGCTTTTTAACGTGAAAGCATATTTCGCAATCTCCTCATTGCCAAAAAAATTGGTTCTGCAGCCCATGGCAAGCACTAAATAATCATAGCTAAATTCTCCTTGAGAAGTCTTGATCGTGTTCGCCGAAGAATTTAAGCCTTGAACTTCAGCCAAACGTATCTGCACATTTTTTTTATAATTAAAAATATTACGCAAGGGAAAGGAAATACTTGAAGGTTCTATTTGCGACGTGGCAACCTGGTAAAATAATGGTTGGAATTGATGGTGATTGATCTTGTCAATAAGCAGTACGTCAAAAAGCTCCTCATCCAAAATTTTTACGAGCTCAATGCCTGCAAATCCGCCTCCTATAACAATAATCTTCTTTTTCATTTCCAAAATACATCGCTAAAATCATCTACAAAAAACTCATCTGAACTGCAGCGTTCAATTTCTACTAACTGTTCGGGAGTGGCCACATCTTGAATATGATTGAACAAGACTCTCTCTTCAAAACGAATATGTTTTTCGAGGTCGATGGCCACTTGCTGCAGTGAGTTTTTGGGATCGGTAGTATCACAAAACAAGTTTGAGATTTGAACATGCTCCGCCAAAGCTTGTTGTATTAAGGGATGTTCGTTCCCCAATACCGGAAAAACAGATCGCTCCTCTGAGTCAAAGTGAGGTACCAAGTGCTCATGATAGAACCAATCAGTATAGCGTTTGATTCTCGATACCTCAACTCCTGTATAGAAGGCCTTTTTTATTTTCCAACAAAGCACCAGTGCGTGGTGATGATGGCGACTGAGTGGTTGCAGTGAAGCAATGCGTTTCATGGCTCTATTTTATCGGGCATATAAATTTCTGTCAGAAAAAGTTAAACCTGATTTGAAAATAAATTCCAAAGCAAAGCATCACTATTCCAAGAATGGTAATAACCTGACCATGTTTTCGGTCCCTTTCAGTATATACATAGGTCTTTGTGCCATTTGGCAAGGTGCGTTTCGAGATCCAAAGGTTGAGGCCAATGGCGATGCCAAGTAGTCCACCCAAAAATGCCGAAATATATCCGAGGGTGGTCCACACTGAGCTCCCTTCTACTTCAGCCGAGAGGTCTTTCAACCTTTTTTTATGAAGTGCCTCTTCCAGTTCTTTGCTCACGGTAATTCCCCTGCCGACCAAGATCTTCTTAGCCAATTGTTTATCTACTTCGCACCATTTATCAGGTTCAGAAAGTACTTCAATTAATTCGTCGTTCTCAAATTCGTATAAATAGTGATCTTTACCAATAGTGTCTATAAGAGACGCTGCAAGGGCATCAGAGAGTTCATCCACTTTCAAAAAATGGTCGGGATCAATTTTTACGGCAAAGTTCGCATGCACATCCTGACCGATTATAAAATCAGAAACACTTCCCGAACTATCCTCAATCTCAAAGGGAATTCCATTTTGATTCAAGAGTTCCACCAATTCTGAGGCCTGATCGGAATTCTGAAACTTTCTGTAGGTCAAAAAGGCTTTTGCCATTATTCGTTTTTTAGGTTTAGGTAAAATTGTCTTGCCTATACACTCATAAATATACACATGTAATTGAGATTTAAACTGAAAAAAAGTTGCGGAACTTCTGCTATTATTTTCCTATTCATGTTCTGCAAAGGTGAGAACATAATTATTGATGTCGAGAATTGAAAATTCTGTAGCCCCATAAAATGTTTTTTCCAAACCTTTAATGACGTTAACTTTATCTTTTATTTGTTCATAAAATTTTCGGATCTCCTTTGATTGAATGTATAATAAAAGGGAACCTCCATCTACCCTTTTTACAGCCGGCAACTCCGCTTGCAAACTATCGAAAGTCTGGAACATCACTGTCACCTTCCCGCAAGTCAACATAACCCATACAAAATCCCCTTCATCAGGGACTCTGGCTCTTATTTCGAACCCTAACTGTTTATAATAGTCTACTGTTTTGCTGATGTCATTTACGAACATGTTTGGCGAAATTGACTCCATGGTGTTTTTGGTTTTTTCTATTTTGTTTCTTTAAACTTTCGGTTTCTCAAATCAGGTACCGGTAAAACAATTCATCAAATCCGCCACCATCTCTTATTAGGATGTTCGCTTCCTATTCGATACACCTCCCCTATCATTGGACTTGCCACATCTATTCCCAATTCAACTGCCTTGGCCACTACCCTTTCCGGTGGCTCATTCCAGGCATGCATGCCGAGAGCAAATTTTCCCCAATGTACCGGCAAGATCATTTTTGCGTTCAACTCCGTGCCGGCCAAAACTGTTTCTTCGGGCATCATGTGAATATGCGGCCATGAGGTATTGTACTGTCCCGATTCTAAAATAGCCAAATCGAAACCTCCGAATTTTTGACCTATAGTTTTAAAATGATGATCGTAACCCGAATCACCTCCCAGGTAAAACTTGTGCTCGGCCGATTGCACTACAAATGAAGACCATAAGGTTTGTCCACGTTTAATTCCTCTGCCCGAAAAGTGGCGGGCCGGGGTTGCAGTAAAACTAAGGTTCTCCAGTTCTATTTGTTCCCACCAATCTAATTCGTGGATAATTTTCGGATTAAAGCCCCAGTGCTCAAGGTGAGAACCCACACCAAGAGAGCAGACAATCTGTTTCACTTTTCCTTTTAATTGCAACATCAAACGGTGATCGAGGTGATCGTAATGATCGTGCGTTATTAAGAGGATCTCAATTTGCGGAAGATCTTTTAGCGTATAAATATCGGCACCTTTAAACGCCTTGATCATAAAACTGAGAGGGGCCGCGTTGCCGCTGAATACCGGATCCACGAGAATATGTTTGTCTGCGAGTTTAAGAAGATAAGAAGAATGTCCAAACCAAACAAGACTTGGATGTTCTCCGTCAAGTTGATGTAGGTCGCTTTTAATGGTGGGCAATACACCCGAAGGAATAACATTCTTAGGTTTATTCATATACTCTTTGAGCGTCTTCAAAATGCTGGCGTCTTCGGCCATGGCATTGGTTTTGCTCTGATTCTGAAAAGAGCCATCTCTGTAATTTGAAGATGATTGAATGCGCTTTTGACGTAGGCCAGAGGGTAATTTTCCGTAGATGTTGAGTGACATAGAGTGATCAATAGTATACTCAAAGATTGGGATAAATTCCGGATTTTTGAAATTAGATCTAGAGAACGTGGGGGATGAGTTCATCGAAGCCCCCGATGAATTATTTGCATCCATTGTGCCTTCGATAAACTCAGGCACCGGTATTCACGGGGGCTGAGTTCATCGAAGCCCCCGGTGAATTATTTGCATCCATTGTGCCTTCGATAAACTCAGGCACCGGCATTCCCGGGGGTTGAGTTCATCGAAGCCCCCGGTGAATTATTTGCATCCATTGTGCCTTCGATAAACTCAGGCACCATCCTTCGATAAACTCAGGCACCATCCTTCGATAACACTTCGACAACACTTCGACAAGCTCAGTGCAGGGCTCAGTGCGTCGCCTCAGGCACCGGTATTCACGGGGGCTGAGTTCATCGAAGCCCCTGATGAATTATTTGCATCCATTGTGCTTTCGATAAACTCAGGCACCGGCATTCCCGGGGGTTGAGTTCATCGAAGCCCCCGATGAATTATTTGCATCCATTGTGCCTTCGGTAAACTCAGGCACCATCCTTCGGTAAACTCAGGCACCGGCATTCCCGGGGGTTGAGTTCATCGAAGCCCCCGGTGAATTATTTGCATCCATTGTGCCTTCGATAAACTCAGGCACCATCCTTCGATAAACTCAGGCACCATCCTTCGATAACACTTCGACAACACTTCGACAAGCTCAGTGCAGGGCTCAGTGCGTCGCCTCAGGCACCGGTATTCACGGGGGCTGAGTTCATCGAAGCCCCTGATGAATTATTTGCATCCATTGTGCTTTCGATAAACTCAGGTACCAGCCTTCCCGGGGGCTGAGTTCATCGAAGCCCCCGATGAATTAGTAGTATCCATTGTGCCTTCGATCAATTCAGGCTTCTATAAAAAATAAATTAGAATTTTTTCTTCCTGTTTTTTTCATTTGATAATTCCATTAACAGGTTAATATCACTTTTAATCAAAGCCTCCTTCTTCGCCCTACTCCATCCCTGAATTTGTTTTTCCCGGTAAAATGCTTCATCAATTCGTTGAAATTCTTCGTAATAGACTAGCTGCACAGGCAGCCTCTTTTTTGTATGGTTTGCGCCTTTTCCGGCATGATGTTGTTTTAACCGAAGATGCAGATCTTTTGTGCTGCCTGTGTAGTAGCTAGCGTCGTTACAAAGTAATATATATGTGAATCCTTTCATTTTGGTTATTTGGATTGTGCCTTCGATAACACTTCGACGAAGCTCAGTGCGACGCCTCAGGCACCATCCTTCGACAACACTTCGACAACACTTCGACAACACTTCGACAAGCTCAGTGCAGGGCTCAGTGCAGGGCTCAGTGCAGGGCTCAGTGCGTCGCCTCAGGCACCGGCATTCCCGGGGGTTGAGTTCATCGAAGCCCCTGATGAATTATTTGCATCCATTGTGCCTTCGATAAACTCAGGCACCGGCATTCCCGGG
>JAQSCW010000047.1:70911-81596 GCA_029945625.1 bacterium
CAGGCACCATCCTTCGATAACACTTCGACAACACTTCGACAAGCTCAGTGCAGGGTTCAGTGCAGGGTTCAGTGCAGGGTTCAGTGCAGGGCTCAGTGCAGGGCTCAGTGCAGGGCTCAGTGCAGGGCTCAGTGCGACGCCTCAGGCACCGGCATTCCCGGGGGCTGAGTTCATCGAAGCCCCCGAATCCCTTTAAAACATACACAACTGAATGTCGTTTGCTTTGTAATTAAAATCGCTGCAATTCAGTTCAACAGCACGCGACTTGATGAAACGACTTTTTGAGACCTCAAATAACTGGGTGATCGACTCCGCAATTTTGCCTTCGCCCCGCAAACGCACTCCAAAACGACTGTCGTTGACATTGCCGCCGTGACAATCGCAGATTTGTGACCATACCTTCTCTGCCCTATCGGGCAAATTTTTAAATAACCAATCCTTAAATAATTCGCCTACTGCCCCGTTCAATCGCACAATACTCATGCCCGCATAAGTAGCACCTGCTTTTCCTGCCTGCTCCAGCACGGCGGGAATATCAAAATTATTAATACCCGGAATAATGGGCGCCACCATTACCCCACAAGGAATTCCATAAGAGGATAATTTGGCGATGGCTGCAAAACGACTTGCATACGTAGATGTGCGGGGTTCCAAAACCATTCTCATTTTTTCATCCACGCCGGTGATGGAGATCGTAACATTTACCAGGTTGTGCTCGGCCAAACGGGCAAGAATATCAAGGTCACGCTTCACCAAGGCATTTTTGGTAATGATGGAAACAGGATGTTTGTATTTTAAACAGGTTTGAAGAATCTTTCGTGTCAATTCCAGATCCTGTTCTATGGGCTGGTAACAGTCGGTATTGCCCGACAACATAAGCGGCAGCGGCTTCCAGCTTTTTTTTGAAAGGGTTTTTTCAAGCACTTCAATAATATTCTTTTTTACGAGAATTTTTCGTTCAAAATCGAGACCGGCGCTATAGCCCCAGTATTCATGCGTATTACGAGCATAACAATAAATGCAACCGTGTTCACAGCCTTGATAAGGATTAATGGAATAAGCAAAACCCAAATCTTCACTTTCCACTTTGTTGACAATGGATTTCGGATAGGTGTAAATGATCTCGGTGCGCTCCGGTTTTAATAACTGTTCATCCAAACCTTCAATGTGTTCGGTGACATAGGTCTGACTTAAAAATCGATTATGGCTGTTGAGCTGCGCGCCACGGCCTTTCATATAGGGCTCGGTAAGTGTTTCAGTTTGCATGATCTTACTAAGGTAGTTTGGATTGATAGCAATTGCTTGCTATGAATTGTAGTATTTTTGTTTTTTCATATTTTTAACCACAGGCCTGAGGGTTTACGCAATGTTACACAGAGGGAAATGGAGGAGTGGCCTAAAATTTGGAGATGTTGCGTGAGGGACCCAAGTGGAAATCCTTTTTGCTTTCGGCTAATGAGGAGGGCAAAAAGATTGCAGCGAGGGCCCGACCCCTGAAGCAGAAAAACAATGAATTTTTTTTAGTAAGTTTTTCGCTTCAGGGGGCACGCCCTAATAAAAAAAATCTAATTGCAAGGAGGCCTTTTATTAATGTGGAAGAAGGTCCCTAAGATCGAGCTGCCGACGATGTTGGCGCATTTTATGCAGATCTCTGTTCGCACGTCGAACCGCCAGATCCTCTTTTGTATGCAACCATATTTTGCCAAGAAGTTTATTCATCATCTTATCAAAAGGCATGTAGATGCAGAGACTCAGAAATCCCAAAAGTTGAAAGTCGAGAGTTTGCGCAATTTTACGGTAACTCACCGAAAAACCGCTTTCGAGATACGTGATGTAATGCCAATAGCCACTTGGAATAAAAAGCGAATCGCCCGGTTCGAGAATACACTCCATGGTGGGCACATGGCGCAGGCCGGGATATTTTTCGTAATCGGGATGATCGAGGTCAACTAATGAATGTGTGTTATAGGGTAATTTATAAAGTAAGCGCGAATAATTGGGACTAACCAGCACTACCTTTTTTCTCCCATAGAATTGCGTAAGTATTACATTCGACATGTCCATGTCCTGATGAATGCGCACGTTCACACCTTTGGCACCAAAAAACATAAATCCTGCTCTTCCCATAATTCCCTTTATAATGGAGGGACAGGGAAAATCTTTTCGCAGGGCCGGTCGTACGGCAAACATATTAAAGAGGAACATACGCAGGGTACTGGGCTCATCGCGCAGAAGGGTGTTTACGTAATCACCGAATTTCATTTTAAGGTCGGGCGTAGTAAACGCGCTGGCACTGTTTGGATTGGCATTGTCATACACATCCACCATTACGTCGCCGCACACGTGGTTTATATAATCGATGTTCCATTTTTTTCCTGCAGACGTTTCGTCGGTAAGTCCTTTTAAAACTACGGGCTTTTGTGGCTTCAAATAGAACTGATCAAATTCTCTATCACTGATTTTTTTTACAACTTCTACGGGAATAGTTTTCATAAAAATTAGGTTTAAGATAGGTGAACTGAACTTTTCTGAAGACGGAATTTTTTTGGCTACAGGTTTTGGTTATATAAATATACAGACAAGGTTCCATTAAACATCGGCATTAACATAATTTTTGGTTTTGAGTTAGGAGCCATTCCAATTCTATCCGGTACCAAATTGCTATCATTTATAGTATTTTTTTTCAATGTTGATGTTATGCCCTACTTTTGTGAGAGATGTTTGCCATTATAGATATTGAGACTTGTGGCGGGAAATTTGAATTTCGCAAAGGCCGCATTACCGAGATCTGTATTATTAAGCACGACGGCTTGACTGTAACGGAAACGTTTACCACGCTTATAAACCCCGACTGCAACATCAGTCCGTTTTTTTCGAACCTCACCGGCATTACCAACGAGATGGTGGCCGATGCGCCGCGTTTTCATGAGATCGCCCCCATAATTCTTCAAATGACGGAGGACTGCATTTTTGTAGCTCATAATGTGGGTTTTGATTATAGTTTTATAAAGGAAGAATTTAATTCACTGGGGTATAAATACAAACGTGAGACCTTATGCACGGTGCGATTGAGTCGCAAACTCATACCGGGAAAAATGTCATACAGTTTGGGAAATTTATGCGCGGCGCTGGGCATTGAAATCTTTGGTCGGCACCGGGCCGAAGGTGATGCAACCGCTACTGCACAATTATTGGACAGATTGATCTTGTTAAAATCGGAGCATCCTCAGTACAAAAATATGGGTGTGGAAGAGATCATGGTAAGACGGGTAGATAAAATTAAGGAGTATGTATTAAATAAAGTACCTGAAGAATGTGGCGTCTATTATTTTTTGAACAGAGATCAGGAGATCATCTATATAGGTAAGAGTACGAATATGTACAACCGTGCCATGAGTCATTTTAATACAGATTTGAGAAAAAGCAAGAAGATGCTCAACGAGTTGATGAATGTAGATTTTGTGTTGGCGGGGAGTGAACTTATAGCGCTGTTATTGGAGTCGGAAGAAATAAAAAAACACCTACCCCGTTATAACCGCATGCGCAAGCGGTCGGAGTTTTCGCATTGCATCGACATTTTTAAGGATGAGAGAGGGATTCTGAATTTTATGCTATTGCCTTCAGATGAGAGTGAACATGCCCTTTTGTCGTTTACCACCTATGCTGCGGCCCGGGAGCGTTTGGAAAGCTGGATTGATGAACATACTTTGTGTTTGAGGTATTGCGGATTAACCGGCGAGGAGGCCATTTGTTTTGATCATCAAATTAAAAAATGCAATGGAATTTGTGCGGGGGAAGAAGATGTGGAAGTGTATAATAAGAGAGTAAAGAAGATCCTCACGGAGCACGCGTATGCCCAACCCGATTTTATGATCCTTGATAAAGGGCGCAGTCCCGGCGAAAATTCGGTGGTATTGGTGGAGAATGGCCATTATGTAGGGTTTGGGTATTACGACAATCAGGATCATATTTCTACAACAGAAGAATTGAAAAGCTTTGCGAAACGTCGTCCCTTTTACCCCGACGCCGACGGATTAATAAGGCAGTCCTTAAAACAAGGAAAAGGGAGGGTAGTAAAGATTAAAGTAACTGAAAATGCCGGACCTTCATTTGAAGGGGACCTGTATTGAGGGGGCGGATGGCGGCTCGCCAAACAGGTTTTTTCTTGAGAAGCTCGCAGGACTGGAGGCCGCGCCCCTAGCCAATTTTTCATTTTTTTGATATTTTTTTTGATACAATTAAAATTAATAGTAGCTTTGCACTCCATTTATTAAAAATGGCCCGTTCGTCTAGGGGTTAGGACACGTCCCTTTCACGGATGAAACACGGGTTCGATTCCCGTACGGGCTACAGTAAATAACTTTTAAACCGCTGTCAATCAAGCGATTACAGGCGTTTTTCATTACTACAGGTGGATGCAGGGGTGGATTTTCGTAAATTAGCGTTAGAAATCTTCTAAACACTTCACTATGAAAGCAGCCTTGGAACTCTCCTCAAAAAAGAACCGTGACGGTCTTTTTGAAATCTATATCCGAATAGCTGAAGGGCAAAAAAAACGACGCATCAAAGCTAATATCGCTGTTACTAAGAGTCAATTCAAAAGCAAAAATCATAATTTGGCCTGGGTGCGAAATCACCCCAATGCTAAATCTCTTAATTCTGATCTCAAGGCATTGATTGAAGAATACAACGATCAAGTATTTGTTGGGTCAGCCCAAAATAAGGTCCTTACTCCGGAGGGAGTAATTCACAAAGTCAACAAAAAAACAGAATCAATATCTCTCATTAAGTTCTTCGAACAAAAGATCTCGCAAATGCTGGAATACAATCAGCGCAAAGGTTACGTTCAAGTTTTGAATAATTGGAAAAAGTACACAGAGAAAGAAAAACTGGGCGAACTGGATTTTAGGCAGATTGACATTCATATTTTGAAAGGTTTCGAAAATTACTTGTTCAAGAAGGGTCTTGAAAGTTCTACCGTATACAGTAATTTAAAACGAATACGCTCATGTTTTAATATGGCCATAAAAGAACAGGTGCTTGGAGTTGGAGATTATATTTTCAGAGCTTATTCCATGCCAAAAGCAAGGGCCGCAAGAAAAGAAAAACTCTCAGTCGAAGAACTAAGGGCATTTATGGCCCAGCAATATCAAGAAGATTCATTGATCAAGACTGTTCAGCAATCGTTCTTACTGGCTTTTAATATGGCAGGTGTGAGGATAGAAGACGTACTAAGTCTGAAATGGGAAAATGTAAAGAAGGAGAGAATTGAATACGAGATGACTAAAACAGGAGCTCTCAATTCTTTTCAGATAACGCCACAGATCAAAGAAATCTTAAACTATTTTAGATCTATTCAAAAAAAGGGATCGAAACTCATCATTCCACTCCTTGATGAAAAGATTGCTCTCCTCAAAAAAAGTAAGGACGAAAAAGAAAATGAACTTTACAAAAAAGAAGTGAGTCGAAAAACTGCTCTGGTAAATAAATACCTTGGCAAGATTGGCAAGGATGCAGAAATAGAAAAGAAAATAAGCAGTCATATATCCAGGCATACCTTCGCTTCTATCGCTATCCTGAAGTCCAACGGCGACATTAATTTTGTTCAAAACGCATTAAAGCATTCAAACCCGAAGATCACACAAGTATATTTAGCGAGTCTGGACAATGACTCTATGGATGAGAAGATGGGGAGTGTAACAGATTTGCGGTAAAATGTTTAATCAACTACCCTTAAAAAACTTTAAATGAACATACGTCTTTAGTACTAATTGCATTCTACCTGAAATACAACAGTTATAGTATGAAATTATAGTATTGACTTCTTGCCTTTCCAAAGAGGACACAAATCATTTTCTCTTTCTCCACGGGCAACATATTTGACAGTTATGAAACTGTGTTCTTCGCGAATTGGAATAGAATGTAAAATTATCATTGTGAGTACAACTCTCATTAATAACACTAAAATGAATATTTAATCACTAAAACCCGCACCATTGGTCGAAAAACCGCAAATTTCCTGCTGCCTCAATAAATAATTTTCATATATTTAGCTATCCAATTTTCCCAAAATATGCACCATTTTTTTAGGTTCTTCGCGGCCCTTTTGTT
Source organism: bacterium (assembly GCA_029945625.1). Classification (GTDB taxonomy): domain Bacteria; phylum Bacteroidota; class Bacteroidia; order B-17B0; family Aurantibacillaceae; genus Aurantibacillus. The sequence continues at coordinate 77,023 of JAQSCW010000047.1, forward strand.
ATTCATTTGCTCTTGTTCTACAAGCCGGGCGCAGGTCTGGACATGGATTAACGGCTACAATAATTATACCTCTTCTTCACCGACAGGCACTGCAGGTGTTTATGGAACCTTGGGTGTTACCAGCCCTACAAATTTCCCGGGTAGCAGGAGTGGATTTAGTTCATGGCAAGACGCGCTTGGAAATCTTTGGGTTTTAGGAGGTTCAACTTGCTGCAACGGAATAGGAAATGATCTGTGGAAATATAACCCCACTGGCAATACATGGACTTGGATGAAAGGCAGCACTGTCGGGAATCAGTACGCAACATATGGGCTTCAGGGCACACCAAGTGCGAGTAATAACCCGGGAGGCAGATATGTAGCCTCCAGTTGGATTGATAATGCAGGAAGGTTTTGGGTGTTTGGTGGGGAAGCCTATGCAGTTAGTTTTGGATCAGGAAAGTCAAATGAGTTATGGCGCTATAATCCAACCACAAGTGAGTGGACCTGGATGAATGGCTATTCACTTTTGAACCAAAATGGAAATTATGGAACAATTGGGGTATCATCTCCATTCAACAACCCCGGGAGTAGACAAGGTGGAATGACCTGGAAAGATTCATCCGGTGATCTGTGGCTATTTGGAGGATATGGCTATGGCGTTTCTGGGGGGCTAGGCTATCTAAATGATCTGTGGAAATATAACGTCTCAACAAATGAATGGACCTGGATCAGTGGAAGTGGTAACATAAATCAAACCGGAACCTACGGCAGTATTGGCGTACCTTCTGTCACCAACAGCCCAGGCGCAAGACAAGAAGCCGCAGTCTGGAATGACAACTTAGGTAATATTTGGATGTTTGGTGGTCAAGGGTATGGGACTGCAACTTCAATGGGATACCTAAATGATCTCTGGAGATATAACATTAGTTCCGGACAATGGACCTGGATGAACGGGACAAATTCTATTAATCAATTAGGAGCATATGGCACGCTGGCCATTTCGAGCAGCACCAATGCTCCGGGATCAAGACAGGGTCCCACCTCTTGGGTCGATTCTAATGGAAATTTTTGGCTTTTTGGAGGTTATGGATTCGGCGCTTCGACTCCCTCAAACCACCTGAATGATTTTTGGAAATACAATACAATCAGTAATCAATGGACCTGGATGGGTGGAAGTGGCGCTATTTTCCAACTCGGTGTTTACGGCACTCTTGGTGTTCCTTCACCCACAAATTTTCCCGGAGCCAGAGGCCAAGGCCGTGGCTGGACAGATAGCGCCGGCGATCTTTGGCTGTTCGGTGGCGGTGGCCCAAGTTATTGGGGGGGAATAGCTGTTTTTAACGATGTTTGGAGATATCAAATATGTTCAGTGCCTGCTGTCCCGATAAGCATTTCCTCACCAAGTAATATTTCTATTTGTAATGGTAACTCCACTACTCTCACTGTATCATCTGCTGCTCCGGTAACTTGGTACAGCTCTCTTAGTTCTACTTCAAGCATTGCCAGCGGTACAAATTTTCTTACTCCAACAGTTAGCACTGGTTCTTATACTTATTATGCTGAAGCAAATTTGTGCAGTCCAAGTGCTTCACGAACTGCAGTTACTTTTACCGCTAATCCAAACCCTTCAATTAGCGTAAACAGCGGCAGTGTTTGTTATGGCAGCACATTCACAATTATTCCTTCCGGTGCACTCTCTTATTCTTATTCAGGAGGCCTATCCTTGGTTTCTCCAACAAGTACAAGTTCCTACTCGGTTACCGGAACAAGTTCTCTTGGCTGTCCTTCCAGCAATACCGCTGTTTCTAACGTCTTGGTAAATCCTACTCCAACTGTTTCAATTGCCGGATCAACTTCCATTTGTTTTGGTTCTTCCACCACTCTTAATGCCAACGGAGCCATTTCTTATACTTGGAACTCCAGTGTTGTTTCCTCAAGTATTATTGCCTCACCAAGTTCTAATACCAGTTATTCTCTTACAGGTCAAAATTCTTTTGGGTGCAGACACTCTATTAGCACCTTGATCGCTGTATACCCATTGCCAACGGTTAGTGTCAACAGTGGTTCGATATGTGCAGGTTCAGTCTTTACAATTATTCCCTCGGGAGCTTCTTCTTATAGCTACTCCGGTGGAAGCAATACTGTAAGTCCTGCAGCAAATTCATCTTACTCAATTTCCGGAATAAGCTCTCAGGGATGTTTGTCTGCAAATACTGTCATTGCCAACGTTTCAGTATTGGTAGTTCCAACACTCACTATTATTGGTGCCGGCAGTCTTTGTATTGGAGATACAATAACTCAAACTGCAAGTGGCTCCGGCACAAGTTATGCATGGAGTACGGGGTCAACTAATAATCAAATTACTATTAGTCCAACCCTGAGCACCTCCTATTCCCTTGTGGTATCAGCGAGTAATGGTTGCACAACTAAACAAAGTAAAACAATAACTGTAAACCCATTGCCAAGTATTTGGGCCAGTGCAAATAACCAGACTCTTTGCCTTGGAAAACCTCTTATCTTATATGGCATTGGGGCACTTACCTATACATGGTCAGGCGGGGTGCTAAATAATGTTCCATTTGTTCCTCCTGCCTCCGGCATCTATACAGTTACTGGTTTTGATATTAACTCTTGTCATAATACTGCAACCATCAGTACAACAGTTAATCCTCTGCCAATAATAAGTGCAGCAAATTCCCCATCCATTGTTTGCGCAGGAGAAGAAGCTGAATTAAGTGCAGCAGGTGCCACTACCTTTATTTGGAGTACAGGCCAAAGTGGAGCAAGTGTCACGATCACTCCTTTCAGCACTGCCATTTATACCGTAACAGGAACTGATGGTAATGGCTGTGAGAATACCGCGGTGATATTACAAGCTGTTGACCCCTGCACAGGGCTTTTGATAAAAAATCAAAATGAAGAACTTCATGTTTTTCCAAACCCAAATTACGGAGAATTTAATATTGTTTTAAGTTCCATTTCTGAAACAACTTTCATAGAAGTTTTTGATGTAAGCGGACGCCTCTTACTTAAACAGAAAATCACCGAGCTTGTCTCTACCATAAACATGTTAAACTTCGCGAATAGCATTTATCAGGTATACATAAAAGAAAATGGTTTGGTTCTTCATCACCAAAAAATGATCAAACAATAATTGCAGATCCCCATGAGTAGAATATTGATCCTTTTTTGTTTTTTATTTTCTCAAGGATGGCATAGTTCAGGGTGCTTCCGGTATAAACGTGGAGAAATGATTTAATCAATAAATCCGCACCATTGGTCGAAAAACCTCAAATTTCCTGCTGCCTCAATAAATTATTTTCATATATTTAGCTATCCAATTTTCCCAAAATATGCACCATTTTTTTAGGTTCTTCGCGACCCTTTTGTTATTCATTTGCTCCTATTCTACAAGCCGGGCGCAGGTTTGGACATGGGTCAATGGTTATAATAATGCTACATCTGCAGGCACCACAGGTGTATATGGAACCTTGGGTGTTACTAGCCCTACCAATTTCCCGGGCAGTAGGAATGCATATAGCTCCTGGCAAGATGCTCTCGGAAATTTTTGGGTTTTCGGAGGTTACACTTGCTGCAACGGAATAGGAAATGATCTGTGGAAATATAACCCCACCGGTAATACATGGACTTGGATGAAAGGCAGCAATGTCGGAAATCAGTACGCAACATATGGTCTTCAGGGCACACCAAGTGCGAGTAATAACCCGGGAGGCAGATGGATAGCCTCCAGTTGGATAGATAATGCCGGAAAGTTTTGGTTGTTTGGTGGGGAAGCCTATGCGGTTAGTTTTGGTACCGGTAAGTCAAATGAATTATGGCGTTATGACCCAACCACAAGCGAGTGGACCTGGATGAATGGCTATTCACTTTTGAACCAAAATGGTAATTATGGAACAATTGGGGTATCCTCTCCTTTCAACAATCCGGGAAGCAGGCGAGGTGCGATGACCTGGAAAAGTTCATCCGGTGATCTGTGGCTATTTGGAGGATACGGCTATGGCGTTTCTGGGGGGCTAGGCAATCTAAATGATCTGTGGAAATATAACGTCTCAACAAATGAATGGACCTGGATCAGTGGAAGTGGTATCATAAATCAAACCGGAACCTATGGCAGTATTGGTGTCCCGGCTGTCACCAACAGCCCGGGCTCAAGACAAGAAGCAACAATATGGAATGATAATTCCGGGAACATATGGATGTCAGCAGGTTATGGTTACGGGGCTTCCGCCACTATCGGTCTCCTAAATGATCTCTGGAGATATAATATCAGTTCCGGACAATGGACCTGGATGAAAGGGACAAATTCTATTAATCAACTTGGTGCATATGGTGTGCAGGGTGTTTCCAGCGCTACAAATGTTCCGGGATCGAGACAAAGTTCCTTTTCTTGGGTCGATTCCAACGGGAATCTATGGCTTCTTGGAGGATACGGCTATGCTGCTTCAGGAACTATTGCTGATCAACTTAATGATTTTTGGAAGTACAATACAATAAGTAATCAATGGACCTGGGTCAGTGTGGAAATTTCACTCAAACAGACCCCTACATTTCACTCTAAACTGACCCCTCAC
>JAQSCW010000048.1 GCA_029945625.1 bacterium
TTTGCTCTTCCCTGCTGAGTTTTGGTCCTGCCGGAGCCAAGACAACAAGACAGCAAGACAGCAGGAAGCAAGACGGAATGTTCTATACCACCTATATCTCCACCCCTATTTTATTTACACCGTCATTCAGAGGCCGCTTAAAGAAAAATAAAGGAGGCGGCCGAAGAATCTGTCACTTCGATTTGAATATAAACAAACATAATATTGCTCTATAAGAGATTCATCGCGCTGCAGTTTCATAGTGCAAAGCGCTCTGAATGACGTTTTGTTGAAGTTTTGAAGCACCCCCAACCGCGCAGATCTTTGCTTTCGCTTGCGTCCGCCAATCTATGCGTTTACACTATTTGTTTCAAACTCCTCAACACTAATCTTCACAATCCTTTGCTCTTCCCTGCTGAGTTTTGGTCCTGCCGGAGCCAAGACAACAAGACAGCAGGATGCAGGACAACAGGATGCAAGACTAAAAAACGAAATAGGCAGAAATGGAATTTGATATATGCACTACCCCATCAGTTTCAGGGACCTAAAGATTTTTTCTTGATTTTTTGGGAATATGAAAATCGGAAATTATAGATCTATGAACATGAAATCATTGTGATGTCAAGTAGTTAACATTTACAGCACTAAGCTTTTCTGATAAGGAAAGCGTATTATTCTTACAGCTGCCTTTGAATTTTGAGTGTCTTAGGTAAAAGACTACACGGTCATGATTTCTTTTTCCTTTAATTCAATGTGTTTATCCACCTTTGCCACATGGGTATCGGTTAACACTTGAACTTTTGCCTCACTGTCTTTTGCTTCGTCGGCAGGCAGACCATCTTTTTGGAGTTTCTTAATGAACTCCATCGATTCTTTACGAATATTCCGAATCCCCACCTTTGCGTCCTCACCCAAACTCTTTGCGGTTTTGGTCAATTCTTTACGGCGTTCTTCGGTTAATGCCGGAATCATAATACGAATAATTACCCCATCGTTTTGCGGGTTTAATCCCAGATTGGCGGCCTGAATGGCTTTTTCAATGGGTGTGAGCATGGTTTTGTCCCAAGGCTGTATCACCAGGGTTCTTGAATCTTGCGTATTTACACTTGCGGTATTGCTAATAGGCACTCTGCTCCCATAAAAATCAACCATCACATTCTCAAGCATCATAGGGTTTGCTTTACCCGCTCTCACTTTTTGAAGTTCCATTTCGAGATGCGAAATGGCTTTTTCCATCGCATTTTTCGCATTGTCCAAAACTGTTTTAACGTCTGACATAATCTTATTTTTTACAAAAATATAATTAAAATCGTATTTAGTGCTTTACTTTTTCTTTCAGGGCAAAAATATCCACCAGCTTCGATACCACAAAATCAATTTCTTCTTTGGTAGTGTATTTGCTAAAACTGAATCGTACCGAGGGTTTGGCCATATCAATGCCCAGACCGCGCAATACATGACTTCCCTGATTGCTGCCGCTACTGCAGGCACTGCCTCCACTGGCTGCGATGCCTTGTATGTCTAAATTAAAAAGTAACATTTCCGCATCGGGATGATGAGGAAAGCGACAATTCAATACCGTATACAAAGAGGTCTCATCGGCTGTTTCGCCATTAAATTCAATGTCCGTGATTTCTCTTTGCAAGCGTTCGCGCATGTAGTTCTTAATGCCCCTAATGTACTGTTGGTGCTCGTCCATGTGACTGTTGCAGATCTCAAGCGCTTTCGCCAACCCCACAATGCCCGAAATATTTTCTGTTCCCCCGCGCATGTTCCTTTCCTGAGCGCCGCCGTGTATAAAAGGTGTGATTTTACTTAAATGATTTATGTACAAAAATCCCACCCCTTTTGGTCCATGAAATTTATGAGCCGCACAGGTGATAAAATGTACTTTCAGATCACGAAGGTCCATTTTGTAATGTCCCATGGTTTGCACGGTATCGCTGTGAAAAAACGCGTTGTACGTCTCACACAATTCACCAACGGCTTTGATGGGAAGCAAGGTGCCCAATTCGTTATTGGCATGCATGAGTGAAACCAAACTGCGGGGATTATTCTGCAATAACTCTTCGAGGTGTTGCAGATCCATGTTGCCATTTCTATCGAATTTGAGCCAACTCACTTTAATTTTGCCGGCCTGTTCCAGCACTTTTACTGTTTGTTCAACGGCATGGTGCTCTATTTCACTGGTGATGACGTGGGTGATGTTGTGCGCTGCAATACACTGCGTGATGGCCATGTTATCGGCCTCTGTTCCTCCCGAAGTAAAAAAGATCTCAGCGGGAGTTACATTCAATAATTTGGCCACTGTTTTTCGGGCATTCTCAATAAAAGAACGTGTTTTACGTCCATACGAGTGAATGGAGGATGGATTACCAAAGTCCTCCGTTAAAAGCGGCAACATCGCTTTGAGTACCTCTTCATCGAGTTTGGTAGTAGCGGCATTATCCAAATAAACTTTCATACGTTACAATAAGCTTGTTTTTAAAGTAATTTATTAACCCGTAAAGTTAACCAAATCATTTTAAATGGCCCACCCTCAATTTTAACATTAGAGCAGCAGCAGACACAATACCGTGGCCATAAAGAAGAGATTTTCACAAATTCTGTCAAAATTTCTCGCCATATAATTAATTAAAATATTAGTTCGGGATCTGCCTTTAGTGGTTAGAGAGGCAGAAACCACAAAGAAACACAGAGAAAGGGCAACACAAAGAAACACAAAGAAACACAAAGAAAAATTAAATGCTGAGACCGCGTGCCCTTTGTGTATGCCTTTGCGACCTTTGTGCCCGCCTGAACGACCAAATATATTCAATTAAGCCGGCAGGGTTAAAGAGGCAGAAACCCCGCCCGACCAGAGTAAACTTCCTCTCTTGTCGGTCGGGCGGGCACAGAGCACACAGAGAAAAAAACACAGAGATTATGTGTTTAATTTCTATAAAAAAGAAAGACTTGCCCTGAAAGCGTATAGTTTAAACCAACGATTAAAACCAAATGAATCCTATTTCCGAATAATCTCTTTAATATCAGAAATAATTTTTTTGGCAAGATTATCGGCCGTGGCCATGGATCGGCTTTCGCTGTATATTCGAATAATGGGTTCGGTATTGCTCTTACGTAAATGCACCCATTCTTTGTCGAATTCAATCTTCACCCCGTCGATACTGTTGATAGGCTGTTTTTTATATTTCTCTTTGATGGCCACCAATACCTCGTCCACATTGATCTGCGGCGTTAATTCTATTTTATTTTTAGAAATATAATATTCGGGATATGTAGTTCTCAGCATGGATACCGATTTTCCGTATTTGGCAAGATGCGTGAGAAAAATTGCGATTCCCACCAGGGCATCACGTCCGTAATGAAGTTCAGGAAGAATAATACCGCCGTTTCCTTCACCGCCAATTACAGCTTTGGTTTCTTTCATCATCGTCACCACATTTACCTCTCCTACTGCCGAAGCAGAATATTTGCCCCCATTGAGTTCCGTTACATCACGCAAAGCTCTGGTGCTTGATAAATTACTTACCGTGTTTCCCTTCTTTTTACTTTTCAAAACATAATCGGCCACCGCAACCAAAGTGTATTCTTCTCCAAACATTTCCCCGTCTTCGCACACAAAAGCCAAACGATCCACATCGGGGTCAACACTAATGCCCACATGAGCTTTTTCTTTAAGAACTGCTTTGCTTAAGTCTGATAAATGTTCGGGCAAAGGCTCGGGATTATGTGCAAAATTTCCATTTGCTTCACCATGAATTACAGTGATCTCATTTACTCCCAGTTTTTTTAGAAGTGCGGGAACAGCAATACTACCACTCGAATTGATGGCATCTACCACAACCGAAAAATTCGCTTTTTGAATGGCTTTTATATCTACATAAGGCAATGCAAGAATCTTACCGATATGGGTATTCAGAAAATCTTTGTTCACCGAATACGTTCCCAAATCATTTATTTCGGCATAGGTAAAATTACCTGCTGCAGCAATGCTCAATATTTCCTGTCCGGCTTTTTCGCTAATAAATTCTCCTTGCTCATTAAGTAATTTAAGTGCGTTCCATTGTTTTGGATTGTGACTCGCCGTTAAGATGATTCCGCCCTGTGCTTTTAGCTCGGTCACTGCCATTTCAACGGTGGGCGTGGTGCTAAGTTCAAGATCAATCACATGAATGCCCATGCCAATTAACGTGCTGCTCACCAGTTGAGAGATCATTTGACCGCTAATTCTGGCATCGCGGCCAATCACCACGCTTAATTTTTTAGTGCCTTTCGAATTCTTAATGATCCAGGTTCCGTAGGCAGACGCGTATTTTACCGCATCCAGCGGCGTTAAACCATTATCGGGTGTTCCGCCAATGGTTCCCCTTATTCCTGATATACTTTTTATGAGTGTCAATTTACTTTATTTTAACGGCGCCAAAGATAAAAATTCTAAATCAATGAGCGGGTATTCCGGCTAATTTTATTAGGCTTTCTGTTCCTTATTATTAGAGTTTCTGTTACTAAATGAATACTTTTGAATGCTGATGCCAAGTGCCCTCAAATACCTTGATCCTGCTCTGTTTTCAAACAAATTGACGGCTCTGTTGCTTCTATTCTGTGCTTTTAATGTGGCAAAAGGCACTTCGGGCAAAGATGCATGCAACGAGCGGTCGGCACATCTGCTCATCAGCGCTTCTGTTCTGACGGAATTGAATGAGGTCGCTATTTCGCAGAGGAGTCGCCCCAGTCCCCTCCTTCACTTGTTCCGAATCAAAAGAAGCGAAAACAGGAAAGTTACTGCCGCCATCTTGGCATTCCCATTTCCTTTCGGCATTGTGGGGCTTCACCGCATTTATATGGGCACTGCTCCCTTTGTGCCCGTGGTATATATCGCTACCCTGGGAGGTGTGTTCGGCGTGCTCCCCTTCATCGATTTTTGGGTAATCGTGTTTGATAAGAATCAGGATAAGTACCTAAATAACGAAAAAGTGTTTATGTGGGTCGAATGACCTCTTCAAGTATATGTGTGGTATTGCAGGGATAATTTTAAAACAACAGGGAGCCCTTTCTCTGCATGAAAAGATTGGAGCCATGAGTTCGGCCATTCAACATCGTGGACCCGATGGAGAGGGATTTATGCTCGCCAATAAAACGAATTGTACCCCTTACTTTAATAGCCTTAAAACAAATTATCAAAACACACACTTGGCCTACATTCCCACAAAGGAATTGCCTCATAATAGCAGCGATGACATTCTCGCTTTTGCCCACCGACGTTTGGCCATCATCGATTTGAGTGAAACCGGACATCAACCCATGTGCGACAGTACCGGCGACTTATGGATCACCTATAACGGCGAGGTGTATAATTTTCTTGAGTTAAGAGCAGAATTGCAGGCACTGGGACATCAATTTATTTCTCAAAGCGATACCGAAGTAGTTCTGCACGCCTACCGCGAATGGGGCCCCGCCTGCGTGAACCGCTTCAACGGCATGTGGGCCTTTTGTATTTACGATGTGAAGAAAGCGCAGTGCTTTGCGTCGCGCGACCGTTTCGGCGTGAAACCATTCTATTATTTCTCAAGCCCCTCCTTTTTTGCATTTGCCAGCGAACAAAAGGCATTTATTCATTCGGGTTTGGTAGGCGCCAAGGCCTCTGCTGCCTCTCTGGCAAATTACCTGGTGAACGGTGCTATGGAGTATGAACCTGAGAATTTTTTTGAAGGTATAAGCGAGTTATTTCCCGGACATAATTTGATTTATGATCTCAGTACACATTCATTTAAAGTATCGTGTTTTTACAAAATTGAAGATAGTTTTTCTAATGAAAATGAGGCGCTTTCAGAAAAGGATCTGATAGAAAAAATCCGCACTGTACTTGAGAAATCGGTGAAGTTGCGTTTGAGAAGTGATGTGGAAGTAGGCACCTGTTTGAGCGGAGGAATTGACAGCAGCGCGCTGGCGGTAACGATGGCCGCTCAAAATAAAGATCCCATTTACTGTTTTAGTTCGGTGTTTAGAGATCAATTATTAAATGAGGAAAGATTTGCCGATGAGGTGACACAGCAGATTCATGCGCGTCATTTTAAAGTAGAACCCAATTTGAGTGGCTTCATAAAAGAAGCCGACGCTCTTATCTATTCGCAGGATGTGCCTATTTGGTCGACCAGCACCTACGCACAGCACAAAGTAATGGCGCTGGCCAAAGAACATGGCATTAAGGTGGTGCTCGACGGACAAGGAGCCGACGAATTATTTGGAGGCTATCACCATCACTTCCTTGCCAAATGGAATAATCTTTTTTCGCTGGGAAATTACGGCGCTGCCATGCGTGACATGAATAGCTCGCGAAAAACCATCGCGAATCCCTATTTATTTTATGTGAAGGAAAAAACAAAGGAGCGGTACAACCTCAACAGAAATCGTTTTTCTCAATTTATGCAGGAGGACTTCCTGAAAAAAAGCGATCCAAAAAATCCGATCGTCTATTTTAACGATGTAAATCTGCAATTGGCAGACGATATTACCCGAACACGGTTGAAAGCGTTTTTAAAATGTGAAGACCGTTGCGGTATGTGGCATGGTGTTGAAAGCCGCACCCCGTTTAGCGATGACATTGACCTCATTGAGATGATGTTTTCATTTAATGGTAATAAAAAGATCAAACATGGCATTTCAAAATTCTTGCTTCGCGAGGCCGTAAAAGACAAATTGCCTCAAACTATTTACGCCCGTTACGATAAAGTAGGATTTGAAACACCTATGAAACAATGGATGAAGGCCATGCGGCAACAAATGAATGAAGAGATTAATTCTGCCAATTTTGAATTTATAAAAAAAGGCTCGCTCGAAAAATTAAACGTCGACCGCAATTTCGACGGCCAGTTCCTGTTTAAATTATTTGTTTTTGCGAGATGGAAGAAACTCTTTCATGCTTAGGAGCGGGTTGCATATAATTAGTCGAACCTCAAATTACATTTTTTTCATTTCTTGGGCGTGCCCCTCATGAAGCAGAAGCCGGTCAAAAAACGGGAGAAATTCGCTTCGTGAGCACGCCAATGAAGCGAAAAACTATCCGAAAAAATTCCTTGTTTTTCTGCTTCAGGGGTCAGGCTGCTTGGTTGCCATCATATTGCCATTTGCGCAACAAGTATTTCGCCGGCACACAGGCTGGCTCAAAAACCCACCGGGTTTTTGCCGTCCTTCACGCGGCATCAGGCCTTCATTCAACTTTAAAGTCCTATTTGGAAAACAAATTGAATTTTGAATGTGAGGCCATCAGAATTAAAATACTTTTTTCATTCTATCCTCCCATTATAACTTCATACTGCACAAATTTTAATGAATAATTAGTGGACCCTCAAAAACTCCAAAAGCCTTATCAATATTGAATCATTAACGAAAACACTAAGGACTTAGAATGCAGGAAAGTTAAATGATGGGAACTAAAGCTGGCAGATATTTATAAGTGTATTATTAAAAATCCTAGCTATTTGAAATTTTTACAAAAAGGTGATTTCGCGCCAGGGACACACGGCCAAAGCCCGGTGGGCTTTGGAGCGAGCATGTGCGTTGGCCAGTTCTTTTCGGCCTTTTCGGCCGAAAAAACCACGGCAAAAGTTCGGTGAACTTTTGAGCGAGAATGTGCGAAAGCAGCGGAGCCCGATTGGCCCGCTCGGGCGCCCAAGAAAAAAAAGGACTTTTTGAGGTTCGACTAATTAGGAAATAATTTAGCAAGACCCTAAATAATTATTCAAGCCCCAAATTTATTTTGATTTTTAAATTTTAATTTTTAGAATAAGAGTTACTTGAGGTCACATGTGTACCGCCGAAGGCTACACACAGGATCCAAGAAATAAAAAAAGACGTTTTGATAATCGATTAATTAAATGGGGAAAAGAATCACCCATAAAAATGCATTCTACTTCGCTACTATTTTAAACTCAGTTCTGCGGTTCTTCGCTTTATTTTCAGGAGTATCGTTTGGTACTTTTGGTTTGGTATCGCCGTAGCCCTTAAAGGTGAGTCGTTCGGCCTTAATTTTTCCTGTTGTAACCAAATAATCGTTCACTGCTTTTGCACGGTTAGACGACAAGGTCAAGTTCGCTTTTTTATCGCCGGTGTTATCAGTATGTCCGCCAAGCTCAATCTTGAGTGAGGGATTTTTGTTAAGGAACGAAACTAATTTTTCCAATTCAACTTTGCTTTCGGGTTTCAGATCCCATTTATCCACATCAAAGAATATGTTCTTTAATTCAACAGCTACATCAATTGCAATTGGTTGTAAAGGAATATCAAGTTGATAGGGTTTATTAAAATCGGCAACCACTTCCTTTAAACTAAAATTATCGCTGTAAAATAAAAAACCATCTTTACTCACATTTACCAGGTAATTTTTATTTGAATTTAAGGTTACCAAAAATTCACCGTTTGCCTGTGAATACGAGCGCGTCACTAACTTTTGGGTCTCCAAATCAATTAATTCAAAGCTGGCTTCGAGGGGCTGCTTAGAAGTAGCATTGTAAACTTTTCCCTTCACATAGGTGATCTTTTCAGGCTTCATGTCCTGAGGCACTTCAAATTGATACAAGTCCAGGCCACCCATTCCACCTTCGCGATCGGAGGCAAAATAGGCGAGCTTTCCGCTGGGTGATACCAATAAACTATTTTCATCTCTCGAAGAGTTAATGGGAAAACCCAAATTAACCGGTTCAGCCCAGGAGCCATCGGCATTTTTCTTCGACATAAAGATATCGGAGCCTCCAAGTCCCACATGCCCGTCACTCGCAAAGTACAAAGTTTGATTATCGGGGTGAATAAATACCGATTGTTCTTCACGTTTGGTGTTGATGACCGACGACAATCGTTCGGCCTGCGAGAATTTCCCATCATCGCCCACCACCGAATAATAAATATCAATGCCTTTTACTGTGCCATTACGCTGTGGTGTACCTCTTACAAAATAAAGAGTTTTGCCATCGCTGCTGAAACTAGGCTGACTTTCCCACATGGCTGAATTGATTCGCGTCCCTAAATTTACAGGCTTTGCCCACCGGCCATTGATCTTTTGGGTGTAAAAAATATCGCAACTCCCAAAGCCCTGAGCTAAACCGCCCATATAACCCCCGCCCATTTCCTGCGACATGGTAATGAACATATAATTACCGTCCGCCGAAATAGAAGGTGCTCCTTCATTGCCCTTACTGGCAAGTTCTGCTACCACATGCGATTCTGACCACACTCCCTTTTGATCGGCCTTCGCAATAAACAAATCTTCCTGACCCCCGCTCATGCAGTCAGAACAAGGCAAGCGACGGGTATATAAAAAGTAGCGCTCATCGGCAGTGATAGAAGGGAAATATTCGTTCTGCGCCGAATTCACAGCTCCTCCCATGTTTGAGAAGATCACGTTTTTTGAATTCTTGCGGGCAGCAACAGAAAAATCGAGACATTTCAATTTAAATTCAGCTTCTTCTCTGCTATCGGGATTGATGCGGTCAAACTTCAAAAACTGAGTATAATGCAGTTTTGCATTATCAAAATCGGTAAGCTCAAATTCAAGATCGGCCAGAGTAAAATAATTTTCAACGTATAATCTTGGAGCAATTTGAATGGCTTTTCTCAGATGCTCCACTGCCTCGGGTAAACGGTCTTGTTCTTGACATAAAACAGCGAGAATCACATGCGGTTCCATAAAATTTTCATCCACCTTCAGGGCCTTTACCAAACATTCCTCCGCACGTTTGTCCTGATGCGCGTTATAGTAACGTTTCCCTTCTTCATAAATCTTTTTAGCTTTGGGATTCGAGCTGGTGAGTTGCCCGGGCATCAGTGCCTCCTGTGAGAAAACAGGACTGAACGAAAAAAAAGTAAGGGCCATCAACGCAAGTAAGTTCTTCATCATTTTCTTTATTAGGATCATGTAAATATAACGGATTAATCACACAAGGGAAACTAAGTTCCCAGCCAGGCACTGAGAGTCTTTTTTTGTTGTTCGCTTGCGTTTTCGATCAAGGTAATTCTGTTTTTATAAGTGGTTTTCACTTTCCTGGCAATGGCTTCTAAGGTGAGCGTTTTGTATTTTGTTTTTTTTCTATTCGGACGGAAGATCTCAATGCTCACTTTTTCGCCTTCCTTTATTGTATCATAATATTCGGCGATGAGTTCCTTAATTTCCCCGATCTTAATTTCTTTGCCGTTGAGTTTTCCGAGTTCATCATTTTTTTTATACTTCAATTCTTTACCAAAGTCATCCAACTCATCGGCGCGTTCTACAAACAAACGTTTGGTCTCAGGATTATAGCCCAGATCGGGGTTGCCAAGGGAAAATTCGTAGCGAATGTCCTCTTTCATAAATTCAATTCCAATTCTGTTCAATACATCTTTCATGGGTAAAGGAGTCCCGCCGCCGACATAAGTTCTGAGAAACGACCCAATTTGAGGATAGGTAAACTTTTCAATATCGTTAAACAGGTCTTCGTCGTTAAATGATCGCGTCTTCCCATACTTTCCGGCCAGATCTTTCATCAATTGCTGAGTGCCGTACGTACCCCCGCTCAGATCCCTCAATAGTATATCAAGACACATGCCAATTACTGCGCCTTTTTCATATACATTGTTGTATTGGGTGTGGATCTTTTTTTCTAAAACGTGTTTACTCATGTACGTAAAACTCATGGTATCGTTAAAACCCTCCAGACTCGTTTCGTATTTCTGCATCATGGTACTCATAAACTGATTGATGTCGATGATGCCTGACTTCACTTGTGCATGGTGCGCCGCATACTCCGTCATACCTTCGTACAGCCATAAATGCGCACTCATTTGGGGACGATTAAAATCAAAGTCACCTATTTCTTTGGAATGAATGCTTAGGGGTGTGACAATGTGAAAAAACTCGTGTGCCGACACATCCCTCAACTGTTGTTGCAACGACAGGCTGTCGAATTCCGGCATCACATAAAAAGAGGAATACGAATGTTCGAGTGCGCCGTTAGATCCCGATAAGGTTGGTGACTCATTAAAATAAAAGAGAAAGGCATATTTATTCACCGGCAATTCACCTCCCAAATAATCGCTCTGTGCATGAAGAAGTTCCTGAAGAGTAGTGGCAATAAAATTACTGGTCACCATTTTTCGCGGCGAATAACACGCCACGAGGATGCGGGTTTTACCCACTAAAATGGTAGAGGTATCGGGCAAAAAATACATGATGGGAGAATCTACGAGCTCATGATAATCGTTGGCTAGGATCACATCCTTTTTTTCTCCCAAAGTAAGACCCGACAAACCTGTAGCGGGATAGAACCCGGTTGGTTTTTCAAATTCGATGATAAAATTACGATTGATCATGCCGGTGATATAACCGAAAAGGCAATGGGTATTGAGGGAGAAATTTTTATTCTCTTCAAAATTACTCCCTCCCGGTTCAAAAATAATTTTCTCCTTTGTTTGGTGAAGATCACATTTGTCAAAGGTATCGTCTACCTCGTATGAAATTTGATCTACTGCGCCGGCGGGTTTTATCCTGTAGGTGTTAGTATTCACTTTGGTGACCGAAATTACCGCACCATTTTTTCCGCTTACTTTAAAATTGGAAATAAATCGTCCGAAATCATAAACTTCGTAGGTTCCCGGAACCATGGCGGGAAATGAAAATTCCATTTCATCTGCTTTTTGATCGGGCGGGGTTAATACCACGCGCAAACGGTCGTTACTCACCTTTTTTAGATCCACAAAATAATGGTAGTTTTCATCGGCCCTTACCGGAAAGAGTGCTAATAAAGCAAGAAGGATTAAGGTGATTCGCATAGTTATTTAATAATAAGTTTGAAATTTTTCCAACGGTACCTCATCCAAAAAATTCCGAAGGTGAGCGCCGCCATCACAAACCAAACTACGATCTCTGATTGCGGATCTTCTGCTTTTGCTTCAAAGATGGAATAAGGCTTAATAACAGCATGAGGGGAAGATACCAAAATGCTGCTCACCATATTATTGGCAAAATGCAAACCAAAAGCCAATTCCAGTCCCTCATCCAGCAACGTGATAGCTCCCATAAATAAAGCGAAACAACAATAATAGGTGAGCATCACCGGAATTCCAAACTCCTTCACTTCGGGATTGGTGATGTGTGCCAAACCAAACAGCAAAGAGGTGAGGAATAAAGGAATGATACCATTGTGAAAAATCTGCGCCAAACCCTGCACGAGGTAACCTCTGAATACCAATTCTTCTAATCCGGTTTGAATGGGCATAAAAATTACCATGATGAGTAGGGAAAATAAAATGCCCTGCACATTAAAGGAAACAGTCATTTCGCCGGGATTAAGAAAATAATCCAGCAGCACCATGGCCACTAATAATGCTCCCCAAACTAGAAATGCGAACCAAAACCTCCCGAATCTGAACTTTTCATACCCGGTGAGTACACTGGTAATTGTTTTTTTATGTATGTATTTTAAACCCATAAAAAAACCTATGGCCGCAAACACAAACATTCCCAGTTCGAGAAGCAAGACCAGATTTTGATCCATCCCCAGGGCTTTGCTATCGAACAGTAAATTGGCATTTTCAAGAATTTGTTCGTGCGAATACCCTTTGCTCTGCAAAATGGCCATTAAGGGAAAGAGCGCAATAGATTGAAAAAATACGTATCCGGCAATGAGAAAAGTGAGTGTGAGGAAATACATCCAACTGTTGTTGAACCCATTTACGAGTCCCGATAATAAATAAAGGTTGTTAAAAGGCGGGGTTCTTTTGGTGTTATCGGGGCTGGTAGTTTCGTCCATTAAGAGCAAATAGAATCTGTAAGATTATTAGTAATTTAGCAACCATAAAAGTATCGATTTTTATTTGAAACCCCCTTTTACCTAATTATAAAAATGAAAGCCATTTTCAAACCCCTGCTCCTCCTTGCTTCTGCTGTTATTGTAGGTGCTTGCAGCAGTAACAAACCTGCAGAAGTGATCACCTCTGAGTTGAGTCTTGGAGAGAAACTTTTTTTTGATCCCATTCTTTCGCGCGACAGCACCATTAGCTGCGCCAGTTGTCACCAACCTCAATTTGCATTCGCCGATAACGAACCCACCAGCAAGGGAGTAGGTGGAAAATTGGGTGCACGCAATGCGCCAAGTTGCATGAACCAATCGGACCGAAATTTTTATTTTTGGGATGGACGAGCGGAAACGTTGGAGCAACAGTCTCTTGGTCCCATTGAAAATCCGGTAGAAATGGATCTTCCCCTCACAGTGGCCGTTCGGCGACTCACCAACAACGCCGTGTATAAGGCTGCTTTTGTCGCTGTTTATGGGAAAGTGCCCGACAGGGATTTACTCGCAAAAGCCATCTCTACCTTCGAACGCACTCTTGAAACCAGTAATACACCCTTCGACAGGTATCTAAAAGACGGGGATAGTCTTGCTCTCACTGCCAGTCAGAAGCGGGGATTGGAGATTTTTAATGTAAAAGGAAAATGTTTTTCGTGTCATTTCGGGGTTGACTTTACCGGCAACGATCAATTTAGAAATATAGGATTATATAATGGCAAAGACCTCAACGATGAAGGAAGGTCTAAAATTTCGGGAAATCCCAAAGATTTGGGGAAATTTAAAATCCCGGGTTTACGCAACATTGCGCAAACAGCCCCTTACATGCACAATGGCATGCATAAAACTTTGGCGGAAGTGATCGAGTATTATAATGTGCCCGATAAATTTATCAGCAATTCCATCAACCGCGATTCATTGCTCAGCAAACCATTGGGTTTGACCACTGATGAAAAGAAAGATCTTGAGAATTTTCTGTTGGCTTTGAGCGACGATCGCTTCACGGCGAAAAAATAAATGCGCTTCTTTATTTTGAACTAAAGACCTTGTAGAGTACAGGCTTACTCGGACTCGCGTCATTTTCAAACGGCGCTATCTGCAGGTTTAGTAGGTATGTGCCATCTTCAATGTCGTTGGAGACATAAATAAATTCGGTGATGGTTTTATGTAATTCTGTTTTTTCAGGATAGTGCCAAAAAGTATGGTGTGCTTCCAGCTTTCCACCGTCTCTCTCTTTATCAATACTTGGCATGTCGATGAGCAGGTGAAGGACGCCAAGCTCATTCAGATAGTCAATGCCTTCTTTTAAAATGTAAGGAGGATTGGTATTACTGTAATTGGTACTTAATTTGTTGAGGCCGTTACTCAATGTTCTAATCACCACTGCCTCGGGCTTGTCTTCGGCTCTCAGAGAACTTTCGAGTTGTTTGCGGCCAATGACATGATCTCCGTTCTCAAGTTGTAGGGGAAGTAGGGTGATGAGTTCTGCCATAAAAAAGAAGCGCTCGAGTGATTTATTGATGGTATAAAATTCTTTGCTGATATGTCCCACACATTCGGTATGTGTGCCATTACCATGGGGGTTAAACGTGATGTTTCTGAAATTCACAGAACCACCCTGATTAACATCGCCCACCCACGAGTCGGTAATAACAGGTTCCAATTTCATGGGACCAACATACCAAGCACTTGCATTTGGACCCGATGCCGACAGGGGCATAGAGATATCGAGCGGTTTAAAAAAATCAACCCTAAATTCTTTTCCCCTGTGAAAAATGGTAGCAATCATGTGTTTTATGGAATTACAGGAAGTTGAATAAGATCTTTAAATTAAACAGCCACTGCTGCTTTAATATGTGGATGCGGATCGTAGTTCTGCAACTCAAAATCCTCAAACTTAAAATCAAAAATAGAATGTACGTTTTTATTTATTTTTAGAGTTGGCAAGGGCCTGAAATCACGGCTTAGCTGTAATTTCGCCTGATCTAGATGATTGGAATACAAGTGGGCATCTCCAAGGGTGTGAACAAACTCACCTACTTCCAAATCACATACCTGTGCCACCATCATGGTGAGTAAGGCATACGACGCAATATTAAATGGTACTCCCAAAAAGATATCCGCGCTGCGTTGGTAAAGCTGGCAACTTAATTTTCCATCGGCTACGTAGAACTGAAAAAACGCATGGCAGGGTGGTAATTTCATAGTGTTGATATCTGCCACATTCCAAGCACTAACAATCAACCTTCTGGAGTCGGGATTTTTTTTAATCATCTCCAGTACCTGCGTAATCTGGTCTATATGACCTCCATTGGGCAAAGGCCAGTTGCGCCATTGATAGCCATATACCGGACCGAGATTGCCGTTTTCATCGGCCCAGTCATCCCAAATACTTACGCCATTTTCTTTCAGATAGTTAATATTGGTATCGCCTTTCAGAAACCACAATAATTCATGGATGATACTTTTGGTATGCAATTTTTTTGTGGTGAGGAGCGGAAAACCTTGTTGCAAATCAAATCGCATTTGGTAGCCAAAAACGCTTTTGGTGCCGGTACCTGTACGGTCGGTTTTTAATGCGCCTTTATCCAGCACATGCTGCATCAATTCATGGTATTGTTTCATTTTCTTTTTTTGATATTCCGGCAAAACACCAAGGTGCTGCGGAATTAATTTCATCTAAAAATAAAAAATCCCCTGATGCGAACATCGGGGGATTTATCAAAAGTTTTAAATTCTTATTTAATCACCGTAACGTAGCCCGATATTTCTTTTCGGCCTTCGCCATTTTGGCCCACTACTTTCAAATAATAATTATACACCCCGTCGCGCACTACAACACCATTGTAGCGGCCATCCCAGGCCTCATTGATATCTTTTGAACTAAACACCACATCGCCCCAGCGATCAACGATCTGGAGGCTATAATTGTCGGTTTTCATGCCCTGACCTTTCACTGCAAACACATCGTTGATACCATCATCATTTGGTGTAAATGCATTTGGAATGTAGATTCGGAGGTCATCAATTACCTTTATGTATTTTACCAGCGTGTCGATGCACTGCGAATCGGTAGTAGTGATGAGTAAAACAGGGTATTTTCCGGGATTGCTATAAAGACGTACCGGTTCTTTTTGACTGGTGGTATCGGTGCCCGGAGCTTTAACTTTAATGGCACTGGTATCGTGAGGATCTATGGCTCCCGCAAAGAGCCATCGGTAGCCTTCAATGGGACTGTAAGAGGAAGATGGTTTAAAGGTGATCTCATCCACTGTGGTAGGAAGTTCGGGTTCAATGATAAAATCAGTTCCCGGATTTGCATTTACAACAATAGGGTATGGGTAAGTATAAGAGCCACCACATCCATTTTTTCCTTTGGTATAAATATTCATAATATAAGTACCCGGCTCATTAAGTGTGTAGGGGATACTATCACCCTGTACCTGAAGAATCCCTCCAAAATCGTAGGTCGTAATGGCAGCACTTCCTCTTGTCTTACTATTCAAAAACATTTTGAAAGGAGCACAGCCCGTTGCCGGATTCAATTGAATATCGGGATTCGGCGGCTGGTTTACGGTAATGGAAAAGGAGTGAGCAATGGTATAATTTGGACAAGCGATATCGAATACAATGAGGTTATAAAGTACTGTACCCAGAGGAGCCACTACTTTTTTGGGACCATTTGGAGAATCGAGATATACAGCAGGGTTCCAGGTGTACGCATAGTTTTCGCTGCCACTGGTAACTCCGCCCTCGAGCACAATTGTGTCTCCTCTACAAATTGTCTTACTGGAAGGTA
This sequence comes from bacterium, assembly GCA_029945625.1. Classification (GTDB taxonomy): domain Bacteria; phylum Bacteroidota; class Bacteroidia; order B-17B0; family Aurantibacillaceae; genus Aurantibacillus. Next base: position 16,594 of record JAQSCW010000048.1, read on the forward strand.
CCAGGGTAAAGAAGATCGGACTCACTACATCAATGGTTGTTTCTCCGCTTGTGATGCAGGGTCCAAGTGATACATTTAAGGTATAGGTGCCCGCATTTTTAGGCTGTATGGCAGTAAAAGAAACATCCTTTGTGTTCGACTTATAGCCGGTTGAACTTGTCCATGTATACGACGTGGCGCCTGCAGGACCAACAATATTCACCGCTTCACCATAACACATTTGCAGCCGTGGCACCAGGGTAAAATTTAACACCGGATTCACCACCAATTGCGCGGTATTGGTGTTTTTGCAGGTAATATTTCCTCCGCCAAAATAGGCCGTCACCGTATAAATACCGCTGGCAGCAGGTGTAGGATAATATACAATCACATTGGCTCCAGGTGTGGAATACCCATTGGGACCTACCCAGGTAAATAAATTGGCGCCATAGGCATTGGCTTGAAGATTGGCATTGGTAGGCGTACAAACTTGTCCCGGTGGAATTACGGTAATGGTGCTCACCGGCACCACACTGAGCACTGCCGAGGAAGTGGAAATACACTGTGTGCCAAAGTAACTGAATTTTGCGCTTACATAATAAGTTCCCGAACAATTAGGTTGAGCACTTGTTATGGATTGAACCTGTCCGGTTGTTCCCGGTCCAAAACAAGGACCAATCCAATCGTAGGTTGGCGCTCCGCCACTTGTGGTAGCCGACATCGTAACTTGCGCATTCTGACAAACACTGTTGGGCATAGTAATAACAGGCTGGTACACCGGAATAACTGAAACATTTACAATCGCACTTGTTTGACACGTTGTAAATGAACCTATAAAAAGTGCCGTAACGGTATAATTACCGCTGTTCAAGGGGCTTGCTAAAGAAATTACGGGAGCTTGCAGCGTTGAATAAAAGGATGCCGGCCCATTCCATGTCCACCCACTGGCCGGAACGCCGGTGCTGCCCGATAAATTTAAATTGGTGCCTTGACAAATGATATTTGAGGGCGATGCGGTGGCAAGTACCGGAGACGTTTGCACCACCGTAACTTGAGTAGTGGCCGTACGAGGGCATTTTAAGGCTCCGCCCGCAAATACTATGTTTGCAGTCACTGTGTAAACACCCGACTGATTAATTGTGAGTCCGGTAAGCGGCATTGGGTTTGTGTTTGCGCCAATGGGTGTATTTGTATTATCGAACCATTGGTAATCAGCGCCGGTATTAAGGGTGGCAGTAAGAAGAGCTGATCCCCCTTGGCAAATATTGCTGGCGGTATTCACTGATATTTGATTATTTGGTGCTACGTTGATGCTCGTAACTCCTGTTGTGGTGCATCCCGCAATGAGTGAGCTTACCGTATACTGTCCGGTACAATTGGGAACATTTAACGGAAAAGTAATGACATTAGAGGAAGATGTGCTGTTAAAACATCCATTAGAAGTTACCGAATACAAGGTGCCACCACTGGGGCAAATTAAGCTGGCATTATCGCCGTAACAATAATTCACAGTATTGGTGATGGACATAGCTCCGGGAGGAATCACTGCAAATGAAAAGTAGCAAGTAGAAGTCACAACACCCAAATTGCCATTTCCGGTGCCCATTAATGTGTAGTTAAGAGTTGTAGGGACCTGACTGGCGTTAACCAGCGTAAAAGTGGGACCCACGGGAACACCGGGGGTAAGAACAGGAGGTGAAAATAAGGTATAGGTAATATTTGCCACATTGTTCCAAGTAGCCGTAAGAGTCATGACCTGATTAGGGCAGGCAGTTACGTTTGGCACGGTGATTTGCGCCGAAGTAACCCCTTCGAGAAACAAAAAACAGAGGAGAAGTAAAATTTTACCGGTTCTTTTCATAATGGTGTGACAAATTACTACAATTTATCCGAATTTCAAGCATATAATACTAGAACAAAGTTACAAATAATCCAAGTAAAACTTGAGTCTTTTACTAAGTTAAAGGGGGGCTTTACTCATTAGACTACTAATCTTTATCACCACTCCTTTGTTTATAAACATCTCCGGATGACGATGAATCGTTTACCCGCAGCAAAAAGACCTTGTTTTTATGTCCCCCGTTCCCATGGCGCACCTTTCTGATTCTGCGCAAAATTGATTGCCAATAGGCCTCAATTGTTATAATTTTGTACCTTTCCGAACCTTAATTTTGAAACTATGAGAGGAATAATATTAGCCGGCGGATCCGGTACCCGTTTACACCCACTTACACTTGCTATCAGCAAACAGATGATGCCGATCTATGATAAACCCATGATCTATTACCCCTTGTCGGTGTTAATGATGGCGGGCATCCATGAGATCCTAATCATTTCCACGCCGCACGATCTGCCGCAATTTGAGCGACTGCTTGGAAATGGCGAACGATTGGGTTGCAAGTTCACCTATGCGGTTCAGGAAATTCCCAACGGACTGGCGCAGGCCTTTGTGATTGGCGAAAAATTTATTGGAAAAGAAAAAGTGGCTCTCGTATTGGGAGATAATATTTTTTACGGTGTAGGATTGGGGGGTTCCTTAAAAAAAATCAATGACCCCGACGGAGGTGTCGTGTTTGCTTACCACGTGAGTGATCCGGAACGTTACGGTGTGGTTGAGTTCGACGATCATAACAAGGTGCTATCCATTGAGGAAAAACCCAAAGAACCAAAATCGAATTATGCGGTGCCGGGTTTGTACTTTTATGATAATGAGGTGGTGACGATCGCTAAAACCCTCAAACCTAGTCCGCGCGGCGAATACGAGATTACCGATGTGAATAAAGAATATTTGAAAAGAGGCAAACTAAAAGTGTCTATTATGGACCGGGGCACTGCTTGGCTGGATACAGGCACCTTCGCTTCTTTAATGCAAGCCGGTCAGTTTGTTCAAGTAATTGAAGAAAGACAAGGACTCAAAATTGGCTGCATTGAAGAGATAGCTTATAATTTGGGCTATATCACCAAAGAGCAACTGATTAAGATTGCACAACCACTTACGAAAAGTGGTTATGGTAATTATCTTCTCGAATTGGCAAATAACTCCTAACACCTTTTAAGTGAACGATCACGCACACCTTCTTGAACTATTTTTAGACCACTTAAAGAAACATACAACTTCTTTATCCGACAAGCATCCGGTTGAATTGTATGCCCCCGAAAAGTATATTCTTTCATTGGGCGGCAAACGTATTAGGCCTCTGCTGGCCTTGGTGGCTTGTGATCTGTTTGATGCCGACCCCAAACAAGCATTAGGTTCGGCACTGTGCGTTGAATTGTTTCATAATTTTTCGCTCGTACACGACGATATTCTGGATGGCGCCCCCTTGCGTCGGAATAAACCCACGGTGCACACCAAATGGAATGTGAACATTGCGATTTTAAGTGGCGATGCCATGTTGGTAAAAGCATTTCAGGCCCTCGAGCCATACTCAGGCGTGGAACGGCAAGCTCTTTTTGCCTTGTTCAGCAAAACAGCTATTGACGTGTGCGAAGGACAACAATTCGACATGAACTTTGAAACCCAAAAGGATGTAGCTGTAAGTGATTACCTGCACATGATTCTGTTAAAAACTGCAGTGCTACTGGGCTGCAGTTTAAAAATGGGTGCTATTAATGCCGGATCCTCCGAAGGTGATCAAAATTATTTATACGATTTCGGAAAACATTTAGGAATAGCCTTCCAATTAATGGACGACTATTTAGATGCGTTTGCGGAAGATTCTGAAAAATTTGGCAAACAACTAGGTGGAGATATTATTTCAAATAAAAAAACATTTCTATTACTCAAGGCTATGGAACTGGCCAATACGGAGCAGCGTGGGCAACTAAACAAAATCCTCAACTGTAGTGATCCAAAAGAGAAAGTGAGCGACATGCTAAAAATCTATGACCTGCTGCACATTAAACAATATTGCATGGAGGAAGCCGATAAACACACCGCACTCGCTATTCAGGCCCTCGAACACGTGTCGGGTTCCCCTCCCAAAAAACTGGCGTTAAAAACATTTGCACTCGACTTACTAAACCGGCAAATTTAAATGATGTTTGATGGCTATAAACACAAGGTACCTGTTCAATTGCGTTTCTCCGATATAGACCGGCTGAATCATGTGAACAATGCGCTTTATCACACCTACATTGAACTCGGGCGTGTACATTATCTCAACGAGGTACTCAATAGGTCGGTTGACTGGGAACAAAGGGGCTTTATTTTGGCGCACATGGAAGTGGATCATCTCACTCCCATTTTTTTAACCGACGAAGTGTTTTGTTTTACCAAAGTTTCAAAAGTTGGAACCAAGAGTATTACCTTGAAAAATGCGGTAACGAAACTCGTTCATTCTGAATGGGTTCTTTGCGCCGATGCAAGCAGTGTTCTGGTGGCTATGGATTATCAGGACAACGTAACGATTCCCCTACCTCCTGAATGGCGCCGGCTCATTAGCAGCTTTGACAACATCTGAGTTTACCTGATATCGTTCAAATTAACAATGTGCACCTTTTCATTGTCAATAAAATACAATTTATTGCCCAAAGCCACATTTCTCGACGCTAATTTAAGGGTGCCAAGAAGTTCAAAATTTTTATTGGTGACGATGGTTTCGGTAAGTCCTACCAGAATTGTACGGTCGCCAATTCGTTTGTCGAACCGGTATAGATCTGAGAAATGATACTCGTACACTAGTTTGTTACTTTGCACACCGTAAATTTTGTTGTTATCGGCCTTCAGATAAATGAGCTGGTCGTCGATAAAATTAAGTGGCACAAAATAACCTTCCTTCAAAACATAATAGCTGTCGCCGTCAACAAATTCAACAAATTGGCCATAGGCCGTGATGTTGAGGGGAATCTTAGTTTGAACATCTTCGGCACCCATACCACTTATCTCCAGTATAGTTTGTTTGCCCCCGAAACTTAAACCGCGTTTGCTAATCATAAAATCGGCCAAATTGCGAATATCTCCTAAATTATGTTGATCAACAATTTCTCCTCGAGCACAAGTGATGTCCAGAACAAAAGGCAAGCCATGGGTTACAAAATTAGTGCCATGCTTAGCAATGCCAAAGTTCACCAATAACAAGGTGCTGTCGCTGATGATCAGAAATGTTTTTGAGGGTGAATAATCACTCAGGTCGGTCTTCCACTTCAATTCCCCTCCAAACGAAAATGCCATAATTCCATCCTTTGAGGCAATATAGATTCGTTGATTCGCAATTAATATGTTAGATGCCAACTGTGTAATAAGATTGTCATCAACTGAGGTGGCAATATGTGTACTCAGCTGTTGGATGCTTTTGTGTTTTGCCGCCGAATACACCAGTGTGCCGGTATTCGTGTGGGCCGTTTGAAAGGGCACCGACCAGAGTAATCCGGAATTTATATTTACGGCATGCAACCCGTTTGCGGCAATAATTATTACCGAATCGTTGAGTGGTGTCACATCTACCCAATCTTCGCGAGAAGGCACATTTGCCGTCCAACGCGTATTCCCGTTCATCAGATCCACGCAACTGAGCGTGCTTGTTCCGGGCTTTGCATAGGTAAATCCTAAATTGCCGGAAGGAACGGTATAGATGATTTTTGAATTAAATCGCGTTTCGTCGTAACCAAAATCTCGGTTGAACTTAATTGTTCTGCTTTCGCTGGAAACCAGAAGATTTGAGCCCGGCAGAGCAAGGTCAAAGAGTGCGCTTTCGTTTTTCCATTTCAACGAATCACCACTATCGGCAATTGACAAAAAGCCTCCTTTGTTGAAATAAACTTCTTCATTGTTCTCGCCTTTTTGCCGTGTTGAAAAAATTACCTGTTTGTAAAGTGTGTCGGGTGCACAATCGAATACAGGGTAAATGAAATGAAATGTTTTTGCGCGCAGAGAGTCAACACTAATGGCCGACCAACCCACGGTACCGGTGGTGCTATAAACGCCGTTGATGTTAAGTTGTGCAGATACCCTGCAAATGAATAGAAACGTGATGCAGGCTAAACTTGTCCATGCTCTCATTTGAAGATTATTTTTCTCAAACTTTTACGCCAATTACAAGTACGTCGTCTACTTGTTCTTGTCCGCCCTGCCAAGTGAGGAGAGTTTCGTCGAGTTTTTGCTTTTGCGTTTCAGAATCCAGTTCTGCGATTTGCAGTAGAAGTTTTCGGAAGTTGCCCACCATAAATTTCTTGCCGCTGGGTCCGCCAAATTGATCGGCATACCCGTCACTGAATATAAAGATCTGATCTCCCTTTAGCAATGGTATAACGTGATTATCGAAATTTGTTTTTTCGCCCACAAAAGAACCAATCGGAAATTTATTTGCCGCGTGCAGCATCAACTCACCATTTCGAATAATATACAATGGATTAAACGCCGCGGCATACTGCAACTCCATGGTTTTGTAATTAATGGCGCATAAGGTCATGTCCATGCCATCTTTGGCCTGTTTGCCCGTATCATCCACCCGCAAGGTGCTCACTACACCCTCTCGCAAGCGGTCTAAAATCTCTGCGGGTTTTGTGGCGGTGGTGTTATTGATAATATCCTTCAAAATATTGTGTCCCACCAAACTCATAAAAGCTCCTGGAACACCATGACCGGTGCAGTCAACGGCAGCAAAATAAACTAGATCTTTCTTTTTCTCGATCCAGTAAAAGTCGCCGCTGACAATATCTTTTGGCTTAAACAGAATAAACGCATCTTTCAACATCTGCTTCACCGCGTTGTTGGTTGGCAAGATCGCATCCTGAATGCGTTTCGCGTAATGAATACTATCGGTTACTTGTTTATAAAGAATCTCCAGCTCCTCGTTCTTGTTTTCAATTTCTGATTTTTGACGCACCACTTCTTCGGTACGTTCAATTACCTTTTGTTCGAGAACACGTTCATTCTCGGCAAGGTCGTCACGCATTTTAAGAAGGGCATGTCCCAGAGAGTCGTCTTTACTCAGAGGAGTATAAGAGGCATCAAAATTTCCGGCACCTGTTTCTTTAGCAAAATCAGTGGTGTGTTGCATCGACCGAATAAGATCATTGAGGGCATTTCCCATTTCTCCTATTTCGTCGCGACTGGCGCTTACCCGCTCTTTGGGGAGAATTCCGAGACCCATGGACAGCAGCATTTTCTTGAGTACTTGAATAGGTCGGGTGATAGATCGGGTAGTAAAGATTCCGATGAGAATTCCGCCGATCACAAGGGTAATGCCCAACCAAATTACAAACGTTTTAAGGAAATTAATGGAGGAGAACATGGAATTGGTCTCATCTTCGGCTACCCTTTGTTTGAGATCGATTAGCTCATTCAGGTTCTTATAAATCACTTTAATGTCAACCTCCGAATCTTCGTAGGGAAGTCGGGCAAGTAGATATATATTGGGATCGTCGTACGCTTCCGGTGTATTTAATTGATCGATGATGTCTTCCTGGTAAACAGTGAAGAGGTGACTGATGGTATCGAACAATTCCACAAGTTGATCTTTTTCTTCCTTCGACCACAGTTTGGAAAACTCGATCAGTGTGGCTTTCTTTTTGGGGTATTCGGTCCTGATAATGGCCCTCAGCTCATCACGAAAAACAACATCGTTAAAACTTTTGTTGTAATACCATTTTGAAATGTCGGTGTGTGAACGCTGAAGCAACAAATTAAGTTCCTTCAATTCGGCCACGCTCGGTGCCACCTGCCCTACCACCGTCTCAGTGCGGCGCTTACTGTCGTTGAGCGTGTATACGGTAAGTACAAAGGCCACAACGGTGAGTAAAATGAAGATGGCGAAACCAAAACCAATTCTCCTGCCTATGGTAAATCTTATTTTCATTTGCCCTGTCCTTTTTGGTTGTTTTTATCCTCCGACTCATCCGTGAATTTTTCCCCTAAATCCTCGGCCTTTTTCTTAAACTCTTCTGATTTTGGTATGTCCAAAAGCATTCTGTAAATGTAGAATAAGGCGGTACATGCCTTCACATTTTTATTATCATTTTTATACACTTTATAAATGAATTGTTCACCTTGTTTGGCAAACTTCACCATATTATCCTGAATATAATCGAGCTGTTCAAACGGCGCTCCATAATCCATGGCCTTACTTAAATTGGCTGCCTGATTATAGTAGAGCAGGCCTAAATTGAGATTTCCGGAAGGGCTCTCGGGTTGAATTTCAAGCACCTTGAGGTAGGCCAGCTTCGCAATGTTAAGTGCTTTGGTATTGCTGCTGTCTTTACCAAATACACCCGAATACACACTTCCAACAGCCATGTTATATTCGCTATCCTTGGCATTTACATTCGCATTGGCATCGGTGAGTTTGAGCAATTCTTTATATCGGTTATACGCAATTAAACTACGGTCGTAATTGATCGAATCCTGCAATAAATTCTTGGCGATGTTAAAATACTGGGCAGCCAAAATGGTTAGTAATTTTTTGTTATTGGAAATATAATCGGAATCCGGGTTTAAGGTAATGGATTTCCGAATTGAGATTAGCACTGTATCGCGCAATTTAGAATCTAATTTTGCTTTGTCGGTACGAACGTAAATATAATAATAGATGTAAGCTCTGGTAGTCCATGAGGTAAAGTCTTTAGAGGTTTGTGGGTTAACAACAACACTGTCGATGGCTTTGGCAGCCAGATCGTAATTTTTTGCGCCGTACAATTGCTGCGCTCTCACAAGCTTCGCTTCCTGCGCATATATGCCCACACTAACAAGCATGAGAATGCCCAGAAGTAAGATTTTAGATATATGGCGCCAATTGCCCATGTTAATTGGTTTTAATTATTCAATATTTACTGCTGCCAGAGCTTTGAAGTCTTCGTTCGTTTTTAATCCGGCTTTTACCGCTGTGTTTTTGTTGTATTCAAATTTTAGTTTGCTTTCTGCTACAATGAAATTAATGCTTGCCCCCGCTTTACACGCACCGGGCACCTCTGCAACTACCAGTGCCCCCTTCTTCTTATTTTTGGAAGCGGCATCGGTGATCGGTTTCAAGACATCGGGTGTAAAATAAATGATGTTGGATGAAATGGAAGGATCGAACGAAGAGGAATTCTTGATCTCAATGTCCTGGTTGCCCACTTTTTTCTTTCCTGCCAAATTTTTTAATTCTGAAATGAGGGCCTCATTTTTGCCTACCACATAGATCACGAAATTATTCTCCTTCTTTTCGTCGGGCCACTCAAAATAACGTGTAAAATTATACAGATATACGGCCTTGATTTTTGAGTTTGGGTCAAAACTAGAGGGCTGCTGAAATCGAAAAGATATCAGGCAAATAAATGCAAGTAAATATTTGGTCGTCCTCTGCAGATTCGGAATGAATTTTACAAAGATAATATTTGATTTTAATTGGCAAATTTAATATTGTTTATTTTGACTAATTTAGCCTCTCAGGAGGGATATTCAGGTGGTTTTCAACGACAAGTACGGCAATTGTTCTGACCAAGAGCTCCTTGGCAATTATTTAACGCTGGGCGATCCCAATTTCGTTGGACTTCTTTACGAACGCTACGGCCATTTGGTGTTGGGTCTTTCCATCAAGTACCTTAAAAATAAAGACGATGCCGAAGACGCGGTTATACAAATTTTCACCAACTTGCTGAGCGACCTCAAAAAATACAAGATCGAGTACTTCAAAAGCTGGTTATACGTGTATTCAAAGAACTTTTGTTTGATGGAATTGCGAAAACGGCAGAGCAACCTTAAAAAAGAGCTGGAACTTCATGAAAATGTGCATATCATTATGGATTTCTCCGACCCTGAGCATCTTAAAGAGAAGGAGCGGCAAATCCAAGTCATGGAGCACGCCATCCACTCCCTGAATGAAGACCAACGGCAATGCGTAGAACTGTTTTATCTTAAGAATAAGTCCTATCAGGAAATCAGCCAAGAAACAGGCTATAGCACCAACGAAGTAAAAAGTTATATACAAAACGGCAAAAGAAATTTAAAACTAAAAATGGAAGCAATTCGAAATGGCCAACAGGGGAAATAAAACTAACAACAACAAGGCACTACGCGACTTTCTAAGCAAAGATCCCAATTCAGGGGGCGCCGCAGATGACTTCGAAAAAGAAGCCCTAGAGGGTTTTACCATGTTAGGTGACCAAAAGGAGATCCTTGCTGCCAAGGAAAAATTGGATCAACGCATGTATACGCACGTGTTTTCGGATAAAAAAAGTTCAAGCAAGAGGAGCTACTGGTTAGCCGCAGCCGCACTCATACTCATTGTGGGATTTGCCGTCTTTATCGTGCAACAAGCCGAGGTGTCGCAGCCGAAAGACCTGGCCATTCTTGAACCAAAAAAAATTGAGAAAGTGCCCGCTCCCACAGAGCCATCTTTTAGGGCACCAGGAGAAACCATGCCGGAAAATAAAACAACTAAAACAATTCCTATTACGCCGGCGGCAGACCAAGCACTAACACGGTCCGCCAAACCTTCAGAGGACCTGAATGAAGAATCGGAGGTGAAAGAGATGCCCGCAGTAAAAACGTTGAAACAGACAGAAAAGGCGGAATCTAAAATGAATGAGGCTGAGGGGGCGTCCGGCATGGATGGCGAAAAAGTACCTGAAAATGCAGAAGAAAGAAAAGAGCGGGCTAGTCAGGCTGCATCACCCTCATTGGCGGGGGCAGGCATAAATGCAAACAGCCCCTCGGTTGCCAATGGCGCCGGCGCAAACCAAACAACTATTAGTGAAGTGGAAGTGGTGTCGGTAAAAAAATCGCAGGCAAAAAAAATGGAATCCACCGCTCAAAAAGATCTAATCTCTAATTGTTATTATAAGGGGGGGGAGAAAATTCTTCGGAAAGAACTAAAACAGAAACTCTTTCAAAAAAATCTTCTAAAATCGTTTGAGGCAAAATTATTTATTAACGAAGAAAGGAAAGTTGAAAAGGTGGAATTCATCAATGTGTTCGAATTGAGTGTGGCGGAACAAACTCAAGTTATTACCCTGCTTAAATCGCTTGCTAATTTTGAGTTTCATGAAATGCCAAAGGCCCAAAGTTTGACTGAATACAGACTTATTTTTAAACCCTGAAGATTTTCAGAAACTACTTGGTTAACTGTTTGAAGACGTCTTCCATTTTTTGTTCTTCCTTGTTTAACGTAAGAACGCCAAGGTGATTGGCCACCGCAAAATTGAAGATCTCTTTTCGAACATCGGCTTTTGACGAACTCATGAGTTGCCAGGTATTATGTTCGAGCGAGCGCACTACGTCTATTTCGGGAATGGTTTTGAGCAATTCTTCGGAAACAACTTTGTCAAATTCAACCGTGATAATTTGTCGGGTACTGTTTCGCCGGAGATTTTTGGTATCGTCGTTCGCCACAATAACGCCTTTGTTGATGATAATTACTTTGTCGCAAATGGCTTCCACTTCTTGCATGATATGCGTGCTCAACATCACTGTTTTTTGTTTGCCCAGCGCTTTTATCAATCCGCGGATCTCTTCGAGCTGATTCGGATCTAATCCCGTAGTAGGTTCATCCATGATAAGTACCTTTGGATCATGAATCATGGCTTGGGCCAGACCAACACGTTGACGGTAACCTTTACTCAGCGCCCCAATCTTTTTATTTTGTTCAAGTTGTAAACCGGTGAGTTCAATCATTTCTTTTACCCGTTTACCGCATTGAGCAATCTTATGTAAGTTCCCCGCAAATTCAAGAAATTCTTTCACATACATATCGAGGTACAACGGATTATGCTCGGGTAAATAACCAATTTGTTTTCTCACGTCAATACTTTGGTGTGAAATATCAAATCCCCCTACTTTCGCTGTACCATGCGTAGGCGGAATGTAGCAGGTAAGAATCTTCATCATGGTGCTCTTGCCCGCACCATTGGGACCTAAAAACCCCACAATCTCATTATCCCCTACCTCGAAGGAGATAGAATCAAGAGCCTTTTGAGTTCCGTACACTTTGATAATATTTTGAACCTGAATTGACATTACTAACTACTTATTCTATGTAAGATCTTCCATGTTTTGTTCTGATTTAGAAAACCAGAATCTACGCCTTTGTTTTAAACACATTTGTTTCCACCCAGGCTTTCCCCCACTCTTCTTTTTCCTCTTTGCTCCACAGCAGTGGGTAGAAAATGCGTTTTTGAAAACGGGGAGGCAGGTATTTTTGCCAGTTTGTACCTCCTGTGGCAGGGGCATCACCCGAATCCTGGGCCAAATAACTTACAGCAGTTTTATAATGCACAAGCGGCCAGTTCACATTTACATTTACGTCCAATTCCTTTAATGCGTTCACCACTCTTTTGTTGGCGCGATCGGTTTCGCTTAAACTCATGTATTTGGCCCAAATGTTTTTGGTGACTGTGTCGTTTGCGAGGGCAATAAATTTAGCTGCATACTTTTTTTCAAATTGTTTGAGGGTAAGCGTCTTTTTACCGGTGGCCAGTTCGGTGGCTCCTTTATTCCAATAAATATGTTCAAAGAGTGTTTCAATGGGTTCATTTTTGCCAATGAAGCTTTCACGCACGTCTTTATCCACCAAATTGATAAAATCGGTACTGAAAATCTCGATCATTCGGTATTGTGCACTTTGAAAGCCGCTTGCCGGAAGCAGAGCCATTCGGTAACGGAGAAACTGTTCTTTCTCCATGCCATTGATCATAATTTCGAATGATTTTGTAAGAGCTTCAAAATAACGGTTCACTCGGTTCACACGTTCTGCAAAGAAAATGGGATCTAGTTTTTCATTCCAACCCTCATCTTTTCCATTTACCCCCATCCGTTTGCCGTTCTTTGAGATCTGTTCAAGCTCATGCAAACACAACTTAAAATATAATTCGGTGATCTGATGGTACATGATAAAGATCAATTCGTCGGGGTAATCCGTTTTAGGATTCTGAAGCGTTAAGAGCGTGTCCACCTGCGTATAATCCCAATACGTTAGGTAATTTGACAACAAAAGGCCATCTAGGTAGCTATTAATATCCTGACCCATCTGCGCGTATTTCTCCTCGAGCAACTTTACTTTTTCGTTCACTGTATTATCCATGAAATTGAATTTATGTGATCTAAATTTGATCCGTTTTCCCTTTTTTCAAAATTAGCATAATTACCTGCTTATTCCTATTTTATCAAGGGCCTTTTGATAAGCACGCGCGTATTTTAAGTGCTCGGTATAGGTACGCGAGTAATCTGAAAACCCATTAAGTTTTGGCTTGGCACAAAAATAAATGAAATTGTGTTTACTGAAGTTAAGCGTGGCGTCAATGGCCTGTTGTGATACCAAACAAATTGGCCCCGGAGGCAGGCCTTTTCGTCTGTAAGTATTGTAAGGCGAATTAATTTCCTTATCTACGTCTAATACGCGAAGCGCCGAATAGTTCTTATTTGCAAATTTTAATGTGGGATCTGCCTGTAATGGCATGTTCATTTTTAATCGGTTAATGTAAACGCCGGCAATTTTTTCCTGCTCACTTTCTATCGAACTTTCACTTTGTACTATGGAAGCAATGGTAGTGATTTCTGCGGGACTAAATCCCAATTTTTGTGACTGACCAACTCGTTGTGGTCCCCAGAATTTTTGATATCGATCCTTTAAGATCACCATGAACTCCTCGGGACTAATGGCCCAACTTACCTCAATTACTCCGGGGATGATCATGGCGAAGGAATTATCGGGATCAAGTCCAAAGTATTCATTCAGTTTCTTTTCATCTTCGAGGAGATCTTCTATTTCCGAATCCGTAAGATCCAACTTGTCATCAGTATATTCAATAAATTCATTCAGATCGTGGATCTGTGAATTAAACGTAAGCTTTACTTTTTCCTGTTTGTTGTATTTGAGCAAATTGATGATCTGCCGCATGGTCATGCCATTGATGATCCTATAACGACCGGGATGAATGTTCTGATCAAGTTCCATTTTTTTTGCTAACCAATCAAAGGTTTCTTCATTTTCAATGATCTTCTCGGCATTGATGTCGCGCAGCACGTCTTCAAAGGTATCCTCGCGATCAATAAAAATATAGGTGTAATTTTTATCCTTTAAGTGCACACTTGCGGTGAAGAATTTCAGATAAATGTATACCAGCATAGCCAACACAATCGCCACTGTGAGCAAAGTCTTGAGGAATCCCGATCTTTTTTTCTTCGTCATGTCAATTATCCAATTGCTTCAACATGCTGATAGCCCTCTGATTCAGTGGATCATGTGCTATTACCTGTTTTAAATAAGTACGGCCTGTTTTGGTATCGTTCATGTATAAATAATATGCGCTCAAATTTAATAAAAGTGCTGCATTGTCGGGATCTAAATTTTTTCCCGTTGTATAAAATTGAAGTGCTTCGGCATAAGAGCCCTCCAGCATTTTTAAATAGCCCAAATTGGAATAGGCCGAAACGAAGCGCGGGTTTTCTTTCAGTAAAAATTCAAATTCTTGTTTTGCCTCTTTGAGTTTATTTTCGCTTGCATAGAGGGACCCTAATTTATTTCTAAAATCAGGGTAAAAGGGGGCAAGTTCAACCGCTCTTTTTAGCCATTTTTCTGCGTTCCGGATGTCGTGTGTACTTGAATAAGATTCACCAATGCGATAAGCCGTCCAGGCGTCACGGTTGTCGTAGGACTTGCTCACAACTAATTTTTCATAACAATATGATTCGCCAATACTAGTAACTAACTGAATAACTTTGGCGAATTCCTGTTTAATGAAATACAATTGAATAAGAGCGGGACTGTTTTTTTGCCGGTCTCCCTTTTTATCCAACAAGGTTAGGGCCGAATCGAGGTACTCGCTTTTTGGATCAAATTTTTCGTACTGATTGATGTAGGCTTTGGCACGGGTTAAGGCATCGGGTTGTTTTTCGTTTATGGAATACAATCCTATAAATTTTTTGATCTTTTCTTTCTCGTTTTTGCCAAGCGGTTTTCGGATATAATGGTCATGCACCGACACGTGAGGGATATCGGTGGAACCGGAAGCCGGCATGTGGCAAGTAACACAATTGGAGGGTCCGGTACCCTTCAGTCCACAATTGGCCACACGCAAACGTACGAGTTCCTTCGACTCTACAGGTATTTGAGAATGGCATTTCACACAAGCCTCGTTAAAAACGGTGGAATTCGTTTTTTTCACACTTACATGGGGATTGTGGCAGGTGATACACGTAAGCGCATCTTTGTATGGCTTTAAAGTAGAACTGTTTTTTCTATTTTCGAGTGACTTTATAAAACAAGCGCTTTGTTTGAGTCTGTCGGAATGGGAAGCCATGATGAATTCATCATCTGCATGTTCGTATTTGGGCAGGAAAACCGAAATATAATCACTTAGTTTCTGACCGGGCTTGAAATCAAAAAAGGACTTTCCCTCTTTGAGCACCGCATTTCCCTGCAAATGGCAACGTTGACAAATATCAAATTGCGCATCCACCGATAACTTTGAAGGGTTTACGATGGAATAATCAATGAATTTAGAGGTGTCGATTCTTGTCCCTGATTTTCGCTCTGCCACGTGCACACTTCCCGGACCATGGCAACGCTCACAATCAATGCCACCGGGCACGCTTGTAAATTTATTTTCTGATCCCATCACAAAACCGGGAAAGGCGTTATGACACGACATACATTCCAGTCCGATTTTTCTCGAAAACCGGGTATTTACCCCATTTTCAAAGCCCGGAGGAAGATCCCACTTTTTCTTTTGGGTATAATAGGTCATGGGCATTTGATTTACATAACCGTTCACTATTTGCAGATGTGAATTGGTATGTTGTCCCGAACCAATAATGAAGTTTACTTGCTCTGTTCGTGAAAAAACGGTGTCGTTGTGGGCCAATCTGTATTCTTTGATGAATAAACTATCTTGATTCCAAAATGCGTTATAATGAAAATTGGCTATTTGATCGTATATAAGAGAATTAGAAAAATTACCGGATGATTTTTTTTTGAGGGCTCGATCAAAGGATCTGCCCATGCCTGTTTCCATAAAGGTGTTATAGATCTCTTGATGACAGAGCCGGCAAGTTGCCATGCCCACATAGTTAGCAGAGTCAGAGTGATTGAGGTATAAACTTCCTGGTTGCTGCTTAGTTAATTCGTGAGGCTCTGAATGGGTATTGCAAGAGGAGAAAAATAAAACGAAAACCAGAAGGAAGGCCATCACTGAAAAAAATGACCTGTCGGTGCTCACGAAACGTATACTTTTCTTCTTCAAGGTCACTGCTTCTTTACCCGGGATTGATACATTGCAGAAACCATACATTCTCAAAATCAGAAATACCGCTCTTTGTCCAGGCCTTTTTTAGGCCGCTTTTTTCGAATCCTGATTTCTCAAAGAGGGCGATGCTGGCCTCATTGGATTCGTTGATGTGCACGTAGAGTTGTTTGAGATGCAGGATTGTAAATGCGTAGTTCTTCATGAGTTCGATGCATTCTGCAGCACTGCCTCTTTTACGGAAATCGCTGTGGATATATATTCCCAGACCTGCGCGGGCATTTTGAGGGTCAAATTCAAAGAGGTCAACAATTCCAATAATTGCATCGGAAACTAGATCAGTGACCATTAAGCGTAACTGTTTATTGGTATAAATGTCGTTGTGCGCCGAGTTCACAAATTCTTCGAGAATGAATTTACTGAAGGGCACTTGGGTAAAACTTACAGGCCACAAACTCATGTCATTCTCCCAGCGATACAGCAGATCGGCGTCTGAAGGTTCGAGTGCCCGAAGAGTAGTATTATTTCCTTTAAGAAACATATTTTTTTGTTTTGGTAGAACGTGATGCCGATTTAGATCGAAATATTTCCGCTAAATACGAATTGTGCCGGACCTTTCAGCCAAATGTTATAAAAATTCTGTTCCAGTACTTTTTCAAAGCTCACTTCCAGTTTGCCGCCCAACGTTCTGATCATGCATTCGTTTTTTCCCGTAGAGATTCCTAAAAGGGCCGCCACCAGGGCAGCTGCCGTAACACCTGTTCCGCATGAAAGAGTTTCATTTTCTACACCACGTTCGTAGGTTCGCACAAAGACCTCGTCATTTATCCGTTCAATAAAATTTACGTTGGTACCTTCTTCTTTAAACCGATCGCTGTTCCTGATATTTTTTCCTTCTGTTGACACATCGGTATGTTCCACGTCGTTCACCAACTTTACATAATGGGGCGAGCCCGTATTCAGAAAAAAATAATCACTTCCCTGTTCCATCTGATTTACATCTTGCATTTTGAGGGAAATCAAATCTCCCTCTACAAGCGCCAAATGAGGGCCGTCAATGGCCAGAAATCTGGCTTCATCGCGAATGATTCCTAATTGTTTCGCAAATGCGGTGATGCATCTGCCCCCGTTGCCGCACATGCTGCTTTGATTTCCATCGCTGTTAAAATACACCATTTTAAAATCGTAGCCACTCTCTTTTTCCAAGAGCATCAAACCATCGGCCCCGATTCCAAAACGGCGGTCGCACAAAAATTGAATGTGTTCGGTACTCAGTTCAACGGCTTTTAGTCGATTATCAATCAAAATAAAATCGTTACCTGTGCCCTGGTATTTATGAAAATCAACGTTCATAGTTTGTGTTAGTTGATTTTTGCCAGAAGATTCGAATCTATAACACGCTCGAGTTGTTTAAACTCGCCGCCATAAAACAGGCGATAAACCTGGTCAGAACATTTGATGTAATAAGAGGTGTCGAGTTGGTACAACAACACATTATTAAAATCAACAAAACCATAGAGCATGATTTTGTTCTTAGAAAAACGATAGCCTTTTGAATTTAATGGAGTTTTCCAGAACTCAATAAAATAAAGATCAGAATTGTTTTCACTTTCATCCACGTGAGCCAGCTTAGCTGCAAGCGTATCCTGCTCCCCTGCCCCATCGCCAATCTTTATGACCTTTACATTTTTTACCGAAACCAGCTCGTCGGTGGCAATATTAATCTTGGAGTCTTGCGCGATTAAACTATCTACCTCTTTGTAATTTGTCTTCTTATGTTTGTCAAAATTTAGTTTGAACCGTTCGTGGTCTTTTCTCGCCGACTCATTTTCCTGTGGGACATTTTTTATGGGTTGTTGAATCACCGTTATTTTTTCGGTTGCGGAAGCGCGCAATCGGTCGAACAGATCATTAAATTTGAAGACAAAGAATGCAACGCCTACAAATAACCCTATTGAAACACCAAATATGAAGGTGGGTATTTTCCTTTTCAACCTCATTAATTTTAGTGTAAATTTAAGAAAATTCCTCAAGGCTTTGAACACTTCCGTTTTGAATTTTTAACATGCCGGAGCCCTTGCCGGTTAAGGATTGTTAAAAACAAACTAATAACGTATCCCTCGCGTTAACTTTGTATTGGACACGTAAAACAATTGTATTCAAATGAAAAAACTAGTTTCCACCGTTTTGGTTGCAAGTATAGGCGGCTTTATTGCCCTATCAGCATCACACCTTCTGTCATTGGGCGCAAATGCACCTTCTGATCAGGCGAGACATCCTGAATCTATTTACCACCTTACTTCCGGCAGCGCAAGTTCAGGCACCATGAATGACTTTACGATGGCTGCCGAGAAATCTCTTAACTCAGTGGTACATATCATGACCACCAGTGAGCAAGTGAACAATCTCGCCTACGATCCCTTTGCTGAATTATTTTTTGGACCCCAGCGCCGTCAGCAAAATTTCACGCAGCAGGGAAGCGGTAGTGGCGTCATCATTAGTGAGGACGGATATATTGTAACGAATAACCACGTGGTGAACGGCGCCACAAAAATTGAAGTGACCTTGAACGACAAACGGACCTATGAAGCCGAACTGATTGGCGCTGATGCCAGCACGGATGTGGCACTGATCCGAATCAAAGAAAAAGGACTTCCTTATCTTGCCTACGGCAACAGCGATGCCGTGAAAATTGGTGAGTGGGTACTGGCGGTAGGAAATCCGTTCAACCTCAACAGCACCGTAACGGCAGGAATTATAAGCGCTAAGGGCCGCAATAATATTTTAAACGGCAACTCACGCCCCATTGAATCATTTATTCAGACCGACGCCGTCGTAAATCCGGGTAACAGCGGTGGCGCTCTTGTAAATACAGAAGGAGAATTAATTGGTATTAATACAGCCATTGCATCTAATAATGGAACATTTCAGGGGTATTCGTTTGCCGTGCCGGTAAACATTGTTAAGAAAATTGTGAGCGACCTCATCGAATATGGCACTGTTCAACGTGCTTATATTGGCGTAAGTATACAGGACATTGATTCAAAATTGGCAACAGCCAAAGATATCAAACAATTAAAAGGAGTCTATGTGAATGGGATAAATGAAGGAGGAAGCGCTCAGGATGCCGGCATTAAAAGCGGAGACGTGATTACACACATTCACGATGTTTCGGTATCGTCGGTAAGCGAACTTCAAGAACAAGTAAGCAGGTACCGTCCCGGAGACAAGATTCGCGTAATGGTGCTGCGGGGAGAAAAAGAAATGAATTTACCGGTAGTACTAAAAACTCTCGACAATACGACCAATCTGGTGAAGAAAAGTGATCTACCGAGCACGTCTGCAATAGCACTGGGGGCCGAATTCAGAGACATAGATAGTGATGAACTAGCTAATTTAAGAACGGATCATGGCGTGAAGGTGTTTAAATTGAATAACGGGAAACTCGCTCAGGTTGGAATCCAGCAAGGCTTTGTGGTAACGAGCATCGATCGGAAGCGCGTAAATTCGGCGGCCGAGGTGGAAAAGTTACTCAACAATAAAACCGGAATTGTAATGATAGAGGGTTTTTATCCTAATGGTATGAGGGCCTCTTATAGTTTTGGATTATAATTTTTTGAAAAAGATTTTTAAAAGCGAATCATTTGATTCGCTTTTTTTATGTTATTTGGGGCTATCTAAATGAAGCGCGCTCTATATATCGTTTTTCTATTGCTTTTTGTAATTTGTCTAAAGGCTCAGAATTCCGGTAAAAAACATTTTCAGGCCGATTCACTCCGAAATAAACTGGCAATGGATTCGGCGCGCATCTTCCGAAAAACATTCGCGAAACCCTATTTTAAATTTGAAAACTCTATTTCTTTGTTTGGTGAGGATCGGGTGAATCTCTTGGGGTTTATGGGCGGTGTAACTATGTTGCAGAGACATTCGGTGAGTGCAGGGTATTATTTTTTAGATTCGAAAAATAATGGAGCTTTTCCTGTCAATCAAAATGGCATTGAATCCTATCATTTTACGGATATTCATTATTTCGCTGTAGGTTATCAATACGTGTTACTGAATAAACGGTTTTTTCTCATTAACACACCTTTCACCGTTGGATACGGCAGTTATCAAGTGGACATTATTCGCGAGAGCGATCAGTTGATGCGAACAGATAAGGCTCATATTTTACCGTTATATGCCGGACTGCAATTAGTTCTCAAACCCACAAAATGGATGGGCGTTTCGGGCACGGTGGGTTATAGAACTATTTCATCCCTCTCTAATTCGCAGTTGAAATTAACCGGTTTGTTTTACTCGGTGGGAATTTGGATGGATGCGCGCATTGTAAATCGCACGCTGCGGTACCAGCGCAAAAAACACATTTACCGACGGGAAATTCATAAGCTGGATCATCATTAATGGTAAAGTGGCTCTTTTCAAATTATCCGGCACTGTCATTCTTAATCTTTCCCTATTTGTCTAAAAATTTTATCTTTGCAACTCAAAAAATTGATCATGACAAACACAGCAACTTCTACAAAAGGACCCATCTCCAACTTCATTGAACATCATTATAAACACTTTAATGCGGCAGCCCTTGTTGATGCAGCAAAGGGATACGAGACCCATTTGACTGAAGGCGGAAAAATGATGGTAACCCTGGCAGGAGCCATGAGCACTGCCGAATTAGGGAAATCTTTCGCGGAAATGATCCGCCAGGGAAAAGTGGATATTATTTCTTGTACCGGTGCCAATCTGGAAGAAGACATCATGAACCTGGTTGCTCACAGTCATTACAAGAGGGTACCACATTACCGCGACCTTTCGCCGCAAGATGAATGGGATTTATTGGAAAATCACTATAACCGGGTAACCGATACTTGCATTCCTGAAGAAGAAGCATTTCGCCGTTTGCAAAAACACATCCATAAAATATGGAAAGATGCGGACAAGGCAGGAGAACGCTATTTTCCTCATGAATACATGTACAAGATCCTTAACAGTGGGGAACTAAAACAATACTATGAAATTGACCCTAAAAATAGTTGGATGCTCGCTGCCGCAGAGCTTAATATACCTATTGTGGTGCCGGGTTGGGAAGACAGCACCATGGGAAACATTTTTGCGTCGTACGTGATTAAGGGAGAACTGAAAGCAAGTACGATGAAGAGTGGAATTGAATACATGGCATGGCTTGCCGATTGGTACATTAAAAACAGTGCGGGAAAAGGTGTTGGATTTTTTCAGATTGGTGGTGGCATTGCCGGCGATTTTCCAATTTGTGTGGTACCTATGTTGTATCAGGATATGGAAATGCATGAGATTCCATTTTGGAGTTATTTCTGTCAGATCTCCGACTCCACTACTTCTTACGGATCTTATTCGGGAGCCGTTCCAAATGAAAAAATTACCTGGGGGAAATTAGATATTCACACACCAAAATTTATTGTGGAGAGTGACGCAACCATTGTGGCACCGCTCATTTTTGCATGGATTCTGGGTTGGTAAACTCAAGGGCTCAAAATTAAGCGGAATTTGTTCCTCCTTTTTTTGAATCAAGCGGAATAGCCGAGGAGAAAGCTTTTGGGCGTGCCCCCTGAAGCAGGGCAGCAAGCCAGTGGCTTGATGAGCCAGTCTGTGCGGTGGCTGGTGATTCTTACCAAGTCCTTAGCTTCAGGGGTCGCGCTTTCCGTTCCAAGTCCTCGCCACGCAAAGAGACAGGCGTGGCTGTGGGCTTTCCACTACAATCGCTCACGCAGCAAACTAGTTGTTGCCATTTTAAAAAAAATCCAAGGAATAAATTATATACATTTCCCTAACAATTCCGATTGATCCCTTTTTTTTGCCCAACTGGTCAGTATTGAAAGAGAAATTTTTTAAAACGTCATTTTTTCTTCGTAATTTTTTTCAAGAAAAAAAAGAAAAATTTATTGCTGCAAAACAAGTTTGCCTCTCAGAACTTCTTTCGAATTTCGGGTGATTCTATATAAATAAGCGCCTTTTGCCACATAGGGCAATTCCACTGCCGCCATTTTATCTTTGGCAATTTGCTGATGCACCAATTTACCGCTTAGGTCAGTGATCTCAATAAGATCCCCCGGACTAACATTAGCGAAAGTAAATTTGTCACGGCCGGGATTTGGAAATACCATAGGGTTTTCTGTTGGCAGCAAGATTGTTTTAATTTGAGTGGTATTTGGTTCAGTTTTGGCTGTTGTAAAATTCCAGATCTGAGAGTCTTTATAAAATCCACCGTTATTTACTTTCACCTTCCAATAAAATTTAGTTCCGGGAGACAAAAAAGACAAACCATACGTGAGGCCCGCCAAATCCAATGATTTTACAGTATCTTTAAAAAGGGAGTCGCGCGCCACATCCAATCGGTAAAAAATACCGTCACTCACTTTATTCCATTTTAACGCCACGTAGTTTGTGTCAATACCCACCGTTGCTGTTGGCGGGCTCGTCAATACTGGCGGATTTGGAACAGTATCATTAAGTCCTATATAGGTCACAAACATTTCAACTTTCTGTAAAGGCATGTCGTTGCTGGTATTACGGGGAGTATTCACAATCGCATCTACTACACTCATTCCCGAAGTAACGCGGCCATATACGGAGTATAAACCGTCTAATTGAGCTGCTGTTGCCACGCAGATAAAAAACTGGGAGGTAGCGCTATTAATGTTGGACGATCGCGCTGCTGATAGAATACCTCTTACATGATTTGCTGCAGAAAACTCTGCCTTTACTTTCGTTTGAGTTGGTTGCCCCATACCCCAGGTAGAAGTAGGTCCATGCCGCGAATTGGGATCGCCTCCCTGGATCATAAAACCCGGTATTACCCTATGAAATGCAGTAGTGTCGTAAAATTTAGTGCTTACCAGGCTATCGAAGTTGGCAGCATGACGAGGTGCAATATTAGGGAACAGTTCCACAATAATGGTGCCCAAAGGGAGCCCCGCTTGCTTGGCAATGATCTGATACCGAGGCTTTCCGGCATAAGAGGACTGAGAAATGAGAGTCCCTTGACCAAAAAACAAAATACTAAAAGCTACGAAAAGAGATGATACAAAACCTGAATGATACTTTTCCATGCCTTTCATTTTTTATGGTAATTACTGAATTAAAGGTAATTTAATTTTGATGTAAGTACAAATAATATCACGAATGGGAGAAATCAAATAAACTGGGACTGATTTGGTCCTGCACTTGCAGGGCATAAGAAGTAATTGACCGGCACCAATTCAACCGCGGGTTTTGGGGTATGTTAGCAACGTGTGCATGAAAATTCCTTTTATTTCCGTACATTTGTCTAAATCTAATCCTATGAAAAAGTTAAGACTTTGTTGAGGAAACAGATATCACGCAAATTAATACATACATGGGTCGCTCACAAGAAACGTACAGTAAAAAAGAAAACGAAAAGAAAAAACAGCAAAAGCGTAAAGAGAAGCAGGAACGCAAGGAAGAACGCAAAGCAAATTCAAATAAAGGCAAAAGCTTTGAAGAAATGCTGGCCTATGTGGATGAAAACGGACAGTTAACTTCCACCCCACCCGATCCCAACAAAAAGAAAGTACTTAACCTTGATGACATTCAATTGGGTGCCAAAATAGAAACATTTGAAGTGGTAGATAAAGTAAGAAATGGTACTATCATTTCCTTTATTGAATCAAAAGGATACGGATTTATTAAGGACGACCGCACGCAAGAGAACATCTTCTTTCACGTGAACGGCCTGCTCACGCAAGTGAAAGAACGTGACAAAGTGAGTTTTGAAACTGAGCAAGGCAAAAAAGGTTTGAATGCTATTTCGGTAAGAGCAATTTGATTTTTCTTTACTAAGAAGAATTTCTCTATAAGAAAATGTGCCCGGTAATGCCGGGCATTTTAATTTCTGCTTTTTACAATAATGCTCACACGCCTTACCATGTAGAGGCACCAAATAAAAATCCCAACCATAATGTAACCCAGTACATTAAAATTTTCAATAGGTGCCGTTTTTGTAGCTTGCACCACGATGAGGCCCGCAAAAATAGCAGCTACCCCACCCGACATTTGTTGCAAGGATGAATTAATGCTCATATAGGCCCCGCGATCGTGAGCGGCGGGAATTGCAGAGTTTAGCGCTGTAGCCGGCACCATACGACTCATAATCCCCATAAATAAGATCATGTTAATGACAATCACTAACCAAATTGGTGTGGGCCCAAGATTGGTGTAGATCACCACCATCACCCCCGCAATTATGGTTCCAAGTGTGAACAACTTTAACTTATCGATGCGATCACTCAATTTTCCAATGATGGGCATGATGATCATGGAGGATATTCCGGTAAATAAAAAGATAATGGGCAGCTGCTGTTGTGAAATATGTACGTTATTGACAATAAATGCACTCGTAAAAGGCATGATCAAGAACCCCCCTAGCGACAACAAGGCTGTTGCCATAAACCCGATCCGGTAATCCTTCTTTCTGATGGTATGCCACAAGTGCACCATAGCATGTTTTTTGTTTTCAGTGTTTAGATGTCCGGTAAGAGGTTGCAATTTTATCACCACAAAAACGCCAATCAAAGAAGCAAGTCCCACCACCATAAAAAATGTGGCATTCCATCCCCAAACATTCGCCACCACCAACCCAATGGGTACACCAAGAATCTGACTTCCGGCAAATGCCATTTGAATAAACCCCATTACCCTGCCCCGCTGCTGCAAATTAAAAATATCGGTAACGATGGCCATTGAAATGGAGCCAATAACCCCGCCAAAAACTCCGGTTATAACACGCGCAATTAATAACGCGTGATAATTAGCCGCCAGCCCGCAAAAAATGGTGCCAATAATGAAACCCAGATAAAAAAACAACAGTAACTTTTTGCGATCAAACTTATCGGCGAATCCAGCGGCTAGAAATCCTGAAATTCCGGCGCTGATGCCATAAGCAGAAACCACCGACCCAAACTGCGCAGTGCTCATGTTCATGGTTTTCAACAAGAGATCTCCCAAAGGTGAGAGAATCATGAAGTCGAGCACCACTGTAAACTGCAGCAGAGCCAGCATCACCACAACCATTTTTTGATAGGCCGTAAATGGAAGGGGGCTAAGAATGTCGACCTTATCCGATTTAGCTGTTGAATCTGTGTCTTTCAATGTGTAAGTTCAAAATTAAATTACTTGTTAGGGGAGCTATCTCTTCAAAATAATAATATCGCGCGTTTACTTGATGATCTTCATTTCATTGAGAAGATATCCTGCCCCGGCATATTTATCAACGATCCATAAGGTATAGCGCACATCGAGCGTGATGTTGCGACAGAATGCCGGATTGTACATCACATCACTCATGGTACCTTCCCAGTTGCGATCAAAATTAGTTCCAATTAATTCCCCACTCTTGTTCAGTACCGGACTGCCGCTATTTCCTCCCGTAGTATGATTACTTCCAATAAATGCGGTTCGTAATTTACCATTCTTATCGGCATACATGCCGAAATCCTTTTTGTCATAAAGATCAAGCAATCGTTGCTTCACGAAATAGTCTTCTTCTCCCGTTTTATTTTTTTCCACCAATCCATCTAAAGTAGTATAGTGCTTGTACTCAATTCCATCACGGCCATTGTAATCGGCTACCTTCCCATAAGTGATCCTCATGGTACCATTGGCATCTGGATAGAATTTACGATTAGCCACATTTTCCCGCAAACCTTGCATATACTCTTTCTGAAGCTGTGTGATCTCACGGTCGTAATACGTCATTTGCGGAACTACCGTTTTTTGGTAGTGTGAATAAATAGCTGCAGCCAATTGATAAAGAGGGTCTCTTTCATAGAGCGCGGCATTGACTTCAAAATCAGTAAACATGACGGAGGCTTTTTTATTATCAATGAAGCTGGAATTGGCGAATAAAAAATCGCTGAGTTCATCGGTATTACCTTTGTAAACAGTGATCATCGAATCCAGATAATTCGGCATCAACGAAGGATCAACATTGGCTTTGTAGGTTGCCAGCATGCTCTTACAAATCTTTTTGTCGGTTTCTTTATTATAATTCCGAAATGGAATTAGTGGTGTGGCATTCTTTAATACCTCTCCAAATTTATTCTCTTTACCTGCCTGTTTCTTTTTTAATTCAGCAAACACGGTGATGAAATTCCCTGCCATCCGCATGCCGTCGATACCCCAAAGGCATTCAGTAAAGTAATCGTACTGTCGACTTAATGGTGCGTAGTCAGCATAAATTTTTTGAAACTGACCCATCAAAGCCGAATACTTCTCTTTTTTAGCGGCATCATTGGCAAAAAGATTTATAAAATCACTCTCGGTCTTTTTCTTTTTATTAACGGCATCCGATTTCTTGAGACCAAGCATTTCGCCTTTCCATTTTTTATAGGCATTGGCCACACCGGCATAACGGGTTGCGTACATCAGCCGCAGGGTATCATTTCGTTTCATGTCCTCTGCCATGATCTTCAGTCGTTTTTCGCGCAATTCTACACGAAGAGGGTCTTGTTGATCCACCAATAGTTCCACCGCGTACGAAGTGAGGTACTCTTGCGTGCGGCCCGGAAAACCATACACCATGGTGAAGTCGCCCTTTTCGGCACCCTTTAGTGAAATGGGAAATGAATAGGCAGGGGTAAAAGGAACATTGTCGGCGCTGAATGCCGAAGGTTTATTTTCGCGATTGGCGTAAATCCTGAACATGCTGAAATCGGCATTGTGGCGCGGCCAAACCCAATTATCGGTTTCCCTGCCAAATTTTCCAATACTTTCGGGCGGCGCACCTACCAGACGAATATCGGTGAAGACCTCTGTCACAAATAAATAATATTCGTTGCCGTAATAGAAAGGGCGAATAAATGTTTCCAACTGGGTAGTTCCCCTTGCGGTCTTTTCAAGTTCTTTTATATTAAACTGAATAATCGAGTCTTTACTTTTCTCTGACCATTCCTGTTTCACATTCGTGAGTACTTTAGCGGTAACATCTTCTATTCGCTTAATAAATGTTACAGTTAGACCCTTACAATAGATCTCTTCGTTGTTCGTCATTGCAAAATAACCGTTTTTCAGATAGTCCTTTTCAACAGTGCTTAAGCCGGCAATGGCTCCGTAACCACAATGGTGATTGGTTAGAATCAATCCTTTGTTTGAAATTACCTCCGCGGTGCAACCTCCTCCAAAAATAGCTACGGCATCTTTCATGCTGGCCTTATTGATGCTGTAAATCTGTTCAGCAGTCAGCTTAAAGCCGTTCTTCTTCATATCCTTAAAATTCAAGGCATCAATGAGCTGCGGCATCCACATGCCTTCATCGGCCCGACCCACCAACGTGAGCATCATTAAATAAAGTACAATTTTTCTCGTCATTTTTTCTTTTTATTATTTGCTTATCTCCTTCAACAGGCTAAGCACGCTGGTTTGATTATTCGTTCCGTTATAAATTTAGGCAGTATTCAACATTTCAAACATTTGCCGGACCTTTCATTTTTAATTTTTCATTCAAAATTTATCATTCAAAATTTATCATTTCCCAAATCCCGCCATTCGCATCGCATCCAGCGTGATCGCACTGTCCAGTGGAATCATAAGATCATTGCTTTTGTGCGTTGACTTTTTAAGCAAGGCCGGAATCTCGCGGATTTGCTTAGCATAGGTTTGAATTTGTTTTTTTCGTTCGCGTCGTTCGTAAAAGGTTTTTGGGGAAGTGTACAACTCATAAGCATCGTCGATGAATTCATTTCCGTAAGTTGGATAATTCCCATCTGCATACATCAACATGATCACCTGGTTTTTTTCAATTTCCTCTTTTAAGTCTAATTCCCATACTTCTATTTTTTGGCCCACCACCCGCGTTGGAACGATTCTGTTATAATAATACCAGAACTCTCCGAAGCCAAAACATTTTTGCGATACCCCCATATACACGGGTCCGTACCAGTAACTATCGCCAATCACCAACACCCGGTTTCTATTTTTTAAAGAGTCTATTTCAAACATAATTTTGGGATAAGCCAAGTTCATATTCTGCGCCGGGTTAGAATACAGATTCATGCTCTTTAACACGTCCGCATCGCGACTTCTAGCGGAATCTATCACCTCTACCTCATCCCATTTTAAATCGGGCAGATCGGTGTTTCGCAGCTTCTCAATATAACGGATCGTCAGTTCCACGGCTAAACATTCTCCATAATAACTCCAGTGATGACCGAATTTGGTAAAGAGTGGGTATTTAGCCTGCGATTTCAATTTTCCGAAATAATCATAAAGATCCAGCAGGTTGAGTCCGTATTCTTGCGCGAATTTTACAAACAGTTCGTGATTGGTCCCTTTCACAGGATGTTTATATTTATCTTGAATGTACTCCACACAATACTCCCCCTTACCGGGCGCAAGACCAATAATGAGATCGATCCCCTTCCGTTTTAAGGTATCCTGAACCACTTTTGCTTTCCTGAGTTTTTCAGAGACCTTACTTTCCTTCAACAAATCATCACCGAAGGCAGAAAAGATGTACCCTTCCGCAAACACATAATTATCTTTTCCACTTACAAAATTATTTACCCGTACATCATTAAAAGCATCATAATAAAACTGATTGTTCAAACGTACCATGAGTTCTTTAAAAGCCCAACGGTCGCTTGTATACTCATCCATTTCATCCTGGTACGTGCCATCCAGCCAATCGGCACGTGAGAATTTTGGTTTTTCATCGCTGATCACTATTCCCACCAAATTAGGTTTGTTATCGCTTTTTATAAACGACATAAGTAGTGGGAATCCAATAACAAGAAGGGCCACAAGACTATGCACAGAATATGTTTTAATCTTACCTGCCATCAAAATCGGAAATAAATGAAAGGATTAAATTCAAGCGCAGAAATATAACTCAGAGAAACATAAAACAGAACAGTTCCCATCAGCACCGCCGCCCACTTAGCATTCTTCGAAAATTTCTCACCGTAAATCCCGTCCTGAACTCTTTTAGTAGTTTCTGTAATTGCAAAGAACGCAAAGAAAGCCGCCACAATAGCCATCCAGGTAAAATCATTGTTCAAAGCAAATTTTCCGTCAAAAAAGTTAAACGAATACATCTGTTTAATGGCATGAAAGGCATACGAAAGATCTTCATTTCTAAAAAGTACCCAGCCGGTGACCAAAATCAAAAATGTAAATGGTACCGCCACAAATTTCCCTAATCGCTTCAGTACATTCCCAAGAAATAAACGTTCGAGAACTAAAAATGTTCCATGATAAGCACCCCAAAGCACAAAATTCCAACTGGCGCCATGCCAAAGTCCCGAAAAAAGAAATACCAAAATTAAATTTCGGTACATCTTTGTGGTCGACACTTTGTTTCCTCCCATAGGAATGTACAGGTAATTTTTCATCCAGGCCCCCAACGTGATGTGCCATTTACGCCAGAATTCAGTGATACTGCCAGAAGTATAAGGATTGCGAAAATTTTCAGGTAATCGAAATCCCATAATTTTTGCCAAACCAATGGCCATGTCGCTATACCCGCTAAAATCGAAATAGATTTGAAAAGTATAGGCAAGCGCACCAACCCAAGCTGCAGCTGTATCCATTTCTTCGGGTGAGAGTTTGTACACCGCATCGGCCTGCATGCCCAGGGTATTGGCAATAATCGTCTTCTTAGCCAGACCAATACAGAAGATCAGAAACCCACTTAACTTCACATCGGGGGTATAATTTTTCTCACGGTTGGTGATCTGATCGGCAATATCGTGATACCGCACAATGGGGCCGGCAATTAATTTCGGAAATAAAATAATATAGGTCTGATAATTCCACACATTTTTCAAAGGCTTGTGAACACCGCGGTACACGTCGATTACATAGGTGAGACTTTCAAACGTATAAAAGGAGATCCCGATAGGCAGAGCCACTTTCAACCATCCAATATCTGAGCCTAGTAGTGCATTAATATTCTCAATAAAAAAATTACAATACTTAAAATAGAAGAGTAAACTTAAGTTAAGACAGAGTGAAAGAATCAGATAAACTTTCTTCGCACCTTGTGTTTTCTGCCCGTCCATGGTTTGCACCAGAAAAAAATCGAGAAAGGTGGTGCCCAGGATCACAAAAATAAATTTGGGTCCGCCCCAACTATAAAAATAAATACTCGCTAAAAGGATGACCCCGTTTTTGAATTTGTGAGGCACCAAATGATAGGCTAGCAGGAAGACCGGAAGAAAATAAACTAAAAACGTAATACTGCTGAATACCATAAATTTGCGGAGGTACAAAAGTAGAATTTTTTAGCAATTTCCGTGCCTCGGAAAGGGGATATTTGAGCAATTTTCAAGAAGTGCTTTTATAGTATTTGGGCGCCTGCCGGGCTGCGTAGTTTATCCCGACGAATGGAGGGAGGCTCCTTTTCACTCCGGCTTTTTGCGCTTCCTCCTCCTTATCACCCAATTGCGGAAGCTCAAAAGAGCTAAACCCTTCGCATCCCTGGCACAATATCTGCCATTAACATTTTGAATAATTTCGATTTCTGGAATGGGAATCTGTTTAATCACAGGGCTTTTCTTTCTTTATCTCTACTAGAGGTTATGAATTTGCGTTGTAAAATTCGGGAGCAGCTCAAAAGCCGCCTAATTTTGGGCCTTTACCAATTTGGAATAGTTGCAGCCGGAGGAGGTGGTAACTTTTACAATATACAATCCATCAGAAAGTGAACGAAGATCAAGTATCTGCTTTTCATTTCCCATAGCTAAGACCCTCAACACTTCTCTGCCACCAGTATCCATCACCCGTAGTTCCGCCGGTTCAGCTATTAAAAAAGTAAAAAGTCCGTTTGATGGATTTGGGTATGGATTCACAGGTGAAGACAAACTATATTTTGAAATTCCCACCCCATTGTAATTGCAGTTAGTACCCGGAGATAGTTTGTAAATCGGAAATTGATTGTCCTCATAACAAAGGAAATCACCTCCAAGACCAGGATCATCTTTTGCAGCACAAAAATCTTCTGCATAAAGAAAACTGCTTCCGGAAAAAAATTTGCACTGTACACCCCCTATCTTTTCAATCATTACATATTTCTGAGAAGTATCATTATTTACCTTCAGGGTTAATTTCCGAAGGGTTTGGCCATTTAATACCACAAAAACACTGTCCATCACCGTTAATTTTCGTCGCTGCATAGCACTGCAATTAGTTCCAAAATCACCTGAAAACAGCCAGGAGTCACCTATGCGAGCATAGAAGTTGGCAAGGGTGTCGAAGTTTCCACGCGCATCGCTATAGACCCTGATCACTTTATTCAATTCATACGTTTTTAGAACCACATAATTATTTATAACAATAGTGGGACTAGCAGGTGCTAATCCTGCGCTAGCACCATAATAAGTACCCTTTACTACTTTACATAGAATTCCATTTACGCTCACCGTGTCTGTGTATTTCAATTCAATTACACCATCCCGGTATACCACACCTAAAAAACTATAATATTTATAATAATGCCATGTGGCACCCGGTGGGCACCAGGTTTGAGACTTTGACTCAATAAAGTGAAAAATAATAAACCAGACAATAAATAATTTTTTCATAGGTTGAATCTAGTTCTATATAAAAGTAGATCAAATTCTTGTCAATGAGGTGCAATTTCGCAGGTATTAATCCTGATAGAAATCATGAGGATCTACTAAACCTCGAAATATTAAAAACTCAAAAACTCAGGATTCGGCGCAATGCCCAGGCCGGGAAGATCATTCAGCACCACTCTGCCTTTATCATATTTCAAGCCTATAAAAGGGTCATTGGTGTACAATTGCGGTGCATCCAGATCAACAAAATCGGCGAATTGCATCAGTTGCGCCATGGCTGTGGTGGCACAGGAACTCTCGGCCATACAACCCAGCATGATCTTTAGGTCTTTGCGTTTGCAAAAATTGATCATCCTTACTGCTTCTCTTAAACCGGTACATTTCATTAATTTAATATTGATGCCCGAAAATACTTCCTCTAAATGTTCGAGATCAGACAGTCTTTTGGCGCTTTCGTCGGCAATGGTGGGAATGGGACTTTGTTCGGTAACCCAGGCCATATCATCAATTCTGTCGGTCGCCATGGGTTGTTCGATGAGCAAAACATTTTGTTCGCTCATCCAGTGGATCATTTCCAAAACAAATTCCTTTTCCTTCCAACCTTGGTTCACGTCCACATACAAAGGTTTATCACTAAACTTCCTGATTCGAGTAATCAGTTCCTTATCCTGCGTGGTTCCGGCTTTTATCTTCAGGATGCTGAATGCATCGGCCTCTTTTATTTTCTGTTCCATCAATTCCTCTTTATCAATCCCAATGGTAAAGGAGGTAGCACGGGGTTTGCTTTTTGGGATTCCCATCATTTGGGAATACGTTTTGTTCAGGATTTTGCCATAAAGATCATGCAGGGCGATGTCGATGGCTGCTTTAGCGGCATGATGTCCGGTAGCCAGACGATCCACTTCGTTCAAAAAAAAATTAAGTGGCAAGGTAGGGTCGTAATTTCGGAAGAGTTCCTTTGATTTTTTGAAAAACAACAAGGTCTCTTCCACTTTTTCGCCAAGGTATATGGGTAAACAGGCCTCCCCGTAACCGATGCGATTCTCTGCTTCAATCTTAATGAAAACGCAGGGAGTTTCCTTTCTAATGTTGGAGGAAACGCCAAAGGGGTGTTTGAATTCCAAACGGTATGGCTGGCATTTTAGTAGCATAATCCTGCAACCTTAAAATTAACAAAGAATATCAAATCAAGGTCTGTAAAAAGGAGTCCATAGGAAAAAAGTTCCAAACCAAATTAAAGCTATTTTTTCGCGATTTCTTTGTTATTTTTGTGTCTTTATATCTCATCTCTATGGGCAAAACAGCTATTGAAAAGAAATTAAAGTTTACCAAAGAACAATACCTTCATTGGTACGAATCGATGTTGTTAATGCGCCGTTTCGAAGAAAAAACCGGACAGGTATATGTTCAACAAAAAATAAAAGGATTTTGCCACCTGTACATTGGTCAGGAAGCCATTGTGGCCGGCACGGTGAGCGCTACTAAAAAAGGAGATAAACACATTACTGCTTACCGCTGTCATGCCCACCCTATTGGATTGGGTCTGCATCCAAAATACGTGATGGCCGAAATGTATGCAAAGATCACAGGTTGCAGTAAAGGAAAAGGTGGAAGTATGCACATTTTCAGCAAAGAGCATGGTTTTGTAGGAGGGCATGGAATCGTGGGTGGTCAGGTGCCTCTGGGGGCGGGGATTGCCTTCGCTGAAAAATATTTGGGAACCGATCACGTATGTGTATGCTCCATGGGCGATGGCGCAGTTCGTCAGGGCGCCCTTCACGAGGCTTTTAACATGGCCATGACCTGGAAATTACCTGTAATTTTTATTGTTGAAAATAACATGTACGCGATGGGAACCTCCGTGGAACGCACCAGTAATGTACGCGATTTGTGGAAATTAGGTCTTGCCTACGATATGCCGAGCAAACCGGTTGACGGTTTAACGGTTGAGGCCGTACACGATGCCATGGAAGAAGCAGTGGCAAGGGCCCGACGCGGCGATGGTCCTACGTTTTTAGAAATGAAAACCTACCGGTACAAAGGTCATAGTATGAGCGACGCCCAGACTTATAGAACCAAAGACGAAGTAAAAGAATACCAAACTCAGGATCCGATTCAAAAAGTGCTGGATACCTTGACTAAAAATAATTGGATCACAGAAGCCGACATTGAGGCAATGGAAGAAAAGATCAAGGCAATTGTGAATGAATCCGTGCAATTTGCCGAAGAGAGTCCTTACCCCGAGCCGGATGAATTGTACAAGGACGTGTATGCGGATGAGGGGTATCCCTTTATTATTGAATAATTTTAAATGTTAAATGCTGAATGTTAAATGCTGAATGTTAAATTGTAAAAAGAAATAAATTATGGAACATAAACCCAACGTAATTGTAGACAAGACTTTTGAGTTCTCTAAGAGAATTATCACATTGTATGTAAATTTGAAAGAAGACAAAATCTTTGAATTGGCAAGTCAACTATTTAGATGTGGGACTAGCATTGGCGCAAATGTAGAAGAAGCACAAGCAGCCCAATCAAAGAAAGATTTTATTTCCAAAATGAGCATTTCAGCTAAAGAAGCAAGAGAAACCCGATACTGGCTTAGACTTCTTTCTGAAACTGAAATTACACAATTGGATGTAAAATATGAACTCAAGGAAATCGAAGAAATAATCAATATCCTAACTAAAATTGTAAAGACATCATCCGGAAAATAATTTATCATTTATCATTCAAAATTTAACATCTCATAAAATGGCCGAAATAGTAAGAATGCCCAAATTAAGCGATACCATGACCGATGGTGTGATCGCCAAATGGCATAAAAAAGTGGGGGATAAAGTGAAAAGTGGTGATCTGTTGGCGGATATTGAAACCGACAAGGCCACTATGGAATTTGAGTCCTTTCAGGATGGCGTTCTGCTTCACATTGGTGTGCAGGAAAAGGGCACAGTGCCTGTAGATTCTGTGATAGCCATACTTGGAAAAGAAGGAGAGGACATCAGCGCTTTGCTGAATGGTGCTTCAAAGAACGGACAATCTGCAAAAACTCCTACTACAGATGAACCTGCAAAGATGCCCAACACAGCAACACCTGGTTCTCCTGCTAAATTGCCTGCAGGTGTTGAAGTGGTGCGGATGCCAAAATTGAGTGATACGATGACCGATGGCGTGGTAGCAAAATGGCATAAAAAAGTAGGCGATAAAGTAAAGAGCGGCGATTTGTTGGCCGATATTGAAACCGACAAAGCCACCATGGAATTTGAATCTTTTCAGGATGGCATCTTGTTATATCAGGGTATTGAAGAAGGAAAAAGTGTTGCCGTAAATAGCATCATTGCAATTTTAGGGAAGGGAGGAGAAGATGTAAAAGCGATCCTGGCTTCTATTGTAACAGAGTCGGCAGGCAGCAGTCAACAGGCGGCAGGCGGCAGTCAGCAGGCAGCAGTTGGCAGCGAGCAGTTGGCAGTAAGCAGTGGGAAAGTTTCAGCTTCTAACGTTTCGCACAGTGACGCAAGAATAAAAGCCTCACCTTTGGCAAAAGTGCTTGCGAAAGAAAAAGGCATTGATTTGTCGATTGTAAAAGGCAGTGCTGAAAATGGCCGTATTACCAAATTAGATGTTGAAAATTATGTGCCCGGTAAGTCTTCAAGAAGCAGTGCTCCTTCTTTTGTTGCGTCGGGGACTGAAGGATATAGCGATGAACCCATTTCGCAGATGCGTAAAACCATTGCGCGCCGTTTATTGGAAAGTAAAAACGGGGCACCGCATTTCTATTTGAATATTGAAGTGGACATGGACAATGCCATTGCCTCCCGAAATGCCATCAATGCTATTCCCGACACAAAAATCTCTTTTAACGACATGGTTATAAAAGCCTGTGCGGCAGCGTTACGTCGACACCCCAAAGTAAACGTGAGTTGGCTGGGAGATAAGATCCGCTCGTATTCGCACATTCATATTGGTGTGGCGGTTGCCGTTGAAGATGGTCTATTGGTTCCTGTTATCAGATTCGCTGATCAAAAATCTTTCTCCCAAATTTCTGCTGAAGTAAAAGATCTGAGTAAACGCGCAAAAGATAAAAAATTACAGCCCTCCGACTGGGAAGGCAATACCTTTACTGTTTCGAATTTAGGAATGTTCGGCATTGAATCTTTTACATCAATCATTAATTCCCCTGAGTCTTGTATACTTTCTGTTGGAGCGATCCGACAACTACCAGTTGTAAAAAATAATGCTGTTGTTCCCGGAAACGTGATGAAACTCTCGCTGGCATGTGATCACCGCACGGTTGACGGTGCCACGGGGGCCGCATTTTTGCAGACCCTCAAAGGTTTTATTGAGAATCCGGTGACGATGCTAGTTTAAAAAAATTATGAATTTTAAATGGTAAATTTTAAATCAATAAGCTCTAATTTATCTTCAAGCAAAATATAATAAACGTTTCCCCTGAGAGATTTTCATTCATAATTTGTCATTTCACATTTATCATTTCAACATGGATGCTTTCGTAAAATCAGAACTTCAAAACGGAATTGGAACAATTACTTTTTTTCATCCGCAAAGTAATTCAATGCCGGGAACTCAATTGCGTAAGCTGGCGACGGAAATAGAAAAACTGGGCAAGGACGATTCGGTGAAAGTTATTGTTTTAAAAAGTGAAGGTGAAAAAGCATTTTGTGCCGGAGCCAGTTTTGATGAATTGATCGCTATCAAAGACCTTGAAACAGGAACAACCTTCTTTTCAGGTTTCGCTATGGTGATTAATGCCATGCGTAAAGCTCCAAAATTTATTCTGGCAAGAGTGCAGGGCAAAGCGGTGGGCGGTGGTGTTGGCATTGCTTCCAGTGCTGATTATACATTTGCCGTTGAAACTGCTTCCGTGAAGTTAAGTGAACTCGCTGTGGGCATCGGTCCTTTTGTAGTGGGCCCGGCGGTTGAACGCAAAGTAGGAACCGCCGCATTTTGTCAGTTGACTATTAATGCCACCGAATGGCAATCGGCTGCTTGGGCTAAGGAAAAAGGATTGTATGCCGAATTATTTTCAACGGTGGAAGAAATGGATAAAGGCATTTCCATTCTTGCAAGCAAATTGGCCTCGAGTAATCCCGAAGCCATGAGCATGCTCAAAAAAGTAATGTGGAAGGGCACCGAAGATTGGGATCAATTACTCATCGAACGCGCGGGCATGAGTGGCAAGCTGGTATTGAGCGAATTTACGGTGAACGCCATTAACAAGTTTAAGCAGAAATCTTAGTCGTTAAGTTATAATCTGTTTTTTTCTTAGAAATAGAAATTGCTTTCTTCAACTTTAAAAAACATTTATGAAGCAGCATCCCTCCTTCTTCAAAATAAATTAAATTTCATCAAAATGCTAACTCACTTATTTTTTTAAAAACGGTTGTCGAACCATAAATAAATCGCCTTGCAATCGAAAATTCAAATCCCCTATCCTGTTGCATGTGGAAATTGATTTTTTTTAGCGACAAAAGAGGATGAAAATTTTTTGTCCAATTAAATTTCGCGAGAAAAAATTTTTCGAACTTTATTGCCCCTACCTAAAATTGAAAATAACAATTGGGGCAGGTGCATACAATCCCCCTTCAACTGTGAATCGTTAATTTTTAATTCATAATTAAACTTTTCAGGCAAAAACAAGTCCTCACCGAGTATACTAGGTGATTGACTGAGTGAATATATCGCTCCAAACGGTGTCTTTTTGTTAAATTACGTAGGATAAACCTGCCGACACAATACCACCTAAAGTGAAAGGTCATTTTATACGGATTTTAATTTTTTTCTTCCTTTATCAATCGAAGGTTTATTCACAAGTCATTTCCAATTCAACAGCATCGTTACACGAGAATTCACATTTTATAAGTGGAAGTGATATTTTTGGAACCCGGGTCTTTATTAAGAACACTGGTCAGTTTAATGACGCCCTTCCGAAGGGCGAGAAAGTAAATTACCTCTATGAACACGGAGGTGAAAAAATCTACTTTACACCAAACGGCCTTATTTATGAATTTACAAAATCCTTTCCCTTGACCGAAGAACAGCAAGAAAAAAAAGAGCGGGGTGAAGATGCACATGAAAAACCATCTCAGCATTATTTTGTGACGATGAATTGGCCGGGGTCTTCAGCCGACATTGAGATAGATGCTTCCCTTAAACAAGATCATTACATTACTTATGGATCCAAAGAACTTAATGCTTCCTGCTTTAAAAAAATAATTTACAAAAATGTGTATGATCACATTGATATCGAATATTGTATTCCCGAAGACAAAGAATATGGCATAAAATACAACGTTATCCTGCATCCCGGCGCTGATATCCGGAATTTATCCATTTCTTACTCCGGAGATATAACAAAAATGAAGCTATTGGAAAATGGCGAAATAGTTGTGAAGACCCCACTCCAAGACATTACCGAACATGCACCGAAGACATACTATGAAGGTGGTGTTGCGGTAGATTCTAAATTTGAACTCCAAAAGAATATTTTTTCGTTTACACTTCCCTTTTCTCAGCCGGTTTCCAAAACCGTGATTATTGATCCTTGGGTAACCACGGTTACTACCCTAGCTTCAAACAATAATGCATACGATGTGGATTTCGATAATAATGGCAATACGTTTATTTATGGAGGATCACCCGGAACCGGTGGTCGCTGTAAGGTTGCCAAGTATAACAACACGGGAATTCTTCAATGGACTTTCTCGGGGATTATATTGTCGCCCTCCTGGAGTTCGGGGAGTTCATGGTCAAGTAATTTTAAAATTCATAAGCCAAGCGGAAAAACTTATGTGGGCCGACACATTGTTGGTCCTGCAGGAGCAATACGCTTGGATGCAGCCGGAAACTATGATAATTTTATGGCCCAGGGAGGAACGCCCGCCATGCAGGAGTTATGGCATCTCGAATTTGCGTGCAATGGTGATTTGATGGCCTTTTTAGGAAATCAATATTCAGGTGCATTAATAAGTGCGACAACAGCAAGTGTGACGCAGGTTTCCACATTTAATTCCGGAATCACGGGATGCTGTCAGGATATACTGGCAGAAGTGGTTGATGGAATCGGTGACCTTTTTGTGTACTTTTCGGGTTCTTCCCCATTAAATAATACAATCTCCAAAATTGCACCATCTTATACCTCCACCGTTTGGAACGCATCAAGTACGTTCGCGAACTTCCAGTATTTACAAAGCAAAAATTTTTATGTGGGCGGTACCTCATCAAATGGAAGTGCTGTCGCCTTTAACGCTCTTGCGGTGAACATGAGTTTTTTGTATTATTACGATGGCTCCGTTGTGGCGGCTTATAACAAAAACAATGGTTCATTGGTTGCTTCTACAACAGTGCCAGGCCAATCTCAAAGAGTGCAGGGAGGAATTGCCGTTGACGATTGCAATAATATTTATTTGGGAGGAAATGGCTTTATACGCTGCTATAATTTTAATGGCACCGCTTTTAGCACGTTAACCCCAATTGCACTGGGCACTACTGTTACCAGCCAATTTGTATACGATCTTCAATTAAATAAAACAACCAATTTACTGCATGCTTGTGGCAGTGAGTTTGTGGGAACATACACCGCGCAATACAGTACCGGGTGTTTAGCTATGATCAATACCTGCTCTTGCATTCAACCTTTTCTTTCCGTTAACACGTCATCTACAAACTGTGTAAACATCGGATCCTCTACCGTTAATGTCGGGGGGATGCCCGGCCCTTATACCTATTCGTGGCTGCCAGGCGGACAGACAACGTCCGTCATTACTGCCATGAATCCGGGAAGTTATACAGTGGCGGTGACTAGCACATCCTGCAACGTGACGACGAGTGCCGTTACAATTTTCACCTCTTCACTTCCCCCTTATAGTTTATCGGTTCCAAGCACCTCCATTACCTGCGCCAATTTGGGTTCTGCAACAGTTGCTACAACAGGTATGCCGGGTCCATTTTCCTATACCTGGCTACCTACCTCGCAAACCAGCTCTGTGGCTAACGGTCTGAGCCCGGGTACATACACGTTACTCATATTTAGCGGGGGCTGCAATCTTACTTTTTCGGCCACTACTGTTTTTAATTCATTGATTCCACTTACTGCCAATATTTCCTATGTGAGCAGTGTCACCTGCAACGCTGCCAACACGGGTACCGGTGCCATCACCAATTTAGCGGGTGGCTCAGGGAATCAAACCTTTTCGTGGTTCAATGGCATCACCAACTATTCAACCGCCCTTACCAATTCATTGAGTGCCGGTATATGGACAGCAAATGTGACCGATGCGCTCACCGGTTGCCAAGTGTATCAGTCATTCTTCATTTCACAACCCGCGCCTTTGAATATAAATCTTTCGGCGACTTCTCCTACTACGTGTGTTGGCACATCTATCGTGTTAACAGGAACTAATTCGGGGGGAACTCCCGGTTATACCTATACATGGACGGCCGGACCGGTTTCCGATACGCGCACGGTGACGTCGGCTGTTGCAGGAACAATCGTATATACTTTAAGCAGCAGAGATTCACTTAACTGTTTAAGCACGGCAACAATTTCAGCGCAGTATATTCCGGCACCTACCATGAGTGTGCCCAACACTTCCATTTGTCCACTGGAAACAGGAACTCTGATTGCAAACGGAGCAACCTCCTACACGTGGAACACTTCCGCAACAGGAAATGTATTTACTGCAAATCCAATTACGTCTCAACAATATACTGTGATTGGGAGCGCCCTGGGATGCACAAGCACAGCCACCTCCAGCATTATTATTAAACCACTTCCCACTCCTTTCTTTACGTCAAATAGTCCGGTGTGTAATGGTCAAAATCTTATACTCAGTGCCTCCGGAGGAACAGCTTTTATTTGGCGCGGACCTTTATCCTTTTCATCTACCAGCCAAAACACACTGGTAACGGGGGCAAGTCCCAATAACAGCGGTTCTTATCAACTTACAGTAACAGCTGTCAATTCCTGCAGCGCGAGCACTTCGGCAAATTTGCAGGTGAACCCCACGCCAACAATTTCAGCACTTGGCGCTACCGTTTGTAGTTCACAAACTCTGAATTTAAGTTCAACTTCATTTCCGGGATCAGGTTTCCTCTGGGCGGGGCCACTGGGATTTTATTCGAATCTACAAAATCCGAGTTATGCCAATCCGGCACCCAACCGATCGGGATTATATACAGTGACTGCTACCAGCCCTGTGGGTTGCACCAATACGGCAGTTGCGCAGGTAACGGTTACCTTATTGCCGGTTCCACTTGCTTTCAGCGACGGCCCTAAGTGCATGGGTTCAACCATTAATTTTTCAGGTACCGGCGGTAGCACTTACTCATGGATTGGGCCCGCAGGCTTTAACAGCAATCAGCAAAATCCTCAAATAAATTTCGTCAGCATGGCCGGTATGGGTACTTATTCTCTCACCGTATTTACGGGGCCATGTGTGAACTCAACGAGCTACTCACTTACAGTATATCCGCTTCCCAATCCGGCAGCTACCAATAACGGACCAGTTTGCGAAACCAAAACACTTAATTTATTTGCAAGCACCGGTAATACAGTTAGCACGTACTCCTGGATGGGGCCTCTCTTTTACAGCTCAAATCAAAATCCACGACGCGATTCAAGCAAACTATCTTTCTCGGGAATATATACTTTAACAGTTCAGGATTACCATATGTGCCAGGCCTCCGCACAAACCACCGTTGTAATTCTA
The DNA here is from genome assembly GCA_029945625.1 of bacterium. GTDB lineage: Bacteria > Bacteroidota > Bacteroidia > B-17B0 > Aurantibacillaceae > Aurantibacillus. The sequence continues at coordinate 58,025 of JAQSCW010000048.1, forward strand.
CAAAACCCTGTTGTAAGCGCGAGCGGCGCAACTGTGTGTTTGTACCAGCCGGCTACCCTTTCGGCAAATGGTGCTTCGTCCTTTCTCTGGTCGGGCCCTGCTTTCTATCAATCTAATATTGCCAATGCTTTTATTGCATCGGTGTCACCTGACCGAACGGGAACCTACACGGTTGTGGGCACTGCTGCAAATTCCTGCACCGGCACGACCACTGCAAAAGTGCGCACGCGGAGTTTGCCAAGTCCGAGTTTAACAATTTTACCCGGATCAATAGTATGTTTAAATGATGCCCTTACACTTAATGGAGGGGGAGGGCTAACCTATCAATGGTATGGACCAAATTCAGTGTATTACGAAGGCCAATCTGTAAATTTTGTTGCTTCCAACCTGAGCACCGCCGGCACCTATACACTAAAAGTAACAGATGAAACCGGTTGCGCAGCTTCTATCGCCACTCTCATTGTAGTGAACGATTTGCCCAATGGAAATTTGATTGGCACCAAAATGCAGGGCTGTGTACCACTCTGTTCCGATTTTGTTTTTAGCACGTCATCCGGAAATCCTAATAAAGTAATGGCGACCTGGTATATGAACGGAAGAACATTAATGGGCCAGAAATTCACACATTGTTTTACGGAACTTGGCGATAACAAGATTTCCGGTTCACTTTTCGATTCCACCACATCGTGCGCCAATAAAGTTGATTTCTTCGTGAAAACATTTGCCAAACCCGAAGCAGACTTCGACTATTCTCCGCTCAAGCCAATTGAAAATACCGATGAAGTAATTTTTACCAACACCACCCGCGGTGAAAAACAACAAAATTGGAACTGGTACTTTTCAAGCACTAAAGGGTATCGCACGAACAGTCAAAATACAAGTTACCTTTTTCAGGAACAGGGCCACTACCCTGTGGTACTTGTGGTAAGAAATACCTGGGGTTGCGTGGATAGTGTGCTAAAAGTAATTGATGTAGAAGAAGATTTTCAGGTTTTTGTACCAAATGTTTTTTCTCCGAATGATGACAACCTAAATGACGTATTTGTAGTTTTAGGGAGAGGAATTAAGTACCTTCATCTTTCGGTTTACAACCGTTGGGGGACAATAATTTTTGAAAGTAAGGATCAAATGAGTGGATGGGACGGAACGTATAAAGGTGAACCCTGCAAGAGCGACATTTATAACTGGAAATTGGAAGTAACCAGTATCAGGGGAGAAAGTAAGAACATGACCGGACATGTAAGTTTGATTCGGTAGTAGAATGCCTATAAAAGGAAGATCTGCATATTTATACCTTGCCTCACTGATTATTTCAGTGGGAGTGCTTTTTGGTCAATCGGGAAAGTATACATTTTTGCCTACTAGTGCTGTCTCTCAAAAACGCAGTTCATTTGTTAAAGGCGGTGATGTTTTTGGGACACGAGTTTTTGTTGAGAACAAGGGACAATTCGATTCAAAAGGTCCAAACAACGAAAAAATTCACTATGCGTACGACGATGGTGTGGAAAGGATCTATTTCACCTCGCGCGGCCTGATTTACGAAAAGATAAAGAACTTTCCGCTCAGTGAAAAACAGAGAGAAGCACAGGAGGAAGGTAAAAATGTAAAGGAAAAAGATCCTGAGATTCATTACACCTTTATGAACTGGGTGAATACAGGTGCAACAGAACCAACTATTGAATCGGGCGAAATGCAGCACCATTATATTACTTATGGCAGCGCCGAGTATAACTCAAGAACCTTTAAAAAAATCACCTATAAAAATGTGTACAATAATATTGATGTCGAATACTCGATCCCTGAGAACAAAGAATATGGCATCAAATATTCTGTGATGATGCATCCCGGAGCCGATCCAACTAAAATTCGAATCCTCTATTCAGGGGCGGTGAATAAGGTCAAACTCAATAGTTCCGGGGAGGTAGTAATCAAAACACCGCTTGACGACATTACTGAACATCTTCCAACCAGTTATTACGAAAATCAGGAAAAAGTCGCCTCCAAATTTACCTTGCACCACGACACCATTGGGTTTGAATTTCCAGAAGGAATTCAAAAAAACAGATCGGTGATAATTGACCCTTGGGTAACTTCGGTTACAACACTTACTCTTAACAATCTTTGTTTTGACGTAGATTACGATTTGGGTGGTAATGCTTTTGTATTTGGAAGTTTTGGGTATGCAAAATTAGCGATGTATAATTTAGCCGGGATTCTGCAATGGACGTTTAGTGGGATCCTTGTAACCCCCTCTTGGAGTTCACAGGCAGGGTTAAGTGGGTCGGTGGGAAATTTTGTGGTAGACAAGTTCACGAGCAAGACGTATATCGGACCTGGCCAGGGTAATCCACGGATCATTCGCTTAACTCAAAACGGCGTGTATGATAATTTTATAACACCTACTACTACGCTATATCAAGAGCTTTGGGAAATGGGTTTTCACTGTATGAGTGGTGAAATTTTTGTACTGGGGGGTGGACATACGTCAAACCTATCGGCCGCCACTATTAATACTGTTAGCGCCACTCTTAACCTTTCCACGTTTCAACCTCTCAATACAGCCTTCGTTCATGATATATCCGCGCAGTGCATCGACGATGCCGGTAATATTTTTGTATATTATGCCTGTTCCAATGGGCCTCTCAATCACAAAATCTGCCGGGTAAATTCCACCTTTTAACGGAAACGTGTGGACGCAACCCAGCACCTTCACGAATTTGCAGGAAATAAATAATAAGAACGTCTACGCCGCAGTATACGGAGGAGCAGTTGCGTCGGCAGGATATAACGGCCTTTCAGCAAATGCCAACTTTCTCTACTATTATGATGGCGCCAATCTGGCTGCCTATAATAAAGCAACCGGAACATTGGTGGCAACTACCGCCACGGGTCTAGTGCCAAAAAGGACCGGAGGTATTGCCGTTGACGATTGCAACAGAATTTATTTGGGTGGAAATGGTGCAATTTTAACCTACAGTTTTAATGGAACAACATTTAGTACCCTCACTCCCATCTCGCTATCACTTACTCTCACAAACCAGGTTGTATTTGATGTTAAATTAAATCGCAATACTCAAACGCTTTTTGTTTGTGGAAGTGGTTTTGTGGGTACCTACCCAGCACTTGGCGGAATCTCATGTCCTGCTCCACTTAGTCTGTGCATCTTCAGTCAGGCGGGACTTGCAGCAAGCACCTCCTCAATTACCTGTGCTACACTAGGCTCTGCCACCGTAACTCCCAGTGGCGGTATGGGACCATTTACCTACACCTGGTTGCCTTCTAATCAAACGGGCAATGTGGGTACAGGACTAAGTCCGGGCACCTACACGATTCTTGTCTACGACGTTGGATATAATGCCACGTACGTTACTACTACTACGTTCTTATCAGCCGTGCCACTAACGGGCAGTCTGTCAGCCACCAGCATGCTCAATTGTGCCAGCGTGAATAATGGAACTGCTGCAATTCTCAATTTAAGTGGAGGTTCCGGAAACCAAAGTTATTTATGGACTAATGGAATTAACACCTACACCACCTCCACCGTATCAGGTTTAAACGCGGGTAATTATAGTGTTACTGTAACCGATGCACTAACAGGATGTGTCTTTAGCCCCACCTTTACGATCCTCCAGCCCTTCTTGCTCAGTTCATTTATTATTGCTTCTACACCCACGGCATGTATTGGTGCGTCAATTACACTTACAGGAATTACATCCGGAGGAATCCCCTCGTATACATTTTCCTGGACACCCGGTATTAATAGTGGACCCGGCACTAATACCTTGATGGTTTCTCAAACTGTAGCCGGAAGCTATACATATACATTATTGAACCGTGATGTGAATAACTGCACAGTAAGCGCGACGGCAATAGTGAATTTTATTCCTGAACCCTCTCTAACGGTTATTAACACGTCGCTCTGCCCACTTACAACCGGCACTCTCACCGCCCTCGGAGCAACAAGTTATACATGGGAAAACGGATCAAGCGGAAATATATTCACGGCATCCCCCCTTACAACTATTTCCTATTCACTTATTGGTTCTGCCCTGGGTTGTACGGCCTCTGCCAGCGCCTTCATGATTCTACACCCCATTCCGGTTCCGGTATTAAATAGCAATAGTCCCGTATGTAACGGACAAGTGCTTCAAATGGCAGGAACGGGAGGCTCTTCCTATAGATGGAACGGCCCACTTGCATTTTCCTCTTTTGTTCAATCGCCTTTAATTAATCCCTCAAATCCCAATCACAGCGGTGTATATAACTTAACAGTGACTTCCGTTAACGGATGTACTGCTGCCACTTCTGCCTCTTTAACCGTTAACCCCACACCCACACTCTCTGCGGCAGGAAGCACAGTATGTGTTACCGGCGTCATCACTCTTAATTCAAATTCGGTTCCCGGAGCGCTTTATGCATGGCTGGGGCCAATAGGGTATACTTCTTCTATCGCTAATCCTACATACAACTATCCAACTGTTAACCGGTCGGGTTTTTACACGGTCACTGCTACGAGTGCTCAGGGATGCACCAATTCTGCTGTAGCACATGTAACGGTTACCGCCTTGCCAATTCCATTTGCAGGTAGCGACGGGCCAAAATGTGCCGGCTCTGTCATCAACTTTCTAGGAAGTGGTGCCTCCTCCTACGCATGGGCGGGACCCGGAGGCTTTTTGAGCAATCAGCAAAATCCCCAAATCACTGCCGTGAGTATGGCGGCCATGGGAAACTATACACTAACTGCGACAACCGGCCCCTGTATAAATACAACAACTTACGCACTCATGGTGTACCCGCTTCCTACCCCCACTGCTTCAAATAGCGGTCCGGTATGTGAAACAAAAACCTTGCAACTTTTTGCCGCCACCGGAAATACCGTAAGCACCTATTTCTGGCTTGGACCAAATTTCTCAACTTCAACAAAAAATCCGGTCAGAGATTCTACCAAACTAAGTTTCTCGGGGGTTTATACGTTAACTGTTCAGGACCAGCACATGTGTCAGGCTACTGCTCACACCACGGTGTCAATCCTTTCTAACCCAATGGTAACAGCGAGTGGCGCCACTGTATGTTTATATGCGTCCGCTCTTCTTAGCGCCAATGGTGCGTCTTCTTATATCTGGACCGGTCCCGCATTTTTTCAATCCACTAAACCAAATGCGCTCATCGCATCCGTTACACTTGATCGCAATGGCCTCTATTCGGTAGTAGGTACTGCCGCTAATTCATGTACAGCCACCACAACGGTAAAAGTACTCACGAGGAGTTTACCTCAACCAAGTTTGACACTCCTTCCGAAATCAGAAATCTGTTTGAATGAAAGCATTACGCTGAATGGGAAGGGTGGACAAAAATATGAATGGTACGGGCCAAATGATGTTTACTATGAAGGCCAAGAAGTGAATTTTACGGCGACAAATTTAAGTGCTGCCGGCACCTATACGCTGAAGGTGACGGACGACAAGGGTTGCTCTGCATCAATCTCTACGCTTATAACTGTTTATAATTTACCGAACGGAAGTTTAATGGGATCGAAATTGCAGGGTTGCGTGCCATTATGTTCTGACTTTGTTTTTGAATCGTCCTCAATTATTCCATCAAGAGTTTTATCAAGTTGGGATATCAACGGCAGAAATATTACCGGACAAACTTTCAACCATTGTTTCACAGAAGTGGGTCTTAATCTCATCACCGGCAATTTATACGACTCAAGCACCACATGTACTAACAAAGTTGACTTTTATGTACACACATTTCCAAAACCGGAAGCTGACTTTGAATTTGCACCGGCAAAACCGGTTGAAAATTCGGATGAAGTCATATTCACAAATACATCCAGGGGTGAGCAACAAAAAATGTGGAATTGGTCAATAGGAGATAGTAGAATTTATAAATCAACCAGTCAAAACACAGCGTATTTATTTACCGAACAAGGTCGTTATCCGGTGGCACTCATAGTTAGAAATACCTGGGGTTGTAGCGATAGTATTATCAAAACCGTGATCGTTGAAGAAGACTTTCATATCTATATACCAAATGTATTCACGCCAAATGAAGATAACCGTAACGAATTGTTTTTACCTATTGGACGTGGCGTAAAAACTTTCCACATTAGTATTTATGACCGGTGGGGCGCCAAGATTTTTGAAAGTAAGGATCTTGCGTCAGGATGGGACGGATCATACAAAGGAGACCCTTGCAAAAGCGATATCTATACGTGGAAAATAGAAGTAACGAGCCTCCACGGAGAAAACAAAGTCCTTACAGGGCATGTTACCTTAATACGGTAGTTCTACAAATTATTCAAACTCCTCTTTTACAATTATTAATGTGTTTGTACATTATTATTTAAATGTATCGTTCAATTGACCTCCTAATTCTTGTTTGAATTAATTACTGAGGCGGAACCACACAAATAGTGAGTGTGCTTTGCGAGTAAATGAGTGAAGAATTTTTATATACTCACATCGATGTCTAGCTTTGAGTAAACAATTTACCGCATGCTAAATTAGTTTGAGATGAAAAGCCAAATCAGATATTCGTTGATCCTTTTCATTTTCATACACCTTAATACATACTCTCAATCGGCACATACTCAGCAAAATCCTTTTACAAAAATTAGCGCTCACAATTTTTTTGTAAACCAGGGAGATATATTCGGAACCCGCGTATTTATTGAAAACAGAGGTCAATTCGAATGTCCGGAAATTAAAAATAGACACATTTATTATGTATTGGACGAGGGTAATGAAAAAATCTATTTTACTTCAGTCGGTTTGACTTATGAATTTAAAAAGGAAAAAACATTTGATGAAGAGGAATATGAGAAATCTCAAAAGTACGCTGATAAAGAAGAAGCTGAAGATACAAAATTCGTACACATGTCATGGTGCAATGCATCCACATCAACTACTGAACTGATTCCGGGTGAAAAACAGGGTCATTACTTTACTTATGGCGAAGCCAAGTATAATTCAAGCACTTTTAAAAAGCTCACTTACAAAAATGTATATCCCAATATTGACATCGAATACACTCTACCCACCCAAAATCGAACTGGCGTGAAATACACTGTGGTTCTGCATCCGGGGGCCGATCCTGCAAACATCAAAATACTTTATGACGGCGACGTTAAAAAAATAAGATTAAATAAAGAAGGAGAGGTAAGTATCAAAACATCCATTACCTCCCTTGTTGAACATGCGCCATCATCTTTTTATGAAAACGGTGAAGCCATTACGTGTAACTTCCTATTGAAGCATGATACGCTTTGCTATAATTTCCCTCTAAACTACAACACAAACAAAACCGTTATCATAGATCCCTGGGTAAGCTCTGCGAGTAGTTTATCAATTAACAATCTTGCTTATGATATTGATTTTGATTTTGGTGGCCATGTGTTTATTTACGGCGGCACGTTGCCGGTAAAAGTTGCGTGTTACAATTTTGCAGGCATTTTAATGTGGACCTTCGGTGGAGCTGTTGTTTCACAATCGTGGAGCTCTCAACCTACATACTACATAGGTAATTTTGTAGTGGATAAATTTACCGGAAAAGCATATGTTGGCCAGGGCGTAAATCAATCAATTTCAGGATCGCGCGTAATTAGACTAAATGCTGCCGGAGTTTATGACAATTTCATGAGCAGCCCCAGTCCACTAAATCAGGAAATTTGGGACATGGGGTTCCATTGTCAGGGTGGCAATATTTTCATTCTGGGTGGGGGACACACATCCAATAACTCTTCAGCCACCATTAATACATTAACTGCAAATATGACTCTGTCGAGCTTTCAACCTACAAATACCGGCTATGTTCATGATATTACGTCACACGCGTTGGACGATGCAGGAAACATTTTTGTTTATTATTCATGTTCTAATTCCCTATTAAATAACAGGATTTGCAGCGTAAACGCATCGTTCAACGGCAATAACTGGACTGTAGCGAGCGGCTTTACAGAAATGACGGAAGCCTCAAATAAAACCTTTTACAATGGAGGGGCAAGCATTGCATCAAACGGTTTTAATTGTTTGGCAGCTAACAATTGGTATGTCTACTATTATGACGGTTATCATATTGCCGCATATTCAAAATCTACAGGTATACTGCTAGCCTCTACTACCACATCACTTTTAGCCCGAAGACAAGGAGGAATAGCAGTGGATGAATGCAATAAATTATATCTTGGAGGCAATGGAAGTATTCTCACCTACAGCTTTAACGGCAGTTCATTTACTATGCTCGCACCCATAACTTTGTCTCTTACAACGTCTAATCAACACGTTTTTGACGTGAAACTAAATAAGGGAACACAAACAATTTTTGCAAGTGGCGCCGGCTTCGTTGGCACGTACGCCGCTGCAGGTCCTTCTAATTGTATGTCATTAACCGGCCCTTGTAATTTTAATCAATTTAGCATCTTCATCAATTCCTCCTCCGTCACATGTACCTCCCTCGGCTCAGCTACCGCTAATGTTACGGGAGGTATTGGCCCCTTCACGTATACGTGGATTCCCTCCAATCAAACCGGTTCCGTGGCTACAAGCATTGGAATTGGAAATTACACTGTTTTAGTTTCAGATAGCACAACCGGATCTAACTATTTCGCCACTACTTCCATTGCTTCTTCAAATTCATTAACAGGAACAATTTCTTCCAGCGGCAGTCTCACCTGTTGGGGTGCTTCAAATGGCACCGCCGCAATTATTGGTTTAACAGGAGGTTCCGGCATTCAGTCGTATAGTTGGTCAAATGGAATTAGCACGCAAACAACCTCCTTCGCTTCAAATTTAAACGCCGGTATTTATACCGTAACTGTAATCGATACGCTATTTGGATGCCAATTGGTAAAATCGTTCAGTATCACGCAGCCGCCACCACTCACTACCACAATTAGTGTAAATCCAATCATGCCCTGCACGGGAAGTTCAGCCACGCTTACCAGTAGTCCTAGCGGGGGAACACCGGGGTATATACATTTCTGGACCCCAATTTCAATACTTAGTCCATTGCTGAGCACGCAACTAGTTAGTCAAGCCTCTCCCGGTACTTATATCTACTGGCTCACCCTTACTGATGCTAATAATTGTACCATTAGCCGGTCTGTATCGCTAACCTTTGTTGCACCAACTCAACTATCAGTTAGTTCCGTTTCTATCTGCGCTGGTTCTTCCGGTTCCTTAACTGCATCGGGTGCATCCAGCTATACCTGGCAATCCAATTTTGTTGGCAGTACATTTATAGTTTCTCCACTTACAAACACAATTTATGCTGTCACCGGCACCAGCTTAGGATGTTTATCTACTGCTACTGTCGCAGCGCTCGTGTTCCCGCCTTTTGTTCCTACCCTATCAAACAATTCACCTATTTGTGCAGGAGCTACGCTGCATTTTTCGCTTACCTCCGGAAATTCACCCTCGTGGATCGGTCCCGGCGGATTTTCCTCTACCTCCTTAAGCCCCGCAATTTATCAGGCCTCAACAATAAATAGTGGAATCTTCCAGGTTTCAGCGTTCAATGCCATGGGTTGCGTTGGTACAACTTCAGTAAACATCCTCGTCATTCCATCTCCCACTCTATCCGCAATTGGTTGTACAGTATGCAGCAACGGTGCGCTCACATTAAATGCCATCGCCTCGCAAGCCACCGATTTTCTTTGGTCGGGACCCGTAGGTTTTTCTTCCTTTCTTCAAAACCCAAATTACATTAACCCCGGCTCAAATCGCTCAGGACAATATACGGTAACGATTGCCACTGCTGGCGGATGCACCAACTCGGCTGTAGCTACGGTAACGGTTACCGATTTGCCGGAGATTGTTATAAACAGCGATGGCCCTAAATGTATGGGATCCACCGTAAATTTTACAGCAACGGGTGGGATCATCTATCAGTGGAACGGACCAGGTGGATTCAATAGCATTTTGCAAAATCCCTCGCGTTTCTCGGTAACTTCGTCTGCATCCGGGTTTTATACCCTCACCACAAACACCGGCCCATGCACCACTACGTCACTTTACTTTCTTACCCTATATAGTTCACCAACTCCTTCGGCCACATACAATACACCGCTCTGCGAAACAAAAGCACTCAAATTAGTTTCAACTAACGATAGCTCCATGATCAGTTATTTATGGAAAGGGCCCCAATTTAGCAGCTCCCAACCTAATCCCATTCGAGCTAATAGCACCCCCGCATTTTCCGGCATCTACACCTTAACCGTCATCGATACTCATTCCTGCTCAGGATCTACTACAACTTATGTTACCATTTTACCTAACCCAACTATTACAGCCAGCGGAGCCACCGTTTGTCTCAACGAACCCTGCACGATCTCAGCTTCAGGTGCCGTTACTTACTACTGGTCGGGTCCCCAATCCTACCAATCCAATTCACCCTATGCCTACATTCCTTCATTATCTTCAGAGCGAAAAGGCACTTACACCGTTGTGGGAACAGCGCCAAATTCCTGCACAAATGCTGCTACGGCTTATGTGTTTACAAAGAACCTGCCAAAACCACATTTCCAAATATTATCTAAATCCAAAGTGTGTTTGAACGAAACATTTATATTAAGCGGTACGGGAGGCATCCACTATGAATGGCGGAACCCAACTAATACATTGTATGAAGGTCAAACAATCAGTATCGTTGCCGGCAAATTAAATCCCAGCGGCATGTATACCCTAAAAGTTACCAATGAAGATGGTTGCTCGGCAACAATTGATTCACTAATTATTTTGAGAGATTTGCCTAAAGGAATACTGGAGGGTTCAAAAATGGAGGGTTGCGTTCCCCTTTGCTCAAACTTTATATTCAGTACCGTCTCCGACTCTCTCACACGTATTTCTACTCAAATAGTGGTTGATGGACTAGTTTGGCCCGGAAATACCTTTTCTCACTGTTTCTCTACCGAGGGTTCAAACAAAATCACGGTAAACTTGTACGACTCTCTCAGTACTTGCTCTAACGCCATTGATTATTTCGTAGCCGTTTTTCCCCGGCCAAAAGCCGATTTTGAATTTCTACCACACAACCCCATTGAGAGTTTGGATGAAGTTCAATTTACAAATACGTCATTGGGTGAAGGACAAATTTCCTGGAACTGGTATCTATTTGCCAACAACGGACCACTTTCTATAAACCAAAACGCCTCCCATCTTTTTAGGGAAGAAGGAATTTATCCCATAGCGCTTGTGGTAAAAAACAAATGGGGATGTGCAGATACGAGTATGAAACCGGTGAGGGTTTCGGAAGATTTCTTCATTTACGTCCCCAATGTGTTTACTCCAAATGATGATCAGTTAAATGAGGTTTTTAGGGCGGTTGGCAGAGGTATCAAATCCTTTCACATGAGCATCTACAACCGATGGGGAGATAAACTATTTGAAAGTAAAGATGTGACGTATGGTTGGGACGCTAATTACAGAGGAGTACCCTGCAAAGAAGATGTGTATACATGGAAAATGGAAGTCGCCAGCGTACATGGTGATAATAAAATTATGACGGGGCACGTGAGTGTGCTGAGATAATCAATTAACCCATCTCTTTAGCACTTCACAATTACTATTTCAGCACGTTCCCTTTTCATCGTGCAAATCTAGACAACCTCCTTCCTTGAATTTGTTTAGTCAAACCTGAGAATATCCTTAAATTTATCCTCTTTTATTAAGATGTTATGCGGCTGGTCATTCAAAGAGTTAAAGAAGCTTCCATTCATATTGGCGAACTAAAACACGCCGCTATTGGTGCGGGTTGTTTGGTATTTGTTGGAATTGAAGAAAGTGACACAGAAGAAGATAGTCTGTATGTGGCGCAAAAATTATGTAACCTGAGGATTTTTTCAGATGGTGAAGGAAAAATGAATCTTGATATTAAACAAACACGTGGCGAACTCCTTATTGTGAGTCAATTTACATTGATGGCCTCTACCAAAAAGGGGAATCGTCCTTCTTTCGTTACAGCCGCCAAACCCGACAAGGCGGTGCCTTTGTATCATAATTTCATTTCTTTGTGTAGTACTTTAATTGGCAAACCTTGCAGTGAGGGCAAATTTGGGGCTGATATGCAGGTAACTTTAATCAACGATGGTCCGGTGACCATTATTTTGGATAGTAAAACCAAAGAATAATATTTATATTTAAACCTTCATAATGAATACCACGGTGCGGCCAAAAACTCTTTTAGAAAAAACAAAGTTTGATGTAACAATCAAACGTCTGTGCCATCAGCTCATTGAAGTGCATAACGATTTTAGCGAAACGGTTCTCATTGGTTTGCAACCGAGGGGAATTTTTTTAGCCCGTCGCATCCAAAATGAATTGGAGAAGATCATCGCAAAAAAAATAAATACCGGCGAGCTCGATACCACCTTTTACCGCGACGATTTCCGGAAAAAGGAATTGATCCCCAATCGTACAAACATCGATTTTTTAATCGAAGATAAAAATGTGGTGTTGATCGACGATGTTTTGTTTACCGGTCGTACAATTCGGTCGGGACTGGATGCCATGCTCGCTTTTGGCCGGCCTAAAGATGTTGAACTCCTGGTTTTGGTTGACAGACGTTTTTCGCGTAACGTGCCCATTCAGGCCAAGTATGTAGGTATTACCATTGATTCCATCGCCTCTCAAAATGTGCGGGTAGAATGGAAAGAGAGCGACGGCAAAGATATGGTGACACTTCTTGATAAATAGGTTTTACCTCTATTCAGGTTGTGTTTATTTTATTTCATCTTTTTATAAATACCAATGAAACCGGCAAAAGGCACATATCCCCTCTATTTCGATAATTATATCCCACTTGTGAAGGAAACCGATCTACCATTAGCCCTTACTAATAATTGGCTTGAAATAAAAACAGTAATAAGTGCCATCCCCGTTTCAAAAGATGATTTTGCCTATGCCCCGGGAAAATGGACCATCAAACAAGTGCTCAGCCACCTCATCGATGCCGAACGGATCTTTGCCTACAGAGCTCTTCGCTTTGCGCGAAAAGACCCCCAACAAGTACTATCCTTTGAAGAAAATGACTATGCCGCCAACGCAGAACTTAGTAAGCGCAGTGTCAAAAACCTCCTGGAAGAATATGAAGCAGTGAGGAAGTCCTCCATGTATTTATTTAATAATTTAAGCGATTCTACCCTGCTGCTCAGCGGTAAAATGGCCAGCGGCGAAACCAGCGTTCTGGCACTGGGATTCATCATTTGCGGCCATGCCACACATCATTTGCAGGTCATAAAAGAACGTTACCTGAAAAATAATTCGTGAAAATTAAAATATTAAAGCTATTTTTAGCTTTTGAATTCCGATAGCTATCGGATCAGATTTCAAAAAAATAATGAGCAATCTAAGTGTCAATCACCTTCTCGGTATAAAACAACTCAGCAAAAACGACATTGAATTAATTTTAAGTACCGCTCAAAATTTCAAAGAAGTCATTAACCGCCCCATCAAAAAAGTTCCTTCGCTCCGCGACATTACCGTAGCCAATTTATTTTTTGAAAATTCCACCCGTACCCGCCTTTCCTTCGAATTGGCACAAAAGCGCCTCAGTGCCGATGTCGTCAATTTTTCAGCGTCCAACTCCTCCGTAAAAAAAGGAGAAACCCTCGTAGATACTGTAAATAATATCCTCGCCATGAAAGTGGACATGATCGTGATGCGACATTCCAGTCCGGGCGCGGCTATTTTCCTTGCAAAAAAAGTAAAAGCCCGCATCATCAATGCCGGCGACGGGGCACATGAACATCCTACACAAGCCCTACTCGATGCTTTCTCCATGCAGGAACGACTGGGTGACCTCAAGGGAAAGAAAATTGTGATTATTGGAGATATATTACATTCGCGCGTGGCCCTTTCAAATATTTTTTGTCTTCAAAAATTAGGTGCCATCGTAAAAGTATGCGGCCCGCTTACCTTAATTCCAAAATTCATTACCTCCCTGGGTGTTGAAGTGGAAACCAATCTCATTAAAGCTCTCGAGTGGTGCGATGTGGCCAACATGCTCCGCATCCAGCTCGAACGTCAGGAAATAAAATATTTTCCATCGCTCCGTGAATACACCATGCTCTATGGTTTAAATAAAGAGATCCTCGACAACCTTTCTAAAAAGATTATTGTCATGCATCCCGGCCCCATCAATCGTGGTGTCGAAATTACCAGCGACGTGGCCGACAGTAGTCAATCCATCATTCTCGATCAGGTTGAAAATGGCGTTGCCGTTCGTATGGCTGCTATGTTCCTGCTGGCAGGTAGACAGGGGTAAGGGAGCAAAACTAGAGATATATTCTTTTATTATTTGGGCGCCCCCACCATGAAGCGAAGGCTTCGTTTATTTTTGGCAGGCCTTCTGCTTCATGGGGGCGGGCCACTTCGGGCTCCGCTTCGCTACGGTTTTTTCGGCCGAAAAGGCCGAAAAGAACTTCCCCTGCGTGTCCCTGGCGCAAAATCCAACACTTTAGTCCCTTTGTCAACACTGGTTTATAAATGTTTCCCTTTTTATATGCAATTCCTAGAAGGCTTTTAGAAAAGCGCTCTATCTGATATTTGACTTTAACCCCTCTTTAGTATTCGTTAAGATTTTTTACCGGGAAGCAAATGAAATCTCCCGAACACTCACACTGCAGAATCGTTCTTTTCATTTCTGTTTAATGTTTATGCTAAAGAAGCAAAAACCAAAAACTAACCAATCCCATCCAACATCAAATTGCAACCTCTTACATCACTGTCCGTATAACGCCCCATTAATTCTAATGATCCGTCCGAATGCAACCTACCCAAATCTTTGGTCGCAATAAAACAACAGGAATGACTGTTTGCTAAATCAATTACATTGATGCCCCCCGTTCTACTGTCATTCCTCATCTGCAGCGGATCGTCAATTTCACGTGTAATAAACTTCATCCAGGGTGGTGTTCTAAAGAGTCCGTCGCCCTCACTGTAAGCCTGACTCAATAATTCCGTCATCCCATATTCACTGTGAATCCGATCAATCTTGAATCCCTTTCTTAAATAAGCATGCAATTCAGACTTTAATAATTCCTTGCGTCTTCCCTTCATGCCACCGGTCTCCATTACTATAAAATTCTCATTCAGTTCAATTCCCCGGTCGCTCAGGTCCATTAATGCATACGACACGCCAATCAAAAGCACTTTTTGTCCCGACTTCTTTAAGGATTCTATTCGCAGCTCCAATTCTTCTAGTTGATCCAGAAAAAAACCACTGTCAGGATGACCCGATTCCCTGATCAAACGATCACACATATACACCAACGATGACCCTGTTCTTTGTAAATAGTTGGGCAATAAGGCCAGCACACAGTAGTCACCCAAATTACCATAAAAGCGTTGAAACCCTTTTAGGAATGCCTCTTCATACAAATGAACGGCATTTACAATATGAGTGGCCGGCGTTTGAGAAGTGGTGGAACTGCTGGTAAAACGAATACTGCCGGCATGCATAGGACTTGAAACAACTTCGCTGCTTTTAAAGAACTCAATGGGCAAAAATGGGATTGCCTCTATGGACTTCACCTCTCCGGGAATCACAGCCAGCGCATCTACCCAGCTTTTGTAAATGATATTGCTGTGGTACTGTTCGTGGAATAGCTCCAGGCTTAACTCCCTGAATTCCGCGTCTGAACGGATCTCAAATACTCTATTTTCGTTTTTTAACACCTAAAATCGGAACCCTCTCACCATTTTTTGTAAATTTATATTGATTTTTAGAACCATGCGCAACCTTCTTCTATTATTTCTAATGGTCTTTATAACATTCTCCTGCGTGAAAGGACCCAGTAAGGATCCGGTGCCCACACTTGAGTTTAAAGCCGTTTCTCCTTTAGGGAAAGCTACTTCCGCCAGTCAGCCTCCGCGCGACACTGCGGTGTTAATCCTGCGCTACGAAGATGGTGATGGTGACATTTTCAGGAATTCAAATACCGATGGTCCCAATTTGGTGTATACTACTTACGCGTTTAATGTGGGCTCCAATAAATTTAAGATCGATGGGTACCCGAATCAGGCCACCATTATACAGCCTGCTAACGGGTATTACAAAGGGAAATCCATAAAAGGAGATATCTACGTGCCCATGCGTCAATTTAGATCGAGTGATAATGTTAAGGTCATAAAATTTACAGCCTTCATGGTGGATATGAAGAATAATAAATCAAACACCGTTACTTCTCCTGTGTATACCCTCAATTTTTAAGTCAGTACCCTTACCATTTTTTCGGCAATAAGTTTACTCATTTTGAAATTACTCTCATGAGTCCAGCCGGCAATATGCGGACTCACTACGACCCTTTCGGAGTCAATGAGGTAACGCATAGGCAAAGGCATTTCTTTTTCGGACAAGGCTTCAAACGAAGTTGATTCATACTCCAAAACATCGAGACAGGCACCCAACACTTTTTTACTCTCTAAGGCATTCACAAGATCGGCTGTATTTACACATTTGCCACGCGCTGTATTAATTATATAAATAGGTTTTTTGAATTGGCGAAGGAATTCTGCATTCACAAAATACGTGGTTTCCTCTGTTAATGGTAGATGGATACTCAGAATGTCTGCTTCCTCAAACAGAACTTCCATCCTGCATTCTTTTACCTCACGCGTCGAAAATCCCTTTTTGTATTTATCATAAGCCAAGACTTTACAATCAAACCCCGATAATTTTTTAGCAAAGGCACTGCCCATATTTCCGTAACCGATGATTCCCACTGTTTTCCCGGCCAGCTCGGTACCCCTGTTTTCGGCGCGAAGCCAAATTCCGTGACGCACCTCTGCATCTGCCTTTTTTAAATGATTCAGAAGCATGAGCAACATTCCCATGGCGTGTTCTCCCACTGCATCGCGATTGCCTTCCGGCACGCACACGCAGCGAATGCCCTTCGATTCCGCATAAGCCACTTCAATATTCTCCATCCCTGCTCCCACCCTCCCAATCACCTTCATGTTAGTACAGGTATCCAAAAGAGTTTTGTCCAGCCTAAAACGACTACGAATCACCAAGCCATCATAAAGAGGCAGTAAGCGAATAAGTTCATCTGTTTTTTTGTCCCAAAAAAGATCACATTCAAATCCTGCTGCTTTAAGTGTTTCAACAAGAACCGGGTGGTTTGAATCGGCCAAAAGAATGCGCATACGATATGATTAAAATTTTTTACAAATCAAACACAAATTTTCAGACTATTATTTAATTAATTGAAAATGAATTCAATTAAACAATTAACAATTATCTAACACGGGGCCTGTTAAGAATTGACTTTTATTATTATGAACAGGCAGAAGTACCCGTACAGCCCTCTATTAATGGGGTTTGACATGGAAACAATAGTTATGCACAACTTATGAATAAGCTCGGGACTGACGTAAATTTATTATCAACTATTTTAATTGCACATTTGCCGTCCGCGTAATTATGAATCAGGAAAATCAGAATAGAACCCGCAAGAAACTTGTTACTCAAGGCATCTCAAATCCTAACGAAATTGGCAAATTACCGCCGCAGGCTGTAGAACTTGAGGAAGCTGTTCTTGGAGCCATGTTGCTCGAACGAGAAGCCCTAAGTACTGTTATCGATATATTAAGTCCCGAAGCCTTTTATAAAGAACAAAATGGCCGCGTTTTCGGCGCTATGATCTCTCTCTTTAACCGATCAGAACCCGTTGATATCTTAACCGTAACACAGGAACTCAAGCGCACCGGCGAACTGGAAATTGTTGGTGGAGCCTACTACGTATCGGCCCTCACCAACCGCATTGCCTCTTCAGCCAATATTGAATTTCATGCGCGCATTGTGGCGCAAAAATATTTACAGCGCGAACTCATCCGCCTGAGCACCGAAACCATCAAGGTGGCTTACGAAGACAGCACCGATGTGTTTGAATTACTCGACGAGACCACCAAAAATATTTTTGAGATCCTCGACTCCAACGTGCGCAAACAGCACGATAAAATGAGTACCCTCATTGCAAAAGCCATTACCGAAATTGAAGCCGCCGCCAACCAAAAAGACGGTTTACTTGGTGTACCAAGTGGTTTTACGGCGATGGACAGAATTACAGGTGGCTGGCAAAAATCCGATCTCCACATTTTGGCTGCCCGGCCCGGTATGGGTAAAACAGCGTTTGTGATCACCATGGCCAAAAATGCCGCAGTTGACTTCAACAAACCCGTTGCCATTTTTAGTTTGGAAATGAGCAGTCTTCAATTGGTGAAACGGTTAATCTCCAGTGAAACTGAAATTTCTCAAGATAAAATTTTAAAAGGAAATCTCGATAACCACGAATTTGTTCAATTGAATGAACGGATAAAAAAATTAGCAGTTGCTCCTTTGTTTATCGACGATACTCCCGCCCTTTCTATTTTTGAATTGCGTGCCAAAGCACGTCGTTTAAAAGAAAATCAAAAGGTGGAACTCATCATAATTGACTATTTACAATTAATGAGCGGCGGGCCCGATGGAAAAGGAAACCGTGAACAGGAGATTTCTCAGATTTCACGCGGCTTAAAAAGTCTGGCTAAGGAACTAGAAATTCCCATCATTGCACTTTCTCAATTAAGTCGACAGGTAGAGAACAGACCGGGCGGCAGTAAACGTCCACAATTAAGTGACCTCCGCGAATCGGGAGCCATAGAGCAAGATGCCGACATGGTAATGTTTATTTACCGTCCCGAATATTACGGATTAGATGTGGATGAAAATAACGAACCTACCCGCGGCCGGGCCGAAGTAATTATTGCAAAGAACAGGCATGGCGCCCTTGAAACCGTGAAACTGCGCTTCATTGGCCAGTATGCAAAATTTGCCGATCTCGATTATTCGGAAGGTCAGGACGTATTGTATAATACAGGAAATCCCGCTTCTCTTGAGCAGAACAACGATTTCCTCAGTGCCGGAACAAAAACTGTGGCTTCTAAAAATTGGGATCGGATCGAGGATAACCCAACGGATATTATCCGCCGCAACGACATTGAAGATTTTAAAGAACCACCTTTTTAGTTTCCGCAATTTTTTTATTAGCATCCACTAGTCATGAAGATGAGTTTGTCTTTCACTATACCTAGATCAAAACTCATTTACCTTCTGCCTTCTCTCTTCGTGTTTTTATATGTGTTGATCCGTGCCATTAGGCTCGACATCACCTACGATGAAGCATGGACCCTCATCGATTTTGTACCTCAGAGTGTCATACACATATTGAATTTTACGCCCTGCGATGCCAATAATCATATCCTTAATTCTCTTTCCATCAAATTTCTATATTCGTTTTTACCGCATACCGTTTTTGTGGCCCGCGTTCCAAATGTTATTTCGCTGATCATTTTTTTAGTTTACTCCTATAAGATCTGCAATCTGTTTTTTACGGGATCTCTGAGTGTGGCAACATTCCTTATCCTTATTTTAAATCCTTTTGCCCTCGACTTTTTTGGTTTAGCGAGAGGTTATGGTATTTCTTTGGCCTGTGAAATGGCTTCACTGTATTTTATTTTTTTGTTTCTTAAAGAGAATTCGCCCAGGTCGCTCCTGCTTTCTCTGCTTTGGGCTGCTCTTACAGTTTTATCGGGACTCTCCACCCTTAATTTTTATATGGGACTTATTGGCAGTTTTGCTTTATACACTTTAATTGTTCAACGGAAAACCTTTCTCCGAAATTTTATCGTGGCGATTTTGGCCTCGGGGGCACTGGTAGTAATTGTTTGGGAACCCATTCGAAAACTTATTGAAACTAATAGTTTGTATTATGGAGGCGAAACGGGTTTTTATCAAGACACCTTGCGTTCCCTGGCAAAATACACCCTGTATAGTCAGGAAGATTCAATTTACCTGATGCGTGCCGCGGATCTCTTTTTTTTGCTGTTTTTACTTATTGTGGCTTTTTCATTATTTAAGAGATCTTCATCTTTTACTCTTCAACTATTTACCCTCGGCATTTTAATTATTAGCAGTGCTGCAGTTATTGTTCAGCATAAAGTGCTTGGAAGTCTTTATATCATAGACCGTACCGCTTTGTTCTTTTTTCCATTACTGATTTTATCGTTTTGTTTTTCAGTGCAGAACATAAACCAAAAGAAGATGCGAACTACTCTTGCTCTTATTTTGTCGGCCGTCTTTGTGTTTAATTTTACGATCCATGCCAATCTCCATAAAACGGTGACCTGGTATTTTGATTCACATACCAAAGAGATCTTAGAAAAGATTAACGAAGAAGGAAGAGTGAAACATACTGTACAAAAGATTGACTATTCCTGGCCTTTTGAAAGTGGGGTTCATTTTTATCTCAAAGAAAAGAATTATCCCTATGTTGAAATTGTAAAAGCCGGTTATGTGGAACTAAACCCCGAATTCGATTTTTATATCTATTTGGGCGGCACGCTCGACCGCATTGGTTATAAACCCGCAGAGCAGTTTATTGTTAAGGCGGATAAAGATACGGTGCTTGCTTTTGAAAGTGAGAAAGTATTTCTATTTAGAAATAGGAAAAAAATCGTTCACTAGAAAGGATCTTTATCACAGCTTTTGAAAATTTTACCAAACTTAATTTTACGGTGGAAGCGGCCAGAATTACGCAAATGAATTTAAATCGGTTTCAAAGAATAGATATTGCAGGAAAATAAAATTAAAGTATTTCCAGTGCAGGTGAAAACAAAACGTCATTCAGAGCGCTTTGCACTGTGACTCTTCAGCGCGAAGAATCTCTTATATAGCAGTGCTACTATTTTTTATTTTCAAGTACTGTGGCAGATTCTTCGGCCGCCTCCTTTATTTTTTCTTAAGCGGCCTCTGAATGACGGTGTAAAAAAACCGGGATGCAGAAGTAGCTGGTATAGCATATTCTGTCTTGCTTCCTGCTGTCTTGCTGTCTTGACTCTTGGTTCCGGCAGGACCAAAACTCAGCAGGGAAGAACACAGGACTGTGAACATGAGTGTGGAGGAGTAATGAAACAAATAATGTAAACGCATGAATTTGCGAGGGCAAGCGAAAGCAAAGATCTGCGCGATTGAGGGTGCTTCAAAACTTTAATAAAACGTCATTCAGAGCGCTTCGCACTGTGAATCTGCAGCGCGATGAATCTGTTAACTAGCAGTGCTAGCATTGTCTTCTTTTAAATCCTAGTGACAGATTCTTCGGCCGCCTCCACCATTTTTATTTAAGCGGCCTCTGAATGACG
>JAQSCW010000049.1:0-60560 GCA_029945625.1 bacterium
AATCGAAATTTTACGAAAATTAGATCTGCTGACCTAAATCGGACAAGTCAGGAAAGGATTGTGAAAATCAATGTGCAGGAATAAAGAAAATAATTAAACTGTTATTGTATATGCACGGATTGGCTGGCGCACAGACTAAGGCGCAAATCCGCGCAACCGGGGACAAGAAGTTTATACTTGGAAGATTGTGGTTTCTGCAACAACGGGAGAACAGAGGGTGCTGGCGGGGAGTGTGATGTTGATGAGGTAATTACTGTTTTTTTTTAACACAGAGGGCGCAGAGGGTTGCACAAAGGACACGGAGAAGAACAAATTCACTCTGTGGTTTCTGGCTCTTTAACCGCAAAGGTCGCAAGAGGTTTCGCCGAGTAGGCAAAAAAAAATCTCAGCGTCTCTTTAACCGCAAAGAAAACAAGATAAATGCGAGATTATCATTCTTACAGTCGTGCATGCAAATTCGTATAATTTGAGTTATTAATAAGTTCAAGGGCCTTTTAAAATACTTACTTTAGACGAAACACTTCTTTTAACATCTTGATTTCTGTTTCCAGATCGCTAATTTTCATTGCAGTTTGTAATTTTAGATATTCTTCATGAACAGTATGAATCTGTGTGACTAGATTAGAAATTTCCTGAAGGTTCTTTTTTTCGTTCTTGGATGACTCTTCCTCGTTCGTAGAATCTAAATTGATATCAGTTCCTGAATTCAACTCCTTTTCAAATTCTGCTATCGTAATAAAAAAAGTCTCCACTATTTTTTGGGTAAGCTCACTAGAAAAATCTTTAAAACCTCTTTCAAGCCTGCTGCATTCCTGTTGACCCGAAAGACCAATGCAAACAGCCAGTCGATGTTGTTTCATATCGACCAATCTTCGAAGCTCCCTGAGTTTTCTACCCAATGAAATATTTCTTTTCGTTCGCATTTGTTGCTCATGCCTAATCTCTTTACTGGTTAAAAGCGCTAAGGGTTGCGATTTTAGGGCATTTATGAAATGTTTATTTTTCGAAATTTTATTGAAATGAAATTTAACATATAGCCAGCATTCCGATGCAAGTCGCAATTATCAGTGGCTCAACGTTTACGCATTTTCACGCATCACATGCGTTTTTTACGCAGGGTTTTGCGTACGATACGCATGTTTTTCTTTGGTGAAGGGATGCGAAGCGATCTAAATTTGTAAAAGTGTTTGAATAGAAACCTTGGATTTAGAAAAATAACACCTGCGCTTCTCTGAAACTTCAAATAGAAAAATACAATTAATAGAAAAATGAAAAGAAGAATTTTGATACACATACTAATTTTTGCAGTTGGGGTTCTTTTCATCCTTTCATGCACAAAAAGGACCATCAAGTATGAATATGAGATAACAAATAACCTAGAGTGCCGGGTTAGGGTGGAAATTGAAAATTTGGAAAGAGACCTCTACGGTAATAGCCATCGGGATACAAAATTAATAGAGCCTGGGGCAAAAGTTAAGGGCACTTGGTATAAAATTGATTTAAATAACAAAGAATGAGCACGCAAGCCTTCACTAGTAATTTTTCAGAAATTGTGGTGCCAACCTCCATTTTAAGAGCGATTAAAAAGCAGGCAGTAATGGGGAGATTATGGTCGATTATTAAGCGCGCTTTATTCCGCCACCAGATTATTAATTTCTATAAAAAGTCCTTTTTCATTTTTAAGAACTATTTGCCACGAGCTGCAGTTTTCATTCGATTTAAATCTTCATATTTACTAGGTAGAACAATGCTCTGGATATCATTTGCCAAAATGCGATTCAGGGCCTGCATCCCCGGGAAGGTATTGAGGTTTTTTGCCTTCGTCGGTTGTCCTTTTCCAAAAATTGGAAAGGTATTATTGAAAATGCACCTCCTATTGAAACGAAGGGGTACTAAAAAATTTACGACGGTTGGAGATTCGAAATTAAAACAACAATTATTAAAACAAATTATAATGAAAAATGAGATTTAAAAAGCAAACAAGTCGGGCAAAAATACGCGTCCCGCAACTGCAGTCGCACTACTTTTTGCGATGATTTTCTTTTTTGGTGGCAAGTCATTTGCGCAACAATGCAATTGGCATGTGGTAAATTCAATGCAGTGTCAGGTTTATGTTACTTTAGTGTTTTACGACTCTGGGGGAGCTTGCTCATCAACACCTTCCACGTTGATCTCGGGCAATAGCGATATTTGGCCAACTTGCAGCGCACCTTGTGGCACGATTACAGATGTAAGGGTAATTCTAGACCTCGTAAACGGAAATGCTATAACATCAGGAAGTAATTTCGTTGATGTGAGTAATACCACAGCATCTGGTGGATATGCAGTTCCCATATGCACAGGCGGGTCTACGCCGACCTA
Source organism: bacterium (assembly GCA_029945625.1). Taxonomy (GTDB): domain Bacteria; phylum Bacteroidota; class Bacteroidia; order B-17B0; family Aurantibacillaceae; genus Aurantibacillus. The sequence continues at coordinate 2,362 of JAQSCW010000049.1, forward strand.
TAATATGACCTGGGCTACCTCGAATGCCGACGTTTCTTACTAAAAGTAAAAAGTCGCTTAACAAGACCGGCTTCTGAAAATACTTCAGAGACCGGTTTTTTTACAAAAAGTACATTTCCTACAAATTTTAACTTTTCAGTTACTTTTTGTACCTTTAAATAGGAAGATTCAATTAAATATTGAATTTATGAACTTGTTTTCAAATTTTGAAATTCACACGCCTATATTTAATAGTACTTTTTGGTAAGTTGTTTTTTTTGCAAATAATTTCCCAGAACCAAAATACCCAATGGTATTTTGGAAATAATGCTGGCTTGAATTTTATGAGTAGCCCCCCAGCCATTTTAACTGGCTCTATGAATACATGGCAAGGTTGCGCGAGTATTGCCGATCAGGCAGGTAATTTACTCTTTTATAGTAATGCGACCACAGTTTATAATAAGTCTCACGGGGTGATGGCAAATGGTACCGGCTTATTTGCAAACACGATTGGTGGTGTGGTTTTTATCGCAAAACAACCAGGTAATTCGAATTTATATTATATCTTCTCCAATCATTGCGATCCAAATTGGAACATGCTCCCCTACCCTAATGGTGTATATTACTCAGTGATAGATATGAGCCTAGCTGCAGGGATGGGTTCTGTAACAACTAAAAACGTCTTACTATGTGCCCCTCCCATAAGAGAAAAGTTAGCTGGCACAAAACACTGCAACGGCAACGACATTTGGATTGTAATTCAGAGGCAGTTTTCTAATACATTTAATGCCTATTTGTTAACCAGCACAGGTATTAATACTGTAGCCGTCAACTCCTCGGTAGGTTTTGTAACCACCCAAACAATCGGCATCGTTGGAGTTTTGAAATTTTCGGCCAGTGGGAAAAAGATTGTCTCTGCAGTACCTACCGGTACAGCAAATAATAATACTGGTATTTACGAGCTGTTTGATTTTGACAACTCTACAGGGCTGGTTTCAAATCCAATTACCTTTAGTGTAAGTGGGGGAGTTTATGGCTGCGAATTTTCACCTGATGGTGCAAAATTATATACAAGCCGAGTATTTGGTAGTGCGCCATCTATGGCAGAAGTAATTCAGTTAGATCTTTGTGCCGGATACAGTTCAGTTTCAGTTTTGCAGGGTACTACTTCCAGTGCCGGTTCAGTTTCAGGTTCCGGGGCCTTGCAGCTTGCCCCCGACGGGAAGATCTATTGCGCCCGAGCCCTGTCCTCCTCGTTGGGAGTGATTAACAATCCTAATTCTTCCGGTATTGCTTGTAATGCTGTACAAGTTGGTCAATCCCTTACCCCAAATACCTCCATATATGGCCTCCCCAACATGATCGCGATTTTTCAAAAGCCCCCTTTGATACCAATTACATTTACGGTTGGCCCCCAATGCCAAACAGCTCAATTTAATAGTCCCTTAAACCTGGGGGCAAGTTTTGGAACTTGTGTATTGAATTCTTATACTTTGCAAAGCCTCCAGTGGGATTTTGGTGATCCCTTCTCAGGTTCGGCAAATTCTTCTATCATTAGTAATCCCACACATACCTTTACCAGCATTGGCACCTACAGTGTTAAACTCATTTTGAATTTTGGCTGTGGCTATGGTACAGATACTTTAAAGCAAACAGTCACCATCAACAATTCCTGCTTTTCCATTGCGAGCACTTCCATTACCTGCGCCACTTTGGGTTCGGCTACAGTTACCCCACCGCCAATAGGTGGCCCGTTTACTTATACATGGCTACCCGGTTCACAAAATGGCACAGTGGCCACAGGCCTTAACCCCGGCACTTATACTTTATTGGCTTATGATCCTAACATCAATTTTACACATACTCTCACCACTGTTTTTACATCACTCATTCCCTTAACAGGCAATGTCTCCAACAGTAACAGCATCACATGCAATGGCGCTAACACCGGTACAGGCTCGGTAACCGGATTAGCGGGGGGCTCCGGCACTCAATCCTATTTGTGGACAAATGGCACTTCGACAAGCTCAGTGCCCAACCCTACGAATTTAAGTGCCGGCATCTGGAGTGTGAATGTCACAGATGCTTTAACTGGTTGCCAGATCAATCAAAGTTTTTTTATTTCTCAACCACCGCCCTTAAATTTAGTATTGTCTGCCAATACACCCACAGCCTGTGCCGGGACAAATATCGCATTGACGGGAACTAACTCAGGGGGCACTGCAGGGTATACTTATACCTGGACAAATAACGCACCCGGCAACACTGCTTCTATAAGTCAAGCAGCAGGCGGAACTTATGTGTACACACTCAATAGCACCGATGCCAATAATTGTTTGAGCAGTAAAACCATTGCTTTAAATTTTGTGAATAATCCCGTTCTTTCGGTGAGTAATGTTTCTGTTTGTCCACTTACGGTTGGCACATTGACGGTGAGTGGGGCAAGTACCTATACCTGGAACGCTTCGAGTAGCCTCAGCGTCCAGGGGATCTCGTTTACAGATTCTCCAGCTATCAGTCAGCAGTATACAGTGGCAGGAACGGCACTGGGATGCACCGCTGCAGTTACGGCTTCAATTGTTTTACATCCATTGCCTGTGCCGGTTCTTACAAGTAATTCACCACGATGTAACGGCGATCTTTTATCATTAAATGCTTCAGGAGGAATTTCTTATTATTGGACCGGACCTTTAGGATTTGGTTCGACTAATGTTATTAGTTTTGTTAGTCCTTGCGCACCGGCAAACTCAGGAGTTTATAATTTAACAGTGACGTCGGTGAATGGATGTACTGCCTCTGCAAATACAAACGTAATTGTGAACTCAACGCCAACTCTTTCTGCTTTAGGAAGCACGGTGTGTACTTCTCAAACACTAACATTAAGTGGATTTGCAAATGTGGGATCTTCATTTTTATGGTCAGGACCAATTGGCTTCGCGAGCAATCAACAAAATCCGGTTTTGGTAAATCCTTCACTTGCACGAACAGGAGTTTATCTTTTAAAAGTAAGCAGTGCTGTAGGATGCACCAATTTGGCCACTGCCACGGTATCGGTTGTTGTGCCTCCATCACTTACTGTTGCCTTAAGTAGTCCTTCGCTGTGTTATCAGGCTTTTAATGGTTCGCCCAATTCAATTACTTTAACTTCAAGCGGAGCTAATACCTATACCTTGTTTACTCCCAATTTAATAGGTTCTTCACAAATGGGTGGGGGCACAGCATCCCTTGTGAGTGTGCCTCCACCGGGCACTTCTATTACCATTGGCACCGCAACTTTAATGGGCTCGAATGGAGTTTGCGCTTCTTCTGCAACCAGTACCTTTGCAGTGATCCCAAACCCAACGGTAGGAATTAATTCTTATACCCCCGTAATTTGCGCGGGTCAGAGTTTTACTTATACCAGCTTTGGCGCTCAGAGTTATACCTGGAGTCAAACAACACCCGGACTTACAACCTACACAACTTATATGACAGTGGCCAATCCAAGCGTAACTAGCATCTACTCTGTGTTTGGGGGAAGTATTGGTTGTAATAGTCCAACCCAGACCACCACCATAACGGTTTACCCTTTACCGACTGTCACCCTTAGCCCAGTCAACCCAATGATCTGCTTAAACGATAAAATTACCTTGAGTGCAAACGGCACCGGGTCTTCTTATTCATGGATTCCTGTTATTGCAATAAGTAATTCTGTAGGGACCAGTGTAAATGCAAATCCTTTAAGTACTATGAATTATTCAGTGATTGCAAGCGCCAACAATTGTACCACCATGGCAAATATTACAGTTTCAGTATTGCCTTTACCAATTCCAACAATTACAGCATTAAGTCAAAGCATTTGCTTAAATGAAATGATCAACCTGGAAGGATTTGGAGGCTTAAATTATTATTGGAAAGGTCCGGGAGAAATATCATTTGAAGGAAAAACGGTGAATCTTTTAGCCAGTAATTTAATTTACGGGGGCATTTATACTTTAACTGTGCAGGACATTAGTTTTTGCAGGAATAGCACAAGCATCCCAATTACCATCAATAATCTACCCAATGGAGCTTTGCTGGGTTTAAAAGAAAATGGATGTGTGCCATTATGTAGTGATTATATCTTTAGTTCAAGTGGTTCAAGTGGAGTGAGTAGCACTTGGGAGATTAACAACCAAATTATTGCCGGAGACAAATTTTCGTATTGTTTTAATCAAGCAGGAAGCTTCACAATTACAGGTAGACTTTATGATCCACAAAGCACTTGCAAAAGCAGCATTGATTTTTACGTGACTGTAAAACCAAAACCGGAAGCGGATTTTCAGTATACGCCTTTAAAGCCGATTGAAAATCTTGATGAGGTCATTTTTACAAACACCAGCAAAGGCGAAAAACAAATTCAGTGGAATTGGTACTTCAATGACAACAGAGGTTACAAATCAAAAACTGAAAATACATCTTACCTCTATGCAAATGCGGGTGAATACCCTGTAGCATTTATTGTAAGAAACACCTGGGGTTGTATGGATACAGTGATGAAAACCATTATTGTGGAACCCGACTTTGCGATTTATGTGCCGAATGCTTTTACTCCGAATGAAGACGATCGCAATGAAGTATTTATGCCGGTGATTAGAAGCGCAAAAAATTACAATATGAAAATTTATGATCGATGGGGGGAGAAGATTTTTGAGAGTTCAGATACTCAAAAAGGTTGGGATGGTTCTTTTAAGGGAGCTTCATGTAAACAGGATGTATATACTTGGAAGATTGTGGTTTCTGCTACGAATGGGGGACAGAGGGTGATGACAGGGAGTGTGATGTTGATGCGGTAGGGTACTGCTATTTTTAACACAAAGGACACAAAGGATTACACAAAGGGCACAGAGAATAACAAAGGATTATAAAAATTAGAGTGGAGGAGTATTGAAAATAATTAAACTTTAATTGCGCATGCACGGATTGGCTGGCACACAGGCGAAGGCACAAATCCGCGCAATCGGGTGCTCTATGCCCGCCCGCCCGAAATAATCATCCATTTTGTCGTTCGGGCGGGGTTTATGCCTCTCTACCCGCAAAGGACCCAGAGAAAAAGAGACCTTCGTTTTAGTTACTTAAAACATTACGAAATTTAAATCCTCATCAATGACTATATCCTTCTTTAAAAACTTTGTTTAGTCGTTTTAAGAGAAACATCATGATGATAAATGCGAGCATTAACAGCGCAAAATTTAGCCAAAAATAATTTGCCTTATTGTCGAACTTATCCCAATTTTTAGAGAGCACCCCGCTGAGTTTGTTTCCCATGCTGGTGGCCAATTGCCAGCCTCCCATCATGAGCGCGGTTAATCGAACAGGTGCTAATTTAGAGACCATGGAAAGTCCCATAGGACTGAGCAATAATTCACCTACAGTAATAACACCATAACTCGCCATGAGCCATAAGGCACTTGCTTTTTGTTCGCCATTATGGGTGTAATACACTGCTATAATCATCACCAAGGTTGAAAGTCCGCTAATTAATAAACCATAGGCGATTTTTGTGGCGGTAGTGGGTTCTTTATTCCTTTTGCGTCGAAAGGCAAAAAAGGCGATGAGGAGTGGCGTTAAAATAACTACAAAAAAAGGATTGATCGATTGAAAGATCTCTGTGTTCACGAGATTCAGTGATTGGCCTTCCAGCGGAAGCTTTTCGGGTTCCAGATTCTTAAAATACGGCGGATAATCCTGCACCTTGATCACTTTGCCTTGTTCATCCTTCTGTTTACGAAATTGAGAATCCGTTAAACTAAATTCCTTTTTCTCATATTTTACATTATCAGAAAAACCGAGTGACTTGGTGAGACCGGTGATGGCCTCCGGGCTTTTCCGATCGGTATAAGACTCTGCGTAAGTTGTAAGCGCCGTGCCATTTTGTTTGAAGATGGCCCAAAATAAAATCACAATAATAAAAATTGTGAACATCGTGCCTAAGGGTTTTTTTTCTTCCGCGTTTGCTTTCTTAAAGATGGTGGCATAAAAATAAATTACCGGAAAACAGAACATAAAAAAAGCATCGGTGCTGCGACTTCCCATAATAGTAAAAAGTTTATCCTCCGAGCCACCCAGAGCATTTGGAAGAAACCAACCAATAACCGCAAAGACCACACCGGTGAGTAATACTTTTACAAATTGCATTAAGAAAGGTTTATCTTCCGGTGTTGGTTCTTTTCGCACGTCAACATGTTTGTAATGTTTCATGCCCATCCAAAAAGTAATGACGCCCACAAACATACCAATGCCGGCAGTAATGAATGCGCCATGCCAACCGATTTTATTGCGCATGATAGCAGCAATAAAGTTGCAAATGAAAGCTCCCAAATTAATCCCCATGTAAAAAATATTATAGCCCGTATCTTTATTGGCGCGGTACCGAGGATCGTTGTATAAATTTCCGAGAAGTGTTGCTATGTTAGGTTTAAAAAAACCGTTACCCACCACCATAATGCCAAGGGCGGTGAAGAACGCCCATTTCTCGGGAATAGCCAGCATACAATAGCCTATCCCCATGAGAATGCCTCCTAAGGTGATGGAAAATCGGTAGCCAAGTTTCAAATCTGCCAGTAAGCCTCCCATAAAAGGAGTTAGATACGCGAGGGCGATAAAAGTGCCATAGATATCGGAAGACGTGGCGTTTTCCCAGCCCATGCCTCCTTCCACACTGTCGGTAGTCATGTATAGGAAAAAGATCCCAATCATGAGGTAATACCCGAAGCGCTCCCAGAATTCTGTAAATACTAAGAACAATAATCCTTTTGGATATTTTGAATCCGTCATAAAAGAGAAATTAAAAAACTTGTGATTAGGTTCCTGACTGAATAAAGGTGTTATTGTTTTTCTTATTCATGTGCTTTAGGTTCTGAAAATACAAAACAATAAAAACAAGATCAATAATCACCGCAAAGATGGTGCCGGCGTATGATTTATCCTGAGCATTACCCATGTTCATACTAAAAAAATTGGTGGATAATTCGGCGATGGCATAAATAAAGAAACCTATTTTCTCCAAACGCCACATCATGATCACCCCAATGAGGGAAAAGATGGTGGCGATAAGTCCGTACACACATACCATTCCAAATTCGTGAAAAAACACAACGGGATCAAGATCTTCAAGTTGAGGGTTGCTCTCGATCGCTTTGGCCCAAAAGGACGAGATCATTTGTTCGTTAAGACCAAGAGACATGGATCCAATGGAATAGAGGAGGATCATTAATCCACAGCCCACGAAAGAAAGAATGCACAAAATTTTTAAAAATTGTGGGCGTTCGGGTTCTGTGCTCATGGCATCGGAGAATTGGCTATTAGCAGGTGTTTCCATCAAAGATCAAATTAATAAGATAGGTAAAAATGCTAATAAAAACAATGAAATACTAATTAAGCCATCACTATTAATAAGGAGCGGACCAATTACATGACGAGTGGCAAAATAGGTGATGAGAACCGATGTGCGCGCAAGCCATTGAAAACTGAAAAATAAAAAAACGGAAAAGGCATTCACATTCATGGCTTTCCCCTTTGCAAACTCCCCATGTGTAAACAAAGAAAACGCTCTTGAAAGTCCACAGGAGGGACAGTCCTTACCTGTTTGAGCTTTCACCACACAATCAAAAGGTTGTGAAGTCGGATAGAACCACCAGGAGTATAAAAAACCAAAAAGCAACAACACAAAAAACACCCAATTAATAATGATGTAGGAGGGTGCTTTGCGCATGCTTATTTTTGTTCCTCCGTGTGTGTCGTATCCGCAACAACTTCGAGAGTTTGAATGGCCGAACTCAGTGAATCCATGCGTGTCGATTGCTCGTAATATTCGTAGCTCTGCATAAACCCTGTACTTGCTTTGCTCAACACATAGAGCTGCCAACAAGCCAAAGCGCAGGCCACGAGCGAACATACCAAGCCGGCAGTGGCAGTGCTTCGGGAAGCGCGTGCTTTCTTAGACTGATTGAAACTGATCAAAGAAAGAATGAGACCAACAATTCCGGGCAGCAAAGAAAACAGCCCGATGCAGGGGATGAAGGCAAAAACAAGAGCAATGATGCCCAGCACCAAACCTGCAATCCCAAGTCCTGTGCCGGGATTCACCCTTGCATTACCAACTGTGTCATCTTCCATAAAAAAGCCCTACTTTGTAGTTGATGAATCGGTGATCTGGTTAAGTTTCTCTAGTGCTTTGCTTTGATCTACTTGAAGGGCAGAAGAGTCTTTAGGTTCGGCAGGTACCGGACTAGCAGTTGTTGGTGAATCCACACGTTTCAAAACAACGATCATCAAGGCAATGTATAAGGTAAGGACCGCCAAAAAAATTCCGGCGATAGCTCGACCTGTTTTTGCGCCCACCTTTTTAGTTCTATAAAAACTGTAGATGGAAACCACCAATCCAAGCGAAGCACAAATGAGGGCAAATAACTTCCATGCAGGCAAAAACACGCCTGCCAATCCAATAATGCTCAAGATCATCCCCGAAAGGGCCAAACCTGTACTTTCCTTTTTCTGTTCTGCGTGATGTTTTTCTGTCATAATTTTTTATTTTCCTGAAAAGGGAGGGTATTTATCGGTCATAAACGAAAGATAAATATTTACCCTTGTGGCCCAACGAAAAGTGCCTACCACAAATTCATGCATTCCTTTTGGATAATTGCCGGTAAACAATACTGCCCACCAGGCTATAAAGATTATTACGTAGGTGCCAATCATACGGAAAAATAAACAGAAGCCATGCGGAATTAATACATACAGCATGGAAAAGAATAGCCTGAGAATCAAAACTCCTCTGCTGAGCCTCTCGGGATAGGCAATATCCAGGGTTACCCGTTCGTCCTGCACATTCATGCCAAATGCCGGATATCCGTCAGACAAATTCATGATGCGGGCAAGCACACGATTTGACCAGCGCATCACTGATACTTGAAAATCGAAAAAAGTACGCGGGTATTTTGCTGTAAACAAAACGGCCCACCAGGAAATAAAACCCAGAACACCGGAGGCGATTCCTACCAATGCCAGTAAGAAAAAGTGCGGGATAATAATGTACAAGAATCCAAAAAAAGATCGCAATAAAAGTTCGCCACGGGAATATTTTTCCTGGTGAACAATATTGAAGGAAAAGTCAGTTGTTGTAGTTGCTTGTTCCATGATCACTAATATTTAATTGGTTAATATGATTTGAAAGTACTTGCTTTCCTTTCAAAAATCAATTAAAGTTTTTAACACCCCCGGGTCCTGTTCTAGCCCTTCGCCCACGCTGCATAAGCACTTTGTTGCTCGGCTGTTGCGGAATCGGCTTGCGAGAGAAGAGGCTTAAAAAAGTAGGTGTTTCCTTTTTGGTCCTTCTGCAAAACAAGCGTTTTTAATTGTTCGGAGCAATTTACCTGAATCTCAAGTTCGGTATTTATAGAAAAATATAATAGCCAATGGTTGAGATTATTTTTAACCATCATCGAATTAACAGCCACAATTTCATCACCGGCAAATAAGCCTGCTTTCCATGCCGGAGAATAGGGTGCTACCAATGTGACTTTACACGTGCCCCCTTGCTCCTGCGTTTTGAAACCAAAATGAGTTTCAGAACAAAGAGAGGAGGGTTCTTTCGTAAACTTTATTCCTAAAAAATCAAAGCCCTTTTGTAATCCCGGTTCAAAATCACCAGGCGTATATACATATCTCTTGAAAAAATCTTCAAAATTTATTCCGCTAATTTCATTCACAGCGCTTATCACATCTGTTTCCGAATACCCAATTTGTTTTTTTCCAAATCGTTCGTATAAAAGCACGCACACATCCCTTAATGATTTTTTTAAAGAGCTTGCTTCAAGAATCTGAACATCCAGCATAAATGCAATAAGACTTCCTTCGTCGTAAATATTTGTTTTGCGGTAGGGAGCGCCCGGCACATAGCCGTCGAGCCAGGTTTCCCAGCTGCTCTGCGCCACACTAAGGTTAAAGCGGCCAAAATTATGGAAATGTTTAAGCATCCGTTCCTGCAAGGTCTCCAAATATTGTTTTTGCGAATATACGTTCGATGCCAGCAAGAGTTTGTCGCCGTAATACGTCGTAAACCCTTCATACACATAGCCGGTACGCGCATAGTTTTCTTTTGTGAAATCGTAGGGCATCATTTCTGCCGGACGAATGGTTTTAATGTTCCATACATGAAACAACTCATGACAACTCACGCCTAGAAGTTCATCATACGTGGGGCCACTGTTGATGGCATAACCCGGCCCTATAGCAATCACTGTGTTCTTTTTGTGTTCAACCCCATGGTAGAATTTTGTTGGCAGCACCTGGATCAAAAAATGGTATTCGCTAGAATGAAAATCATTCCAGAAATCGAATTGTTTTTGAGTAAATGCCCGGAAATCTTTTTTTAGTTTCTCGAAATCGGGTCGGCACTCCCCGTAAAAATGCAGGTGAAAACGAATTCCGTTTATGTCGTAACTATCTGACTTTATTGTAGCAGAGGCCATGAACGGCGAATCCACCAATTCTTCATAATTGGCAGCCATCAACACATTGCCCTTTTGTTTGAGCGACGTAGCTATGCGATAGGAATCCGGAATTTGCAAGTCAATGTGGTGTTCTTCGTCGGTGCGGCCCGGCACATACATACAACAATGAACAGGATTAACATACACCTGCGACGCATCGGCAAAACAACTGCCGGCATTGAGTTCGGCAGCATAGTAGCTATAGGTGATCTTGATGCTTCGGGCACCTTGTGTATCCACTTCCCAAAGATCTTTGTTCAATTTTGTATAGGACAAGGGCTCATTGTTTTCATTAAAAACATCGACACGTTTTATGTTTTTTGCAAAATTTCCTAATTCATAGCGGCCCGGTCGCCAAGCAGGAAGCTGCAATTGAAGGGTTGAAGTACTGATGTCACCTACCATCATATCGATATAAATATAATGAGAGGAAGGATTTTTTTGATACATCCGATAATTGATCATAGCTGCATTTCTTAGCCCTCAAAATTATGCATTTGAAGAAACCGACCGCAGGACAGCGCATAATTTTATCATCAATTTATTGCAGCAAAATTGTATTTTTGACCTTATAATCCTGATTAAATGAGTAAAAGAGACCGAGGCGGGCTGGTATATTCCACCAATCCCAATTTTAAACCGGAAGAAGATGCCGAAGAGGAGGAGTTTGGTGGAAAGAAAGGACAAGATCCTCTAAAAGTGTATCTCGATCGTTTAGGAGGAGGAAAATTATTGAGTCGCATTACAGGATTTGTCGGAAAAACCGGGGAGATTGATGCATTGGGAAAATTGCTTAAACAAAAATGCGGAGTGGGTGGTTCGGTGAAAGATAGAGAGATTTTGATTCAGGGCGATCACCGTGATAAAATTATTTTGCTCTTGTTGAAAGAAGGTTATAAAGCGAAGAAAGCGGGAGGGTGAGGAATGGTAAATGATAAATGTTGAATGTTAAATGTTGAATGTTGAATGGGAAATTGAAAATTGAAAATTAAAAATTGAAAATTAAAAATTATTAAAGTAGAATTGGCAAGGATGACTGCCTTTTAGTGTTAAATGACCAATTACCAAGCAGAATTCTGAACTATTGCTTGATGATTTTTGAAGAATAACTTCTGTTTTCCGTAGAAAGAATCAAAAAATAAAGACCCGCAGGTTCTGATTGTAAATCTATTTTTGTTTTCCCCTGAGGGATGTTTTTCTCACACACTTGTTTACCTAAAATATCCATTACCATTAAGGTTGCATTTTCAAAAGACTCAATTTCAAAAACGCCATTATTTGGGTTTGGGTAGACAAATAAACTATGATCAATTGATTGTTGGACACCAATTCCATTGGGAATAGGGCCAACCTTTTCGCAAGATTGTTTTCCCACTTTATGGGCAGATACCAGGTCTGTTCGTGACCCTCCACGTGGAAGGCTTGTCAAAGACAGGGAATAATAAAAAAACCCTATTCCCTCAATAAACAACCTGTTCTCTATTGGTGGCTCCATTAGTTGACAAGAACTGTCATTGCGAAAACGTAATTCCTTACTATGAACAAAAAAACCACATTTATCATTGTATGTACTGTCAATCGTTTTCCCGCAAGGGTCACCATTCCAGCCTAGTTTGAAGTTGATAATGGTATCGTTGAGGTTAGTGACATAGAAACTGTTTATTTTAGAATTAATGGTTGTGCTATAAGTATACCCTTGTGGGGTTGGTATCAATTTAGATGATTTAGTTACATCATGAACTAAATAACGAATGGTGTCAGCTAATGGGGAGATGGTTTTGCTCAAAAATACACGATATGTGTATATTGTTGGATCCTGGAAATAATCAGGATTGTAGTAAAAGCGGGTATAAGAGGTGACGATGGTGTCGCCCATCGAATAATCATAAACACTTCCATTGGTGAAGTATTGCGAATGTGAATTAAAGTGGAGAAAAGAAAGGCAGAAAAAAAATAAAAACCTTTTCATATCATCTGGGTTGAAATACCTAAGTTAGATAATTTTAAACCATGATGAACATTTTGGCATAAAAAAAGCCGGATCATCTCCGGCTCTTAGGTTCATAAAATTTTGAACTAGTGTTTGCCCAAATAATCGGCAACACCTTGGTGACTTTCTTTCATGCCGGCGCTTCCTTTTGTCCAGTTTGCGGGACAAACTTCCCCGTTTTCTTCAAAGAACTGAAGAGCATCCACCATACGCAAGGTCTCGTCAACATTACGTCCCAGAGGAAAATCGTTGATCAATTGGTGACGCACGGTTCCTTCTTTGTCGATCAGGTATAAGCCTCTGAAAGCGATCATGGGACCCGTTGCGATCAAATTGCCGTCATCGTCCACATCGTAATCACCCGAAAGCGTTCCGTAATTTAAGGCAATCGTTTTGGTAGTGTCGGCAACGATAGGATACGTAATTCCTTTGATGCCGCCTGCTTTTTTCTCCATTTGGAGCCAGCCCCAGTGACTTTGTTCGGTATCGGTACTGCATGCAACCACGGCGCAATTGCGACTTTCAAATTCCTTTAATTTTTCCTGAAAGGCGTGCAACTCGGTTGGGCACACAAATGTGAAATCCTTTGGGTAAAAGAAAAATACTACATGTTTTTTACCCAAATATTGGTCGAGAGAAAAATTATTCACCACTTCTCCGCCATTGGTAACTGCTTTTGCTCTGAATAAGGGAGCTTTTTGTCCTACTAAACTTGCCATATTATTTTGGTTTTAAATCGTTAATTAAGTATGCAAAAGTAACTATTAGTTTTAAACCAATTTTGAGTAATATTGTTTAAAATTTAAACCTTAACAAATATTATTATGAGTCTTCCATTGAACCAAAAAGCCCCTGATTTTAAGCTGTTTAACACCAGCAAACAAGAAGTAAGTCTGAGCGAAAACAAGGGTAAGAATGTGCTCTTGTTATTTTTTCCGCTCGCATTTAGCGGTACTTGTACCAAAGAATTGTGCAGCGTTCGCGACAGTTTTGCTGTTTACGGCAGTTTAAACGCGGTTGTTTACGGCATTTCGATTGATTCTGTTTTTTCACTGGCAAAATTTAAGGAAGAGCAACACCTGGGCTTTGAACTGTTGAGTGATTTTAATAAAGAGGCGGCGGCAAGCTACGGTTGTTTGAACGAGCTTTTTATACTGGGCATGAAAGGCGTTGCCAAGCGTTCGGCCTTTGTGATTGACAAGGAAGGCCTCCTAAAATACGCTGAAGTACTTGAGGTGGCAAGTGAATTGCCCAATTTTGAGGCGATTCAAAACTGTTTAAAGGGACTGTAGTAAAATTAACCGACTAGTAGTACAACTATCTGTCAAAATTATTGACAAATAGTTGTATTTTGATTACCTTTGGGTATGATTCTGAGGAGAATATATACCGAACTTGAGCGGCATTTAAAGAAAAAACACGTCACGGTTATTTTGGGAATGCGGCGTGTGGGCAAGAGTACTGCTGTAAAGTACCTGTTAAGCAAGGTTAAACATTCCAACAAATTGTATTTAGATTGTGAGAAGATCGAGTTGCAAACGCTCTTCAACACGCCCAGTTACGATACCATCATCTCGGCCTTGGAGCTCATGGGCATCGATTTTCAAAAGCCCGCGGTGATCGCACTTGATGAAATTCAATTGGTGAAAAATTTGCCCAGTTTTATCAAGTATGTGTACGACACCTACCAAATCAAATTCATCGTCACCGGATCAAGTACCTACTATTTAAAGAACCAATTCACCGAAAGTCTGGCTGGACGAAAGCTGATCTATGAAATGGCCCCCTTGTCTTTTGACGAGTTTCTTATTTTCAAGCAGGTTAAGATCCCCTCGGTACAAAAATACAGTCAAACATTTTATAACGCTGCCTGGTACACTAAAACAAAAAGTTATTACACCGAATACCTGCGTTTTGGCGGTTTTCCTGAGGTGGTGTTGCAAAAAAAAACAAACGATAAAATAGAACTGTTGTGGGATATCGTAAATTCCTACATTGATATGGACGTGAAGCTGCTTTCGGACTACTCATTGAGTAAAGATCTGTTCGCGCTGGTGAAGTTATTAGCAGCAAGAGTTGGCTCCAAGCTGGATTTTACAAAGCTGAGCAGTGTTTCGGGTATTGACCGGCGAAAGATAAGTGACTATGTGTATTTGTTTGAGAACACCTATTTTCTGCATCTTGTTACTCCCTATACCAAAAACATTGATAAAGAGATCTCACAACAAGCCAAGATCTATTTTGCCGACAACGGCCTGTTGCACATTTTGGGAGGAGAGAACATTTCGAGCGGACAGGTATTTGAAAATGCCGTAGCGATTCAATTGCAGCAGCTGCATAGCCTAAACTACTACCAAAAGAAGAATGGGCAGGAAATCGATTTCATCTTAGACAAAAAAACGGCAGTTGAGGTAAAGGAAACGCCCATCCAACAGGACCGGCAGATACTGACCCGAAGGGCCGGCGAACTGGGACTTAAGCACGCGTATCTGGTGGGTAGACAGGTCGCAGCAAGCGGATTCGACGAGTTCAAATGGGGAGGAAATTTGTTCTAAAAGTTCAACTAATAGTCATATATTATGACTACTAGTACAGAAACAAAACACATGTTAAAGTCATATTTTGATAAGAAAGCTGTTGAGGCAGGATGCGACGAAGCCGGAAGAGGCTGTCTGGCCGGGCCCGTGTATGCCTCGGCAGTGATCTTACCAAAAACATACCGCAATAAATGGCTCAACGATAGTAAAAAATTAAGTGATGCCAATCGGTATGAGCTGCGTCCTGAAATCGAATCAACGGCCCTCTCGTGGGCTGTGGGAGTTGTAACGCATACCGAAATAGATGAGATCAATATTTTAAATGCCTCTTTTTTGGCCATGCACCGGGCAATTGATCAATTGATGGTGAGACCCAATTTACTGTTGATTGACGGGAACCGATTCAACGCCTATCCTGAAATTAAGCATACCTGTATTATAAAGGGCGACGGCAAATACTTGAGCATTGCCGCGGCCAGTATTTTAGCCAAAACATACCGCGACGATTTTATGAAGGCGGCCGCAGAAAAACACCCACAGTATGGCTGGGAACATAATATGGGATACCCTACAAAGAGCCACCGACAAGCCATCAGGGACTTTGGAGTGACAGTACATCACCGTTTAACGTTTCAATTATTACCGGCTCAACTGGAATTGGATCTTTAGTAATGTGTTCAAATCATCTTTTGGTTGCGCTTAGTCAACACTTAGAACATCGCGCCCAATTAAGCCTTCTTCCATCATTCGGTCCTCCCACTAAACCATACTTCCAAGTTCCGCCACCAACAATTCTTTCTTAATAATTCACGTAAAATAGCAGTGCTGAAGAGGCATAATTTTTTACTTTTATACAGTGTCCGGATTTAGAAAAGTAATTTTTTGGTTATTTGTAGTACTTGCCATAAGTTTGGGTTTCTACGGCTATTTTCAATTAAAAAATAATAAAAAGCCAAAGGTAGAGGCCATCAGCATGCTTCCCGACAGCTGTCTTGTGTACGTTAACACGCATGATTTTTTTGAACTCAATAAAAAGATCAATTCCCAAAGTTTAATCATTGACAAACTTCAGTTGTTTGATGAAGTTAATCAATTTTGTATCCGGCTCGCTCACTTCGACTCTCTGTTGACTTCCAACCTTGAACTCAAAGAAGAATTGGAGGGGACCCAAATTCACTTTGCATTATATAGAGAATCGCAGTGGCTACTGTCGTTAAATATAAAAGAGTTAGGCAAACAAGAAGCAATAGAGAAGAAACTGGAAAAGATTCTTGGCTCTCCCCTTCAGGAAAAAGCTACTCATACCTTCAAACTCGATGGAACGCAAACCGCCCAATTCGTTTTAGAGGCGGGAGTGCTCCTGATTTCCAACAGCAAGTTACTCCTCAAATCTGCACTCAATTCAACACGTCCAAAATTTGAAAATAGCAAGTCGTATCAGGAGTTTAGATCTAATTTAACGGAGTCGAATTTTTTAGGCATCTATGTCAATCAAACTCTCTATCTAAAAAATACGGGTGGAAATAATATAGACCTGTCTGCCGTAACTTTGAAAGGGTTTTTAGCGGGTACTATTGATCTGGAGCCTTCTGAAATAAGAAGTAATGGGTATTTGGTTCCCGATAGCAGCACTCTTTTTTCACAATTTCTTGTTCAAGATCCGCAGAAGACCGATGAAGTGTTTGATGCTCTTCCTTTGAATACCATTTCTTTTCAAGCGTACGGTTTTAGCTCCTATCTGCGATTTGTAAAAAACAGTCCGCAAGGCGGCGAATCTGAAAACACAAATTATTGGTCGAACGTTAACAAATTGGCCCTATACAACGTAAAAAATGAATTCGATGAAAACCTCGCCAATCATTTACTTGTATTCAAAACTCCCGCCTCAACACAATTTGTTTGTTCTCAGATCAAAGATCCCATTCGGGCCGCTAACTATTTAAAATTTATGAGCGACACGCTCTTTTCAATAGATTCTCTCATTATATACCGCCTTCAAACGAAAGATCATGAAAACGATTTAGAACTGTTCCGCCCTCTAATCGCGCGCCCTACAAAGTACGGTACGCTGTGGGGTGACTATATCTACTTCGCGGATGAGGAACAAGATTTACGCACCCTAGTAGCTAATCTCAAAAGAAAATACAGAATGCGTGAAAACGAGAATTTTATCCAGTATAAGAACCAATACCTTGCCGAAGAATATAATTACCTCGCTTATTCTTCCCCCGCTAAGGATAAAGAAGGTACAGGGGTCTTCTTTAAATTCAAAAATACCACAGAGACAGATCCATTTGAGAATTTTAAACACTTTTCCTACTCGCTCACGCAAGACCGAAAACGGTTTAAATACAGATTTCACGTGTTGCATCAAACAGAAAACAAACAAAAGAACACGCTATGGACACTCGATTTGGATACAACAGCAACAAGGCCACCGAATGCGTTTGTAAATCACCTCACCAAAGAAAATGAGATGGTCATTCAGGATCTCAAAAATAATTTGTATTTGATTAACGCGAAAGGAAACAAGCTGTGGATGAAACATCTTAACGAGTCCATTATTTCGGAAATACATCTGGTGGACATTTTTAAGAACAATAAATTTCAAATGCTATTTAATACACGCAATTACCTTTATTTGATTGACCGAAACGGCAATACTGTGGAAGGGTATCCCGTAAAACTACCTTCCCCTGCCAGCTCGGCCTTGAGTGTATTCGATTATGAGCACACGAAGGATTACCGTGTTTTCATTTCCTGCAAAAATAAAATGATTTACAATTACTCTATCTACGGAACCAAACAAACAGGGTTTGTACCATTTAAAACAGAAGCGGAAGTACTTTTGCCTATTCAATACCTCACTGTATCAGAAAGCCAGTATCTGGTAGCGATCGACAAAGAAGGAAAAATTTATACGTTCAGCCGTAAAGGTATAGGTAGGATAGGCCTTCGCAATAGAACCGTTGCTAATTGTACTTCCTTTTACATCGACGCCTCTAATTCCATCAATAGCACTTACCTGATTTACTTTGATGAAAAAGAGGGTCTGATCAATAAAATTTCCTTCGACGACCGCAAGGAGATCGTAAAAATAGGTGTCAATCTTGATAGTGCCGGCGTTTCGTTTAATTTGGTAGATGATAACCGAAGTATGGACATAATCATTACCAACGGCACTTCGGTAAAAGCGTACGACTTCTCGGGAAGTTTGTTACTAGAAAATTCCAGCAATGCGCTTCTTAGTCAGTCGGCCTTGTATAAAGACGAAAGTCGTTCGAAGTTGATCTCATACAGTGCGGAAAACGCCACACTCGAAATTTTTGACCTGTTCGATCAAACTCATAAACAAATGGGGGCAAGTGCGATGCCACTGGTAAGTGACTTGTTTAAAGACAATAAAAAATATCTGATTTTTACTAATGGCAAACGCCTCACCTGCGTATTGATGAATTAAGCCGAGTAATCAAACTCACCGAAAGGCGAATGGATGCTCACTTTTTTCCCTTTACCTTTTTCTACCCGTCCAATGATTTTGGCATCCACGTTGAATGACTTGCTTATGGCGATCACTTCAGCTGCGTACTGTTCATCTAGGTATACTTCCATTCGGTGACCCATGTTAAACACTTTGTACATTTCCTTGTACTCGGTATGACTTTGTTCATGAATTGTTTTAAAAAGCGGCGGCACCTCAAACAAGTCATCCTTTATTACATGAAGATTGTCGCTCAAAAAATGCAGCACCTTGGTTTGCGCACCACCACTACAATGCACGATACCCTGAATGTTTTTTCCGAGAGCCGAAATGAGTTTCTTAATGATTGGGGCGTAAGTTCTTGTTGGCGACAGTACTAATTTTCCGGCTTCAATCTGTTCGGTGATTGGTTTTGAATTGGCGTTAGAATAAGTTACAGAAATTTTATCCCTTAGGTTCAATCCCCCTGTATACACTACGCTCTCGGGCAATAAGGCATCATAACTTTCGGGAAATTTTTTGGAAAGAGATTTGTTAAAAACATCGTGACGGGCACTGGTAAGACCATTGCTGCCCATTCCCCCATTGTATTCGGTTTCATAAGAGGCCTTGCCCGAACTGCTCAGTCCAACAATCACATTTCCCGCTCTGATGGCATCATTAGAAATAACATCCGAACGTTTCATGCGACACATCACGGTGCTATCTACAATGAGCGTACGCACAATATCGCCTACATCGGCCGTTTCACCCCCTGTGGAATAAATGGAAATACCGTTCTCGCGCAAATTTTGCAATACCTCTTCCGTGCCATTGATGAGCGCAGAAATAACCTCGCCGGGTATCAGATTTTTATTTCTTCCAATGGTGGAAGAAAGCAAAATATTATCAGTGGCACCCACACATATAAGGTCGTCCACATTCATAATCACCGCATCCTGAGCGATGCCGCGCCATACAGAAAGATCGCCGGTTTCTTTCCAGTACATATAGGCCAACGATGACTTGGTGCCTGCTCCGTCGGCATGCATCACCAAACAATGATCTTCGCTACCGCTCAGTAGATCGGGAACGATCTTACAAAATGCTTTGGGGAACAAACCCTTGTCAAGTTTAGAAATAGCGGCATGCACATCTTCTTTGCCTGCCGAAACGCCTCGTAATTGGTATTTATTGTCACTCATGCCGGGCTCAAAGATAAATAATTGTTTTAGTTATTATGTTTATTTTTGCTGTCCTGAAACCGGAGAAGATTAAAATATCCATTGTTAATTACACCAATACCCTGCCCTTTAAGTGGGCCATTAAAAACAGTCCCTTCCTTGAAAAAATCGATCTTCAGGAGGATATCCCAAGTATTTGTGCTCAAAAATTAAAGTACAAACAAGTAGATCTTGCCCTGGTACCGGTGGCACTGATTCCTGAACTGGATTCCTATTTTATTGAAACCGATTACTGTATAGGGGCCAATGGCAAAGTGGACAGCGTAAAGCTCTATAGCCGGGTGCCCCTCGAGAAAATAACGAATGTGACGCTGGATTACCAATCTAAAACATCGATTACGCTAGTGAAGGTGCTGTTCAAATTTTTTTGGAAATACGAAGTGAATTTTGCAGATGCCAAACCCGGTTTTGAATCAGAAATAAGGGGAGACAATGCTGCAGTGATAATTGGCGACCGCACATTTGGACTCAACGGCACATTTCCCTATGAGTACGATTTGGCAGAGGAATGGAAGAAATTTACCGGTTTGCCTTTTATTTTTGCAGCATGGGTGAGTACCGAAAAACTTCCGCAAAATTTTATACTTGAATTTAATGCCTTGCTCCAAAAAGGGGTGAATGAAATTGGTGCCGCTGTGGAAGAAAGCTTTGATCAGGATTTTCCATCAAAAGCTGAGATAACCAACTACCTCATCAAGCGGATAGACTATCGCCTGAATGAAGAAAAACGAAAGGCTTTGGATTTATTTTTTAGTTATATAAAGCTTCTTTAAAAATCACAGAAAATTTTCTCAGCGTTGCGGCCATTGCATTGCATTTGCTGTGCCGATGGTGCAACGTTAAGGCAAAATTAGTAAGTCAACTTTACAGAAGATGTCTACCTCACATTCATAATGTTTTGATCACAAAGGAGTAATGTTCTTGAATTCATGTGTACGTAGTTTTGTATCTTAAAATCTAATAACTATGAAAAAACACGTTACAACATTATTACTAAGTCTTGGACTGGTGCATTTAACACTAGCGCAAAATTTGCAAACAGGCCCAAGCACAACAGCCACCCCCTATATGTGGCCTGCAGTTCCCGGGGCTACGGTTAAATCTGTTCTAACTGCAGGCGATGTGGTAGGTTCCTATACCTTTTCGGGATTGGGCGACGGCATGGGAGCATATGATAATGGGGGATCAACATTTACCTTGTTAATGAACCATGAATTGGGTAATACTTCAGGAAGTATTAGAAACCATGGGCAGGCAGGCTCCTTCATTTCAAAATTGGTGATTAATAAAACTACGCTTCAGGTGCAAAGCGCCGGAGACCTTATTCAAAATGTGAACATTTGGACCGGTACTACTTATACTACCTACAATGCCGTAAATACCTCCACTCTTATTAATTTTAACCGTTTTTGTGCCGCCGATCTTGCTGAAGTTTCAGCATTCTACAATTCGAAAACTGGTAGGGGGACACAGGATCGCATTTTTATGAATGGTGAGGAGGCAGGTTCTGAAGGGCGTGCGTTTGCGCATATTGCTACAGGTATAGAGGCCGGCACATCCTATCAACTGCCCTATTTAGGAAGATTTTCCTGGGAAAATGCGGTAGCGAGTCCCAACTCGAGCGACAAAACAATTGTGATGGGAATGGACGACGCCACACCAGGGCAAGTATACGTATATGTTGGTAATAAAACGTACAGCGGAACTACCATTGAAAAGGCAGGGTTGCATGGCGGTAATTTGTATGGAATAGCTATAATGGGATTTGCCAATGAGCAAAGCACTGGTTTTCCTGCACCAAACACTCCATTTTACATGGTAAGCTTAGGCGCCGGGGTACAAAATCAAACAGGAGCTACTTTAAATACCAACAGTAATAATGCCGGTGTCACCAATTTTCTTCGTCCCGAAGATGGAGCATGGGATCCCAACCGTCCAAGCGATTTCTATTTTAATACTACCAACGCTTTCACAAGTCCAAGTCGCCTGTGGAGATTACGTTTTTTCGATATCAATAACCCTGAATTAGGTGGTACCATCACTGCGGTGTTAGATGGTACAGAAGGTCAAAAAATGTTAGACAACATTACATTTGATAATCATGGACATATTCTTTTACAAGAAGATCCAGGAGGAAATAACTACCGAGCCAAGATTTATCAATACAAAATCTCAACCGATGTGCTCACTACACTAATGGATCAGGACTCTACACGTTTCCAAACAGGAGGAACAAATTTTTTGACCATTGACGAAGAAACTTCAGGAATCATCGATGCACAAGGCATATTGGGGGCCGGCTGGTTCTTGTTCTTCCATCAGTCGCATTATTCCTTACCAAACCCAGTAGCCGAAGGTGGGCAGCTTATTGCCTATTATAACCCGGCAACTGCTGCGGCAAATCCCGAAATAAATTTACAGGGAAATAACTTAAGTATCCCCGATGGTAATACAGTTACGTCCACAGCAGATAATACCTTCTTTGGAACGAGCAATGTTGGCACAAGTGTTAGTAAAACTTTTGTGATTCAAAATACGAATACCGGAAGTCTTATAGTGTCCTCTCTCTCAATTTCAGGAATTAATGCAGGAGATTTTGTGGTTTCAGGACCCGGCACTCCCTTCACTCTTGGTCCCAACGCATCACAAAGCATTACGGTGATTTTTACTTCACCGCTCCTTGGGTTGCGATTGGCAAAACTCAATGTGCTGAACAGTGATTTTGACGAAAAGAATTACGATATTGCTTTGAGCGGAACAGGCGCCTTGCCTGAAATTAATATTCAGGGTAATGGAAATTCTATTCTTTCGGGAAGTACAATCAGTAACGTAAATGACAATACCGATTTTGGAGCCATTCAGTTTGGCTCATCGATTAGCAAGACCTTTGTGATACAAAATACCAGCACCGGAACTTTGATTATTAACGGAATAAACGTGACGGGTCAAAATTCAAATGAGTTCAATCTTATTAACCCGCCGGCTTTTCCAATGCTTATTAGTGCCAATTCTGCGCAGAGCATTACTGTGAATTTTACGCCATTGATGACTAACACACGCACAGCCAAAATGTGGATTATGAATAACGACAGCGATGAACCAAGTTACTCATTTGATATTCAGGGAAGTTCGTTTGTGGATGTGGGTATTGCCACTCAACAAAAGGCGCCGTCTACTTTATCAATTTTCCCAAATCCGGGACAAGATGAGGTTAATCTCTCGATACAACTAAGTGAGGATGCTGACATTTTGCTGAACATGTATGATGTAAGCGGAGCTCTTGTGTATTCACTCGAAGACCAAATGCTGTCAAAAGGGACGCAAGAGATTAAAGTCAACACCTCTTCACTTGCGAACGGCATGTATTTAGTTTCGGTTACAAACGGAACCAACGTTCAAAGCATAAAATTAATGATCCAACATTAAGATAAAGTGCCACCATATAAGAACCAGACGTGAAAACGTTTGGTTCTTTTTTTTGAGATTATTTTCCGCTGATTTTGTTGCAGGAAATGTGACTGAACCCTAAACATGCTTTGAAAAAGCATCTGCCTGCGATGTAAGTGTTTGTAAGGGTTTAATTGCTATTAAAAGATTCGAAACCCTAACAAACACTAAATCGGGATTAACCGCACTAAGACAGTTAATCGCCTTAAAGAAGGCTCCTACTGTCTAATTGCGGTTAAAAAAGCGCAGCTTTTCAAGATTCACTTAAAAACGGAATTTAAAAAAAATGTTTTCTTATTTGCTTTTCCCCACAATCACATGAAGGGATTGTTTCTCGTTCACGAATGCGAGTTCTTGTCCTTGTAAAGAAGGTTCACCATCAAAATGAATGCTATCTTCTTTGGTTCTTTTTATGGTGAGATGATTGGTTACAAATGTTTCAATCGCCCTGCTGGTATGTGCTTTTCGGCGAAGAATCTTTACAAACATGGCAGGCAATTGAAACACATTAAATGGTTTCAAAATCACCACATGAAATAAGCCATCATCCAACAGGGCCTGTGGTGCAATGTAAAAATCGTTGCCATATTGGCCCGCATTCGCTACAGTTATAAGAAATGCTTTCCGTACCAACGTTTGTCCCTCAAAAGCCAAGGTATATTCTTCAGCGCGGTACAAAAATAACTGCTGAAGTATAATCTTAACATAACTTTTCAAGCCACGCGATTTTGAGGAGGCAAACAGATAACTGATATGCGCATCAAAACCTACTCCTGAGGTGCAAAAAAAGTTCTTGCCATTTATCGTACCGCTGTCAATAACCACCGATCTACCCTCCACTAATTGTTTGATGGTAGTTTCAATTTTCATGGATAGACCTAAAGATCGTGCCAAACCGTTACCCGAACCAATGGGAATTATTCCTAATCGAATAGACGTGTTAAGGATGGATTTGGCAACCTCGTTTACAGTTCCATCGCCCCCTACGGCAACCGCATCGGTAAAACTTCCTGATTTTAATAGGTCTGTAATTTCATCGAACTTGTCTTTGTTTTCCCAAATCACTATTTGAAAATTAATGCTCTTTGGAAACTCCCTCTTGATGGTTGCGACAATACGTTCTGAAATTCGTTTGCCCGCATTAGGATTAACAATAAACAATACATTGCGGGGCATACTAGACGCTAATGATTTCGCTGTAGATTCGATGTTTTGCATTTCCTACCCAATTTTTGAACCAACTATTTGACCCGTCAAAAGTAGTAGAAAAACTGGTTAATTTACTCAAATCAAAACTATCGGAAAATATCCCGGCCCCCGCCTTAAAGGCATCTCTGGAGTTGCAAAATTGTTCGTAGTGGCCTTCAATAGGCACCATCAGGACAGGCTTTCCTAAATACATGGCCTCGCACACGCTTTCAAAACCGGCAGTGCTGGCAAGGCCTTTTGATCGACTCATCATTTCTAAAAATAAGGTGTCGTTTATGGCGTGGACAAATAGTTTAGATCGGTCGAACTCATAGGTAGTGTTTATCTTTTCCGGCTGGTCGGTGAAACAATGTAAGATTACTCCGGGATTCTCAGCGTGCCAACTCACAAGCTCCTCAAAATAACCGCTATTTACTAAATAAACAAGGTAAAAATCGTCTTTTACGGTCTCCATGTTAAAGATCTCCTTCCTCAGCAGGGGAGGCACAATAACTACACCTTCGTTGCCCGTATCCATTTTGTAGAAAGAAAGTCCCAAATTTTTTGAAGAGCCCCGAGCTGTTAAGCGCGTATAAAATTTAATGGCCGCACGGTCAAGCCAATGGCCTTCGGGGAATTCAAAATCAGGATGAAAATACACATATTGATGCGCCACACAAATCATCTTTGCGTTAGGCTTATAAAATCGATAGTACATGCTAATGAGCAAATCAAAAAAGTTGATGACGACATCTGGTTCGTATTCTTTCATCAGCTTATCAATTTTCTTCAGGCTTGCCTTAAACGACTTAAATTTCGAAATATTATGAAAGATAGACTTTGTAATATTAATACTCTTATTGTTCTTATCACATACAAAATTGGGACTTTGAAGCTGGATAATTGGCGCCTTAATTTTTTCAAAAAAGAATTTTGGCACATCTCTGCTTCCGCTGGAACCTAATATGACGGCACATACCGTATGTCCTTGTTCCACCAACAAATCATGCATGCTCATGGCCTGCGTCATGTGCCCGCGTCCTTCGCCCTGAACCGCTAAAATATACTTCTTCCCCATTTTTTATGAATGATTGTTTGTTGTTACACCCTGCGGGAGAATCTCACTTATATCGTGTGATTTTGTTTTTGAATTCGCTGCTTCTTGAAAAGTATTGATCCAGTCTTGATAACGGATTATTTTCCAATTTCCTTCTACGTCCTCCACCAGAGCGGTAAGACTCTCTACCCAATCACCTGAGTTGAGGTATTCAATTTCCCCTATCATTTTAATTGCCGGTTGATGGATGTGGCCGCAAATAATTCCCTGGCATTTCCTTGCCTTGGCTACTTTCGAAAGTTCCTCTTCAAAATCTGAGATGAATGAAACGGCGGATTTTACCTTTGCCTTAATTGCTTGAGATAAGGAAAAATAGGGCATGCCGCGTTTTTCTCGGTACGTGTTATAATGCCGATTAACCCACAGTAAAAATGTATACCCTACATCTCCCAATTTAGCGATCCACTTTAATTTGGTGGTGACATTGTCGAAAATGTCTCCATGGGTGACAAAGTACTTTTTTTGCACGCCGTAGTGGATGTAGTATTTTTTGATGGAGAAGTTACCAAGGCGAAAGGGCATGATCTCTTCCAGAAAATCATCATGATTACCTCTGATGTAGATGATTTTGCATTTATTCTTGGAGGTTAGTCCGATAATATGCTTAAAGAAATTACTGTGCTGTTTGGTCCATTTTCCGTTTTTACGAAGTTGCCACCCATCAATAATATCTCCATTGAGGATGAGTGTTTCACATTTGTGTTGTTTGAGGAAGTGAAGAACTTCTTTGGCTTTGCTGGCTCGGATGCCTAAATGAATATCAGAAAGGACGATTGTTTTGTAAAATGTCTTCATTAAAAGAGTTTTACAAATTTGGGCTTATGTCCTCAACTGAATGTAAAGCCTGTATAATTAAACAATTATTAATAGCCTAAAGAATGTTACAGGCACGTTAAGGACTTAGATAAATGTCTTAACCAAAAAGCTATCGGAATTTCAGAAAATGGTGTAGATAAGTATTCCGGAATAACAACCGACGCTGTTCCTACTCACCAAGTGATTTCCTCATTCTCTCTAGTCACCATTATCGCCTAATACCCAAAATAGATATTGGCAACAAACAAAATATGTTGCTGGCAAAGGGTAGCCCTTCCTAGTGCACATTTCCTAGGAATGCCCAGATACCCAGGATTATAACTATGGAAAGAATTGCCATCAGCAAATGCTTTACACTTCCATAATCATGTTCGTGTTGCTTATCGTCACTCATTATCTTATTCTTTAAAATTTTGAGCCCCAAACATATGCAAACTTGTCCTCACTTGTCAAAAAAATAAGTTTAAACAAAGAATAATAACGATAAATTTACTTTCAGCTTCCAAAATCTATGTTATTGGGGAATCTTCGTGATCCAATTTTAACACCATCTTCGAAAATTTTCTTCCTTTAAAAAACTATCGTCTGATTATTCTCTACTTTTATTTATACGGGCTACTCCATCAAGGCATCATAAGTTTGTTTTTCCGTCCTCATCAGTCGTTAGCTTAAGCTCATTCAATTCGTGAGCCGGCGCATTGCCCAATTTTTTTGAAAATTTCTACTAAAAAGCCCTGTTTTTGTTCCCAAACAGAGATCGCGAAAATAACTACCTTTGCAACGAAATTTAAATATATGCAAAAGACATTAAGAGCATTGGGTATTAAGGATGTAAATGAAGGTTGTTCAACAGGGGCCGAATGGTTCTCGAGTGGCGAAGCCCTGCAGTCATACAGTCCCGTTGACGGTAAATTGATCGCCAAAGTAAAAACAGCCACCAAAAACGACTATCAAAAGGTGATTGCTACGGCAAAAACTGCATTTAAATACTGGCGAGAGGTGCCCGCACCGAAACGTGGTGAGTATGTGCGCCAGTTCGGTGACAAATTACGCGCTAAAAAATCAGATCTTGGCAAACTTGTTTCATACGAAATGGGAAAATCATTGCAAGAAGGTTTGGGGGAAGTGCAGGAAATGATTGATATCTGCGATTTTGCAGTGGGCCAATCACGTCAGCTTTATGGTTTGCAAATGCACAGTGAGCGTCCCCGTCACCGCATGATGGAACAATGGCACCCACTTGGAATTGTAGGAATTATTTCTGCCTTTAACTTTCCTGTTGCTGTTTGGAGTTGGAACACGGCATTGGCATGGATAGGCGGGAATGTATGTATTTGGAAACCTTCCGAAAAAACGCCTTTATGCTCCATCGCTTGTCAACATATTTGGAATGAAGTAGCTAAAGAAAATAAATTACCCGAGGGAATCTCCAACATAATTAATGGAAATTACCTCATTGGCGAATACATGACCACAGATACTAACGTTTCACTCATTTCCGCAACAGGCTCTACCCGCATGGGTAAAATTGTGGGGACTAAGGTGGCCGAACGCTTCGGGAAAAGCATTTTAGAACTGGGTGGAAACAATGCCATCATTATTACCGAACATGCCGATCTTAACATGACCCTAGTGGGCGCCATCTTCGGCGCAGTTGGTACTGCCGGTCAACGCTGCACGTCCACACGACGCCTCATTATTCACGAAAATGTATATGATAAGGTTCGGGATAGTTTGGTAAAAGCGTATGGACAATTGAAGATTGGAGATCCGCTCGATCAAAAAAATCATGTTGGTCCGCTCATCGACAAACAGGCGGTAGGAAATTACCAAAGTACCCTGGAACGCATCATTGCAGAAGGCGGAAAAATTATTGTGCAGGGCGGTGTGCTCGAAGGAAGAGGGTATGAAAGCGGCTGTTATGTGAAACCGGCAATAGCTGAAGTGAAGAACGACATGGCCATTGTGCAACACGAAACATTTGCTCCTATTTTGTATCTGATAAAATACAAAACACTGGAGGAAGCCATTGACTTACAGAATGGGGTTCCACAAGGTCTGTCGAGCGCCATCATGACCTTAAACATGCGTGAGGCAGAGTTATTTTTAAGTGCACGTGGAAGTGATTGCGGCATTGCCAACGTAAACATTGGAACCAGCGGAGCCGAAATAGGCGGAGCATTTGGGGGCGAAAAAGAAACCGGCGGCGGGCGTGAAAGCGGTTCGGATGCCTGGAAAGCCTACATGCGCAGACAAACCAATACACTCAATTGGGGCGATACCTTGCCTCTGGCACAGGGTATTAAATTCGATTTGGGATAAATTTATTTTTTAGGTTTTTTTCCCAAAAGAAATTACTGCGAGCGAAGTTCTTCTTTCAAATTTTCCGCCTCTTCTTCCTTGAATGGATTCCTTGGAATCCATGCCGCTGGCTGCAGGAAGGCAATAAATGGTTTTTGAATAATTTTCGAAATGGTGTTTTGAGGTTTGATGTAACAAGTGAGGTCTTCCGGTTTTGCTCCAACTGTTGTTTTGATTTCTGCTGCAGTTCTTCCTAAGTTTACCCTCGTGCGTTTATGAACGATTGCTTCCTTGATCAATGAATATAAGAGATTTTGGTAGAGGTTGTGTTGAGCATTTAATTCATAATCAAATCCAACATAGTGCGCTTCCATACACCCGTCGCCTTTCAGAAAGCAAGTGCCAAATGCAACCAGAGTATCATTGAGGAAAAATGCTTTTACCGTGAAATTTTTGTGGAAGAGTTTTTTTACTTCACTAAAATAATTGCGCGGCAACTTGATGAGTTTAAATTTCGCTTTTTCAAAAATATTTTCATAAAGTCGGTACATGTCCTTTTCATAGGATACTACTTCTTCCAAATCCAAATACCTAACATCAATGCCGTGAAGCCCTTTTAAAATACCCTTCGCACGGTTTCTGTATTTTTTGGAGAACAAGCCAATATACTCCTCCAAAGAATTCACCTGTGGCGGAATGTTCACAATCATATTGGGTTCCACACTAAATTCGTAGTAGTTATTTTCCAAAAAAGGTGCTTTAGGCTGCAGGGGTTTATAATAATCTTTAAGCAAAATTGCCGAGATAGTGCCACGAAGTTTTTCTTCTTTTGAAACAACGTTGATGAGTTCAAGAAGCACCTCATGCGCCCTTTTTGCACTTAATTTTTTGTCGAACAAAAATCCATATTCGCCGCTTACCAAATTATTGCCGCAGGTAAACAAGCGAAGCATTACTTCATGTTTATTAGAGTCGATGTAACGTTCGAACAAATTTCGCCGACGTTCTTTAATTGTTTCCACTTCCTTATTCAGAAGTTCCCCAAACACACCGGCTTTAAAATCGGCTATTTGAAAATAAATAATGCCGCAGGGTTTTTTGTCACAATACACAATAACATATCTGTACATGAGTTTTGTGTACTCGCTCCCTTCCACAATTTGTAAGTATTCCTTTTCTAAGAAAATGGTTTTGTGATGGGTTATGGCTTCCCAATCATGGGTATTGATTGCATCGGCACGTTCATAGAGGGTAAACGAAAATTCCTCGTTCAATTTCCTGAATGGTAAAAATCTTCTCTTAGAAGAAACCGGCTTACAAAAGCTGAACATAACGTATAAAATTACTCAAATAAATGCGATCTCTACCGGTATAATCATACTAAAAAATCTTAAATAGCAGGCGCTAAAAGCAGTATATTTAATTCCGGAATGGAATGGAATCATCAACAATTTCCCCCCGTGGATCAGGTGGGAATTCAGGAACGGGTGGCGCGTTTTATCACCCGAAGTCTTAAAAAGGAAACGAAGTCAAAGGCCCTTCGCCTCGCTCTAAGCATGATCGATCTTACTACCTTGGAGGGGAAGGACACTCCCGGTAAAATCGAACAGGTATGTCATAAAGCCCTTCACCCCTGTGATGATATTCAGGGATTGCCTTTAGTAGCGGCGGTTTGCGTGTACCCTATTTATGTGTCAACAGCTAAAAAATGTTTGGAAAACAGTTCGGTAAAAGTAGCTTCGGTTGCCACCGGTTTTCCCAGTGGCAATGTGCCACTGAATTTAAAAATAGAGGAGACCCTTTACGCGGTGGATCATGGTGCCGATGAAATTGACATGGTAATTAGTCGTGGCGAATTTTTAATAGGCAATTACAATTTTGTTTATGATGAAATTGCGGCTATTAAAGCGGCTTGTGGAGCGGCGCGATTAAAAGTGATCCTGGAAACAGGAGAATTGTCAACCCTAGACAATGTGAGAAAAGCCAGTGAACTAGCTATTGCTGCCGGCGCCGATTTTATTAAAACCTCTACCGGAAAAATACAACCTGCCGCCACCATGCCTGTTACGTTGGTGATGCTGGAAACCATCAAAGATCATTTTTTAAGAACGAATCGCCTTGTTGGGATGAAACCCGCGGGTGGAATATCCACTTCAAAAGTGGCCTTACAGTATTTGGTGATGCTGCATGAAACACTCGGCGAGCGCTGGATGACAAACGAATGGTTTCGATTTGGGGCGAGCAGTCTGGCAAATGACATCGTTTTGCAATTGGGAAAAGAACGAAGAGGAGTGTACTTTAGTAAGAATTATGTGAGTAGTGATTAGGTGATAATAACAATAATAAGACACAGATCGGATTATTTTCGATCCAGGGATTAAAAGATGGCCGCAGATTTCGCAGATTACACAGAATTAATATCCGACTTAATAAAAATCAATGCTTATGGACAAAATTTTTGATGATGAAAACCGTATTGTCAGTGAAGAATTTGGAGAATACGGAACCAGAGAAATCAACGCATTGACTCATACAATTATTGGGTCTTCAATGGAGGTATATAATACGATAGGAAGAGGATTTTTGGAATCTGTTTACAAGGATTGTTTGTGTTTGGAGTTCGAAAAAAGGAAAATAAAATATCAGAAAGAGAAACAATACAATATTTGCTACAAAGGAGTACAGATTCCTCATCACTATTTTGCAGATTTCTTGGTAGAAGAAAAAATTATACTTGAAGTTAAGGCACAAAATTCTGTCATAGCTGAAAATCACAAACAAATAATCAACTATTTGGCTGTTTCAGGATGCAAAATCGGTTTACTAATAAATTTCGGTGAAAGTTCACTAAAATACAAACGATTTATTTTAACTAAATGAATAAAGTTAAGACAAGTAGCGGGCAACAGGGTTTTTCAAAGTCTACCTTCTATTTCCTTTTTTGGATTGTAAAATCTGAGAAATCATCCACAATTAATTTTGGTGACCGATATGTTAAAGAATACTCAATTTGCAACACGTAATCTTATTACTTGATGAAATAAATCTGCGAAATCTGCGAAATCTGTGGCATAAAATAGTTAGCATTTCATGATACTCCGACAAAATCCATAACTTGTGCTATTACGAACAAACCCTATGAAAAATAATTTTGAATGGAAATACTCTCCCGCCCCTGAGTCAACCGAGCACATCAAGATCGATCCGCGATACGATTTGTTCATTAATGGAAAATTTGTAAAGCCGCTGAGTAAAACATATTTTGAAACCAGTGATCCCGCTACCGGCAAAATGTTGGCCAGTATGGCTCATGCGAACGAAAAGGATGTAAATACCGCGGTGCTGGCGGCAAAAACGGCGTATGACAAAACCTGGAAAAAAATGCCGGGCAAAGAACGCGGTAAATATATTTTCAGGATCGCCCGCATGATCCAAGAGAGAGCCCGCGAGTTTGCGATTATTGAATCGTTAAACGGCGGAAAACCCATTCGCGAAAGTCGCGATTTCGATATTCCTTTAGCGGCGAATCATTTTTCTTATTATGCCGGCTGGGCCGATAAACTGGATTATGCTTTTCCAAACAGAACTCCTAAATCGCTGGGAGTAGTGGGACAAATTATTCCCTGGAATTTCCCATTATTAATGGCGGCATGGAAAATTGCACCGGCACTTGCAACCGGCAATACTGTGGTGTTGAAACCGGCCGAAACCACCTCTCTTACTGCGCTTAAATTAGCAGAATTGATTCGCGATTGCGACCTTCCTCCGGGAGTCGTAAATATTGTAACCGGCTTTGGTAATACCGGCGCAGCACTCGTCAACCACTCCTTGGTAAACAAAATTGCATTTACAGGAAGTACCGGAGTGGGGAAACTTATTCAAAAATCCATTGCCGGAACCTCGAAGAAATTAAGTTTGGAATTAGGTGGAAAAGGGGCTCATCTTGTGTTTGACGATGCTCCCATTAATCAAGCAGTAGAGGGAATTGTGAATGGCATTTTTTTTAATCAGGGTCATGTGTGTTGTGCCGGCTCACGTTTGTATGTGCAGGAAAATGTCGCGTCCGAGGTAATTACCAAATTGAAGGCCCGGATGCAAACACTGATTGTGGGAGATCCTTTGGATAAGAATACCGATATAGGGGCCATTAACAGCGAAGGTCAATTGAAGAAAATTAAAGATTATATTCAGTTGGGAAAAAATGAAGGTCTTGAAATTTATCAACCCGAGTGTGGAATTCCTACAAAAGGCTTTTTTTGCAAACCCACTTTAATTATTGGCGCAGGTCAAAGCAGTCGTCTCGTGCAGGAAGAGATTTTTGGGCCTGTACTAAGTATTCAAACATTTAGAACCATTGAAGAAGTGATAGAAAAGGCCAATCAGGTACCTTATGGATTAAGCGCCGGGGTATGGACAGACAAAGGCTCCAAAATTTTTAATTTAACTTCTAAGTTAAGGGCGGGGGTAATTTGGGCCAATACCTATAATAAGTTTGATCCTACTTCCCCTTTTGGCGGTTATAAAGAAAGTGGATTTGGACGTGAAGGGGGATTACATGGTTTACAGCCCTATCTTTCATTTTGAAATTAAGATCCCTGATAGCAAAAACCAAATCCAAACACATCCTCTGGCTGGTGTTTATTTCGGTCACCTGGTTAAATTTTAATCAGGAACGTTGGCTACATAAGGAAGTCATCAGTAACGATGTAAATCAGTATTACAGTTATTTGCCCGCTTTCTTTTACGAAAACGATCTTTCACTTTCCTTCCTGAAGGATAGTTTGAATGTAGGGCTCGAGACCCGTCATTACGCTCCAAATGCAACACCTGAAGGACATCCGGTAATTAAAATGAGTATGGGAATGGCTCTCGGATATTTGCCCTTTTTTGCATTGGCACATGCGTATGCCACCTTTTTTCACTATGATGTGAATGGGTTTTCTGTGCCTTATCATTTTGCCATTCAGTTTTCTTCACTCTTCTACTTTCTTTTCGGCCTCTATTTTCTAACTAAATTACTACGTTACTATTTTGATGAGAAGATCATTGCCCTGACTCTCTTCTTATTAAGTTTTGGCACCAATGTTTTTTATTATCTCAGTGTACGGGCCGGCAATGTTCATACGTTTGACTTTTTTCTTGTCTCCGCTTTCCTATACACCGTTGTGAAGTGGCTTCTGCATCAAAAGACACACATGGCAGTTATAGGGGGGACTCTACTTGGGCTCTTAACACTTACCCGGCCAATAAATTTACTTTTTATAGTGGTAGTTGTTTTATATGATGTGAAAACGCCTGCGCAGTTGTGGGCAAAATTAAAATTATGTTATGGTCAAAAACTGCAGTTAATTCTTGCGCTTGTTTGCTTTTTAATTGTGGTATTGCCTCAACTGTTATATTGGCAGTGTGTAAGCGGACACTTCTTGTTCAATTCCTATGTGAACGAACATTTCTTTTTCAATCACCCTCATGTTCTTAAGGGTTTGTTTAGTTTCAGAAACGGGTGGCTGATCTATACGCCAATTATGGTCATATCACTTGAAGGTCTCTTTTGGTTAAGAAAATACGCGCCCGCATTCCTGTTTGTCCTTCCGGTCTTTGTTGGCATTTATATTTATGTCATATTTTCCTGGTGGTGTTGGTGGTATGGGGGCAGTTTTGGACAAAGGGCGCTTATTGATCTTTACCCAATTTTAGCAATTCCATTTTCGGCAGCTCTATCTGAAATACGATCGTATTCAAAGACACCGAGAACAGTCGCATACAGCATTCTTACTACACTGGTATTGCTCAATTTATTCCAAACCATGCAGGCAAAATACAATATCATCCACTACGATAGCATGACGCGGGCCAATTACTTCAGAGTCTTTTTAACAACCAGCGGCAAGTCTGATCGAGAAAAGTATCTCCAACACCCCAATTATGCCAGGGCACAAAAAGGTGAAGACGATAATTGAATCGAATCACCTCTGCCGGGACCTCAAAAAAATTAAGTATTTTTACCCTGCGTCATGTACAGACTCTTCAATCTTTTTTGGCAATACAATTTGCCGCGCTGGTCAATATTAATTATTGACACGCTCATTTGCGCATTTGCACTCAGCCTGGCGTTTTTATTGCGCTTCGATTTTGATCGTATCCCCGAAATTGATGCTCGCAACTTACCTTACGATTTTGTTGCAGTTTTGGGTATTCGCTTTCTGTCTTTTGCAATATCTAAAACCTACAAAGGGGTTGTGCGTTATACTAGCACGCGTGATACCGTAAGAATCTTCACAGTGATCCTATCCGGTAGTTTGCTGATTATTGGATTGAATCTTGTTTCACTCTACTTTCTGGATTATTATTTTATTCCCAACTCCGTAATCATTATTGACGGATTAGTGACGCTTTTTTTAATGATCAGTTCACGTCTTGCGGTAAAAGCCCTCTACTTTGAAATCAAAAATCCGGCAAAGGAAAAGATAAACGTGATCATTTATGGCGCCGGTGAATCGGGAATTATTACCAAACGGACGCTCGACCGCGACGCCGCCATCAAATACAAAGTGGTAGGTTTTGTGGACGATGATGTAAAGAAACACGGCCGCAGTGTGGAAGGCGTGTTTGTAAGCGGTCCCCAAAAACTCGAAAAACTGATCCGTGAAAATGAAGTAGAATCGGTGATTATTTCAATACAAAATATTCCCTTCAAAAAGAAAAATGAAATCGCCGATGTGTGTCTTCAAAATAATGTACGATTGTTGAATGTACCGCCTGCCGCCAAATGGATTAATGGCGAGCTGAGTTTTAATCAGATTAAAAGTCTTCGCATTGAAGACTTGTTGCAACGCGACCCCATCCAGCTTGATGAGGCAGCAATTAATGCCTACATTAAGGGCAAAGTAATTTTGATTACCGGTGCGGCAGGAAGTATTGGGAGTGAATTGGCAAGACAATGCCTGCGTTTCGGCCCCAAGAAAATTTATTTACTCGATCAGGCTGAAAGTCCATTGCACGAAATAGAACTCGAGTTTTCAGATAGTCCGTTAAAACCACCCTTTGAAGTGGTGATGGCAGATGTGCGCAATGTGGACAGAATTAAAAATGTGTTTGCCACCTTTAAGCCTCAGATCGTTTTCCATGCGGCAGCCTACAAACACGTGCCCATGATGGAAAACAATCCTTCCGAATCCATCCTCACAAATGTTCTTGGCACAAAAACTATTGCCGATCTTTCGCATGAGTATCAAGTGGAACGTTTTGTGTTTGTAAGCACCGACAAAGCCGTTAACCCCACTAACGTAATGGGGGCTAGCAAACGCATTGCTGAAATTTATATTCAAAGTCTGGGAAAAACCTCCGGCACAAAATTCATCACCACGCGTTTTGGCAATGTACTTGGCTCAAGCGGGTCTGTTATTCCGCGCTTTAAAAAACAAATCGAAAATGGCGGACCAATTACCATCACTCACCGCGAAATTACGAGGTATTTTATGACCATCCCTGAAGCCAGCCAGTTGGTATTGGAGGCCGCTTCCATGGGAAAAGGAGGAGAAATTTTTGTTTTTGACATGGGTGAATCGGTGAAGATAATTGATTTGGCGCATAAAATGATTCAATTGGTGGGCATGAAAGAAGGTCGTGACATTGAAATTGTGTACACGGGATTGCGTCCGGGTGAAAAATTATTTGAAGAATTATTGGCGAACAGTGAAAACACATTGCCCACACACCACAGTCAGATCCTTATTGGAAAAGTAAGAGAGTACCCTTACGAGGAGGTGAAGGACATTATTAATGGTTTGATAAAATCGTTTGATACACAGAATAATGAATTGATTGTTCAACGGATGAAGGATCTGGTGCCTGAATTTAAAAGCAATAATTCTATATTTCAAAAACTAGACTCCTGATCTAATGAAAGCGCCTTTTAGTATTCTCACTATTTCTATTCTTCTGCTTTCCTCTTCTGTTTATTCTCAATCCAACAAGGCCGCATCTTCAACACCTTTATTAGTTGTAGGAATTGTGGTAGATCAAATGCGAAACGATTATATCTACCGGTACTGGTCACGTTTTGGGGAAGGTGGATTCAAACGCCTGGTAAACGAGGGCTACTATTTTAAGAACAGCCATTATAATTACATTCCTACCTATACCGGGCCCGGCCACTGCAGTATATATACCGGCACTACACCGCGCAGTCACGGCATCATTGGCAATGATTGGGTGCTTAAAAATAATTTCGCCGCTACCTATTGCGTGGAAGACAGTCTGGTACTGTCGGTAGGCGCATCGGATAAAGCCGGCCAAATGTCTCCTAAGCGGCAATTAAGCACTACTATTGGCGACGAACTTATAATGAGTTCCAATCACCGATCGAAAGTTTTTGCACTCGCCTTAAAAGATCGCAGTGCGGTGCTTCCGGCCGGACATGTAGCCAACGGTGCCTTTTGGTTCGACGATGCCAGCGGGAATTTTATTTCTTCGTCATGGTACTGCAAAGAACTACCGGTGTGGGTAAAAGAATTCAACACCAAACAATTCGCCAAGTCTTATCTCGAAAAAGGCTGGAACACGCTCTATCCTGTTGCATCCTACACCAACTCCCCTGCCGACGACAATGTATATGAAGGAACACCGTTTAAAGATAAACCAGTATTTCCATACGAGTTTAGCTCCTTTTTAAGTAAGAACAATTTTGGAATAATAAAAGTGACACCCTATGGTAATTCCCTCACAAAAGACCTGGCATTAAGTTGTATCAAAAATGAACACTTAGGTAAAGATGAATTTACAGACCTTCTTTGCATTAGTTTTTCGAGTACCGACTATGTGGGTCACACGTTTGGTCCGCGCGCTGTGGAAATGGAAGATGTGTATCTGCGGCTAGACAAAGATCTGGAAGAACTTCTCAACTATCTCGACGCAGAAGTGGGCAAACATAAGTATACGGTTTTTTTGACGGCCGATCATGGAGCGGCTGATGTTCCGCGTCAGTTGACAGATAACAAGATTCCCGCCGGACGTTCGAGCGAATCCACACTCTCACAACGCATTAAATCTTATTTTAATGTAACCTATGGCGATACCTCGCTACTTGCGAAAGTGAGTAATGAACAAATTTATTTAAATGAAAATAAAGTGAGTCAATTAAAATTAGACCTCACGCAGGTGGAAGAAAAACTGAGTATGTTTATGGTAAGTATTACTGGCGTAGCAGAGGCCTACTCTTCAGCCACCATGAAATACCGGTCGTTCGAAAAAAATGATTACCGGGCCTTATTGCAAAACGGTTACAATCATAAACTCAGCGGTAATGTGTGTTTTATGTTTGAGCCGGGCTGGATGGATCATGGTGAAAAAGGCACCACGCACGGAAGCGGGTATAATTACGACACCCACGTCCCCCTCCTATTTTACGGCTTCGGCATTAAAAAAGGTGAATCCACCCACTATACTACCATCACACAAATTGCCCCCAGCATTTGTGAATTGCTGCACCTCAATCAGCCATCCGCCTGCACATCAGAACCGCTCAATTCGTTTTTTAAATGATAAAACGAGCACTTGTTGGAGTCGCGGTGGTAATTCTTTTTCAATCGTGTTATGTTGGCCGATTTTTCATTTACAATTTTGCAGATGTGCGGGATTACAAAAAATTTCCAAAAAGGGAATTAAAAAAATCTCCTGTCCCCTACTATTTTACGGAAGCCACACATAGCAAAGCTATTAAACTTCCAAAAACAATTACCCAAAGAAAAAAAACATATGATTTTGAATCAGGACTAAAAAAAACGGGTACTCTCTCTTTTTTGGTGATTCGGAACGATAGCATATTATACGAATGGTATCGTGAGGGCAACGATCAGTCATCGTTGGTAACTACCTTTTCAATGTCTAAGTCCTATGTTTCGGCACTCACGGGCATTGCCATTGGTGAAGGATATATAAAAAGCAGCAAAGATCCAATATGCAAGTACCTTACATTTTTGGACACCAATACATTTGGAAAAATTACAATTCAGCACTTGTTGGATATGCAATCGGGAATCGCGTTTAATGAGAACTATTTTAACCCCTTTGGCGACATTGCCAAATATTATTATGGTACTAAACTAAAAAAGTATTTGCACCATCTCAAAATTGAGAGCGAACCGGGAAGCGTTTTTCGCTACATTAGTTTAAATTCACAACTCCTAGGGCTGGTTTTGGAAAGCGCAACAGGAAAACAACTCACCGACTACCTACAGGAAAAATTATGGACCCCGCTCGGCATGGAATACGATGCCAGTTGGAGCATCGATAGCAAAAAACATCATACCGAAAAGGCCTTTTGTTGTTTGAATGGTCGGGCCAAAGACTTTGCTAAACTAGGAAGACTGTACCTGAATAATGGCAATTGGAATGGCAAACAACTCATTCCGGCGGCATACGTGGATGAATCGGTGAATTTTAAAAACGTGAAGAATAACTTAACTTACTCCAATAATTGGTGGCATACGCGCTGGGCTTTTCCTCTTTCAGATTCATCTAAGATAAAGGCAGTGCATTATACAACTTCTCCTAAAGACGCAAATTCCACCCCATTTATTTACGCAGCAAGTGGCGACTTTTTTGCGCAGGGATTATTGGGTCAATATTTATACATGTACCCTCAAAAGAATATGATCATTGTGCGTTTTAGTAAAAAAGAAGGTGATATTGCCTGGACAAAACTATTCAGAGATATTTGTTTGAAAAACTAAGTCCCTCTGTTATTTCAGTTCCTTATGTCCAAAACTAATCTTTAGATTTTTTTTCGGACCTTGAAAATTAAGTTTTAATCCCCTTGTACTTTGGGCACTTTTGCCGGTATTTTTTGGAGAAAGCAACCGGTTTTTAGTCTTCAGATTGCTCCATGGCACCAACACATTAATATTTGAAACACCTTTAAAATCGTATACACCGTTTACTACGTATAGATTCAGGAGGTTGGACGAGATCTCTAATTCATCGATCTCCATCACATAACCTTTTAGTCTGAACGTTTCGTTCAACTCCGAAAATTCAACATCGTCCAAGTTACGATTGAGCACTAAGAATCTGGAAAGATTTTGTATGGGTTCAAAATTTATCAAATGACCAGCCTTCAGCTTCAGATCAACTTCACCCCACATGCTCTCCCCCGCTATTTTCATTCCGGGTTCCAGATCTGTTTTAAATTTTGCATTAAGACTTAAGTTCCCCTTTATGTTTTCGCTCTGCACTGCCTCTTGCCCAAAATTATCACATTGTGTAAATAGGGTATTAATGTTCAGGTCCATGGCCGAAATATCGGCGCTGATGTGTTTAAGATCAACCAGTTTTGCGGCACCACTTATCCGACCATTGCATGTGTTCAATTTAATGGATGAAAAACTCCACACCTCATCTTTGTATGTTACATTGCCATTCACCTTTTCTGCGACAAACTTTTTAAATAGTATCTTGTTTGCAGCCAATTGCACTTTCAATTCCATGTCGTACTTTATGTTTCCAGGTTTCTGCTTATCTGGTAATCGTTTAGTATCAGTAACACCTGCTGCTTCAAGTTTGTCCGGATTAAAAAAAGAATTCAGATCCAAGGTGCCGGCTTTTGCAACAAGATCAAATTTCATCACATCTTTTTTATTAAAAAGGTAACTCACAAAATTCTCCACTCGCCCCTTCAACGCTATTTTGCCGGCCCTGCTAGTCAAGATCAGATTTTCAAAGTAAACATCTTTATTTCTTGCAGTTGCTTTGCCGTTAATGCTATAGGGCTCAGATTTGTTATTTTTTCGATACGTGAAATTATGCATGTCCACATCAGCCAGAAATTTCATGGGCTCATCCAAAAACCTGCCATCATTGAGCTGTTTCGCGGGACCTTGAAAACTAATCTGAGCTTTGGCTGAACCTGACAGAATAATGTGTTTTGTTTCTTTAAATTTGAGGCGTGAAGCTTCGATTAGTAGATTACCATGGATTTCAAGAATTGGAGCTTTCAGGTTGGTAACGTTCACAGAGGCCCTCATGGGAAGATCCAGAATATTTCCCGTAACTTGCGCAAAGCTTATTGCTGCCGTTTCAGAATTACCTTTTGTTCCATTACTGTCGCTGCTTAATAACCTCCCTTTAAATGAAAGATCCGTGAATGGGATCTTTTTCTTTCCCAGCTCAAGTGCGATATGCTGTGCCATTACATCCACCAGCAAAAATGGTTCCTTTTTGCGACCAATGCTAGACACCAACACAAAGCGCACATCAATGGTGTTTTTCAGAACAAAAGCCGAAAGTGCTTTTTTGATGTTAGGAGCTAATAACTCTGCGGCTTTTGACACCGAACAAGTCTTGTTTTCCACGATCAATGCGAACCGTTGCTTTTCACCCACATCAATAAGCGAAGCAACCCGGTATATCTCATCTTCAATTTTAATAGTGGAGGGCGGAAACACACAAATTGTTTTGGTGGCCTTAAAATAAGCCAAGTCCAGATTCAGCTGCGTCTCTTTATTTTTTAGGAAGACGCCATTTTTAGGATTGAATAAGAGTCCCAACACATGAACATTTCCGACCAATCGTGCCCTCGCACCATCGCTGTAATTCCTAATTCGCAACGCTGTATTAAACAGATTAATTGCGATGCGCTGTTTTTTTTGCCGATTTGTAAAATTAAATGATGTGTTCTCCAATTTCAGATTTTCAATTTCAAAAACAACGGTGTTGGCAGTGTCTTTTGACAATAAACTATCTCCCTGATTGCTTTTTTTGAAAATTTCAAAATTACTCGTCCCATTTTCAAGACGGATAAGATCTATCCGGGCATCCTTCAGCCCTATATAACTCACAATAAATTCGCCACCCAGCATTCTGCGAAGATTAAAAGACAAGGACATTGAACGGGCATTAAAAAATTCCCTATTTTGAGGATTATGAAGCAGACTCTGAATTCTAACATTTGTAAACCTTACAGAAGTCCGCGGCCAATTTTCGAAAAAAGAAACCTGTATTTTGTCCACTTCAAATTTAAGACCATACTTACTTTTCAACTCATTGCTCAATCTTTCCTGAAGTACCTTTTTATTAGAAATGACGAGAATATACGCCGAAGAAATGAGCAGAAACAGCAGACCTAGAAGAATTAAAGTTGCTCTCTTAACAAGTTTCATAGGGACGCCGGCTTATTAATCCGGCCGCACAAAGATAATTCAAAATAGGTCCGGTTTATGTGAATTAAGACTAAAAGTATGCTGCAGTACAGGTGGCAGACGTGATTTTAAGCTGTAAATGCCGGTCTTTTACAATTCAAGGATCTAAATCTACAACTCATCCGCTTTTAACTGGATAGCTTCCGCTCCTAGCCCTAAACTTGTACTCATAAAATTTTACTATGAAAACTATTTTTACAGCAGTTACCATTTTGATCCTTACCACCAATGTGGCATTTGGCCAAATCTCAACTCAATCCATCAGAGGCACAGTAATGGATAAACAATCACAAACCATGATTCCTGGAGTCAGTATAGTTTTGCTTGGCTCAGTGCCTTTAAAAGGTTCCACTACTGATGGCAACGGTCATTTTAAAATTACCGAGGTAACACCGGGGAGGTATGATTTAAAGATAAGTTATCTTGGATATAAGGAAATTGTGATGCCTAATGTTGTGGTAACCTCCGGAAAAGAGGTGGTACTAGATATCGGCATGGAAGAGAATGTAAGTGCCCTGCAGGAAATAGTTGTAACAGGCAACAAGAAAAATGAAACCAACAATGAAATGGTATCGGTAAGTGGCCGTTCATTTTCTATGGAAGAAGTGAACAGATATGCCGGCGGACGTTCAGATCCATCACGTTTAGCCGCCAATTTTGCGGGAGTGAGTTCACCCGACGATTCTCGAAATGATCTGGTGATTCGCGGAAATTCCCCGGTAGGTGTTCTTTGGCGCATCGAAGGGCTCAACATCCCAAATCCCAATCATTTTTCAACCGTAGGTACCACCGGGGGCCCCGTGAGTGCCATCAATACCAACGTAATAAAGAACTCTGACTTTTTCACATCGGCTTTTCCCGCCGAATATGGGAATGCCAATGCCGGTGTGTTTGATCTAGGTTTTAGAACAGGCAATTCAGAAAAATATGAACATACCTTTCAATTAGGAGCCCTTACCGGACTAGAAGGCATGACAGAGGGGCCAATTAATAAACGAAAAGGATCGTCCTACCTCATTGCCTACCGCTATTCTTTTACCGGCGTTGCCCAAAAACTGGGAATTCCTATTGGCACTACTGCCACCCCCTTCTATCAAGATTTGTCATTTAAGTTCAACGGAGGAGCTACCAAATTTGGAAGATTTACCCTCTTTGGAATGGGAGGCAAAAGTAAAATATCTTTTCTACATGATCAAATAGACAGCAGCGACCTGTTTGCTAACCCTGCTAAGGATAGCTACTTCACAAGCGACATAGGTTTGCTGGGGGTGAAACATTTTTACAAACTCAACGCCAAGTCCTATATCAACACTATTGTGGGATCAACCTACAATGCCGGCAATTATCTTGAAGACAATGTGGCCACTGATCTAAAACCTGCCGAAAGAAATATAGAAAACAAATCGAGCCAACTTCGCTATTCGCTCAACACTTCCTTCAATTCTAAAATAAGCTCGAAACTTTTTGTTAAAGCCGGTCTTATTTCGGAGGTTATAAATCTTTTACTGGATGCGCGTCAAAGAGATTCAAATTCAGTTTGGCGTCAATATTGGGATTTCAACGACAAGACCATGCTCAATCAGGCCTATGCACAAATGAAATACCGTTTCACGGAAAAACTAACCGTTAACGCCGGCCTTCACTTCCAATACCTAACACTTAACAACGCTACATCCATAGAACCCCGGTTAGGACTGAAATATCAGTTTACAAGAAAACAATGTCTAATTGCGGGATACGGCATGCACAGCCAAATGCAACCTATCGATGTGTATTTCTACAGAACCCACTATACAGATGGATCTTATACCACCTCCAATCAGAATTTAGATTTTACCCACAGTCAGCACTTTGTAATTGGATACGACCTACTTCCCGCTAGTGATTGGAGAATCAAAACAGAAATTTATTACCAGTTGCTTTCCAATGTTCCTGTGACCCGCAATTCATCAAGCTACTCCATGCTAAATTCAGGAGCCAGCTTTCTGCCCAACGATCAATCTTTGCTTGAAAATAAGGGAACTGGAACAAATTACGGTGCTGAATTAACCGTAGAAAAATTCTTCAGCAAAGGCTATTACGTGCTTCTGACCGGAAGTATCTATGAAGCCAAATATAAAGGCAGCGATCATATAGAACGGAATACGGCATTTAACGGACAGTATGTGTACAACGTGTTGGGGGGTAAGGACATTAAGATTGGAGCAGAAAAACGAAATGTATTTTCATTGGGGATGAAATTGACTCAGGCGGGTGGCCGCTATTATACCCCTGTGGATCTGGAAGCTTCTCAAGCCTCCGGCACTCAAATAGTAAAGGGAGATGAATATGCGTTTTCACAGCGGTATCCCGACTTCTTCAGACTCGATGTAAAGGTTGGTATTACCCTGAACAGCAAATTGAAAAAACTTTCACAATCATTTTCGCTCGACATACAGAATGTTACCAATACTCAAAATGTATTTGCTCAAAGATATAGTCCGGTAACAAATATCATTAATACAGCTTATCAAATAGGCTTCTTTCCCAATTTTGTGTACAAAGTGCAGTTTTGAGAAGGTAATGAATCATCGCCTAATCAACACATAAAAAGATAAAACCCACTTGCTGATGCATTAAAAATAACCAAAGCACAAAAACAATTATTTGATTAAATTTATGC
This sequence comes from bacterium, assembly GCA_029945625.1. GTDB lineage: Bacteria > Bacteroidota > Bacteroidia > B-17B0 > Aurantibacillaceae > Aurantibacillus. Next base: position 46,810 of record JAQSCW010000049.1, read on the forward strand.
CATGCGAACGAAGAAAATAAGATTCTTATACATGTTATTCACCGGCATTGTTATTTCTTTGCTGCTAGATGCCATGAATGTAGGTGTGGCTGCAAAGCAGCATCAGTTTGTTGACTTCCTCATTTCAATACTCATTACCATTATTGTTTGGGAGGGAAACCTTCGGATTGACACCCGTATTGATCGCCACTATCCCTGGGAAAAATCGGCAGGTCGTCGAATAATGATACAGCTCCCCATTAACATTGTATTTAGTGCCTTTTCAATCTATTTATCGATGCTGGCCTTTAATGCTTACGTATGTGAATTTCCTGTTGAGACCAAAAAACAATTTACCATAGTAGCAATTATTGTTGGAGTATTGGTTTCAATTATTCTCTTAACCGTAGAAGTGAGCTCACAGTTTTTTTCCAAGTGGAAACGTTCATTGGTGGAAGTAGAAAAATACAAAGCCGAAAGTTTGCAGGCACAACTTCAAAACCTCAAGGACCAAGTGAATCCTCATTTTCTTTTTAATAATCTGAGCGTGCTTTCGTCACTAGTTTATAAGGACCAGGATAAGGCAGTAGATTTTATCAATCAATTAAGCAAGGTATACCGTTACTTACTGGATTCTCGCAACAGTGAATTAGTGACACTCCGAGATGAATTAACTTTTGTCCATTCCTATGCTTATTTACTGCAAATAAGATTCGATAAGAACCTAATCTTTCTTTTTGATATTCCCAAAGCCTATGAAGGATATAGCGTTCCGCCAATGGCGCTGCAGATCCTCATCGAAAATGCGATCAAACACAATGAAGTTTCTTCCGAACTTCCCCTTACCATTTCTGTTACCATTAAAGGAGACACTTTGCAAATTGCGAACAATCTTCAAAAACGAACTATGCATGAAGGGAGTTCCAAAACAGGACTCAAAAATATTTGCGACCGTTACCTTTTTTTTACAAACAAAACGGTTGAGATTGAAGAAACCCCCGGCACTTTTACAGTCAGAATTCCATTGCTTAAGTTAACATGAAAGCCGTTATCATCGAAGACGAAAAGCTGTCAGCAGAGCATCTAGCTAATCTCCTATCGAGAGTTGATGCTGACTTGTCGATAATCGCCAATTTCGACTCCATAAAAAAAACGGTAGCTGAATTTAAAAAGGGCTTAACGGCCGACCTCCTTTTTGTTGATATTCATTTGGCTGACGGTCTTAGCTTTGATATTTTTTCTCAGTTCCCCATCGACATTCCCGTTATTTTCACCACTGCCTATGATGAATACGCCATTCAAGCATTTAAACTTAATAGTGTGGATTATCTCCTCAAACCCATTGGCCTGGAAGATCTCAGAAAAGCAGTTGAAAAATTCAGAAAATGGAACGCTGCCGGTCAGGCAGTTTTGCTTGAGAACATCGCCGGCGCTTATCTAGCCATCAACAAACAATACAAAAATAGATTTTTAGTAAAAGTGGGCGACAGCATCTCCTCCATAAAAACGGACGAGGTAGCGCACTTTGTATCGGAAGAAGGCTGTGTGCTGTTGGTTACGCAAACAGGTAGACGCTATGTTATCGATTATGTGCTTGATCAATTGGAATCGATGCTTCCTCCCGATAGTTTCTTCAGAATAAATCGAAAAGCGATCGTTAACATCAGTTGTATAGAAAAAGTAAGTTCGTATTTTAACAGCCGTTTAAAAATAAAATCTCCCGCTCTAAGCGATGACGACGGTATTGTGAGCCGCGAACGCGTGAATGATTTTAAGGCATGGCTGGATAAGTAAGCTTCTGCAAAACCTGCTCTTATTGCCTCAATGTAGTATTTGGGCATACTTGAGTCACAAAGTCGGTATTAACTTGCTTGGGTCCACAAACTTTATTTTGTAGACAATTTCACTCCTTCCGCATTAATGCCGAAGTACCCATCAAATCCCTAAGGAAATCTTTTTGTTGTTGTGTAAGCTTGCTATACCCTTCTACCCTTCCGCAACAGGTGGGTGCTCCACAGCTGCAGTCAAACGGATTTTCATTGATCCATTTAAAGGTATTGTAATTGCAGGTAAGTTCCTCTCCTACTTCTATTTTTCTGGCGGCAATAACATCATATTTAAATGGATCGTTTTGATGGGCTTTATCGTGCGTGGAGGGATCGCAATGATGATTCATCACCGAGTCAAATGTGTAAACGGCATAGCGGCCATCTGTAAATGGCGTAATGTGATTATATGACGGCAGATAATAGGTGTTCTGCTCTACCACCAATTCAATCTCTTTAGGGAAGTCCTCCTTTTGCACTGCAATAAATGTACCGGTGTAAACAATGTCATCTTTTTTAACAGCACGCGTTGCAAAAAGTCCCCACCCATTTAGAACACTGAATCGGATGGTGACTCCCTGCGGCAACTTACATTCTATTTTGTAGGCCTTCATTTAATCTACTCGCTTAATTAGAATTTTTTTTAATCCCTGTATATATCTATGCCCCACATTTTCATCCCCAGTACTAATAAAAAGAATACGTTCCGGAAGTTGTGTTAATTTCTTTCCGTTTATTTCCGTGATAAAATAACAACGATTTCCCAAATCCGAATTAAAGATCTCATTATATGAAAATACAACTTTGTGGTCTTCCGAACCCACCATCACAAAATACAATTCATCCAGTTCTCTGGGTTTTTTATACACAAATTCAATCTTCCCAAGAATTACGTTAAGTGGTACTCCCTTTACATTTTTTAGTGTGTCTTTAATCTCGCCTTTGTGATTCCGCAGAATCTGATCTTGTATTGGCAAAGAAGGCAGAGATTCCAGCGCGGCGACTGTAATCATGAGTTCGCTTTTGATCGTTCCTCCTATCGTAAATTCATCACTTGAAACCACTTTCCTTTGGGCCATCAGAGCGAGGCAAAAAAATGAAGAAAAAAACAATAAAAGTCTTAGTCTCATGTCCAACTATTGCAAAATTATTTTTTTTGTCCTCATACCATAAACGGGGTCTATCACCTTCATCACATAAATCCCCTTCGGTAAAAGCGATACATCCGCTTCTATTTCTGATCCGTTTCCTTTACCCCTTAGAACTTCATGTCCAAGTGCATTTATCAGTTGAAATTCAGTGATTACTCGGGAGGAGGAAATTGTTATACTTACCGATGCAGGATTGGGAAAGATGTTGAGTTCACTTTCTGAAGGCGCGTACTTGCTAATGAATGTAATGTCGGACACAACATAATCCAGACTGCGATACATGCAATTAGTTGCGTCAAACAAAATGGCATAATAAGTTCCCGGCTGCGTAATATGTAAAATTCCTGAAGTGCTCATCAAAAATGTTCCATTGAGGTACCAGCGACAGATAGGATAACCAGTGATTGATAAGGTATTGCCTCCTTTGACGATAGTCGGAGTAATTGCAAGTAGTCCTGAATAATTTAAACTATCCATCACCGTTTGAAATCCTGTATTTTTCAGAATGGTATCCGTGCCTAAAGAAATTCCCGCGGGAGTATAGGTGCTTTGACGGGCCGATGTTTTGAAAATAGTGGCGTAGACTACATCGGCAGTTAACGCCGTGCCATTTATTCCCGGATGCACATCATCCGCATCCCAGAGGTTGATGTTTGTGTAGCTGCTAATAATTCTTTCCCAGGCCGGACCTATTGGCGCAATAACCTGTCCCGCCACACCATATAAATACAAATAGTTGGCATAAATTTTTTCAATCAATCCCTTGCCTGTACTGGAATAAGGAGGGTATCCGGCCTTTGGTCCCCAGCCCGCAAACCAAATCATTTTAGCACAGGGATGATAATACAAGAGAGAATCTCGTATCATTTTATGACCTTCAATCACTTTACTTGAACCCGGAAAAATTCCGTAATTATTTACAAATCTTCCCTGATTATCCTGCAATACCAAATAATCCCAGTTTCTACTTTTTATAAGAGAATACACCTGCGGATTGTTCATATGCGCATAGGTGCCTTGGGCTGTATCTCCCACGGTGGCTCCTCCCGGACTGTGGTCGCCTACTACAACCGGTTTACCTGCTCCTGCAGCCAATTGTTGAAAAACCACCGGTAAATTATTCACACTGGTAAAACTGTTGCCAATAAAGAGTACTCTCATGGTATCAGTTGACTGAGAAACCAAGGGCTTGACATCGATAGTAAATGAAAATAATATGAGTATTCTGAAGATCCTTAACATTTTCTTCTCAATGTTGTGCGAATAGGTACAACAAATATCGTCAAAAATTGTGAAATGCGCTCGACGTCTATTCAAACGAAACACGCATTTGTTGGAGGATCATCTCTTACAATTTTGCCGCAATCAAAATTACATCACAAACCTTTGAGCCATCTGTCATGAAGGATTCCTTTCGCTCCATTTTTAAAATTTTGAACTTGTTTTGAATAAGTGTACTTGTTAAAAATTTCGCTTCATAATAGTGCATATACATTTCTTCTCCGGTACTTCCGGTTCTTAAACCGGACTTGTCATAATCATCTTCCATGGTACTGATGTAAATGACACCAGTAGGTTTTAAGATTTTAGACGCATCCGAAAATAGTTTCTCCACTTCTACTTTCGACAAATAGGGCAGAAAAAATCCACACATCAAGCCATCGAATTTCTTGTTCAGGGTGAGGATGTCTCTGCCGTCCATTTTTTTAAAATTGGCTTCCGGATTATTAATTCGCGCCAGTTCCAGCATTTGGGGCGCGAGATCTGTCCCCAATAGATTAAAATCAGGTCGTTGATTGAGTAGATACCGCGTAATATTACCCGGACCGCAGGCGATCTCAAGAATATCAGCATCTTTTGTTTTAATGGCTCTACAAAAATAATCAAAGGTATCTCCATACAAATTTACATCCATAAATTTGTCCTGGTACAATTTGGCGTACCTGTTAAAAATAGCGACGGCTTTTTTGTTTTTATTCATTTCGAGTTTTAATTTTGTTTCGGCTCTATCTCAGATTATTGACGCCACAGTAGATTAAATTGTAAAAATAGGCGAGTTCGTTCTATTTGTCAAATGGAGGCTTATTATATGCCGTCTTTTTCAATTTAATTTTTTTTCCGCCAATTTATTTTTAATAGTATTGTTCTATTGGCTTGACCTTAAACACATTTTTCGGGTCAATCGGAAAAGCCCGGGAGAAAGTTTTTGGGCGTGCCCCCGCTTTTCTTTTTTTATTCCGTTTGGCAGGGTCGCGCTTTCCGTTGCAAGTCCTCGCCACGCGAAGAGACAGGCGTGGCTGCGGGCTTTCCACTACAATCGCTCACGCAGCAAATTAGTTGTTTCCATTTATAAAAAAAATCCTGTCAGCACATGCTGACAGGATTTAATAATTGGAAAAAAATAATTACTTCGCAACCACTACTTTCTGGCTCACTTTGCCATCGGCGTTTTGGCCAACAATAAAATACACACCATTGTCCAAATCTTTCACATGGGCTGTATAGTTATTGGAATCTGTAAGTGTTATTACCCTAACCTCTTGACCTATTGCATTAACCAGTTTCAAAACCATGTTACTGTTGGTTTCAATAGTGAACTCGCCATTGCTTGGATTCGGGTAGATTGAAATTCCGGTATTTCCGTTTGCCATTTCCGACAATCCCAAACAGGCGTTTACTATTACCGAAATCAACTGCGTTCCCACACATCCGTTGGCATCAATTCCAATAGCTGTATAAATAGTAGTGGTGTTCGGTTTCACAACAATCACAGAGCCGCTTCCTGCAGCGCCCCAGGTGTATGTTACTGCACCAGTCGCCGTAAGTGTGTTTGACTGCGCCTTACAAATGAGAGATTTGGTGGGAACAATTGAAATGGTTGGTGTTGGGAATACACCAACCTGAACTGTTTTGGTTACCGGACAGTTGATACTGTTGGAAGAGGTAGTTGCTACTACCGTATAAACCGTCGTAGCACTTGGTGTTACCTGGAAAATTCCATTTCCAAATTGAGGAATACCGTTCCACACATAAGAGCTGGCCCCAGATGCCGTTAAAGTGGCAGTTCCTCCGGGACAAACAGACGTGTTGGAAGAAACTGAGACATTAGATACAACTGCGGTAATAGCGATTGTTTTGGAGCTTGTGCAAATATTTCCCGTTTGTGTTCCGGTTACTGTGTACACTGCAGAACTTAGGGGATTAATGGTATATCCTGCCGTACTAGGGCCACCAGTCCACGCATACGTATTGGCGCCGCTCGCCAGCATTTGCACTGCATCGCCGCTACACACTACAATTTTGTTAGCAGCGATATTAACGGTTGGGCTACTATTTACAATTACCCCCTGATTGGTAAAGTTGTAACACCCTACACTATTAGTGCCTGTTAATTGGTACAACGTTGAAGTGGCTGGAGTTACTGTTACGGATTGACCCGAAAGATTTCCCGGCATCCAGTTGTATGAAGTACCACCTCCGGCCGTTAGTACCACCGAATTACCCGGACAAATCATAGAAGCCGATGTAGAGGCCGTTATAGTGGGTGTAACTTTTGTTGCCAAGGCAAGCGTTTGTGTACCCGAACAGGTGCCATCACTGGCTGTAACAGTGTATATAATGCTTGCCATCGGGGCTACAGATATGGTAGGGCCAAACAAAGCAGCAGGTTGCCACGTGTACCCGGTTACTGAGGAACTTGCGGACAATACCGCTGCAAATCCTTCGCAAACAATTGTGGGGTTAGCAAGTGCGCTCACCGGGAGAGGCGCCACGACGATAGATGTAGTGCTTGTTGTAATGCCGCATCCGTTCTGTCCTGACACCGTATAAATTTGAGTTGCAGAAGGAGTAAATGATTGGCCATTCACAACACCGGGATTTGTCCATGTATAGGTAAGTGCTCCTGTTGCAGTTAATGAAACAGTTCGACCCAAACAAATGTTGTTGCTGGGATTTGAAATTGACAACACAGGCACCCCTGAGTTAACAGATATCGTAATAGTTCTTGATGTGGTACAGTTTGAAGGAGAAGTAGCTGTTAACACATAAACTGTATTAGATGTTGGTGAAACTACTAATGAAGAAGTTATAGCACCGGTACTCCAGGAATAGTTACTGATGGCATTGGTCACCAGCGTAACGCTCTGTCCTGCACAAATCATCGGGTTAAGGCTGTTAGTATTTCCCGCACCATACAACGTGATGTTGCATAACTCTGTAATAACCACTCTGCCGTTTCCTATAACATCCGGATTGAGTGTAAACCCGGGTTGACCAAACATGATGGTTGTAGCAGTAGTTACTCCTCCAATGTAGGAAGAACCGCCACCACCGCCAACACCCGCATTAACTGTTTGCGTTCCGCCAGCTCCGCCTGCATATCCGCCGCCGCCACCGCCGGCGCCACCTGTTGCTCCACCTGCACTGGTGCCACCATAGCCACCGGCGCCACCTCCAGTACCTTGGGTCCCAAATCCTGTTGGACTATGCCCGCCGCCCCCGCCGCCGCTAGCCAGACCATCTGTAAGAGGATAACCAAAACCACCCACACCCGGCGAACCGCCATTTGCTCCGGCACCTCCACCACCAAGGGTAGTTACGTTGCCACTGGTAATAAAATCTCCATTCTGTGCCAATACAGCACCGCCATTACCTCCTACTGCCAATTGATTATAATAAGCAGCACCGCCACCGCCACCGGCAACAATGATTCTATTTGAGGCTGCAATTCCACCTACGCGAACATCCGTAGCACCACCACCGCCACCGCCTGATTTACCACAATAACCGCCGCCGCCGCCACCATTCCAACCGCCGTTTCCGGCAGGGCCACTGGTTCCGCTGGCGGACACCCCTTTACCTCCTACAAAAATATTTAGTTGTGTTCCGGGAGTTACGACGTTAAACTCTCCCCTTGAGTAACCTCCTTTTCCAGCGCCACCAGGTCCCGCAGTAACGTCTCCACCATTTGCACCCCAGCACGCTATACCCCAAAAACCTGCCGGAAGTGTGAGTGTTTGTACAGCTCCCGTGTAGGCAATGGTATAGGACAGTTGCGAATGCGCCGTACCCGACACAACCAATGCAAGTGCAAACAATCCTTGTTTTGCACCTGATACTAATTTGTAAATTTTTCTTTTCATGTTACTGTCTGTTTTAATTAAAATGAATACTTCTTTTACAATTATTACTGTTTCACCAATTCACCGCCTCCGTCCACAACTGCGCAGGGCTAACTCCATACTTTGCTCCGCATGGCGTGAATTGAAAGAAAGCTGCAAGTAGGAAATTCCCGCGAACAACAACAGGAAATTCAGGGATAGGATTCTTGTGGCACTACTTTATTTACTGCCGCAGATTGAAAGTAATTTTTTTTTTTCATAGTTTGAGATTTAATGATATAATAAAACTAGTAAATATTAATATATAAACATAATAATTTAGTGAATCGCAATTTAACAAACCAGGAATCGTTAATTTTCATGAATTTATTAATCGGGCCATATTGGTGAATACAACGGAACACCTGTTCTATTTAACTACATCGGTATTGATCAAGAACCTAAAATATAGCTGTCTAAGCTGCGTGCCGGCAAAAAGGGCGGCATACCCGCATTGAGTTGTCATAAATTTTGCTGGCTCATGCCCCAGAGCGCAGGCCAAATGATGCCCACTGCTTGCGATCAGGCGTCGGAAATAAAATTTACGGATTTTATAATTGTAAACCATCAAGTGCGCTACCACTTAAACCGACTTAATTATAAAAGCTCAGGCTTGCCGCCGCATTGTTGTAACGCCCTACCGCAAAAACACCTATAACTTAGCGACTGTTAACGGTACTAGCTTATTCTTTGTTGTCAGTTATTTAAAACTGCTGTATTAAGTTCAAATATTCTACGCTTTTTTTCAACTGATACAAAGGCAATTTTTGCATTAATTCTTTGGCTTTTTCTTCGTCAATATCTTTAAAAATTAATACTGCTCCGTTTTTGTTTTGTCTTAAAAATAAATGCTCCAAAAAGCCTTCCTCTTTCCATTGTGCAACAACCTCTTTTTCGTGAGTAAGTATTTCTTGAAAATTGGCCGGAATATTATCCATATCCAATGATAAAATTGCTTGTATTCTTTTCATACTAATTTATTTACGTGTGTTTAAAAATTGAAAATTTATCTAAGGTTTATGTTAAAAACGGATAATCAATCGTCAGCTCCCATTTCGTGTAATCGCTGTTAGCAAAAGGGATCTTTGTAAAGCAATAAGCTCGGGAAGGCCTAATTACAGCTTGATAACTTTATCCAATTCTAATTTCGTGTCCTTTTTTACAATCTCACCAGTCTCAATGTATTTTTTGTGTCCTGCGGCAATTCCATCAATAAGTTGAGAGTTCATTTTTTTCATCATTAAGCTATTCATCACATCAAAAAATGAATTTTTCATAGAATATTCCATTGTGGAAGTCAGCAAAGTTTTGTCTCCTTTTGCCTCAATAGCAAAATCCACCACAATTTTTTTTATTCCCGGAAGCTTTTTCATTTCATAAGCTTCAATCTTAATATTCTTTCCTTCATTCCATTCTATTGCTCTTTCTTCTGAAGTTGCACCCATCATATTAAAATTGCAATGTCTGGTTGCTCCTACGCCTTGCTTTTGCGTTGATGTTATGTTTGATGTGTCTACCGCAGGATGCGCATGACATATGTTACCAAAGTCGGCTAATGCATTCCATACCTTTTCCTTTGAAGCATTTATTTCAATTGCTCTTTTGAATGTTGTTGTTTTACCCATTTTATTTTTGTTTTAGATTGTTAAATAATAATTCCATTGTTTTGAATCCTTTTTTGTTGCTTCCAAGACTTTTAGATCTTGTTAATACTCCGTAAAATGTGGCGTGGAGCAGTGCAGCCATTTCTTTTGAGTCGTAGTCGGGATTGATGTCTCCTTCTTTTTGTGCTCGTTTTACGCAAGGTTCAACTGCTCCAATAATCTTTTCAAAGCCTTTGCAAGTTGCATCAGCAACTTTTTCATTTATTGCTCCTAGTTCCGACATCATATTGTTAACCATACAACCCATGTAATTCATTTTGGGTTGCATTTTGAGCATTACATTATAAAAGTCTTGCAGCTGGTCAATAGCTTTTACCTTATGATTTGGTGTCAACACCTTGGTAATTCTCTCGGTATTTGATTTGTCAAAACTGCCTAGTGTTATAAGCAAAAAATTCTCTTTACTTTCAAAGGCATTATAAAATGCTCCTTTGGTCATGCCTGTTTCGGTGCATATTTCATCAAGACCAACATTGCCATAGCCCTTTGAGCAAAACAGATTGAGGCCAATTTGAATGACTTTCTCCTTATCGTGTTTTATATTCACGACGCAAATATACTAAAAAAACTAAATAAACCAACCGTTCGGTCTGTTTGAAGTAATACCTGCTCTAACTTGTCTCATTTATTGGTCGCCGATCAAAGTTTATAAATACGATGAAGCTTACTTTTTTGCTCGTCTGTGTCTTGGTTGTAGTGTCGTCCTACCATTGGCTATAACGTTTTGCTACTAAGCGAGCGTTTTTTGCTTAGTCCAATTTACACATTTGAGCGTTAACCCGCAAAAAATGGCGCTTAGTAGCTGTTATGCGTTGTAGCCGGCACACAGTTGCGGTTCGCTTGCGTGTCTGCATACAAAAACGATTACGCTTTAATGTCACACAGGTTTTGCGTCCGTGTTTAGCTTAAACAAACTTTTTTGTCCGAGTAAAGATTAAACGGCGGTCAAACACGTTTCCGTCGCATATTAAATAATTTGTCAACCAGAAAAATTAATAAAAACGAAAATAATAAGTTAGAAAGTATTATTGCCCATGGAGTTTCATAAACAGGTATTCCAAGTTTTAAGTAATAAGAAAGCCCGGAAGCAATTGCAACAGGTGTCTCAACTAAGGCAGTCGCCGCTCGCATTGGTTTTGGTAACATTTCGTGAGCATAGAAAAACCAAGTCAAGAAAGCTGTCAGTAAAACAATTGTCGAAATAAATTTTATCTGTCTGCTTGTAATTTTCATTTTTTCTATCTTCCGAATACTTTGTCCGGCTATTACGCATAACTACCACCTATACGCCACAAACAAATACTTACAAATGACCGTAAGATCTTATTTGTACTTATTCAAAGATAAAACAATTCTCCTTGCCTTTTAGAGGAAATACAGGCCCAAAATTAATCGCATTTCTTCCGCTACAAAAAAAGCCGACCCCTCCGGGTCGGCTTCCACACTCAGCGATGGGCAACATCCTTGAGTATTAACAAATCTCTCAACCAAAAACCTTATTCCGTTACCGGATTGGCTTCAGCATTTAATATCTCCTTAATTTTTACTTCGATCTCTTCGGCCAAATCAGGATTTTCCAAAAACAATGCTTTCACGGCATCACGTCCTTGTCCTAATTTAGTATCATCGTAACTGAACCAGGATCCGGCTTTCTTAATAATGCCTTTCTCCACCCCAATATCAATGATCTCTCCCACCTTGCTGATGCCTTCTCCAAAAATAATGTCAAACTCAGCCATACGGAATGGCGGCGCTACTTTATTCTTGATCACTTTCACCCGCGCACGATTACCGGATACCACATCACCTTCTTTTAATTGAGAGATCCGACGGATATCCAAACGCACCGAAGCATAAAATTTAAGTGCATTCCCACCGGTAGTGGTCTCCGGATTGCCAAACATGATGCCGATCTTCTCACGCAACTGATTGATAAAAATACAACAACATCCCGTTTTGCTAATGGTGCCGGTTAACTTACGCAAAGCCTGACTCATTAATCGGGCTTGCAGACCCATGCGGCTGTCTCCCATTTCACCTTCAATCTCGGCTTTTGGGGTTAAGGCAGCTACTGAGTCGATTACCACCAGGTCCACCGCCCCACTGCGAATTAAATTCTCGGCAATCTCAAGGGCTTGCTCACCATTATCGGGTTGTGATATTAAAAGACCTTCTGTGTCCACACCTAATTTCTCGGCATAAAACCGGTCAAAGGCGTGTTCCGCATCTATAAACGCAGCAATGCCTCCTGTCTTTTGCACATTGGCAATCGCGTGAATGGCCAGGGTGGTTTTACCGGACGATTCAGGCCCGTAGATCTCAACAATACGGCCCTTCGGCAATCCCCCAATTCCCAAAGCTATATCCAAGCCCAAAGAGCCGGTGGAAATCGCTTCCATTGGTTCGACCTTCTTATCGCCCAAACGCATGATGCTTCCCTTGCCATAGGTTTTTTCCAATTTGTCTAATGTGAGTTGAAGGGCTTTTAATTTCTCTGAGTTCACTTCCTTCTTGGCAGCCGAACTTGTTGCTCCAGCCTCCATCACATCTTCTGAATTTTTCTTTGCCATGATATATTTCTTATTTATTGATTACGTGTTTTGTTAAAGCTAGGGATCCTTATTCTCTTTCTGTTTCAATCTTTTGCACCGTATCACCTAACTTCTCCACAAAGATATGTTGCAGGATAGCAAGGGCTTGCTACGAATTGTAGTATTTTTAAAAATGTGTGTGGAATGCCTGATGGTACTGGGTTTTAGACTGCACCAACAGAACATAACTAACGAGAATTAGGAGCAGTACCTTAAATAAAGTCGCTCTAAAAATCCCAAATTCCACACATCACCGGGGTACATAAGTGCTCCTAAAGTTTAGGGGCCGCAATTGAAAACGATTGGCAATTAACAGAACAACTAGGTGTATTTAATGAAATTCGTGTCTTAATTACATGCGGTAAATCAAATCTTGACACTCCTTGCATCCCCTCACCTGTGTGTACTCATCATTTCACCACCAACATATATCCATTCCCATGAAGATTCGTAATCTCCAACCGCCCATCGGTCGATAAATATTTTCGCAACTTGGTTATGTACACATCCATACTTCTCCCTGTAAAATAGGTATCTTCTTTCCAAATCTCCTTCAACGCTTTTTCACGTGGCAAAATATCATTACGGTATAAACATAATAAATGAAGTAAAGCCGCTTCTTTTGGTGAGAGTTTCACTTCTGCTCCCTTATTGATTTTTAAGGTCCTGAATTTGGCATTGAAAGTGAATTTACCAAACTCGTGCACAATAACTTCAGCACTCGTATTGATCTCGTTGTACCGGTTCATAATTGCCATGATTTTCAAAAGCAATAATTCCGAGTCAAATGGTTTGGTGATATAATCATCAGCCCCAATCTTATACCCCTTTATCAGATCCTCACGCATACTTCGCGCCGTTAAAAAAATAAATGGCGTGTTGAGATCGAGTGCCCGAATTTCTTTGCTTAAAGTAAACCCATCCTTCTTGGGCATCATCACATCAAAAATACATAAATCAAATTTCTCCTTCCGAAACGCCTCTATGCCTTCTTCACCATTAGCGCAGAGGGTCACTTCAAAATCATTCATCTTCAGGTAGTCTTTTAATACCTGAGCGAAATTCTTTTCGTCCTCAACCAAGAGTATCTTATTCATCTTCAAATTTAGTTTTCCAAAAATTGTTTTCCAAAAAACATGAGCACCTGTTGAGGAACTGTGACTTCATCGCAACATACGAGGATGTTCTTTTCTGCACTCTTTCCGTCTCCCCATTCCTCTCTTTTTCCTTCAGCATTCCACTCCTAATAAATACACAATTTCCTAAGTGCTTCTTCGTGTTCTAAGTGTCTGAGTGGTTTGCAAATTGAACCACAAATTCCTTAGTGCTTCTTCGTGTTCTAAGTGTCTGAGTGGTTTGCAAATTGAACCACAAATTC
>JAQSCW010000049.1:60660-78282 GCA_029945625.1 bacterium
CGTGCCCTTTCCGGGTTCACTCTTCATTTCAATTCTGCCCCCATGTTTTTCGACTATCGACTTCACATAACTCAGTCCCAATCCAAAGCCCTTCACATCATGCAAATTTCCTCCCTGCACCCTAAAGAACTTGTCGAAGATCCTGTCGCGATATTCTTTGTCAATGCCAATGCCGTTATCTTTAATTATAATCTCAATTTTTTCGTCATTTTGCGAAAGCCCGATTTCTATTTTACATTTATCAGAGGAATACTTAAGGGCATTGTCCAGTAAATTATTAAAGACCGATTGTAAATGTTGTTCGTCACCATTCATCCTAAAAGGCTCCGCAGGTGTTTCGAAAATAAGTTCCGCTTTATGTTCGGCAATTTGCAGTCCGTAAGTGTTAATGCTCGCCTGTATTATGTCACGCAGGTCTATAGGCTTTTTATTCAGATGCAGTTCTCCTTTTTCAAGCAGCGACATTTGGAGCACACGTTCCACATGCGTGTTGAGTTTTGAGTTTTCTTCTTTTAAAATGCGCACATAGTCACGATAACGATCTTCGTTATTCCTGATCCTGGGATCGCCAATGGCATCGAGCGCCAGTCGGATAGTTGCGATGGGCGTTTTTAATTCATGCGTCATATTATTCACAAAGTCATTTTTGATTTCGGCAATCTTTTTTTGTTTCGAAATTAACCTTAAGGTATAATAAAACACCAGCATAATAAGGAGGGTGAAAAATGCAGTCAGCAGTAAACTGTTTTTCATCTGCACCAATACATGATCATTAATTCGTGGAAATTGCAACCATAAAAAATTATGAGTGCTAAATACTTTATTCATACTTAGGTCCGATTCATAGTGACGTTCCTTTTCGTTAAAACCCGAGCTCTGACTAATGGTGTCGGTTTTACCCGTGGTGATCTTGCGCAAGGAAAATTCAAAGGGAATTAAGATTCCTTTATTACGCAATGCCTTTTTAATAAGACCTTGTAAGGTGTCTTTATTTTCTTTTTCCGGACCATTGATCTTAATCTCCATCATCATTTTATCAACGAGTCGCTCAATCTCATTTTCTTGTTCGTCGCCCTTCTTGGGGTCTTTTTTCAATTCCTGTTTTTTATCTGCCTTATTTCGTACGATGATCCTTGTCTTCTTAGCGTCATTTAGCACAATGTTCAGATTTTGGTTCCCACTCACAAACATCACGGAATCATGAATCTTACGTTTTATGCTGTTACTTTTCGGGGTAATCACCCTTGTCACTCTCACCTCCGTGTCATGTTGATGGATCACGTTTACTTCTTCATCCGAGGCAAAACTCATCTTTCGCGAAGGTGTATGCGCAATTGTGTCTCCATTACTTATAAAATAAGTTTCTCGGATCACTTTCAGATTTTCACGTTCCTGAATCTTGGCGCTTATTTGTTCGAGAGCGCCATAAACCGAGCGATCAAATTCGTCGCGCTTTTGGAAAAAAGAATTTCGGATCCAGAATGCCTGCATGATCAGGATCAGCAAAACACAGGAGCTCATGAGAAAAAAGATTAGTTTGTAACTACGGGCATTCATCTTCCTTCAAATGTAATAACTAATTTTTTCCTGTCCTTCAGCTTTAACGTTTCCTTAACAGGGTTTAACCGCACATTAACTCTGAGCACGCTTTTCTCCATCTAATTTTGCTTCATAATCAATTATAAAATTATATACCATGAAAACACAAATCATTTTGGGCGCATTTTTCTTGAGCGCGTCCTTGCTGCACTCACAGAGTGACACAGAAACTCACACCGTTCGCATTAAGAAGGTGCAAAATATCAACGGCACTGAAACCATCTCCGACACAACGTATCAAGTTTCGGGTCCTATAACCTTAAAGGATGCGCCCGGAATAAAGATTGAAGAAAAAGAAACCGTCATTAATGGTAAACCACGAAAAATGGTGGTGGTAATTGATGAGATGCATGGAAATGACAGCGCCCTGCAGACAGTAAAAATGGAAGAAGTAATGGACGAGCAGGTAAAAAGTGCGCTCAACGCCTCGGGAATTGATGGCCAAAACGCCGCTGTTGACAAGGTGATGGTGATGAATGTAGAAGATCATGAACTGGATAAGAATGGTGAAAAGAAAATTACAAAGATCATCATCATTAAAAAAATTAAGATTATTGATCCGAGCACCGAAGACGCAAAAATGCTGGATAAACAAACAGGTTTAGCAGATGGAAAATTAAGTCTGGATAAAATGGATTTCTATCCTAATCCCAATACTGGTAAATTTAACCTCAGCTTCAATTTAAAAGATAAAGGCACAACTTCTGTTTCCATCTTAAACATGGAAGGAAAAATTATTTACAACGAAACACTTGATAATTTCACCGGACATTATTCCAAAGAGATCGACATCAGTGAAAACCCTAAAGGAGCTTATTTTGTAAAGGTAGAGCAGGGCAAACACGCGCAGTTGAAAAAAATAGTATTAGAATAAGAAACCAATTACACGTATTATGTTTTAAGTTCCAAATTCACAAAACATATTTAGGTTCACAAAGAAAATCGTTTGGTTCATCTAAACGCTGCATAAAATGGCTCGTTGAAGTAGATTCGGCGGGTCGTTTTATTTTTCATTTGATTCAATTGCGTGGAGAATCCCCAAATCTGTCTTGGTTCCCTTATGTCTTGACTTTTGGTTCCCTTAAGTCTTGACTCTTGGTTCCCTTAAGTCTTGAATCTTGGTTCCCTCGTCTAAAATAGCTTCAGCATAGGCGGATAATTTTCAATTCTTAATTTCTAATTTCACCACCCCTAGTTCTCTGCCAATCTTCGCAAAGGCCGCAATAGCTTTATCTAAATGTTCCTTTTCATGCGCCGCACTTAATTGTACACGAATACGAGCCTTGTCTTTTGGCACCACCGGAAAGAAAAATCCAATCACATAGATCCCTTCCTGCAATAATTTATCGGCAAATGTTTGTGCCAGTTTTGCATCATACAACATCACCGGCACGATGGCACTGTCGCCATCCTTAATTTCTAAACCAACTTCCTTAATTCCTTTTTTAAAATAATTCACATTCCATTCCAATTTATCGCGAAGGGCAGTGGTTTCAGTTAAGAGGTCGAATACCGCAATGCTTGCCCCCACAATACTTGGAGCAAGTGAATTACTAAATAAATACGGACGAGAACGTTGACGCAACAGATCCACAATTTCTTTTCTGGCGCTGGTAAAGCCACCCATAGCGCCCCCCAGCGCTTTTCCCAGTGTTCCCGTAATTATGTCAACACGGCCCATTACATTTTTTGCTTCAATGGTACCGCGACCGGTCTTTCCAATAAACCCGCTGGCATGGCATTCGTCCACCATCACCAGAGCATTGTATTTATCGGCGAGGTCACAAATTTTATCCAAGGGGGCCACAAAACCATCCATACTAAATACACCATCAGTAACAATAATACGGTTGCGTTGCGCCTGCGATGCTTTTAATTGTTCTTCAAGGTCGGCCATGTCGCAGTTCTTATAACGGTAACGCTGTGCTTTACACAAACGCACCCCGTCAATTATACTGGCGTGATTTAACTCATCGCTGATAATAGCATCCTGTTCGTCAAACAAAGGTTCAAACACTCCACCATTGGCATCAAATGCCGCAGCATATAAAATGGTATCTTCCGTTCCTAAAAAATCGGAGATCTTTTTTTCAAGTGTTTTGTGAATGTCCTGCGTACCACAAATAAAACGCACGCTGCTCATTCCATAACCGTGCGAATCGAGCGCTTTTTTGGCCCCTTCAATTACCTTGGGGTGACTCGACAATCCTAAATAATTATTCGCGCAAAAAATAATCACGTCTTTACCGTTCACTTTTACCACCGCATCCATTGGGGTAGTAATAATCCGTTCACGTTTATAAAGTCCGTTGTTCTCAATTTCTTTCAGGGTATTTTGCAATTGTTGTTTTAACTGTCCGTACATGGCTAGAGGTGTTTGAATTTGTCACAAAAATAGTAATAATTACCGGTGCCGGGCACGTCACAAAACACCTAAAACAAAGCTTTTCCGTTATTATCCGTAACTTTGTGCAAATGACCTTCAGGAACATTTTTCTCTTTTTTACACTCTTGTCCTGTCTCGCGGAAAGTCAAACGGGACCGGCCGGCATCGGAACAAGCGCAACAAACGTACTATGGCTCAAAGCTGATGCAGGCACCTCCTCCTCAGTAAATGCCACGGCAATTTCAAGTTGGAACGATCAGTCAGGTAATGGTCTAAATGTAACGCAAGCAACCGGCAACCAGCAACCCTTGTATTCCTCAAACATTATCAATGGGTTCCCTGCTATTCAATTCGATAACGTTAGCACTACCAACGACAAAATGCTGGGGCCTGATTCTCCACTATTAGATAATACCGCAGGGTACACCTTTTTTATGGTTACTCGCCCTCAAAACGTGGATGGAAATGCTCGTGCCGTGGTGTCTAAACGTACAGGGGTGGCCATCGATCAAAGCTTCATGCAGTTTTATTTTACCGGAAATAAATTTTTCACCGATATTCAAACCAATAACGACCGTTACAACACCGTTGGCGCTTTTTCTTCCAATAATAACTACCTTATCACGCAACTTTATGATGGCAGTCTCGCCGCCGGTTCCCGCTCTAAGACCTATATAGCCGATGCACTCGATATCACCTCAGCCGAAACAAGCGCCTCTGTTCCCGACAATGCCTCGCCCCTCGTCATTGCCTCCACCGATGCTGCCGACTCGCGTCCGTTTGGGGGCTATATTGCGGAGATCCTAATTTATCGCACGGCGCTTAACGATGCTTCGCGAATTATTGTGGATAATTCGCTCTCGGCAAAATATAACATCGCCATGGCCGCCAACGATAAATATGCCGGTGACAATGCCGGCAACGGAGATTACGACCGACAAGTATCCGGTGTTGGACAAGAATCATCAGGAAGTTCAACTTCCTTTTCCGCCTCCGTTTCAGGAGGCTTAACCATGGTGGCCACGGCAGGGCTGGATAATGGTGATTACATTTTAGCAGGTCATGCGCTTGCTGTTAATTTGCCCATACTTACGGATGTAGGCGGCATGAGCGGCACCAACAATGCACGGTGGCAACGCATTTGGTATGTGGATGTCACAAATGTGTCCACTAATATTTCAACCAATATCGAATTTGATATGAGCGACGGCGGCATGGGAGCGTTTACATTAGGAACCAACACCGACTATGTCTTGCTCTACCGCGCCGGCCAAGCGGGCAACTGGACAGAGCTCACCGCAGCAAGTTCCATTGTTGGTGACCGGATCCTCTTCAATGGGATCACCTTAACCAATGACGGGTACTACACCCTAGGTACAAAAAATTTTAATCAAAGTCCTTTGCCCATCGAATTGCTGAAATTCACGGCCACATTAGCTGAAAATGAAGTTCGCCTTAATTGGGCAACCGCCACTGAAACAAATTCGGATTACTTTCTTATTGAGAAAACAATGGACGGCATACATTTTGAAGAAGTATGCACCAAAAAATCATCGGGTAATAGCGCCGTGCTAAGAACTTATTCCGCCACTGATAAAAATCCCTATTCCGGTTTATCCTACTATCGTTTAACGGAAATTTCTATGAGCAAAGTGTCACATCCTTATAATTTGGTGACGGTTAATTATTCAGGTAGTCCAAATTTTATCGTTTATCCAAATCCGGCAGATGGGAAACTCACTGTTCAAACATCCTGTAAAGCATCTACAATTCTCCAACTTAGTATCACCGACGTGTCGGGAAAAGAATGTGTGTCGCGCCAAATCCTTATTTCTTTGGATCATGAATCATTTGATGTTGACACGTATCAATTAAAATCGGGAACTTATTGGGTGAGTCTTAGATATGGTGATACACTTTTAACCAAAACAATAAGTATAAAATAATACCTTTGCGTTTTATTTTTCACAATGGATAATTACATTATTTCAGGAATTCAACAGGTGGGCATCGGCGTTGCCAATGTACACGAAGGTTTTAAATGGTATAACCAAAATTTCGGTATGGATGTGCCGGTTTTCGACGAGGCGGCCGAAGCTAATCTCATGCTTCCCTATACCGGTGGCAAACCGCAAAGTCGACATGCTATTCTGGCCATAAACATGAAAGGCGGAGGAGGTTTTGAGATCTGGCAATATACAAGTCGTACACCAGAACCTCCAACATTTACCCCGCAGTTGGGAGATCTGGGTTTGTTTTGTACAAAAATGAAAACGGATAATATTCTATCTACCTACTCAGAATTAAAAGCAAATGGCGTTAAAGTGCTGGGTGAAATCACGCCCGATCAGGCCGGAAAAAAACACTTTTTTGTGGAGGATCCCTGGGGAAATTTATTCGAAATTGTAGAAGATACTATTTGGTTCGGGCGCGGACTCAAGCACACAGGCGGTCCGGTAGGCATGATTATTGGCGTGAGTAATTTGGAGGCTTCCATCAAATTTTATTCCGATATTTTGGGTTATGATCAAGTAGTAAGTAAGGCAGAAAATTCATTCGGTGATCTTTCTGTTTTACCGGGCGGCGGGGGCAAATTTAAACGGGCACTTCTAACACACCGTGAAGCGCGCAAAGGGCCTTTTTCAACTTTATTTGGAAAAAGTTATATTGAATTGGTCCAAGTGACCGACCGGCATCCTCGCAAAATTTTTGAAAATCGTTTTTGGGGAGATCTCGGTTTTATTCATCTGTGTTTTGATGTTAAAAACATGGAAGCGCTCAAAACCCAATGCGAAAGCGCAAAACATCCATTCACCATTGATGGCGGCGCAGGTTTTGAAATGGGAGAAGCCACCGGACATTTCACGTATATTGAAGATCCTGATGGAGCCCTCATTGAATTTGTAGAGACCAAAAAAATTCCCATCATGAAAAAGATGGGTTGGTATTTGGATCTTCGTGAACGCAATCCCGAAAAACCACTTCCCAAATGGATGCTCAAAGCCTTGCGGTTTAATAGGAAGAAGATTTAAGACAATTACAAGCCCCGGCAGTACCGGGGCTTTTTTTTTCTACAACGAGTTAGTTTGTTTCTCTTACCTGCTAATGATCAGTTTTCCGACATGCGTCGAATTTTCAGTTTTTAATTGCACTAAATAAATTCCGTTTTGTAAGTTACCGACATCCCCTGAAATTTTATTCTCTCCGGTTTTCAGGTAGGTGCTATTATTTGCCACCAATCGTCCATCCAAATCATAAATGCTGATAAGGCCTTTCGCATTTTCTGAACTCTCGTACCGTAGGTCAAAATAGTTTGTTGCAGGGTTTGGATAAATCACCATTCGCGTTGAAGTCTCATAATTAAATTCTTTGATTGATGTGATTGACTTAACAATTGTATTTATTGTTCTATTCGTAATAACAGGTTGATTATAGTCAAAGTAGATTGCAGCTTTATTTCTTATTCGCGTACCAACCGGTAAATTATTTTTCACCTTTATGGTATAGGTAAACATTCCGGAACTTCCAAGGTCTCCAAAAGCATCCCTCCAGGGCAGAAAAATATTAACAAAATCAAATTTCAATACGCCATTTTCTGTCATGGTAACAGTGTACTGATGATCAGAATACCCGGGACGAAGTGATCTGATATCCAAATTGGAATCAAGCGTATCCACCACTACCACATTTTGCGCATAATATGTTCCTTCATTTTGAAAATGGACCACATAGGTAAGTAGGGTATCATTTCTGGTGATAATTCCTTCTGGGCCTGAACCCCTAGGACTCACTTCTTTGAAGTTTGGATCATAAGAAGCTACTACTATTGCCTGGGAGCTATTCACATTGTTCCAGGGTGTAAGATCTGATAACCAATTGGTGCCAACCGGCGCCTGACGCGACACTGTATCATAACAAATTACTTGAGTACCTAAGGGAATATTTGTCGGTACATTGTAATTAATGAAAGAAGCTGAACTGGCCCCAACAGTAAGGGTAGGAAAGCCTGAAAGAACACTGTACCAGGTGGGGACTCCGACGTTTTGCTGAATTAGGGCCCAGGGGGCGCTATTAATATAACTCAACTGCCCATCGTGTTTATACCTTACCTGAATTGTACTTTGGGTATTGGTTCCATCGTTTTGTACAATTAACTTCTGTTGATAATTGTTACCCGGTATAGGGGCGTTCATATTGCTGATAATGATCTTAAGGTCGTTTGTTGGCATGATCGTATTGGCAAAGTTTGCCGTTAGCAAGCAACTCGGTCCTGCATTAGCAGTCATAACTTGTGAATTACTCTGACATCCCGCCAATGAATAATTTTGTTGAGCGGGTTGAGTGACCGTATATATGCCGGTCGGGACCAGGAAACTGTATACCCCATTCGCATTAGTATAAGCGTAACCAATGCCCACACAGTGAATTTGAACATTTGCGATCCCATTTTCACCGGCATTTCGAATGCAATTAAGGTTGTTGTCCGAATAAACCGTACCGGTAATGGTACAGTAACATGAATTGTTTGCCACATTATAACCTACAAAAGCCTGGTTATAATTATTGTTCGTACAACCATTTGCATCGGTTGCCGTAGCGTAATAGTTACCTGTAACCAGGCCAGAGGCTACAGGACCCGATTGAGAATTGCTCCAAACATAAGTATATGGTGCTGTTCCTCCGGTTGCATTAGCCGATACCGATCCATTCGCCGAAAAAATACAACTCGAGGGAGTGGCGTTATAGCCAATTACAACGGGACTGATCGATGAGAGATTCTGGCTCTTGGAAACTCTGCAACCAGCAGCATCGGTGATAGTGCATGTATAGTAAGCCAAGGGCACGCTGGCGATCAAGCTGGTAGTAGCCGCAGTATTCCAAAGGTAGCTAAATGGAGGATTAGACCCCGCGGCAACAACAGTCAGATTACCCGAAGTTGCCGGGCAAATCACCGGTGTGGAATTGATAAAAGCTGACAGGGTAGAAGTGGTAAGAATATCAGCCCAACCAGTCTGGATACAACCATTAGCATCCGTTACTTTAAATGAGTAGTTGCCGCTGGTTCTGCCGGAAATACTGAGGCCTGTAGTAATAGATGGAAAAGTATTCCAAACGATAGTATAGGGAGCCTGACCACCGGTAGGAAATAGGGTAGCTGAACCATTGGCCAGGGTACACGAACTTGGAGAAGCCGTAAAAGTAACATTCACAGGCGTGGTAGAGGAAATATAATCCCCCCCACTTCCTGTGCAGCCATTTGCATCGGTAATTTGAACACTATAATACCCGGGAACTAATCCGGTAATATTCTGCGTGGTGGCACCATTACTCCAAAAATAGGAATAGGGTGGAGTCCCGCCGCTTGTGAAACCAAGAATACTTCCGTTGGTTTGAATACAAGTAGCATTAGTACTGCTCGTGTTGAAGTTGATACTGACTGCTTGTAAGACTGAGTCCATGACCTGAACCTGACAGCCATTAGCGTCGGTTACCTTGCAATAATACAGTCCCTGTACTAAACCCGAAATGTTTTGAGATGTAGCACTGTTGTTCCACAGAAAGGTATAAGGAGGAGTTGCCCCCGCGCCAATCGAAGTTATGGAGGCAGTACCATTAGTGCAATTAGCGATACCCGTTCCAATGCCAACGGTGAAATTAGCTACATTACTTACTTTAATATTTGTTGTGCCCCCGGGTGCCGAGATAACAACGCATCCTGCGCCATCTGTGATCACAACTGTATAGGATCCGTTAGGTACAAGCAAGGGGTTCGTGGTATAGTTTTGAGATGTGCCAACATTGGTCCAACTAAAGGTAAATGGAGGCGTTCCGCCAACAAATCCAATTGCCTGAAGAGTGCTGGGAGCGGGGCAATTTCCGGGAACAACATTAATTGAATCATAAAATGCGGGATTCATGATTAACCAATCAAATGCAGTATTAGTACCATCCGAAGCAGAAATAAACCATTGATTCGGGTTGGCCAAAAAACTCTGGTATCCGGGCAGGCCTGTAAATAAGGTACTAAAAGTTGGCACACCGCTGTTTACAAATGATTGATTGGTGAGCGCGTTTTGACAGGTATAGCTGATTGGAGGCGTAAGCCCGGTGACGGTAACCCCGATTTGGCCATTATTATTACAAGGCTGCGTAATAACCGTTGAGCTCATGGTTTGAGCGGAACTGGAATTCTCAAAAAACACTATCAATCCGATAGTCAGGGCAAATAAGCGGAATTTTGTTTTCATATTCATGGGTTTTAGGGTTTAGAAATTCTTTTACAACATAATTGCCATTTACTTTCGATGCGAAATAATGCTTACGACAAGACTGTTATTAGTAAATGTATTAAATTTCTGCCATTCCGCCCTCGACTTTAATCTTTATTTTTGGAAATAGCCTAACTAGTAATTGAATCCCTCGGTTATATGAGTAATAGGGACCTATTTATTTAGTAAGAAATTTTCAAAAAATTCCCATCATGAAAAAGATGGGTTGGTATTTGGATCTTCGTGAACGCAATCCCGAAAAACCACTTCCCAAATGGATGCTCAAAGCCTTGCGGTTTAATAGGAAGAAGGTCTGAGTGCCGCTTAAACCTTGTTTTATTCTGGGATTTTTTGTATTTTTATGGCATGAAATTGCTGTTAGATATTCCGGATAATAAATCGCAGGCTTTATTGGAAATATTGAAAAGTATCTTTTTTGTTAAGGCAAAACAGTTGACCGACACAAAGGCCCTGTTTTTGTCAGAATTGCGTGAAGCAGTTGAGGAAATGAAGCTGATAAAGTCGAAAAAGAAACAAGCGAGAAACGCAGAGGATTTCTTAAATGAACTATAATATCAAAACGATTCCCATTTTTGAAAAGCAAACTAAAAGACTTTCCAAAAAATACTCATCTTTAAAATCAGACCGCCGGGCATTGGTTCAGGAATTATGTAAAGAACCGAAAACCTGCACTGCAATATAAACAATCGTTATAAAATGAGATTGGCAATTACCTCTAAAGGCAAAGGAAAATCAGAAGGTGCTAGGATAATCAGCTATTACGCCGTTTCAGAGAGCAACGTATACCTCTAACTATTTACGATAAATCAGAAAAAGATTCCAGTACAAATAAAGAACTTTTTGACCTATTACGTTTTATCCCTTGAGATCCATACTAAAAATATCCCTTGATTAAAATAGGAAATATCCAGCTCCCCGATTTCCCGCTTCTCCTCGCTCCCATGGAGGATGTGAGTGATCCGCCCTTTCGTTTTGTATGCAAACAATATGGCGCCGATCTCATGTACACCGAATTTATCAGTAGCGAAGGGCTCATTCGCGATGCCATTAAAAGTCTAAAAAAACTCGACATCTTTGATTACGAACGCCCCATCGGCATTCAGATTTTTGGCGGCGACGAAGAGGCCATGGCTCTTTCAGCAAAAATTGTAGATGCCACGCAACCCGATTTGGTAGATATTAACTTTGGTTGTCCCGTAAAAAAGGTGGTGTGTAAAGGTGCCGGCGCAGGGGTTTTAAAAGATGTGGATTTGATGGTGCGTCTTACAAAGGCTGTTATTAAAAGTACCAGTCTCCCCGTCACCGTAAAAACCCGTTTGGGCTGGGACGAATCTATGATCAATATTATGGAAGTGGCTGAGCGCCTTCAGGACATTGGAGTTCAGGCCCTCGCCATTCACGGCCGTACCCGCGCACAAATGTACAAAGGCAGTGCTAACTGGTCGCCAATTGCCGAAGTAAAGAATAACCCTCGCATTCACATTCCAATTTTTGGAAATGGAGATATTGATAGTCCCGAAAAAGCGCTTGAATATAAAAACCGATACGGCGTCGATGGCATTATGATTGGTCGTGCAGCCATCGGCTATCCCTGGATTTTTAACGAGATCAAACATTTTGTAAAAACGGGTGAGCACCTGCCCACACCAACCATGGCCAATCGCGTGGAAGTAGCTAAAACTCATGTAACCAAATCGGTTGAATGGAAAGGCGAAAAATTAGGTCTACTCGAAATGCGCAATCACTATGCCAATTACTTTAAGGGCATTCCTAATTTTAAAGAAACCCGTACCAAATTAGTGACTCTGAGCACCACGCGCGAAATAATGGAGGTGTTAGACTCCGCTCTCACCATGCCTGAGCTTCAGGTGGTATAGTGCGGACTCACTTAGCGCATTTCCAAATATGATTGATTGCAAAGCGACCTGTGTAAATTCAATGAACAGCTCTCGACGTCACTTCAGAACTTCCTTGCTAGTAAGATCGGGATTATGCCGAAAGCCCCAGGCTCTTGATCACCTTTTGAAGTTCTTCCACATTATTCGTGCCGATGAGCACTTTTCCCCCGGATTTTTTAATGATCTGCAATCCTTTGTTACCTATTACATTGTAAATCATTCCATATTTATGAGTACGCCGAAAACCATAGCCCACAAATTTATATTCCACAATGGACCCTGCTTGAATATCGGCCAATGGAATTTCGTTAAGATCGTCACTCGGAATATTCCAGCCGTAAGAAATCTTTTCAGCATCAATAATCGTCACCAGTTTTATGCGTGATAAACTAAAAACAGCGGGTATCAGATAAGAAACCGTGATAATTGCCAAAGGAATATCATCCAAGGTATTGTCGAAAATTACCTTTCCGGAAAAACGCTGATACAACAGCAAGGTGATGATAATAGCAGGCGTGATTAGCAAGATAAACCATAAGCCATTCCTCCTTACACCTTGTTCCTCTTTATACAAAATTGGGTCCATGCGCCTTATCTAACAAGCCTCCTATTCGGGAAGTTTGATTTACAAAGATATTGATATTACGCCCTCAAAAACAAATTTTTTGAATCATTTATCCTCCGTTTTTTACTCAAAACTCTTGCTAAGACAGCTTTCGTGCCCGAATGCATAATTTAAGTCCAATAATTATTATAAACATAATTCATTTTTTTATATTTGATTATTCAGATCTCACCTTACTATGAAGCCGAACCGTTTTCTTATATCTATTATACTCTTGCTTCAGTTGAGTTTGGCATTGAGCCAAAAAATGACCCAATTTTCAACCGATACCACCAAATTTACCAAAGACCTCACCCAATATTTTCTTGAGAATTCTGCCAACAAAGAAACCGCTGCCGAATACATGCAAAACTTTGATAAGTTATGGAGAGAAAACACCATCTCCGGATTTTTCAAAGAAATAACCATGCAAACAGCAAATACCATGCTCGGCAAACGCATGAAACCTTACCCCTATTTCTACGGATATCTTAATACAGTTATTAATGCCATTGCCTCCAAAAACATTTACGGCACCTTCGAAAACTGGCAGGGCTGTGTCGACAAAATTCTCTCAGGAAAGTCAAATCGGGGGGTTCAGGACTTTTTCGACATGAGTGAAAATATTTTTAGGAACAACGTCTTCTACAAAACGCCTTCGTATTCCTACCGAAGTGTGGAGCCCAATTTCAGATTCGAATACGACACCATTCCGCGGGTGTTTTTTGAAGAAGTTACTCTGGTGGGCGTGAACCCGCGTGGCGACAGTATTGCCGTGGAGGAAACCAACGGAATTTATTATCCTGTAAATGGAAAATTTGTCGGCAAAGGCGGAAAGGTAAGCTGGGCAAGAGCCGGTCTCGACGACAATGTATTTGCCATGCTCAAACGGTATACCATCGATTGCAAAACGGGCAATTATGCGAGCGACAGTGCTGTTTTTACCGGCGAACAGTTCTTCGACAAACCGCAATTGGGCAAAGTAACAGATCGCATTATTACGCAACACGGAGAAGACAGTTACCCGCGTTTCGACTCCTACGGAAAACGTTTGCTCGTGAAAAACATTTATCCCGATGTGGACTACGAAGGAGGATTCGGCATGCGGGGCTCAAAATTCATTGGTTCCGGAAGTCCTTCCAATCCCGCGAAAATCATCTTTAAAAGCAATAATAAAAAATTCCTCGAAGTAAGTGCCCGCGCCTTCGGTATGAATAAGGACAAGATTGTGGCAAACCCCGGCACCATTAAGTTCTTTCTCGAAAAAGATACGATCTATCATCCCGGACTGAGCTTCACCTACCAAATCGAAAAGCGCATGGTCACCATCCTGCGCGGCGATGACGGCCTTCAAAAATCTCCCTTCGTAAATTCATTTCACATGTTCGATATGTACTTCGAACAAATTGTATGGGAAATTGATGAACCCCTTCTGGCGTTCAACTTTCTCCCAAATAATTTTCAGGGAGAAGCGTATTTTGAGTCTTCCGACTTTTACACCAAAGACAAGATCGAAAGCATCAAACAAGGTGAACGCATCAGTCCTGTAACCCGCATGATCGACTACTACAATGCCAACAACAAACCCAATACCTTTACAGTTGTTGATTTTGCAAAGTACATAAAATACCTCGCTGTTGATTTACGACCTATTATTTTTAAAATGGCCATTGCCGGCCTCATTTATTTTAATCCCGAAAGTGATGTCATTACCGTGCGACAGCGTTTGTTTGACTATGACAACAATGCCAAACACAAACACGATTACGACATCATTACCCTGCACTCCGTTATTCCGGGAAAAGATAACGCCACCTTAAATCTGTTAAATTTCGACCTAACGGTTCATGGTGTGAAGCAAGTGCTCCTGAGTGATACTCAAAAGGTATTTATCTTCCCACAAGAGCGCGACATCATTGTGAAGAAGAACCGAAAAATGGAATTCAGCGGCACGGTGGCCTCGGGTAAATTTGAATTTGTTGGGAAAGACTTCTTGTTTGACTACGAACAATTTAAACTCGATATGAAAACCATCGACTCGCTTAAAATTTATGTACAAAGCACCGAGCCCGATATCAATGGCGACTATCCGTTTCGCAAAGTGCAAACACTTCTCGAAAATTTAAATGGAGAACTCCGCATCGACGCACCTAAGAACAAAAGCGGCTGGGGCAAAGCACCTACCTTTCCCAGCTTCAAGAGTTTTAAAGAAAGTTATGCCTATTACGATAAACGTAAAACATTTAAAGGAGTCTACAAACGCGACAATTTTTACTTTAAGCTCGATCCATTTGGCATTGATAGTTTGGATGACTTTAGAAATGAAGGTCTGAGATTTGATGGCACCTTTGCCTCGGCGGGTATCTTTCCCGATTTTAAAGAAACACTTCTGCTACAGAAAGATTATTCTTTGGGATTTATTCGACAAACACCGCCGGGTGGATTCCCCATTTATAAAGGCAAAGGAAATTTCGAACAAGAAATTCGTTTAAGTAATCAGGGACTTCGTGGTGGCGGAGATCTGCGATTTAGTTCCAGTGTGTCAAAAGTGCCCGATCTGGTTTTCTTTCCCGACAGTGCCAATGGCATGGCATCTACCTACGATATAAAAGAAAGCGGGTACCCTGAATTTCCCATGGTGCATGGCGATACCATTCGTTTGCATTACATGCCCTACGATGATCTTTTGCAGGCATACGATACCAAAAAGCCATTTCATGCTTATAAAGAAAAAGTAACTTTTCATGGAAGGTATGACCTCAATTTAAAAGAACTGGTGGGCGATGGAAAAGTAGAATTTGAAAAAGCAACCCTTGCCTCCACCCGTATCTTGTTTGTAATGCGCCGGATGTTCAGTGATACCGCTAATTTCCGACTCAAGGCATTTGAAGAGGAAGGTTTTACGTTTAGTACCGTAAACGTAAATGCAAAAATTGATTTTGATGCACGTATTGGGGAGTTTATTACTAATGGTGAAGGTTCGTATGTAAAATTTGACAAGAACCAGTACATCGCCTTTATGGATCGTTTCAAATGGTACATGGATGCCGAAGATATTGAACTGGGTGATAGTCAGAAAAAAATAGATGTGGGCGAAGATGAAAGTGGTTTGAACCTCGAGGGGCCCGAATTCATCAGCACGCATCCCCAGCAAGATTCGCTTCGTTTCTTTGCTCCGGGTGCAACTTATAATTTAAGAAAATACATTATTCGTTGTAAGAATGTGCCTTTTATTAATGTGGCCGATGCCCGTATTACGCCGAAGGATGGAAACGTGGTGATTTTCAAAAACGCGGTAATGGATACTTTAAAAGAATCAAGCATTCTGGCAAATACTGTTACCAAATACCATAACATTCGAAACACAACAGTGAAGATCTTTGGTCGATTTAATTATCTGGCTTCGGGAGAATACCAATACCTCGACGAGAACGACAAACCCTACCTTATTAAATTTGAAACCATCAAACCTGATACCTCGGGACAAACCATTTCAGAAGGTGAGATTCCCGAAAAAGAAAATTTTAATTTCAACGACTATTTTAGTTTTGCGGGAAAAGTGTATCTCCAAGCCCAGCAAGAATTTCTCACCTTCGACGGAGGTACAAAAATTGTACACAACTGTAATAAAATAGGAAAATCATATTTGAAATTTACGGGAGAAATTAATCCTAAAGACATTCAAATTCCCATCCCCAAACAAGCACTCGATATGCGTGGCTCTGCCGTGGGTACCGGGCTTTTTTACAACCCCGATTCCAACGCGGTATTTGCTGCCTTCCTGTCATTGCAGGGAGCAAGAACTTCAAAAGATGTAATTGAAGCGGATGGTTTATTAACTTACGATAAAGAAAATAAAAAGTACGAAATCTCGAATAAAGAAAAATTGGTGGAGATGAGTTTGCCCGGCAATTTTGTGAGTTTGAATACCGACAATTGTGTGATTAATTCCGAAGGACGATACAACATTAGCACCGATTTGGGTCAGGTTAAATTAGGCTGTGTAGGAAATGCCGAATACGATGCGGTGAAAGACAGCGTAAATTTTAATTTGTTGATGGTCTTCGATTTCTTTTTCGACAATGGTGTTCTTAAAAAGATGGCAAAAGATTTTGAATTATATTTGGGAACACTCAATCCCACACCATTTGAGGGAGATCTCTTTAATCACGGAACCATTGAATTACTAGGCAAAGAGCGAGGCGACAGGGCGCTGTCGGAACTCAATTTATACGGCAATTACAAAAAATTTCCCGATGAATTAGAAAAGAGTTTGGTGTTGAACGACGTTAAACTCATTTATAACCCTCAGGGTAAAGCCTATATTTCGACCGGACAAATTGGCTTGGGCAATATTCTAAAAACAGAGATCTTCCGTTACCTCAATACCAATTCCATTATTCAGGTAAAAAAACAAAGAGGTGGCGATGTGTTGGATATTTATTTGGAGGCTGATGCCAATACCTGGTACTATTTTAACTTCCTGCGCGGCACCATGCTTGCCGTGAGCAGCAATAAAGAATTTAATACCGAACTGGCCGCCTTAAAAAGCAAAAGCAAAAAAATGAATGTGGAAAAAGGTCCGGGTTACCGTTTTGATGCAACCAGTGCTAAGAAAAAAGATCAGTTTCTGGATAAGATGAAACAACTGGGGGCCTTAGGTCAGGAAGAAGAAGAGAAAAAGGAGGAGGAATAATTCTCCGCTTGAAGTTTGTACTTTAAAAATCAATACGGCCTTCGGGATTTCTCAGGAGTTTTCCTGCTCCGGTGTCCGGGTCCATCGAAGCACCGGTGGCTGAGTTTACCAGTGCTGAGCTTGTCGAAGCATCAAAGCCGAGTGGCTGA
>JAQSCW010000050.1 GCA_029945625.1 bacterium
CGTTCGGGCGGGCCCGCCCGACCGAACGACGCAATAAGATACAATTCGGTCGTTCGGGCGGGGATAGAACGGAAGAATGTACTTATAATTATATAATATTGGCACCATAGTTCAATGGATAGAACGGAAGTTTCCTAAACTTCAGATCTAGGTTCGATTCCTAGTGGAGCCACAAAGATTTATTCATACCCAAATGTACTATGCATACGTACTGCGAAGCATTAAGGACCCCCATTATCATTACAAGGGACATTGCGAGAATTTAGAAAAGCGTCTAATTCAACACAATTCGGGATATACTATTTCAATAAGAAACTATGTCCCGTTCAAAATTGTCTATTTCGAAGAATTCGAAAACAAAGAAGATGCCATTAGTCGTGAACGATATTTTAAGACTTCTGCAGGCAGAAGGTTCCTGAAATCGAAACTGGCACCGTAGTTCAATGCTTGCCCGCCCGACCGAACGAGAGAGTAATTTTTTGTTCGGTCGTTCGAGCGAAATAAACATTAAAAAAGCAAGTATTTAGTGTTTTGCCTGATTTTTGACAATAAATTTTGTTGACATGAAGGGGGTAAACATCAAAAAAACGAATTATTTTGATGTTTATTATAAAGGCACGTTTCCCCATTAAGTTATATTAATTAACTTAAACGCTTAGAGCAGCAATGTGGAAGACTCCGGCCTTTTACCTTTAACTGAACTAAACTTCAAATGATATTAAAACCGATCTTTCCAACTGCTCTACATCAAGATTCAGCCGAGTTGATTAGGGACTACTTTATACATATTCCGAATGTTGACACAGTTTTAGTTGTAAATTCTTGTGCCCGTGGACAGGCAGCTCCGGAGAGCGACCTTGACTTTGCAATTTTGGTAAATCCTAACACGGCGCCGGCTGAGATAAAAAAAATTGAGATGGCATGGCAACAGTATTCTAATTCTCAACCTACATTTCTAAAATACAAAAAATCAAATCCATTTGCCCATTTACATCTAGACATCATTGACGGTAATTACACGCCAGGGATTTTCGAAATTGGTGGTGCTTCCGACTTCTTTGAAATTGAAGTAGGGAATCACATCTGTTATTCCGCACCAATTAGCAATGCAGGAAATTACTTCAAAGAGCTTCAGGATAAATGGCTTCCGTATTATGATGAAGATCTTCGTTTGCAACGACTGGCACTGTCAACAAAGGCTTGCGCCTACGACCTGGCCCATATTCCTTATTTTATTAGAAGAGGATTGTACTTTCACGCATTCGATAGCTTGTGTAAAGCATTTCAAGAATATCTGCAAACACTTTTTATTGCTAACAAAACTTATCCAATTGCTTACAATAAATGGATTAAGGAGCAGGTTGTGAAATGGTTAAACAAGCCGGATTTATATCCAAAACTTTCTCCTATTTTATCAATTAGTAACATTGAAAGTGAAGAGATAAATGACAAGGCACAAATGCTGCAAGCACTGTTAAATAATTTGACAAATGAATAAAATAAAAGTAGGTTAATCTAGTATCTTGAAAAAGATTCAGTAAATCAGATAGTATTTGAAGATCTTTTGGTACATAAATGGTTCGAGTTTGTTGCTGTGACTTTCTCAATTACTTACCCGAATCCAAGCGCAATAAGCCACGTACCCAAATTTTCAATCTTAAAGAATTCACAATTAATATTTGGTAAGTGGAAATCCGAAACTACTCTTTAATAAATTTCTTTTCTAGAATGCCATCAGGCATTTTGACTCGCAGAAAATAGACACCCGCCGGCAGTATTGAAATGTCAATCCTTTCAATACCTGTACCGGCACATTTCCCATTAATTATTTCCTTGCCTAAAACATCAATTACAGAATATGTTTGAATTGTGTTTTTGCCATTTATTTGTAGTAACAATACTGTACTTCCCGGATTTGGATAAACAATCAGCTCATCTATTACCGCAACTGATTTTTGAATGCCAAGCGCATTGGACGATACAATAAACTGTCCCATCATACCGGCGTCTTCATGCATTAAAATATGGCAGTGGTACATATACGGAATTTGCTCATCGGTGAAATCTTCAAATTTGGTAATAAAACGAACAGAATCTTCGGGCGCCACCAACACAACATCTTTTCTGCCTTTTTCCTGCGGGTCCACGGCAATACCGTTTCTATCCAACAAGAAAAACTGAACGTCATGCATATGAAAGGGATGTGCCACCATGGTTTTATTCACGAGTGTCCATATTTCAGTGCTATTTAAAGGAATTCTATAATCAATGCGTTTTATATCAAACGTGCTGTCGTTAAAATAGAAGGGCCCGTCCATCACCATGGCACTGTCGGCTGTAAATCTAATTTTCCTTTTTG
Source organism: bacterium (assembly GCA_029945625.1). Lineage (GTDB taxonomy): Bacteria > Bacteroidota > Bacteroidia > B-17B0 > Aurantibacillaceae > Aurantibacillus. The sequence goes on from JAQSCW010000050.1 coordinate 2,360, forward strand.
CATTGGCACTTGATTCAGATAAAGGTGTATTAAGCGTTAGTGAATTTGGAATTGAAGTAATAGAACCCGTGGTGGGGGATACCACATTTATTTTCATAATGTTGTAATCAATACCGTTCAATGGGCTATCCATGGGCGGCGAACCCGGAGGCATGGGCATGGTGGGACCACCCTGAATTCCCATGGGGAGCTCGGATCCGTAACACATCAAACTCAACGTTTGGGTCGCCATTGCTGTTAGGTTCAGTAAAATTTCGCCGCGCTCACCGGGTGAAAGTCTGAGTCTTGTCGTATTAATGGGTGCATTTAACAAGCCGCCATCGCTCGCAATTTGATAAAATTGTTTGTTTGCCGAAAATCCAAAATTAAAAGTACGTTCACCCGATGCGTTGAGTAATCTTAATCGTACAACCTGAGCAGGCGCATTTAAATAGGGGTTCATGGTGCCATTCACCAATAGAGTGCTATCTCTCATGCCAAGCGGCATGGCCTGGTTCAGCGAATCGTACTGCTGACATTGAACCACCAATGGAAAATCATCAATGCCGTATTTCCTTGGAAGAAGCAAAGTGGCCTCGGCGCTGTCACGCACAATGATCAAGCCTGCCGCTCCTTTGATTGCCTGCTCTGCTGTTTTCATGTGCATGTGCGGGTGGTACCAAAACGTTGCCGCATGATCCATCACTTTAAATTGCGGGTTCCAGCCGGCATTTGGTAAAACAGGACTATGCGGGCCTCCATCCCATTTGGCGGGCAAATGAATTCCATGCCAGTGAACGGTAGTGGTATCATTCACTAAATTCTTTACATTAATGGTGACGAGTGTTCCTTTTTTAAAAAGCAGGGTAGGCCCCAGGTACTTATTAGTATTGTAAGCAAAGGTGTGGGATTTTTTGCCCGGAAAAAACTGCACGCTGTCCGGATGCATGGTGATGCTGTATATTGGACCTGATAAAGTATCCGGAATAAAAACTGCATTTTGAGCCTCCGTGGCAAAAGTACAGATGCAAAGAAAAACCTTAAGGAAGTGTTTCATTAAAAACAAATTGGATTTCGAGATGTGATTTTTATTCGATCACCAGTTTGGTTCGCCCAATCATGCCATTTGCATCCATGAAAATGGTATATATTCCTTTACTGAGTCCTGACGAATCCAAAAGCACCGAGTTAGTTCCAATGAACGAATCTGTAGGAGAAATTCGTTTTACGATCTTACCGCTCAGATCCATAATTTGAACATCTATTTTTTCTTTTGAGCTAAGCTCGTAGCTCAGCGTAAAATGGCCTTTGGCTGGACAAGGATAAATTCTCATTTCAAACGGACCTTGAATATTCTCGTTGATCCCTACCGGATTAGGCGGTGGAGGAGGAGGAGGCATGGTTAAACTTCCGGTAAAAGCCAGATTGTCGACCCACAAATAATCGTTATTGGTAGGATTAGCGCCACTTGCCTTCAACACAATTAAGCAGCTATCGGGGTAAATGGAATCCACATAATTAATACCAATTGCAAAATTTGCCCAGCTCATCGCCATCCCCGAAAGGGTGACACCGCCGAAAGCAACAGTATCACGTTTACTCAGCATAGGATTCCATTTAGAGAGTAGAATCATGATCGAACCTTGACTACTGCCATAAATCATGTGCTGCCAGGAGCCGGTAAAATACAATGGAGCTTGTGTATATGAAAACCCGCAAATCGGTTTCTTTGCCACTGTATCAATTCTTCCACACACTGCTATTCCGCCAACCACTCCGGGCCCTATAGTTCTGGATGTGATTTTCATATAGGAGGTCCCAGGATTGCCGGGAGTGCCTTTTGTAACGGTATAAATACCGGATTGTGCCGTGGTGTTGTTTAAAGTGGACCATGAATTAGGAACCTGGTAAGCACCTACTGTTGTCCAATTTTCAAATCCGTTATTTGGTATTTGAGCAAAAAGGGAAAGACATAGGGACATACAACCCGCAAATAAATATATTATTGTTTTTTTCATGCTACTTTTTTTGATAAACATACGAAAATTATTAAATAAAGGCAATATAATTTTTGTCGCGGAGCAAGAATCGTTACTAAATAAGAAATTTTTAATGGCGTTGGTAGACAATTGTTAATTTTAAGAGGTTTGATCTCGTTTTTTCTTCAAAGTAGAAAGGCCTAGTATTTAGATACAATGTGCGCGCACGTATTGCTTATAGCGGCCATATATTGAAAGACTTTTTTGAAGGAAGCATTACGTATGACAATCTTTTTGAATTGAAATTTTATTCTTTTCAAAGAATCTCCCTTTGAAGAATAAAGGTTACCGTAACTTTTTAACGTGGAAGAAAAGAATAAAACAAAAAATAGTATCTAATTTAAGATAACTCTCAATAACAAGCTTTATCTGTTTTTTTTAGTTTAAAATAATTATAGGGTACTACAACCAAAAAGGAACTAATTAAAACGGATATTGATATAATTGTGGTTTTTAGATCCTTAAAGTAATCTAAGGAATGCATGATTTGCATTATATTTCCATGGGATTGAATTGCAAGTATAACTATCTATTCAGTGGCCATCATTATAAGCATTGACATAAAACTCATGCCAAAGTACGCTTTAAAAGCCACACCCCATGCCGTCCTTAGTTGAAGATTTATTATGACACCAACAAATGCGATGCTAGCAATCAAACCCACAAGCATGCCCAGAGCAACAATGTAAAACAATTGATACTGTAAGGAATTTGTAGCCACATCCATCGTATAGCGCTCTGTATTTTTCATCGATTCGTGAGCAATTTGAAAAACAGCCAAAGTGCCCCAATTTCCAATAGCGCAACTTAACAAACAAGTAAAGGTAGAAATGGATGACTTTAAAAGGTATGATTTATTGCTAATTGGTATGGTAGTCGTAACTCGCGGATGGATATTTATTTTTTGTTCATGCTCCATCCTTGACAAAATATGTTTGAAAGAAGTTTAACGCTAGCGGAATTACTCAAGGAATTGCCAATGCTGATAGAATCCATTTCAATAATGAAAGCTGGATAGAATTTATTCTTACTATGCATCTAACATAAGTGATCCCTATAATTTGTTCAATTACAATTGGGATTGAAGTCCACGTCCCGAAGGAAGTTCGCGCCATAAAACTTATTTGAAGGCCGTTAAATAAAATTTATCACCTCATTCCCCAAAATGCTTTTTGAAGACATGACCAAAAATTTTAGTTTATAAAAATAGAGGGGGCGTAATTATTTCGATTTCCCACTCCTTATTTTCGCGGATTAATTTTTTTAGTTTGTGTTCACGTGACTCATTGATTCACATTCCGCAGCACATTTCTTACTGGCTTCTGCGCATTTTTTACAACAAGCATGTGCTGACAGTTTTTCACATTCAGCCGCACATTTTTTACAAAGATCTGCGCACAATTTGCAAAGTGCTTCTGAAAAAGAAGAGCCTCTTGCTGAAAATCTTGCGCACAAAGCACAAATATCAGCACAATCACGGCAATTTGCTATACAAACCAAATGAGCCTTGTCATTTAATTTAATACAATCTGTAGCGCATGCTTCGCATTCTACACAACACGCTAAACAAGCGTCGATGCAACTTTTTGAATTTCTCATTTAATCTATTTTAATTCACTGCTCTTCAGTTCCGCTGTTGCTCGGCTCTTCAGTTCCGCTGTCAACCGGTTCTTCAGCTATGCTGTCGCCCTAAATTTACTTTTTTTACAGACCAATCTAAAAAAAGAGCAAAGAATTGTTAAGCCCTTTTTCAAAATAAAAACTTCCGAGTACTACATTTCATTGCAATGTTTTGTAGCAGCGCGGCAATCGGTTGCACACTTTCTACAATCGGCCATATCAAACTTATCACATTCAGTTGCGCATTTTTCGCATATTTTTGCGCAATCTAAACAAACGCTCTTGCAATCTTTGCTTTCTGAACTCATAGCATTAACTGCTTTTGTGCAAGCGGTAACACATTCTTTGCAAAGCTTTTCACACTCTGCCATTTTACCACTTTTGTCTTTTGAACACATCCCCACTACTTTGTTACAGGAAGCAATACAGGCATTGCATGCATCAATACTAGCTTTGTGCTTGTCTGACTTTAATTCGCATTTTACTTTGATGCTTTTTGCCGGCGATAAAGTTGTTGCGGCCATTGCAATAAAACCAATGGTGGCAAATACTAAGATTAATTTTTTCATTTTTTTCATTTTAAATTGTTAATAATAATAAGGAGAAGCAAATATACGGCCTCTAAATTTTTTGACACCTGAGGTATTTTGATACATGTATAACATCAGTCCGTGTTAAGCAATTACGGGAGCAAAGATGGAAAAGTTGTATTTTAGTATTATTACAAAACACTTTGAATATTATGTATAATTCACATATCGTGTAAATTGGCATTAAGATCTGAAGGTATTTCAATTATTAAAGATTATCTTTCCCATATGTTTGTAACACAGTTTTGATTGAAATTAATTGCATCAATAATGCTATTGGTTGGATGGGTTGTTTTGCCCCAATCGGATCAAAATAAAATCCCTTCGGTTGTTGTGAAAACATTGGATGGAAATGCAATTCGCACAGAAACAATCTCTAATAATAAAAAGCCAATTATTTTGTGTTTTTGGGCCACATGGTGCCGCTCTTCCATAAAAGAATTAGATGCGATCTCTGAACAATACGCAGATTGGCAAAAAGAGACCGGCGTAAAATTGGTCGCAGTTTCTTTTGATGATGCAAGAAGTTTAGCGCGTGTGACGACGATGGTAAAGACGAAGGGATGGGATTATGAAAATTATGTGGATGCCAATCAGGAATTTAAGCGTGCTATGAATGTTAATTTATGCCCACACACATTTTTAATAGATAATTCGGGAAATATCGTTTGGCAGAGCACCTCCTATTTGAATGGCAGCGAAGATGAGCTATTTGAATTGGTAAAGAAGCTCGCCCTCGGTCTGAAAATCGATCAGAAATAGAAAAAATTCTAATTTTACATCTTTTCATGCATTTTATCGTTAAATTTGTTTAGTGAAAAAAGCAGCGTTGATATTATTTGCACTTTATTTTCTGGTAAGTTCGGTAGGAGTATTATACGAAACGCATACTTGTGGTACTACGCAGACAAGCTCCATTTGGGGCCTACCGGCAGATCACGTAAAAGCTTGTACCTGTAACCACGAAGCTGAAAGAGCACACAAGAAGAAATGCTGTAAAAATACTTCACAGTGGTTTAAGGCTGGCGTTGAAAGTACAACACTAAAAGGTTATGTTAAAAGCCTAAAGTTCGAACTTGCTGCAATTTGTTGGTTTCGTACTTATTATGTAACCAGTGAGTCTTTTAAGGAAGATGCCTTTTTAGCTTATGAGGTCTCACATTCACCTCCTATCTCAAAAAATCCACATTTTATTACTTTCCGCTCCCTTCTAATTTGATGTAACGATACTGAAGCAACTTGCTTCTGTTCTCTTCCGAGAAGATCTTTCTTTGTCTATTAAAAAAAATCCTTTTCAATAACAATAAGACCATTTGCTTTGCTGCGCAAGGAAAACCTTTTTGTTTTGAAATTTTAAATCAAGTTTAAAAGATGATTATATGATTGTAGATACTATCCGTTTAGAGACGTAGTAAGCAAATAATCACTACATAATTAACCAGAATTTTTTATTTTAAAAAAAACCAAACATCATGAATTACAAAAATTACATCCTGAGCTTGATTGCTATCGCCCTCATTGCGGCTTGCAGTTCAAACGAGAAAAAGGGGGCTTCCGCTTCTGTGCAGGCAAGCCCTGCGGCACAAACCACACAAACTACTCGGGTACAATACACCTGTCCTATGCATCCCGAAGTTGTGAGCGATAAGCCGGGTCAGTGTCCTAAATGCGGCATGGACCTTGAGAAGAAAGCATCGTAGAAACGTGAAGAGATGTTGACGACTTGCTATCGTAACATGACAGAAATGTAAACATAATTTAAGTATTAACTATAAAATGGTAAAGTACCTGATTTCCATTTCACTTCGCAACAGATTTGTAGTTCTGTTAATTTCTGCCATGTTATTTGCATGGGGGATTTATTCTGTAAAACAAAATCCTATTGATGCTATACCTGATCTTTCTGAAAATCAGGTGATCGTGTTCACTGAATGGATGGGGCGCAGTCCACAGGTGATTGAAGATCAAATAACGTATCCACTGGTTACAAATCTGCAGGGCATCCCAAAAATTAAAAACATTCGCGGGTCTTCCATGTTTGGGATGAGTTTTGTGTATATCATTTTTGAAGACAATGTTGATATTTATTGGGCGCGTACAAGGGTGATGGAACGGTTGAATTATGCACAACGTTTATTACCTCAAAATGTAAGTCCCACTCTAGGACCCGACGGAACCGGCGTTGGTCATGTATTTTGGTATACGCTGGATGCCAAAAGCATGGATCTTGGCGAGCAAAGAGCCCTACAGGATTGGTATGTCAAATTTGCACTTCAAAATGTACCGGGCGTAAGTGAAGTGGCATCATTTGGAGGTTTTGAAAAACAATATCAGGTGATCATAGATCCGGACAAACTTAACTACTATAAAGTATCACTTATGGATGTCCTCAAATCCATTCGCGCCAATAACAACGATGTTGGAGGCCGAAAATTTGAGATGAGCCAGATGGGTTATATTGTGAGAGGTCAGGGTTACATTAAGGGCAGCACTGATATTGAGAACATTGCAGTGAGTACAGCAAATTCCATTCCCATTAAAATAAAAGATATTGCCGCCGTGCAAATGGGTGGTGACTTACGTTTGGGCATATTTGATCAAAATGGCGAGGGTGAGGTGGTGGGGGGCATTGTGGTAATGCGCTACGGTGAAAATGCTGATAAAGTAATTCATGCTATCAAAGAAAAAATAAAGGACGTGGAAAAGGGTCTTCCAGATGGTGTAAAGATCAAAACCGCTTATGACAGAAGTTCACTTATTGAGGAAGCGATAGATTCGGTAAAAGGAACATTGACGGAGGAAATGATCACAGTCTCTATTGTTGTATTAATTTTTCTTTTTCACTGGCGCAGTGCTCTAATTATTCTTATTCAACTTCCTATTTCTGTAGCCACCAGTTTTATTTTACTGCAAGCATTTAATGTGTCATCTAATATTATGTCCTTAACCGGCATTGCTTTAGCTGTTGGTGTTGTTGTAGATGATGGCATTGTGATGGTAGAAAATGCCTATCGACATTTGTCGGAAAAAAACAAGAACACTAAAATAGAAAAGGCAGATCATTTAAGAATCATTGAAGAATCATCCAATCAGGTTGGTCCCGGCGTTTTCTTTTCAACTCTGGTTGTCATCGCTTCCTTTTTACCTGTGTTCATGCTCACGGGGATGGAAGGAAAATTATTTTCACCGTTGGCTTGGACAAAAACATTTATTCTTTTGGTCGATGCAGTTCTCGCCATCACCCTTGCACCGGTTTTAATTTCCTTTTTCTTGAAGGGAAGGTTGAAACCCGAAAATCAAAATCCCGTGACCCGCATTCTTGAAAAGTTCTACACACCAATTCTAGTATGGTGTTTAAACTGGCGCAAAACAACCATCGGTATCAATATCATCGCTCTTGCGCTAAGTGTTCCTATTATGATGGGACTCGGCACCGAATTTATGCCACCTTTGGATGAGGGTTCTATTTTATTTATGCCCGTTACACTTCCCGATGTTTCTAATTCGGAAGTAAAGCGGATCCTTCAAGTGCAGGATAATCTCATAAAAGCTGTTCCCGAAGTCGAAAATGTGCTCGGTAAGGCCGGTAGGGCCAGCACGGCCACTGATAACTCACCCATCAGTATGATCGAGACCATCGTTTTACTGAAACCAAAATCAACGTGGCGCAAGGGTCTTTCAAAAAATGATATTGTAAATGAGCTTAATTCAAAATTGCAGATTCCCGGTGTCATTAATGGCTTTACGCAGCCAATTATTAATCGCATCAATATGCTTTCAACCGGAATCAGAACTGATGTGGGTATTAAAGTATACGGACAACAGATTGACACTATCTATCAACTGGCTGAAAGAATAAAAAAACAATTGGTCGGTATTGATGGGGTTAAGGACTTATACGTGGAGCCGATTACCGGCGGAAAATACCTTGATGTGAAAATCAACAGAGACGAGATTGCTCGGTACGGATTAAGCGTTGATGATGTGAACATGGTTGTTGAAAGTGCTTTAGGCGGGATGAATATTGGTACAACCATAGAAGGCAGGCAACGTTTCAAAATAAATGCCCGTTACGGTCAAGATTTCAGGAACGATCTCTCTAAATTAGAGCGACTGCAAATTCAAACACTCAAATTCGGTACTATCCCCTTGTCATCTGTTGCAGACATCGTGATCTCTGAAGGGCCGCCAATGATCAACTCCGAAAACGCCATGTTACGCGGCACCGTATTGTTTAATGTGAGAGAACGAGATCTGGGCGGAACTGTTGCCGATGCGCGGAGCAAGTTGGACAAGTTGATGAAAAAATTGCCTAAGGGCTATTATATTGAATGGAGCGGCCAATATGAAAATCAGATCCGCGCAAATCACACCTTACTCATGATCTTGCCAATTGTGATCATCATTATTCTCATGGTCCTTTATTTTACTTATCATTCCCTCAAGGAGGCGCTTATTACCATGATCACCGTGCCTTTTGCATTAATTGGCGGAGTATTCATGGTGTATTTTTACGGTGTAAATCTTTCCGTGGCCGTTGCAGTAGGATTCATTGCTCTTTTTGGGATTGCCATTGAAACAGCCATGCTGATGACCATATACCTAAACCAGGCTATGCGGGAACTAGTTGACTTACGTGGGAATTCAATTGATACTATCAGTAATGCCAATATTAGGGAGTACGTAATAGAAGGCGCAGCAAAAAGGCTCCGGCCCAAATTAATGACGGTGTGCGTTTCATTATTTGGCCTTATACCCATTCTTTGGGCAAAAGGGGTGGGAAGTGATGTCATGTTGCCCATTACTATTCCCCTGATAGGTGGACTTATTACCTCTACGATCTATGTATTATTTGTAACTCCTGTAGTTTTTGAAATACAAAAACAACAAGAATTAAAACGGAATGGAAAAATTGATTTAATCTAAGAAATAATAAGATGAAGCTTGCAAAACGAAGTCAACTTACCTTGTTCCTGATTAGCCCTCTTTTTTTGAGTTCAGTGTTTGCACAGATATTGCCGCTGGATAGTGTTCTTGCGGCCATTGAAAGCAGAAATCCGGAAATAAAAATGTTCGATGCGCAGATTAAGGCCATGAATTCGTATGCCACGGGAGCGAAAAGCTGGGACGCACCACAAGTGGCTACAGGATTTTTTATGACACCCTACAATAGGAGTATGTGGCAACCTGACCCTTCTATGTATAGTTCGGGAATGGGCTCGTACATGATTTCAGTTCAACAAATGATTCCCAACGCAGGAAAACTCAATGCTAACAAAACTTACATGGAAAGCATGAGCACTGTGGAAACTCAAAATAAATTGTTTGTTCGAAACAAATTGTTTGCTGATGCAAAAACGAGTTATTACGAACTAGTGGTCCTCCTGAAAAAACAAAAAGTACTTAGCGAATCGGAAACCCTGTTAAAATTTGTGATTCAAACCACCGAATTGAGATACCCGTATAATCAGGAAAAATTGGGAAGCATTTACAAGGGAAAGGCGCAGTTGGCAGAAATTCAATCTATGCTCCTAATGATTCGTAACGAAGCGAATCAAAAAGAAGTGATGCTAAATACTCTGATGAACAGAAATAAAACTGCGGCCATGAATCCGGATACTTCATATGTTATTAAAAATTACGAATTGGATTTAGCTGACACCACGATGATCTCAACTCAGCGAAGTGACTTGAAAGCCATTGATAATACCATCACTTCTCTAAAAGCCAAACAAAAGTTCGAGGATGCTAAGCGACTCCCTGATTTTGGATTGAAGTATGATCACATGTTTACTTTTGGTAATCAGCCTCAATTGTTTTCGTTGATGGGTATGATCACTATTCCTATTGCTCCCTGGTCGAGCAAGATGTACAAATCGTCGGTAACTGGCTTAGGTTATGAAATGCAGGCCCTGCAAAGCCAAAAGCAAAGTATTGTGAATGAAGCTAACGGCCAATTACAGGCCTTAAAAATTAAAATAGGTTTTCAAAAACAGCAATTGATCCTATATGAAAAGAGTATATTGCCGGCTTTGCGTAAGAACTATCAGGTACTTTTACTGTCGTATGAACAAAACACGGAAGACCTATTTATGGTGCTCGATGCGATTCAAATGCTAAAAATGAATCAGCTCGCTTACCTTGATCAGTTGGAACAACTCTTAACGCTACAAACTGAATATGAAAAAGAAATTGAACGCCGCTAGGCTTATCCTTGTTTTTCTTTCAGTGATCCTGAATTTTGTTTCTTGCACAGATTCGGGGAAAGATAGCGCAAAAGAACGCGAACAAATAATTGACGGAAAAGGGAAAACCTATACTTGTCCCATGCATCCCGAAATTATACGTTCAGAGCCGGGCAGGTGCCCTATTTGTCATATGTTTCTTGTGGAAATTCCGTCTCCCTCCAATACAATTCTTCAATTGCAAATTGATGATCTGATAAAACCTACCGACGAATTTGTGATTTCAGAAATTAAGACGGTTAGTCCCGAGCAATTAGAATTACCGGTCACTTTTAGGGCCAATGGGTACATTAGTTATGATATGCAAAATGTTTATTCTATTTCATCGCGTTATGAAGGAAGGATAGAAAAACTTTATATCAAATACAATTTCCAAAAAATAGAAAAGGGCCAAGTTATTTTTGAGATTTACAGTCCTGAATTAGTGACTGCGCAACAAGATTTTATTTTTATACTTAAAAACGATAAAGATAATCAGACTCTTATTGATGCTGCTAAAAAAAAGTTAGAACTCATGGGTATGGTTGAAAATCAAATAGCACAAGTTGCCGCTCTTAAATTGGTCCAATATAAGATGCCTGTATATAGTCAAGTTTCCGGTTACATTATCGAAGAAAGTCAAGGTAGAAAAATGGCTACACGGGCTGATAAAGAAATGGGAGGGCAAAGCACCCTTCCATCAAACCCCGGGAATAAAGATCTTCTCACCAAAGAAGGGCAATACCTAGAAAAAGGCAGCACGGTGTTTAAAGTAATATCTAATAAAACTGTTTGGGCAGAACTAAAACTATTTAATGCCGGGCTCAACGTTATTAGAAAGGGAAATGATGTTACTGTATACGTGGATGGGTCAACTCACTCTATTGTTTCCACTGTTGATCAAATCTTGCCAATATTTACCGAATCAGAAGCCTATCTGACGGCAAGAGTCATTCTTGAGAATAAAGGGGGCGAAATCAAAATTGGAGCACTTGTTAAATCTGAAATAGTGAGCAGACAGAAATCGGCATTGTGGCTTAAAAAGGAAGCTATTATTGATCTTGGTATTGAAAAAGTGGTGTTCCAAGTGACCTCTAAAAATTTATTGAAAGTGAAACGAATCCACATCGGTCAGGTTTCCGCTGATATGGTTGAGATTAGAGAGGGTCTCAATAAAGATGACCGGGTTGCGGCGAATGCAGAATTCTTAATGGATAGTGAAAGTTTTATAAAACAATAAGAAAATGAAATATATTGCATCAGTAATTCTATTTTCGTTCCTGAGTGGCATTGTTCAGATTTCCTGCAAAACAAAGGGGGCAGGGGATTCTATTGAAGAGAACATTTTTTACACATGCTCGATGGATCCGCAGGTCATGGAAAAGAAGCCCGGCAAATGTCCCATCTGCAAGATGGAACTCACCCGCGTAGAAGTTAGAAAAGAAAATAAGAACACACTTCGGTTTAGTGATTCGCAACTTAAGTTGGCAAATATCGTTGTTGACACCATCAAACTCATCAGTCTTGTTGATGAAAAGCGGTATACTGCCAAAGTGGTACTGGATGAAAACGAGACTTCAGTAATCAGTGCCCGGCTGATGGGTAGAATTGACAAATTGAAATTTAAAAGTACGGGAGAGTATATCAAGCAAGGTGATTTGATTTACGAAATGTATAGCGAAGAGCTTAGTGCCGCACAAAAGGATTATCTGATTGCTAATCAAAGAGTAGCACAATTTAGAGACAAGGCCATTGATTACATTCAACTCTTACAATCAGCTAAACAAAAATTACTCCTTTGGGGGATGAATGAGGCGCAAATTGAAAAGCTGGCAAAAGAAAACAAGGTCCCGATTGTCACTCCCTTTTTCAGCCCTGAGCATGGGTACATAATAGAGGTGCTTGCAAAGGAGGGTGACTATGTGGCGCAGGGGCAGAGTTTATTTAAAATCAATTCATTGAAGTCGGTGTGGATCGAAGCGCAATTATACTCCTCTGAAATAAAAGGTATTCACGAAAATCAAGAGGCCATCGTAGAATTTGAAGCCCTTCCTTCGATTGCAAAAAGAAGTAAAATTGATTTTATAAGTCCGGAGTTACAGCAAGAAAGCAAAGTCAATCTGGTGAGAATTCAACTGAGTAATGAAGATCTCGCCATTGTTCCCGGAATGCTCTCCTCAATTCTGCTCTCAAGTGCTCAAAAGCAGGCAATAGTACTTCCAATAGATGCAGTTTTGCAAGAGGCGCAGGGAAATACGGTCTGGGTTCAAAATGCTGATAGTACTTTTGAAAGTCGCATGGTTGTTGTTGGCATTCAGAATAGCAGACAAATTGAGGTCAAAGAAGGTTTAAGAGTAGGAGAAAGAGTGGTGATTTCGGGGGCGTACTTGATTAACAGTGAATATCATTTAAAAAAAGGAGCAAGTCCAATGGAAGGGCATGATATGAAAGATATGAAAATGTGATTGGCGAATTGTCAACTATATCGGAGGGCTTAATTTGCAGATTGCAAAAATGTAACAATTTTATCTGCTTCATCTTTTGTAAGATTTGCTCTGTCTTGCATGTGCAAGCCAATTGTTTTCCATTGCGTATCATTAAAATCCGTAGGAGAAGGCGTGTTATGGCAGCGCAAACAATTTTCGCCCCAGAGCTGAGCGCCTGATTTATTGGCAATAGCTTCTTTGGAGGCAGTACAATTTTGAAAAAACAGCATACATACAAAAAGCGTAAAAACGAAGATGGAGGGTATAATAAATTTTTTCATGGTTTGATACTTTAAGTTTAAAATCCCGTAGCTATATGAAAAAGAATGACGTTTGCCGACATCCCTGCCATGCCTGCCATCGATGACATTCCTGATCCACCCATCGTACCGTTATTTATTTGGTAACTCACTTTAATAACGGTTCTCCATGTAAACCAATAGTCTAATCCAAACTGTATTTGTGATTGTTCACTTTCCCAAAGAGATTTTTTTGGTGTATTATAAACACTATATCTTCCTACCAATTCGAAATTTTTTAGTACCTTATTATCTAGCAGGGAGGGTCTGAAGGCCACTTGTATATAGTATGAACTTGCGTTGTTCTGAAAGGTATAACGTGCAGTGTCTGAAGGATTGAAGTAGGTCGCGTTGCTAATTTTTGAAACATTGTATTGGCCCTTTATGTCCAATACCCCGCTTAGCGGCTGGATAATTTTGACAAAACACAAATCTAATGCTGTTAGCAGAGCTGTTACGTTGTTATAATTGAGATCCTTTAATTTTGGATCGCCCGCAAAGGGAGACTTAAACGAACCCGGCAACGCATAGTAGACGGATCCGCCTAATTCAAGGGAAGAATTTTGCAAAGGTAATATACCGAGCCTGGCTCCAAATGCCTTATTTCGATTATTGTCATTCATGTTTTCAAACGACAGCATTCCAGCCTCAGTGGGTTCTTCCGTGCCGTCTTTAATCCTTGGCCCATTAACGGCATATGCGGCATAACTTAATTTTGCACTTCCAACCTGAACACCACCTTTTACTTCAACTCCAACATCAGCCATTGGAACCATGCCGTCGTGGCCAAAACCTAGCGGAGCCGAAGCCAGCTTATTGGACCAGGAAGGATGGAATTTTTCACCAAAGGTTCCAAATGGAATTAGGATCTTTCCTCCTTTTATTACCAGGCCTTTTGTAACCAAATAGGATGCACTTGCATACCCGAGATTAAGACTGAAGATATTGGACATATATTCCATTTCTAACTCACTTTCAAATAGAAAACGATCGCCGTGTCGCCATAAAATAATGGGGTTAAAGGAAGTCATATTAAAACTTAAATCTTCGGAAGACGCATCCAGTCCGAATTGAGTAAACCCCCTTATCATAAAATGTGATTTTTCTATTTTCTTCAAATCAGTGATTTCACTTTTTACCGCATCTAACTGACTTTGAATACTGTCCTGGGCATAACTTTTGCTTAGACCCAGCAGCAGCCAAATCAAAATAAAACGATTAAAATTCATAGTATTACTTTTTGAATGTTCGTATAAAATTCACCAGTTGCCACCTTTGTGTGACCGTGAGTGTGGCTTTGTAGCTTGCCATAGGGGCGCGGCCCTCGGTCATTTTCCAGAATAATGCACCATCCGTTTGTTGCTGCGTAACCGGCAGAGTAAAATTTCGCGGCTTCGGACTGAGCGCTAACCCTCCTATGCCGTCTCCTTTTCCTTTTTCACCGTGACAAACGGCACATAATTTGTAGAAGGTTTTTTTTCCTTCTGCCGTAGCCATAACATCTCCCTTTAGCGGGTTTATGTCCTTATTTGTGCATTCAGGGGCTTTCCACTCGCCGGCAATACCGCTTTGCATCATTTTAAAACCGGAAGCAAGAAAAATTGCTGTCAGAATTAAAACCTTTTTCATATTCCAACGAATTAATTAATACTTATGGATTGTGAGGCATTATCCATGTTCTTCCCTTTCTTATCCATTGTCATTAGTTTTACCGTATAAGTGCCGGCAGAATTATACACATGTGTACAACTCGCTTCCGTAGATGTAGCTGAACCATCACCAAAATCCCATTCATACTTGTTCGCATTCATACTGCAACTGCTACTAAAAGGTACTGGCTGCCCGTGTGTGCCAGTTGCCGGAACCTCACAGCACGCCATTGGTTTTTTCATGCATGCTTCCACAATAAAAAAGGTGAGTAGAAGCACTGCGAACATATTGATCTTTGTTTTCATGATTATTTTTTTAGATTATATAATTATATTTTTTACAGAAAAAATTCTTTCAATACAAAATACATCAATCATACGAACAATGACAATGACTTAGGTCATGCACATATTGCCAAGGTATTGCTTGCGCCGTTTTTTCAGAATACCGTTAAATCTCAAAAATTCCACTTCTCTAATTTTCTAAAATCAGCACATTAGAATCAGAATTTGACTCGTATTCTGAAATAATCGTATCACATTTCTTAAAAAAATCGGTCACGGAGAGAGAAAAAGCCTGTTTATATGTCAACGCTATGTTTTCTCAGGGAAGTTATTTTCTTACCTATCCGGGACACAAGATTCTCCAAAGACTCTAAAAGACGACTTAAATCCCTAAAAAACCTGACTCAAATCATATTTGCATAAATTCAATTTTCCTATTTTTGATTGAGGAAGGTATTTTGAAATCAGCGACAAGGAAGATGGCAGATGATTTCGGTTTGAATTTGTTTGGCATTAGATAGATCATCATTAAACATAACAGGAATGAAAAAGATAGTAGCAGTGGGAATGGCCTTTATTTTCGGACTATTTTCATTAAACAGTCAAACTGCAGTGAATTTCAATGCCAACGATTGTGCGGGCAACAATCATGATCTTTTTACTGAATTGGATGCCGGCAAAATTATTGTTTTGGTATGGGTGATGCCCTGCGCTGTGTGCATTGGACCTGCCATTGGAGCAGGAAACACAGTAAAAACGTATACTGCATCACACCCCGAAGTGAAATATTATTTGGCAGACGATTTGGCAAACACCACCTGTGCTACACTTGGCAGTTGGGCTACTACGAATGGGATTGCCAATGCCACCAAATTTTCTGATGCAGGTGTAAATGAAACCGGTTACGGTGCCACGGGTATGCCGCACATAGTTGTGCTATCCGGCAAGAACCATCTGGTTTACGGAAATCAGCGCGATGTATTGGATGTCAATTTGCTCAAGCAGTCGATTGACGCAGCCATTGCGGCCAATTCAAGTACGGTAACAGGATTAAAAGCTCTGGGATCCTTAGCAAATGGTGCTCGCTTATTTCCCAATCCCTCTAATAATTTAATTCATATTAATTTTGAGCTCTCACAGATTTCGCCAATCAGTATAGAGATCATCAATGAATTGGGAATAACCGTCAAGTCTATTTTGGCGGAATCTCCGCAAAACGGAACAAACACGTATGATATTTCACTTGACGACATTTCAATAAATGGAATTTATTTTCTAAGTCTAAATATAGGTGACGAAAAAACACTTTTAAAATTTGCGATCCAACAGTAAAATAATCTATTAATCTCAACTCCTTAAAGGCAAGAGAAATTCATGAAGTCGGCACGTATCCTTCCCCTTTGTTTTTTTGTTTTTGGAATTCCAGGTTTCATTTTTTCCCAGGGTTGCTGTTCCGGTGGCGGGGGAAGTCCAATTGCAGGTGGGGCCTCACAGGGGGTTTTGCTTGATAGACAAATGGAGGTAATGGTGAATCACCAGTATTTGCAGTCAGACAAATTTTATTCCGGAGACAAAGACACAGCAAAACTCTTCGACAAGTTGTACAGTAATTATCTTTACTTCAGGGTGGCTTATGGCATAACCAAAGACCTTACCATGTCGGTTGAAACAGGCTATTTTATTAATAAATCACTGATCAGTCTGGAGCACCGTGACACGATTAGTTCATCCGGCATTGCAGATTTAATTTTATTTCCGCGTTACGATATCATTAATCGTACAACGGAAACTCATCGCACGGAATGGACGGTTGGTCTTGGGTATAAAATTCCCCTGGGAAAACACAATGACTCAACGGTGTCATATATAGATCCCACAACCGCCCAAAAATATTATACTACCTCGCCCCCTACCGTTCAACCCACCAATGGATCCAATGATTATATTTTTTATACATTCCTCTCGCGCAATTATACGCAGAAGAATTTCCGTGTTTTTGGAAATGCCCTCTACATCAGAAAAGGCTGGAATTCTTTAGGTGAGAAGTTTGGCGATTATGCCAGCATGAGTGTTTTTGTGAGTAAAACGTATTTGAAACACTGGGGGGTAACCCTGCAATTAAAGGGAGAGCACATTGCCAAAATGCAGGCGGCAAAAAATGTAGATTTGGTTGCCAGTTATAATGTGTATACACAATCTACAGGCGGAAAAACGGTGTATCTGGTGCCCCAGTTAAGTTATTCAAAAAAAGCTCTTACTATTTTTGCTTTGGCGAACCTGCCAGTATACCAGTATTTAAATGGCGTGCAAATAGGCACCCAGTATTTTATTACCAGCGGTTTGTCTTATCGCTTCTACATGAAGAAACCTATCGGGGAATAAACTTGCACCTGCAGAAAGTTAATTGTCTATCAAACAAGCCCTTAAACGAGCATATTTACCTTCACTATACGGCAAGACTCAATTTTAACATTTTAATTTGAACTTAATCTCAATAATTGCTTACTTTTAGTTACTCACGATTTTAACCCGCTAACAATTTATTCTCATGTTAAAATTCCAACTGGGCCTAAGTTTGTTTTTTTTGTGTTTTCAGTCGATTTCGCAGTCAACGCGGATGTCACTCTATGAATCATTTTGTGGTGAAACTTGTCCGCCCTGCTATCCTTCGAATATTCTGTTACACACTTTACTCACCGCTCCCACCAATACCTCCAAAGCAGTAGGAATCAGCTGGCACACTCCAATTCCTTCAGCACCCAGCAATACCTGGTCCCTTTATCAAACGAATAAGATAGAAAATGATTGGCGCTGGAAGCAAAACCCTCTTGGTTATGGATATAATATCAATTCAGTTCCCAATGGCAGGCTCGACGGGCAAAGCTCTATAGTGTTTGGCGCTCTTAGTGATCATACAGCGAATATGACCAATACGGTAATTGCTACCGCTCAATCGTATACCACTCCATTTTCCATTTACACTAATCGTACTTGGGATGCCACATACAGTTCCATAAACCTGAATATGATTATATTTTCTTCATCAAGTTTCACGGCTGTTGGAAATTTAATTTGCCGCGTGGTGATGATTGAAAGGGAGATTCATTTTCCAATACAACCCGGTACCAACGGCGAAAAAGACTTTTACAACGTAGCCATTCGTTCTTTTCCAACACTGCAAGCGGGCACCCCCATGAGTGCGAATTGGATATCTGGACAAGGTCAATCTTTTCTTCTGAATTGTCCTCTGCCTTCCTACGTGAGAAGCTTAAATGAGGTGGCATTTGTTGTGTTCATTCAGGACGACGGCGATAAAAAAATCTGGCAAACCACATTAGTTGAAAAAACCAGTGAAGTTCTTAACGATGCAGAAGCGCTCCGCGGGGTGCCGACAGGTAATTATTGCAGCTCCTTCTCAACTAATTTATGGGTGAAAAATAAAGGACTCAATACAATTACCAATATGACCATTGTTCCAAGCGTTGATAACAACATAGTGGCTCCTGTATCAGTAACGTGTAATATTTTTGCAGGAGACTCGGCCCTAGTTCCAGTATGGTCGCAATCGATAACTCAAGGCCCGCATACGCTCGGCTTTAACATTAGCAATATAAACAATGGGGATTATTACCCGGGAAATAATCAAACAATTTCCACCATTCATGTGTTTCAGAATTTTCAGGGGAATCCTGTGGTGGAAGGTTTTGCCGGCGTCTTTCCCCCTCTCAATTGGTCGCTAGGTATATCTGCCGGCAATAGTTCGGTAAATTGGGTAAAAATAAATGGTTGTGGCGGCTACCAACTCTCGTCAGAGTGTTGTGGAGTTACCTTAAATAATGTTCAATTGGGAAAAACGAGAGAACTTTTTTTGCCCTCTGTAAATTTATTAGGTGCAAGCACTCCCAGTTTAACTTTTGATCTCTCTTATGGCTTAGATTTAAAACATGTCACCTTTGATTCTCTAAAAGTTTATGCATCAACCGATTGTGGTTTATCCTGGTTTTCTTGCTATTCAAAGTACGGTCAGCAATTAGCAACAGCCCTCGATTCACTCGGAAATTTTGTACCAAGTTCAAAATACCAATGGCGCACAGAAACAGTTCCTCTCAATATGTTGAATAATGCTACAGTTGCCCTTAAATTTGTCGCTATTTCGGGCACCGGAAATCGTTTATATATTGACAATATAAATCTTTCGCAAAAAAATAGCGTCGGAATTTCAAACACGAGGTTATCGACACAGAATGTAGATCTTTACCCAAATCCGGGAAGTGGAATATTCACTTTGAAGATTCTTGAACAGGGATCTGAACAGGTACACGTAACGGTTGTGAACCAAATTGGACAAAAGATCATGTCTAAGACATATCAGGTAAACGATAACATAGGAGAATTTAGTATTGACCTTAGCTCATGCAGTTCTGGATTGTATCAAGTAATTATTGAAATGAATACCGAAACAATAATTAAGAAATTGAATCTTTCCAATTAACTTTCTAGGTATTGATTTCCGCGATCTACTTATGCTCCGCCCCTTCCATCACCGCAAAAATATGGAGGATAGAGGGAAACAAAGCGTCCATGGTTTCAGCGGCGCCCTTGGTAGAACCAGGTACAGCGAGAATAAGAGTATTGCCCTTCATGCCGGCCACACTTCGAGAGAGCATGGCATAAGGCGTTCGGTTTTGCCCATAACTTCTGGCTGCCTCCATAATGCCCGGAATTTCACGGTCAAACATCGGACGAATAGCCTCCGGAGTTACGTCACGACGTGAAAGTCCGGTGCCACCGGTGAAAATAATCAAGTCAGTTTTTAATTCGTAAAGAGCATTTACCTTGTTTTGGATGTCTTTGATTTCATCAGGAATTACAGAATAATCTGAAATAGAAATGGCAAAGGCTTCTAGTTTTTTAATGATTGTTTTGCCGGCCTTGTCTTCTTTTTTGCCGGCAGAAATAGTGTCTGAACATACCACCACGGCCGCTTTAAGACCTTTCGGAAGCGCATCTTTATAATCTGATTTGCCACCTTTTTTTGCAAGTAATTTTATAGAGCTTATCTCAATGCCTTTATCAATGGGTTTCAACATATCGTACATGGTGAGTGCCACTACCGAGACCCCGTGCATGGCTTCTACTTCCACGCCTGTTTTATATACAGTGCGCACTTCCATATTGATGAAGATCTGCAAACCTTTGATTTCATAACTTACGGCCGTGTATTCAATGGGCAAGGGGTGACAATCGGGGATCATCTCGCTGGTACGTTTTACGGCAAATAAACCTGCTGTTTTCGCCATTTCAAATACCTCGCCTTTTGGTACCGTTTTATTTACAAGGGCATCAATGGTTTCTTGTTTGCTCACCGAAACAATTGCTTGCGCGGTGGCTATGCGAAGTGTATTGGATTTAAAAGTTATATCAACCATATTCTGTGTTCGAAAATTTATACTATAAAATTAATATTCATTTTTTAACGCCTTCACAAGTGAACAAGGTTTTAAATTTGGTTTATTGGCTTCTCTTCATTCTTGAAGGAAAGAGCTAGGTATTTGTTTTCCACACATGCGTCTCGTCCTCAAACATTTCCTTTCCCCAAACAGGAACCTCTTTTTTAATTTGTTCTACAATTTCGCGGCAGGCCTCAAAGGCAGCAGCGCGGTGCGCCGATGATACAAAAACAAAAAGACTCATTTCGCCGGCCTTCACAACACCAACACTGTGATAGATATGCATGCAGATGAGATCGTATTTTTTAAAGGCGGATTCACGAATGTGGTAAAATTTTTCCTCCGCCATCTCAGCATAAGCTGAATACTCAATAGCAAGTACTGTTTTATTTTCTACCACATCAGTTCTTACCTGACCCAAAAATATGGAATGGGCGCCAATGTTTGTTTTGCTGCTGTGTTTGGCAATGCTATTGGCGATAAAGGAAGCCGGGATGGGCCCCTGCATCAGTACCGTTTGTTTTTTCTTTTCCGCCATTGTTCTTATAGATCTGAGTTCTTTTTCCAATTTTCAATCCCACCTTCTAAACTATAGGCGGTGCACGTCGCAAAGGTATTCTTTAAGATTTGAACTGCTTGTGCACTTCGTTTTCCGGAAGTACAAAATACAATAAAAGTTCGTTCAGGCGTAAGGCGCTTCATCTCTTCCTTAAATATACTAAAAGGGATCTTTACATGTTCAAATTCATGTACTCCCGGAATTTCACCATACTCTCGTACGTCAATGATATTAAGAGGTTCGCGGCTTCTCAAGGCATTAAAATCTAGCACTGAGATCTGATGCCTGCCTGCTGAAGGATCACAGTGTAAGGCATAATCAAATGCTAAAAACTCCGGTTTGTTTTTTGGAAATTCTACTTTTGTCAGCATGGCCGGCCTTATTTCAAAGTCATAAAATGAATTGTTGAGTGCGTTGTAACTCACAATTTTATTGCTGAGGGGATTTCCAATCCTTGTTATGATTTTGATGGCCTCGGTAGCCTGCATGGTGCCAATGATGCCGGGTATTACACCCAAAACGCCGGCTTCGTTGCAGGAGGGAATAGAACCTGAATCAGGGGGCAATGGAAAAAGATCACGGTAATTTGCTTTTTGTTTGGTGTCCTTCGTTTCGAGATTAAACACTCCCACTTGTCCTTCAAATCGCACTACAGCGCCGTAAACCATGGGTTTGTTCAAAATAACGCAGGCATCATTGACGAGGTAGCGTGTGGGAAAATTATCAGAACCGTCTATCACCAAATCGTAATTTGAAATGAGCTCCAATGCATTATTTGTGTTAATGGCGTATTGGTAGGCATCTATTGAAATCTCGGGATTTAATAATCTCAGTTTTTTGGCGGCTATTTCTGCCTTAAATAGACCGATATCGTCGATGGTGTACAAAATCTGCCTGTGGAGATTGGACAATTCCACCCGGTCGAAATCGACGATGCCAATTCTCCCTATTCCTGCAGCGGCTAGGTACTGTAAGGCGGGACAACCAAGGCCGCCGGCACCGATCACCAGCACTTTTGCATTCAATAATTTATCCTGCGCGCCTTTACCAAATTCCTTTAATTGAATTTGTCGTTGATAGCGCGCGTATTTATCCTGTGCACTCATTCAAAAACTATTTTCATCTCAACATCTATCCTCCCGAAAAAGGAGGCAATAAGGCCACCACATCTGCGTCTTTTAATACCGTATTACCTTCTGTCAAAACTTTATTCACCGCCAGTTTGTAATTTGCCAACGCTAAGTTAGGAAATTGTTTGTGCAGTACTTGCACTAATTCCACAGTGCTACTCGCTTTTGTGACAGTTAATTTGTCTGCTCCGGTAATCTCGCTAAGCTGTCCGAATAGTAATACTTCAATTGCCATGCTGTGCTATATTTAGTGCCTTATTCAAATCGTATTTCGTATTGATATTGGTAAATAATTTTTCATTAAAAAGCGAATTTTCATCCACTCGGAGCGTATTGGTTTTAAAATGATCAATAAGAAGCTGAAGTTTAAAAATATTTTTTTTGATCAAGTTCTGCCATTCAGGAGCACATGCTGTGTCGTAAATTCCAAAAAGGGGTTCTAATTTATCTTTGAAAAGCGGAACGGTGATCTGTGAATGGTGTGACTGTTCAATTAGATACTCAATTGCATCCGTGGTCACAAAGGGCATGTCGCAACTAACTATAAAATTACTTTCGGCGTCACTGTGGGCCAATGCCGCGTGAATACCTCCGGCCGGACCCGCATCTTTGATTTGGTCGCAGATTACCGGATAACCAAAGACATTGTAATTGGAATTGTTTGCCACAATCACCAAGTTATTGACTGTGGGCCTAAGTTGTGCGATCACGTGTTCGATAATGGCTTTGCCTTTAAATTCAAGCAGCCCTTTATCGCTTCCCATGCGCGAACTTCTTCCTCCCGCCAGAATGTATCCGTTTATTTTCTTA
The DNA here is from genome assembly GCA_029945625.1 of bacterium. Classification (GTDB taxonomy): domain Bacteria; phylum Bacteroidota; class Bacteroidia; order B-17B0; family Aurantibacillaceae; genus Aurantibacillus. The sequence continues at coordinate 25,480 of JAQSCW010000050.1, forward strand.
TGAGTATTTCCAGTCATTTATGTAAAGAGTAATTTTACCGACGCGAGAATCAGTACCAAAGCTAAAAATTTATTAAGCAAGGCATTTTCAAATTTCTTCGCCCCAAAGTAGGCCCCCAGACTTCCACCCAGAACAGCAATGATGATCATGAGGGCGGTTTCTGATTTGTAGGCAAAACCTTGGATAAAAAGTCCACCCAAACCTGCCACTGAATTTACGAAAATAAAAAGAGCCGATACTGCGGCTGTTTTTTTCATGTCGGCCCAATGCAGAAGTAAAATAACCGGACTCAAAATAATTCCTCCGCCAATTCCTATTAAACCCGAAAACAGACCTATTAAAGCACCGATAAATAATGAAAGCAAAAGTTGCTGTTTTGCGATGAGGTGTTTTGCGCGAAATTCAACTCCCAGAAGCCGGATAACGGAAAACAGTAAAAGAACTGCCAGAATCTTTTTATAAAGTCCGGCATCGATCGTAATTAAACCCCCAATGAATGCAGCAGGAACAGATGCCAAGGCAAATGGCCAAAACAAGGTCCACACAAAATGACCGTTTCTATAATATTGAACAAAGGCGATGAAAGAAACCACAATATTTAAGAGAAGCGCTGTAGAGCGCATGGTTTCAGGCACAAACGAAAAAAAGGCCATCAAGGCCAGATAGCCGCTTGCCCCGCCGTGCCCCACCGTGGAATAAAGAAAGGCGATGACAAAAAGAAAAAAATAAAAAAGCAAAAGCGAAGCGGACATAAGAACCAATTTATATAAACTAAAGGTACATTATTGGTAGTCGAGATGTGTGAAAATTTATTTTTGAATAAGTAGTGGTTGGAATAGTGGATGAACTTCAACAAGTGATCCTCTTTCAAATTCGTTTTTTTCTTCCTCAAGTTGGATGATACAGTCGGCTGCCGCAAATGAATTCATTAAGTAAGATTCTTGTGCGGGAAGCACTTCTACTTCGTGCCCATGAATTTTTCCTTTTAAAAAATGTGTAAGGCCGGGTTTTTTACTGTATGCCTTACGGAGTGGAAGAAGAATTTTTGACCTCGTATTTACCGGGATGCCCATGAGTTGCAGAAGACTAGGCATTACGTATTCGTAATAGCATGTTAATACTGCAGCGGGGTTGCCGGGCAAACCAAAAAAAAGACGCTTCCCTTTCCTTCCAAAATATAAGGGCTTTCCGGGCTTCTGTTTTACCTTGTGAAAGATCTTCTCTACGCCGCAATTTTTCAAGGACTGTTCAACATAATCGTGATCGCCAACAGAAACGCCGCCAGAGAGGAGCATCACGTCGCAGTGCGAAAGATGTTCTTGAATAAGTTTCGTGGTCTGCGCTTCATCGTCATCTACGCATACCATAAAGGCGGGCTTGATATGTAATTCCCTTAGGGCCGCATTTAAACTGTAGGAATTACTTTCATAAATTTTACCGGGAAGAAGCGCCAGACCGGGGGAGCTGAGTTCTTTACCTGTATTAATGATGCCAACTCTGGGTACGCGGAACGTCATCACCTGCGAAACCCCCAGTCCCGCCATAAATCCTGCAATTCCCGGGCTAATTCTTGTTCCGGCTTTTAATACCAGCTCACCTTTTTTTGTTTGAGAACCTTTCAGCCGGATGTTTGCGCCCACTTTCAGTTGCGAGTCTTCAATATAGATATGACCTTCTTTTACCCGTACTTTTTCCTGCATCACTATGGTATCGCATCCTTTGGGCACTTGTGCACCGGTGTAAATGCGAAATGCTGTTTGGGGCAACAGTTTATGTTGAGGAAAAACTCCGGCGGCAATTTCACCCATAATAGCAAGAGAAGTGTTTGCATTGAAGTCTGCATAGTTAAAGGCGTAACCATCCATGGCCGATTGATCAAAGGGAGGCACATCAGTAGTTGACTCCAGATCTTCTGCCATAACGCGTCCATTTGCCTCATAAAGGGGAGTGGAAATGGGTTCAAGCAGGGAGGTATTTGCCTGTATCAATTGCCTGGCTTCTGAAACGGAGATCACGAGGTTCTATTTTGTATAATGAAATTCTTCAATAAAGAATACAAATATAGGTGTTGAAGGGGATATTGCTGAACAATCCTACAGATCCTGCGGGTAAAAAAAGGCGAGTAATTTGTGGCGGGGGACGTTACGGCAAATGGAAATTGCCAGGAAATCCAATCGCCATGTTCGCAGCCATTTCAATAGAGCACCTCTTAAGAAGAATGAACAAGGAATTTACCTTGGCACAAAGGGGTTACTATAATTTACGTCGGTAAGCACGGTTGGATCACTTAGCGTTTTTAAGAAATCTACCAGGCTCTTTTTTTCAGCAGCACTCAAATTTAATTGTTGAGGTGCGCCGCCCGTGCCGTTAGTTGATCTTAAAATAAAATCAAGATTGGGATTATTTTTTATACCCGAGTCGTAATGATCTACCACTTCTTCCAGCGTTTTAAACCTGCCGTCATGCATATAGGGAGACGTAAATTCAATGTTTAGGAGAACAGGCATCATAAATGCGCCTTCGTCTTTTGCATTATGGGAGATGGCTCCGACACCTAAATCGGAGTTAGTAACATCTAAGCCAATGTTATGACTTTCGTTGGTACTGCCGTAACCCCCGGTATTAGAAGCGAACTTATCATTTTCAACATGATGGCATTGCGAACATTTGGCTTTCCCAAAAAACAAGGTTTTTCCAAGAGTCTCCGATTCGCTCAAAAATGCAGCTCCTTGCTGACTCATTTTAAACTTGCTATTAGAGAAATTAAAGTTCTTGAGGAATTCGGCAAGCGCCATTTTGATCATGGAGCTGTCTATTTTTTTTGCATTTGGAAACGCATACGGAAAGAGGTGAACGTAGTAATCGGTTCGTGCAATGCGATCAATTAGCAAGGGAACGTCTTGTGTATTCATTTCCACTTTATCTCTCACAGGTCTGAACACCAAATCCTGCAAAGAATTGGAGCGTCCGTCCCAAAAAAGACGGCTGTTTCTGGCAAAGATAGAAGGCGTATTGCGTTTGGTATGAAGGTTATTGGTACCGGGACTGAATTGTAAATTATCGCAAAACGCATGCTCCTGCTGGTGGCAACTTCCGCACGCAATATTTTTATTGGACGAAAGGTCTTTGTCGTAGAAAAGCACTCGTCCCAATGCCGCCAGGTAATCGTTTTGCGAAGCAGGGTAATCCACCGGCTTTTCAGGAAGCAGAGGCACTTCGTTTGAATCACTAATCAAAGGATTAACTACAGTGGGTTTTTTGCAAAAAGTAAAGGAGAGTGCCACTAGACAAACTGCAATGAGTGAAAATGCATTTTTTAGTTTCATGGTGGTTTTGCTTTAAAATTAATTCTATTAGTAGAACCTAAATTTTGTTTGAGGGCAGGGTCATTTCTTTCTTACAACTAAAATTAAGGGTTTTTAGTGTAATAACAAGTAAAAACATATGTTAAATCTGCGAATGATGTCGAATTTATAACGGAAAACAAAAGCCCTCCCAAATTAACGGAAAGGCTTTTTCTACTTCATTGTGACCCCGAGAGGATTAGCTCCGCTGTTCCTCTCTAGTACGAGTTGCAAATTCAAAATGTGTCCTCCTACGGAGGTCATTTTTGATGTATATCCCTGCGCTCAAAAGCGAGCTTTTTCGCTTAGAGATACACATCAAAAAGCCTACGCTAGCGCGTAGGCCATTTTGCATTCACCCTGTGACCCCGAGAGGATTCGAACCTCCAACCAACAGAACCGGAATCTGTCATTCTATCCAGTTGAACTACGGAGCCAAATGTCCCGCAAATATAGCACCATTATTTGTGTTGAGAATGTAATATTGTAGTAAATTTAGCGTTAGTATTCTTTGTGAATCTTGCTATATGACTAAACTGCTCTTTTTTGTTTTCACACTTTGTTCTATTGGACTTTTTGCCCAAATCGGTCCCAGAGGCTGGGAAGATCATCTGAGCATTAATTCCAGTAATACCTTGTGTAAAGCCGGCTCAAAAATTTATGCCTCCAATTACGCAGGCATCATTACTTTCGATGAAAAAGAATGGAGTCCAAGAGCCATCACTAAAATAAACGGACTCAGTGACGTGGGTATTCGCTTGTTACGCAGCAATCCCTATGATCAAAAGGTGTTAGTGATCTACGACAATTGTAATATTGATGTGATCGATGGCAATGGTAACATTAAAAATTATCCCGACTTCAAACTCAAAGCACTTAACGGTAAAAAATTGGTGAATGAAGTTACCTTTAATAAACAGCTCGCGTATTTGGCGTGCGGCTTTGGAATTGTATTGTTTGATACCGATAAGATGGAGATCAAAGACACCTATATCATCGGGCCAAATGCATCTAATATGGAGATCTTTCAAGTGGCACTCAACGACTCCCTTATTTTTGCTGCCACTCCCAATGGCATCTACCGCTCAAACTATAAATCGAAAGCGCTTAATAATTATCAAAACTGGAAATACGATACCCTTCAGCTTCCGCGCGGACACTATGCCGGAATTGTGAATGCCGCAGGAAGAATCTTAACGCCTTACACTCCCAGTAATGTTGATGCAAGCAAGAAGGGGAAGGACACCCTATATGCTTTGAATGAGCAGAATTTATGGGAAAAATATAAACCCATGGCAACGGTGGGCCAAACCATCGTTCGAATGGGACCTACTTTTCAAGACATGTTTTCTACGGTTGACATGCTTGGCCTAGTAGTGAATAAAGTGGCGGATGGGTCTATTGTGACGCATATAAATAGTTTTAACGGAGAAGTTGATTACGGAACCTTGCGTGATGCCGTAATTGGGAAAGACTACACCGGAAACATTTCCTACTGGCTCTCCGATTACCATTTTGGTTTGTTTCAAACGTACGGGGTATACCCGTATTTTCTTCAAAATAAGGTGACCCGAAACGGCACCAACAGAAGCGCGATAGGAAACATTGATGTGTATAAAGGCAAAGTGGCCGTATCGCCATCGCTGATGGAAAATGCCGGTATCGGACGCTACCTCACCGAAGGCATTAATCTTCTCGTGAATAAAGAATGGGGCTATTTGCCAACCTTGGATCAAAACGGAAAGGCGATGACAGACGTAACTTCTGTCTTGTTTGACCGAAAAGATGTCAGCAAAATGTGGGTCTGTTCCTGGAACAACGGCGTGGCACTTTACAAAGATAATAAACAAGTGAAACTGTATATCCCTTCCAATACCCCGGGCATGCCCATTGCAGCCGATGGGCTTCCACGCTGCCAAGGATTAAGTATGGATAAGGATGGCAATGTGTGGTTCGCTCATAGCGATCAAAAAGTAAATTTGGGAGTTATAAAAAAAGATGGCTCTTATCAGAGTTTTGAATTTAGTTCGGGAAGCTTTACACGCAAAACCTATGTGGACAAAAACGGATATGTGTGGCTGCTCCATGAACGTGACGGTGGTATCACAGTGTTTAAACCTGAGTTGAAAGGAAACACATTTTCAAGTCCTACCGCCACTGTTAATTATAAAATACTTGATAATTCGCCGGGCACCGGAAATCTTCAATCTAACTCCGTAAGAGCTTATGCCGAAGATCAGGATGGGAGAATATGGATAGGAACCAATGAAGGAATTAGTGTTTTCTATAATTCGAGCGCTATTTTTAGCGGAGGCGATTACGATTCTCAACCCATCAAAATTGTGCAGGATGGAAACGTAGAGTTGCTATTGAGCAAGGAAGCGGTTACTTCTATTGTGGTGGATGGTGCAAACAATAAATGGGTAGGTACGCTTAACGGGGGAGTGTATTGTTTCAGTCCCGATGGCATCACTCAGATTTATCATTTTACAGAGGAAAATAGTTCCTTGTATTCAAACACCATCATTGATCTTAATTACGACGAGCTCACCGGCGATGTGTTTATTGGCACCGATGTTTGTCTCCAGTCGTTCAGAAGTATTATTGTGGCGGGCGAACAGGAATACAGCAATGTGTATGCTTATCCCAACCCCGTGAAACCCGGCTATCAGGGCACTGTACTGGTGCGGGGGTTGGTCGATAATTCCATTGTGAAGGTCACCGATGAAAGCGGCAACTTGGTGTGGGAAGTCAAATCCAACGGCGGCCAGATTGAATGGCCTGTTACCACCTTAAACGGAACCCGCGTGGTCTCGGGCGTTTACGTGATATATGCCTCTTCTACCAACGGCGAATTGAAGGCGTTAACAAAAGTGCTGGTGGTGAATTAATGCGGGTGTCAGACAAAGCCATCGTGCTACAATCCATTAAACACGGTGATCATAAATACCTCCTCAAATTATTTACTTCTCATCATGGCTTGGTCACTGCGGCCGTTTCGGTGAGCAAAAGCCTTACCTCCAAAATTCGCCCGGGCAGCATTCAGGTGCTTCATCTGTTGGATGTGGAATTGATCTTAAAACAAAACAAAGAAATTTGTCAGCTTACCGAGGCAAGTTGTTATTATTCGGCAACCGGCATCTCGGGCTCCATGATCAAACTCAGCATCGCACAATTCTTAAATGAAGTGATGATAAAGTCATTGAAAGAACAAGGCCCTAATGCACATCTTTATGAATTTATTGAACACGTGATCCGTTACTTGAGCGAGGCCGAAGACGAGTACCTGAATCTGCACCTGTATTTTATGCTGGAATTGTGCACCTATCTCGGCTTTGAACCGCAAAATAATTATGATCTCAAAGACCGCTATTTTGATTGCCGTGAAGGTAAATTTTCAAACTTTGAACTTGCTTTTCCCCTTGGCCTGAGTTCGGGCGATTCGGAAGTATTTTCGGGCTTTCTCAAAACCAATAGCCTCACCACCAAAATAAGCACCGCGCAGCGACAAATGTTGCTCGACATTCTGTTGGCATACTACCGCCTACACGTGCCCGGCTTTAACGAGGTAAAGAGTCTGGAAGTGCTGAAAGAGGTAACCAGGGCTTAGGGCAAAAAAAAACCGTTCGGGTTTCCCAAAACGGCTTCACATCTGTTAGAAATTTCTATTTATGGGTGCTTTCGCTGCTCACAGTTAATCGCGTGCGACCTTTTGCACGACGCGATGCTAATACCCGACGGCCATTTGCTGTAGCCATGCGCTCTCTGAACCCGTGTTTGTTCTTTCTCTTGCGTTGCGATGGTTGGAAGGTACGTTTCATAGTCGTTTATATTAAAATTGTTCTTGTTCTTAAAAATGGAGTGCAAATATAGGGGTAATTTTTGTTTCCCCAAATATTATTTCCCGAAAAAGGCTTTTTTGGCCTCCAAAATTACATTTAAATGACATAAAAAGGAATTAATCATCTAATTTTGTGGCCTCTATGGCAAAACACGAAAGATCGTCACCCGGAGCGGGACCCACCAACAAAAGCGACCTCCCAAAAGCGAAGCTCAATCTTAAGAATCTGAAGAAATCTTTGCGTCTTTTTTCCTATTTGGGTAAGAACCGCTGGAAATTTGTGGTAGGCATGTTTTTTTTGATCGGAACGGCTGCTGTGGGCCTCTTATTCCCTCTAAAAGCCGGTTCATTATTCAGCTTTTTGGGAAAAACCGAGCAACCCGCCGAAATTGTTACGGGTCAGCTGCAGGACTTAGGCTTACTGTTGCTGATCATTCTGGTCATTCAATCCGTTTTTTCGTTCGGGCGTACTTATTTCTTTTCGCAAGTCACCGAAAATATACTCAAGGGAGTGAGGGACGACGTATTCAAAAAGATTGTGCAAATGCCCATGAGTTTTTTTACCAAAAACCAATCTTCTGAATTAAGCAGCCGCATGGCTACCGACGTAAATGTAATTTCAGAAGCTTTCACTTTTAATATTGCCGAATTAATCCGTCAAACCATTGTTGGCATTGGAGGCTTAATACTCATGATAAAATTGACGCCCTTTAAAATCGCGATGTGGTTTCTGGCTATTATTCCTGCGTTAACTGTTATCACGCTCATCTTCGCAAGAAAAATCCGATTCTACAGCAAAAAATTTCAAGATAAGATCGCCGAACTAAGTGTGATTGTGGGAGAAGCCATTACCGGCATTGTGAATGTAAAAGTATTTACCAACGAAGCTTATGAAGTAAAACGGTACAGTGATAAAACAAATGAGATTCGAATTTTTGGATTTAAATACGGCCTGTTTAGAGGTACATTTTTTGCCTTTGTGATTGCCTTTATTTTTGGAGCAGTTTTTTTCATCTTGTATTTAATGGTGAAATTGTATTTACAAAAAGAACTTACCGGCGAACAATTTGGACAGTTCTTAATGCTTTCGTTATTTGTCGCCGCCTCTTTGGGCGGACTTCCCGAGCAAATCGCCTCCATACAACGCGCGCTAGGCGCAACCGACAGGGTGTTTGAACTCATTGACGGGGAAGTAGAAAGCATCGACCTCACCCGAAAGGTGGGTCAGGCCAAACACACCAAAGGTGAGATCGATTTTAAAGGCGTCTCCTTTAATTATCCCTCGCGTGCCGATTTCACCGTTTTAAAAAACATAAACTTTAAAGTGGGTTCGGGCCAAACTGTTGCTCTTGTGGGGTCCAGTGGTTCGGGCAAAACAACCATTGCCTCACTAATTTTACGATTTTACGATCCATCCAACGGCACTATTACCATTGATGGTATTGACAGCAAAAGTGTTTCTCTCACCGAATTGCGTCAACAAATTGCCTTGGTACCTCAGGATGTAATTTTATTTGCAGGCACCATTAAAGATAATATTGCATACGGTCGGCCCAATGCTACCGATGAAGAGATCAACGAAGCAGCCCGTCAGGCCAATGCCTATGATTTTATTGAATCTTTTCCCGATAAGTTTAATACCCTTGTGGGGGAACGCGGCATTCAGCTTTCGGGCGGACAACGCCAGCGGATTGCCATTGCCCGCGCGGTATTAAAGAACCCAAGCATCTTAATTTTAGATGAGGCCACCAGTAGTCTCGACAGTGAAAGTGAACAATTGGTGCAGGAAGCCCTTGATAAACTGATGCAAGGCCGCACTAGCGTGGTGATTGCCCACCGATTGGCAACCGTGAAGAATGCCGATAGAATAATCGTGTTGCAAGAAGGAACTGTGCAAGAAACCGGTACACATCAGGAATTGATATTAAACGAAAAAGGGCTCTATTACCGTCTCTGCAAAATGCAGTTCGAATTGACGTAATTCTTATTAATTTTAACACTCAAAATTACCAACCTCATGACAACTCAAGGAGCAAAAAAAAGTACAGTGGCACGGATCCTGAAATGGACCGGGATTTCATTATTGGTGATCATTTTGTTATTAGTGGCGGCGCCTTTTATTTTTAAAGGCAAGATCGTTGCCCTAGTGAAAGAACAAGCAAATGCTAATTTAAATGCCAAGGTTGACTTTGGAGATTTTGATTTGAGTTTGATTTCTTCTTTTCCTGATTTTAGATTTAAAATTCAAAACGTGAGTATTATTGGTGTGGATGAATTTAAAGAAGACACCCTTGCTTTTATTAAAGAATTAAAAACAGATATTGATTTGAAAAGTGTCATTGGCGGCGATCAATACAAGATCAATTCAATTGTGATTGACAAAGCGCGCATCAACGCCGTGGTACTAAAAAGCGGGAAGGCCAATTGGGACATTTCCAAACCAAGCACCGATTCAACAGGCGCAGTGACGGATACAGCTGCAACAAAATTTGCCATGAAGCTAAAAGAACTGAAGATTATGGATGCGTTTATTGTATACGACGATCGGCAGGGGAATATGTATTCGAAGCTGGAGAGTTTTAACTATACTTTAAAAGGCGACTTCACACAAGATATTTTTGTGATGAGTAATTTATTGGACATTGCCAAAACCACTTATAAAATGGATGGTATTACTTATCTAAATGCGGTACATACCACCGCCAAGATGGATCTCGACATGGATATGCCCAAAATGAAATTCACTTTTAAAGAAAATGAATTTAGTCTGAACGACTTGTCGATGGGTTTTGACGGGTATGTATTGATGCCCGATACCAATATTGATATGGACCTGAAATTCAAAGCCAATAAAGCCGAATTCAAATCTATTTTATCGTTGATTCCAAGTGTGTACAGCAAAGACTTTGCCTCGGTGCAAACATCGGGTAAACTCGCGCTGGATGGCTATGCCAAAGGACGCTACAACGCTTCTGAAATGCCCGCATTTGCGTTGAACTTATTGATTGAGAACGCGATGTTCAAATATCCTTCACTTCCAAAATCGGTGAATAATATTAACGTGGATGTAAAAGTGGTAAATCCAACCGGGGTAATGGATGCGACGTTAATCGACGTTCACAAATTCCATGTGGAGATGGCCGGCAATCCTGTGGATATTACAGCACATATTAAAACACCCATCTCTGATCCCGGAATTAAAGCCAATGTAAAAGGGGTGATAGATCTTGCTTCGGTGAAAGACATTGTGCCCATGGAGAAGGGGGATGATATGAGTGGCGTGCTCAAGGCAAACATCAGTATGGATGGCCACATGAGCGCCATTGAGAAAAAAGAGTTTGATAAATTTAATGCAAGTGGTTCTTTTGAAATTGATAAGATCGTTTATAAAACTGCAACTCTTCCTTATACCGTGCTCTTAAATACCATGAAGTTAAATTTCACCACACAATATGTGGAGCTCACTGCATTTGATGCTCTTATGGGTAAAAGTGATATTAAGGCCAGCGGAAGAATCGACAATTTATTGCAATTTGTATTTAAAGATGAACTCATCAAAGGATCCTTTGCGTTGACGAGTAATTTAATGGATCTGAACGAATTGATGGGTCCGGAAACGACTACTGCCGCTACAACCGATACAGCAGCCGCTGCCAGTGCAACAACCGAAGCCACTGCGGTGCCGGCTAATTTTGACTTTAATTTGGATGCTCACATTGCAAAAATGTTGTATACGAATTTGGTATTGGAGAACATGGCAGGAAACATTGTGGTGCGCGATCAAAAAGTAGATATGACAGATCTTCACATGAATGTGATTGGAGGAGCGCTCACCCTCAATGGATATTACGAAACCACCAATATTAAAAAACCTACGGTGGCCATGAATATGAAGATGGACAATTTCGACATTCAAAAAACCTTTAGCACTTTTAATACCATTCAAAAACTGGCCCCTATAGGCCAATACGCGAAGGGTATGTTTAGCGCAAGCATCGAAAACTTTAACACCTCATTGAATGCCTTAATGGAACCCGATCTCAATGCCGTAGATGCACATGGGGCATTTAAAACAAATAAAGTAAGTGTGGGAGGCTTTCCGCCTTTTGTAAAATTGGGTGAAGCCTTAAAAATTGAACAATTAAAAAACATGGACATTGATAATGTGAATGCGAAGTATCAGATCAAAGGTGGCAGACTTATTCTTGAGCCATTTGATGTGAAGGTAAACGATATCAAAACAAATATCAGCGGCAGTACCGGATTAGATCAAACGATAGACTATACGTATAAAATGGAAATTCCACGCGCCATGTTTGGAAGCTCCGCCAATTCGGCTCTTCAGGGCTTAATGAACCAGGCCAATCAAAAAGCAGGAACAAACATTGCTTTGGGAGATAAGATCAATGTTACGGTGCTTATGGGTGGCACTGTTACCAAACCCACCATTAAAACAGGATTAAAAGATGCCACCAGTTCAAATGCCATCAGCACGGTTACCACACAAGCATTGAATACTGCCATCGACAAGGCAAATGAAGAGGCACAGAAAATTTTAGCCGATGCGCAAAAACAAGTTGAGCAAATAAAAGCGGAGGCTCAGGCTCTGGCAGATAAAACGCGCCAGGAAGGTTACGCGCAGGCCGATCAGGCAGTGGCGCAAACCTCTAACCCTATTGCAAAAGTTGCGGCCCAGCGGGCTGCGGTAATTGCCAAGAAGGAGGTTGACAAAAAAGCTCAGGCAATTTTAGATGATGGTGACAAGCGCTGCAATAAGATTCTGGAAGACGCGAAAATAAAAGCGGATGCAAAGGCGGCAGAAGGGAAGAGATAACAAAGACAGATGGTTTAAGAGTTTTGATCGGCCTTTTGCGAATAAATAGGTGCAGCAATATTCCCAATGGCACTCTTAATAAGCAATATGTAAAGTCTTCATCCCATAAGAGGAAAATTGAATTACCTTTGATCTAAACTCAAATCCCATGAAAACAATTACTGCATCTTTACTTCTCTCGTGCATGGTTATGAGCTTTAGAGCTCAAATCCCAAATTACGTTCCTACCTCCGGCTTAATGGGCTATTGGCCATTTACCGGAAACGCAAATGATATTACACTGAATAATTATGTAAGCACTATATTTGGGGCTGTCCCAACCACCGATAGATTTGGGATTGCCAACCGGGCTTACAGCTTTAACGGCACCAGCGATTATATCCTCACTAATTTTGCCGGAATAATGGGGGCCGGCTCAAGGGCAGTTTCATTTTGGGCCAAAACCACTCAGGGTACCACGGAAATGAATTGTGTTTCCTGGGGCGATAACGCTAAGGGTAACAGATTTGGGTGTATGTTTAATTATTCCAGCATTGGCGCATGCGTTGAAGGTGCTTATTGTGCCATCACTTATTCCACGCCGGCTCCATTCGCCAATGGACAATGGCACCATTACGTTTTTCAATTTAGCCTGCCCTACTTAAATCAAGTGCAAGTTTATCAGGATGCGGTACTGCTTTCCCAAACCACCTCAGTTTATAATCCCACCACTGCGCTCTATACAGCGACGGGGTATAGTGTCACGTTTGGAAGGCTCTATGTCCCGGGCAGCCCTATTTTTATGAATGGGCAACTGGACGATATTGGTATTTGGAACAGGACCCTTACCTTATGCGAGATACAGCAATTGTATTCCTCGTCACTCTGTGTGATGATTAAGGATAATGGGCCGGAAGAGAAATTGATTTTATCGCCAAATCCCACTGGCGGAAAAGTAGAACTTCAAGGCACTGATGCTTACTCAGGCATAGAGGTTTTTGACGGTGCCGGAAAACTCATTTATAAAACCACGTCAAGTCCGGAAAAAACCACTCTTGATTTAAGTAATTTTTCGAACGGAGTATATTTGGTAAAATTAACCAATACAAAGGGGCTCAATCTCAGGTCCAAGCTCATCATCATGAAGTAAAATTGCTTTTTGAGGGATTTAGTTTTGTTATCTCAATACTTTTTTCAGGTCATTCCAGTTAAGAAATGAACCATAATCATTAATCCCGAAAAGTAAAATTCAAAAATTCCTTCTAGATTAGATAAATGCCGCGCCTGTCATAATTAATTCCCAATAAGCATTCGTGGAGCCTCAATATAAACCGGAAATAATTAGTAGGCATCAGAGGCACTGACCTAAAAAAAATGCTGAAAAAAACAGTGATCATAATCAAAGCTTAGTGCTGAAGAGGATTAGAAAGGCGCTGCAAGATCTGATCTATTATCGGTTTACCATCAAAGATAGGGCTCAAGATAACTTTCGATCTCTAATTCGAGACACGAAGAAATGGCCTCACAAAGCCAAATGCTCCGATTTCACTTCTTTCCCATAAAACAGCGTAGCCGCCTTATCAAATGTTTCCGGCAAATCGGTCGTGTAGAATCTAACTGTTTTGGACTTGCTGCAATGCGCATCCATTTCCGGATGACGGTTCAAATAATCTCTTAAACTTTTGGCTACAATTTTTCCTTGTGAGATGAGGGTGATGTTGGAACCCAGGTGTTTTCTAATCTGATCTTCAATGAGGGGGTAATGTGTACATCCCAGAATTACTGCGTCAATGGAAGGATCTTGCGCCATCAATAACTGCGTGTCTTTCTTAATAAAATACTCGGCCCCGGCATTGTTAAATTCATTGTTCTCGATGAGTGGCACCCACATGGGGCAGGCCTGTTGGTGAACCTGAAGGTGAGGATAAAAATGATGGATCTCCACCGGATAAGAATCTGAACTCACGGTTCCGTTTGTTCCTAAAACACCCACATGTCCCGTTTTACTGTATTTACCAATGATTTCGGTAGTGGGACGGATGACACCCAATACGCGTTTAGTCGGGGCCAGAAGTGGAAGATCTTTTTGTTGGATGGTACGCAGCGCTTTTGCCGAGGCAGTATTGCAGGCAAGAACAACAAGGGGGCAGCCTTTATCAAATAAGTGTTTCACACATTCAAGGGTGTATTCGTACACAGTTTCAAAACTACGTGGCCCATAAGGTGCACGGGCATTATCACCCAAATACAGATAATCATAGTCAGGTAATTCTGCGATAATTTCTTTCAGCACGGTGAGTCCGCCGAAGCCGCTGTCGAAAACGCCTATGGGTTGATTTGTGGGGGAAGGGGTCAAAATTATTTTCTTTCTGGTAATGAATTCAAAACGTATTCAAATGTTACAAATGACTCTTCATGCGCGCCATCAAAGTTAATGTAATGTTTTGAGGTTTGTAATTTTTAAGCCGCGAAGCAATTGTTCCACGCTACAACCTAAACAAAACTGCAAAAATGATTCTCTCTTCCGATTTCACGAGATCGGGTGTCCAGCCCGGACTAAGAGCTGCTGTTGAATAACCGGTGGGAGATGTAACACCGCCATGCCCGGCAAAATAGTTTACACTTGATTGGCGGTGTACATATTCTAAACGAAACAAAATGTGTTGATTCGGCATCCAATCAACATTCGTTGAACAATCAAATCCTTCAAACTTATCACCCGGATTTGCAGAATAAGGGAAGGCTCCGGCCGTGCTTGTTGGCGTATTCGGATTTGGCAGATTACTTGCCTGCCCCGTTGGCACTAATACCAGATAACGACCGGGATTGGTCATATAACCGCCACCAAAAGTCCAGGCGAATTTATTTTTTGCAAACCAGGTGCGGTTATAGAACATCACACTACCGAAATACTGTGCGGGGCCCTGAGTAGAGTTGCCATCTGTAAACCCGTTAACTCCACCACCTTTTTCAAAACCAATATCGGCGGTAAGCGAAAATGCCATTTTGCTTATTCCCCTCGATTTGGCCCTGTTAAAATACCTCACGAGTAAACTATTGTCTGAGTGAAATCTATGTCTTTGAGGAATTCCCGCCGCATCGGCTCCATAATAATCATTGGTAAGCATCTTTACATTTTCATTGGGGCACCAAGTGATATTTCCTCCCACGCCGGGTTGTTTATTGAACATGCCATAACTTTGCCAGCCATTAATGATCCAGGGTTCGATTTTTAATTTTTTGGTAGCGAAGATTTGCACCCTAATGCCGCTAAAGAACCAGGGCGTATTATCGGAAGTAAAAGAAGCTTGATATTCCCAGTTCTCACATTGATAGTAGGAATTGAGTCCCAGATAAGACATAAAAAGTCCCGCATCAACATTGATTCCGTAAAGAGCTTTAAAATGATAACCCGCATTCGCCTCTGACAGGTAGCGGTATGCATTATCCAATTGGTATTGCCCTTTATAAACACTGTAATCGTTCCGAGCAATAATGGTGGATCGTGTTCCAAACTGTGTTACGATATGTCCACGTGCCCCTTTGTAATAAAAATCCCCTCCCAAATGCGCTGCCGACACCTGCATTTCATTATTTCGGGCCAGTGCGGTTGATCCCACAACGGTATTGTCGATGGGGTCGTTAAACGAATGCGAATAATTGGCATCTACCATCACGGTAGGTGTAAAATACTTGCCGGCCATGGTAGGGGTCGATCGCCTGTCGCCGCCATTCCACCAGGTGAGGTCCATGCCTTCAAGCGGCTCTCCCTTTTGGCGGTCTATTTGATCCGTGCTATCTTCTTGCGAGTTTGCTACGTTAATCAGGCTCAGGAATGCCAGGGGGAGTAATATTTTCTTCATAGTTTCATGTGTTAAAAACGATTCCAATGCAGTATTTACGCCCTGAGCCCACCAGGGCAGCGGGGCTGTTGATCTGACAGGATAAGGCGTTAATTCTCTTGTTCATTTTATGAATTCTTATGCAATTTGAGCACAATATTAGGGTTAAATTTGCGTTTCTAATATCTATTGTCAAAAAGGGTCCTTTTATATTTTTTCTGCATTCTGTTTATTTCGGGAATAGCGCAAACCAGGAGACGTAATTTCCGTCAGGGAGAATTAGGTTTTTACGGAGGAGGATCCTATTATATTGGGGATTTAAACACCCGCACACATTTTTTAAATTCTCACCCTGCCGGTGGAATTTTCTTTCGCTATTCGAGCAATTACCGTTTTGCCTTCAGGTTTGGATTGAATGTGGGACAAATAAGTGCCAACGATGCGGCCAGCGGCCAGCCCGATCAAATGGAGCGAAATCTCAATTTTACCTCAAAATTATACGAATTGCAGTCCACCGCCGAATTTAATTTTGTGGAATACCGAATCGGTCACAGCCGGTATAAATTCACCTTGTTTATTTTTGGAGGCTTAGGGGTGTTTTATTTTGATCCCCAAAACAACAATGGCACCTATTTAAGAGGTCAATACACTGAAGGGCAAACAACGAGCTATCCCAGAGTTCAAATGAGTATTCCTTTTGGTTTGGGGCTAAAATGGAACATTGGAAAAAAAGTGGGTCTGGGAATAGAGTGGGGCCCCAGAAGAACCTTTACCGACTACTTGGATGATGTAAAAGGCAAGAACCCTGAAACCATGGTTCCAATTGATACTAATGGGGGCACATCAACGACTCCTGCCCCGGGCAGCATGAGAGGCAATCCTAGTACCAAAGATTGGTATTTCTTTTACGGTGTTACCCTTAACATCAAACTTCCCGGTCGTCGTCCCTGCCACAAAGAGCCTTAAACTCCCCAAACTTATTCTTTGATGATGCGCAGTACTTCTGTGCGGTCGTTATCAAAACTCAATTTTAAGAAATAGGTTCCTGCTGAGAGTTGGCTGATAGTTAGTTCAGCTGTTTGATCTGCAGGGTTGAACTGAAGCATCTGATCGAGGATTACTTTTGAATGAAGATCCAGCACCCTGGCACGCACTTGAGTGGTGCCGATTTTAGAGTCTTTAATGGTGATCTTTCCTTTTGTAGGATTCGGAAACACCGAAACACCAATGCCATTTAGGCCTTGAAATTTAGCTATATTCTCGCAAGAGGCAACGCTTACCGAAATGGCGGCACTATTCATACAGCCGTTAACATCTACTCCTGTGCAGGAATACGTGGCGTTTCCGGTGGGAATAAAGGTGAGGGTTGGGCCATTAAGACCGCTTGGCATCCATAAATAGAAGACAGCTCCGGAGGAATTTAAGGTAACGGGCTGCTCCGGACAAACCACTGTGTCGCTGGCCAGGATCTTAAGTGCCGGCAACGGGAAAACCAAAACGAGTTGAGATGCGGCAGATTGACAACCGTTATTATCTGTTCCTACTACTGAATAGGTGGTTGTAATAGTGGGAGAGGTTGAAATTACGGGTCCGGTCAACAAATTACTCCAGGTATAACTGACGGCACCGTTACCGGTGAGGGCCACGGGATCACCTGAACATGACTGATTAGTGCCGGTAATACTTACTATGGGAAGTGGAAGCGTACTAGCGGTAACCGTTATAATACTTGTGCAACTGTTGGTGATGCCGCTCACGGTATATACGGCGTTTGACAAAGGGAAATAGGTGGAGGTAGGAGCAGTGCCTCCTCCATTACTCCAGTTATAGGCAGCAGCGCCGGAGGCAGAAAAAACTACCTGAGAACCGCTGCATACCGTTTTAGATGGAACAGTAACGATGAGATTGGGGGCTGCGTAAATGGTTGCTACTTGTGCATAAACAGTACCTTGCCCAATGGAATTGGCAGCCACAAGGTTCACCGTATAGGTTCCGGGATTTAAAAATGTAAAGGTTGGATTTTGTAAAGTAGCGGAGGAGATACTCACCCCTGCATTAGGCGCCACACTCCAAGTCCAGGCATTGGGAGTGTTTGAAGATTGATCGGAAAAAGTAATGGCAGATCCGGTACATAATCCGGCAGAAGGCAGCGCGAAAGAAGTGAGAGGAGAACCGGGAGGAGAGTTGACGCTCGCAACCCATACGCCTCTACCATACGTAGCCGCGTAGAGCAAGTATGGAGATGCTGGTGAGATTTCCATGTCGGCAATTGGTACATTGGGTAAACCGGTAGTGTAGAGGGTCCATTGTGCTGAGATATTATCTCTGTAATAAATTCCAACATCCATGCCTACGTATATTACATCGTTGGTTCCGGGTTGGTACACGCTGCAATTGGCAGGAATATTTGGAAGATTGGCTGAAAAATTGGTCCAGGTCGCGCCGCCATTGCTGGTTACAAATATTTTGTTTCCTGCGGAGTAACCACCCAGAACAACCCAGGCATTATTTGGATCAGTGGGATCGATGGTAATGAACTCTGGTAACGCGGAGGCGATTGGAACAGTGCCGGTGACATTACTCCAGGTAACACCCCCATCGGTTGTTTTATAAATACCGGTACTTTTTAACACGTAGATTACCTGATTGTTTGACGGCGCAATAGCAAATTCTCTGATGGTAACCGTTCCGGGTACCGGTGTGAGCGTGCCCCAGGCAGAAGCCGCCTGATTGGTGGATTTAAATAAGTTAACGCGACCTACATAAATGGTTCCCGCAACTTGGGGGTCTTGCTTCCAAATGGTGACCCAAGGCGTGGAGCCACTCAGCCCACTGGTGCAACTCGACCAAGAGGCGCCGCCGTTTGTTGAACGCATCAGGGAACCATTTTGATATTCTCCAAAACAGTTTTGATCATTGGTTCGGTCAATAAAACAATCCATGCCATCTCCACCGAGCGAGGCGTTATAGGAAATGGGTGTATGAATGCTGGTCCCGTTGTCCTGATGCCCTGTAATCCATCTATTCGTATTTAAGGAAGAAAGGCCAATTTTGTAAATCTGAGAAATGTTCATTTGACCTGAAATTTCGAGCCAACTTGTTGAGGTACGCTGGTAAACGGTGCCATCATTACAACCGAAGAGCGTGCCGTTTGTTGCATATTCAAGATCGTGTTGATCGGCATGCGCAAAAGGAGCACCGCCACCCACCCAATGTCCGTAGAGCGTCCAATTGGTTCCACCATTCACCGACCGCCAGATGTTTACGCCTCCTACCACAATCTCGTCTTTATTAAGCGGTGATGCCGCTAAGGCTAGATCGTACCAACCCTGTCCACCCACGTCGCCACCATTGCTGTTCCAGCCCAAGGGGTTAAGGGTGGTGGTTGTAGTGGCCGACATTACTGCAAAAGTGGTGCCGCTAACCGTGGAACGGTATAAGCCCAAAAAGCCACTGTTGCTGCTATTGGAAGCCAGCAGGTAAACGTAGTTGACATCGGCAGGAGTTACCGCAACGGCAATTCGTTGTACACCTGTTGTGGGTAATCCGCTGGTAATTTGATTAAACGTGGCCCCGCCATCGGTTGACAATCGGAAATTTGTGCCGCCTGCATAAATGGTATTGGGATCGCCGGGTTTAAATTCGAGATCATACGTATTTTGATTATTCACCAGTGTCCAATTGGTACCGCCATTAATAGTGCGATAGATGCCGACATTAGTAGCCGCTAGAACAATTTGAGTATTGGCAGGATTGATCAGCAATCTTCTGATCAGAAAATTAGTTGAGACCACGTTGGTAAGGCCCGTCGCCGACCAGGTTGCACCTGCATTGGTGGATTTTAAAACTCCGATGCTGCGTGTATCTCCTGCATCACCGTCGCCGGTGGCAAGGTACATAATGTTAGTATTGTTGGGATCTATTGCCAAATCAGAACAGCCAATAACACCCAGTTGATCGGTGTTGGTTGTCCAGCTCGCACCGCCATTTGTTGAACCCCATAGTCCTCCCGCGGGAGCACCTACCCATAAGTTGAGTGTATTGGTGGGATCAATGGTAATAAAACCGAGTCGGCCCGATTTCAATAACTGCCCTCCAGCTGTGCCCGATAAGGCTCCAAAGGGTCCCATGGGGGTCCAGGTAGCAGAAGCAATAAGGTTATTTCCGCTTCCAATTATTTTTCCGGGCCCATGACCGGAAGTGTTTTGCGTTTGAAGAAATGCCGCATAATTAACCGCCGTGAGATTGAGGAGCGACAAGTCACCGGAAGGGAACACACGACGTTCTACGAAGTTTTCCCAGCGCTTAAACGCTTTGTAACCCTTTCCTTTTTCATCACGGTCGCGGGTCGACCAATACTGTTCAAAGTCGGACTGAATTTCATAAAAATTTCCATCCGATTTTTGCATTCCTTCCACCCATTTTTGAGAAAAGGAGAATTGCGATAGCAGCAGCAGAATGAAGCTAGTTATTACAGGGCGTGATTTCATGTGAGCGTAAATTGTGCGTAGGTATAAAAAGAATAAATTTAAGACAAAAAACTCGAATAGTAAGAATCTGAGCGGGGGGAAGCGTGTATTTAACTTTTGTCAATCGATCAGCCATTAGTTTGATCGGGACTTTTTAAGGCGCTCAGGCCCAATGAGGTTATTAGCAGGGTGATGCCAAGCACCAGAAACATCACGCTGAAATTAGTGGCTTCGATCAATTGCGCACAAAGGGCGGGACCAAGCGTTTGACCAATTCCCCAGGCAATGGTGTACAAGGCAGCATATTGTCCGCGGTTGCTTGATGTTGAGCGCATGATCCAAAACGAGTTCATAAATGGCATAGACATGATCTCACCAAGCGTAATTAAAAGGATCATACTAAGAGTAATGACTTTTCCGTTACCGGGCAATAGTAAACTAAAAAAAGCAAATGCACACAGTACCAAACCCATGACGATGAAACGCATGTTCTTTTTTTTCTTTTCCAAAGAGTAAATGATCACCATCTCAAAACACACTATCAGGAGCCCATTGAGGGCCATGATTAGTCCGATGTATTGCTCTGAAAGAAAAAGATTATCTCTAAAGTATTTGGGAACGGTAGTGAACAATTGAAAAAAACACATGCCAAAGAGGGTCACGTAAAAAATGAACAAGAGGTAAGTTTTATCGCGGTATGCCGATTGTTCAATTGGTACTTTTACTTCCTGCCGCTGAGGAGGTAGTTTTCTTTTTTCAGATCCTAAAAAAACAAAAAGCAAGATACACGCCAGAATGTTTGTAATGCCATCCACCCAAAATAACAGTTCGTAGTTATAAGAAGCGATGATTCCCCCCATAGATGCGCCGATGGCCCATCCCAAATTAATAGAAAGCCGGTTCAGAGAAAAAGAACGGGTTCGGTTTTCTTCGCTGCTGTAGCCGGCAATAGCAGAAGAATTGGCCGGGCGAAACGCCTCATTAACGGTGCTTAGCAAAAAGGTAAATAGGCAAATGAGGGGATAAGATTTTATTTGTCCCAACACTATGAACAAAATACCTCCAAAGAAGAGGGTGAATAATTGCACTTTCAAAAAGCCGATCTTATCACTCAACTTTCCGCCAAAATAAGCCCCAATTACCGAACCTAAACCAAACAATCCCATTACGGTTCCTGCTTCTCCTATGGTTCGGTTCATTTCTTTGCCTGTGAGATACAGTGTCATGAAGGGCACCACCATGGTTCCGCTTCTGTTAATAAGCATGATGAGCGATAACAACCAGGTTTGAGAGGAGAGACCTCCAAAAGAAGTTTTATAAAGTGATCCGAGGCGAACTAACATAAAAAAATGAAAGCAAGAATTACAAATTTTGTACCAAACAAATTCTTCGGCAATAGCTGAGGAAATGCATTAATTCAAAACGCATATTGGTAGTGAATAAAAAGTTTTATACGATCCGATCGCGAATAATGTCTTCAACAACAGAAGGATCGATGAGGGTAGAAGTGTCGCCTAAATTCGATAATTCCCCTTCAGCAATTTTTCTGAGGATCCGCCGCATGATTTTACCGCTGCGTGTTTTGGGCAATCCTTTTACCAATTGAACCTTGTCGGGTTTTGCGAAAGAACCCAGCAGGCGGGTCACATTTTCATAAATATCCTTAATGATCTCCTCCTTTGGTTTTTGAGTTTTGCCAACGATGCAAAAGGCGTAGATCCCCTGGCCTTTTATGTCGTGAGGATAACCCACCACGGCACTTTCGGCCACTTCATCATGCAGGTCGATAGCACTTTCTACTTCTGCGGTGCCAATGCGGTGCCCGCTAACATTCAACACATCATCCACACGGCCGGTGATGCGATAATAGCCATCTTCATCACGTTTGCAGCCATCGCCGGTAAAATATAAATTTGGATAGGTGGCGAAATAAGCGGTGCGGCAACGTTCGTGATCTCCATAAGTGGTGCGAATAATAGAAGGCCATGGAAATTTGATACACAGATTTCCTTCAACCCCATTTCCTTTAATTTCTTTCCCTTTTTCATTCACAATCATTAATTGAATGCCGGGCAGAGGAAGACTCGCAAAGCCGGGTTTAAGCGGAGTGATGCCGGCCAGAGGAGAAATGGCAATACCCCCTGTTTCGGTTTGCCACCAGGTATCTACAATGGGACAGTTGCCTTTGCCAATATTGGTATGGTACCAGTGCCAGGCCTCTTCATTAATGGGTTCCCCCACACTTCCCAAAAGTCGCAAACTATCCAGTTTGTAAGGAGTTACAAACTCTAATCCGGCGGCCTCCAATGCCCTAATGGCTGTGGGAGCCGTGTAAAAAATGTTCACGCGGTGTTTGTCTATCACCTGCCAGAATCTTCCCTGATCGGGATAACTTGGAACTCCTTCAAAAATAAGGGTGCTTGCTCCTGCGAGAAGGGGTCCGTAGGCAATGTACGAATGGCCGGTGATCCAGCCCACATCGGCGGTGCACCAAAAAAGTTCGCCCGCCTTGTATTGAAACACATTTTGAAAAGTATACGCTGTGTACACCATGTATCCTCCGCAGGTATGCACCACGCCTTTAGGTTTGCCGGTGCTTCCCGAGGTATAGAGAATAAAAAGAGGATCTTCACTGTCCATTAGTTCGGGTGCACATACAACAGATCTTTTTTCGCATTCTTCTTCCCACACAAGATCTCTTCCTTTCACCCTATTTACGTGTTGTTTGGTGCGCGACAATACGAGCACATGTGAAACCGAGGGGCATTCGAGCAACGCTTCGTCTACCGTGGCTTTCATAGGAATTTGTTTGGCTCCGCGGTAGGCGCCGTCGCTGGTGAGCACCACTTTGCATTGGCTGTCGGTAATACGATCTTTGATCGACTGCGCGCTAAATCCCCCGAAAATTACCGAGTGAATAGCACCTATGCGTGCGCAGGCTAACATGGCATAAATGGTTTCGGGCAACATGGGCAAATAGATGCACACACGATCGCCTTTTTTTACGCCCAGATCTTTAAGTACATTCGCCAAACGATTCACCTCTTGCGACAGTTCCAAATACGTAATGTGTCTGGCCTCTCCCAATGGTTCATTGGGTTCCCATATAAAGGCGAGATCTTTTGCTTTTAGCGGAAGGTGACGATCAATACAATTTTCGGTGATGTTTAATTTACCCTTGATAAACCATTTTACATCGGGCTTCTTAAAATCCCATTCTAGTACTTTTTCCCATTTCTTTTTCCAACTAAATTCAGAAGCGATGCCGGCCCAAAATCCTTCCGGATCTTGCACACTGAACCTGTATGCTTCTTCGTAATCATTGTAATTATTGATTTTCATAGTTGTCGTTTTAATGGAAATGGAATATGGAGATAAGATCTCCTCTCTAAATATAATACTTTCAACTAAAATTAGTTGGGCGGTTTAAAAAAAATCAAGTCGCCAAAGAATAAAGCACTTTCACCTACAGTGCCGTACCATTCTAACACGACCAGCACCAATAAGTTAATTTCCTTGTTAATAAACATTTGGAGGAGCGCCAAAGCGCGCAACCATTATTCATATTTTTAAAGCATGAATCGTAACTCTCTTATTTATTTGAGTCTTGTTTTGCTTGTGTCGTGTGTGCCGCAAAGGATTTTGGACGAAACAAAGGAAAAACAAAAGAATTGTGAAACCGAATTGTCGGCGCTAAAAAAAACCGCTCAGGACAATGAAAACAAACTAGCTGAATTAAGGGAAAGGGCGATCCGAGACAAAAAGTCAATTGACAACTTATGCAGTGATACAACGGTGAATGGCAACCACACGAGGAACTTAACCGCCAAATACGATAAGCTCAATGATTTAAATGTGCAGTTGATGGATCGTTTGAGTAAATTGATAAGTGGCACTGAAAAAGACAATGCCAAACTGAGCGGAGATCTTCAATTGACCACAGAGCAGTTGCTTAAAAAACAGGACGAGTTAAAACTTCTCGAGATCCAACTCAACAAACAAAAGTTAGATTTGGAGTTTCTGAGTGCCGAACTTAGCAAACGCGAAGCACGGGTGAATGAACTCGAAGCCATTTTGAAGAAAAAAGACCAGGCGACGGCCGACCTCTTGGCCAAGTTGCGAGCCGCCCTGATTGGATTTGAAAACAAGGGTCTTACCATCACACAAAAAAACGGCAAAGTGTATGTGAGTATGGATGAGAGCCTGCTCTTTGCTAGTGGAAAAACCAATGTGGAAGCCAAAGGGGTGGAAGCCCTTAAAAAGGTGGCGGTGGTGATGCAGGAAAATGCTGATATAAATATTATGGTAGAAGGACATACTGATGATGTGCCCATGCATGGTGCGGGAGATATTAAGGATAATTGGGACCTGAGTGTAATGCGCGCGACTTCGGTTACCAAGATCTTATTGAGCAGTGCCAACATTGATGCCAAACGTATTACCTCGGCGGGCCGCGGAGAGTTCTTTCCACTTGATAATGCAAAAACTGCCGAAGCACGGAAGAAAAACCGTCGGACCGAAATCATTTTAACGCCAAAGCTTGACGAGCTGTTGAAGGTGTTGGGAAGCAATTAGAAAAGGCTGGATTGTAATCAAAGAATTTAGGAAACCTTGAGACGAGTTGCCTAACGGGTACAATAATCCTGAAAACAATGATAAGACAGAAAGGTCGATTAAAAATGGTATGGCCGCTAATTTCCTAACAAAAAAAGTGAAAGTGGTGAGTCTCTTTTCTTTTGATTATCTCAATATTCCTAAGACGTTTATGATTGAAGCTTTGGAAGCAACGAAAAAGTAGCCGCCGAGTTTCTTTCTTCTTAAAGCCAAGGAATGATTCCCCTTAATTTCAAAATTTGCCGTTTATTTTTTAATTAATGATAGAAGATAGTTCCGTAGCCCTTATCATTTTTTTCGCAAAAGCTGGCTAAATTGGTGATTCTGGGTCACTATTTTTCCAAACGGACTCTTCTAAATGGCAGAACAGTGAAGAATTTGCCAAAGCGGGACCGCGCAGTCTTTAGATGGTAATTATGACTAAAATCACGCGCTGTTAATAAGTGAAGTACATGGCTTAACAATTCCTTAACGTTAAAAACGTGTTAAATTCACATTTCTCCATTTAATTTGCGATCGCATTAACACAGTGATTACATGAAGGCAATAATTACTTTACTTGGAGTTCTCCTAATAGTTTCAAAACCCCTGCAAGCGCAAGAGAGCACAGAAACTCCTTTGGATACGTTGACAAGAAGTGTATCTAGTCTATTAGATGACTATAACAAATCTAAACGTTTAAAAATCACCGGTTATTTGCAGCCGCAGTACCAGTATTGTGATTCGGCCGGAGCCCCGTCATTTGCAGGAGGCGACTTTGCCACTACAGCCGGAAGCCCCTATTATAGTAGGTTCATGATGCGCAGGGGCCGTTTCAAATTTGAATATAACCATGAAAATGTTCAATATTTGTGCAACATTGATGTGACAGAAAAAGCAATGGCCATGCGAGAGACTTACGTGAGAGTGATTGACCCTTGGTTAAATATGTTTAGCCTCACCATGGGTCTGTTGCAGGACCAGTTTGGTTTTGAATTAACGCAGTCCTCCAGTGTTCGTGAAACCCCCGAGCGGGCCAGATACACCCAAACGTTGTTTCCCGTTGAACGTGACCTGGGAGCATTCCTATCGATGTTGATGCCAAGATCTTCGCCCTTATTTGGGTTAAAGGTAGATGTGGCGGTGATGAATGGCGTTGCGGGAGTTAATCCCGAATTTGATTCAAATAAAGATTATACCGGAAGGGTGCAGTACTCCAAAACCACTAAGAATGAAAAAGTTCAGTTTGCCATGGGGGTGTCGGGCTATTATGGTGGGTACAGGATTGGAAAAGTAAAGGACTATAACTTAACTCAAGTATCAAATGGCGATATGGTTTTTAAAACATCTTCTGACACCGGATTCGTTAACCGATTGGCAAAAAGGGTATACGGTGCTGTGGATGCACAGTTTTCAATTGATTGGCCTATGGGCATCACCACTCTGCGCGCCGAGTATATTCAGGGCCAGCAGCCGGGAACCGACGCTTCCAACAAAAGCCCCTCGGTTCCACCCACCTCAGGCATCTATCATCGTTTGTTTAACGGAAGTTATTTCTATTTTATTCAGAACATTGGCCAAAGCAGATTTCAGGTTGTGTTTAAATACGATTTTTATGATCCAAATGTAAAAATTGCCGGCACTGAAGTTGGGAAAGCAGGCTCCAACACCAAGATGTCGGATATCAGATTCGACACTTATGGATTTGGGGTAACCGCTCGCATTAACACGAATGTTAAGTTGGTGCTCTACTACGACCTTGTTAAAAATGAAAAAACGCTTGTAACTGGTTACACCAGCGATATAAAGGATAATGTGTTCACTTGCCGATTACAATTCAGATTTTAAGGTTTAATAATTAAATTAATAACTAGCTTTGCAAAATATTTAAAAAAATGAAAAATACATCAATTATTCTGGCCTTTGTTCTGTGTGCAAACTTTACCTATTCGCAGAAATTAAAAGGAAGTGATACTGTATTGCCGCTCGCCCAAAAAGAGGCAGAAAGTTATATGAAGGCCAACAAGAACGCCAAGATCAATGTTACCGGAGGGGGAAGCGGTGTCGGAATTTCGGCGCTGGTTGATGGCACAACCGATATTGCCATGTCGTCGCGTAAAATTAAATTAACTGAAAAAATGAAGTTGGCAGATGCCGGTAAATCTTTCAAGGAAGCGACCATTGCGTTTGATGCATTGGCTGTAGTTGTTAATCCTGCCAACAAGGTGTCGCAACTTACCCGTGAGCAGATGGAGGGTATTTTTACAGGAAAAATAAAAAACTGGAAGGAAGTTGGCGGAGAAGACCTACAAATTGTAGTGTATTCCAGAGAATCAAGCTCAGGCACTTACGACTTTTTTAAAGAACATGTCATGAACAACAAAAATTATGCCACCTCAGTATTAAGTATGCCTGCTACCGGATCAATTATTCAGTCAATTAGTCAAACAAAAGGCGCAATTGGTTATGTGGGTCTTGCCTACGTTGAAAAAGAGGTGAAGGCACTCAATGTATCATTCGACAAAGGCAAGAAATTTGTTGGTCCATCAATGGCTACCGCCAAAGATAAGTCGTATCCAATCATTCGACCTTTGTTCTACTATTATTTAGCTACTGTTGAAAAAACCGTTAGACCATTTGTTGATTATTGTCTCTCGGTAGAAGGACAGAAAATTGTTGAAACAATTGGGTACGTGCCTCTGACCAAATAATTGTTATTGGAGGAAATTAGCATTAGGGCTGCGGTAAGAGACGACAGTTAATAGAAGAAATTGAAAGCATTCGTAAAAAAGTTTTCTGAGAAATTGATTGTGGGGCTATTGATGCTAAGTAGCACCATTACGAGCCTTACCGTTGTTTTGATTGTTTTCTTTTTGTTCAAAGAAGGGGTCGCTGTTTTTGAGAAAAAGCCCGTGGAAGACGGGTACACGATCGTTATCAACAAAAACAACAAGGTACGAAAGTTAACCTCCGAAGAAATCAAGAACATTTATGATCAAAAAACTACTTTTTGGAGTCAACTCGGAGCAAAACATGATTCTATCATTCTTTTCAGAGTGGAAGACATTGCAAATTTCTACACCGAAGATCAAATAGGGGCAAACTTTGAAAATTTACCGAGTTGCCTGAGTAGCATTGTTGACAGTATTCCGGGGATTATCGCTTTTTTTCCTGAAAAATATTTGGCAAAAAATTTTAAGGGGAAACAACTCGATATAGATAAAGTTTCACTGAAAGAATTTTTTGGAGGAGAAGAATGGTATCCCACGGCTCAGCCTTCGGCGCAATTAGGAGTTAAGCCTCTCATATTAGGAACACTTTGGGTAAGCTTTGGCGCTATTCTCCTAGCCCTGCCACTAGGACTGGCGGCTGCCATTTACATGAGCGAAATTGCCGACGAACGGATAAGGAGGATCATGAAGCCCCTTATTGAATTATTGGCAGGAATACCTTCTGTTGTATATGGTTTTTTTGGTTTGGTGATCATTGTTCCTATCATTCAAAAAATATTTAATCTCCCCGTTGGCGAAACTGGTTTAGCGGGCAGTATTGTCCTTGGAATTATGGCCCTACCAACCATCATCACCATTTCTGAAGATGCTATGCGTAATACGCCTCGCGAAATGAAAGAGGCAAGTTTAGCCTTGGGGGCGAGTAAGTGGCAAACGATCTACAAAATAGTAATACCCTATTCCATTTCAGGGATTTCGGCCGCCGCCATTTTAGGAATAGGAAGGGCGGTAGGAGAAACTATGGCTGTACTGATGGTTACCGGGAACGCGGCAGTAATCCCGCACAGTATTTTAGAACCCATGCGCACCATTCCTGCCACAATAGCTGCCGAGCTGGGAGAGGCGCCTTCGGGAGGCTTACACTATAAAGCGTTATTTGCATTAGGGTGTATTTTATTTGTTATTACGCTGGTAATAAATTTAACAGTTGAATTTGTTAGTAGCAGAAGAAAGGGAGGCAATCATTGATGGAAACTACTAACGAAAATAGGATTTCAAAAAGTAAGGATCGCCATCAAAAAGCTGCATTTTTTGTATTTGCCGTTTTAGGATATTTTATCGTTACGATATTGATTGCCATTCTTTCTTTTATTGTTATAAAGGGGGCATCTGTTATTAGTTGGGATTTTATAACTAAAATGCCCGAGGAGGGGATGACCAAGGGAGGAATTTACCCGGCCATCATTGGCACCTTGTATTTAGTAGCGGGTAGTATGCTTTTTGCTTTTCCTATTGGTGTTTTGGCCGCCATCTATATGAATGAATATGTGAGTGACGGTGTAGCTAAGAAATTTATCAGGCTGATGACTAATAATTTATCGGGGATCCCCTCCATCGTTTTTGGTCTGTTTGGCATGGCCCTGTTCGTTAATAAATTAGGGTTTGGCGACTCTATTTTGGCAGGATCTCTCACGCTGGGCTTACTTGCTTTACCGGTTGTTATTAGAACCACCGAAGAAGCATTGAAGGCAGTAAACGACACGTTTAGGCACGCCAGTTATGGATTAGGTGCAACAAAATGGCAAACCATTCGCAGAGTGGTTTTACCAATGGCTTTTCCTAATATCATCACAGGTCTAATTTTATCAATTGGTAGAGTGTCGGGAGAAACTGCTCCAATCTTATTTACTGTTGCTGCTTACTTTCTGCCTAAATTACCGACCAGTATCTTTGATCAAGCAATGGCATTGCCCTACCATTTATATGTTATTTCAACAAGCGGTACGAATATCGAGGAGTCGAGGCCCATTGCTTATGGTACGGCATTAATTCTCATCATCATTGTTTTAGTGTGCAATCTTCTGGCAAACGCGTTACGCAAGTATTTCAACAATAAAGTTAAAATGAGCTAATATGTATAAATTAGAGTCTAAACATGTTGACTTCTTTTATGGTGCATCTCAGGCGCTGAAAGATATTAATATTTCGATTGAAGAGAACACTGTGACGGCATTGATAGGCCCTTCCGGTTGTGGCAAATCAACATACCTTCGCCTCTTCAACCGCATGAATGATTTAATTAGCAATACAACCATTAAGGGCGAAGTGCTGATAGACGGATTAGACGTTTATGCAAAAGGAGTAAATGTAGACAGCTTGCGGAAAAAAACCGGAATGGTATTTCAAAAACCAAATCCGTTTCCTAAAACCATTTTTGAAAATGTGGCATACGGCTTGCGGGTGAATGGAATTACCGATGAAAAACTCATTCAAGAGAGAGTTGAATCTTCTATTAAAAAGGTGGTGCTCTGGGACGAAGTAAAAGATAAACTGAAAAAATCAGCCTTTGAACTTTCGGGAGGGCAACAACAACGTTTGTGCATTGCACGGGCCCTGGCAATTCAACCTTCCGTGATACTGATGGATGAACCCACTTCAGCCCTTGACCCAATCTCTACCGCAAAGATCGAAGAACTTGTTTACGAACTAAAATCAAAATATACTATAGTAATAGTTACCCACAATATGCAGCAGGCTGCCCGCGTAAGTGATAAAACTGCCTTTTTCTATTTGGGAGAATTAATTGAGTTTAATATTACACGCGAGCTTTTCACCAATCCCATGGTGGAAAGAACTCAAAATTATATTACAGGACGGTTTGGTTAGTCGTTTTTTTTATTGAAATTTATGAATAATTTAATACAAATATGAGTCCGATAGAGGTTGAAATGCAGCAGCTCAAATCAGAAATTGTAGCGATGTGGCGCATGGTTTCTGTTCAAATGAAAACTGCTATGGTTGCACTTGCCACTATGGACAAGGAGATGTCGCAAAAGGTTTCCGAATCAGAGAAAAAGGTAAATTCTTTGGAATTACGAATTGACAGAGATTGCGAAAATATTTTTGCTTTGTTTAATCCAGTAGCGAATGATCTGAGATTGGTTCTTGCTTTGCTTCGAATTAATGCCAATTTAGAGCGGATAGGAGATATTGCTGCCAGTGTCGCCAAATTTGTATTAAGGGCCGAGAAGTTTAATTATCTCGAATTAGTTGCAAAAACACATACGCTCGAGATGTTTGAAGAAGCCTGTGATCTTTTAGATGACGTCCTTGTTTCTTTTGAAACGGAAAACGCGTATATATCCGAAGGTATTTTTAAGAGAGATCGCACCTTAAACGAATTTAATAAGAGCGCCAGAGGAATAATTATCGAGCAAATTAAGAAAGACCCTGAAAAGGTTGAATCCTACTTAAGTCTTTTATCTGTTATCAGAAAGCTTGAGAGGTCAGGAGATCACAGTAAAAGCATTGCAGAAGAGATAATTTTTTTCATCGAAGCAAAAGTATTGAAGCATGCCCCCAAGGGTACTGATAACAACTAAATCTCACCTTGGGTTACTGCTTTGACGCTTTCTAATTCCATAGCCTTAATAGATGCAATTAGATGAAAGATTCAAAGAAATGGTTAACGGTACTAGGTTTTACATCGAATTATTTTAATTTTAAAAAGGTATAAATTTACTAGTTAATATATACTTAACACTGGGTTTCTAATTTTCAATTAATATTGCAAAAAGAAAAATTATGTTTGGACTAGATGCGACCTTAACAATAGTGCTGATATTGTGTCTGCTATTAGCTTGTTTTTTCGAATTCATCAATGGATTTCATGATACTGCAAATGCCGTTGCTACAGTTATCTATACCAATTCCATGAAACCGACCGTGGCGGTGGTGTACAGCGGCTTGCTCAACTTTACAGGCGTTATGCTTGGTGGTATTGCCGTTGCGATGGGTATCGTCAACTTATTGCCCATGGATGTATTGGTAGACAGCAATCCTTATCACGGCATTGCTATGGTATTGGCTCTGTTATTGAGTGCCATCATTTGGAACTTTGGTACATGGTATTTTGGTATTCCTTCTTCCAGTTCTCATACCATGATTGGCTCCATCTTGGGAATCGGCCTCGCCTTTTACTTTTTACCCGGCGATCTGGGAGTGTCGGCCATTAACTGGGGCAAAGCGCAAGATACAGGCCTTGCACTTTTACTTTCACCCCTGCTCGGATTTTCAATGGCCATTATTGTGATGTTCATTTTTAAGCGCCTCATCCGAAATGAAACTATTTATAAAGAACCCATTTCGGGAAAAATGCCCCCTATCTGGATTAGGATGCTGTTATGGCTCACCTGTGGGATGGTAAGTTTTTTCCACGGTCAAAACGACGGACAAAAAGGAGTGGGCTTGATCATGATCATCCTAATATCCATACTTCCGCACCAATTCTCGGTCGATTCCAGTGTTAATCTTCAAAGCATTAACGGTAACCTTGAAAAAATTGAATCCCTTATGTTAAAAGCGGATACCAATGTACTAGCTGCAAAGGAAAAAAGATTGCATTCGGAGTTGGTCAAACACGCAGAATTATTTCGCGCGACGACTGCCGGAAAATTTAGTTCAAACGAGGTGCCAGTTGGAGATCGCTTTGGACTGAGAAAGGACATTATTAAAGTAACAAAGGGGGCTGAAAAATTAATCTCGGGCGGAAACCTAACCTTAAGTCAAAATGAAATAAAATCACTGGGAAAGGAAATAAAAGCAGGAAAGAAACTGGTGGAGTTTGCACCTTCATGGGTGATGATTCTTATTTCAGTTTCACTGGGCCTCGGCACCATGATTGGCTGGAAGCGGATTGTTAAGACGGTAGGAGAAAAGATCGGAAAACAACACATGAGTTATGCTCAAGGTGCCAGTGCCGAGATTGTTGCCTCAATCGGCATCGGACTTGCCAGCTGGAAAGGGCTCCCTGTAAGCACCACACATATGCTCTCCTCCGGAGTCGCGGGTTCGATGGTTGCTAAAAAAGGACTTAAAAACCTTCAGAAGGGAACTATTAAAACCATTGCACTCACGTGGATCTTGACATTGCCGGTGACCATCATTTTATCTGCCGGGTTATTCTTGTTATTTAGAGCTATTTTGTAAGTAACATCCCCCAATATAAATTTAAGCGCGGTTGTTTCCGCGCTTTTTTTATGGTTACTTGCAGAGGTCCCCAATTCCGAAAAATTAATTCTAATTTAGGGGATCGGTTCAAAACTAAAAATAGCGTTTGTTCTCACGGGCATGTTTGTGCTTAGCCTTCATTTTTTTTTGCTTTTAGTTTACCGTCAGGGAATTGCACCTAAATCAAAATTAGATTTTTATTCATTGGCCTACGTCTATCCTTTCTTTCAACAAAGCTGGCAACTTTTTGCGCCGCCACCCAATTCAAATTATCATCTGTATGTGGCTTTTGAAAAGGATGCACTTATGCAGGAAGCAGATATCTATGAAGAGATTCTCAGTCAACACCAATCAAACCGATGTAAAGGCTACGAGCCGCTTCTGATCGCCTTTACCAATAGCATTCATTATTTTGAAAAGAATACACCTTTGCTTGAAGCGCTCAATGGGCCCCTCAAAGACGATCTCTATTTTAATATGCTTAAGCATTCAACGCTTAATTATTTAAAATATAAGTATGGGAGCAAGGTGAACATGAAACAACTAATCCTGCTGGTAGAGAATGTGAAAACCAAAGAACGCAGAGCCTACTTTGATCAATTCTTTTGAAACAGCAACAGCTTTCGATCCAATGAAAACCGAATTCAACTTTTCAAATCATTGTAGAATAACTAATTTTAATGAATACCTTCACAGTAATAAATAGCCCTATGACCAACCGACATTTTGTAAAACCCGATTTTGCCGTTACCACTTGGGAATTGTTGAAACCTTATTTTGATGATTTATTGAACCGAGAGCTGAGCTCGCCCACTGAATTGGAACAATGGCTCAAAGACTCCAGCGAATTGGGAGCAGTGGTGAGTGAAGACATGGCCTGGCGCTACATAAAAATGACTTGCGATACGGCTAATACGGTTTTGCGTGATCGCTACAATGATTTTGTACAGAACATTGAGCCCATGATGGCTCCGCCAACTAACGACCTGAATAAAAAACTAATGGCAAGTCCCTTCGCTAATCAGCTCACAAAGGCGGGATACGCTATTTATTTAAGAGGCATCAAAAATAGCATAGAATTGTTTAGAGAAGAGAACATTCCCCTGACGACACAATTGCAGGAAATGGAGCAACGTTACGGAGAAATTAGTGGAGCACAAAGCATTGAGCATGGAGGAGAAAAAATGACTCTGCAAAAAGCGGGCATCTTTTTAAAGAACCTGAACCGCGAGATCAGAAAGGACGTGTATGTTAAGATCCAAACGCGAAGAGCCATCGACGAGCAGGCGCTAAACGACCTGTTTACAAAATTAATCGCGCTCAGGCATCAGGTGGCTTTGAATGCCGGATTTAAGAATTTTCGTGACTTCAAACATCAATCCTTAGCTCGTTTTGATTATACCGTTCAGGATTGTTTGAATTTTCATGAAGCCGTAAAACTACACGCTGTGCCATTGGTGAATGCCCATGATGAGGTTCGTAAACGAAAACTAAAATTAGAAGAGTACCGGCCCTGGGATACTTCGGTGGACGAAGAAGGATTGCCTCCTCTAAAACCTTTTGCAAATGCGGAAGAGTTGATTGAGAACACGGTGGCTTGTTTTAATCGTCTGGATCCCTTTTTTGGAGAATGCATTACCACTATGAAGAAAATGGGCCGACTCGATCTCGACAGTCGCTTGGGAAAAGCACCGGGAGGTTATCAGTATCCCTTGTATGAAACCAATGTGCCTTTTATTTTTATGAATTCGGTGGGTTTGCACCGAGATTTGGTAACCATGGTTCATGAAGGCGGACATGCCATTCATTCGTTTTTGGATTTTGATCTGGAATTGGTGGATTTTAAATCGCCGCCCAGTGAAGTGGCCGAATTGGCAAGTATGAGCATGGAACTCATGAGCATGGAGCATTGGGAAGTGTTTTTTAAAACGGAAGAAGAATTAAAACGTGCCAAACGTCAACAACTCGAAAGTGTGATGGATACGTTGCCCTGGATTGCGGCTATTGATAAATTTCAACATTGGCTGTATCTGAATCCTACCCATTCCGTTGAAGAGCGTTATGCTGAATGGCGCAAAATCATCTCAGATTTTGGAAGTAGCGTGATTAACTACAAAGGGCTGGAAGATCATTTAAACCGTCGCTGGCAAGTGCAATTGCATTTGTACGAAGTGCCGTTTTATTATATTGAATACGGTTTTGCCCAATTAGGGGCCATAGCCGTTTGGAGAAATTACAAAACAAATCCTAAGCTGGCAATTGAAAAATACAAGAAGGCATTGGCATTGGGTTATACTGTTTCTATTCCCAAAATTTACGAGGCCGCCGGTATAAAATTTGATTTCAGTCCGGCCTACATCAAAGAACTCATGGACTTTGTGAAAACCGAATACAACAAGATTTAAGCTTCTTCCCTAACTTTGCCGTTTTCGAAATTAAGCGTACGTGATCTAAATTTATTATACACCATCATGTCGTGTGTAGCGAATAATACCGCGCGGCCGCTATCGCTGAGTTGTTTCAAGATCCGCAAAATTTCTTCGGAGGTTTCAGGATCGAGATTGCCCGTAGGCTCATCGGCCAGAATTACTTCGGGATCATTTACGAGGGCACGGGCAATGCTTACGCGTTGTTGCTCGCCGCCCGAAAGTTCATGAGGCATTTTCGTTTCTTTTCCGTCGAGATTCACTTTTCTAATTACTTCGTTGATGCGCTCCCTTATTTTTGTTTCATCTCTCCACCCTGTGGCCTGCATCACAAACCTGAGGTTGTTGTATACGCTTCGGTCGCCCAGTAATTGAAAATCCTGAAATACGATCCCCAACTTTCTTCGTAAAAAAGGAATTTCGCGTTGCTTTAAATTCGTGAGGTCATAACCACACACAGAGCCGGTGCCGCCTACTATGGGAAGATCACCATACAGTGTTTTTAAGAAACTACTTTTACCACTTCCGGTCTTTCCAAGAAGGTAAACGAACTCACCCTTTTTTACTTCTACGCTCAGGTCGCCTATCACGAGACGTTCCTCCTGAAAAATGGTGACATTCAAAAATTTTATTAGTTCATCCATACCAAACTTCTAAGTTAGATTTTATGTATCTTTTCTTCCGGCTGAACTTATACCAATATCAACATTGACGGGTTAATAACTGCATACCTGTGCTCCCCATACAGCCGAATAGAAAAGTACATTTAGTGAGATAAAATTTTACCTGATTTTTAGATTTAATGAAGCACTTTTTGAAGTTTAGTACTGCCGCTTTCTTTTTGTTCGGTTGTTTGGTTTTGAACGCGCAACGCACCGCGATTTATGCCGACCCCGATGGGTTGTACAAAACAGGGCTGGATCTTTTCGACAAAAAGCAATATGTGAATGCGCAAAAGGACTTCGTAGAATTTATTCCAAAAACGAGATCTCTCCTTTTAAAGGCCGATGCAACATTTTACGCTGCGGCCTGTGGCATTGAATTGTTTAACAAAGACGCAGAATGGCTCATGCGCGAATTTATTAAGCACTATCCCGAGAGCCCAAAAGTTAATAGTGGCTACAATTATTTGGGGAAATCAAATTTTAGAAAAAAGAAATACTCCGAAACGCTGGAGTGTTTTGAGAAGGTTGACATCTATCAATTGAGTAAAGAAGAACTGGCTGAATTTTATTTCAAGCGCGGCTATAGTTACCTGCAATTGAACAATGACGAAAAAGCGAAGACCGATTTTTACGAGATAAAAGACGTCGAAAATAAGTATGCATTCCCGGCAAACTATTATTTTTCGCATATCGCGTACAAGGAAACGAATTATGAAACAGCTTTGGTAGGATTTAACCGCCTTGCCGGCAACGAAACCTTTGGCAGCGTGGTGCCATACTACATTACGCAAATCTATTTCATACAGGGCAAGTTTGACAAGGTGGTTCAGGAAGCGCCGAAGCTGCTCAACGACAGCGCAAATATTCAAAAAGAGTCGGAGATCAACCGCATGATTGGTGAAAGTTATTTTAATTTGAAAAATTACACGGCCGCCTTGCCCTACCTTCAAAAAACCTTATTGAATGCGCAAGGGAGCTACGTGATTGGTTATTGTTACTACAAAACAAATGACTTTGCTGCTGCTGCTACTCAGTTTGAAAAAGCTACTGTTGAGAAGGACTCATTGGCTCAAAGCGCATGGTATCATTTGGCCGATTGTTATGTAAGACTGGGTGAAAAATCAAAAGCAAAGAACGCCTTTTTTGGGGCGTATCAACTGCCGTTTGATCCTAAGATAAAAGAAGATGCCTTGTTTAGTTTTGCCAAATTGAGTTATGAATTAGACTTCAATCCATACAATGAAGCAGTGAAGGGATTTAGCAAATACCTGAAAGAATATCCGAACTCGCCGCGCAGAGATGAATGTTATAATTTTTTAATCAATGTGTATTCCACTACCAAGAACTATGAAGAGGCTATAAAAAGCATTGAAAGTTTGGAAAGCATTGACCCCATTTTAAAAGTTACTTACCAGAAATTACTTTACTTCCGCGGGGTAGAGTGTTTTAACAACAACGATCTGAGCACTGCAGAAAGTTTTTTTAGGAAATCGCAGACTCAGAATTCCGATACAAAATTGAACTCGCTGAATCAGTACTGGCTGGGGGAGATTTCGTATTTGCGAAAGGATTATTCAACAGCTATTGAGTCTTGGAAAAAATTTCAGGTGATTCAGGGGTCGAGTATGCTCAACGAATATGATCTCAGTAACTATGCCTTGGGTTATGCCTATTTTCAGCGTAAAGAGAAAGATGATTTCACGAATGCCAACATTTCATTTAGAAAATTTCTGCTCACCAAAAACACGTATGACAGTAAAAAGGTGGTGGATGCTAAAATAAGAGCGGCCGATTGTTATTTTATGAATCGCGATTTTGTGCAGGCAGCCGACTATTACCGAACTGCCATACAAGATAACAAACTGGATGTGGATTATGCCCTTTATCAGAAGGCACTTTGTGACGGTCTCAATAAAAATTATTCAGAAAAGATTACCGAACTAAAAAAGATCGAATCGCGATTTCCGGGTTCCAATTATCTGGGAGCCGCGCTCAATGAAATTGCAGACACGTATTACAACAATCTCAAAGACGAAGACGATGCGATCCTATATTATGAGAAGATCCTGAAAAACTATTCTAATTCCTCATTCGTAAATAACTGTTATGCTCAAATGGGCAATATTTATTACGGTCGCAAACAAGATGACAAGGCCTTCGACTATTATGATAAGTTTGTGAAGAGCGACACCAAGAGTGAGGCGGCAAAAGAGATTTTAGAATCGATTAAAAAAATATTTGAAGCCAAAGGAGACGTGGAAGGTATGACCCGGTATTTTGAGTCGGTAGGAAATCCACTTTCGGAGAATCAAATCGAGAAAGCCACCTACAGCGCAGCATACGATGCTTTTTACACGCAAAAGAATTGTGATGACGCCATGATCAAATGGGAAGCGTATATGACAAAATTTCCCAATGGTAAATACATCAATGAGGCGTATTTTAACGATGCGGAATGCGCTTATAGTAAGGGTCTGTTCGAAAAGGCTATTGGGGGATACTTGTATGTGATTTCCAAACCTAGGGGAATGTATACCGAAGTAGCACTAACAAAAACTTCCTTTCAATATTTCAAAGAGAAAAAATATCAGGAAGCACTTCCCTTATTCCAGCAATTGCAGGACATTGCCGAAACACCTTCCAACAAAAGTGCCGGTAAACTAGGGGCGATGCGCTGCGCATTTTATCTCAACAATTTTCAGGTGGCCCTCGATGAATGTCTGAAAGTACTTAGCACAGAGAAGTTGAGTCCGCAACAAACCGGTGAAGCCAAATATATAAAAGCAAGATCGCTATATGAAACCAACCGTTTAGACGATGCCTTGCTTGAGTTCAGGGCCATGACTAAAACGGCGAAGAACGTGAGTGGCGCCGAGGCATATTATTACATCGGCTTGATCCAGTTCTCAAAAAAGGAGTATAAAGAGGTGGAGAAGGCCATGAACGATCTTATTAGTTATGAATACAGCAATGATGACTGGAATAATAAAGGCATGTTATTATTGGCCGAGGCTTATTTGGCGCGCGGCGAAAGGGCCGATGCTAAGATCATTTTGGAGACCATTATCAGCAGCAAGCCAAAAGCAGAGTTTGAGGAGAAGGCCAAAGCGCGCCTAGCCGAAATAAATGCACAAGAGGCGGAAGAGTTGAAACAAAAGGCCGCAGAGCTTCCACCTGAAAGCCAAAATAACGCCATGAAAATTGAATTTAACCAAAACAGTAATGATGGCACCTTGTTTAAACAGGAAGTAAAACAAAATATAATTGATTCAACCGGGACGCTACCACCAAAATAAGTGAAATGAACTTTTTGAAATCTTTTAAGGAAATTAAAATAGAGGCTAAAGCTTTGATAAGAAGACAACAGAAGCGATCCGTCGCAGGAATCATTATGGGGATCGTACTTTGTGGTAATGCCCTTACAGGTAGTGCTCAAACAGGCATCAACGACCTCAACTATGAAGCAAAGAGTGAATTTGTTCCTACCATCAAAGATGCTATTAAATTCTCGGACTTGCCTGAGATTAAAGACACGGTGAAGAAGGTGGATAAAATAAAATACGGCATTGTGAGCAAGCCTCTGTTTGCTAAGTATGAAGCACAAACTATTGAAGCCGCCAAACTGCAGAACGAACCTCTCAGCAGACTTTACAATTCTTTACTTAAGATTGGTTACGGGCCTATTTATAATATGCCCTACGCTGAGTTTTGGATTGCAAATACCCGCTCTAAGGAAGCGGCTTTTGGCGCGCATCTAAAACATTTTTCAAGTACCACCCATTTAAAGGACGTTGGTTACGGAGGTTTCAGCGATAATACCGTTAACGTATTTGGAAAGAAGTTCTACAAAAAACACACCCTCAACGGGGATTTTAATTACGACCGAAATGTGATACATTATTATGGGTACGATACCACCATTAACCATTTGGAAAACGACTATACCAAACAGCGGTATCAATTGATTGAACCCAAACTCCTGCTTACCAGTCATTATAACGATAGCACACACATCAATCACGCCATCAACCTGGGATTCTATAATTATCAGAACTTGTACCGTGAGTCGGAGAGCAATGTGAAGTTAAAGGCGAAAGGTGAAATGTTTATCAATAAAGAGAAATTTAACTTGAACTTTCTCACCGATTATTATAATCACAAACAAGCCAACGATACGTTCAACGACCTCATCGTTAGCATCAATCCTTCTTTTGAAGCGAGCGGAAAGAAATGGCGCGCCGATATTGGGGTAACAGGTACTCTGGATAACATGAAGAATGTGTCGCGTTTTTATTTCTATCCCCAGCTCAATTTGCAATACGATATTTATGAGAATTTGATCATCCCCTATGTGGGGGCTACCGGCGGGCTCATCAAAAATAGTTTCAGAAGTTTGAGTGCCGAAAACCCCTTTGTTGACACCACAGTTAATAGTTATATGAACACCAATAACAAAATTAATTTGTTTGGAGGATTAAGGGGGAACTTAAGCAGCAATACTTCGTATGATGCGAAGGTGAACTTTGCTCAATACGACAACCTTCATTTTTTTGTGATCGATTACAGTGGCCCGAATCAGATTTACAATCAGTTCAACCTGCTGTATGATGCGGCCAGTGTGCTTACCGTGAGTGGTCAACTCAAGTACCAGATGCGGGAGAAACTGAATTTAATAGCCAAAGGAGGCTATTATATTTATAATACCAAAACACTCACGAGGGCTTACCACAAACCCGATTACGATCTCACCTTGTCGGGTATTTATAATTTGCAAAGCAAGATTATTCTTAGGGCCGATCTTTTCTTCATGGGCAAACAATGGGCCTTATCGCAATTCGAGGAGAACGGCAGCACCGTGTTGAAACCAAAACAGATCAATGGCTGGGCCGACCTAAACCTAGAAGCAGAATACCGTTACAGTAAAATGTTAAGCTTTTTTGCACGGGTCAATAATATTGCCAATCAGCGCTACTACCGCTGGGAGCGATACCCCAGTCAGCGCTTTAATTTTATGATCGGCCTAAGTTTCGTGCCTTTTTAATGAGCTAGAGTTCAATGCTGTTCTTCTAATTTCTTCTCCGACGAGGAGGTAATTTTAGTCACAA
Organism: bacterium; assembly: GCA_029945625.1. Lineage (GTDB taxonomy): Bacteria > Bacteroidota > Bacteroidia > B-17B0 > Aurantibacillaceae > Aurantibacillus. The sequence goes on from JAQSCW010000050.1 coordinate 66,539, forward strand.
AAGTATCAAGGGGTTGTCTCACAACACGTATATTTACAAACCAAACGTATGAGCAGGCTATCGGTACTAAAAACCTATAAATTATTTATTGACGGACAATTCCCTCGCACCGAGAGTGGCCGCTATGTGGAATTGAAAAACAAAAAAGGCGGTACCATCGCCAATGTGAGTCTGGCTTCGCGTAAAGATGTACGAAATTGCGTGACTGCCGCAAGAGCTGCCTTCAGCGGATGGAGCACCAAAGCGGCCTACAACCGTGGTCAGATCCTATATCGCATGGCCGAAATTCTGGAAGGGAGAAGAACGCAGTTCATGGAAGAATTGGTAGTTCAGGGCAATGACAAAAAAAGCGCCACCGATGAAGTTCAATTAAGCATCGATCGGTTGCTGTATTATGCCGGCTGGTGCGATAAATACCAACAAGTATTCAGTTCGGTAAATCCTGTGGCCTCCTCACATTTTAATTTCTCAGTTCCAGAACCCACGGGGGTGGTTACGGTGATTGCGCCTACTGATTCGGGGTTAATTGGTTTGGTGAGTGTATTTGCGCCCATCCTTGCAGGGGGTAATACATGTGTAATTCTGGCATCCGAAAAGTTTCCATTGAGTTCGATCACCTTTGCCGAGGTGCTTGTTACTGCCGATTTGCCAAAGGGGGTAGTAAATATTATCACCGGCACAAGCGGGGAATTGCACACGCATTTATCCTCGCACATGGATGTGAACGCCTTTGTATATTGCAACGGAGATAAAACACAATTAAAAACCGTTGCCGAAAATTGTTCCTTGAACGTAAAACGGTTTTTTCGCTGGCAAAAAAACTGGAAGGAAGAGCAAAGCCAAAATCCCTACCTCATCATGGATCTTCAGGAAATAAAAACCACCTGGCATCCTATTGAGGACATAGGTATTGGCGGTGCAAATTATTAATTGCTTTGAGTTGTAACATTTTAGGGTTGATTCACGTCTTACCCAAACAATGCGAATACCCCACCGGTCTTTTTATGTTGCCTTCTTGGGGCATTTTGTAGTGGCAAGCTACTAAGAATAGTTCGCGGCCCAAACCACACAAAGGAGGAACCTTGGTGGAAAGGAGATCCAATAACAGGACGTGATTGTTTTATGGCGGGCAGGGGGATCATAAGACATTAAATTTGCTCACATAAGATAGGATGTTGCACGACTAGGGGGAATAACGAATGGCAGAAAATTACCGCAAGGATAAAAGAGAGCAGTTCATAATGAACCCTTGTTGTGGTGTTTTACTCTGTTTTGACGATGAACGCCCGGACAGGAATCGCAGCGGTTTTTTTTAAAGATACAACCCTCCATGGATTGCATCACCACAGCCAGAACAGAGAATAAGATGAGGTAACGTTTAAACATAAAACTATCCAGTAAAGATACATCAAAATTTTTGGTATTTTTAGACAGAATCTCAAAGAATGTTAAGACGTACTAGAGGATCCAAGAAAAATGATGGTTTACTCTTACATCAAAAGTGGCAAAAGGTATATACACTCAATAATGGAACACCGTAAATTCTAAAAATCAAACATGAAAAAAATAACAGCTTTTCTCGCAACATTGCTTTTGCTCAGCTTCATTTCCTGTAAAAAAGAATGTTATAGGTCAGCCATCGTTGTGAAAGATTGCACCGGCACCTACCTTCAAATGGATGGTAAGGATTATAAAATATGCAATCGTGAAAAGCTTGCTTCATACACCGACGGAACAAGGATAACGTTTACGTATAAAGAAGTAAGTGGATGTAGCTCAGAAAAAGAAGAAATGTTTTGCTCCATGCTGCATCCCACCGAAGGCTGGATGGAAGTACAAAAGATAGACTGAGAAAGTTGGAAAGCTTTTGGGTAATTTTTAATTCCTGCCTTTGCTAAATTAGTGTAAATTCACCTCGTGCAAATAAAGCCTCATAAACTGTTGAACCCCTCAAAACGCAGATCAGAATTTTGAAACCTATTTACCATATTGGAAAGTACTTTATGCTGATGTACCGAGTATTTGCAAAACCACAAAAGGCGAGCATCTACCTTAGGCAGATCATAGTTGAGATCGACAACATTGGTATTTCCTCACTTACCATTGTCGCCATCATTTCGGTATTTATGGGCGGTGTTATTACGATTCAGTCCGCATTTAGCATTACAAGTCCCTTGGTGCCATTGTATGTGGTAGGTTATACAACCCGTGAAAGTATTATTCTTGAGTTCAGTCCTACCATTGTGTGTTTGATTCTGGCCGGTAAAGTGGGCTCTAACATTGCCTCTGAAATTGGGGCGATGCGAATCACCGAACAAATTGATGCGCTCGAAATCATGGGAATCAATTCAGCGGGGTACCTTATTTTTCCGAAAATTGCAGCAGCCATCCTTATTTTTCCATTTCTAATTGCGTTAAGTATGTTCTTGGGAATTGCAGGGGGTTATGTGATGGGAGTATCATCGGGGGCCTGCACAGGGTACGAATATGTATACGGCATTCAGGCATTTTTTGAACCTTGGAAATTATACTATTCGTTCACAAAAGTTCTTGTGTTCGCGTTTATTATTACTTCTGTTTCTTCCTATTATGGCTATCACACCGAAGGCGGGGCACTGGAAGTGGGCCGCAGCAGCACCAATGCGGTTGTTTACAGCAGTATCCTCATCCTATTATTTGGTTTAATCCTCACCAACATCTTCCTGAGTCATTGATAGAGATCAAACAAATAAACAAGAGTTTTGGTGACCGTCATGTTGTTAAGGACGTCTCGTTTGTGTTTAAACGAGGCCAAACAAACTTAATTATTGGAGAAAGCGGTTGTGGAAAAACCACCATTGTAAAACTGATGGTAGGTTTGCACGCTATTGATTCGGGTGAGATTATCTTCGACGGACACAATTTCAACACGCTTGGTCAAACTCAAAAGCAAGAGATTCGCACGGAGATAGGCATGTTATTTCAGGGCGGGGCACTTTTTGATTCACAAACATTAGAGGAGAATGTACGTTTTCCTTTGGACATGTTCACAAAATTAACAAAGGCTGAAAAAATGGACCGGGTGAATTTTTGCTTACAACGCGTAAAATTAGAAGGCAAAAACAAGTTGTATCCCGCCGAATTAAGCGGGGGTATGAAAAAACGTGCGGCGCTGGCTCGTGCCATTTCGAATAATCCTAAATATTTGTTTTGTGACGAACCTAACTCGGGCCTCGATCCAAAAACCTCTATCATTATTGATGATCTTATTCACGATGTCACGCACGAATATAATATTACCACGGTGATAGTGACGCACGACATGAACAGCGTGATTGAAATAGGTGACAACATTATGTTTGTGTATAAAGGGGAGAATTGGTGGACCGGCGACAAAACACAGATCTTCAATGTTGCCAATAAAGAGCTGCGCGATTTTGTGTTCGCGTCTGAATTCATCAAAAAAGTATTTAAGCAGCATAATACGTAGGGTGCTAAGGAAAAGTACTTTCGTATTATTTAGTCTGGCGCGCAAAAAGGCACCACGCCGAAAAAAGAGCTAAACCCTGCACATCCTTCGGGCGGAACAAGCCTTTAAAGCTCCTCCTGAATCTCCAGCCAGCGCATCGATCTGCTGTCGAGTAGTTCAGAAAGCTTTTTGAGTTCTTCGCTTAATTCCTGAATTAGGGTATAATCATTCGCCACCGCAGCGAGCTCCAATTCCAGTTTTAGTTTTTTCTTTTCGAGGGTAGGAATTTCTTTTTCTAACTCTTCCAGTTCACGCTGCGTTTTGTACGAAAGTTTTTTGGCGACGAGCGGTTTTATTTCCTGCTTTACTTCCTGTTTTATTTCTTTTTTTATCTGGGTATGATGCACTTCTTCCTGAGTTAAGATGTGCGGTGCCAAGCCACCGGCTTCAATGGCTTCGAAAGAGATCAACTTTTTGGCTTCCTTGTCCTCCAGTTTTTGTTCTTGTTTCCAAATGCGGTAGTCGCTGTAGGTGCCGGGGAAGTCTTTAATTTCACCATCGCCCTCAAAAGCAAATACGTGATCTACCAAACGGTCCATAAAGTAACGATCGTGTGATACAATCAAAACACAGCCCTTAAATTCATCCAAAAATTCTTCAAGGGTTTGAAGGGTTACAATATCCAAATCGTTGGTGGGCTCATCGAGAATCAAAAAATTTGGATTTTTAACCAAAATGGTCAATAAGTATAAACGTCTTTTTTCGCCACCACTTAATTTGCTTACAAAATTATATTGCAGATCGGGAGGAAAATTAAAACGCGTTAACAATTGCGAAGCCGACAAGCTGGTGCCGTTTGCCAGAGGGATAAACTCGGCAATATCTTTTACGACTTCCAAAATACGTTTGTCGTTATTAAGTTGGATGCCGCCCTGCGAATAATGTCCGAATACCACGGTATCGCCCACCTGCACTTTGCCCCCGTCAACCTGCTCCTCACCTAATATAATTTTCAGCAAGGTCGATTTCCCGACGCCGTTTTTACCCACCACTCCTATTTTTTCTCCATTCATAAATGTATAGGTGAAGGGATTCAAAATAGTTTTGTCATCGTATTTTTTGGTGATCTTATGCAACTCTACAATTTTAGAACCCAATCGCTCCATCTTTACACTGAGTTCAATTTTCTTTTCGGTACGACGTTGTTTTGCTTTTTGTTCAACTTCACTAAAAGCATCCACACGTGACTTAGCCTTGGTGCCGCGGGCTTTCGGCATTTTTCGGACCCATTCCAGCTCGCGGCGGTATAAATTGCGTGCTTTATCAATCTCGGCATTTTTAATCATTTCGCGCTCCGCTTTTTTGGTCAGAAAGTATTCGAAGTTGCCGTGATATTCCACAATCTCACCATTATCCAGTTCAATGATGCTGTTACACACTTCATCTAAAAAATAACGATCGTGGGTTACCAATAAAATGCTGAGTGTAGAAGCCTGTAAATAATGCTCCAGCCATTCAATCATGTCAATGTCTAAATGATTGGTGGGCTCATCCATAATCACCAGGTCAGGTTTGTTGATGAGCACTAAAGCCAATGCCACCCGCTTTTTTTGTCCCCCGCTTAAGCTCGCGACAGGTTGTGTGAGGTCATAAATTTCTAAACGCGATAAAATTTCCTGAATATCCGTTTCGTATTCCCAGGCATTGAGTTCGGTCATTAAATGCAGCGCATCGTCGTATTTCTGCATATTTTGGGGCGATGGGTTCTTTTCCGACTCCAGCAAAGCGGCATCATAGGCATTGATACATTTCACAAATTTATTGTCGGCTGTTTTTAGAATGCCCGAAATGGTGAGCGTTTCATCGAGGTTAAAATTCTGATCCAAAAACGCTACGTTAATATTCTTTCTAAAAACGACGTCACCCTCGTCAGCAATTTCGATGCCTTTTAAGATCTTAAAGAGCGTTGTTTTTCCTGAGCCGTTTTTTGCTACAATGGCCACTTTGTCGCCATAATTGATGCCAAAGCTTATTTTATTGAAAAGTGTTTTAGGACCGTATGATTTAGAGAGCTGGTTAACTGAAAGTAAGTTCATTCGGCAAAGGTAACATTTGGTTTTGTATAGGACCAAGCGGAGGGCCCTGTTAAATGCTGTGGTTTTTTTAAGTATCTCTGCTAGCGGGCTGTTAAAGGGCCCGCTGGTCGGGGCATACGCCCCGACTAGCGGGCAGGGTACATACGTGCGGCACGCGTGAGGGATGGAGTCCCGAATTCAATTCGGGATTTGAGCTCTTTTAAGGCTTGAGGAACGAAAGCCTAAAAAAGCGAGTACCGACAGCCCGACCCCGAAGCAGAAAAACGTTGGATTGTTGGGGAAGGTTTTTCTGCTTCAGGGGACACGCCCAAATTATTGAAAACAAAAAAAGGAGCTCCTTTCGAAACTCCTTCAACATATTTAATTTTATTTTCCTTAATTCACCTTCGAATAATCCTTGGTATCTGCCACCGCGCCATTTTCATCCCAGCTGGTCCAAATGCCGGTTTTCTCACCATCGGTATAATTCATTTCAAAACGTTTTTTACCGCTCTCGTCGTATACCAACCAGGTACCGGCTTTTTTTCCAAGATTGTAAAACGCAATGGCTGCAATACTGCCGCTCTCAGTGTAGCGAATCCATTTGAGGTCTTTTTTGCCGGCGGTGAACATTCCTTTTTCCATCACATTGCCCGATGCGTAAAAGTAGGTGGCAGCACCGTTGATGACCCCCTCTTTTACTTCAAATTCGGACGTGATGCCATTTGTTGTTTTGGAAATGGTGCCATTAAAGGCCTCTCCATCGCTATCTATGTATAATCCCTTATCATTAAGAACCTGTGCATTTAGAAAACTAAAACCTACAAGTGCAAGAACCACTAATACTAACTTTTTCATAACCCTAATTTTTGATGAAGCAATTAATTACTTAAATCAAAGGTATTACCTTAATGGTTTGGAAACAATGCCCTAATGAAGAATTAACATAAACTTTACTTTTGACACGGGTTTACGTGAAAATAAGCCTTGGAGGGCTTGCTAATAGGAGTATTACAAAGATTTTAAGGCCAAATCTTTAAAAGCACTCAGCAGGGAGGCCTTTATTTCCAATGGTTCGAAGCCAATGGTATGAATGGTGATGGAATAGTCTTTGTCGGTGTTCAGCGACAATTTATAATTCCCATCCATGTCAGCAAAAAAAATTTCCCCGGTCTCGGGAAGTACAATTTTTGCGCCGGGGATAGATTGGCCAGAGCTGTCGGTAATTTTACCACTTACAAGCTTTTTGCGATTTGTTTCTTTATCCGCATTTTCGCTGTAACCAGCCAGGCTTAAACCTAAAAATATGAGTATGTATAATAGTTTGTTCAACGATACAAAATTAGGGCACTAAGAGGCACTGGGCTTTAAGCCAATGTTACCAAAATGTTATTCTCTGCATCGTGCCATTCAAATCATTCATTTATCTTTAGGCATGCATATTGACATTATAAGCTTAGTACCGGAACTCATGCAAAGCGCTTTTGCGCACTCCATTATGAAGCGGGCACAGGCAAGTAAAGTCGTAGAAGTGAATCTTATTCACCTACGTGAGTATGCTTCGGGAAAACAGAAACAATTGGACGATTATGCGTTTGGGGGTGGTGCGGGAATGGTGATGATGATTGAACCGATAGCGGCATGTATCAACGATCTTAAATCAAAACGCAATTACGATGAAATAATATACATGTCGCCCGACGGGGAGCTTTTGAACCAGAAAATGTGCAATCAGCTGTCGCTTATGACAAATATCATAATTCTATGCGGACATTATAAAGGGGTGGACGAGCGGGTTCGGGAACATTTTATTACCCGCGAGATTAGTATTGGTGACTATGTGCTCAGCGGTGGCGAATTGGCAGCGGCAGTGCTGAGCGATGCCGTGATTCGCTTGCTACCGGGCGTATTGAACGATGAAACCTCTGCCCTGAGCGACTCCTTTCAGGATAATTTGCTGGCACCCCCTGTTTATACGCGCCCTGCAATGTATCAGGAATGGGCCGTGCCGGAGGTATTGCTGAGCGGACATAGCGCCAACATTGACAAATGGCGCCATGAACAGAGCCTCCAACGCACTCAAAAAAGGCGCCCTGACCTTCTTAAATAGACAAAAATATTAAAACCACCTCATTTTATTTTTCCGATAAAATTACGTTATTTGACGGGTCATATAAATGAGGATGAACATTACCCCTGGCGTAAAGTCAAGATGTAATAGATCATCCCTAAACATAAATATCGAAACATGAAAATTGGAATTCCGGCGGAAATTTTTCCTAATGAATTAAGGGTTGCTGCTACACCCAAAACGGTAAAACGATTACAAAAGCAGGGTTTTGAGGTCTTTATTCAGCACGATGCCGGCCTTAAGGCAAATTTTTCGGATAAAGAATTTGAAGAAGCGGGGGCTAAAATTATAAGCACGGCTTCAGAAATATACAGCAAGAGCGATATAGTTCTTAAAGTAAAAGAACCTTCTGTAGAAGAAGTAGGCATGATGCGTGAAGGCTTGGTATTACTAAGTTATTTATGGCCTGCGCAAAACCAGCCCTTGCTTCAAAAGCTAGCCGATCAAAAGGTAAACGCGGTGGCTATGGATGCTATTCCCCGGATTTCAAGGGCTCAAAAAATGGATGTGCTGTCGTCGATGGCTAACATAGCCGGATACAGAGCGGTAATTGAAGGATCGTATCATTTTGGACGGTTTTTAAATGGACAAATAACAGCAGCCGGAAAAGTAGAACCTGCTAAAGTACTGGTGATTGGCGCCGGCGTTGCGGGTTTAGCCGCTATTGGTGCCGCTAATTCATTGGGCGCCATTGTACGCGCCTTCGATACACGAAAAGAAGTGGCCGAACAAATTGAATCCATGGGGGCGCAATTTTTGACGGTCGAAATAAATGAAGATGGTGCCACCGCATCGGGTTACTCAAAAGAAATGAGTAAAGAATTTATTGATGCGGAGATGGCTTTATTCAAAGCGCAGGCGGCCGAGGTAGATATCATCATCACCACTGCACAAATACCGGGAAGAGAAGCACCGAAACTAATTTTGGCCGATCATGTGGCAGTAATGAAACCGGGTTCAGTGATTGTTGATTTAGCCGCATCTAGTGGTGGCAATTGTGTTTTAACTAAAAACGGAGAAGTATATACGACGCCAAACGGTGTTACCATTATTGGTAAATTAAGTCAATTGCCAAGTCAGGCGTCGCAACTCTACGGCAACAACCTCTGTCACCTGTTAGATGACATGGGCAAAGCCGATAAGTTTAAAATTGATATGGAGGATGCTGTTGTATCAAGAGCCATGGTGACGTATAATGGCAAGATCAATTGGCCGCCGGCTCCTCTTCCGGTTAGTCCTGCAAAACCAAAGGTTGCGGCTGTTGAAGTAGAAGATCCAAAAGTAGTAGCAGAGCGCAAGAATAAAAAGGAAACCAGGTCCATGATTGTTCGACTAGGCGTGATTGGTCTTTTCTTATTGATGTTGGGCCGTTTTGCCCCGAGTGAGTTTATGCAACATTTCACGGTATTTGTATTGGCGGTTTTTGTAGGCTGGCAATTAATTTGGAATGTGTCACACTCCTTACACACGCCTTTAATGGCAGTTACCAATGCTATTAGCGGAATTATTATTGTGGGCGGTTTATTACAAACCACCGACGATCTTTCGAGCCCCTTAACCATTCTGGCATCTGTTGCCATATTGGTGGCCAGCATTAATATTGTTGGGGGATTTGTGGTTACTCACCGTATGTTGAAAATGTTTAAGAAATAAGAAAAGATGATCGCTAAAGAAATTCAAATTGCCGCCTATTTATTCGCAAGTATTTTGTTCATACTTAGCTTAGGGGGCTTGTCCTCGCAAGAGTCTGCAAAACGTGGTGTTTTCTACGGTATCATCGGTATGATCATTGCCATTCTGGCAACCGTTATGGGTCAGGGAGTACATGGTTTTGTGTACATCATTACAGCGGTATCAATTGCCTCAGTGATTGGTGTATTGGTAGCACGAAAAGTAGAAATGACTTCCATGCCACAGCTGGTGGCCATCTTACACAGTTTTGTGGGATTAGCCGCAGTGCTTGTAGGTTTTGGTTCCTACATGGATCCTAAAACACATGCGCTCGCCTCTACCGAACATACTATCCATTTAGTGGAGGTATTTATTGGCGTATTTATTGGTGCCATTACGTTTACCGGTTCCATTATTGCATGGGGCAAATTAGAAGGGAAAATCAGAAGTAAACCTTTATTGTATCCGGGCCGACATACTGTAAATATAATCATGCTCATTGCCTCTATTGTTTTAGGAGTATTATTTACCAATGCACCGGGCACCGATGGCTTAATGTATTTATATGTGATGACAGCCATTGCTTGTTTTATTGGCGTGATGTTGGTGATGGCTATTGGTGGAGCAGATATGCCGGTGGTGGTGTCGATGCTCAATTCGTATTCAGGATGGGCCGCGTCTGCAGCAGGTTTTATGTTGGGCAATGATTTGTTAATTGTAACAGGTGCTCTGGTAGGAAGTTCGGGTGCGATACTTTCCATTATTATGTGCGAAGCCATGAACCGCTCATTTATTTCGGTGATCCTTGGTGGTTTTGGCGATTCCTCAAAAGGAGGAGAAGCCACAGCCATGGTGGGAGAAGTGACGTCGATGAATCACGAAGAAGTGGCCGACTTGTTGAAAGAAGCAAAATCGGTTGTGATTGTACCGGGTTACGGGATGGCAGTTGCAAAAGCACAATATCCTATTTACGATATGGTGCAAACTTTAAAAAAGGCCGGGAAGAAAGTAAGATTTGCCATTCATCCGGTGGCAGGACGTTTGCCGGGTCATATGAATGTTTTGTTGGCGGAAGCCAATGTGCCTTATGATATTGTAATGGAAATGGATGAGATTAATCCGGAATTGCCTGATACCGATGTGGTGATGGTAATTGGTGCCAACGACGTGGTAAATCCGGGGGCACAAGATGATCCAACAAGTCCTATTTACGGCATGCCGGTAATTGAAGTTTGGAAAGCAGAAAAGGTGATTGTGATGAAACGCTCTATGTCGGTGGGTTATGCCGGTGTTGAAAATCCTTTGTTCTATAAATCGAATGCAGACATGCTCTATGGCGATGCGAAAGACAGTGTTGAAAAGATTCTTGGGTTTTTGAAGGCGTAATCTTTACTTTTTGTAATAATAAAAACGTCATCTCTTGTGGATGGCGTTTTTAGTTTTTACTCATGTTCGAACAGTACGGGATAAAATAAGGTCAATCGGAAAAATTTGGGGAGAAAGTTTTTGAGCCCGCCCCCTGAAGCGAAAAACTTACCAAGAAAACTTCCCGGTTTTTCTGATTTGGGCCTG
>JAQSCW010000051.1 GCA_029945625.1 bacterium
GTGAGGGGTCAGTTTAGAGTGAAATGTAGGGGTCTGTTTGAGTGAAATTTCCACATATCCTCAAAAAGATTGTCAAAATCTTCTTCACTATCCGTTCCCATTGTTGAGAGCTGAATATTAGTCAAGATTTTTTGCAGGTCTTCAAGTATGAAATTATTTTCTCCTTCTACATCGCTGTTGCCACGTTTAGCAACTTCGCTAAACAGTTCGGAGGGTTTTAAGAAGTAACCCAATTTTTCCAAAGATTCCTCTTTGATGGCTTCAATGTATTCTTTGCCTTGTTTCGAAGTTTCCTTTATTTCTTTGTATTTAATTTTATCGGCTTTTAAAATGGTGTTGGCATAAATGTCCATTTTCTCGGCAAGGTATTTATAGAAAATAAAGCCCAAAATATAGTCACGAAACTCGTCCGCATTCATTTTGCCTCTAAGCGTATTGGCTATATTCCATAGCTGTTGTTCAAGTTGTTTCTTTTGGTCTTCTGACATTTAAAATTCTCTTTATTTATAAGTTCGCTAAGTTACATTTTTAAGTCGGTGCGTTGGCTAAAAAACGGCTCTTTTGGTTTTGCGAAAGGGTCGGCTTTGTGTGTCGGGGCAAAACCAAATGTGCCGTTTGTGTGGCTGGCTAAAATTGTTTTTAAAAAAGTGCGGTGGGAAAAAAAATAAAAAACATCGGGTCGGCTTGAGTGTCGGATTACTCGCTGTCCCGTTTGAATATGTTCGATATGTTGGTCACCTGTCAAAATGGTTTACTTTTCTCTCGTTTTTAGTCGTCTGTTTATTGTTGCACTGTCTTCTTTTAGGCTTGCTTATAACGTTTTGCAGCTACAAGAAGTTGGCGATTCCGAAGCACTAAACTGTCTGCCACCACAAAACTTGATACGAAGCACAAAGCTTCATTTAACCACTGAACCGCCAATTTATTGTAGGTGCTGTTAGGCGTATGTGCTTTGTTTCTATTAGTGTTGTCCATTTACTAATCATTAATTTGCAAAAGATATTAGTCAGCAAAGAATGGAGCAGCAAAAGGATTGTCTACAAGCCAAAGCCAAATTCCATCAGCACTTTTCCGCATCATATTAGCAGAAGCACCTTTCATACTAATAGGATTGCCTTGTGGGTCTGTTGCTGTCATAGTCCATTTGTCTAACCAATACATCATATCATTTCCGACTGGTGCATTTTTATGTTCATAAACTTTTATGTCCGCTCGCATATTACAAAGATTAGCAACCACTTTTTCTATGTTGGTAAATCCACTAATTGTATTTCCGTCTTTGCCAATATAAATTGCCTCAGGGTCAAAGCAGGTCATAGCATTTTTTAAATCTCCATTACGAACGCAATTTAAAAAGTATTCGTCTGCTTCATTAGGGTCTGTTCTGTCAAAATTTTGTGTCATTGTTTTTTCTGTTTTTTGATTTATGTGTCCAGTAGCATTACGCCTAACGTTTGGCAAATTTGCGCCGTTTTTTGCTTGTCCAATTTATACATTTGAGCGTTAACACGCAAAAAATGGAGCGAATTTGCTGTTAGGCGATGCCAGCCGCACATAGCTTATTTTTTCTGTCTACAATAGGTGTTTTCTTCTAGGGTTAATTCGTCGTCCGATATGTGCATTTTAAACTCGTCTGTTTTAGTGATTAAACATAGAATACCAACACGATTAAATGTCAGTCTTATTTGAATTGGTGGTGTCTGTTGTATTTTTTCATATGGAAGCAGCATTTGTCCAGAGAAATTTTTAGTCGAAATATTAAACCTAACTATGTCGGAATTGTTTTTGGATTTCCAATAACCATTTAGTTTTGAAGAAGCGTCTTGGAGAATTTTTAAACTGTCGCTCTTCGACATTTTTGAATGTACAATAAAGCCGTCAATGAAATAAGTTTGTGTCCCGCGAGTTTTTATTTGTAGCGTGTCCGCAGATTGTGAAGTCTGTCCGAAAAAACAGCTTAATGTCCAGCAAAAAATTATTGTCCAAGTGAAGTATTTTTTCATGTCTAATGTCCCGGCTGGTTTCGCCTAACGTTTTGCAAATTTGCGCCGTTTTTTGCTTGTCCAAGTTATGCATTTGAGCATTAACACGCAAAAAATGGCCGCGAATTTGCTGTTAGCAGGTGTTTATTCAATCAAGAATTTTTGTCTTAGAAATATGTTGTCCGAGGTTGTTGTTAGTATATAAACACCCTTGGAAATAAGAAGTTCGTTTAGGTCAATTCGGTTTTCTGAACCATGATAAACAACTTGTCCTATGATGTCCGTAATGATATATTGTGATGTTTTTGAAAAATGAATTGTCAAAACATTTTGCAAAACATTAATTGTTGGAAGATTATTCGTCTCTGGAATATCAGTTAGACCGCAATAAACCAAATATGTCTTATTTAAATATTTGATTTTATAGGGATTTGGTAAGGTCCCGGAAATTTTGATTTTAAAACTCCAATTGGCAATAGACCAACCTAGCCAAGAAGATGTGTCAACTATTGTCAATTTGATAGTGTCACTAATTAATTGAGCACTAACAACCGGTGCAGAAAAGTCGTCCATGGTTAATGAAAGTGTCGCCTCAGTTATTGCGTCTATGCATGGATTAATTAGTATGGTGTCTGGTGGTCCGAAATTGTGACTCGATTTACCTGTCAAAGTGAAATTGGGATAACTCTGTCCGAGAATATTAAAACTGAAACTGATGGAAAGAAGTAACCCGAAAAGATATTTTACTATTTTGTCTTTCATGCGTGTCCTTTTATAAATACCTGCTAACGTATTGCGGCCTTGCCTAGTGCCTGTCGTCCGCAATGTTAAATGTACGGAAGTCCGCCGAGATGCCAAAATACCACAGAAAACAGGCATTAGGCAAGACCGCTGTTAGCTACTAGTGCGCCCACACACAGTATTTGAGCTTGTCCGCTTGTCAAGATATTGTCGACCGAAATGCAAATGTCACTGACGCGTTTTTTCTGTTTTGTTGTGCGGTCGGCTGTCCTTTAGGCGGTTAGGCTGCGGGAGATTTTGCAAGCTTATTTTGCGCCACTAAAAATTATTTGCCTTTGAAAAAAAGCGCCAAATGTGCTTGTAAAATGTGTGAAGGCCGGGAAACAGTTCTAGAAGTAGTTTTCTTTGATTTCTGCGAGACTTGATTTAATAGGTAACTAAATTATTCAAACCTGTAATAGAAATATTTCCATCGGAAATAAAATATGAGTTTTTAATATCAACTTTATGTTCCATGATAAGTAAAGAAATATCATTGCTCTCGTTGGCTTCGATAATTGCTAAAGGTTTTAATCCGTTTTTAATAATGTCAATTCGTTTTAAGAATTTTTTTCTAAAATACGGAACTCGATTTTTATTGTAATATATTATTAGTTCGAATCCCTCTTTCTTCAACGAATCTATTTTCCTAGTAATATCAACTCTTTCATTCAATACAAATTCCATGTATTTATTTCTTTCTTCCCCTGCCTTTTTCCATCCGTGTTTTATAATCATATAAATATGTAACGGGAAAATAAATAGAATAACAATTAGCAAGAAGACTGGAAATGCAAAAATGAACTTTAGGACAAAGTTTCCAATCTTAGTGTCAAAGAAAGAATTCAGTTTTTTGTTATTAGCCATGTTGACGACCCAAGAAGGAATACCCTTAAATGCCTTTTTAATGCGATCATATAAATTCAACCCATCAAATTGATGGTAAGAGTATAAATACTCGTTAAGCGGAACAATTATTACTTTCATTTTCCTTTCAATGCTTCTATTGGCGGGAGTGTTATTACTTCTCTCCACAAAAGCTCCCAAAAACACTTAGCTGTAATTTTAGCATCCGACATTGCATTATGTTGAATATTTGTTACATCATTAAAAAGCTTTTCATAAAGCTCTGATAACTTTGGGAACTTAGAATCTGCTAACGCGCAAAAATCAATAGATGATTTCATTGTACAGATTAGTTTTCTTTTTTCAGAAGTAAAAGTTTGCTCTAAGTTCAATCTGAAACACTCTGATAAAATTACATTTTGATCAAATTGGAGATTGTGAGCCACAATAAAATCAACATTGTCAATTGCTTCTAAAAATGATAATAAAACTTCTTTTAATTCTCGACCTTGAGTAAGAGCCTCATGTTGCGTTACGCCAGTTAATTCAGTGACAATTGGTTGAATTTCAAATCCTTCAGGTTTGATTAAATATTTTCTTTTTTCTATGAAGTTAGCATTTTCGCCAAAGACGTACCAAGCAATTTGAATAAGCCTAGGCCAGTTGTCTGAACTGTCAGGAACTTTCTTCCAGTTTTTGGGTAATCCATTTGTTTCAGTGTCAAATACTAAAAATTTTCGTTCAACCAATTTGCTTTTGTCAATTCTTTCTGTGTAAAGGCCTTTGTTGTTTGTTTCCAAAAAATAAATTTTACTTAGATCACCTTTGTATATTTCTAATTTATGTTGGCAACGTAAATAAATTAAAGCCTCAATTGAATTCATCTTTACATATTGAGGAACATTTTTAGGCAACTTGCCATTACGAAAGATATACTTCTCATTAGATTTGTGGAGTGATGTTGGAAGTACACAATGATATTTCCATCTTAACTCTAAAATTTTAAATTGGCTCTTCCAATTATTATCAGAATAAAATCCTTTGGTTTGTCCGTTATTAATCACAAAAGGATGTTGATCAGCCCTTATATATATGTGAAAGCCGTTTCCACTTCCAGTTAAGGTTACCCATTCATAATTTTTAGGAAGATTTAAAATTGATAAAAAGTCTTTTATTATGCCAAAATCAGAGACTCCGTCCACATCAATACATCTAATATCGTTGCTACCAACCACACAGCCAATGCCAGATGAATTTTCCCACTCATATGACGTAAACTCTTCAGTGGACTGTCGCGAACTTATCAAATGCTCCCAACTATGCGTTGGAGCCTTTAAAAGACTTGCGTTAAAGTAATTATAGTCATTTTCAACCGCACCAATACAAGTTACGTTGAAGCCAAATGAATAATAATAGTGCGCCATCATTCTTATTGGGTAATTTGTATAATTCATTTCGGAGGGATTTTAAATTTGTTGTACGGTTTTTAATGAGCTCTGTAGTTTTTATACCATTCGTCGTTCGCTTCTTTTAATAGTTCCATAGTCTTAAAAGTATTCAAATATGCGAAGTCTGACATGCATATGATTCTGTTTCCTTTAATTATGAGACGGTGGCTAGAAATAATATTCTGTAGCTCAATTATTATATCAACCATATCTTTATATGTTTCCGGAAAGTCTATCAATAATTTATTGTGTTCTAAAAAGTATTCGTTATCCGAATGCGCATAATACTTATCCCGTTGCTTTTTAATTCTTTCTATTTGCTGCGACACCTCAATAAGACTTTTATTATTAGCATCGATTACTGCAGGAGTTAACTTAGGATATACCTTGCTTATCGCCTTAATATTTGATGAAGCAAAATTGAAAAACTCCACAAATGTTTTACCTCCTTTATTTTTTTCAGTCAACTTGCTAATTGTTAAAACACAATCTATTTGCAAAGACTCAACTATAAAATAGAGAAGCGGAAAATCTCTTACTGTATTTTTTAAACTCAATTTTAAGGATTCGTCAAAACCTTTAAATGTTGCGAGTTTTATTGCAATATTTTCGTAAACTATATTTTCAAGTCGTTCAACATATGCATAATATTGTTTACTAAGGCTTTCCATTGAATTATGCTCAAAATATTTAAATGTATTTGTTTTAGAAATGTGAAAGTATATAAAACTTTTAGACTTTTCAATAATCAAGTGCCGTCTTGTTGTTGCGCGTGGCGATTGCAGCTTATTTGTTTGGCTTTACCAAATGTCCAACGAGGCCAAACAAATGTGCTGCAATTGCGATGGCCAAACGGCCCGTTGTCCCGGGCCGAAAAAGGAGGAGAACGAAACCGAAAAAACGTGAACCGCGATGCAAAGTCCGAAAAGCTGTCAACCGAAAGGCTACTTGTTCTGGTCGAGCCGTGATGTCAAAACGAAATGAAAGTAAAATTGTCAACTGAAATGCTACTGTTCTTGTCGAACCGAAATGTTAGTCCGTCCGATGGGCGCATTGTAGCTAACGTTTTCGGGCTAGGCCTCGTTTTTGCTTGTCCAAGTTATGCATTTGAGCGTTAACCTGCAAACATGAGGCTTAGCCCGTGTTAGGCGGTCGTTTTTTATTTCGTCCAATTATATTTATAAATTACGTCACCACCTTGTGCCGCCATAAATGGAAAGAATAAAAAGAATAACTGTCCACCGGTCGTATAAGCAACTACTAGTTCATTGTTACTATTGATACCAACATAAGTTAATTGGTCTACGAGTGACCAGTAAAGAGGTCCGAACATGAATTTAGACCTCCAACGTCTTTTCTTAAAATAACCGTCTGCGAAATTTCCTTTTACAATTTGTGTCGAAGTAATAGAACTGTCTTGATACAATTTTACCTGAATGTGTCGATTGTCTATTGATGAAATGCATAGGTTGTATTTTGTAAAATTTGTATCGAATTGTACTTTTGAATTTGTAAGTAGTCGGAAAAGGATGATGGCTTTAATTGAATTGTCCGTGTAACAACCATTAAGAACTGTTATATCGTCACTACTTTTAACGTCTAGGCTTTTTTTTGTCTGATTTCGAATTGATGAACAAGATATAATTGTCAGCCCAAATGCTATAAAAACGATTTGTATGAAAATTTTCATGTCTGTTTTATGTCCGATAAAAATGCCGCCTAACGTTTTGCGGCCTTGCGTAGTTTTTTGCTAATGTCCACCAACACATTTGAGCGTTAACACGCAAAAAATTACGCAAGACCGCTGTTATGTTTAGTGCGCCCTACACAGTTCGTATCCTGATGTCAGCTAAAATAGTACGAAGATTTGAAATAACAATTGTCCAGGCGAATTATTCTTTGATTTCCAACATCATTTGCTGTACCCCTCTTCTTGCCAAAGCTTCTAGTTCATTTATTGGTACAAACTCATACGTTTTTATTTTATTGTCACCACCACAGAAGTTGATTTCAATGTCACTGTAAACTTTTTTTCCTTTGTATCCCACCTTACAATGACAATCATTATTCTTCTCTTTACAAGGAGTGTAATTAAATAAGAAGCCGCCTGCGAAATCATTTGATTTTACAAGTATTAATTTTAATTCAATAGTGGCACCATATCTTGTAAAATTATGTTCTGAAGCTATTGGATAACCGTCAACATCAAATACGCGATTTGTGTTAATAGGAACTCTGTCATTAATATATACAACTTCAAGAATTAAATCAACGTCCGTTAGTTTACTTAGTTGCTCGTAGTTAAGAGAGCCAGCACCTCCAATAACCGCATTAAAAAGGCCTCTGTCCTTTACGTTGAAATTATAGGCCATTAATTCTCTCTCGATGGCACTATACGCACTGTTATTGTTTTCAGATTCAGTCGCTCTTGCAGCGTCATTTGGTACTCGTAAAACAATTGAAGGCCTTTCTTTAGTCTTCATAAATTTTTTGATTGAGTCAGTAGCGATAATATCGTCCTGTTTGCCAAGTATTTTTAAATGACCTTTTTGTAACTTACAAGAAGTATAAATGATAGTTATTAAAAGGCACGTTAAAATTTTTATTCTGGTTGTCATGTGAATTAATTTTAAAATTAAGATTGTCCGCTAAATGTAGGTAAAAATTTTCTGTCTGAGTTTTTTGATTGTCGGCAAAATGAAAAAACTGTGTCGAGCCAAGATGACGATACGAAATGAACGTAAAATTGTCAGCTGAGATGCTAAGGTTCCTGTCGAGCCGAAATGTTTTAACGTCTACCGGGCGCATTGAACATAACTAGCATATACGCGCCATCAATTGGCGCGTATACAACACCCTGTTTGTTGTATATGCGCTATTGGGTGGCTGTCACGCTTTAACAAATATATCGTTTTTTAAATCAATTCGTAGCTCTAAAAGCCATCAATCTTATTTTCAAAAGGTATTGACATACATTAAACTGTTCTGACTATTTCCGGCATATAATTCGTACGTTCTGGCTCCCCCAAAATTCTTTCTAAAATTTTCGAAGAGTAGGGCATACTGCTCTTTGTGAATCGGCGCCTCCGTCATCTTATTGTAAATTACACAGCCGGGTTCCGCACAAATGCGTTTTAACCCTCCTAAAAATTCCTTTGTAGCAAACTTATCCGGTACCTCCTCGTCAATAAACAGGTCGGTGATTATCAAATCATACGTTTCCTCCGCATTCTTCACAAAGTCAAAGGCATCAACATGTATCACCTCTACATCCTTATGTCGGTTTAATTCAAAATACTTTCGCGCCAGCTCAATCACCACCTCATCGGCTTCCACCGCAGTGATTGGTGCCTTAACCCCATAGTTATCACGCAGCAACGAAACAACGCTCCCGGCACCCATTCCCAAAATGAGCACCCGGGTAAACGGAAATTTCCTTATCTCCGTTTCTCTGAACAATTGATTAAAAATGGCATGCAACCCACCAAATGAATAATTCACATGGCGGCTGTTCAGCAAAAACTTTCCACGGTGTTTGGTCACTTCCAAAAATGGACTAATTTGCCCCACACGTCTTTCAATTTGTATGGGAAATAAATAACTCAGCCAATCTTCTTTTTGCATCCTCTTGTATCTCCCTTTTGGAGCCATCAACGAAGATACTTGTTTTTTGCGGTACATTCCATGTAATCATATTCAGAGGAAGGAGCCTGACAAAACGCTTTACCTAAAGGGTCCTCCCTTTTCGCTGTCTCCCCACCATCATCGGCTTTCAAAAGAAACAGGGCCTCTCAGCACGTACAACCAATGTGGCGACCCCGGTTTAGGGTGGGTGCTCTCTTCCGCACTTGCTTTAACGCGTGTCTAACAAACTGTTCAACAGGTTTAGCGCTCAAATCATCGTACAATTCAGCGGGACGTATTTCCCCGGCCAAAAGGTTTCAAAATTTAGTAATAATCCCGATATTAGAGCCGGTCATTAACCACCTATGGAGAGCTTCATTGAAATACTAAAAATCATATTACCCGCCGGCGCCGTTTTCGCCGCAGCCTATCTAATCGTAAAACGTTTTTTAGACAATGATCAGGATCGCCGCGATCAGGAAATCCGACGTTTGAACCAGGCTACCATCACCCCCTTGCGATTACAGGCTTACGAGCGCATTGTGATTTTCCTCGAGAGAGTAAATCCCAACATGCTCCTACTGCGGGTGAATAAACAAGGTATGAATGCACATCAATTTCACCTCGAATTAATAAAGACCGTAAAAACCGAATACGAACATAATTTATCGCAACAAATCTATATGAGTCACGGTGCCTGGGAATTGGTGCGTACTACCAAAGAAGAAATCATTAAACTGGTAAACATTACCGCTACAAAAATGCCGCACGATGCACCAAGCAACGAATTGGCCATGATGATTCTCAATGTGTCTTCTAATCTGGGAAAGAAACTGCCCAACGACATTGCATTGGAATTTATCAAAAGGGAAGTAAGTACCCTTTATTAAACAGATAATTTGTTGGAATAATACTATTCTCATTTATAAAATGACAGCCTTGTTCTCAGAATTTAAATCAAGTTCGGCCGCCGATTGGAAGAACCAAATCATCAAAGACCTAAAAGGCGAGCCCTACGAAAGCCTCATCTGGCACAACGAAAACGGATGCGATATTCAGCCGTTTTACACCTCCGAAGATCTGAAACAAATATACGAGCCGGCTTTCACGCATGCCGACTGGGATATATGTGTGAATGCGGTTCCCGGCAATACCGCCACCAATACAAATGCCTTTCTATTAAAGAATTTGAACCGCGGTGCTTCATCGATTTCGTTAAACACCATCGGTGTCGATCTCGATAAAGCGCTTCACAACATTCAATTGAATGTTATTCAATCCACATTTTTCACCGATCCGGAAAAAGCAGCCGAACTAAAAAAGTATTTCGAAAAACATGATGGGTCAACCGCTCTTCAGGCTTCTCTCTTTCCTCAAGATTTTTCAAAATCAACCGATCTTCAAGAATGGTCCAAAGTGATTTCTTTATTTAAGAATAAACCCGAGATCCGCACCATTTCTGTTGATGTCACCTCTTTTCACAATCAAAATTGCCACGCCACTTACGAGCTCGCCCTCATTTTTTCAATGCTGGTGGAATACCTCGAACGTCTGTCCGAAAATGAGGAATTCCCGAGCTCAACCATCGTGATTAAAACCGGTGTGAGTTCCGATTTTTTTGTGCAAATCGCCAAACTCCGCGCCATTCGTAGGTTGTGGACCTTGTTTCAGAAAGAATACAACATTAACAACAAACTGCACCTCATCGTGGAGACAAGCCTCTGCAATAAATCTGCCTCCGACTCCTATACTAATTTAGTACGCACCACCGTAGAAGCGATGGCCGCTGTGGCAGGAGGATGCAACGAATTGCTCGTGAACGAATTTGATGTATTGCTTGAACGCGATAGGGAACTCTCTCAACGAATGGCCATCAACCAACAACTCATCCTAAAAGACGAAGCCTACCTCAACAAAATGGCCGACATCGCTTGCGGCTCCTATTATTTGGAAAGTATCACCGACGTCTTTGCAGCTAAGGCGCTTCATACCTTCAAACGATTTGAAACTGAAGGCGGATTTTTTAAGTGCCTTGAAAAAAAGATCATTGCCAAAGAAATCGCTGCTCAGGCGGCGCAAAAGCGAGACCTCATTGAGAACCAAACAGATCTTATCATAGGAATCAATAAATACAGGAATGAAAATGAAAAAACTTCTCTCAGCGAAGCTGCTCTTAAAGCGCTTACAGCTCTGCCTCTAAATAATCCTGTACTTCAATTTGAATTAAAACATATTTTCTCGTAATCATGCGCAGATCGTTCGAACACGTAACATACAGGTCGGTTGGTACTACAATTTTCCCCGAAGCTGAGAAATTTATCACCTCAGAGCAAATCGAATTGGCACCGAACTACGACGCTTCATCTCAAAAAAATCAGGAGCATTTACAGTATGCAGCGGGATTGGCGCCTTTTTTAAGGGGACCTTACAGCAGCATGTTTGTGAAAAATCCTTGGACAATTCGTCAGTATGCAGGTTTTAGCACGGCCGAAGACAGTAACGCATTTTACCGTCGCAATTTGGCGGGTGGCCAAAAAGGCTTGTCGGTGGCCTTTGATCTCGCCACACATCGCGGCTACGACAGCGATAACGAAAGGGTAGAGGGAGATGTTGGAAAAGCCGGTGTGGCCATCGATAGTATTTTAGACATGAAGATTCTCTTCGATCAAATTCCCCTCGATCAAATGAGCGTATCCATGACCATGAACGGGGCGGTTTTACCCATTCTCGCATTTTACATCGTGGCAGCCAAAGAGCAGGGGGTAAACATGGAGAAATTGAGCGGCACCATTCAAAATGATATCTTAAAAGAATTCATGGTGCGCAATACCTACATTTACCCGCCGGCACCGAGTATGAAAATCATTGCCGATATTTTTGAATTCACCTCGCAAAAAATGCCCAAATTTAATTCCATCTCCATTAGCGGCTACCACATGCAAGAAGCTGGTGCTACGGCCGACATTGAGTTGGCCTATACCCTGGCCGACGGTTTGGAGTATTTGAGAACAGGCATCAACGCAGGACTCGATATTGATAATTTTGCGCCCCGCTTATCGTTTTTTTGGGCCATTGGCATGAACCATTTTATGGAGATCGCCAAAATGCGCGCTGCCCGTATGTTATGGGCTAAATTGGTGAATCAATTTAATCCTAAGAATCCAAAATCACTGGCATTAAGAACACATTGCCAAACCAGTGGATGGAGTTTAACCGCTCAGGATCCTTTTAATAATGTTACACGCACCTGCGTGGAAGCCCTCGCGGCAGCCATGGGTCATACACAAAGTTTGCATACCAATGCGCTCGACGAAGCCATTGCATTACCAACCGATTTTAGTGCACGCATTGCACGCAACACCCAGTTGGTGCTGCAACACGAAACCAATATCTGTAAAGTAGTGGATCCCTGGGGCGGAAGTTACCATGTGGAGCACCTCACACATGAGATTGCGCACCGGGCCTGGGAGTTGATTCAAGAAGTAGAAAAGTTGGGAGGTATGGCAAAAGCCATCGAAACTGGAATTCCTAAAATGAGAATTGAAGAAGCTGCGGCAAGAAAACAAGCACGCATCGATGGTGGAAAAGATCTTATAGTTGGCGTAAACCTCTACAAAATTTCAGAAGAAGCACAGGTTGAAACATTGGATGTGGACAATGCGAAAGTGCGCACACAACAACTGGAGCGACTCAAAAAATTAAAAGCCGAACGTGCTCCCTCACAAGTGGAAGCCGCTTTGAACGCCCTAACAGAGGCAGCACGCACGGGTAAAGGCAATTTGTTGGAATTGGCCATTATGGCCGCCGAAGTGCGCTGTTCGTTGGGAGAAATTTCTACTGCACTTGAAAAAGTATATGGCCGTTACAAAGCACAAATCAGATCAATTTCAGGAGTTTACAGTAAAGAAATTAAAATGGATAAGGACTTTAACAAAGCAAAAGAACTTGCCGATGTGTTTGCTGCATCAGAGGGCCGCCGTCCCCGAATCATGGTGGCTAAAATGGGTCAGGATGGGCACGACCGCGGGGCAAAAGTAATTGCAACCAGTTTCGCCGACCTGGGGTTTGACGTCGACATTGGCCCTTTGTTTCAAACTCCGCGTGAGGCCGCAAAACAGGCCATGGAAAATGATGTTCATATTTTAGGCATCTCAAGTCTGGCAGCAGGTCATAAAACACTAGTGCCGCAGGTAATCGCCGAATTAAAGAACCTGGGTCGCGAAGACATCATGGTAGTAGCCGGCGGTGTGATCCCTCAAAAAGATTATGATTTTCTTTACAAGAATGGCGTCTCCTTTATTTTCGGTCCCGGTACAATTATCAGTAAGAGCGCCATCAGCATTCTTCAAAAACTGATGGAAACACAGCACTAATTCTATTAAAAAATAAAGAGGCCCTCAAAAAAACACTCCTCTGTAAATGGTGCTGAACTGCTTTCAGCTTCTTTGGAGGTGTTTAATCTGAGGGCCTCTTTGTATCTTTTGATGCCGCTTTTAGTTATTCAAACCAGGTGGCCGCACCAATATTACTAACTACTACCGCATTTTTATTATAGGTTCTCTCATCCACCGATGTCGGCAACCTTTTGGGAATAACGGTTAGGTTAGCAGTAGGATTTGGCGTAAGAGTTGGCAGTTTTGTCCTTCTCCAATCGGTCCACACCTCTACTTGCGTAAATAAAGCAACGTATTTCTCCATCATTATTTTTGCCAGTGTGATACTCGATCCATTTTCAGTGGCATGAGCTGCTTCATAGGCTGCGTCGGGCCCACCCGTTACGGCGCTAATAGAGGCTTTAACACCGGCATTGTGTGCAGTGGCTGCTCCTGCCGCATCTCCGGCTCTTAATTTACACTCAGCTTCAATAAATTTTGCCTCACAATAACTTACCAGCGGAAGTGGGGCATCGGGCAAGTCACAATAATCGCCTATGTCAGAACTTGTGGTAGGATCAGGATTTGTTAAGGCTCCTCCAACATATACAGTACCGGTAACGGGATCTGCATACAAGGGCAAACGTGGGTCAGAAGTGGAATTCATTTCACTAATAAAAAATGCCCCCATCTTAATATAATCCGCCCGTGTTTGATTAAACACATTCCATTGATTGCTCTCGTTCCCATTTGGACCAAACACAGCCATCGCATTCGCTGAATTTCCGGTGAAACCGGCGGTATAAGCACTGTTCAAATAGGTAATTGCATCAGTTGCCGATTGGCTGGCCGATTTATTACTCAGTCGGTTTGCATACCGCGCCTTTAATACCCAAGCAGTTTGAATCCAGCGCGACGTGCTCCCGTTGAAGATATAATCTTCAGCACCCGGCACTAACTTATTTGATTTTATATCGCTTTTCAAAGCAGTAATGGCCTCCGATAAAAGAGTTTGTATATCACCATAAACTGCTTGCTGAGAAGAGTAGGCGGGTGATAGGTTGGAAACACCCAGACCCATCGCATCTTTGCTGGGCACATCACCCCACATATCGGCCGCCAAACCCAGGTTCATGGCCATCAGCACTTTTGCAATCCCCGTATAATAAGGGTTCCCATCGCCGTAGTCTTTAATAATCAATTGTGCATTTTGAAGCGCTCCGGTGTAAATGGTGAGCCAATCGTTGGTCACATCCGATTCCAATACAATGTAATTCTGCACATCACTCATTTGGAAACTCGTGCCCGCTATTTGCTGAACAAACACCGCGCTTCTGCGCGCGTTATTACCGGTAAAACTGGCAAAGGTGGCCATTTCAACGGATGACAGAAGAACCTTCGGACCCACCAATTCCGGTGAGTTTGGGTTCACTTTTACATCATCAAGATACTTCTTGCAGGATGTTAAAGAGATAGCAACTATCGTAGCTAAAACTATATAGGTTATCTTTTTCATAGGATAATTTTTTATCGATTAAAATCCAACTTTTATTCCGAACAATATTGACTTGGTACCCGGGTTATTAAAATAGTCATAGCCCTGTAAATTAGATCCCGCACCGGTTAAACTGGTCTCCGGATCCACACCTGTGTACTTTGTTTTTAACCACACATTGCGTCCGGTTACACTTAGGTCAACATACTGAATGTATTTTTTGATCTTCGGACTAACTAATCTATAAGTTAAGGAAATGTCTCTCAAACGCACCCAACCTCCATCTTCAATGGCGCCTTCAACTGCTCCTCCGTTATCCCCTTTGTAATTTCTCCAGTAGCGCTCAGCATCCACGGTTTTGGTATTTACCGCACCGGTAGTACCATAATAGCCTTTCTCATCCGCAACGCCGTTCGAAACCACACCGTCAATCACAAAGGTCTTATTAGAACCGTCTGCATTCGCACGATCTTCCGATTCAATACTTGTGCCCACGTTGTTCATCCGTTGTTTGGTTCCGTTCCATATTTTCCCACCATTACGAATGTCGAATAAGAAGGTAAACGACAGTTTTTTGTAGTTGAGTGTATTTCTGATGCCTCCCAGCCAATTTGGATAAGGGTTTCCAAGATTTTGAGTTTTTGGATCAATATAAGGCAAACCGGTCGCCGGATTGATAATCATTTTTCCATCCGAAGAATATTGATATTTGGTTCCGTAAAAGGCGCCATAAGGTTGTCCCACTATGGCATAAGAACCCATGCTGTTGAAAGCCGATTCAATATTCAATTCTTCAACACCATCGGCAAGTTTTAATACTTTCGAAATGTTTTTTTGCCAGTTTACGCTGATGTCCCAACTAAAATCTTTTGTTTTCACCGGAGTGGCCGTTAAAATGAGTTCCCAGCCCTTGTTCTCCATTTCGCCCGAGTTCGAATACAACGCAGTGAATCCCGACGAGGGAGCAATAGGCCGCGACAGCAAGATCCCGGTTGTTTTTTGATAATAGCGGGTCACATCCAAATTTAAACGCCCCCCAAAAAATCTCAGATCCGCTCCAAATTCTCTTCCTTTCACCCGCTCTGGTTGAAGGTTGGGATCACCTAAAGTATTGCTAATAGCATATCCGTTTACACCAAGATAAGGAGAAGTGATCCCATCGGTAAATCCATCCGTGTACACCGGCGCTCCATAATAGGTTTTTGAACTATATGCCGGTGGTGCAATTCCCGATTCAGCATAGGAGGCACGCACCTTTGCAAATGAAAACCAAGTTGGTAATTTCACCATTTCGGAAATAATCAAGGCGCCATTCACCGAGGGATAAAAGAAATTGTTTTTTCCGTTGCCAAATGTGGAAGACCAGTCGTTACGACCCGTTACATTCACATAAACCATTCCTTTGTAATCCAAAGCGAGGTCAAAGAAACCGGCATAGGTCCTAATAGTGGTTTGACTATTGCTCGAATACCGTTCTGCCGCATTATTTAAATTGTAGAAGTCAGGTATTGAAAGATCGCGGCCTCTGGCAAAAGTGGATTTGTAATCGCTGTGCCAGATATTATTACCCAAAGTCAACGACGCATTCAAATCTTTTGCGATTTCTTTTTTAGCAGTAACCAATAAATCGGAATATACTTGAAACTGATTGGAATTACCGTAATTCACTTGTCCGTAGCGGGCCTGATTATCATCTCCGTTTGATGAAACGGCATACACCTGACGGTTATTTTCGGAGAATTCGTCAATACCCAAACGATAAGTCACATTCAACCAACTCAGCGGATTGTAGTTCAAATACGTATTTCCAAAAACCCGGTTCACATTTTGGTCAAATGGATTTTTTCTGATGGTATAGTAGGGATTATCATAAGATGAGAAGTAATTGTTATTAAACCCATTCGAAAACTGCCAGTTTCTGAGATCCGCGCTTGCCGGTGCCCGCATCAAACTCAACATCACCCCCGATAAATTACTTCCATTTTGAGGAAGGCGGGTGCGTGTATTCGCGAAACTAATCGTCGTTCCTACTTTTAACTTATCGGTAACGCTGTGATCTGCGGTGAGGCGAACGGTATTTCTTTTCAGATAACTATTTTCAATAATTCCGCTTTGATCTAAATTACTATAGGAGAAACGATACATAGTTTTATCGGTTCCGCCATCAACAGAAAGTACGGTATTATATGTTTTTCCGGTCCTGTAAAAATTTTCAGCATTTTTAAAGGATTCTTTTCCCAAACTTTCAATAGTTGGTCCCCACGAGCGTGGTGTGCCTGCCGAAACGTCGTCGCCGGTGCCAAACATATTATCAGGTCCTGCGTCCGAAGTTTGGTAAGTTGGTTTTCTGCTTGCGCCAACCCAATTGCCCTGCGCATATTTAAATTGCTGTTCAGGTAATTTATTTACTTTCGAATATTCCACACTGGTTCCAAAAGTTACACCAAGTCCTTTTTTATACCTGCCTTTTTTAGTAGTATAAATCAGTGCACCTGTTCCGGCACGTGAACCGTATAAGGCGGCGGCAGCGGGACCTTTTAAAACGGTTACCGATTCTATGTCATCGGGATTAATGTCCAACGCACGATTGGCATTGTTTACGCCCGACAGATTCGCATTAAACGGATAATCTCCGGCAGAAGAATTGTAAGTTGTATTGTCAATAGGAACACCATCCACCACAATCAAGGGTTGGTTATTACCCGAAAACGTCTGATTTCCACGAATGGTAACCTTACTGGATGCGCCGGGCGTTCCACCCGAACTTGTCACCTGAATTCCTGCCGCTTTTGACGAGAGGGCTTGAATCACATTTTGTTCCCCCGACCTGGCAATGTCTTCAGCGCCCACCGTCGATACCGCATATCCAAGCGATTTCTTTTCTTTCGAAACGCCCAACGCCATCACCACTGTTTCCTTCAAAAGCACGGCGTCAGTTTTAAGCGTCACTGCCATGTGATCCGATACCGGGTAATTCACATCGGTGTACCCCAGAAGTTGTACGGTGATAAACTTAACCGAATCCGGTACTGTAATAACAAAATGTCCACTCGTGTCTGTGGTAGCAGAAACGGGAAGATTTTTTACGCCAACAACTGCACCATAAACCGGGGCAGATGCCTCGTCGGTTACGACACCGTCAATCTGCCTGGTCTGAGCGTTTAAGGGCCCATTTACAACGCTGATAAAAAGCAACGCCGCACCTAATCTGAGATAGTTTTTCATAATCGGGTTAATTTAAATGATTGGTTAAACATTTGTTAATTATATGTTAAATGTATACTATCATTTTTTAAGATTTTGTTAAATTCCTTCATTTGTGATTTTATGAACACCTTTTAAACGTATTTCAGACCGAAAAGAATCAAAATTATCCTTCCATCCATGATCTGGAACGCCCGTCGTTCTTAACATTTTTTAAGAATATAGAAATTAAAATCAGAATAATGTTAATTTTTAATTGGGGAGTTTGGTTCAAAAATAAATTTCATCCTGTTAATAAATTTCTTAGGGACTCTATTTCTCAGATTATTTAGCCATAAAACAAACATCTTTTACCTCCTCTCAAAAAAAAAAATCCGGCAACCTCTCGGCGCCGGATTTAATTCGTGTAGTTAGGCTTAAGCCTTAAAATCCCAAGTCTCCATAAATTTAGTGGTATAATCTCCTGCCTTAAATTGCTCGTTTTGCATGAGCTTTAAATGAAAAGGAATGGTTGTTTTTACGCCTTCAATCACATATTCGCTTAATGCCCGGTGCATCTTTGCAATCGCCTCCTCGCGGGTTTGCGCAACGGTTATTAGCTTTCCTATCATGCTGTCGTAATTTGGCGGTATGCGGTACCCACTATAAACATGTGAGTCTACCCGTATGCCGTGCCCGCCGGGGGTATGCAAAGTGGTAATTACCCCCGGAGAGGGAATAAAATTCATAAAAGGATTCTCTGCGTTAATTCGGCACTCAATAGCATGTAATTGCGGATAATAATTCTTTCCTGAAATTGGCACTCCGGCCGCTACCAATATTTGCTCGCGAATCAAATCATAGTTGATCACCTCCTCAGTAATGGGATGCTCCACCTGAATCCTGGTATTCATTTCCATGAAATAAAAATTGCGGTGTTTGTCTACCAAAAATTCCACTGTACCAACGCCTTCGTAAGCTATCGACAAAGCGGCCTTCACCGCGGCATCACCCATAGCATCTCGCAATTCGGGAGTCATGAACGGACTTGGTGTTTCTTCCACCAATTTCTGATGGCGACGTTGGATACTGCAATCGCGTTCACTTAAATGACAAGCCTTCCCATATTGATCGCCCACAATCTGGATCTCAATATGTCTGGGTTCTTCAATGTACTTCTCCATGTACATGGCGCCATTACCAAAAGCTGCTTCCGCTTCATGCACGGCACTGTCCCAAGAAGCTTTAAATTCCTCTTCCTTCCAAATAATGCGCATGCCCTTGCCACCGCCACCTGCTGTAGCTTTTATAATCACTGGGTACTTAATTCCTTTTGCCAGTTCAATGGCTTCCTCCACCGTGGCAATCAATCCCTCCGAACCCGGTACACAAGGTACTCCGGCTTCAATCATGGTTGACTTCGCATTACTTTTATCACCCATTTTATTGATCATTTCGGGAGAAGCTCCTATAAACTTGATCTTATTTTGGCGACAGATCTCCGAAAACTTGGCATTCTCACTCAAAAACCCATACCCCGGATGGATGGCATCGGCATTGGTAATCTCGGCCGCTGCAATAATGCTGGCCATGTTCAAATAACTTTCTTTACTTGGCGGGGGACCAATACATACCGCTTCATCCGCAAACTTTACATGCAATGAATCTTTGTCGGCAGTTGAATAAACAGCTACGGTCTTTATGCCCATTTCGCGACAGGTACGAATTACTCTTAAGGCTATTTCGCCACGGTTGGCTATTAGTATTTTCTTAAACATCGGTATGATTTTAAATTCTTGATCAAATTCAATTTCCCGCTCTCAAAAGCAGGCCCTCAGAAAATTGGCTCAACTCTTAAGAAGGATCTACCAAAAACAGGGGTTGGTCATACTCCACAGGAGTGGCGTCTTGCACCAATACTTTCACAATTTTACCTTTAATATCACTCTCTATTTCATTGAACAATTTCATGGCTTCTATAATACAAACGGGATTGCCCGGCGCAATCTCATCGCCTATGTTCACAAAGGATGGTTTATCGGGACCGGCTGATCGGTAAAAGGTTCCGATCATGGGTGATTTAATAGTTATCAGTTTCGATTCATCTATTCCATTTGCAGGAGGTGTCGCCTTTACGTCAGCCGGGGCAGGAGCGGAAGCCACTGCGGGTTGCATTTGAGCGGTAGGCTGAGCCATCATTACAGGCCCCGATTGCATCATTACTTGCTGTCCGGCTGCCTTAGGGGTCTTAATCACTATCTTAATTTCTTTTGTCTCCAATTCAACTTCACTCACACCGCTTTTTGAGACAAATTTTATTAAATCCTGAATTTCATTTAATTTCATGATTGTTGGTTTTAGTTTGGGGGCAAAAGTAGAAGTAATTTTGATAAATAAACTCTTTTTTTGAGTGATTTTTATTATTAATCGCTATTATTTCTTGATTTTTCGAGAAAATACCGCCTTTTCAGCAAAAATTGAACCTAATCTCTTAATTTCTAAAATGGGAGGAATACACCGCTCAGGCACCGTGCTTTGCACATCAATTGGCCCCTAATTTTTTGAACGTTCAATCTTGAACAGGTATAAATCGACAAATACCCCTTTCCCTTAAATGTCAAACGTTAAGGAATAGAACTGAATCGTAAGCTTCCGATTCTAAACCCAAGCCCCAACACTAAAACATAATCCCAATCGTTAACCTAATGGCCGTTTGTTTGAGATTTTGTTTTACAAAAAGATACTTATTGTCGCTCGTCACCCCATAATAGGCCACATCCGATTCATTTTGCATCACATTGGTAAAACTTCTGAAGTAATTAATGCTGAATAAAAATGAGGTGCTGCCTGCCATCCGGTATTCAAAACCTAAACCGGCATTCAACCCGAAACGCATCGGAAAAGAAGAAGATTCACTCGACAAGTTGAGGTCTGTTTGTTTCGAATCGGTGGAGGTTATTTTAAAATCGGTATCCGAGGTATACTTTCTCACTTCCGAATAGGAATCATCTGCGGTCGACCTCACCCTAAACCCAACTTCAGCGCCAAACATTCCAAAATATTTCAAGCCACTGTATTCCTGCGTCGAAAGTTTCATAAGGAGGGGTATCGTAATATGTGTGGTTTTGATCAACCTTTCTTTCAACACATACACCGTGGCATTCGGATCAGAGATCTTGCCCGCTTTTGGCACCACAAATTCATTGCTTTGGTCCATCCAATACTTCACCACGTAATTATTAGCAGCATCGTTTCGCACCGTGTATTTTCCTCCTTCAAAGTCTCCCCCAATGCCGGTTAAAAAAGTTACCGTGGGCGACAAACGCCTTTCCATATTGAGCCCAAAACCAAAACCCATACTTGTGCCCGCCGACACGTTATTTTTGTCGCCACTGGTATACCAGCAAACTTGGGGTGTTACGCGCAAACCAAATCTGAATTTTTTGTCAAATTCGGTGCTGGGTTCTTGCGAAAACAGAGGTTGCAAACAAATGAGGCAGGTTAGGACGAAGAATAGCGAATGTTTCATGGTTTTTTGTTTTTGGTATATTTTCTTAAGAAGTATCGTGACACCCGGTTTCAGGTTTTCTATTATTGTTTAGTTTTACAAATATAAACATTGATAGTTCGTTACATGAATAAACTTACCCTTTTTATCGCAATCAATCTGCTGATGCTCACGTCCTGCACGCAAAATTCGTTGGAAGTGGATGTATCGGAAATCGACACCAAACCTCTTCAGTTACTACGCCTCGAAGAGGATGTTTTTTCACTAAACGCCCAAAATTTTGAGCAACGTTCAAATGAAATCAAAACAAAATACGGCATCCTGTACGAACATTATCTCATGAACCCTTTCCGCCTAAACGGTTCAGGGGACTCGCTCTACAAAAAATCTCTGCTTGATTTTGTGAACGACCGTGATGTAAAAACTGCTTACAAGTATTCAAAAGCACTTTATCCCGATTCAAAAATGAAAGAACTCACAGATGAATTGAACCTCTGCGTGAAACGTTTCAAGGTGCATTTTCCCAAAAGAAAATTGCCGGAAAAATTAGTTACTTGTACCACCGGTTGGAATTATGCCTTTGCTTACATGGACAATGCATTTATTCTCAGTCTCGACATGTACCTCAACGATACCGCCATCCTTTATCAAATGCTGCGCTACCCGCAATACCAAACGCGCAAAATGAACGCTGCCCATATTCTTCCCGACATTGCCAGAGGTTGGATGTTGAGCGAATTTGATAAAGTGAAACCCGAAAACAATCTGCTAAATCACACCATTTTTTATGGCAAGTTATTTTACGCGGTAAACGCGTTATTGCCGGCTACCAACGACAGTCTTATCATCGGATATTCTACTAAACAAATGAAGCTCTGTCATCAATACGAAAAACAGTATTGGAGCTATTTTGCCGAAAAAAATCGTTTGTATGAAAACAGTCTTATGACCATTCGTGAATTAACGAGTGAAGGACCTTTTACGGGAGCCATCAGCCGCGATTGTCCGCCCCGCATAGCCATGTGGATAGGCTGGCAAATTGTAAAAAGTTATATGAAACACAATGAAACGGTTACCCTCGAAGAACTGATGACTGAAACGGATGCTCAAAAAATTCTGACCAAGAGTAAGTACAGACCCTGATTGTTACTTATCAAAATACTTTTTCATAAATGAAAAGTAATGTTCTTTCCAGCCTTTTTTGTAGCGATCTCCCTGCCCATCCGGAATATTGGTGTGCGTAATCGTGACAAGGGTATGATCATCTTTATAGGTAAAAAAAAGCTCAACCAACGAATCTTCATCATCGGGCCCAAACTCAGTTGTTCGCCATTTCTGAATAATCTTCTTATACGGAAAGATCTCCACATTGGTACCGGTAATATATCCGTCCCATGCCGAAAAATGCCCACCTTCGTTAGGACTGGTCGTAGCCTGCGCTCCACCCGTAAACGCTGAATGAATCTTATCATTGAGCCAGCCCGTAAACACATCTTTTGCCGAGCACTGCAATTTTACGGATACTTTAAATTTTTCCACTTTTACGAATTAGGCTTGTTTTTTTCCTGCTTTGGTTATTCTTGTTTGTTTTTTTTCCTTAAGAATTTCAGCTACTGCTTCCGCAATCTTTGATGCTGAGAATCCACATTCGTCATATAATTGCTGCGGTTCGCCATGTTCAATAAAATTATCAGGTATCCCTAAGCGGGTTACTTTTGCCGAGTACCCATGGTCTGCCATAAACTCCAACACAGCACTGCCCATTCCTCCCATAATACACCCGTCTTCAACCGTAATCACTTTGTCAAATGTTGAAAACACCTCGTGCAAAAGATCCGCATCAATGGGCTTTACAAAGCGCATATCGTAATGCGCCGGCTCAAGGTCTTGTTCTTTCAACAGCGCAATCGCCTCAGTTACCAAATTACCCGGGTGACCAACCGAAAGAATGGCGACGTTCTTTCCATCTTTTAGTTTTCTACCCTTTCCAATTTCCAACTTCTTAAAGGGAGTCTTCCAGGTCAGCGAGCCGTCGGCCAGATTAGCCATCACGCCTTGGCCGCGAGGGTAACGAATGCTAAATGCTCCTTTTACCTCGTCAAGCTGAGCGGTATACATTAAATTCCGTAACTCTTCTTCATTCATAGGCGCACTCACAATCATATTAGGAATACATCTGAAATACGCCAAATCGTATGCACCATGGTGCGTGGGTCCATCAGCACCGGCTAATCCGCCACGATCGAGACAGAAAATAACTTTTAAGTTCTGGAGTGCCACATCGTGGATCACTTGATCGTAAGCCCGCTGCATAAAACTTGAATAGATATTGCAAAAAGGTACCAATCCCTGTGAAGCCAAACCGGCGCTGAAGGTTACAGCATGCTGTTCAGCAATACCTACATCAATTGCCCTATCGGGCATGGCCTTCATCATAATATTGAGCGAACAGCCCGAGGGCATGGCGGGCGTAACACCCATAATTTTCTCATTTTTCTCGGCCAGCTCCACAATGGTATGTCCAAATACATCCTGATATTTTGGAGGTTGCGGTGTTTTTGGAACCACCTTAATGATCTCACCGGTATCTTTATTAAACAATCCCGGAGAGTGCCAAACCGTCTCATTTCCCTCTTCGCTGAATTTATATCCTTTGCCCTTTTTTGTAAGAACATGCAATAATTTAGGACCCGGAATATCTTTCAAATCGGCGAGTACTTTCGTTAAGCGCACCACGTCATGCCCGTCAACCGGACCAAAATAGCGGAACTTAAGCGATTCAAACAAATTACTTTGTTTCAGCAAACTTGTCTTTACCGCATTTTCAACTTTACTCGCAATTTCTTGCGCGTTTGGTCCAAACTTGCTAATCTTTCCAAGGAGTTCCCATACCTTATCTTTGGCCTTGTTATAGGTATGCGACGTAGTAATGTCGGTTAGGTATTCTTTTAAGGCGCCCACATTGGGGTCAATGCTCATGCAGTTGTCGTTCAGCACCACCAATAAATTGGCATTTTCAACACCCGCATGGTTTAATCCTTCAAAAGCAAGTCCTGCGGTCATGGCCCCGTCACCAATCACAGCTATATGCTGTTTGTCGTGCTGGTGCGTATATTTGCTGGCCACGGCCATTCCTAAAGCCGCACTGATGGAAGTAGAAGAGTGTCCAACCCCAAATGTATCGTAGTCACTTTCGCTGCGTTTTGGAAAACCACTAATGCCTTTATAAATGCGGTTAGTGTGAAACACATCGCGACGGCCCGTTAAAATCTTGTGTCCGTATGCCTGATGACCCACATCCCAAACCAATTGATCATAGGGTGTATTAAAAATATAATGCAGCGCCACAGTTAACTCTACCACGCCCAGCGAAGCACCAAAGTGCCCTCCCCGTACCGATACAAGATCAATGATGTACTGCCGAAGTTCTGCGCTCACTTGTTCGAGTTGGTCTTCGTGTAACTTTTTCAGATCGGCGGGCGAATTAATTTTAGCGAGCAATTCGCCGGGAATAAATCCTGAACCTTTAAGAATTTCCATTAGTAGCAAAGATAAATCATTTAACGCATTTTTTGTTCCAAAATTTAAACATCTTGGTAAGAGCAATTTCTCTTTAATAAATATTAACGCATTTGAAGGTCAATTGTTTAAATACCGCTAAACAGCGAGTTTTGGCCGATTCTCTTGCTGCTTATCTTTTCAAGAGATATCCTTTTTCCACGATGATGGTCTCTTTGGTACTTACTCCCACTTCAATAGGCTCGTTAATTTCCTGATAACCTTTCTTACGAATAACAAGCACGTAATTGGCACCATGAAGGGTTAAAAAGTATTCTCCGTTTTCGTTGGTGGTGGTGGACGATATGGTAGATCCTTTCGCATCATTCACGGCCACTTCCGCATCGGGTATCACGTATCCTTCCACACCATCACGAAGTGTACCTCGTAATATGCTAAGCCCATTGCTGTTCTTCTTTCTGCTGTCTTTTTCAAGAATGGCAAACTCTTTCAAATCAATCTTATAAATATCATTTTCTCCCAATCCACCCTTACGGTCACTCGACAAATACGCAAATTTGGCATCTGCGCTCAAGGTGAGTTGTCCTTCTTTGGCCGCGGTGTTTATAGGGTACCCCAAATTCACCGGACTCGACCATTTTCCGTTTTCAAACGACGTTTTAAAAATGTCGTAATTCCCCATGCTATTGCTCCCATTGCTGCAGAAGAACAAAGTTTTACCATCCGGTGCTAAAAACATACCACCTTCATCGTGCCCTGAGTTAATTTCAGCTCCCAGATTCACAGGCTCACCCCATTCCGATTTCCGCACCCGTTCCACCATCCAAATATCACTTTTCCCATATCCTCCGGGCCGTTCGCTGCTAAAAAAATATTTTTTACCATCCGGACTCACGCAGGCACCGCCCTCCCAATAACTGGTATTGATAGGTTTTCCAAGAGAAACAGGCACTTTCCATTTGCCATTGGTTACCTTGCTCACAAAAATGTTCCCTCCGCGCTTTAGTTTGTCACGGTTGTCATTATAATAAATAAAGATCTGTTTTCCATCAGCCGAAATACTGGTGCAGGCATCATGGGCCTTGGTATTAATAGAACCGCTTACACCGGCAGCATGCGCAAAATTTCCGGTCGAACTGTCAATTCCTGCAATGTAAATATTCTCATAGTGTTTTCCATCTCCTTCATAATCTACTTCCGAACTGGTGGTCTCAGGACGACGAGTGGTAAATACCAACTGACTTCCATCGGCTGTTATGCAAGGGTTTTTGTCATCATATTTACTGTTGATGCCCGATCCCAGGTTGGTAATGGTCACATCCACCGGATTTGCAAGCAACGTTTTTGCAGTTGAACATTGGCTGGCATGCAGCTCCGCGTCATTTACCAATTCTTTTTCAAGGGTAACGGAGGAAGAGGTAAAGGTGTTTAATTCAGTAAGGGCAAGATCGTAATTCTCTTCCATCTGATAGATCTCACCGAGCAAAAGATGAGTTTCAGGTTTCACTCCTTTGTTTATTTCGGTTGCTTTTAAAAGACTTGCCTTGGCAAAATCATAAAGTTTCAAATTAAAATAACAAAGCCCGATGTAATATTTCACCGAAGCGTCACCGGGGTTGTTCTTTTCCACCTCCCTGAAAATATTCATTGCCTGCACATAATCCTCCGCATAGAGCTTTTGTTTGGCAGTCGCCATTCTGGCGGCATCGCCGGCATTGGTAAACACATTATCTTTTTCGCCTTTTTGCGAAAAGCCTACAATGGTAAGGAACAGGAAAATGTAAGTGAGTTTCTTCATAGATGCCGGTTTATCGAACTAAAATACAGGTTATTTTGATTATGCTAAGAAATGTTTTGAAAATTTCTCTATTTTTATGAGTTAATAACCTTGAGGTATTACCTTTATTCACAAAATTGTTTAATACGATGAGCCAATCAAAATCAATAATTGTATACACCACCCTTGCTGTCATGCTGGCGATGGGAGTAGCCTGCACGAAAGAAGTGGGTAAACTGAAACCTACAGCCACCCTATTATGCGACACCATCAATTACACGCAGGATGTGGAGCCCATTATCGCTAAGAATTGCCTTGGCTGTCATGGTGTAACCCCTGTCATGAGCCCGCCAATACCTCTCACCAGCTATCAGGAAGTAGTAACACAAGCAGAAAATGGAGAAATTTATAAGTATGTGATCCAGGGTAGCCCCTATTTTATGCCCAAAGGGAGCACAGGCGGCCTTCCTCAAAACGAGAAAGACCTCATCAATTGTTGGTTACAGAATGGTTATAAGAAAAACTAATCAGGTTTTTTTACGCATACTTACTACGATTGGCACGCCGCTGAAATCGTAGGCCTCACGAATCTTATTTTCGAGAAACCGTTTGTAAGCTTCCGTCACATACTGCGGCAAATTGCAGTAAAACATAAAAAGCGCTTCCGTTTTTAATTGGGTAATATATTTCACTTTTACGTATTTTCCCTTTACTGCTTGCGGCGGGGTGTTCTCGATCACATGCAACAAATAATCATTGAGCTGTCGGGTAGGGATGTGCCGGGTTTTGTTTTCATACACCTTCATCGCCACTTCCACAGCTTTCATAATACGCTGTTTATCATGAACCGAAATAAATAAAATAGGAATATCCTTAAACGGTTTAATGCGTTCTCTGATTTTTTCTTCGTAGTCTTTTGCAGTTCGGGTATCTTTTTCAACCAGATCCCACTTATTTACAATAATGGCAACCCCTTTTCGGTTACGCTCAATCAAACTAAGAATACTTAAGTCCTGAGCTTCCAATCCCTGCTCTGCATCAATCATCAACAAACACACATCGCTATTTTCGATTGCGTTTATACTCCGCATCACACTGTAAAACTCCAGATCCTCATGCACCTTGGCTTTTCTTCTAATGCCCGCAGTATCAATAAGCCAAAAATCATGTCCAAATTTTGTATAGCGCGTGTTAATAGTATCGCGGGTAGTTCCTGCCACAGGAGTAACTATATTTCTCTCCACTCCTAAAAGGGCATTGGTGAGCGACGATTTTCCAACATTTGGGCGTCCAACGATGGCAATCTTTGGGATATTCAGTTCTTCAATTCCTTGCTCTTCCTTCGGCAATACCTCCACCAGAGCATCCAGCAAATCGCCGGTGCCGCTTCCGCTAATTGCAGAAATTGGAAACACATTGCCCAAACCAAATTGATAAAAATCGGCCGAATAGGCTGCCTTTTCATGGCTATCAACTTTGTTGGCAACAATTATTGCCGGTTTTCTGCTTTTGCGAATGATATTGGCAACTTCGGTATCGTATTGGGTAACACCTTCTACCACATCCACCACAAATAAAAGTGCTGTAGCTTCTTCAATCGCGATCTTCACTTGTTTGCGGATCTCACCTTCAAACACATCCTCGCTGCCTTTAATGTAGCCACCGGTATCAATCAGACTGAACTCAACTCCCTGCCACTCTGCTTTCCCGTAGTGCCGGTCGCGCGTTACACCCGATACTTCATCCACTATGGCCTGCCGGGTTTCGGTTAATCGGTTAAAAAGTGTCGATTTCCCCACATTCGGTCTTCCTACTATTGCCACTACATTTGCCATAAGCCGCAAAGGTACTCATTTATTGGCAATTTTACAGGTTTTAAGGAAGCAAAAGTCCTTCGTTTTTTTATGGCCTGCCCTAACTTTGCGTTCATTAAAGTTCATATTAATGGTCTCTGCGGATCAATCGGAATTGTTGGGGAAATGTAACTAATTTATTCCTTAGATTTTTTAGTTTATTGGAAACAGATTGTTTACTGCGTGAGCGATTGTAGTGGAAAGCCCGCAGCCACGCCTGTCTCTTTGCGTGGCGAGGACTTGGAACGGAAAGCGCGACCCCGCCAAACGGAATAAAAAAAGAGAGGCGGGGGCACGCCCAAAACCTTTCTCCCCTGCTTTTCCGCTTGACCAGTCTCTTCCTTTTTGAAAAAAAATAGTTAAGATTGGTTCCACGCAAAAGAAACCATCTGCTTCAGAAATAGTGTTAAACGGATTCCGTGTTTTTGCACATGAGTATTACATGATTTTAAAAAACAATTAACTTATTAAGTAATAATTTATTTGTGATCATGTGTGGAAAATGTCACAAATTTAACATTGCAAGTTGCTTGTCTATCTGCTCCAATTCTTGTATATTTGGTATATGACCCTCAACCGTTTTCTTATCGTCTTCTGTTCGGTGTTTGCCTCCGCACTGGTCGCTCAACATGATCCTCATACTCAGCCGGTGATTCCGAAAGTGAGCCCCGCCCTTCGTTTTACTGAGAACATGGGTCAATGGGAGAATACTATTTTATTTAGAGCACAACTTGACGGCGGTGCGCTGTTCCTCCAAAATAATGCACTCACGTTCAGTTTCTACGACAAGAAAAAATACCGCGCGCTTCATCATGGCGGGATCTTAAAAGGCAAGTACAAGGACATGGACATTGCTTGCCATGCCTACAAGGTTCATTTCGATAATTGCAATCCGGTGCCTGTGATTGAAAAATTTCAAGCGGGCAGTGATTATGAAAATTTTTTTATAGGTAACGATGAAACCAAATGGAAATCAAATGTAAGAAACTACCATCAGGTATGGCTCCGCGAATTATACAAAGGAATAGATTACGAAATTCTCACCGCTGTGAACGGTGTTAAATACACGTTTCATCTCAAACCGGGCAGCGATCCAAATAGCATCAAGATGCGCTACGAAGGCATCGACAAATTGAGAACTAAAAACGGTGCCCTTCTCATCAAATTAGCAGTGAACGAAGTAATTGAACAAAAGCCCTATGCCTACCAACTCATTGGTGGTGCGGTGAAGGTGGTTCCCTGCATTTACCGTGTAAAGGACAATGTGGCGGGTTTTGATTTCCCCGCTGGCTACGATAAGAATTACGAGTTGGTGATTGATCCTTTACTTGTATTCGCCGCTCAATCGGGCTCCACTGCCGATAATTTTGGGATGACAGCCACTTTCGATCCTCAGGGTAACCTCTATTCGGG
Source organism: bacterium (assembly GCA_029945625.1). GTDB lineage: Bacteria > Bacteroidota > Bacteroidia > B-17B0 > Aurantibacillaceae > Aurantibacillus. The sequence continues at coordinate 29,802 of JAQSCW010000051.1, forward strand.
AGGAACTGTTTTTAATAATGGTTACCCGGTGACGTTCGGGGCATTTTCTACCAGTTTTAACGGTGGTTCGGGGATGACCGATGTGGTCATCACAAAGTACAATTCCACAGGAAATTCGCTTCTTTATTCAACCTACCTTGGCGGTAATATGTCGGAAATTGTAACCAGTCTGATTGTGGACGGAAACAATAATTTGTGTTTTTACGGAGCCACGGGATCGGCCAATTTCCCCATGACCATTGGAACGTACGATCCTACTTTTAACGGGGGCCAATACTTAAGTTTTATTTATAACGGCACAACGTTTAACAATGGTACTGATATTTACGTTGGCAAATTTAATGCATCAGGTACCGCCTTGCTTGGTTGCACGTACTTGGGAGGGAGCGGAAATGATGGCGTGAATCACGTCAACCATTTGAGCCCTATTTTGGTTTTCGGAAACACCTATTTCGAATACGATACCGATTCCCTGCAGTTTAATTACGGTGATCAATACCGAGGAGAGATTCAGTTAGACAATCAAAACAATATATACATTGCCAGCAGCACCCGTTCTTCCAATTTTCCAACAGTAAACGCCTACGACAATTCACTTGGTGGAAAACAAGATGCCATCGTGGCGAAATTTAATTCGGGTCTTACACAACTACTCTTCTGCACCTACTTGGGTGGAAGCTTAAATGAATGCGGAAATTCCCTAATAGTGAATGCTAGTTCGGAAGTTTTTGTAACGGGCGGCACCTGCAGTTCTAATTTTCCAACTACTTTGGGCGCTTTTGACAATTCGTACAATGGTGGCAAAACCGATGGTTTCATCACCCATTTGAATGCCGGTGGTAATGGTCTGCTCCAATCCACCTTTCTTGGAACAAGCAATTATGATCAACCCTATTTTATTCAGTCTGATAAGTACAACAATATTTATGTGTACGGACAATCTCTGGGAAACATGCCTGTAATGATGGCGCCGAATGAAACAACAATCTATAACGTACCCAATACGCACCAGTTTATTACAAGACTCAATCCCACTTTGAGTGCGATTAACATGTCGATGGTTTTTGGAAATTTTACGGGACTCACCGATATTTCCCCTAGCGCATTTGCGGTGGATAAGTGTAATAATATTTATATTTCGGGATGGGGCGGAAACATTATTACCGGCCCGGCTTTTTCTAACATGCCTTTGCTACAGCCAACTCAAAGCACCACCAATGGTTTCGATTTTTATTTTATGGGTCTCGATTCTAATGCAAAAGCTTTAAAATATGGTTCTTATTTTGGGGGCGCATATAGTTCAGAGCATGTTGACGGTGGTACTTCACGTTTCGATCCCAGCGGAAGGATCTATCAATCGGTGTGTGCCGGTTGCGGTGGCTACGATGACTTTCCTGTAACACCGGGTGCATGGCCGGGTACGCCCGGTAATCCTAACCACGCGGGAAATTGTAACAATGGCGTAATTAAACTCGATTTTCAATTGCAGATGGCTATTTCCACAATTCAAACCAATACAGTGGCTGGGTGTACGCCCTTGTCCATCACCTTCACCAATGGTACCCAACCTCCCGGTAGTTCATCCACTTACACCTGGGATTTAGGAAATGGAATTACTACAAGTTCAATTCTAAATCCAACAGCAACCTACACGGCTGCAGGAATTTATACTATTTCGCTTACAGTAAGAGATAACCTCACTTGCAATAAAACCGATAAAACGGTAACCTATATCACGGTGTATCCAAAACCTACCGCTTCCATTTCTTATTCTACAAATCCTTGTTCCAATGTCATTTTCGTTTCAAATGCATCAACGGGCTCACTCGGGGCGAATCCGCATTTTTGGAGTTTTGGAAGTGGCATGGGAACGAGCACCCTGAGTTCTGCTACCTATACCTATCCCAGCAACGGCACGTATAATGTTTCTTACACTGTTACCGATATTAATGGCTGCAAAGACGCCACCACTGTGCCTGTGCCTATCTTTAATTTTTCTCCCGGTGTAGTTTCCAACGGATCGGTATGTATTGGCCAAACCACCACCATTACCGCAAGTGGGGGAACCAATTATACCTGGAGTCCGGGTTCATCATTGAGCAGTACTCAAGTAGCAGCGCCACTGGCGAGTCCACTCGTAACAACAATTTACACGGTGGTAATTGTGAACAGTGGACCGGGCTATAGTTGTGCAAAAACCCTCACCACACAAATGATTGTACTTCCGGGACCCACATCCAATTTTAGTTTGAGTTCCAATCCTTGTTCAAATACGGTGAGCACTACAAACTCTTCAACGGGCAATCTCAATACCATTCCTTATGCCTGGAATTTCGGAAACGGCAGCCCCATTGTAACTGCAGCAGCTCCATTTTATACTTATCCGGGAAACGGAACGTATACGGTATCACTCACAGTTACCGATGTAGATGGCTGTCAACACACCACGTCTCAAGTAATTTCTATTTTTAATTTTACACCGGGCGTGGTAAGCAGCTCATCCCTATGTTATGGATTAACTACTACTATCACTGCCGCAGGAGGTACTAACTATACCTGGACTCCAGCCTCCTCGTTAAGTAATACTTCCATTGCAGGACCTTCGGCAAATCCTACGGTGACAACAATTTACACGGTAAACATCGCAAACGATTCGCCCGGATACACCTGCTCAAAAACACTTACTACACAGATATTGGTAAATCCAACTCCTACCACCAGTTTCAATTTCAGTATTAATCCTTGCGGTGGAGGGGTGTACTTTCTCGATCAATCGGCCAGCGATATTACAGCATGGCAGTGGACACTTTCTCCAACTAAAACCAGTTCGGTTCAGTCGCCTTATAATTTTTACAAAGCAGGTGGAACTTACACCGTCACCTTGATTACGACGAATAGTTATGGCTGTAAAAATTCTCTTGAAAAGACGTTGACTGTCCCAACTCCGCCACCTCTCTCTATTAGTCGCGACACTGCCATTTGTATAGGCGGTGCCATACAACTGGATGCCGAAGGCGGCGTTTTGTACCAATGGACGCCGGCTGAGTCACTCGACTTTTCTAACGTGCATAATCCTATTGCGAATCCAAAAGTTACTACCGAATATTCGGTGAACATAATCACGTCGCAAGTGGTAGATGGCAAGACCTGCGAATTTGTATTAACGGTGGAAGTGAGAGTAGATGTATTATCAAAAACTCCTGTGAAAGCCTTTGCCAATCCGGTTTTGGTAACCACGGGCGACCCCACCACGCTCACGTATTTGGGCGATCCGGGTGCTCTCGTCACCTGGCTGCCTCTTGGAGCCACCACACCGCCAATTGGGTATACTGTTATTGCTTATCCTGTAAAACCAACCACGTACACAGCAGTTGCAACTAGAGGAGTTTGCAGGGAGGTGGTAGAAGTGAATGTGGATGCCTTTACTGCGGGATGTTCCATCAACGACTTTTTTGTTCCGAATACATTTACGCCAAACGGCGATGGTGAAAACGATATTTTATATGTAAGAGGCTTAAAGATTGATGAAGTTTATTTCACAGTTTACAACCGTTGGGGCGAAAAAGTATTTGAGACCAACGACAAAAACAAAGGCTGGGATGGACGCTATAAAGGTAAGGATGCCGATATTGGCGTGTTTGGCTGGTATCTGAAAGCGAAGTGTGTAAATGGCGCTGAGGCATTTCATAAAGGAAATGTGACTTTGATTCGCTGATCAAAAAAAATCTGATTAAAATAAAATAAATTAGTAAATTTGCCATCCTTAAATGGTAGGTATAGCTCAGTTGGTTAGAGCATCGGTTTGTGGTACCGAGGGTCGTGGGTTCGAGCCCCATTACTTACCCAAACAAAACAAAGCAACCCCGCAATAGCGGGGTTTTTTATTGTGCGCATAAACGTTGCAAGCTTGCATGCATAAGCGACATGCGCACAATAAAAACGGATCAATCGGACCTATTGGGGAAATGTAACTAATTTATTCCTTGGATATTTTTAGATAATTGGATACAGATTGTTTGCTGCGTGAGCGATTGAAGTGGAAAGCCCGCAGCCACGCCTGCCTCTTCGCGTGGCGCGGACTTGGAACGGAAAGCGCGACCCCGCCAAACGGAATAAAAAAAGAAAGGCGGGGGCACGCCCAAAACCTTTCTCCCCTGCTTTTCCGTTTGACCCATAAAAACGTCTCGTCAATTTTTATACTTGCGGGGATTGACGAGACGGCTTTGTTTTGTTTGAGGGAAACCGTGTAATTTTTGGGTTTGCATTTTATTGTAGGAACAAAACATCAAAAAATAAATTTGGACAATTCTATTAAATGTAATAACTTTGTAATTACATTAATTCTTGACAATTGGACGTTTCATTAATATCAATCGGCAACTCAAAAGGTATTCGACTCTCTAAAACAATACTCGAAAAATATAACATTCAGGACACTATTGAGTTGGTTCTTGAAAAAGGTTTTATCATTTTAAAACCGAAGACAGCTGCACGAAAAGGTTGGGAAAAGTCCTTTAAGAAAATGCACCAAAACGGTGACGACAAGCCTTTAATGACAGACGTTTTTAAAGACGAAAGTTTCGAAGAATGGAGCTAAAACAATATCAAATTGTTTTGGTTAATCTCGACCCGACAATAGGCAGTGAAATGAAAAAGACTCGTCCATGCGTGATTATTTCTCCTAACGAAATGAACAAATATTTGCAGACAATCGTAATTGCACCAATGACTAGCAATTCTAAAAGTTATCCGACAAGAGTTCCTGTAAAACATAATAAGACAAAAGGCTGGGTTGTTCTAGACCAAATACGAACTATTGACAGACAACGTATTGTAAAAATTCTTGGTGCTTTGACAGAAAAGGAAATCTACAACATCAAAACTATTATGCACGAAACTTACGTCGCATAAACAAGCCTCATCTAATAGCGCATAAATTTATGCCGCTTTTCTGCATACTTTGGCATCCCGGTAGACTTCCTTCCTTTTAGCAAAGCGGATGGCGTCACAACTTCTATGCGCAAACGATCAGCGTAGCTAATCCCGCCTGCAAACTTGCTTGCATAAGCGACATGCGCGCAATAAAAACGTTTCGTCAATTATTATGCTTGCGGGGATTAACGAGGCTGCTTTGTTTTGTTTGAGGACCCCCTGCGCGGATCAGCGATTTCAGCCGTTTCGAGTGATATGAAAAAAGGCCGAAATCGCTAATCCTCTCAAGTAAAATGGATGGTGGTGCTTTTTCAAAAAAAAACCCACCTTTTTTGAGACGGGTTCAATGAGAGAAATTAAATCTATTTTTTCTTTGTCACCTTTTTTACGGCAGGTTTCTTACTCGCAGCCTTCTTTAAAAAGGAACCTTTTTTGATGATCTTCTTAATCACCCCCGATTTTTTAGCAGGAGCTTTTTTAGCGGGTGCTTTCTTCACCACAATTTTCTTTACAGCTGCCTTTTTAACTCCCGAACTTGTGTTTTTTGCCGCTGCTTTTTTTCCTTTCTTATCAAAAGCTGCAGGATTTTGAACTAGAATCATTTTCTTAACTTCTTCCAGACTCAAATTCTTGAGTTCTTCCGGCGCGTACTTCTCACCGGTAGTGCTTTTGGTCAACTTAAACATGTCCTTGCCCAAACGAATAAATGGACCCCATCGGCCATTCTCAATGGCGATTTTTTCTTCCTCCCATTGCTGAATAAAACGATTGGATTCCTTTTCCATTTTTTTGTCAACCAACTCTTCAATATCTTTTTGACTAAGTGCATCAAAATTATACGCTTTGGGAACATTGATAAAAAAATCATTGTATTTAATAAAAGGCCCAAATCTTCCTTTGCCCTTTGTTACCGGCTTACCAAGATAGTGCGCAATAGGAGCATCCGCCTGTTCTTTTTCCGAAATCAATTCAAGCGCGCGATCCATATCTACCTTTAAAGGATCTTCCGCTCTTGGAATACTAATATACTGCTCACCCCATTTCACATAAGGGCCAAATCTTCCCACTCCAATAATCACTTCTTTGTCTTTGTGGGTTCCCAAACCATGTGGCAATCGAAAGAGATCAAGGGCTTGTGCGAGGGTGATTGTTTCAATGCTTTGTTCTTTTCTCAAACTCGCAAACTTTGGTTTTTCTCCTGTAGCTTCATTGGTTTCTCCAATTTGAGCGAGAGGGCCAAATCTGCCAATTCTAACGATTAGCGGTTTGCCGGACGCCGGATCTACTCCTAGTGAGCGTTCGCCGCTGGCCCGTTCGCTGTTATCAGTGGTTTTCTCAACAGTTTTGTGAAAGGGCGTGTAAAACTCTTCCAGCATATCGGTCCATTTCATTTTGCCTTCCGCAATCTCATCAAACTCTTCCTCCACATGAGCGGTAAAATGAAAATCAAGAATATCGGGGAAATACTGCATCAGAAAATCAGTCACCACTATACCAATATCAGTAGGAAATAGTTTTGATTTTTCGGCCCCTGTATTTTCAGTCTTAATCTCTTTTACAATTTTATGTCCGTCGTACCTGAGGTTAGTGAAATTCCGGGCCGAACCTTCTCTGTCGGTTTTTTCAACGTAATTTCGTTTCTGCACGGTGCTAATGGTAGGGGCATACGTACTAGGTCGGCCAATACCAAGTTCTTCCAATTTTTTTACCAAACTGGCTTCCGTATACCGCGCAGGGTGATGCGTGAATCGTTCGGTAGCAGTGATCTCCCGAAGTCCCAGTTTATCGCCTTCTCGCATGGGGGGGAGCATGGTGGAACTCTCTTCGTCCTCATTGTCCTCATCATCTTTACTCTCCATGTACACTTTCAAAAATCCGTCAAATTTCAATACTTCACCCTGTGCCACAAATTGTTCAGGTGTAGTACTGATTCCAACCTTGGCGGTTGTTTTCTCTAGTTCCGCATCGGCCATCTGACTGGCAATGGTGCGTTTCCAAATTAAGTCATACAAACGTTGTTCGTTGCGTTCGCCGTTGATCTCCTGATTTTCAATATAAGTTGGACGAATAGCCTCGTGAGCTTCTTGTGCGCCTTTACTTTTGGTTTTAAATTGACGCGGAAAATGATATTTGCCACCGTAATTCTTTGTAATGGCCTCCCTTGCCTGCGACATGGCGGTTTCGGAAAGGTTTACCGAATCGGTACGCATGTAGGTGATCTTACCGGCTTCGTATAACCGTTGTGCCACCACCATGGTTTGCGATACGCTGAATCCCAGTTTTCGGGAAGCTTCTTGCTGCAACGTGGAAGTGGTAAATGGTGCACTCGGACTACGCTTTGCAGGTTTGGTTTCAATGCTGTTGATGTTGTATAAGGAGCCCTTGCAACGTTCGAGAAAGGCATTTGCTTCGGTTTCATTTTTGAAACGACTTTCCAATTCTGCTTTTAAGATGGCCTTGTCTCCTACTAAAAATAGGGCAGCAACTTTAAATGCAGAAATGGATTTAAAACTTTGAATCTCACGTTCACGTTCCACAATCAAACGCACGGCCACCGATTGCACACGGCCGGCCGATAAACTGGGACGGATCTTTTTCCAAAGAATAGGCGACAGTTCAAATCCTACCAAACGGTCAAGGATGCGGCGTGCTTGCTGAGCATTTACCAGATTAATATCAATTTCACGGGGATTCGCAATGGCAGATTGAATGGCCGATTTGGTGATCTCATGAAAAACAATGCGCCGCGTTTTCTTTTTTTCGAGCCCCAGCGTTTCAAATAAATGCCAGCTGATGGCTTCTCCCTCGCGGTCCTCATCGGATGCGAGCCAAACCATGTCAGCGGTTTTACTCAGGCGTTTAAGCTCGGCTATTACCCTTTCCTTATCGGGTTGAACCTCATAAGTGGGTGTAAAATTGTTCTCCACATCAATCCCGTATCCCTTCTTTACAAGGTCGCGAACATGTCCAAAACTTGATCTTACCGTATAATCCTTTCCTAAAAACCCTTCAATCGTTTTTGCTTTGGCGGGGGACTCAACTATTACTAAATTTTTACTCATACCTTATATATATGTCTCAGTTTTGGGTTTCAGTCAAAAAAATCAAATTCAAAATTGTCGCAAAGGAAAAAAAATATTCATAAAATTTCCTACTTATTAAATTTATTAAATAACAATTTTCGATAAAAACCCATTAAAAACGTTAAATATGTGCCATATTGTCATTGAATGCGTATTTTTGCAACTCTGCAAATGAATCAAAACGAAAAAATAATCGATGAAAGCATGCAAGGTCAGGCCTTCACGCTTGAATCTGAAAAGCCGGGCTCAAAAAAGCTCTTTTTAGAGAGTTACGGCTGCCAAATGAACTTTAGTGACAGCGAAATTGTGGCTTCCATTTTGTCGGACAATGGTTTTACCACGACTGAGAATTTTCTGGAGGCGGATGTGATCTTTTTGAACACCTGCGCCATTCGTGAAAATGCGGAGCTAAGGGTTAGAAACCGTTTAAATGATTTTAAGCGGGTGAAAAAGAAAAACCCAAAAGCTCTGGTGGGTGTATTGGGTTGTATGGCCGAACGCCTCAAATCGCAACTCATGGAAGAGGAGCGACTGGTAGATCTTGTGGTGGGTCCCGATGCATACCGCGATCTGCCCAACCTTATTGAAGAAGCAGAAGATGGTCACAAAGCCATAAATGTGATTTTAAGTAAAGAAGAAACCTATGCCGATGTTACACCCGTGCGTTTGGGAAGTAATGGTGTAAATGGGTATATCAGCATCATGCGCGGTTGTGATAATATGTGCAGTTTTTGCGTAGTGCCCTTTACCCGTGGTCGCGAACGCAGCAGAGATCCTAAAAGTATTGTAGCAGAGGCAAAAGATCTTTTTGAAAAAGGTTACCGCGAAGTTACCCTCTTGGGTCAAAATGTAGACAGTTATTTGTGGAGTGGCGGCGGTTTAAAAAAAGAAAATCTCACCACCGAACAAATAGCAGCTTCCACCTCCTTTTCGCAATTATTGGAACTGGTTGCATTGGTAAATCCCTTGCTGCGTGTACGTTTCTCGACTTCCCATCCCAAAGATATGACCGATGATGTGTTGGAGATGGTAGCCAAACACCCTAATATTTGCAATTACATTCATCTTCCTGTTCAAAGCGGTAGTAGCAGAATTCTTGAAATGATGAACAGAGGTTATACCCGTGAATGGTACCTCGATCGCATGGCCGCTATTAATCGAATCATTCCAAATTGCGGAATAAGTACCGATCTCATAACCGGATTTTGTTCTGAAACAGATGAAGATCATGAAGAAACTGTGAGTTTGATGAAAACCATTCAATTTGACTACGCCTACATGTTTTCTTATAGCGAACGTCCCAAAACGCTGGCCGAACGAAAGTTTGAGGACGATGTACCGGAAGCAGTGAAGAGCAAACGTTTGGCCCAGATCGTGGAATTACAGCGCATCAACAGTGGGATCAAAACCGCACTGGGAGTGGGAAAAATTCATGAAGTGTTGATTGAAGGATTTTCAAAAAAATCGGAAGAGATGCTGATGGGAAGAAATCCACAAAACACGGTGGTGGTTTTTCCAAAAGAACAGTATAAAAAAGGAGATTATGTAAATGTAATGGTGGATCGCTGTACTACAAGTACCTTGATAGGTAAAGTGGTGAAGTAACAGAAAACTTCAGGATCCAATTATAGTAAGGAGGCAACCGATAAAATGCAAAATGGAAAATTTTAAAAACATTAGTCCTTTTCATTACACCTGTTACCTGAAACCCGAAAATGAAATGAACGCATGAATACACAGGAACTAAAACAAAAATATGGGATCATTGGAAGTAATATATTACTTGAGCGTGCTGTAGACATTGCCAGGCAAGTTGCTCCAACCGATCTTAACGTGGTAATTAATGGTGAAAGCGGAACCGGAAAAGAAGTGTTTCCACAGATTATCCACCAATTCAGTGCTCGTAAACATGGTCCCTATATTGCCGTAAACTGCGGTGCGATTCCGGAAGGAACCATCGACAGCGAATTATTCGGGCACGAAAAAGGCGCGTTTACCGGTGCCACAGAGGCAAGAAAAGGTTATTTTGAAGTAGCCAACGGCGGCACTATTTTTTTGGATGAAGTAGGGGAGTTGCCCCTTGCCACGCAAGCACGCTTATTGCGTGTGCTCGAAAGTGGCGAATACATAAGAGTGGGAAGTAGCAAAGTTCAAAAAACCGATGTGCGCGTAGTAGCAGCCACTAACATCAATTTTTATCAGGCACTCGAACGCGAACGTTTTAGGGCCGATCTGTATTACCGCCTCAACACGGTTCCCATTTATCTGCCGCCTCTTCGTGAACGAAAGGAAGATATTCATTTATTGTTCCGGAAATTCGCGAACGATTTCGCGGCTAAATACCGAATGCCTGTAGCACGTCTGAACGTGGATGCAGAGCAAGTTCTCATTAATTATTATTGGCCCGGAAATATCCGTCAGCTCAAAAATATTGCAGAACAAATTTCCATCATCGAAAAAACAAAAGACATCACGGCGGAAGTGCTCTTAAAATACTTGCCTGAATATAATTCGCGGAATGTGCCCTCCGTGAGAACCGATCACATGAATCAAACTTCATTTGATAACGACCGCGAAATCATATTTAAAGTTCTGCGCGACACCAGAGCCGAAATGAATGAGCTAAAAAAAATAGTCTATGATTTGGTTGCTGTGGCCGGCGGAAAAATGAATACGCTGAGCAATGAAAGCGTTCAATTAATAAACCGCAATTATGGCAATGGATCCGACAACCTGAGTGGAACTACCGGAATCACCATTCACTCTCCGGCCGTGCATGGCAATACGAAAGATTCGCAGGTAATTGAAGTAGAAGAAACCTTAAGTTTGCAGGACAAAGAGATCGATATGATCAAAAAAGCCCTTCGTAAACATAAAGGAAAACGTAAGAATGCCGCTAAAGAGCTTGGTATCAGTGAAAGAACTTTATATCGGAAAATTAACGAATATGCCATCGAGGAATAGTATTTTTTTCCGAGATTGCACTGTCTTGTTCTTATAAATATGAAAGCTACCCTTAGGAATTTTGTGTTTTTTTTATTGCTCGTTTCGGGACTTCTAAGTTCATGCAAGCCGCATGTGTCTCTGAGCGGCGCCACCATTCCCGTGGAAGCGAAAACTATTAGCGTAGGGTATTTTACCAATAATACCACGCTTGGCCCCCCGGCCTTATCACAACGATTTACCGAGCGCATGAGGGACATGGTTTCGCAACAAACCAATTTGTCGATGATGAAACAAAATGGCGACCTGCAGTTTGAAGGATACATTTCTGACTACAATGTATCGCCCGTAGCCGTGAGCAACGATCAGGCGTCCCTTAACCGACTTACCATTGGAGTGAAAGTGGTGTATTTTAATAAATTTGAACCGACCCGTAATTTTGACCAAACCTTTACCCGCTTTGCCGACTTTCCTTCTACCCAAAACATTTCTACTGTAGGTTCCGCATTGGTGGATGAGATCTACAGGCAGATTACTGAAGATATTTTTAACCGTGCTTTTAATAATTGGTAATGCAGGCAGCCGATTTATATAACTATATTGAGAATCCCCAACTCCTTGATGAATCGAGCGTAGGTCGCTTGCAGCAGGTGGTAAAGGATTTTCCCTATTTTCAATCGGCCCATCTTTTACTAAGTCTCGCTTCAAAAAAATGGGATGCCTCCGCCTATCAACAAAGTCTTAAAAAAACCGCCATTGTGGTGAGCAACCGGGCGCATTTGTTTGAGCTGATCCAGAAACTCGAATACACCGATTCTACCGTCCCAAAAACTGCCGAAAAACTAAAATCTTCTGACGCTGTTCCCGAGACGAAACGCGAATTGGAGATTTTAAAAGAAACGGAAGTGGCGGTCGACGCGCAACGTCCCTTCGAAATGCCACCCGAACCAAACCCCGAAGCAGAACTTGAAAAGGAAATTGGAAAACAGGTGGTGAGTTCGTTTGTTGAGAAGGAGATCTTAAAAACGCCGGAGATGCGACGCCCCATCGCCCCACAAGAAGAACCTGAAAATTTTGGAGATTGGTTGAGTTTCCTGAAGAAAAATCAAGGGCAATCTTACTCTGAAATTGAGCAGGAAGTGAATAAAAGTAGAAATAAGGAAGGTATTCAAGAAAAAACACCTCAACAAGAGCCGAATACTGCCGGAAAGGACCAGTCTCGTAAACAGAAAAATAAGGCCATTATCGACCGCATTATTGATCGAAATCCGGGACTTATCCGAACCAAGGAAGAACAAAAGTTCTATACCCCCGATGTGAAGGCCAAAGAGAGTCTGTTGGAGAACGAACACCTGGTAACAGAGACCTTGGCACGAATTTATGCCCTCCAGGGCAACTTAAATAAGGCAATTAGGGCATATGAAATATTAAGTTTGAAAAATCCACAAAAAAGTGCTTACTTTGCATCCCTGATTCAAAAATTAAAGAACAACTAAAAAAGAAAAATACATGATCTATTCAATTTTAACCATTATCGTTTGCATTTTATTGGTATTGGTAATTCTAATTCAAAACTCTAAAGGTGGAGGAATTCAAAGTCAGTTTGGTGCGGCAACTCAAATCATGGGCGTAAAACGCGGTACCGAATTTATTGAAAAAGCAACCTGGGGACTGGCCATTACCCTCATTGTATTAAGCGTAATTATGTCACCACAAGGTACCGGAACTACCACGTCGAGCGACGATGCCGGTTCTGTTACCAAAAGAAAAGCACAAACCGCAGTAGCAGTTCCTCAGCAACAAGCAGCTCCGCCTGCACAAGCTCCGGCACCTACCGGTCAGGCTCCTGCGCAAGGAAAATAATTTTATGTAGAAGTTTAAAGAGACCATCCATTTTTTGGATGGTTTTTTTGTTTTTATACCTTTGCTCAAAATAAGTATGCAGATTTTTAAGTTCGGAGGTGCTTCTGTTAAAGATGCCGATTCGGTAAAAAATGTTTCCTCAATTCTTAAAAACAATGCCAAAGGCCATACTGTGGTGGTAATCTCAGCCATGGGCAAGATGACCAATAAATTGGAAGAGTTGGTGAATGCCTACTTTCATAAAGGCCCAAACTGCCTCGTCCTTCTTGAGGAAATAAAACAATTTCATCGGGGGATCGCCGCCGGTCTTTTTGGTGTAAAAGATCACCCGGTGTACAACGATATTGAAAATGTATGTGTAGAATTACTTTGGGCCATTGAAGAGGAACCTTCCTTTTCATACAATCACCATTACGATCAAATTGTAGCACAGGGCGAGATCCTCTCTACAAAAATAGTTTCGGCCTATTTAAGCGATCAGGGACTTAAAAGTTATTGGCTCGACGTGCGCGACATCATTCAAACGGACAATACCTACCGCGAAGGGAAGGTAGACTATGCACTGAGTGAAACGCTTGTAAAAGCCCGCTTATTGCCTCTTTTTAAAGAGTACAGTTTGGTCATTACGCAGGGTTTTATTGGAGCCACCTCCGAAAACTATACCACTACGCTGGGAAGAGAGGGAAGCGATTACACAGCCGCCTTGTTGGCATATTTTACCGATGCCGGCCGTGTGGTGATTTGGAAGGATGTACCGGGAGTTTTAAATGCCGACCCAAAATATTTTAAGAATACAAAGAAACTGGATGATCTTACTTATCACGATGCCATTGAGTTGACTTATTTCGGTGCCTCGGTCATTCATCCCAAAACTATAAAACCACTTCAAAATAAAAATATTCCTTTGGAAGTGCGTTCTTTCTTAAAACCTAATGAACCGGGAACAATTATAAAAGGAAGCGGCACTAGGAGCGAGGTAACCAGTTACATCTTTAAGGATCAGCAGATTTTGCTCTCCATAATGCCCAAAGATTTCAGTTTTATTGCCGAAGACAACCTGAGTGATATTTTTAATTTGTTTTCAAAATACAACGTCCACATTCATATGATGCAAAACTCTGCCATTAGTTTTAGTGTGTGTACGGATGATGACCCGCAAAAAATTGAGCCTTTGGTGGAAGAACTTGGAAATGACTTCAAAGTGCTGTATAATGAAGGAGTGCAGCTGATGACCATCCGCAATTACAACCCGGATATCGTAGCTAAATTAAGTGAGGATAAAATGATTCTCATTGAACAACGCAGCCGGCACACCCTGCAAATGGTGATGAAAGAAACTAAAAATTAAAAATTATCAATGAAAAATTATTTTTGATCACTTTCCTAATTCTTAATTCTTAATTTTTCATTCTCAATTTCATCTTTTCGCGTATTGCTCTTCGTAATAATGCGTGTAGTTTCCAGAGGTGACGTTACTCAGCCATTCTTCATTGTGCAAATACCAGTCAACGGTAAGATCAAGTCCTTGCTCAAATGTTACAGAAGGCACCCAGCCCAAATCATTTTTTAATTTTGAGGCATCGATGGCATAACGCAAATCATGCCCGGCACGGTCTTTTACAAAAGTAATCAGCTTTTCATTGGCTCCCGTTTCGCGGTTTAATTTCTTATCCATGATTCGGCACAATAAACGAATCACATCAATATTTGTCCATTCGTTATGGCCGCCAATATTATAGGTACTGCCAAGTTTGGCTTTGTGAAAAATGGTGTCAATGGCGGTGGCATGATCTTCTACAAACAGCCAGTCGCGAACGTTTTCGCCTTTTCCGTAAATTGGGAGAGGTTTGTTGTTCTTAATATTGTTGATACAAAGCGGAATTAATTTCTCGGGAAAATGATTGGGTCCGTAATTATTACTGCAATTGGAAATCACAATTGGCAAGCCGTACGTGTCGTGATAAGCCCTTACAAAATGGTCGCTGCTGGCTTTGGAAGCAGAGTAGGGGCTATGCGGATCGTAAGAAGTTTCTTCGGTGAACATGCCGGTATCTCCTAGCGCGCCATACACTTCGTCGGTACTTACATGGTAAAACTTTTTAAATGAAGTAGCATCTTTTTTATAAAGTTCTTTGGCGGCATTCAATAAATTCACCGTGCCAATCACATTGGTCATAACAAATTCAAGGGGATTGGTAATGCTTCGGTCAACGTGACTTTCGGCTGCCAAATGCACCACGGCATTGTAATTCTCTTTCGTGAAAAGTTCTGAAATAAAAGCAGCATCCACGATGTCGCCCTTCACAAATTTATAATTTGGCTTTTTCTCAATGTCTGTAAGATTGGCCAGATTACCCGCGTAGGTGAGATTATCGAGATTATGAATCGTATAATTGGGATATTTGTTTACAAACAAACGCACCACGTGCGATCCTATAAATCCTGCTCCTCCTGTGATTAATACTTTCATCTTTTTTTTGTTCTTAATTTATTTATCGAATTTCTACAAACTCCAATAGGTTATATCCTTCATTTTGTTCTTAAACATCCCCTTCACATCCACTAAGATTCCTTTTTTAGATAAAACGGAACGGAAGAACTTTTCGTCTAGGCTTTTGTATTCTTTGTGATTTACCGCCACTATTACACCATCGTAACCCTTTGCCAGCTTATTCAAACCAAAACCATATTCGTGTTTTAATTCAGCACTGTCGGCATGGGGATCCACAATCTCTACTTTAACTCCAAATGATTTTAACTCTTTTACAATATCAGCCACTTTGCTGTTGCGAATATCGCTCACATCTTCTTTAAAAGTGGCTCCCATCACCAAAATTTTTGATTTGGAAATATTTTTTCCCGCAGCAATAATTTTCTTTACGCAGGTTTTGGCTACATAAAAACCCATACTGTCGTTCACATATCGTCCACTATTAATCACCCGGGCATGGTAACCCAGACTTTCAGCCTTGTGTGTTAAATAGTAAGGATCCACACCAATACAATGGCCGCCCACTAGGCCAGGTGAGAATTTTAAAAAATTCCATTTGGTGCCTGCTGCTGCCAACACATCGTAGGTATTGATGTTCATTTTATTAAAGATGATCGATAATTCATTCATCAAAGCAATGTTCACGTCGCGTTGTGTGTTCTCAATGATCTTTGCGGCCTCCGCCACCTTAATGCTAGATGCACGATGTGTGCCCGGCTCCACAATGATCTCATATACTTTGGCTATGTTATCGAGACTTTCATCATCACAACCGCTTACAATTTTCAAAATTTTGGTAATGGTATGTTCTTTATCACCCGGATTGATGCGCTCAGGAGAATACCCCACTTTAAAATCTTTTACGAATTTGAGTTTAGATCCGTTTTCCAAAACCGGAATACAATCTTCTTCGGTACAACCCGGATAGACGGTTGACTCATATACTACATAATCTCCCTTTTTCAACACTTTGCCTACGGTGGTAGATGCGCCAATTAAGGGTTTCAAGTCCGGTAAATTGTGTTCGTCGATAGGCGTTGGCACGGCAACAATAAAGAAATTGGCTTTTCTCAAATCTTCTACTTTATGAGTAAATGTAATATCAGAATTGGCAAAATCTTTTTTTGTAAGTTCATTGCTGGGATCTATTCCCTTTTTCATCATAGTCACTCGGGCTTCGTTGATATCGAAACCAATGACTTTGATTTTTTTTGCAAATGCCAGCGCTATTGGTAATCCTACATAGCCCAGACCGATGACCGCCACAGTGGCTTCCTTCTTTAGTATTTGTTGATAGATGCTCATTTTTTAGTTGAAGTATAAAGTTCTGAATTTTGATTCTTAATCACTGATGAAGGTCTTAATGCATAGATCCGCTCAATGATGTCGACCACTTTCATGCCTTCCAGGGCATTGGTTGAAATTTTATTATTTCCCTGCAGGGTTTCAATCACATTCTCGATAACCTGATGGTGATTGTTGGCAGATCCTTTGTAAGCCCCGTAATCGTTAGCAGGGCTGGTTTCACCTAAAACAGGCATGTCGTAATCCTTGATATTACAAACCTCGATCTGGTCCATATATTGCCCGCCTACTTTTACGCTTCCTTTGCTTCCAACGATGGTAAGTGAGGATTCAAGATTCTTGTTCCAAACTGCGGTAGAATAATTAATACAACCCATGCCGCCATTCACAAAATCAAAACTTACAAAACCACTGTCTTCAAAGGCTGTTAGGTCTTTGTGATTAAAATCGGCAAATTTCGCTTGTATGTTGGTGATGTCGCCAAAAACCCAGTACATGATGTCGATCCAGTGACTGAATTGCGTAAAAAGTGTTCCTCCATCAAGATCTTGTGTGCCTTTCCAGTTGCCTGCTTTGTAGTACCGTTCGTCTCGGTTCCAGTAACAATTTAATTGCACCATATAAATATCACCTATGATCTTTTTTTCCACTACTTCTTTCAACCAAGCGCTGGGAGGTGAATAGCGATTTTGCATCACGCAAAAAACAGTTTTATGGTGGTGTAAGGCAGAGAAAATAATTTTTTCACATTCTGCTTTAGTTAGCGCCATTGGTTTTTCAACCACCACATGTTTATTGTGTTCAATAGCCATTAGGGCGTGCTCAGAGTGCAATCCATTAGGGGTGCAAACGTTTACGACTTCCACTTCCGGATGCGCCTTCAGCATTTCTTCGGCCGACGAATAAAATTTTTCTTTGTTGTTTTCGAGGCCTAATTTTTCTTTTGGAAGGGTGTCGCAAACTGCCACCAGTTCGCAATGGTCGTTGCGGCGAATCATCTCGGCATGTCTTTTGCCAATATGACCTTGACCAATCACTGCAAACTTAATTTTTTTTTGTGCCATGTCTATTTTCTATAACCAATTTTCTTTCTTTTTAAAGTACTTTTGTTTTGTTTTTCTTTTTGAAGCAGAAAATTCAGTGCTTCGTAAACATCTTTAAATTGCTTATCGTATTTGCTCTCTATCTGTTTTAGTTTTTCGGTTAGTTTCTCATTCGTTAGCGCAAATTGTCTCAATACCACAAACGCCCTCATGATGGCGATATTCACAGCAATGGCTTTTTCAGAGTTCAAAATGCCGCTTAACATTGCCAGACCCTGTTCCGTGAACGCAAAGGGAATTGAAGTCTTCGGTCGCCTTGAAGTGGATGTCATCACAATTTGTGATGAGATAAATCCCCATTCTTCATTATTTAACTGCAACATAAAATCGTTAGGAAAACGTTTGATGTTTCTCTTCACTGCTTGATTTAATACTCTCGTTTCCACTTCATACAGTTCAGCCAAATCAACGTCAAGCATTACCTTATAGCCTCTTACTTCATGTATCTTTGTTTGAATTTTTTGCAGAAGCATGGCTGAGTCTAACTGATTCGGGTTACTTTATTATTCTCCAATTTATAATGTTGCCCACTTTCTTTGCAAATGCCCAAACCTTCTTTATTAAATTCAAGTTTATGTCCGTATTCACTCATCCAAGCCACCTGCCGGGAAGGATTTCCAATCACGAGCGCATAATCGGGAACCGTTTTAGTTACCACGGCTCCGGCCCCAATAAAGGCAAACTTCCCAATATCATGTCCGCACACAATTGTAGCGTTGGCACCAATACTGGCACCTTTACCCACATGTGTTTTGGCATACTCTGCTTTGCGGTTCACGGCACTTCGCGGATTGATTACATTAGTAAAAACCATCGAGGGCCCTAAGAAAACATCATCCTCGCAAAATACGCCGGTGTAAATGGAAACGTTGTTTTGAACTTTTACATTCTGCCCCAGCTCCACGCCCGGCGATACCACTACATTTTGACCCAGATTACAATTTTTTCCCAACTTGCAGCCCTGCATCACGTGCGAAAAATGCCAGATCTTGCTGCCTTCTCCAATTTCGCAAGGTTCGTCAATAACAGCTGTAGGGTGCGCAAAATACAATTTCGTTTCCATGTTTTTAAAGGACTACAAAAATAGTAAAAACAGGGGGATAGCAAAACATAAATTATCCTGAAATTGACTCAAAATAAAAGCTCCCGCACAATATTTTGATATATTTGTGTGCATTAAAAATTATGAAATTCAACTACCGAAATTACCTGCCGCACACCGCTGCTATTGTGGTTTTTGCCATCATCACCTTAATTTACTTCAAACCGCTGCTCAGTGGCAAAGAGTTACAGCAGCATGATATTGCCATGCATAAAGGCATGAGTAAAGAGATTGCCGATTTTCGTGTAAAACATAATTCTGAACCGCTTTGGACCAATTCGATGTTCGGTGGTATGCCTGCCTATCAGATCTCCACAAAATACCCGGGAAATTGGTTAGGTTTTTTGGATGGAACACCCGAACATACGGGACTTTTTAAATTGTTTCTTCCACGGCCGGCCGGCTATTTGTTTTTGTATTGTCTCGGATTTTTTATTCTCCTCCTTTGTTTAGAAGTAGATCCATGGCTGGCACTGGCGGGTGGCATTGCGTATGGCTTAAGCACCTATTTTTTGAGCATCATTCAGGCAGGACATAATTCGAAAGCCAATGCACTGGGTTATTTGCCCGCACTAATTGGGGGAATCGTCCTGCTGTTTAGAGGCAAACATTGGTTGGGCCTAGCGGTAACTGCTTTGTTTACGGCCATGGAACTTAATGCCAATCACGTGCAAATCGCCTACTACGGGTACATGACCATTGGCCTCATTCTGATTGGTTATTTTATTACTGCTCTGAAGGAAAAAAAATACGCCAATTTTTTTAAGAGTCTTGTTTTTTTCCTCGCCGCCAGTCTTATTGGGGTGCTGCCCAATGCCGGCAATCTGCTCACCACCAACGAATATGGGAAGCTAAGTAACCGCGGCAAAGCCGAGCTCACGATTAATTCAGACATGACAAGTAATAAAAATATTTTGTCGGGGGGCTTAGATAAAGATTATGCCACGAGTTGGAGTTATGGGGTTGGCGAAACATTTTCATTTTTGATCCCCACCTTCAAAGGCGGCGGAAATAATTCAATAGGGAGGGTGGATGCTTCTGCTCTGAAGAAAGTAGACCCTGAATTTCGGGAAATGGTCTCACGCAGCGATGTGTATTTCGGAGACCAGCCTCTTCTTTCAGCACCGGATTATAGCGGCGCCATTATTATTTTGCTGGCTATTATCGGGATGTTCATCATTCAAAATCCCCTAAAATGGCCACTTCTGGTAATTACGTGCCTCACTATTCCCCTTGGTTGGGGGCATAATTTTATGGGACTTACTTCCTTTTTTATGGATTATGTACCGGGCTATAATAAATTCAGAGCAGTGAGTATGATTATGGTGATTCCTGAACTTACTTTACCATTACTGGCAATTTTGGCCATTAGTCAATTGACTAAGTTCAAAAACTGGGATGAAAAAGTGCATTTAGCGCTTTACAATAAGGAGATCGTGCTCAAGAAATTGATCCTGATCATTACCGCCGTGGTGGGTGGTTTTTGCCTCATTTCCTACCTGATGCCCGATCTCGTAAATACCTTTCAGGCACAGGGCGAAGAGCAAGAAATGACCCAACGATTCGTTAGGGCCGGTTACCCCGAAAACGAAGCCAAACAAACAATCAGTCAACTCATGCCGCAATTGGAAATTGCGCGGAAGGCCGTGTTTAGATCTGATGCCATGCGTTCCACTATTTTTATAGCCCTGGGTTTTTTGGCAATGTTCCTTTTCTTTACAAATAAAATCAAAAAGGAATTGTTCTTTGCGGCACTGGGTGTATTCGTTTTTATTGATCTTTGGACGGTTGATCGCCGTTATTTGAACGAAAAGTCTTTCATCACAAAAGCAGAGAACCAGCAGTATGTTGCCGGAAAGTCGGAGGCCGATGAAGAAATCTTAAAAGACACCGAGCCCGATTACCGTGTGCTCAATCTCACGGTTAGCCCTTTCGACGATGCCTCCACTTCCTATTATCATAAATCAATTGGGGGTTACCATGGGGCTAAATTACGCAGGTACGTCGACCTTATCGACTTTCACATCCGCCCCGAAATAAACACATTTTACAAAAACATCAATACCGCCGCAAAAAACGACAGCAGCCTAAATGCGCTCATGTCACAATTAACGGTGATCAACATGCTTAATACAAAGTACCTGATCATGCCGGTGGGTGAAGAAGGAAATTCAGCCATTCCACTCAAAAACCCGCAGGCAAATGGCAATGCCTGGTTCGTAAAATCGATTCGCACCGTGTTATCTCCTGATAGTGAAATTGTGGGAATGAAACGTATTGACTCTAAAACCGAAGCCATCGTCAACGAAAACCTGATGGGCAAAGTTGCCAAACAGAGCTACGATGCCCTAGGAACCATAAAGCTGACAAGTTACGAACCCAATGATCTGGTGTATGCATCCGAATCAAAAACAGATCAGTTTGCAGTATTTTCGGAGATCTACTATGCAAAAGGGTGGAACGCTTATGTGGATGGTCAGGTGCAACCACACATTCAGGTAAACTACATTTTAAGAGGAATGCCTTTATCGGCTGGAAATCACACGATTGAATTTAAGTTTGAACCAAGCACGTATAAAACCGGCAATACCATCGCGTTGATCGGCTCTATCCTTCTGGTAATCACAATTGGCGCGGGTTTTTACGGACATCAAAGGAACAATGTTATTGTTAGTTAAATGCTGAAACATTGCCATGAATGAACAGAAATACCTGACAGAAAGACTTTAAATTTGATTCGGTATAAGACTTGATATAACCGAATAACGAACATATAAAAAACAAAATTATGGCAATTGAAATCACAGACGCCAACTTTGATGAGTTGGTATTAAAAAGCGACAAACCGGTATTAGTTGATTTTTGGGCAGAATGGTGTGGTCCCTGCAGAATGGTAGGACCCGTGGTAGAAGAATTATCAAAAGAATACGAAGGCAGAGCGGTTGTTGGAAAAGTAAACGTTGACCTGAATTCAAACATCAGCGCTAACTACGGCATTCGTAACATTCCTACGTTATTGTATTTTAAGGGTGGAAAAATGGTAGATAAGCAGGTAGGAGTAGTACCAAAAGCAGCTTTGGCAGCGAAATTGGACGCACAAATGTAAACGTAAGCCTATAACATTTAGAAAATCCCGGCCTCCTTGGTCGGGATTTTTTTTGTTTTCACAATTATTCGATCACCATTTTTTTGGACAGAATAAGGCCGTTCAATTCAAAATTTAACAGGTACACTCCCGGACTCAGGCTTCTATTTTCATTTAAAATCAAGTGATGAGTTCCCTCCGAAAACTTATAATCGGATGAAGACATCACAGTTACACCGGTAACATTCAGTACTTTGCAGGAAACAGTTGAAGCATCAGATAAGGTGAACTCCAGTTTCATTTCTCCGCCGCTTGGATTTGGATAAAGATCCAATCCCACAGAGCGGCTCAATTCATTTATGCCCAAAGGAGCTGAAAAATTAACATCATCGAGGTACAAGCGGTTTCCGTAACCAATTCCATCTTTGTCTTCCTCAAAATAGAATCGGATCTTCACATTAGGTTCATTTTTAAAAAATGTAAAATTGGGATGCTGGGTAAGGTCATATAATTTCCATTCGTTTGCTTTGGGCAGAGAATACAGCGCCGAAGTAACTCCCCCTGAGCCTTGCGCCATTTGCGAAGTGGAAGGCACATAAATATCTGTCCAGTTGCCGCCACAATTTTTACTGGCTTGCACTTTAAACACATCCTTCTGATTGAGGTTTTGTTTGGCGTAAGCATACTTAAAAGTAAACTGCGCTGAAGGATGATTTAAAAAGTCATAACTCGGACTTTCGAGAATCTCTACCATATTTGCCGAAAGCAATTCTCCCGGAGCATAAATACAGGCACCTCCCGATGCTGCAGCAAAAGGATAGATTTGCCATTGTTGAAGGGAAGTGCCTTCGCTGATCAATTTCCATTTCGCCGGTAAAACATAACCGGGCGTTTCAAAACTCTCGGAGTTACTGCTCACAATATCAGCGAGACCTTGTTCGCCATACACACCAATGGTTTGCGTGACACTTCCGGTTGAATTGGTGGCCACGCAAGTAATATTGCTTTTACCCACCGAATTTAAAAGGACGGAGGTTGTAGCACTCGTTGGATTTTGCACAATTGCGCCATTGTCTGCAGTCCATAAATAGGAATTTGCAGGTCCGTTAGAAACAAAACTTTGGAGATTTACCGAACGACCGGTACAAACTGTATATGTGTTCGCATTCAGATCCATTTGAAGAACACAACCTGATCCGGGATTTGTAATTCCGGTAAACGCCAGATTGGAAGGTAAGGACAAATTATTTCTTCCCGAAATAGCGCTGTTAATCGCATTGGTCATTCTCGCAGCCTGCCCAATGGTGAACATCCTTTGGCAATAAGCGTATTCCATGTAGTTTTGAACGTTCTCAACCATACCGGGTGTACAAATTTGAGAATTTCCCAAGGTGCAAGAACTATATCCTTTTGTAATGGGGGTGTCGCTCACGCCATCATCTCCACAAGCCACTCCCGGCTGATTGGTGCCGCCCCATACGTGATCGAGATCGAACCAGTGACCCACTTCATGCGTGAGAGCTCTGGAAGTGCCCGTATTACCGGTTCCTATGCCCCCCACATAACTGCTAAGAATCACAATGGCATCTGCCACACCGGGAATCCCTGATCCGGGAAGGTACGTGTACCCTGCTGCTCCAAATCCAATTGTTCTTACCACATACACATTCAAATACCGCACCGCCGGCCAGGTATAAGCATAGTCTGAAAAATTACCACTCCAATTTGTATTCGCGTTCCAATGCCGAACAATGCCATTGGTACAATTGCCCAAAGGGTCCTTGCTGGCCAGCCGGAATTCAAACTTTACATTGCCAATCAGATTCTTGAATTGAACCACAACATTACTGGTATCGGTATTTTCTTTGTTGTAATCTTCATTCAAAATGCGCACAGCGTCTTTAACCTGCGCATCCGAAATATTTTCGTTTCCTCCCTGGTGCAAAATATGAAATACCACAGGGATAGTATAATTACTGGTGGAAGAAGGTTTTTGGGCGGATGAAAAAGATGTATAGCCATTTTTAAATTCCTCTTGATCGCGTGTTGAGGCTTCTTGTTTTAATTTCTCATAGGCATCTTTAAGTTCGGGGTGTTTGGCAAACCAAGCATTCTGATATTCGGTAGTGCCGCAATATTTTTGGGCTGAAAGTAGGCCGGTAATAAAAATGCCGGTAATAAGAAAGAGACTGCGCATGTGGTTTGGTCTTGTTATTTTTTAAGAAACTAAAGGTAGTTAATTTACCCGTTGATTTTACCGGTAGTTGGTCTCCTAGCTCGATAAACTTTTGTTCCCGGCAGAGCCCTCAGCTCTTCAATGGTGAGTTCATATGGCCCCGAAAACTGCGCCCGTAATGATAATCAAACAATAATCCAAAATATTTTTTACTATTGCTTTCAATCTTTATATTTGTCTTATAAGCATTGCACTATGGGAAAACAAGAAGGCGCCGCCAAAACAAATAATCTGAGCTTCGAGGCTTTCAAAAAGATCGTCCTGGATGATTTCAGATTAGTGAACGAAAGCAGGCAGGCCAGTTTATTGGGGAGGAAAGAAGTTCTCACGGGCAAAGCAAAATTTGGCATTTTTGGCGACGGTAAGGAAGTAGCCCAGATTGCCTTAAGTAAAGTATTTAGAGACGGAGATTTTAGAAGCGGATATTACCGTGATCAAACTTTTATGTTCGCCATTGGTGCCCTTACCATCCAACAGTGGTTTGCAGGTCTTTATGGTCATACCAGCCTCGAACACGAACCCATGAGTGCCGGGAGGCAAATGGGAGGTCATTTTGGAACTCAGAGTTTGAATAACGATGGCACCTTTAAGGATCTGGTGCATCAAAAAAACTCAAGCAGCGATATTTCACCCACGGCGGGACAAATGCCACGATTGTTAGGCCTGGCCTACGCTTCACATTTTTACAGAATCAATAAAGAACTTCATTACGAACCTTTTACGAAATTCAGTAATAAAGGGAGTGAAGTGGCTTTTGGTACCATTGGCGACGCCTCTACCAGCGAAGGGTTGTTTTGGGAAACCATCAATGCTGCCGGAGTGCTTCAGGTTCCATTACTTATTAGTGTTTGGGACGATGGCCATGGTATTTCCGTTCCTAAAAAGTACCAAACAACCAAAGAAAACATCAGTGAAATATTGAAAGGCTTCCAGCGGGAAAAGGGAACTAATGGTTTTGAGATCTTGAAGTCAAAGGGTTGGGATTACGCGCACCTTTGTGAAACCTACGAAAAAGCAGTAAAGATTTGTCGCGATGAACACGTGCCCGTGTTGGTGCATGTAGAAGAAGTAACGCAGCCCCAGGGACACAGTACAAGTGGCTCTCATGAAAGATATAAAAACAAAGAACGCCTCCAGTTTGAGCACGATTTTGATTGTATTAAACAAATGCGCCAATGGATTCTCACAAATGCGCTCGCAAATGAAGAGGAGTTGGTGAAAATTGAAGAGGAGGCAAAGGAAGCAGTTAAGAACGCTAAGAGCGCAGCTTGGAACGATTACCTCGAGCCAATAAAAAATGAAGTGAGAGAGGTAGCGGCCTTACTGCAGGTGATAAGTGGCGAAGAAGTGCTTGGTATTAAAAAAGAGCTGGAGTCGATCAAAGAGCCCATCCGAAAGGAAATTCATGGAGCAGTAAAACAGGTGTTGCGCCTAACAAGTCATTCAGATTCTTCGGCGCGTGAGGGCTTAATTGCCTGGCTTAAAGCTGCTAAAATTGAAAATCAGGAACGCTACAGTTCACATTTGTACTCTCAGTCGGCCATGAACGTGCCTAATATTGAGCCGGTGGCTATTGAGTACCATGATGAAAAAATGGTAGATGGCAGAGAGATTCTGCGTGAAAATTTTGATGCGATACTAAATAAGCATCCCGAAGTGATGATCTTTGGAGAAGACTCGGGAAAGATAGGGGGCGTGAATCAGGGACTTGAAGGTCTTCAGGTAAAATATGGAGAACACCGCGTGTTTGATACCGGAATCCGCGAAGCCACCATCATGGGACAAGCCATCGGACTTTCGATGAGAGGGTTAAGACCCATTGCTGAAATTCAATACCTCGACTATCTGCTTTATGCACTCCAACTGATGAGCGACGATTTAGCCACCCTACAATGGCGCACCCGAGGTAAACAAAAAGCACCTGTACTTATTCGCACACGGGGTCACCGCTTAGAAGGAGTATGGCACAGCGGCTCGCCTATGGGAGTGATCGTAAATGCCTGCCGAGGAATTAATGTATGTGTGCCCCGTAACATGACCATTGCGGCGGGATTCTACAATTCGTTGTTGCAAGCCGATGAACCTGCTTTGATTATTGAACCTTTGAACGCCTATCGGTTAAAAGAAAAACTACCCTCCAATTTTGGGGAATTTAAAGTAGCACTGGGTATTCCCGAAATTCTTACTCAGGGGTCCGATATCACCCTGGTAACTTACGGCAGCACCGTGAGAATTGCTCAGGAAGCCGTGAAGACACTTGCCAAACATGGTGTTTCTGTTGAGCTAATCGACGTGCAGACTTTGATCCCCTTCGACGTTCACAAAAGTATTGTTGAATCGGTAAAGAAAACAAATCGCTTAGTGGTTCTGGATGAAGATGTGCCGGGTGGCGCCAGTGCCTATATTTTACAAAAAGTGATGGAAGAACAAGAGGCCTATAACTACCTCGATGCCGCGCCACACACCATCGCGTCGAAAGAACACCGACCTGCTTATGGCAGCGATGGGGATTATTTCAGTAAACCTAATGCCGACGATGTGTTTGAGGTTTTATACCGAATGATGCGCGAAAGTGCGCCCGATAAATATCCGCTGATTTATTAAAACAAAAAAAATATGTATTTTTGATACCCCACACTAAAACGGTAAGAAATACAAAACATCAGAAAATGATAAAAAAGTTAAAAATAACGCTTATATTCTTTTGTCTGGCTGCTATGCAATCCCTCGTGGCTCAATCGGCAAGTTCAGCGAAGGAACCGGCAAAGGAAGAGGATGAATTCGCTAAGAAAAAAATAGAAACCAAATTGATGGAGGTTATTCCTACAGATTCTGTGGGACCGGCCGATCTCCTAAAAAGAGCTTCTAAGTGGATGAAAGCGGAAGCGCCTCTCTATAAAATTTCGGGTGTTGGTACTTCTGCCAGCAATGCTGAATGTACTGCCAGTTTTCCGGTAAAACCAAAAGAAATAAATCCACAAATCGATTTCACCGGAAAGATTACCATGAAGGTGCGCATAGAATGTAAGGCCGGAAAATACCGTTATACCATTTCAGAGATCAAACACATTAGCAAAAGCGGTGACGCCAACGGAGGCAGTGTTGACAATGTGGTGCCCGAGTGCGGAAGTATGTCCATGGCCGACAATACCTGGAAAAAACTGAAAGGCGAGGCCTTACGTTGCGCCGGTATTGTGGCTAACGACCTCAAAAACGCCATGGGTGTGATTGCTACCGAAGAGAAAGCAGAAGAGTGGTGATAGAAAAGCAGCTTACTGCTATTTTAACAAGCTGCTTAGTACCCGTATTTGTCTTTCCATAATTTTCTCAATAAAACGCGTTGTTCTTCCTCCCGGGGATTATTTCCGGGATCGTAATATTTACTACCACTGAGCACATCGGGCAAAAACTCCTGCTCCGCAAAATTATTTTCAAAAGAGTGTGCGTATTTATATTCTTTCCCGTAATTGAGTTCCTTCATCAGTTTGGTAGGAGCATTTCGCAGTTGAAGGGGAACAGGAAGATCACCTGTTTTATCTACCGCAGCCAAAGCATCTTCAATGGCCATATAACTTGCATTACTTTTTGCGCTACAGGCCAGATAAGTGACGCATTGGCTTAATATGATCCGCGATTCAGGCATCCCAATCACCGTAACAGCATTAAAACAAGTAGAGGCCATCAGCAAGGCATTCGGATTGGCATTCCCAATATCTTCACTGGCAAGAATGAGCATTCGCCGGGCAATAAACAAAGGATCCTCGCCGCCTTTTAGCATGCGTGCCATATAATACAGAGCAGCATTGGGATCGCTTCCCCTAATAGATTTGATGAAGGCAGAAATAATATCATAATGTTGCTCGCCGCTCTTATCATATAAAGCCAGGTTCTGCTGAATCACCGATAAAACCAAGTCGTTGGTAATTACAACCGGTTCCGTCTGCACACTGTTAACCGTTATCTCAAGCGCATTCAATAATTTGCGGGCATCCCCACCACTCACGCGAATCAATGCCTCACACTGCTGTAAATCGATCTGCTTCTTAGACAGAAATTCATCCCCCGTAATCGCATTGTGCAAAAGATCCATCAGTTCTTTTTCTTCCAGCGCTTTTAATACGTAAACCTGACAACGTGAAAGCAATGCAGGGATCACTTCAAAGGAGGGATTTTCGGTAGTGGCACCAATCAACGTCACCACCCCGCGCTCTACCGCTCCCAATAATGAATCCTGCTGTGATTTACTGAAACGATGGATCTCATCAATAAATAAAATGGGTTTCTGTTGGTTAAATAGATGAACGTCCCCTGCTTTTTCAATCACCTCACGAACATCTTTAACGCCACTGTTTATAGCACTCAACATGTGAAAAGGTCTGTTAAGCGCCGTGGCGATAATAAGTGCCAAAGAAGTTTTTCCAACTCCGGGTGGTCCCCATAGAATAAGTGAGGGCAATAAATTTTGTTTGATCGCGTTTCTTAAGGCACTGCCTTCCCCTATAATATGGCTCTGACCAACATACTGGTCAAGCGTTTTTGGACGAATGCGTTCGGCAAGGGGTTGCATCTTTCTTAATTATATTTAACGGTTAAGTAACCAATAATTTCCTACTTTTAGCGATCAAAATATCCACAAAATTAGATGAAGAAGAAAAAAATATCACTTATAAATGCACTGGCCCTCTTGGTTGTTTTATTCACAATGCTTTCATTTTCAGGCGAGAAGGATCCGCTTCACAAGCGTGTATTTAACATCAGCCTCGATGAATTGAAAGATGGAGTGCCGGGCAAGAAAGTGATTGCCGACAAACTCTATTTTAAAGATGGAAAAGTGTTTAGTGATTTTCTGGACAAAAAATTCGGTTACCAATGGATTCGCTACAGGATCAATAAGGACTCAATTTACATCGACTCCACCGACGTTGAAGTGCGCTATTTACAAGTGGAAGCATCGTCCACCAATTCCGATAACCAAACGGTGACAATTGAATTTGAGTCGCTGGAATGGGACCTGGATGGGGTTATCAAAATCACGAAGAACGATAAGATCAAGCGGTACTTTGATTTTGTAGGCCGTGAAAAAGGTGGCAAACCAAAGAAAGTGAAAGTGAAAAAAGGCACTAAAGTAGTAGAGATCATTCGCCCGGGAGAAGAAGCCAAAAAAGTACACGAAGAAACAATTGAAGTCCCTAAAGATAAAAAATAACGGCTCATGAAATTTTTTATGCATAAATCAAGTGTTATTAAAGCCGCTGTGACCCTTGTTACAGTTGTTTTTTTTATGACTGCCTGTGGGCAAAATAAACTAATCTCAAATCCCGGAAAAATGACGTCAGAAAATTCTAAAAAGCCCAATGCGGAACAGCTTGCATCCGATCAGGTTCCTTCAAACGAAAGCACACGCGACACTGCAACTTTTGGAGCCGGTTGTTTTTGGTGTGTGGAAGCAGTTTTTCAACGTCTTAATGGCGTATTGAGTATTACCAGTGGTTATAGCGGAGGCTTTGTTAAAAATCCCTCTTACAAAGAAGTCTGCGCAGGTACCACAGGCCACGCCGAGGTTTGCCGTATCGTGTACGATAAAAGTAAAATTAGTTTTGACGAATTACTTGAGGTGTTTTGGAAAACGCATGATCCCACAACAATGAACAGGCAGGGGAATGATTTTGGAACCCAATACCGTTCGGCTATTTTCTACCACACTGCCGAACAAAAGCAGATCGCCGAAAAATACAAAGCAGAGCTAAATGCGGCTAAGGCCTATCCAAATCCTATTATCACCGAAATCGTCGCGTTCACAAATTATTATCCGGCGGAAGACTATCATCAGAATTATTACAATCAAAATGGGACACAGGGTTATTGCCAGTTTGTAATTCAACCTAAATTGGAAAAATTTGAAAAAGTGTTTAAGGATAAATTGAAACACTAAGATTTTGTTAACCCGGTGAATAGTTGCCGTCCTCAAAAAAAAGCGCAGATACCTCCGCGCCAATTTTTAATTTTCAATTCTTAATTATTTCTTAATCCTCTCCACATACTCCCCGGTACGTGTATCAATCTTCACCCAATCACCTTCATTTACAAACAAAGGCACACGAATTTCAGTTCCGGTGTCGATCTTAGCCGGCTTAAGTGTATTGGTAGCGGTATCACCTTTTAAACCCGGCTCGGTATATGAAATTTGCGCTTCAATAAAAGTAGGCGCTTCAGCCAAAATGGCTTCGTCGCCTTCAAAACTGATTTTCACTTCCATTCCTTCTTTTAAAAATCTTCCGCTGTCACCAAACATGATTAAAGGTATATGCACCTGCTCGTAATTGCTGGTGTCCATTACCACTGCAAATTCGCCTTCGGCATAGATATATTGCATTTGTTTGTATTCCACCCGCACAATCTCTACACCTTCACCACTCCTAAATCGGTTCTCGGTTTGTTTACCATTTTTCAGGTTCTTCATTTTTGCCTGATAAAAGGCGCGTAAATTTCCAGGGGTGCGGTGCTGGTACTCCATAATTTGAACTAGTTCGCCGTTGAAGCGAATGATCGATCCCACATTAATATCGCCTGTGTCTGCCATTTCTTAACTTATTTATATGATTAATTTTCTTCGGTTACGTTTCCAATTTGTTTCTTATTCACTTAGGTCATGCACCACGCCCATAGCCGAAAACTTTTCGATGCGCTGCTCAATACGCTTGTTGGTGCTTATTTTGGTGAGTGCTTTTAGTTGTTTCAATACTTCAGCTTTCACAATATTAAAGGTCTCTTCATGATTGCGATGCGCACCGCCCAAGGGTTCAGGAATCACCCCATCAATCAAGCCGTTTTTGTTCATGTCGTAAGAAGTTAATTTTAGGGCTTCTGCTGCTTGTTCTTTGAAGTTCCAGCTTCTCCACACAATAGAAGAACATGATTCGGGTGAGATCACAGAATACCAGGTGTTCTCCAGCATCAGCACTCTATCGCCAATCCCAATTCCCAAGGCTCCTCCGCTGGCTCCTTCGCCAATAATGATACAAATAACAGGTACCTTGAGTTGCACCATTTCAAGTAAGTTTCTAGCAATGGCTTCTCCTTGTCCGCGCTCTTCTGCCTCTAATCCGGGATAAGCACCGGGGGTATCAATAAAAGTGACTATTGGTTTATTGAATTTCTCAGCCATTTTCATTAAGCGGAGAGCTTTGCGGTAACCCTCGGGATTTGCCATACCAAACCTGCGGATCTGACGCATCTTGGTATTGATCCCTTTTTGCTGACCAATGAACATCACCGTTTGTCCGTCTACATCACCAAAACCACCCACCATGGCCTTGTCATCTCCCACGGTGCGGTCGCCATGCAGTTCAATAAAGGTTTTATTGGTGAGGTGCTGAATATAAGCGAGTGTATAAGGTCTTTCGGGGTGCCGACTCACCTGCACGCGTTGCCAAGCTGTTAAATTCGAATATATTTCCCGTGTTTTGTCGTTGATATGCTCTTCCAACTCCTTTATCTTGTCGCTGAGGTCTACTTTGCTTTTTGATGCAACTTCCTTCAGTTTAATGATCTCCTCTTCAAGGTCCTGAATGGGTTTTTCAAAATCCAAATACGTCATATTTTTCGAACATTAGTTAGGGCGCAAAGATAGAAATTTTTAAAAAACGAGACTTCTTTTGTTTCTCATGCAACCGCTTGATTCACAATAACAAAGCCCGAATTAGTAAAAATCAGTAGGCCCCCTTGGAGTTTTATAACCCAGGTATAGCTTGCACAAACGGCAAATATGTGCTATCTTTAAATGATTGCAACATGAAACTAGTTCACTCCTTCGCATTCCTTTTCCTAACGCCTGTTCTTTTTTCGTGTTTGCAAGTGGATCCCAAAATTGAGATGCCTTTGCCGGCTGATCATCTAATTCAAACTATTCCCGAAGGCTGGCCCCAACCCGTTTATCAATTTGAAAACAATCCCATTACCGAAAACCGCTTTATACTGGGACGGTATTTATTTTATGAGCGCCTTCTGAGCAGCAATAATACGATTAGTTGCGGCTCCTGTCACCAAAATTTTACCGCGTTCGCCAATGCCGATCATGCCGTGAGTCATGGCATAAATAATCTCACCGGCAAACGCAATTCGCCTTCAATTTTTAACGTGGCCTGGCATCCGGCATTTATGCACGATGGTGGCATCAATCATATTGAAGTGCAGCCTCTGGCACCCATCCAGAATCCGGTAGAAATGGGAGAAAAGATCACTCACGTGGTAGAGAAATTGCAGGCCTCTGAAAAATATCGGAATTTATTTACATTGGCTTATGGAGACGATTCGGTAACCACACAGCGCATGTTTTGGTCCATGGCACAATTCATGGGATTAATGTTGTCTTCCGAAAGTAAATACGACCGCTTTAAACGGCATGAAGAAGAGCTTACAGCTCAGGAATTAAGGGGCTATAATCAGTTTGTTGAAAAATGCAGCTCCTGCCACAAAGAGCCTTTAATGTCGGATTTTAAGTACCGTAATAATGGTGTAGCAATTAGTCCAATTTATCAGGACAGCGGACGTTACCGCATTACCAAACAACCCGGCGATCTCTATAAATTTAAAACACCTAGTTTAAGGAACATTGCCCTCACCAAACCATATATGCACGATGGTCGTTATGCAACACTCGAACAATGCCTCGATCATTATACCAATGGCATCAAGAACTTAACCAACCTCGATCCCTCCCTCACAACAGGCATCCCCCTGAGTCCCGAGCAGAAAAAAGACATTATTGTTTTTCTGAATACACTTACTGACTTTAATTTTATTGCCGATAAACGATTTTCTGACCCTAATTATAATTAAAATGAAGACACCATACGTCGTATTTGCACTTGGCTTGCTCTTGTTTTTTGGCTCCTGCAAGAAAAATCAATTAGGGGGTAAATCAACCGTGCGAGGACAGGTAGCGCATCACGAAAAGATGATTCCCTTTGCCAGAGTATTTATTAAATTCAATGCCAAAGAATTTCCCGGGAGCGATACCAGTATTTATGACTCCAGGATTACAACCGGTGCCGATGCCAGCTACACATTTAACTGCTATAAGGGAGATTATTATTTGTATGCTTTTGGTTACGACGATGCTATATTAAAAAACGTAAAAGGAGGTTTGCCGCTTAAAGTACGCACAAATGAAAATATTACTGCTAATTTAGCAGTGACGGAAGATTAACTTACAGAGGAATTGTGTCAATTAAAGTAACATTTTTAGGAACGGGAACTTCGCAGGGAGTGCCGCTAATTGCCTGCGCTTGCGATGTGTGCACCAGTGAGGATGTGCGGAACAAACGCTTGCGTTCATCGGTACTCATCGAAACTGCCAAGACCCGAATTGTCATCGATTCGGGTCCCGATTTTCGACAACAACTTCTTCGCGAAAAAATAAACCGGCTCGATGCGGTATTATTTACGCACGAGCACAAAGATCATATTGCGGGTCTCGACGAAGTAAAAGCATTTAATTTTTTGAACAAGATGCGAATGCCCGTGTTTGCTTCGCAGCGCGTGCAACAGGCTCTTAAACGAGAGTTTCATTATATTTTTGCCAACGAAAAATATCCCGGCATCCCCGAAGTAGATCTTTACGATGTAGAAAATGAAACGTTTTCAATTGGTGATTTGGTGATCGAACCTATTAACGTCATGCACTATAAATTGCCTGTGAAAGCCTATCGCGTAAGGGATTTTGCCTATGTGACCGATGCCAACTTTATTTCTGAAGCCGAAAAACAAAAACTTAGAAATCTAAATGTATTGGTATTGAATTCGCTGCGAAAGGAAGCGCATATTTCTCATTTTAAGTTCGACGAAGCCGTTGCCCTTGTTAAGGAACTGAAACCAAGAAAGGCGTATTTCACTCATATTTCGCATCAGCTCGGCTTACATACCGAGGTGAACGCCGAACTTCCTTCAAACATTGAACTGGCCTTTGATGGGTTGCAACTCATTGTTTAGAATAATAGATGGATCTCCCTGCTAAACATTTGAAAATTTTTTGGTGCCAATTACTTGTTGAGACTGTTTGAAGCGAGTTTGGGAGATCCTAACCACCCGTCAACATTTTTTATTAAACCTTTTTCAGCAGTCTTATCCGGATTTCTCATTTTTATATAAATTTACTGCATGGCTGAGGATCTTATCCTAAAAGGAACTACAAAAGAACAACGTTATAAAGAACTGCTACCACAAATAGAGTCGCTCGTTTCTGATGAATCCGATGTAATCGCGAACATGGGAAATATATGCGCGGCGCTCAAGTATGGTATGAATTTTTTTTGGGTTGGTTTTTATTTCGTGAAAGAAGATACGCTCGTGCTTGGACCATTTCAGGGGCCTGTTGCCTGCACCCGCATTTCAAAAGGGAGAGGCGTATGCGGCAGCTCATGGGAAACTAAAAAAACAATCGTCGTGCCCGATGTGGACCAGTTTCCCGGCCACATTGCCTGCAGTTCTTTGAGCAAAAGTGAAATAGTTTTGCCCTTATTTAATTCGAGCCGTGAAGTGGTGGGGGTGTTAGATATTGACAGCGATCAATTAAATTCTTTTGATACTACAGATGAAATGTATCTGGAGAAAGTCCTTAGCTTTTTAAAATTTTAATCACCCTGCGTTGAATATGGAGCGAAGTACTGCAGAATATAAAATCAAAGAATTATCGGCCGAAATTGAGAAACACAATCACACGTATTATGTGCTTGACAAACCCATCATCAGCGATTTTGAATTCGATAAATTACTTGAAGAGCTTATTGACCTTGAAAAGAAGTATCCCGATCTTTTGTCTCCAAATTCTCCAAGTCAACGGGTAGGGGGAGCGATCACCAAAACATTTAAGTCGGTAAAACACAAATACCCCATGCTTTCCCTTTCTAACAGCTACAGCGAAGTTGATTTAATTGACTTCGACCGGCGAGTGCGGGAGGGCCTCGGACATAAAGACGGCGATTTATTTTCAAATCTAGTGCAATACGTATGCGAATTAAAATTTGATGGCTTATCGGTTGGTCTCACCTACCATGATGGAGAGCTCCTGCATGCCGTTACGCGTGGTGACGGAGAACGGGGAGATGATGTGACCACCAATGCAAAAACCATCCGATCCATCCCACTAAAATTAACCGGCTATTTTCCAAAGGAATTTGAGATCAGAGGCGAGATTTATCTACCCAGACCTGTGTTTGAAGCCATTAACAAAGAGCGGGAAGAGATTGGGGACGCGCCACTTGCCAATCCCCGAAACGCCGCCAGCGGTACCATGAAAATGCAGGACAGCAAAGTGGTGGCTTCGCGAAAACTGGACTGTTTTTTATATAATTTAATTGGCGATGATCTTCCGTTTGACAATCATTTTGCGAGCTTAAATGCAGCGAAAAGCTGGGGATTTAAAATAAGTACGCATGTTAAACTTGTAAACAGCATTAACGAGGTGCTACAGTTTATTCACCACTGGGATAAAAAACGCCTTGATCTTCCTTTTGATATTGATGGCATTGTGATTAAAGTGAACGATTACAAACAGCAATTACAATTGGGATTTACGGCTAAATCACCTCGGTGGGCCATTGCTTTTAAATTTAAAACCGAACAGGTAAGTACGGAATTACTTTCTATTAGTTACCAGGTGGGAAGAACGGGAGCCATTACCCCAGTAGCCAATTTAAAGCCGGTTGCACTTGGTGGAACAACTGTGAAGCGCGCTTCGCTGCACAATGCCGACATTATGGAAAAACTCGACGTGAGAGTAGGGGATCAGGTATTTGTTGAAAAAGGCGGAGAGATCATTCCTAAAATTGTGGGCGTTGATCTTCAAAAACGAAAACCCCATACGCAACGAACCACTTACATTACTGAATGCCCCGAATGCGGGTCCAAACTCGAACGAGAAGAAGGCGAGGCCAACCATTTTTGTCCCAATGACAGCGCTTGTCCGCCGCAGGTAAAAGGTCGCATCGAACATTTTGTGAGCCGCAGAGCTATGGACATAGATAGTTTAGGTGCTGAAACCATTGAACAATTAAATAAAGCAGGACTCGTAAAGAACATTGCTGATCTCTACGATCTGAAGAAAGAAGATGTGGTGAATCTCGATCGGATGGCAGAAAAGTCGGCTCAGAATTTGATAGAAGGCATAGAAGCCAGTAAAAAAATACCATTTGAACGCGTACTATATTCTTTGGGTATCAGGCATGTGGGTGAGACAACGGCCAAAAAAATCGCCAAAAAAGTGAAAACTCTCGACTTACTGGTGAAGGCCTCGAAGGAAGAATTGTTAGGCATTGACGAAGTAGGGGAAACCATTGCAGAAAGCATAGCCGCGTATTTTTCGAAGGTGGAGAATAAAGAGCTAATTCATCGTCTTAAAAAAGCAGGCTTGCAATTTGAATTGAGCGAAGCCCAGCAGCAAGCCGGCAGCAGCAAACTGGAAGGATTAAGTATTGTGATTAGCGGTGTATTTAATAAATTCAGTCGTGACCAATTAAAAGACATGATCGAATTGAACGGTGGAAAAAATTCAGGATCCATCAGTGGCAAAACCTCGTATTTACTGGCCGGAGAAAATATGGGTCCCGAAAAATTAAAAAAAGCCCAGAGTCTTGGAGTAAAAATAATTTCGGAAGACGAGTTCCTGAACATGATCTCCTAAAACCAACAAAAAAAGAATTTGTCCGCCTCTCTTGCAGGAATTATCAGAAGGCAAGGGCATTCGTGAGGCGGGCAAATATACTTGCAACAGAGCTTCGTCTGTGATGGAATATCCGGCTACCTGCGCCAATTAATTCTTAATTCTTAAATACTCCTTCCCAATTCCTAATTTTTAATTTCTTACGAAAATTTAGGTTGATGCCGCTTTCGGCTGTTGTGCACTTTTGTGAGTCCCACTAAAATGCCCGGTTGATCCCCAGCATCCATCTGAATTGAAAATAATCAGCTTCAGCATAAGGGAGTCGGTTAATGAATAAGGGCATATCAAACCGGATGGTGAGCGGTTTTACATTGTATAATTTCCACCATTTAACAACGCTGAAAGTGGCTCCAATTCCTGCATCAGCCATCACATCACTCATTACATTTGGTACGCCCGCTGCATTTGTATTAATCATGCCGGCATCCCCAAACAAATAAGGTTGGATCTTTATGCTGTTTTTCAAAAACTTTGGATTAAATCGTTTAAAGATCTCGCCAAATTCAACTTCCATGCTTACTGAGGCTCCACTGGCTCCTTTATAGTTATAACTGTATGAACCATCCGCATTTTTTTGCGGCAACAAATAACCCGAATAACCGCGCAGACCTAATCCGCCGCCTGCCGTGAAGTGATTGGTAGTGGCGCCATAATCGCCCCAATCCGGTGGCACAATACCCATGGAGCGGGTATATTTATTATTCATGAGATCCTCATTATTAGCACCCGCCACAAAGAGCATCGATTCGGAGGGAAGGTATTTTCCAAAACCCAATTGACCAAATACCCGTGTATTGATATTAATAAGTCCGAGATCGTTCCTATTAACTGACGTTAGTGTGGCTGCCGAAAAATCATAGTCATTGGTAAAGGCCGAAGATCGCAGATTAAGCAGGAGATTGCCTTGTCCTCTTTTGTACTTATAGTTATGCTCAACACCTAGGTGAATGGCACTGTTGAGTTTTTGATAGCCCCATTCGTTTCGATTGATTAAATACACAAGGTCCTGTGATTGATCACGCCACATTGCTTTGAGGTGGGTATACACGCGGGTTTTTTCGTTGATGCTCTTTTTTTCGAATCCTATGGTACCGCCTTCCAAACCATCGAGTGATTTTAATTGCACATACACATTCGATTTTTTCATAAATCGATTTGTTGCTGTTTTATAATCGAGCAAGAAGGAAAGTGTGTTGTATTTGCTTTTCACCACGTCCTTGCCCTGCACAGGTTGATCAAGATAGGCCTGCCCAATGCCGGTGCTGAACCACACACCCATCTCAAATACATGTTTGGTGTTTAAGTAGTCGCCACCCATTACTGCACCAAACTTAACACCGTCGTACCCGTTATACCACAAAGCGGGACGCACACGCATATCGTATTTCTTCCAATTAGGGGGATTATATATTTTTGAATCGAAACGAAGTGCCACCTTGTTCTTCTTTATATTATTGGTCATGTCAACATCGGCCAAACGATAGGAAGGATCAATAATCACATTTTTTATTTTGCTATTTATGTGAAGCGTGGCGGTATAGCTTGGTTTTAAATTTGGACCCCAACCTATCCATCGGGGTAGGGTGGTTGCTCCCGTCGGCTTTTCGAACCAAGTATTTGGAATATAATAATGCCGGGCAGAATCGTTTTGATCAATCACCACAAAGTCAATTGGCATTTGCATGCTTCCTTTTCGGATAAAGGTAATTTCATAGAGGTCATTTTTTTTGTGTTTTATTTTTCCAATTTTATAATCTATGGTCTTGCTCGTTTCGAGCCACTGATCAAAAAACCAATTCAGATCCACACCTGCGAATTGGATCATGGAATTTCTAAAATCTTCGGGATAGGGATGACAGAATTTCCATTGTTCGAAATAATGCTGCATGGCTTTATCAAAAAATGCCCTTCCCAAAACATATTCCAGATTTTTTAGCATGGCCGCAGTTTTGGTATACGACTGACCATAGCCTCCGCCATGGCGAATAGCGCCGTTAAAATCATCGGCATGGGTATTGAGAATGGCTTCTTCCCCACGTGTCACCACACTGTTGAAGTAGGGCGTATAAATCTCGGCATCTACAATGCGATGGGGATTTGTATAACGGTTCACATACTTGCTCGTTGACTTAGTTTCAAGTTCATTGGGTCCGTCAATAAACTGGTAGGTGTCGGCTGTGTAAAATTGCGTAAAACCCTCGTCCATCCAGGTTCGGTAGGCCTCGTTGGTGCCCAGCATTCCCTGGAACCAGTTATGTGTCATTTCATGAATGAGCAGAGTTCGGTAATCGGGATCAAATCCACCGCACAAGGTTAACATGGGATATTCCATTCCATCCTGCGCATCGGCCACAATCATTTTAGGGTGTGGGTACTGACCAATGTTATACGAGTTTACTTCCAATACCTTCGCAATATAAGAAGGGGCATTGTACCAACCCGAAGCATGGGGTTCCTGCACCAAAGCAATGCAACGCACCCCATTCCAAGTGCTTTCTCCTATACGGTAATTGGGATCTGCGGTAAATGCAAAATCATGCACGTTGATAGCGGAAAATTTCCAGGTTTTTTTTGAACCGTCTTTTTTAATAATGGTAGATGGTGGAGAATTAAATGGTTTCTGCAGAAAATTACGAAGGTCCAGTTTCTTGCGAAGTGAATCCGGCAGTACTTCTTTTTCATTGATGAGGATGCCGGTGCCATCGGCTACGTAATCATTTGGTAAGGTCATCTCCACATGATAGGAACCAAAGTCCCCATAAAATTCGTGGTCCATATGCTGATCGGTGACCCATGCAAATTTGCGGTCAATCACAGCTATGCGCGGGTACCAGTGCACCACATCGTAATGTTTTTTCCCAAATGAATTAAATAACTTCATGCGGTTGCGAATGGCTTCCTTATCAAAATAAGTTTTAAAATTTAATTTAAAAGTGATCGATTCCCCCGAATTGAGAGTCTTTGGTAAGAATACCTTCAAGATGGTATTATCGAGTTCGGTTCTTAATTCCACGCCATTGCTAGTAATAGTTTCCACCTGTGTTCCCAGGTTTTGCGAGCGGTATTTTCCAAACTTTAAATCGTAGCCGTTATTTTTATAGAGATTGGCGGCGTACGAATTCTCAGTTTGCGCGTTACTGTATAAATGAAAATACACAAATGAAATATTAAAAGGTGAATTATTCCAATACGTGAGTTCTTCCGATCCCGTTAAAATATCGGTGCTGTCATTAATTTCTGCGTTGATGTTGTAGTGCACGTCTTGCTGCCAATAGCCTTCAATGGGTTTTCTGTTCTTCCAATAAAGTGGATTAGTTGC
This sequence comes from bacterium, assembly GCA_029945625.1. Classification (GTDB taxonomy): domain Bacteria; phylum Bacteroidota; class Bacteroidia; order B-17B0; family Aurantibacillaceae; genus Aurantibacillus. Next base: position 69,982 of record JAQSCW010000051.1, read on the forward strand.
CGAACGGTAATCGATATACTCGGTTTGAGAGAAAGAGGTAAAAACGCACATCAAGGCGATTAAACAGAAGATCTGCCTGATCTTTATTTTTTTAGAATGGTAGCTCATTAGTAAGTAGAATAAACCCTAAATATAAGAAACTGTTCACATTGGTTCTTGATTCCTTGTTGAAGGAATTTGTTTATTTTTTGTATTTTTAGTAAAAAGTTTCGTGTTGCGTTTTCTTCTATATACATTTCTTTTAGGGTCACACTTGGTTTCAAAAGCTCAGGACACTTTTTCAATGCTTGCATTCGACTCCATCACGCGTGAGGTAGGTGCGGCGGGAGCTTCCTGTGTGGACTTATTTACTTTTCCCGGCTATTCAAATGATTTTATTTGTGAATTATTTCCCGATACGGGAGCAATTGCTTCTCAGGCAAGTTACCTGCCGCAAAATCAAAACAATGCCCGTTATCGGATGCGGCTGGGCGACAATGCGCCGCAACTCGTGAACTGGCTGCAAGCCAACGATGTGCAGTCCAATCCTACGGTGAGGCAATATGGCGTGATACGCATGGATTCCTTGTGGCCACGGACATCAGCGTTCACCGGAACAAATTGCTTAAACTACAAAAGTCACCGTGTGGGGCCTAATTATACGATTGAAGGAAATATTCTTTTAGGTTCGCAGGTGTTGGACTCTATGGAAGCACGGTTCAAGCGCCAAACCGGTGACCTGGCCTGCAAACTGATGGCAGCCATGCAGGGTGCTAAAATGGTAGGAGCCGATAGCCGCTGTGCACCCAACGGATCTTCCTCACTCTTTGCATTCTTAAAAGTAACGCAGCCCACCGATACATTTGGCAGACCTTCGTTCCTTATCTCCCTCAAAACCCATAATGGTGCCGGTATTGAGCCCATCGACTCGCTTCAGGCACTATTCGATGCCGCACATTCCTGCACGGTAAATACCACAGGACTTGCGAAAACGCGTCTCTATCGGGATGATAAGATCTTTCCAAATCCTGTCAACAGCCTTTTTACCATCATTTCAGCAGTGCCCGGGGAAACAACGCGTGTGCTGATCACCGATGTAAACGGAACACTTGTATATTCGGCATCTATGAAAGGCAGAACTCAGGTATCCGTAAAAAATTGGCAAGAAGGCGTATATTTTGTAAAGCTGATTTCCGATTCAGGAAGCATGGTTCTTAAGATTCTTTGTAATCCCACCCAGTAGACCCAATAATACCCAAAATGTTCATGTTTTAAGGCTGATTTTCAGCAAAATACTCCCGTTTATTTTTTGCATTTCAGGAAAATTAGTATATTTGCAGCCCTATTTAAAAATAAACAATGGAAAAACGCTATGAGACGGTCTTCATTTTAACTCCCGTTTTGTCTGATGATCAGGCAAAGGAGGCCGCAAAAAAATTTAAAAAAGCCATTACCGATTTGGGAGGCAAGATCGCGAATGAAGAGAACTGGGGCCTACGTAAGTTAGCCTACCCAATTCAAAAGAAAACAACCGGATTCTATCACCTGCTCGAATTTGCAGGGGAAGGACAAGAGATCGTGAATCAACTTGAAGTAGCCTTCAAGCGTGACGAACGTGTTCTTCGTTTCCTGACCGTAGCATTAGACAAACACGCATCAGCGTACGCTGACAAACGTAAAGGTTTAGTTGCTGAAGGCAAAACCAGGAAAAAAGAAACCGCTACTTCTTAATGGTTTAATAATTAATTTTAAAAAAAATGGCAGCACCAAAAGACATAAGATATCTTAACCCTCCAACAGCCGAGGTGAAAAAGAAAAAATATTGCCGCTTCAAAAAAAGTGGTATCAAATACATTGATTACAAGGATCCTGATTTTTTATTGAAATTCGTGAACGAACAAGGGAAATTATTACCCCGTCGTTTAACCGGTACTTCATTGAAGTTTCAGCGTAAAGTGGCACAAGCTGTAAAACGTGCCCGTCATTTATCATTAATGCCATACGTGGCCGATTTATTGAAATAAATCTTTAGAAGGAAAAGACAATGGAAGTTATTTTAAAACAAGACATAAAAGGCCTGGGTTACAAAGATGACAAAGTAACTGTGGCAAACGGTTACGGACGTAATTTTTTGTTGCCAAAAGGTATGGCTACTCTGGCCACAGAAAGCGCCAAGAAAATGCATGCTGAAATATTAAAGCAACGTGCGTTCAAAGAAGATAAATTACGTAAAGAGGCCTCTGCAAACGCTGAGAAATTATCGGCAGTAAGCATTAAAGTTGGTGCCAAAGCCGGTGAAAATGGTAAGATCTTCGGTTCTGTTACCACCATTCAAATCGCTGAAGCTCTTCAAAAAGCTGGTTATAACGTTGAACGTAAGAATATTGAAATCACCGAAGACACCATCAAACAATTGGGAACTTATACTGCAAAAGTGAGATTGTACAAAGATCTTGCCGCAACAGTGACGTTTGAAGTTATTTCAGAATAACTTTTGAATTCCTTTTTTTAATGAACCTACGACGAAAGTTGTGGGTTTTTTTGTTCTATTCATGCAATTTTGCTCAGTTAATGCAACTTAGCCAACTAGTACTAATAAACACGTGTTTGAATTTTTTGTAACAAGATGATTGTCTTACATATTTTTTTTATACCTTTAATTTTAAACATATAGTTTTTCACCATGAAAAGAAATAAGATCGTTTTTGGATTAAGTATACTCAGCGTTTGCTCCATGCTCTTGCTAACCGACTGCAAAAAGAAGAGCAATAATAATTCTGATCCGGTTACTCCCGACGAAACCGGGCAAAGCAGCACGGATAGCAGAGATGCACAAAGTGAGAACGACGCGGCTATTAATGATATTAACGACGTGATCAGCAGCGATGTAAAATTAAGCGGAAAATCAGAGGATGCCCAGGGCACTAGCGGCAGTATTTGCGGACTAGTCGTAGATTCCTCCCTTTCATCCACGGGCGTCATAAAATTAAATTATATCGGTACCACCTGCAATAACCGTACCCGAACAGGTTCAATCCGCCTTTCGATGTTGAATTATGCCCTTGGAGCCAGATGGAAAAATGCAGGGACAGTAATTAAAGTGGATTACATTAATTATAAGATCACCCGCGCCTCCGACCAAAAAAGCATTATGCTCAATGGTACGCAAAACCTGATCAACGTTTCGGGGGGCACCTGGTTAAATCTACTTGTATTTAAGAATCAAGCCAGCTTAATTTCTACCGTTACAGGTACAAACCTCAATGTGACCTGGCAAGATGGAAAAACTGCTATTTATAACATTAACAGAAGAATCACCTATACTATACCCGGTAATATTCTTACCTGCCAGGCCGAAGGCATTGGCACTAATAATAGTCTCACGAGCCTCGAAAATTACGGAACCACGCGCGATGGCGATGCCTTCACGAGTCAGGTGACAACACCAATTATTTGGAACCTCACATGTGGATTTGGTGCACCAATTCAGGGCGGCTTGAAAATGAAAGTGGCAAGTAAGAATTTTGATCTTGTTTGCCTATACGGCGTAAATAGTGCCGGAACTCCGGTAACACCCGGATCGGTAACCTGCCCGTTTGGTTGGAAACTGCAGTGGACGTTAAACAACGCTTCACAAAGTAAGGTCATCGCTTACAATTAGCACCAGCTAATTTTTAAGTGAAATGCATACAAATTCAGGGACGATTTAATTATGTCTTCCCTGCGGCCTTAAACCTTTAATAATTCATATTTTTCTTATATTTACCATCATTCGCAGGGAAGAGATATATAAACTTTTATGATAATAGCTAAGTACCTTACTAGAGGGCTCGTTTTTTTGTTTGCATTGCTATTACTCGGAAGTTCCTGTAAGAAGAAGCGTGCATTTGAGGATGAGACGGCCCAGGATGCCGTAGATATTAGATTTACGCAGGGTGAATGCGACGAGATAATCAAAGACGTAAATACCGTGATCATGGAGCAGTATTTATTACGGGGACGCAACAGTGACCTACTAGGTACTACAGAAGGCTCCACCACTACTGTATGCGGCGTGAAACTTGATACAATTCTCCTTACAAAAGGCATAGTTACTATGAATTTTGACGGCAGCAACTGCTCTGGCCGCAGTCGCACGGGGAGTGTGCGGTTCACCATTCAGGGGTACCCCGTTACAAAATGGAAACACAGTGGTTGTACCATCTTAGTAGAATATTTGTCCTACAAATCAACGCAGCCTTCAACGGGTCATAGCATTACAATGAGCGGCACCTCCTATTTGATTAACGAGAGTGGAAATACGTGGTACGAGTTATGGTACTTAAGTGAACCAAGTGTAACTAACCGGATGACCGGCGATGGCATTAAGGTAGTGTTTGACGATGGGAACTATGGAAAATTTAGTTTTGACAGACGATTAACATTTACCTATAAGAATAAAGTCACCACGTGTAAAGTGGAAGGACTTGCCACAGCTAATAACCGAAGTATGGCTGAGAATTGGGGTCTTTCGCGGCGAGGAGAGAATTTTGTATCGCAAGTTAACACCCCGTATATTTGGAAAACAAGCTGTGGACCCATCGCACCTTTAAGCGGAGAAGTGACCATTATGGTAAGTGAAAAAGAATATGACCTGAAGAACTTATTTGGGGTGAGCAGTTATGGAGATGATCTCAAAGGCGGCGATGTTCCTTGCCCTTATGGTTGGAAAACCAGTTGGAGCAGAAAGAATAAGACAAATTCCAGAATATTTAGCTATTTTTAATTGAAATTTGAAAACTCCCAAGTTGGGAGTGCGGACTTAAGAACCAGAACATGATCAAACAAATGGGTAGGAAAGCCTTACGAATCAAATCTCTACTGCTGGTATTAACCCTAACACTCATTGTTATGGGTTGTACCAAATCGAATATGAAGTGGGTGAATTACGATGAGACCCAGTGTGCAGATAGATGGGAATTCAATATCAATAACGAAAAACTAAAAGAAAATGTCACATCCTACTATAAAGGTAAGGGTGTTCGAATATACGACATTGAAATATATACTGACCACGGTCCGGAAACCTGCTTAGAGTGTAACTGCAAAACGGGAAGGAGATTCCATTGCAAGGTAAAGAATGGAGATCTTTCTTCTATGAAATCAGATGGGTTTTACGAGTAATTTTACCACGTAGTCATTTCACTTTTTCCAACTCTTTTTCGGCTTTCACTTTTTCACCGCAGTTTTTTTTACTTTTAAACTGCACAGAAAGTGCTTGGGGCAGAAGATTCAGACAATTCATCCGCCCTATTTCATCTTGTTTCCTTGTTTGCGTCGCTCCCACAAGGTAAGTCTTAGGTCACTCGGAAAAGCCGGGGAGAAAGTTTTTGAGCCTGTCCCCTGAAGCAGGGCAGCAAGCCAGTGGCTTGATGAGCCAG
>JAQSCW010000052.1 GCA_029945625.1 bacterium
CAAGTGGGGTCAGTTTGAAGTGATGAAGTGGGGCCTATTTAAGCGGAATTTCCAGGATGACTCTTAGTAAGATCTCCCGTGAGTGTATGAAGCGAATACCCCAGCTTAAGCCCGGCGCGATAGGGTGTCTTGTAGTTATGCTGAGCGCATAACCAAACACAATTAAAAATGGCTATTATAAAAAGATTTTTTTTCAATACGATAATAACGTAATTTTCTTAGAAAAATTATACCAAACTAAATTATAAAATGTCGTGCAAACTGCTTCATAACTGCCACATGCTATAGTCCACTGCCCTTCAATTGAAACCTGACCAAATAGAAAAAAGGAATAAAGCGTTAAGAAGAGGATTGATTTCATGAATGGAGAAAGAAATAAATCTGTTATTTCTTTTTATACCTAAATTTCATTTTCATATAGGCTCCAAAACAACCAAAACCACCTTTTACATTGGAGTACATGAGCGTTGGTTCGGCTGGAGGAGGAAAACCGATTCCTGATAAGTCAGTTCTAAGCAACTCATAAAACTTGTAATACGATTCGCTACAATTATAAAGAAAAACGTCGTAATACTCAGTAGAATAATACTGAGTAGAATCAGATCTCGGATAAAATCTTCCGACCAATGAAACGTTTTCGCCATCATGGTTTAAGTCGCTATACCGTTCATTAATGCGCGTATCATCTGATATTGTATCCGTTTGAAAAGTGAGAACAAAGGCATGTAACACCGCTATTCGATAATAATTCACTCTACCTGGCTCATCGATAAAAGAAACGTTGATGCGATCGCTTGTTTGGTTATTTTCAATAATGGTTTCTACCGTTACCATGTTTATGGGAACGGCTGTAAAGGGCACTTGTGTTTCTGCTGTTGCCACATCACCATTTATTGTTGTTACCGTCATTTTATATACTTGCCCGGGTACAATAGGGTACGAATTTGTTTTTAATTCGTAATATCCGGTGTTTTGATTAAAGATGAGTTGTGATATTCCTTGGTCGCTGCTAATTTTTACATCTGCATCGGAAAGGGGAGACAGAATATCAATTTGATTACTACTATATAACGGAGAAGAAGCCAGCAATTTCAGCCGTATTACAGAGTCATCAGGGCAAATATAGGAATATATTACAGGTAATGATTTGGTTTCTGGTAATTTCACCTTCGCTTCTTTTGCACACGAGAGAAACAAAAAGCAATTTATTAGAAATATGAAAAATAGTCTCATCATTTAAAATTTATAACTCCATGAAACACTTGGTAAAATTGGAAACAAAGATGCCTGCATCAATTTGGTTTTCTTTGAGGATTGATCGTAATATGTATAATAGAAGAACGGATTTTGACGACTGTAAACATTATAAACACTAAATTCAAAGGTGCGAACACAACGCTTTAATTTTTTATGGAACTGGATGCCAATATCCATGCGATGATACGGAGACATACGGAAAGAATTCTTTGTCCCATAATCACCCGTTATGCTGTAAGGCCAAATACTACCAGGCTGCGATTGTTGTGCACCCGAAAGCGTATGGTGCTCTACACCATAGGAAGAGAGTGGCAAGGTGACGGCGTTTCCTGTTCCATATACCCAGGTAGAAGAAAGGGTAATGCGATCATTTATTTTATAGATGCCAACTAACGAAATATCATGTCTTCTGTCATAACGTGCTGGGTATTTCTCTCCAAAGTTCAACGAATCAAATTGTAACCAGGTCCACGATAAGGTATAGCCAATCCACCCGGTAAATTTCCCAACTTTTTTTTGGATTAAAAACTCAGCGCCATAACTTAAACCGTTGCCTGAAACTACTTTGGTTTGCCAATCGTTTTGTGCATCAGCATTACTATTATCAACTACATTCAAAAAGGTTGCGCCTTCTTTATAGTTCAAAACATTTTTCATCCATTTGTAATAACCTTCAACGGTAATGATTATATTTTTGCTAGGTAAGTCCTTCGCTAAACCTAGAGCTACTTGTTGCGATTGCTGTGGTTTTACTTTGTTGGTAGCCGGAACCCATAAATCAGTTGGTAGCCCAACACCTGTATTAGATAATAGATGTAAATATTGGTTCATGATGGCATAAGAACCTTTTAATGAGAAGTTGTTACCTAACAAATATCTTAGTGCTGCTCTTGGTTCAGGATTAGAGAAATTATTCCCCTTACTTGAGAAAGCAGAAATTCGGAAACCAATATTCATTTTAAGTTTGGAAGTCATTCTCCAATCATCTTCAATAAAAACTCCTCCTTCGTAGGTATCAATTGCAAGCGATTTACTAGTGAACTCATTTACCGGATCGGAAGCTTTGACAACTAAAGCTTGAGGAATAAAGTGATGCCAAGTAGCATTGGCGCCAAACCTGATATAATGATTAGGTGCAGGTATAAAATCAAAATTGTACTTTATTCCAAAGTCACGAATATTTGACACATATTTCAAATTGTAATAATCATTGCCGTATTTTTCAAGGCTCTCGATACCCAATTGATAATTAGTGAAAATAAGAGAGAGGTTTGAAAATAAACGATTATTGAATAGATGGTTCCACCTTAAAGTTCCGGTTGCATTTCCCCAAACTAATCCGGCTGTGCTTTCCGCATTATTAGCTTTTGTTTTCATATAAAATTTATCTTTTCCGAAGTATCCGCTCAAATACAAACGGTCTTTATTATTGAATACATAATTTATTTTTGCATTCATGTCATAAAAGTAATATCCCACTTTGTCATTTTTGGGAAGAAATTCATAAATAAGTGCGTCAACATATGTTCTTCTTGCAGAAACAAGAAAAGAGCATTTGTTTTTTATAATTGGTCCTTCCAATGTAAAACGGGCTGCTATAAGACCAATACCTAATTCCCCATGTATTTTTTCTTTATTTCCATCTTTCATTTGAAGATCGATTACAGATGAAAGTCTGCCACCATAGCGTGCAGGAAAACCTCCTTTGATTAACTCCACACTTTTTAACGCATCACCATTAAATACAGAAAAGAAACCAAATAAATGATTAGCATTGTATACCGGTGCTTCGTCAAGAATAATTAAGTTCTGATCGGGACCACCGCCACGAACGTAAATACCTGCATTGCCTTCACTTCCCTTTTGCACACCCGGCATTAATTGAATTACTTTTAAAACATCTTTTTCTCCCATTAAAGCGGGAATTTGTTTGATCTGTTCGATGGGGATGTCAACGCTACTCATTTGAGTTTCATCGCTCACCTTTTTTGTTTGTGCAGCGGTTACTGTCACTTCTTCAAGATCTTCAGCACCCATTTCAATATTATAGGTCACGTTTTTTTCAAGATATAAACTCAGTTTTTTGGCTTTAAAGCCTACATAACTAAAAATTATATCTACCGAATCTTTTGGCAATGTAAGAGAGAAGAATCCGTAATTATTTGAAGCTGTTCCCACTTTTAATTTTGGAACGTAAACTGTAACGCCTGGAAGATTTTCCTGACCGCCTTTTTCGTTAATATAACCGCTTATTGTAAATTTATTTTGCGCATAAATACCCTGAAAGACTATTAAAAACAAAAAAAGATAAGGGGTTTTTATAGTCATTAATACTAAACGTTAACTATTCATTTTTATTATGAAATAAATACAATAAACTTAAGTTTTTAACTTTGATAAAACACCTTCTTACAATTACTTTCTATACTAAGCTGCCGCATGCTTGTGCCTCTGACTGAGCGGAGCGAGATGCGCAAAAAAGTGCAAAGCAGGCCGCTTTTATGTAAGGTGCAATTTAGCTTATTTGCTTTTTCCTGCCTCTTGCAAAAACAAATTGAGTTAAATGTGTGATAGCCAAACGGCGGTGTTAGCCACAAAAGTGCGTGGGCAAAAAAATTTTAAAAATCTTTTTACCCGAATGTTCTTGTCAATCGGAAGGAGCTGCTGTGCGGCGGACTGTGCGTGATGTCCTTGCGTTTGTCGAAGCGAAATGTTTTTTGTGTACCGAATTGTCTACAGAGAAATGTCTGCCTCTAATGGCGGTAACGTTTTGCAAGCAGGCGTGAATGTTTTGCTTGTCCATTTAGGCATTTGGGCGTTAACACGCAAAAAATGGTCGCAAGACCGCTGTTATAGCTTGTGTGCCGCACACAGTTTTGTCTCACGTCTATTTATAGGTCGTGAAGTTCTTTTGCTTTTTTCCAGTTCTTACTTAAAATTGGTTTGCTCACACTTGTATGTCCGTTTGATTCTTCGCCAGAAAAGTGGCAATATTTTTCAGAATAGTCGGGGTCACCATATTTATTCCAAGATTTAAATGCGTCATAAGTCATTGGCTTTTCAACGTTGAAAGGAATTTCAACGCCTGTCCGAATGCAATAGCCCGTATTTGAATTAGAAGATTTTTTTGCCTCAACTTTTGTCGGTGTCGTTTTGGTTGGTTCAGTTTTTTTGTCGACCGTAACGGTTATTTTTGGAGCATTGCTTATAAGTTCAAAAGGTTTGTCGTCACTATTTTCTTCAATGAATTTAACGTGCTCTAATGCCTTTGTGTAAATTTCAACGTCTTCTGCAACAGTATTGTCGTAGATGACGCCCATTTCTTTGTTGTTAATCATTGAATACTCGTAAAAGTTAAGAGAGGTAATGATCAGCTTGGTGTCGTTCACATAACATTTAGCGTGAAGATTTTCGTGATACTTTAAGTAAACGTGTAAGACCTGTAAAAAATTTAAGTTGCTCGGGAGTCAGTTCGTGCTTACCATAAATGATTACTGTTTTCTTTTCGTGTTTGTTCCGCGAATTAATAAGCTCCTGAAAGTCTTTTGAAAGTTTAAGAAACGGGCTTACGAGATAAAGCATTTTGTCCGCGTCGTTAATCAGTTCTTCTAATGCCGAAGAAATCTGTTTTGTCGTGATGAATTTTGCCATTTTTGTCTGCGTATGTTATTTTACAAATATAAATATTTTTGTCGACCGATATTTTTTGTCTGTCGGGAAGTCTGTCCCGGCACATTAGCTATAACGTTTTGCGGCCTTGCCTAGTGCCTGTCGTCCGTAATGTTAAATGTACGGAAGTCCGCCGAGATGCCAAAATACCACAGAAAACAGGCATTAGGCAAGACCGCTGCTATAGGCTGCCCTTATGGTCGGGTTATTTCATTTTGTTAAACATGTAGCGACTTATTTTCCATTGTCCGCTTACTTTTTGAAGAACAAAAAGTTCTCTGTTTTCTTCGGGAACTGTTTGTCCATTGGCGTGAATTAATGTTGTTCCTTTTGAAGTTGTCCGCGCAAAAGCGCAGTCACCGTTAATCACGATCTCGTCAATATAAAATTCGATTTTTAATTGAATAGTTTTAAATACGAACTCGTAAGAACCTTTAATTTGTCCTTGTCCGATTGCAGAAGGCGCATTAGAGGGCATAAATACACCGTCTGAGGTATATAACGGTAATACTTTATTTACGTCCGACACGTTTAATGCGTCACGGTAAGAGAAAAGTAATTTCTCAATTTCTGTTTTTTCTGCTGTCTGTTCCATTTTTATTTGATTTGAATTGGTTGAATTGTTTGAATTGTTTTCTGTTTGATTTTGGCAAGCAACTAAAGATGTTAGAAGCACTGCGTTGAATATTAATTTTTTCATTTATAAGTATATTAAACGTTTGTTAGTTTGCTCTTTGCTTCCGCAAGTGTAACCGTTTTTCCTAATGCCCCAAACTGGTGTAAGTCGCCAAATACTTCAATTCGGATGGCGGTGTCTAAGCCACCAATATGAAGAGGATCGAAACCGCAGCTGCTTATTAAATCTTCGATTTTATTGTTGCTGTTAGTATTGTCAGATGCATAAAACAAAACTTTTCGTTCAGGTTGTGCAAATGCATCACTTAATAATTTCCCAGCTCCTAAAGTACCAAAAGCTTTAACTAGTTTTGCACTTTTAGGAATGAATTCATGCAAAATATTCGCAGCCGCTTCCTTTTCCCCAATCATTTTTTTGAAGCCACCGTTTCCATCAGGCGCAATGGGATTAGAAACGTCTATTATGATTTTTCCGTCTAATTCTGCCGAATATGTTTTGAAAAAGTCTTTCAATGTACCAAAGGAGATCGCTGGAATAATCACGTCTGCTTCTTTAATCGCATCAACGGTTTCTTTAGCTGTTGCCAAACTGCCTAATTCGTTTGCAAAGGCTTTAGACTTTTCTATTTCTCTTGAAGCAAGAATTACTGGATGCTTGCCAATAGTTAGATTTGTGGCGATTGCCTTGCCAATATTGCCTAATCCAATAATGGCTACTTTTGTTTTAAGTGTTGAACCGGTCATCTTATTGTGGTTTAAAATTGTTTGTCGATATTGACAGAACAAAGATGCGATAAACGAACAGCCAACACCTATAAGCTTGTTTAAGAAATAGTCTTAATGTAGATTAAGGGCGCGTTACTTTACGCTTCTCTCATTCCTTATTTTGCTAAGGAATTCAGGGGTAACGCCAAGATAAGATGCAATTTGTGTATTTGGTAATCGGTTAGTAAGGTTCGGATATTGTTCCAAGAAACTTTCATAGCGTTCGTATGCTGTCGTGCTGAAAGTTTGAAGAAGTCGGTTTTGAAGTTCAATATACTTGTCTTCAATAATTACTCGAAAGTTCCTGTCAAACTTTGGATAATTGGTGTATAAAAACCAAAGGTCGCCTTTAGATATTTGAAGTATAACAGAAGGTTCAACTGCCTCAATAAACAATTTGGAAGGTCGCTCTTTGTGTAAGCTGTCAATGTCCGTAATCCAGTCGTCCTCGGCAGTAAAGAGAAGGTTGTGTTCTTTGCCAGAATTGTCCACTCCATAAGTTTTAAAACAACCCTCAACAATATAACTAAAATACTTGCAAGTGTCGCCCTCTTGTAAAATGTATTGTTTACGTTTTATTTTACGCTCCGTTAAACGACTTGTCAAGGCTTCTTTTTCATTGTCGCCCAATGGAAGGTATTTGTCGAAATGCTTTATAATGTTTTCCATTTATTTCTTGTTCTCAGTCGTCTGTTAGGCTTGTTTGTAACGTTTTGCAAGCAGGTTTCGTTTTTTGCTAATTCCATTTACTGTATTTGAGCAGCCCTGCGCAAAAAATGGAACTTGCTTGCTGTTATGCGTCGTTTGCCCTACACAGTTATTAATCGGTACGTGTCCGCTTACAATAATTAATTGTTCAAGAGCCATAATGCAACGCCATAAATTTCTTGTCCTTGAATGAAAGCCAAGACTTTATTGTCGAAGCTGTAAATTTTAGAGTCTTTTATGTACGAAGGACATCTGTCGTGATTGTTTGATTCCGCAGAATACTCTATTATTTTCTTGTCAGCGTCTAAACGACCTAAGCAACCCTGAGGTCCTTTTACTTTTTTAGTGCTCGGGTCCAAAAAGTCGCAATTAATACTATTTGCATTAACAGACAAGATAAAATTATATGCAGTGTCATTCGCAAATAAAGTTGTCTTGTCGTGAGTAATCACTAGCCCAGTTGCCTCTATAATATGTCTGTAACTATTTTTGTCGATTGTCCCGTCTGCATTGGCAAAATAAATAGTTGTCTGCGATATTGTCGGGAAACTAATGAATAAACCGAAAAATAATATTAAAGATTTCATTCCTTTGGCTCTGGTATATTAAATGTAATGTTTTTTTTCTTCTGTCGAGAAGTATAAAAGTTAATGTTCGGTCGTCCACGGGCAAATGATGCATAACTACTTGCTATAAGCCACAATTCTAAGAATTTACAATCGTTTACAAATGATTAAAAGGGCTTAGGCATTTGTTTTGCAAATTAAAGGTAAATGAAAAATCCGGAAAAGAAAGTATTAAACCCTAAACATGCTTTGAAAAAGTATCTACCTGCGATGTACGAGTTTGTAAGAGTTTAATTGATATGAAAAGATTCGAAACCCTAACAAACACTATATCGGGATTAACCGCACTAAGACAGTTAATCGCCTTAAAGAAGGCTCCTCCGGTCTAATTGCGGTTAAAAAAGCGCGTGAATGGCGTAGGGGAGGAGCTGGCATTTGCAGATCGCTAACAAAACAAAGGATCAAGCCGAATTGTTGCGGATGTATATTATTTATTCCTTCGATTTTTTTTATAAATGGAAACAAATCGGTTGCTGCGTGAGCGATTGTAGTGGAAAGCCCACAGCCACGCCTGTCTCTTTGCGTGGCGAGGACTTGCAACGGAAAGCGCGACCCCTGAAGCTAAGGACTTGGTAAGAATCACCAGCCACCGCACAGACTGGCTCATCAAGCCACTGGCTTGCTGCCCTGCTTCAGGGGGCACGCCCAAATCAGAAAAACCAGGAATTGTTTTTGGTAGGTTTTTCACTTCAGGGGACAGGCTCAAAAACTTTCTCCCCGGCTTTTCCGTTTGACCACAAACAACCACTACAAAAGATAGCCGACACGTGTCAGCAATTATTTGTTCCAATCAAAGATAAAGTACTTGAGGGCAAACAAAAGCGGTGATTTATTTATCGCTTGTAGTAGAGAGGAAAATTACAAGGCCGCTGGCTTCTTATTTCTTCCAATACCAATCATCTTCTTTGGGAAGACGTGCAATTTGTTTCCAGAAATTTGGATTCACGATCTTACCATCTTTAGATAACAACTCCCCGTTAAAAAGTGCATTGATCAAATTAAAACTTACGTCGCTCACACCCACTGTAAATGTTTCGGGAGCAGGGGGTGGAGGAGGAGGGGCTGTTTCGCCTTCTACGGCGGGTTTTGGCGCTATTTTAGCGGGCGGACTGCCCACCACAACCACTTTAAATTTATTGTACTCCAGTAAGTCTTTAATGAAGGCAACACGTTCGGGACTGCAATTTTTTTCCACCACCGAACATTTAATTCCGTCGAGATCTTCAAACGTATGATTTTGATTTAAAGCCATAATGTTTTAAAAATTAAAAGCCTGCGCAATGTATTGATAAAGTCCGCTTGTAAATCCGGTGATCACAATTCCAATAAAACAAAGCAGCAATCCAAGGTTCAACGAAAGGCTGCCTTTCAATTTTGGAATCGGATCTTCGTTCACATCCACAAAAATGGCCTTTACAATTCTTAAATAATAATACAGCGAAACAACCATGTTTAGCGCTGCAAAGGCAATCAATGCAAAATTTCCTTTACTGGCACCGGCAGTTACTAAAAATAATTTGCCAAAGAATCCCGCCGTAGGAGGAATGCCTGCCAGCGAAAACAAGGCAATGGTGATGGCCCAGCTCAATACCGGATTGGTTTTGTAAAAGCCTTTGTAATCGTCAATGTTTTCTTTTCCGGAGTGAACAGATACAAGAGAAATCACTCCAAAAGCCGCCAAATTGGAAAACAAATACACAATTAAAAAATAAATGGAAGCGCTCACACCCATTGAATTGCCGGCCGAGAGTCCCAACAAAACATATCCCACCTGCGCAATGGATGAAAATGCAAGGAAGCGTTTAATATTGGATTGACGGATGGCAAAAAGATTACCAATTAAAATGGTCAACACAATGGTGACGAGCAGGATGATGTAAAACAAATGCAAATTCCCCACAAAAAGTGGCATCAAAATTGAAATGAAAACAAATACCATGGCAGCCTTTGAAATCACCGACAAAAAAGAGGTCACCGATACCGGCGCGCCTTCGTACACATCGGCGGTCCAAAAGTGAAAAGGAACTGCAGATAATTTAAATGCAAATCCCGAAAAAATGAAAATGAGTGCGGCCAATTGAAGGGTTCTACCGGTAATCAGGCCCGGCATTTCAGAGAAGGTAAGACTTCCGGTTGTACCATACAAGATGGAAATACCAAACAACATCACACCTGAAGCAAAGGCAGAAGACAAGATCATTTTCATGGCGGCCTCCGATGATTTGCGTTTTTCGAGATCAAAATTCACCAAAGCTGCCAATGGAATGGATGCCAGTTCAAGTCCTAAATAAAACATCAGGAAATTACCACTGGAAATCATATAAAACATACCGAGCAGTGTGCTCAACAATAATACGTAATACTCGAGCAGGTGCTTGTGAGTCTTGAGCCAGTCAAAGGACTGTAATGAAATAATAAGCACTCCAAAATTAAGAATGTTCTTCTCCAAGGCCAATGAAGAATTGGTAGAGAACATGCCGTTAAACAACTCACCATGGCTATTCAAAATGAAACCAAACAGAAAATTAATCAGTAACAATACATTCGTGAGGTGCAATAAGGTAATGGGATTTTTGATACCGTCCCATATTTTCAAAAAGAGCAATAGAAAAATGATGAGTAGTAAACTCAGTTCAGATTTCATCAATATAAAAAAGTCAAAGTTCATGTTAATTACTGCTTAGCCCCCGGACTATATTTTCCATAATGAGTTGCGTATCGTTAGTTATCAAATTTGTGAACCAGAAAGGAGCAAGACCAATGGAAAGAATAGCGAGGATCAATGTTACTGAAGCCAATTTTTCGGTCCAGGTGGCATCGGTTAATTTTAAATACTCAGTGTTAGTAATAGGTCCCATTACCGATTTGGCAGTAGCCTGTAAAATATATACCGCCGTTACCACAATTGAAGCGCAGGCCAAAATAGTAGCCACACGACTAAAGGTATCGGGGTTCTGCCAAGAGCCAACAAATACGGTCATCTCAGCCACAAAGCCACTGAAGCCCGGTAATCCTAAAGAACACAATCCGGCAATTACATACACTACTCCCACAAAGGGAATTACTTTTAATAATCCTCCCAACAATTCCACTTGTCGCGTGTGGGTGCGGTCGTAAATCATGCCAATAACGCCGAAGAAAAGGGCCGTCATTAATCCGTGGGAAACCATTTGCATCACCGCGCCAATAATTGCTACTTTGGTAAGCATGCCAATGCCCAGTATAATAAATCCACAGTGACTTACCGACGAATACGCGTTAATGTACTTGAGATCTTTTTGCATGAGGGTAGCAAATGCCCCGTAAATAATGGCGATGGTAGCAAGTAAAATAATGAGCCATGAATAATAATGAGCAGCTTCCGGCATCAAATAAGTGGCCACGCGCAAACAACCGTATCCCCCCAATTTCATGGAGATGCCGGCTAAAAACATAGAAGCCGCAGTGGGTGCGCTGGAGTGACCATCAGGCACCCAAGTATGGAAGGGAAACAAGGCCGTGAAAACACCAAAGCCAACAAAAAGGAAAGGGAAAATGAGTTTCTGAGTGTCTAAAGAAATATGTTGTTTGGCAATTTCCAATAAATTAAACGTATGAACGCCTCCACCGGTGTCGGTATGGAAATAGGTTGCCAAGATGCCGATCAATACCAAACTTGATCCGCCCATGAGCATGAGGGCGAGTTTCATAGCACTGTATTCTTTTTTGCCGCTTCCCCAAATAGCGATGAGTAAAAATTTAGGAATTACAGCGATCTCCAAAAAGAAGAAGAGGGTAAAGAGATCGAGTGAAATAAAGAAGCCGTAAGCGCCAACACTCAGTAATAAAAGCAGAAAGAAAAATTCTTTGGTTAGGGTCTCTATTTTCCAGGAGATTAAAATGCCTGCAAAAACCACAACGGCCGTAAGCAAAATCATCGTTACCGAAATACCATCCACTCCTACAAAATACTCAATGTTAAATGCTTTGTACCAACTGTACTTGAATTCGAATAACATTTGCGAGGCGTTTCCCGCAGCTCTTTCCGCAAGGTAGGAGAACAATAAACCTACCGAAAGTCCCAACTGAATCAGAGACCCCACAAAAGAGACCCAACGGATCTGTTTACTGTTTTGACACAGCAGCACCGCAAGGGCGGTAAGAAGCGGTATAACTACTAAGAGCGTTAAATTTGTCATGCTGTTTTATACTAATTCACTTTCATTCAACTGAAGTTTGTTCAGCACCAATTCTTTAACCGATTTTGCGACCGACGCACATTCTTCCACATTACTATAACTAAGACAATGTTTGTCCTCACATTGCGAGTGACTGTGCCCCGTGCAAAAAATCTTACTCATATCAATCACCGAAAATTGGGGATCCACCTTTTTACATTCCTCCAACAGATCTTGAAGACTACTTTCCTTATTGGGATTGATATTGATGCTGCTTAAATACGCCCGCATCAAATTGTTGATCGATTTTCGCGAGGTTAAACAAATAGACAAAGTTACCACGTCTTCAATAGGACGATTTAATTCGTTTTCTACATAATTCAATTCACTGAGCGTTTGCTTTAATGAATTCTTAATTTCAGCTGTTACCATGAATCATTTTTTTTACGTCCATAAATAAATAATCAACAACACAAAACCAATCAGTCCTGAGAAAAAATACAAGGTGTAATCCTGCAATTTCCCCGATTGCAATCCTTTAATGAGTGAAGAAATAGAGCCTGTAAGGGCAGCGATACCATTCATGCTTCCGTCAACTACGTTCTTATCGATCCAAGCGGCGGGCCTTCCAATGAGGTTGAACACCAGTTTGTGTGTGATAAACAAATACACCTCGTCGATATAAAACTTGTGGTAAGCAGAGGTGTAAAATCCTTTTAAGCCGGTGGCCAGTTTTTTAGGTGCCGCATTTTCTTTTTGATAAAATGAAAAGGCCATAATGATACCTACAATGGCCAATAGTACCGGCACTACCGAAAAGCTCAGGTGTAATTCATTTGACAGAGCCAAGCCATCAGAGCTCACAAATTTTCCGAAGGGCACAAAGCCGGCAACAACCGATAACAAACCCAAAATTATAAGTGGGAACAGCATGGTACCGGGAGCTTCGTGAAGTTTGTGGGTTTCTCCATTCACATGTCCTTCAAGTTGTTTTGGACTAAATGTTTTGTTCCAGAAAATACTAAAATACAAGCGGAACATATAGAAGGCAGTTAAGGTAGCTGTGATGATGGCGAGGTAATACACGAGTTTGTTAGAGTTCCAGGCAGCCAATAAGATTTCTTCTTTACTGAAGAATCCTGCAAAAGGCGGAATTCCGGCAATGGCCAAGCAAGCCAGTAAAAAAGTGAGATGCGTGATGGGCATTAATTTTCGCAAGCCTCCCATGTCCTTCATTTCATTACTATGTACATAATGAATTACAGAGCCGGCACCCAAAAACAAAAGTGCTTTAAAAATAGAGTGCGTGAACAAATGAAACATCGATCCCATATAACCGAGTCCCTGTTCGCCGCCATAGCCCGACACACCAAGTGCAAACATCATAAAACCAATTTGTGAAATGGTGGAGTAGGCCAGCACGCGTTTAATATCAGTTTGTGTGCAGGCAATGATGGCCGCAAAGAGTGAAGAAAAAATGCCCACGTACGCCACCACATCTAATGAACCGGGACAAGCCAGCGAAAACACAGGAAACAAACGGGCCACAATATAAACGCCTGCTACAACCATCGTAGCTGCGTGGATTAAGGCCGATACAGGTGTGGGACCTTCCATAGCATCGGGCAACCAAATGTGTAATGGAAACATGGCCGATTTTCCTGCACCACCAATAAACACCAATAACACACCCCAGGTAAGGGCCGAAAGTCCCATAAACGAAACGGCGGCCAGACTTCCTGAAAATGCCGGGTCGGTAGAACGTTCGATGATGATTCCAAAATCAAGAGACCCGGTATAATAGGAGAGAACAAGAATTCCGATCAAAAAACCGAGATCGGCAAAGCGCGTTACAATAAATGCTTTTTTGGAAGCAGCCACGGCCGAGGGTTTATCATAATAATAGCCGATGAGCAGGAAGGATGAAACACCCACCAATTCCCAAAAAATATACATCATAAAAATATTGGAGGCCAATACCAAACCCAACATAGAGAACGTAAACAAGGAAAGAAATGAAAAATAGGTGGAGATCCGCGCATCACCCTTCATGTAGCCCAAACTGTATACATGCACCATGAGCGAGATAAAGGTAACAATCACAATCATCATCACGGAGATGGGATCGAGCAGCAGTCCCATATCAATGGAGAGATCGGGCGTAAACTGCAGCCAGGCATATTTTAAAGCAATGATTTTCTGATAGACGCCTTCCACTTTTCCAATTTCAAAGAAATAGCGGTAAGCCACGGCAGCCGATAAGATGAATGACGTGAATAAAGAAAGAGTTCCAAGGAATCCGCACCAAGTTGGAAAATACCTGCGGCCGATCAGGGCGATGATTAAAAAGCTGATGATCGGAATCAGTGGAATGAGCGCTATGTAGAGTGGTTCGATCATGTTTAATATTTCATTTCATCGGCATCGCTGATGTCGATCGATTTATGACTGCGATACAAATTAATAATGATAGCTATCGCTACTGCGGCTTCGGCTGCGGCAATGGCAATGTTGAAGATGATAAAGAATACCCCGTCGAGTTTATCGGGATATAAAAATTTGTTGAAGGCCACAAAGTTGATGTTTACACTGTTGAGGATCAATTCAACTGCCATTAACATGGTGATCATGTTTCTACGAGTGAGAAATCCGTACACCCCTATAAAAAAGAGGGAAGTGCTGATCACCAAAATATGTGTTAATCCAATCTCGTTCATGTTTTCGGCTTAATTTTCATAGCAATCACAATGCAACCAATCATAGCTGCCAATAATAAAATACTCACTACCTCAAAGGGTAAAATATATCCGTGTTCGGCGGTGCTTAACATCTGCCTGCCAATGTTTCGCACATTGGGTTCTAAGGCCGTTCCTGTGTTTGAAACAAACAAGTGTCCTTGAATCAACCACAAAACCAGTAAACAGGCAAAAAGTGTTGCCAGTCCCGAAAAAGTAACCCTCCATAAATTTGGTTTTTTCATATCATCGCCCGACTCTGCGGTGAGGAAAATAGAGAAGATGATGAGTACCACAATGCCCCCCACGTAAACCACAATTTGAACGGCGCCTAAAAACTCGTAATTCAAATAGAAATACAAACCGGCAATACCAATGAGAGAAAAGAGCAGGTATACCGCTGAGCGGAAGATTTTTCGTTCTGTTACCGCGAGCAAACCACCGCCGATAATCACAGCCGCTAAAATGTAAAATATCACGATCGATGCGCTCATTCTTCCACTCCTTCCATTAGTTTCGAATCAGGATTGTTTAATATTTTTTTCAATTGTTTTTTGTCATACACGCTGTGTTCAAATTTATGTCCCATCACAATGGCATCGGAGGGACAAGCCACAATGCAGAGGTTACAAAAAGTGCACATGTCGAGGCGGTATACAAAGGTGTCGATCCGTTTTTTCTTCTTACCATCGGGTAATGTTTCTTGTTTGGTAATGATCTTAATCGTGCCATTTGGACAAGCCAGCTCGCAAGCCTGACAGCCGGTACATCGGTGCTCGTTGTTGTCATTGTGCGGCATAATCACTTCTCCGCGAAAACGATCGGCCATTTTTAAGGTAGCTCTGTTATCGGGATATTCTTCCGTTACAATTTCTTTCAGATGCGTAAAATAATATCCTGTCAGTTTCATTCCTGTAAGAAGTGATTTTACTGATTTGAATATGGTACCGAAGTAATCTTTTAAAAACATCTGTTTCCTTGTTCCTTATAAATACTAAAAATGCCAGCCAAAAATGGCCATCGCTGTTACTATAATAATATTGACCATGCTGATGGGCAATAAATACTTCCATTCTAAATTTAATAATTGGTCAATACGCAGTCGTGGAAAAGTCCAGCGAAACTGCATGATGATAAAAATGATAAAAAATGTTTTGCCAAGGAACCAAATCGAGGAAGGAATAAAATCCATGATATGATTGAAGGACGCCCAGGTACCAATGTGCAGAGGCATCCAGCCTCCGAGGAAAATAGTGGCGGCAATAGCAGACACAATAAATAAATTAATATACTCCGACAATAAAAACATGGCAAATTTCATACCTGAATACTCTGTGTGAAATCCTCCGGTAAGTTCTTGCTCAGCTTCCGTAAGGTCGAATGGTGCACGATTGATTTCGGCAGTAGAAGCTATTACAAAAATGACAAAAGAAATTATTACGGGAATATGCCCTTTAAACAGCCACCAGCCGTTCGCCTGACTTTCAACAATCTCCGACAATTGCAAACTGCCCGACAAGATAACAATGGAAATCAAAGAGAGTCCGATGGACAGTTCATAGCTCACAATTTGCGCGCCACTGCGCATGGCACCTATCAATGAGTATTTGTTACTGCTCGACCAGCCGGCCATTAAAATGCCGATTACTGCCATGGAAGAAATGGAAGACACATATAATACGCCAATGTTAACGTCCCAAATTTGAAAATTTTTAGCGAAGGCAATGGGAGCAACGGCCAGCATCGAGGTCACCACCATGATACCGGGGGCCAGATTAAATAAAAACTTATCGGAGGCATTTGGCGTGAGGCCTTCCTTAAATAAAAGTTTAACGGTATCCGCTACAATTTGCATGGAGCCCATGGGACCCACTCGGTTTGGACCGAGACGAATTTCCATAAAGGCCGCCACTTTGCGTTCCATCCAGCCAAGAAAGAAACACAAAAGCACTAAAAACACAATCAACGAAACACCGATGATTACCATTTCGGTAACGAGTAAAAGAAGATCACTACTAATGGCGGCTCTCAACCAAAGGTGCATGTGAGTAGCCAGTGACGAAAAACTATATGGAGTAGAAGCGTTCAAAATAAATTGTATTATCTGTCAATATCCGGTATTACAAGATCAACGGTTGCCATAATGGCCATGAGGTCCCCAATTTTGGCTTCTTTTGCCATGTGCGGAATGGCCGATAAGTTTGAAAAACCGGGAGAGCGAAATTTACAGCGGTAGGGAGTGGCGGCGCCATCGCTCACCAGATAGACACCCAATTCTCCGCGTGCTGTTTCCACCCGTTGATAAAATTCGCCTTTCGGTAATTTTAAAACTGCTTTTGTTTTTGTTTGAAAATCTCCCTCCGGAATATTGTCGATCAATTGTTCGATGATGTGCACCGATTGCAACATTTCGGCCATCCTTACCTCGTAACGTGCCCAGCAATCGCCCCCTGTGGCAATAATTTCGTCGAATTGAATCTTGTCGTAACCGTCGTAGGGAAACTGTTTCCGTATGTCGCAACTCACTCCCGATGCTCTGGCCGTAGGACCCGTACATCCGTATGAGATCGCGTCCTCCTTAGAAATGTAACCAACACCTTGCAAACGGTTTTGAAAAATAACGTTGCCCGTAAGAATTTCGTCGTACTCGTGAAAGTTATCTTTTATTTGTTTGATGACCTGTTTTACGTGGTTCTGAAAATTAGGATGAATGTCGTACATGATGCCACCCGGCACTACAAAATTTTGAGTAAGACGGGTACCACAGGTTTCTTCGAGAATGTTGTTGATGGCCTCACGTTCGCGGAAGGCGTAAAAGAACGGCGTTACACCGCCAAGGTCGAGGCCCGTTGCTGCCCACCACAATTGGTGAGAGGCCAGTCTGGTTAGTTCTGCCAGAATCACCCGAATAGCTTGAGCCCGGGGGGAAGCTTCAATTTGAAGTCCCTTTTCAACAGCCAGCGCACAAGCCTGATTGTTCATATGGGCCGAGAGGTAATCCATTCGGCTGGTGGTATAAATATATTGTCGGTAGGTGAGACTTTCACACATCTTTTCGATGGAGCGGTGAATGTATCCCAAATGAGGTTCAATTTTTTTGATGGTTTCTCCATCGAGCCAGATCTTCAGATGCAAAACACC
Organism: bacterium; assembly: GCA_029945625.1. Lineage (GTDB taxonomy): Bacteria > Bacteroidota > Bacteroidia > B-17B0 > Aurantibacillaceae > Aurantibacillus. The sequence continues at coordinate 17,695 of JAQSCW010000052.1, forward strand.
GTGGGTGGCGGGGTGCTGAGGCCCCATGTTGATCACAAACTGCCCTTCTTCGGTAATATGGTTCTCTCCCAGCAGTGTCATAATTTTATCATGTTCTCGTCGGTATAATTCTTTCTAAGCGGAAAACCATTCCAATCGGCCTCCAAAAATAAACGGCGTAAATTAGGGTGATTTAAAAACGTTACGCCAAACAAGTCGAATACCTCATCTTCGTGAAGTTCTGCGGTTTTCCAGATGTTATTCACGGATTCTATTTTTGGCTGCAGGGTATCGGTAATTTTTGCTTTTACAACCAAGCAATGTTGGTGTGTGCGTGATTGAAGGTGATACACCATCATCAAATGATCTTTCCAGTCGATGCAAGTTAAGCAGAAAAGATAATCAAACTCAAATTCAGCTTTAGAACGCAGGATGTTCATGAGTGGAAGGAGATCATCGGGAGTAATTAGCACGGTGAGAAATTCTCCGCTTTCGTCGTAGGTAACGGTAGGAGAAGATAATGAGATCGCGCTTTTTAATTCTTCCTTGGTCATTTCTTCTCCGCTTTTTTGAAATAGGTTTCGTGTTTAATTTTTTCCTGAAGCGTGATCATGCCGTGGAGGAGGGCTTCGGGACGAGGCGGACAGCCGGGTACATACACGTCGACCGGAATAATATTATCAACTCCTTTTACGACCGAATAGGTATTGTAAAAAAATGGTCCACCTGAAATGGTGCAGGCACCCATGGCGATCACGTATTTGGGATCGGGCATTTGATCGTATAAACGTTTAAGAACAGGCGCCATTTTCATTACAATGGTTCCTGAAACAATGATGAGGTCGGCCTGGCGGGGCGTTGCGCGGGCAACTTCAAAACCAAAACGTGACCAATCGTATTTTGCATCGGCCGATGACATCATTTCGATGGCACAGCAGCTGGTGCCGAAGATTAATGGCCATAAGGAGTTGGAGCGTGCCCAGTTAATCACATCATCCAGTTTGGTAACCACAAAACCCCCATCGGGTGTTTCATGAAGTTGTGCGGGAAAGGTCAGTTTATTCTCCGACGGTTTATTCTTTACATCCATTTTAAAGCCCCCTTTTTCCATGCATACAAAAATCCCATAAAAAGAATAAACATAAAAATTAGAATTTCAACAAAGGCAATAACGCCTACTTCCTTTACTACCACTGCCCAGGGATACATAAACACCAATTCCACATCAAACACTAAAAATAACAGTGCAAATAAATAGTATCCTACATTAAATTGTATGAAAGAGGTGCCGATGGTTGGAATACCGCACTCGTAGGGCAATCCCTTGCTTGAATTGGCAGATGTTTTAGCGATGGCTTTCGACAGCAGGATTCCTCCACCGGCAAAAGCAATCCCCGAAATAAGCAGAAGTATCAGTGCAACAGGTCCCATGTGTTATTTTTCCCTTAATTTAGCGTCAAATGTAGACAGACCCCTGTTGATAAAAAATGACATGGGTCATCATAAAAATGTGATATCGATCATGCGAATCTAAGATAAAAATCTCTTCCTTTACAGGATCATTTAAAAAAAAATATTATGGCTATTATCATCACCAGTGATTGTATTAATTGCGGAGCCTGTGAGCCCGAGTGTCCGAATGGAGCAATTTATGAAAACGCTGCAGAGTGGAGATTCTCTGACAAAACGGAAGTTTCAGGTGCATTTACCTCGAAGAGCGGCATTTCTTCCGACGCTGACGCAGCGCACCCTGCCGTATCAAACGATTATTATTACATAGTTGCAGACAAGTGTACGGAGTGCGTAGGATTTCATGATGAGCCTCAATGTGCCTCTGTTTGTCCGGTTGACTGCTGTTTGCCTGATGCAGATCATGTAGAAACGAAAGAAGAATTAGCTGTAAAAAAAGCGGCATTGCACCCCTAATAATTAGAAAATAATGGATACCTTAGAGAGTAAAATGAGTGAAAAGACCAAGGTTTTAGAATCAGAAAGTATTGTTGTGCGTTTCTCCGGTGATTCGGGGGATGGGATGCAACTAACGGGCATGCAATTTACAGATACGGCAGCTTTGTTAGGCAATGACCTAAGCACGTTTCCCGATTTCCCGGCAGAAATCAGAGCCCCGATAGGTACTGTTTCGGGTGTTTCCGGTTTTCAGGTGCATTTGGGAAGTAAGGAGATTTTTACGCCCGGCGATACCTATGATGTGCTAGTGGCCATGAATGCCGCAGCGTTGAAAGTGGATCTGCCACGCTTAAAAAAAGGTGGCGTGGTGATTGCGAACATTGCTGGTTTTGATAAAAAGAACCTGGGCTTAGCGCATTATGCAGATGGTGTAAATCCTCTGGATGACAAGACCCTAGTGAATTTTGAAGTACATAAAATAGATGTCACCAAACATACCAAAGAATGTTTAAGTGGTTCAGGCCTTAGTCAGAAGGAGATTGAGCGCTCGAAAAATATGTTTGTGTTGGGATTACTCTTTTGGATGTTTGACAAATCCTTGGACTCTACCATCAAATTTATTGGTGAAAAATTTGCTAAAAAGCCGGATATCGCCAATGCCAATATTAAAACGCTGAAGGCAGGTTGGGATTATGGTGATAATACCGAAATCTTTACCACACGTTTTAGTGTGAAACCTGCCAAGTTACCAAAGGGTGTTTACCGTAACATTACCGGCAACAGTGCCACTGCCATTGGTTTGGTGGCTGCAGCGGAAAAATCGGGCTTGCCATTGTTTTTGGGATCTTATCCTATTACACCGGCAAGTGATATTTTACATGAACTTTCAAAATATAAGGCCAATGGTGTAAAAACTTTTCAGGCCGAAGACGAGATTGCCGGCGTATGTGCTGCCATTGGTGCTTCTTATACAGGAAGTCTTGCTGTTACTACCACTTCTGGTCCCGGTATGGCTTTAAAAACAGAAGCTATAGGTTTGGCAACGATTCTCGAAATACCGCTGGTAATTGTGGATGTGCAGCGTGGCGGACCTTCAACAGGTTTACCCACAAAAACCGAACAAGCCGATTTAATGATGGCCATGTATGGTCGTCATGGTGAGGGACCTATTCCTGTATTAGCCGCAGCTTCTCCGACCGATTGTTTCAACATGGCGTATGAAGCCTGCCGAATTGCGGTGGAACATATGACGCCGGTAATTTTATTAACCGATGGGTATATCGCCAATGGATCAGAACCATGGCGTTTTCCTACTGAAGATAAATTAAAGGCGATCAATGTAAAATTTATGACCGAAGCTAATGGGGTTGAGGGAGCCGTGTTGCCGTACAAACGTGATGAAAAATTGGTGCGTCCTTGGATCAAGCCCGGAACAAAAGGTTTGGAACATCGCATTGGTGGATTAGAAAAGCAGGATGAAACCGGAAATGTATCTTACGATGCCATGAATCACGAGAAGATGGTGCATTTGAGAGCGGCAAAAATTGAAAAAATTGCTGACTTCATTCCTTTGGCTAAACCTGAATGCGGAAAAGAAAAAGCAAAACTTTTGGTGTTAGGTTGGGGCTCTACTTACGGAGCTATTAAAACAGCCGTTTTGGAAGCCATCGCCGAAGGGCACGATGTGGAGCAAATTCATTTGCATTACATTAATCCGTTCCCTAAGAATCTGGGTGAAATATTAAAAGGCTATGAAAAGGTGATCATTCCCGAGATGAACTGCGGCCAATTATTGCAACTCATACGCGCAAAATATTTGGTGCCGGCTATTGGTTTGTCGAAGGTACAGGGATTGCCATTTACAACCACAGAACTTAAAGCAAAATTTATTGAACTTTTAAACTAATACAGGATGGATACGATAACAGTAGAACCGAATAATAAATTAACATCAAAAGATTTTGCTTCTAATCAGGAAGTGAAGTGGTGCCCGGGTTGCGGTGATTATTCCATTTTAAAACAAGTTCAAACAATTTTTCCTGATCTTGGAATTCCAAGAGAGAAATTTGTTTTTATTTCAGGAATTGGATGCTCCTCGCGGTTTACCTACTATATGGAAACGTTTGGGATGCATAGTATTCATGGACGTGCGGCTGCTATAGCTTCAGGAGTTAAATTGTCGAATCCCGATTTGGATGTATGGGTGGTATCGGGCGACGGAGATGCTTTGTCGATTGGTGGTAATCATTTTATTCATGCCATGAGACGGAATTTTAATCTCAATTACCTGGTGTTTAACAATCAAATTTATGGTCTTACAAAAGGGCAATATTCTCCTACTTCCGAAAAAGGAAAGGTGACAAAGAGTACACCTTTTGGATCCATCGAGGAACCGTTTAATCCGTCGGAGTTGGCGTTGGGAGCCAAAGCCTCATTTGTGGCAAGGAGTATGGACCGTGACCCGAAACACATGCAAAGTGTTTTAAAGAGGGCGCATGAGTTTAAGGGCACTTCCTTTGTTGAGATCTATACTAACTGTCCGGTGTTTAACGACGAAGCATTTTTTGCTTTTACCGATAAAGAAACCAAGAAAGAAGAAGCCATCTTTTTAGAGCACGGCAAGCCGCTTATTTTCGGACATAATGACGAAAAGGCCATCATCATTGAAGGTTCCCGACCTAAGATCGTAAACATTGTAGATAGTAATCTCTCACCCGATTCGTATTGGATCCATGATGAGAAAAACAAAACAAAAGCCAATATCATTGCTCGCTTTTTTGATACTGTGGTGGATGGTGTACATTTCCCTCGTCCCTTTGGAGTGATTTATGCAGATGAGCGTGGTGTGTTTGACGAACAAACAACCGCGAGTATCACGCAAGCGGCAGAAAAAAAGGGTAGAACGCCATTGAATAAAATTTTATCCGGCGAAAAAACCTGGACAATTTCTTAAGTTCAAAATCTTTATTTTGAAAGGCCTGATTTAAGCATTCGTTGCTTTATCAGGCCTTGTTATTTATTGTGATTTCTTTTCCGCAACTCGTAATTGGTACTTCTTCCTCCGGCGTTTTCTTTTTTCAGAATACGTTTGACGATGAGATCCTGAATATCACGAAGTGCGGTGTCTGCAGAGCATTTTGCTATTTTGGCCCATTTGGAAGAGCTGAGTTTTCCTTCAAATCCGTCAAATAATTTATTGATCATCAGGCGCTGGCGTTCGTTGATAGTGGTATTAAGGTGTTTGTCCCAGAATCTTGTTTTCTCAAGCACCCGGTTCAACAGGTGATCGGTAACATCCAATGCACGGTTCAAACAATTCAAATACCATAGTAGCCACAGAGTAATGTCAAGATCACCTTTCTGAACCTTTTCGAGGATGTCGTAATAGCCTTTTCGTTCCACGCGAATTTGAGCCGACATACTGTAAAACCGTTGGGAACTCCCATCGGCTGCGGCCAGGGCCATGTCGGCGATGGCGCGTGCCATGCGGCCGTTGCCATCGTCGAAGGGGTGGATGGTTACAAACCAAAGGTGTGCAATGGCCGATCGTAACACCTCATCGGGGGCCCGTTTAGAATTGAACCATTTTAAAAAGAGTTTCATTTCTTTTTCAAGACGTTTTGCTTCGGGTGCTTCGAAATGAACACGTTCTTTTCCCATGGCGCCGGAGACCACTTGCATGGGCCCTTTTTCGTGCGTGCGCCAATGCCCTACCGTGATTTTATGCATCCCGCTTCTGCCGGTTGGAAAAAGGGCCGCGTGCCAGTCGAATAGTCTGTCTTTGCTGAGTGGCTGGTTATAGCGTTGTGTTGCGTCCAGCATCATTTCCACCACGCCGTCGATGTGGCGGTCGGCTTTCACCAAACCGGCTATGTCCATGCCCAATTGCCGCGCGATGGAGGAACGCACTTGTTCGGGGTTCAGAAACACACCTTCAATCTCTGTTGATTTTAACACATCCAGCGAGAGTGTGTGAAGGGTAGTTTCATTCCGCAAGGTAAACCCCAAAAATTCCATATAGCCTTTTAGTTTTCCCTGTTTGTGGCGCACCTGCGACACGAACGGCAATACTTTCTCGTGGTCCCAGGTAAAATTGGGCCACGTAGGGCGTTGGTGAATATAGGGCGCATCTATTCTCCGCATTTGTGCGGTAAATATACGCATTATTCGCCGCATCTCCCAACATATTCTCCGCATTTTTGCGGAGATTAAATCTCGTATTCACCGCACGCACAAGTAATAGCGTTGCCGTGCCCTCAGAACAGGTCTTGCTCAAAGCGGGACCTATTGTCCCAAAATGCTCCCGAGATCCATCACTAACCTGTGCGAAAACGGGAAACCTTGCTGTGTTTGGGCTTACTTTTTCAGCCAGCCGGCTTCCCGGTACCAGAAAATAGTTTCCTGAATACCCGAGGAAAGATCGTATGCAGGTTTAAAGCCAAACTCTCGAACGAGCGGCGTTGTATCGCAGTTCCAATTCACTGCCTTGAGTTCGTTGAGTTTATCACGATTGAGAAGAGCGGGTATACCACTCAGGTATTGTGTGGATTCGCTAAGCGAGGCGATCAAGAAAGCCAAAAGAGTGGGAACTTTTATGCGCAGTGTGTTTTTACCCAATTGTTCCTTCAGCAGATTGCCAAATACATCGGACTTGTAACTCTTGCCGTCTGACACAAAAAAAGCTCTGTTCAAGGCTTGCGATTCCATGGCCAGGAAGACGGCACTGACGAGGTCCTTTACGTATACAAAACTGAGTTGTTGTTTGTTCGAACCCACAATCAGTTCTAAATGGTTCCGAATAAGTTTGAACAGACTTAGAAAATCTTTATCCCTGGGCCCGTAAACAGCCGTGGGACGTATAATGAGGTAAGGAAAGTTAGGAAGAAGCGACAAATACGTTTCGGATTGCAATTTACTGCTGCCATAATACGTGACCGGATGCGGTGTGTCACTTTCTTTCACCGCTTCCTGGGTGACAGGATTTCCGGGACCGTAAGCAGCCAGACTGCTCATATAAATAAATTTTGAGGGCACGTTGTTATGAAACAGAAGTGCTTCTACCAGAAGTTTGGTGTAGGAATAATTAGACACAAAAAAATCTTCTTTTTTTAGGGCTTTGGTAATGCCGGCATTATGGATTACAAAATCGAAATGGGGTGCAGTAGAAATGGTTTTATGTAATGCATCACGATCTGCAAAATCAAGCTCTAAAAAATTAATTCGCGCATCGCGCAGGTAAACTTTACTACTCGTTTTGCGGATACCGGCATACACCTCATAATTTCGTGTTAGCGCTTCCTCCACCAGAAAGCTGCCTATAAATCCACTGGCGCCGGTAATCAGTATTTTTTTCATGAAGTACTGAGGGCTTTTGCGTAACTCCTACGACGTAAATGTTGACGATGTTCGAAATCGATAAACATTAAAAAAGCACTTTTATTGGTTTCGAGGGCATGGCTCGAAATAGCTGTTTTTATGCCGCTGTCAATATAGGCCTGCATCATTTCAGTAAAAAATATGGCGGGCACTCCTTTGTTTTGATATTCGGGTCGAACGCCCTGAAGAAGCATGTCTACTTTATCGTTTTTGCGCATAGCCAATAATAAATGAATGAAACCGATCGGAAATAGTTTTCCTTTGGCCTTTATCATAGCTTGCGAGAGGGAAGCAAAGGAAATTCCGAATCCCGCCACCTGATCGTTGGCGTCGATCACAAAGCAAACGAAAGCGGGGTTGATCATCGAAAAATATTGTTTGATGTAAAAGTCCACTTGTTTTTCGGTAAGGGCAACAAACCCATACAGGTCTTTAAACGATTGGTTGAGTGTGTCGAACATTTTTTTGGCGTAGGGCAGGAGCTCTTTTGAGTTTTTTACTTTGAGTGGTTTGAGGTGATATTTCTTTTGAACAATTTCAGAAACGCGTTTGATCTTTTCGGGGACTTTAGCAGGCACTTTGATCTCGAATTGTAACCAATCTGCATCTTTCCGATAGCCGTGCTCTTCGAGGTGTACCGGATAATACGAATAGTTGTAGAGTACCGCTTGTGTGCCTACTTCGTTGAAACCTTCCACCAGCATACCCTCCAAGTCCATGTCGCTAAAGCCCATCGGTCCCTGTACCTTGTCCATTCCTTTTTGTCGGCCCCATTCCTCTACTGTTTTGATAAGGGCTCCCGACACCTCGGTATCGTCTATAAAATCAATCCAGCCGAAGCGTGCCATCTTTTCTTTTCTCACTTCATTGGCTTTTTTATTAATGATCCCCGCAATTCGTCCGGCAATCTTATCGTCTTTATAAGCTAACCATAATTTAGCTTCACAAAATTCAAATGCGGGATTTTTGCCGGAACTCAAAATTGACCTTTCATACGTATGAAGTTGAGGTACTCTGAATTTATTTCCGGCATAGATCTTGTCGGGAAATTTAATAAAACTAGAAAGATGACTTTTTGTTTGAACTTCTTTTATCGTGATCATGATGAAGGAAATTAGGGTAATGCACAGTTTCGAAATTCTTGGTTATTCATTGAATTTCTTTTTTTACGTAAAATTAAACGTTGGCGACAAGTTCCTTCTTTTCTAAGATACCAAGTTTCAAAGCGGCTTTTCCCAATTTCTTAATGGCTGTGTCAATTTGCTGTAAGCTGTGCGTGGCCATCAGTGAAAAACGGATTAAAGTGGAATCGCTGCGCACTGCGGGTGATACAATCGCATTTACAAAAACACCTTCATCCAGAAGTAGTTTGGTGAGCTTAAAAGTTTTGAGGTCGTCGCGAATATAAATGGGAATGATAGGTGTTTCTGTTTTTCCAATATCAAATCCAAGTTCTTTGAGAGCATTCATGGCATAATGAGTATTTGTCCACAATTGTGCAATGCGTTGTGGTTCTGACTTTACAATTTCAAGTGCGGCCAAGGCACTTGCTGCATTTGCCGGGGAAATGCTGGCACTAAAAATAAGCGCGCGCGAATGGTGTTTTAGAAAATTAATGGTGGCAGAATCTGAAGCAATAAATCCGCCCACGCTGGCGAGAGATTTGCTGAAGGTACCCATAATGATATCCACATCATTTACCAGTCCGAAATGAGAAGCCACACCTGCACCTTTTTTACCGAGCACGCCCAGAGAATGTGCCTCATCTACCATAATGCTGGCATCGTACTTCCTGGCCATATCAACTATACCGGGTAGGTTCACGATGTCGCCTTCCATACTAAATATTCCATCTACCACAATGAGTTTAATACATTTAGCCGGAAGTGCGCTGAGCTCGTGTTCGAGTGAGCCCATGTCGTTGTGTTTGTATTTAATCACCTTCGAAAAGGATAGGCGACACCCGTCGATGATAGAGGCGTGGTCGAATTCGTCAATGATAATATAATCGTGCCTGCCGGTGAGGGCCGACACGGTGCCTAAATTTGCTTGAAAACCGGTACTATATACGATGGCTTCTTCCTTTCCAACAAAAGTAGCAAGTGCTTTTTCCAACTGGCAGTGCAGATCGAGCGTGCCATTCAGAAATCGTGACCCAGCACAACCGGTTCCGTATTTTTTAATGGCTTGAATGGAAGCCTCCTTTATTTTGGGATGATTTGTTAGTCCAAGGTAACTGTTTGACCCAAACATCAGCACTTTTTTACCCTTTACAAGGACCTCCGTTTCCTGTGCCGATTCCATGGCCCGGAAGTAAGGATAAAAGCCCTGTTTTTTGATCTCCTGTGGCGCAGTGTAGGCGCTCATTTTCTTTTGTAGAGGTTTCATGGTAAAATTTTGTTTGTGATAACCAAAGCAACAAGAATAGATTATCACCGAAAGTAATTACAATAATTAAACCCAAACATGACTTTTCTCACCCAAATATTGATTTTCTTCTTTGATAGTAACACTTGAACACTTTATGCCAGTTTGGGCAGTAAACGAACATGAAAAGATTGAAACTATTGGTGCAGAGTGAAATACATGGTCCTAGAGGACCGAAGAAATTTATGCGTCATCAACTAATTGTAGTTATTCGTGAATTAATTAGGTGAACCCAGAACCTATTTAAGGGGGTTAATGATAAAAGTACTTTGGTTATCGTCCCAGTCCTAGTCGATATTCACGTTCCACAGTTCGAAAGCTTCTTTGGCAAGACTCTCTCGGTGGTCGGGGTGTGCAATGTGGATCAAGTCGGCGATTCGCTGCTGAATATTTTTCCCGAACAAATTGGCAACGCCATATTCTGTAACAACATAATGCACATGAGCCCGCGTGGTTACAACTCCTGCTCCCCGTTTTAAAGTGCTTACCAGTTTTGATTCGCCTTTGTTAGTGGTGGAAGACATTGCTATAATGGGTTTTCCGCCGGGAGATAAGGAAGCACCTCGCATAAAATCCATTTGACCACCCACTCCGGAGTACAATTGAAAGCCAATAGAATCGGCGCAAACCTGTCCGGTGAGGTCGATTTCGAGGGCACTGTTGATGGCCGTCACTTTTGGGTTTTGCATAATAATAGTGGTACTGTTCACGTAGGAGGCATCGTGTAATTCGAACAAGGGATTATCGTCCACGTAATCGTATAATTTCCGAGTGCCGGTAATAAATCCACCAATCACTTTATTGGGATGTCTCTTCTTTAATTCGCCGGTGATCACACCTCTTTCAATAAGATCGATGACCCCGTCGGAAAACATTTCAGAATGGATTCCCAATTGTTTATGGTGAATGAGTTTGCTTAACACCGCATTTGGGATCTTACCGATTCCCATCTGCAAAGTAGCGCCATCTTCAACCAGTCCCGCTACAAAATTAGCGATCTTAATTTCTGCCGCATTGGGCTCTCCGATGTGAATTTCGGGGATGGGGTCGTCAACTTTTACAAGGGCACTGAATTTAGAAACGTGAATAAGACCACCGCCGTGCATACGAGGCATATTGGGATTTACCTGGGCAATGATGTGTTTGGCATTTTCGATCACAGAAAGAGACACATCCACCGAAATTCCAAGGCTGCAATACCCGTTTTTGTCGGGAGGTGAAACATGCAGAAGCGCCACGTCAATAGGAATTATTTTTCTTCTGAACAGCAACGGAATTTCACTTAGGAAAATAGGGATAAAATCGGCGTTGGCCGAATTTACGGCCTTACGGGTATTGCTGCCGATAAAGAAACAATGGGTCCTAAAAATGCCTTTGTACCGCGCATCCGTATAAGGGGCAGGGCCTTCGGTGTGAAGTTGATATACACCCACATTGAAAAGACTATCTGCTTTATCAATCATGGCCTTAATTAACTGTTGAGGAGCAGCGCAGGCGGTTTGAATAAACACGTTGTTTTCAGATCTTAAAAGTGAAAGGGCTTCGTCGGCGGTGGAATACTGGATAGTGAACATAAAATAGTGTTTTTATTACAGGTAAATTCAGCTTACAAAATTACGAGAAATTCCGTATCCTAAATGGGGTATTCGGGTTATTCTGACAAACATCAGTATGTTCACTAACTTGCACCGGCAATGCCAATGCCCCTTCACAGTGAAACTCACAGAGAAAAGAAATTTGAACCGGCAAAACGCGCACAGTTCCCGGAAGGCTTGCTAAGCATGGATATAGAACTAATATGGGATCAAACATGCAAATCATAAACTCCGCAACGCGTTTTAATTTTCTAAAAAAAACTTTTGCAACGCCTGAATGCCCTACATGATTAAAATCAGTTCATCGCAACCAACGTGGCCCTCATTTACTATTTTGGTGTGGTAAAAGAAAATGTATTTACCTTAGTAGTAGAAGTAATAGAATACTTTTATTACATTTGAATCGCAAAAAAGGGAATTTTAAATGATCTTTAGTAATATCAGTAAATTAGCCATCAAGGCTGTTGCTTATTTAGCAAGTCAGCATGCCTCTGATGTAAAGGCTTCTCTTCTCGATATTTCAACAGCAATTGATGCGAATACGCATACACTGGGCAAGGTGTTACAAACTCTCGTGAAAGCCGGTATTATCAGAAGCACAAAAGGCCCATTAGGCGGATTTAGTCTGAGTTCAGACCAAATGAATTTATCCATAATTAAGATTGTTGAAGCGGTGGAGGAGAATTTTTCCATTTCAAGTTGTGTTTTAGGATTTAAGAAATGTTCACACAAGAATCCTTGTTCTGTGCATCACGATTATCTTGCCGCTAAGAAAGTAATAGATGCCATGCTCTTTACAAAAACAATCGGTTCGCTGAAAGAGCCGGTGAAGTCTATACATCTAAACTAAAACCTGCTACACGATGTTCATCGATTCCGACATATTGATCACCTGGGGAGGAATAGCAAAAAAGTATAAGAAGGGAGAATTTATTTTTCACGAGGGAGAACATGCCCGTTTTTTCCATCAGATCATTTCCGGAACAATAAAAATGTTCAATACCAATTACGACGGCAAGGAATTTACCCAGGCAGAATTTGGCACGGGAGAAAGTTTCGGGGAACCGCCATTGTTTATTGACGAAACCTATCCTTCAACGGCTGTGGCAACACATGATTCAGTAATCATTAAGGTGAGCAAAGAAAAATTATTTGAAATCCTTGACGAGTACCCCGCGATTGAGAGAAAAATAATAACTGTGCTTGCTCGACGTATTTACAACAAATCCATCACGGCCAGCGAGGTTATTAATAACAGTCCTGAAACCCGCATACTGGCCTTCCTCAATGCATACAAAAAGAAAATAGAATGTGTTGACAAACAGCTTGAGATTCCTTATACGCGACAAGAGATTGCGAATTACACGGGCTTGCGTGTGGAAACGGTAATTCGGACCTTGATTAAAATGCAGACCAAGAACCTGGTAAAAATCGTGAACCGGAAATTGGTATACTGAGAGTCAACGCCGATATCAGCGGTGCACTTTTGGCAGTTCAGAGGATTTAAGATTGGCTTTCCGGAAAAATGACCTTTGTCATAAATCACTCCACAGATGTGGTGCACCGCGCATCTCTATGACAATTAATCGCTTTTATGATTACAGTCATAAACAAGTAAAATTCAAGCAGATTACTTTTGCTCAAAAATCAATCCTATGAAAACATTTATTACGTGTGTAGTATTAGCCGGAAGTGTGGGCTTATTCTCTTGCAGTTCCCAAACAGAAAACAAATCAGAAAATACTGCCGATAATGGCGCAGAGGCCACAAGCCCTGCACAAGCTGTTGTGGGGCAATCGGGAGTGATAGATGAATCTTCCAGCCCTAATATTGTTCAGGTGGCTGTTGGAAGTAAAGATCACACCACTCTGGTAGCAGCAGTGAAGGCCGCAAGTTTGGTGGATGCATTGAGCAATGCCGGTCCCTTTACTGTTTTTGCGCCTACAAATGCTGCGTTCGATAAACTTCCTGCAGGCACCGTTGAAGGTTTGTTAAAACCTGAGAAGCTGGAGGCCCTAAAAGGGATTCTTGAATATCATACCTATGTTGGTGTATTAAAGACTGACTATATGCAGGACGGACAGGAATTTGAGATGGTAAGTGGTGGAAAAGTGAAAATCACCAAAAAGGACAATAAGGTATTTGTAAATGGTTCTGAAATAATAGCGTCCATTCCAACTTCAAATGGAATAATACACGTAATAGGAGACGTGTTGTTGCCAAAATAGAATTGATCAAAAACAACAATTCTTAATTGTTTTTTGTTCCGCAACAAACAAAATTACTTTAAGAATCTGTGCCCCGTTCTACTAATACTTTTTTCAATATTTTGGGCTTTTGATCATCTAAAAGGCTGCTCTAGGGCAGCCTTTTTTATTTTTTTTACAGGGCATCAAGTGAGAATTATTCAAATAAAACCCCGGGCCATTTAACAAACAATGTGAATTGTTAATTCTTAAGGAAAATGACGCTACCTCGGATGATGCACTAACACTGAGGTTTGAAACAAACGACTTTCAAGATCTAAAACCTTTTTTGTTCTTATGATTCGAGTCATCAAATCACCGTTTAATCACTGTTAATTTTGAGGTAACTAAAAATATAAAAACCAACAATCATGATAACAGAGGATAAAATTGATGTAACCGTTCTTGAACCAAGAATGAAACACCCTACTATTTTTAAAAAATTTGACGAATTACCGGCGGGAGAGTCTTTGGTAATTGTAAACGACCACGATCCTAAACCACTTTATTACCAGATGGTCGCTGAACGCGGCGAGGTATTTTCGTGGGATTATCTTGAGTCGGGTCCCGAGCAATGGCAGGTGAGAATCGGAAAGAATCTATCAAGTACTGCGCCTACCAGTGTGGGTGAGGTTGTTGCTGCTGATTACAGAGCCGCGGAAGTGTTTCGAAAATTCAAAATTGATTTTTGTTGTGGCGGAAAAAAATCTTTGGAAGAGGTGTGCAAGGACAAAGGTATTGATGTAGCGGAAGTGAAGCAGGAACTCCTGAATTTGGGATCATCAAAAGTGAGTCCATCCGCTAATTTTAATGAGTGGAGTGCGACATTTCTAGCGGACTACATTGTGAATGTTCACCATAAATATGTGAGTACAGCCATTCCAATGCTGCTTGAATACACCAAAAAGGTGGCAAAGGTTCACGGCGCGGAGCATGAAGAAGTGATTGAAATAGCCCACTTATTCAAGGAGGCAGCTGATGAATTGATTTCTCATATGGGAAAAGAAGAAAATATCTTGTTCCCTTATATTCGGCAGCTGGATGAGAAGGCAGGACATGAAGAGCCAAAGGGAACATGCTCTTTCGGTTCGGTTCAAAATCCTATTCGCATGATGGAGCATGAGCACGAAGTGGTAGGAAATTTATTTAAAACCATCAGAGAATTATCGAACGACTATACACCGCCGGCAGAAGCATGCGCCACCTATAAGGTTTCCTATTTAAAGTTGAAGGAATTTGAAGAAGATTTGCATCAGCATATTCATCTTGAGAATAATATTCTTTTTCCAAAAGGCATAGAGTTGGAAAGCCACCAAGTAGGCAAATAACTTGGGGAATATTGGTTAGGGCAGGCTTTTCGAAAGGGAAGACCTGCCTTATTTTTTTTGGAACAACTTTACTTGCATAATGGTGGAAATATTTTGAGCCCGTTGCTTTAGTGTTTCAGCATTTTCACCCGCAAAAAGTTCATCCACACTTGATGTAAAGATCAAATTCCATTGCGTGAAGTCGGTGACAGTAAATGGGGCTTTGGAATGAATGGCAATATGCTGCTGCATCGGATTACCGGTATAATTGCCGGAATAGAAAAGTACGTTCGACCAAAAGTCATACATGGTGGGGATGTGCTTTTCCCAATCTACCTGCATCACTTCCGTGAAAAATCTTCCAATAACCTGGTCAACTTTTACTTTCGTGTAAAAAAGGTCAACAAGTTGTTCGATGTCCTTTTGTGTGGTTAAATCCTTTTTCATCTTACTACAGGTCTTTTCTTTTGAATTTAATGAGTGAGGTCCAGAAGGGGACGATGATCCAGAGAAGTAATATGGCAAACACAACTACTTCACCTACCGTGGTACCGAAAAAATCCTTAAAAATAGCGCCGGTATAGCCCATCATGGCCGATACATCTAAATGTAATAAGATAAGGATTCTTGCTAAATCAATGGGATTAAGAGCGGTAATCCCTACCATCATTTTTTCAATAGGGTATTCTGAAAACTGAAAGAGAAGGAAAAGGATGATGCCATCGAACAATAGGGCAAAGAACAACCACAGCAAAATGGAAATACCGATCCCTTTTGCTTTATCGCGTGTTACGATCGAACTTAAGAAGGCGATGGCCACAAAAATGGTAGTAATGAACATGCCTACCAAAAGCATCATCATACTTACATCGGAAGGGGCAAAAACTAAAATTGGAATTCCTACACCAATTAAAAAGGAGAGCAAAAGGGAGGATGATAAGCCAAAAAACAAACTCCGCCAGATTCTGGCACGCTTTACCGGCTGACTCAACAAAAGTTCAATAAATTCGGAACTGTTATACAGGTAAATGGTGGAAAAGATGACCGATACCAAGGGAACAGTTAACAGGATTACGTTAAGCAATGTTAACAATCCTTTTGTAGCATTATCTTCCAAACTAAACACGCTCCACGACAGAATCGATAGAATCAAGGTATATACGAGAACAATCTTGTTCTTTAAAATATCTAACACAATAAATTTCGTGATCCTATTCATTGTTGTTTCTTTTCAAAATATGTGCAATGGCCTTCGAAATATTCTCTTCGCCTGTTGATTGTTTTAAGTCGCCGGTGGTTTTGTGGAAAAGGGTATTTCCGTCTTGCATAAATATAACATGGCTCACCAAATCATCTAGTTCGCTCAAGAGGTGCGACGTAATAAGAATCAGTTTTCCTTTTTGTTTTTCGGCAATTATTTTCTCTTTCAAAATTTCGGAAGCCAAAGGATCTAAGCCGGCAGTGGGTTCGTCAAGAATCAGGATGTCGGGGTTGAACAGGAAAGCAAGGGTAGCGCTTACTTTTTGGGTGGTGCCTCCCGATAAGGTCCTCATGCGTTTTTCCGACATCTTATTCAGAGAAAAACGTTGGAGGAGTTCTTCATCTAATTCGTGTTCCGATTTTCTGATGTTTTTGATCATATCAATAATCTGCCCAATGCTCATATTATCGGGATACCTGCCAATTTGAGGCATATAACCAATATGACGACGGTACTCATAATGATCAGAGATCATCTGTTCTTTTACTTTTATGGTGCCTTTTGTTGGGATCACCATTCCTAATATGGACTTTATAAGAGTAGTTTTGCCGCACCCGTTTGGTCCAATAAGTGCAATGCATTCCCCCTTATTAAAGGTGAGGTTAATGTTGTTTAACACCTCTAGTTTTCCAAACTTCTTATGTAAGTTAGCGATCTCGATCATAATTTCAGGGAGTGCATCAAGGGTGTATTGTCAATGAAGTTATCGGGAGTTAAACTGGGAATGATTTTTTCTGACTTATCGAGGAGTGACACCATAAAACTTCTAAACAGCAACATGGCGGGAGGATTCAGTTCTACAATCACCGAGAAGATGCTTAGAGGGTGATAAGGTACGTCACCCACATTATCCCTATTAAGGTCATAACCCTCGTATTTATCCCAATAATTACTGTTAAATGTGTTTAACACCAGGCTTCCGTTCGTGCTAATATCAAATGTATTGCCCACAAAATTATTCCTTACTATTTCATTATCCATACAACTGGCTTGAATTTTCATACCCCATCCGTTGGCATCAAATTTATTGGATTCAACTTTTATTCTACTGGTTCCTTCCATAAAAATGCCGGTGGTATTTTTGCTGAAGTTATTTCCAATAATATAACTGTCGGAAATCTCTTTAAGCATAAGACCGTAGGCAGCATCACCCCAATTCTCGCTAAAGGTATTATTGATCATCTTTACTTTGTGCGTAAACATCACAGCCACTCCGGCTCCATTTCCTTTAAATACGTTGGAGATATAGGAGTCGTTATTTGAGAACATAAAGTGTAATCCGTAACGAACATTGTTGAACGAAATATTGCGCCAAATCACGGAATTAGTTACAAATTCAAAATAGATGCCATCGCGATGTCCCGAAACCACATTGCCGGTGATCTGTAAACTGTCGCTTTTCCAACAGTGAATGCCGTTACCGATTCGCTGCTCTTCGGTGCCGTGTGAGGATAGTTGGTTGTTTTTTACGATACACTTTTTACAAAATTGAAGGTAAATGCCAAAAAAATTATCTTCGAGGTAATTATTGCTAATTGATACGTGATGACTGTCGTATACCTTTATGCCACAAGGATCGTTGAGTGTGGCATAACCGGAGTGTCGGATCCTGAAACCTCTCACAACGACATAACTGGCCTTTATGGAGAGGATCTCGAATTTATACTGGCCATCCAGAATGGGAAAGTCCTTTCCAATCAGAAAAATACTTTTGTCGACGATGATATTCCCCTCTTTGTAAATTCCACCGCTCACAATAACACTATCGTTGGCGACACTTTCTGAAATGGCAGTTTTAATTGAGGCGTAATGTTTGCCCGGGCCAACAAGTAGTTGTTTTCCTTCTATTTTGTTCAGAAAAGAGCACAGAACTAAAATATGCAGGAATTGTTTCAAGATTTATTGTTTTAAGGCATCCATCAACACTGATTTCGCCATAAATCTTTGACCATAGAAGTTGGCACTGTCTTTATTAAGGAAAGCAGCGGTATTACCGCCCATTGGACTTCCCACTTGATCGCCCTCAACAAATGTAAGCTTATCGTAAGCAGTTAAGGCGTTAGGATAGAGATATTCGTTCACGTAGTAGGTTGCTTTTTGGGTCATGTCTTTGTTGTTATTTTTAAAACCAATTAAACAAGCCACATCATCAAATTTATAGGCACGTCCTTTGTTTGTCACCAATTCGCAGGCAAAGCGTGGATCAGAAATGGTCATCTTGCAGTTGTCGCAGGCATCTTTATTGATGCTGATGGGCTGCGGTGCGGGGTTGCTACACGCACAGAGAAAAAGAACAAATAAGAAGGAGATAGCGCCTGATGCCACCTTCTTTTTTCTGAGGCGGCTCAGTATTTTTGATTCAATGAGTACTGCGGTTAACATCAGAGCGCCGCTTGCAATGTACAACCAACCTCCTATATCGGGAATGGAAAAAGCACCAAAATTGAGCAGTTGTTTAAAGCCAATGAGGGGAGGTTGATACGACATCCCCGGAACAATAATGGCGGCATGAGGGTCGAGGTCATGCCCATAGTTATATTCCCAACGCCAAAAATCGGCCATAGCGATGATTCCAAAAGCTAAAAAGGAAAAGAAAAGAAGATATAGAATTTTTTTTCTGCCAAGAACGGTTGTTAATAGGGCAAAGAGTGCCCAAAACAAAATGATGTATTTTAAAACATGAAACTCAATAAAATTCTCAGCGTGCAACGTCTTCATGCCGATGTAGTGATTTAATCCGTTGATAATGTCCACGTCTCCTGCCAGTTTATCGGCCCAGATCTTGAGGTTTAGTCCTTCCGGGTATTGCGGGGCATCCAGATCGATTTGCCAAATAGGAACATACAGCGAGGCAACGAGACAAACGGCAGAAAGGGCCAGAATGACGCGTGTTAGAATGGAAATTTTTGTGTTCATGATTCGTATGCGTTAAATAAAAAAGGGAGCAGATGAAGAAAATACAACCTGCTCCCTTAAAAAAAATTAAATTATTTAGTAGCAGCTGCTTCGTCTTTAGGTAAATTGGTTCCTAAGCTGAAAGCGATTGGCACATTGCTTGAAGCGGGAGAAACACGCACGTAACCTTGCATTTCCTGATGCAGTGCGCTGCAAAAGTCGGTGCAATAGAACGGAGAGATTCCCACTCTATCCGGAACCCATTTCAAAGTTTGAGTTTCGCCCGGCATGATGAGCAGTTCGGCGTTAATAGCGCCTTTCATAGCAAATCCGTGTGGTACGTCCCAGTCTTGTTCTAGATTTGTAACGTGGAAATATACCTCGTCACCCAATTTAATTCCTTCAATATTATCGGGAGCAAAGTGTGAACGAACGCAGGTCATGTACACATGAACCTTGTTTCCTTCTCTCACCACTTTTGATTCAGCCTCTCCTTTGGTTACGTATGGATGTTTGTTGTCTTCAATTTTGAAGAATTTGATTTGATTCTTGCGAATGCCATCGGCTAAAATAGCTTGTGCGTAGTGCGGTTCACCAATGGTTGGAAAGTCGAGAATCATTTGCATTTTGTCGCCGCTGATGTCGAATAATTGTGCACTCTGCGCTAATTCAGGTCCGGTTGGTAAATACCTGTCTTTCGTAATCTTGTTATAAGCGATCAGGTATTTTCCGGTTGGATTTCTACAATCTCCGCCAACAACACACAGGTGACCAACAGAGTAGAAGGTGGGAACACGATCCAGCACTTTCAAATCTTTAATATTCCATTTCACCACTTCTGAAGAAACGAAGAAGGAAGTGTATGCATTGCCTTTGGCATCAAACTCGGTGTGTAGCGGACCCAGGCCCGGTTTCTTCACTTCACCGTAAAGAACCGATTCATATTTGAGTACAGGAATACCTTCGTACTGCCCGTCGAAAGACTTATCGGCAATTGCCTTTTGCATTTTATCAAAACTGAATACCGGAATGAGAGCCGCTAATTTACCACTACCAACAATGTATTCGCCTGTTGGATCTACGTCGCAGCCGTGTGGTGATTTAGGGCAAGGCATCATGTAACAAATATCTGCCAGTTCTTTGGTGTCTAACACCAGAACCTCTGTTCTGATTTCTGAAGTAGCAGTGTGGTTAGATTCGTTATACACATTATGAGCGTATTTTACCGGCATTTTTTTACCTTTTCCTGCTTTCACATATTCCTCTGCTTTTTTCCAGTTCACTGCCATGATAAAGTCTTTGTCTTTTTGAGAAGCATTTACCTCTAACAAGGTGTTTGCCTGTTCTGTGTTATAGCATGAGAAGAAGAACCAGCCATGAGATTTACCTTTTCCCGCGCGGCTCAGGTCAAAATTTACACCAGGGCACTCCAGTTGAAATGCAATATCCATTTGACCTTCTTTACCAATACCAACAAAACTTAAATAACCTTTAAAATTTTGTTTGTACGTATTAATAGGCACGTCACCGTTTGCATTATCGGAAGGAACGCTGAAGCGAGTTCCGGCAACAACGTACTCGGTATTTTCTGTCAAAAATGGGGAAGAGTGATTACCCGCACTGTTAGGCAATTCAATGATCTCTGCAGTTCTGAATGTTTTTAGATCGATGCGGGCCAAACGAGGTGTATTATTGGCGTTTGCAAAGACCCAGCGTCCATCTGCGTCGCCGTTTGTTTTCGATAACTGCACATGGTGAAGATCATCCCATGGAATAAAGCCATGAGAGGTGTTCAACATAGGTTTAGTTTCTTCGCTATAACCGTATCCTTTTTCCGGATCTACCGCGAAAACGGGTATAACGCGCAATAACCTTCCGCTTGGTAAACCATAGCAGCTCATTTGGCCACTAAATCCACCACTCACAAAGTTGTACATTTCGTCATATTTACCGGGTGCTACGTAAGTTTTTGCAGCTGCATCACCACTCACAGCATTGCTCGAATTTTTTGGCTTGCAGGATTGGAAAGCCGAAACCACCAATAAACTACCTACCGCTAGTGTTAGGATATTTTTTTTCATATTTTTTTTGTTCTAATAATTTATACTGTAAGTTTTATTTAGCAGCGTCGTTTTGACGCATAAACTCTAGAATACTACGGGCATCGGTGTCTGTTAAACTTTGGTTAGGCATCCGTACCAAACATAATTCAAGCATGGCTTGTACTTGAGGATCCTTATCAATCATTGGATCGGGATTGGTGATAAAATTCATAATCCAATCAGGGGCCCGTCGTGTGGTCACCCCTTTCCAACCCGGACCTACTAATTTTTCGGTGGTGGTTTTGTGGCAGGAGGTGCATTTCACTGCCGCTAGACTTTGACCTGCACCTGCCATGCTGGCATCAATAGTTGCAGGCAAAGCCAGACTCTCAAGGGTAAATTTACCCTCTCCCCTTTTTGGGTCATAAGAAACGGGATCGGACACCATGCTTTGTGGAGCACCTTGAACACCTCCTTGACCTTCGGTCTTCTTTTCGTCACCACCGCCGCAGCCGGTTAAAAATGTTGATATCGTTATAAAAGATGCTAAGACTACTATTATTCTCATAATTATTTTTTTTTAGGCAAAATTAGACCTCGGGCTTCTCTTGAGTTTATGACTGCAGTCATAAAAGACAATAAATATGCCAAACGAGAATGATTCTTATCAGTTTCTTAATACGTATACTTTTCTTGTTAATAGGAATTTGTGCTAACCGTGAACGATGCTTCTTCCGGGATTGCACGATTTGGGTAGAATCTTTACCGGGAAAAGGTTCCACATTTTTTTCACCATATCCTTATCAGGCGGTGAAGAAAGTTGAAGTGCCCGAGGTACTGATGAAAAGGATCGAACGAGATATTACAATACTGTTAGCTGAAGATGAGGTGATCATTTTCCTATATTTAAAACTATTAGTTGAAGGACTACACTTTCATATTCTTCAAGCCAAAAATGGGCAGCAAGCCATTGATATGTGTAAGAATCATCCCGAAATTGATGTGGTGCTTATGGATATTAAGATGCCAATCATGGACGGTTATTCAGCAGCAAAGGAGATCAAACCAGGTAGACCAAATTTGCCCATTATTGCGCAAACGAGTTATGCCCTTGAAAGCGAACGCCAGAAATACAGCGGACGAGCGTTCAACGATTTTATATCCAAACCCATCGATGGGAAAGTACTCATTCAAAAGATTAGAAAACTAGTAGCCTAGGTAATTTTACTTAGCTCAACCCCTGCGTTCGAAGTTAGTCTATACCGCAACTTAGCTGTGCCAAAATTTAATTCTTTTTTTGAGGTAGGCTGCATTACAAATACGGTGTTTTTAGAGCGTAATACTGAAGAAAATATCTATATTTAGCGACCAATAAACGGTTATTAAACTATACGAATTTTATAAACATTTCTCTATGCTTAAACCAACAGTCACCATTCGGATTATCGCACTACTTGTATTCATGTTTGTTCTTGCCAAAACAGGGCGAGCTCAAAGCGATACCTTACACTTGTATTATATTCAAACTCAATCAACCATTCAAGACTCAACCAATAAAAAAATTGACAATTGGGTGAAGAGTTTAAATGGGAAACATGTGGATATTGATGTGGTGGCATATTATTCCAAACTGGAATACAAAAAATTTGCGCAACAGCGAAATGATGAATTGTTTTTGGTGCTTAATAGAAAAGCCAGAGCCTTGATTACTATTGGCTTCATTGGTCCGAAGAAAGGTGAAAACTCTCAAAGAACGACCGTAGATATTATTTATCACTTAACAGGTACCCCTAAGGTTGCGCCCGTTACTCCTGCATTGGGCAAAAAGGAAAAAACTCCTGAAACAGCAATTGAAGTGACAAAAACGAAGACCGAACCAAATTCAAAAAGTGCAGTAAATAAAGACTCACTGGCTTTGGCAAAGAAAGCTGAAAAGGAACTGGAGGCAGAAAAAGCAAAGATCACCAAAGCTGAAAAAAACAGACTTAAAGCAGAAAATGATTCAATAGCAAAAGAAAAAGCGGAAAAAGCAAAAGTAGAAAAAAACAAACTCAAAGCAGTAAATGACTCAATCGCCACGGCGAAGAAAGACGCTGAGAAGGCTGAGGCAGAGAAGCTAAAAAGTGAAAAGAAGAAAAAGGAAGAAACTGTAGCATCAGATGAAGCTCTAAAGAAAGATCTGAAGGCGGAACCGAAAGAAGAAAAGGAAGCAAAATCGACCAAGTCGAAAGAAGAAAAGGCCGAGAAGAAGAAGGAAAAAGAAGAAAAAACCGAAAAAGTAAAAGAAGAAAAACCTGCTAAAGTGAAGAAAGAGAAGCCTGCAAAAGAAGATAAAGAAAAAGAAAAAAAGGAAGAAAAAGCTGAAGACAAGAAAGAACCTGAAAAATAAAATAAAGAGCCTTACAGCTACTTAAATAGTTGCGAATCACCAATTCCATGTAGGGCAATAATTGGAAATCGTTTCACCTGATGTAAATTTTCTGTAACTATTTCCTCCCTTGCTGATTATGAATCAAAAAGGAGGAAATCATGTTACGTTTTATGTTCGTCATGTTTTTGTTTGCCGGTTCAACCCTTTGGAGCAAACACGCATCAATAAATTTACAAAAGGCCCTCGCCCTGCGATTGGTAAAGACGAAAGTCCTTAGCTTGGGCGGTCATCAGGGACGCTGTGCAAAACTCATCCTTGAAAATCTGACACAGGATTCTATGTTAGTGTTAGTTGAAGCCGGACGGAAACTCAATTCGCTGGAAGAGATGTACCAGGACATTTTGCTGGTAAAAAATGAAAGTGTGCTCTTGGCAAGGCGTGAAACCAAAGCTGTAATAGTAAATGGTTTTTGTTGTCAGGCCGGGCGAAGTTCTCCCTGCAAAAATTCAATATCGCAAGCAAACGAGATGGCCGATTCTAACTTGGTGCGCCTGGCCCGGTATCTGAATGCTTATGAATTTGAGAATTCGGCTGCGCAGCACGCTGTTTGGGCCATTAGTGACCATCATTCTACCGCCGCTATTACTGTTGGAAATGATTCGCTCACAAAATCCCTTCGCGAATTTGTGGCCATACTGAAGGATGAACCCTTGCCCTGGTACACCCTTGAAACTAAAAGTTATGTGCATAAGAATGGTGAGATCGAAGTAATCCCTTTGGTGCTAAGAGGCAGCCTTGGACTAATTGAGGAGGAAAACGACTACGTTACGTGTATGGTGATGGACGAACTTGGCAGACCTACCATCTTCATTAAGGAGCAGTGGCTGGGCAAAGGAAAAAAGGAATTTCCTATTGATGTTCCCCTGACAGGGATTAAAAAAGGAAAGTACGTGCTGGTTCTCAAAACTAAAGATGATGTGTTGGCGAGGAAAGAATTTGAGATTTAAGAAGATGGTAAAAGGTTAGTCCCTTTTTTGAGTTTTATTCAAGGGAGCGAAAAAATTAAATAATAGGCATTATTATTTTCTTTAGACAAAAACTGTTTTGTTTCAAATGAAAGGACCGGGATTCGGAATATATAGTGGACAATTTTTTTGAGACGCAATGGTCTTGCCATCTTCTAATAAAGATAAGAAATAAATTCCATTTCTTTTGATTTTCGCTCATTAGCAGCCGTTTCCCCTTCTGTTTTGGATTCAATTAAATTAGATTGAAGTCCTAGTTGGGGAGGAAAATATATTTTTGGTTTAGAGAATAGGGTGCTTAATACGCCGACAAGTCTTAATAACATGGCAATCAGCCTCCTGTTCAGTGATTTACGCTAATATTAAAAAGAGTATTTACTTTATTTCGGCTTAAACTAATATGGGGCCTTTCACCACTATAGCATCACATTTATTGAAAAGGAGTACTACAATTCATTATTTTTGTATTTGATTGGAAGCGTTTACTTGTAAGGGACTGAGTATATCTTTAATTTAAATCACCCTGCTTTCCAGATCCTAGAAGGAAACAAACTATGTGAGAAAAGGCTTGATATGAAACTGTGACAATCTATTTTAAATCATAAATAGTTTTGCCAATTAAATATCGAATCAAGTCAAAATTTTGCGTTTTTCTGTTTGCACTTGAACCGAAATATCTTTGCTTCTCATTTATTTAATAACATAGGAACTTATGAAAAAACCACTCTTTTCCTTCATGTTTGTCTTTGCTGTATGCAATGTAAATGCTCAAACACCGGCCGCTTGCTTTCACCTCAATTCACTCAACGCACCCAATGTGGGATCCAGTCCCTACAGCGTTAGTTCGGGAGACTTTAACGGAGATGGTAAAGTTGATTTGGTAGCGGCTAATTATTTTTCAAATAGTGTTTCGGTTATCATGGGTACCGGACTAGGTTCCTTTGCGGCGGCAGTAAATTATGGAGCGGGGTCGCGACCCTTCGGTGTTTGCACTGCTGATTTTAATGGAGATGGCAAAACAGATCTGGCTGTAAGCAATGAACAAGGTGCAAACGTGTCGATATTATTGGGTACAGGATTAGGAACATTTTCGGCCGCTGTGAATTATGGCGTTGGATCAAATCCCTATATTATTTGCAGCGCCGATTTTAACGGAGATGGAAAAGCAGATCTTGCCTCAGCTAACTTCGGGTCAAATAACGTATCAGTATTGCTCGGTTCAGGAACAGGAAGTTTTTCGGCTCCTTCCAATTATGGTGTGGGAACAAACCCAATGGGCATTGTGACTGTAGACCTTAATAATGACGGTAAATTTGATTTGGCAACAGGAAACAATGGATCAAATAATCTATCGGTGCTTATGGGTTCGGGTACCGGCACTTTTGCAACAGCTGTGAATTATGCGGTGGGTTCTGGTCCTTATCTCTTGACATCGGCAGATTTTAATGGTGATGGAAATGCCGATTTGGGAATTGCAAACTTCAGTTCAATTAGCGTTTCTGTTTTATTAGGTTCAGCTACCGGTACCTTGGCAGCGGCAGTAAACTATACGACGGGGGGAAATCCCACTTCGGTGAATGCAGCCGATTTTAATCTGGACGGGAAAATGGATCTCTCGGTGACATATTTTTCAACAAGCAGTGTGTCAGTTCTATTAGGATCAGGCACGGGTATATTTTACTTATCCGGAAATTTTGCGGTGGGGGCAAATCCTTGGGGTTCCTGTACTGCAGATCTCGATGGGAACGGGAAACCCGATCTTGCCACTTCTAATTTAACATCCAATAATGTGAGCATTCTGTTAAACGGTGTTCCCGCCCTAACTGTTACTTCCTCAAATACTATTTGTACCGGCACTGGTTTTACACTGGTTGCCTCGGGGGCAAGTACATATAGTTGGAGTACCGCTTCGAGCGCGAGTAGCATTGTCGTTACTCCCACAACAAATACCACTTACACAGTGACAGGAACATCCACCGGCGGTTGTACAAACACGGCCGTTAGATCACTCACGGTGAATGCCCTGCCATCATTAACAATTACGCCAAGCAATACCGTTATTTGTTCGGGAAAATCAGCAACGCTCGCAGCTAGCGGAGCAAATTCGTATGTATGGAACATCGGTGCAACCACGTTGAGCACAACGGTAAGTCCTACACTTACCACTTCCTATACTGTAACCGGTACCTCCACATTAGGTTGTAATAATACGGCCGTTCGCAGCATTTCGGTGAATGCACTCCCGGCAGTTTCTATTACTCCGTTAAGTACTGTGATTTGCGCCGGTAAAAGCACTACTCTTACCGCCACCGGAGCGAATTCGTATGTATGGAATACCGGACCAAGTACCAACACAATTCCTGTTAGCCCGGGCACTTCAACTAATTACACCGTTACAGGCACTGATGCAAGTAGCGGGTGCACGAATACCGCCGTTCAGAGTGTTTCGGTGAATGCACTGCCCATCTTAACCATCACCCCAAGCAGCACCGCTATCTGCATTGGCATCAGCACTACCCTTACTGCCGCCGGCGCATCATCTTATTTATGGAACACTGGACCAGTTACTGTGAGCATCGCGGTGAGTCCGACTACAGCAACCATATACACCGTTACTGGTACAGACGCAACAACAACTTGCAGTAACACCACTACACAGAGCATCGCGATCAACCTGTTACCTACTGTTACTATCACGCCAAGCAATACTGTTATTTGTGTTGGAAATACAAGCACTCTCACGGCGGCGGGAGCTAGTACTTACGTATGGTACAACAATTCCACAACCGTTAGTACAACGGTGAACCCATCGGTGACCACAGTTTTTACCGTAGTTGGTGCGTCGGCCGCCGGTTGCACGAATACAGCAGTATGCAGCATTTCGGTGAATGCACTTCCTTCAGTTTCTGTTACGCCGGTAAGCAGTGTGATCTGCGCCGGGAAAATCACTACGCTTACCGCCGTAGGAGCGAATTCGTATGTATGGAATACCGGACCAAGTACCAATACAATTTCTGTTAGCCCCGGCACTTCAACAAATTATACTGTTACAGGTACCGATGCAAGTAGCGGGTGCACGAATACTGCTATTCAAACTGTTTCAGTAAATGCACTTCCCATCCTAACCATTACTCCAAGCAACACAGTTATTTGTACTGGCACTAGTGCGACTCTTAGTGCTACCGGGGCTACGTCTTATTTATGGAATACGGGTCCTACCACCTTGAGCATCTCGGTGAATCCAACTACAACAACGATATACACAGTTACAGGATCCGCTGCAATAAGTGGGTGTAGTAATACTGCTATTCAAACTGTTTCAGTAAATGCACTTCCCATTCTAACCATTTCTCCAAGCAACACAGCCATCTGCATTGGCACTAGCGCTTCACTTACTGCCGCGGGCGCCACGTCTTATTTGTGGAATACGGGACCTGCTACCTTAAGCATATCGGTGAGCCCAACTACGACAACGATTTACACAGTTACAGGAACTGCCGCAATAAGCGGGTGTAGTAATATTGCAGTTCAAAGTGTTTCGGTAAATGCACTTCCCAACCTAACCATTACTCCAAGCAACACAGCCATTTGCATTGGCACTAGCGCTACACTTACTGCCACCGGCGCAACGTCTTATTTGTGGAATACGGGTCCTGCCACCTTGAGCATATCGGTGAGTCCAACCACAACAACGATTTACACAGTTACAGGAGCTACCGCAATAACAGGGTGTAGTAATATTGCTGTTCAAAGTGTTTCAGTAAATGCACTTCCCATCTTAACCATTACTCCAAGCAACACAGCCATCTGCATTGGCACTAGCGCTACACTTACTGCCGCGGGCGCCACGTCTTATTTGTGGAATACGGGACCGGCAACCGCGAGCATTTCGGTGAGTCCAACCGCAACAACGATTTACACAGTTACAGGAACAAATGCAATAACAACCTGCAGCAATACTTCTATAAAGAGCATTGCAGTCAACCTGTTACCAACTGTTACGATCACTCCAAGCAGTACGGTAATTTGTGTTGGAAATATAAGCACTCTCACGGTGGGGGGAGCCGGTACTTATGTATGGTACAACAATTCAACAACCACTAGTATAACAGTGAACCCATCGGTGACCGCAATTTTTACAGTAGTTGGTGCCTCTGCAGTCGGTTGCACGAATACAGCAGTATGCAGCATTTCGGTGAATGCACTTCCTTCAGTTTCTGTTAGTCCGGTGAACACAGTTTTGTGCTTGGGTAAGACTACTACCATCACTGCGAGCGGAGCAAATACCTATACGTGGACAGGCGGACTTGTAAGCGCCAGTATTGTTGTAACTCCCGCTTTAAGCAGCGGTTATACGGTAACAGGCAAATCAACAATTACAGGATGTAGTAATACTGCGGTACAAAGCATTTCGGTAAATGTTCTGCCTCCACTTTTGGTTACACCAACTAGCAGCGTTATCTGTTTTGGTCAAGCTTCCACCTTAACTGCAAGTGGCGCGACCTCTTACTTATGGAACACTGCCTCAACTTCCACTAACATAGTGGTAAGTCCTGCGAGCACTACCAATTACACCGTAACGGGAACCGATGCGATTACTACCTGTTCAGTGAATGTGGTTCAGACTGTGTCGGTGAATTCATTACCGGTGCTTACTATCACGCCAAGTAGTACGGTTATTTGCTTCAGTAAAACAACTACCTTAACCGGTACCGGAGCCGATACCTGGCTCTGGAGTAATTCGTCAACAGCGAGTGTGATTGCCATGAGTCCCACTGTAAATACCACGTATAGCGTTGTTGGTACTTCCACGCTAACAAATTGCAGCAATTCGGCACTGAGTAGTATTTCGGTGAATATTCTGCCGACAGTTACTGTAACGCCCGGTACCACTGTTATCTGTTTCGGCAATGCGACTTCAATTACTGCAAGTGGTGCAAACACATATACATGGAACACGAACTCAACTAATACCACTGTAGTTGTGAGCCCAACACTAAATGGCACCTCGTACACTGTTATCGGCACATCGGCATTAACAGGCTGCACTAATACAGCCGTTCAAAGCATCTCTGTGAATCCTTTGCCAAGCATGACCATTGCTGCTACCGGTACTGTATTGTGCGCAGGTCAGAGTGCAACACTCACGGTGAGTGGCGCTGATTCTTATTATTGGAGTATTCTTGCTACCACTAACACACAAGTAGTGGTTTCGCCAAACTTTAATCTCAATTATACTGTTACCGGCACCAATGCCTTAACAACCTGTTCTACTACTGCCGTGAAATTCTTTTCGGTGAATGCCCTGCCACCGGTGCCCATCACGGTGGCGAGCTACGTAATTTGTAACGGGCTCACTGCTACATTAAGCACCGGAGGAGCTAGCTCCTATACTTGGGAACCGGGTACCTTTACAACGGCAACTATAAGTCCTTCACCCTCGGTAACTACTACTTATACTTTGGTGGGAACTGCGGCTATTTCGGGCTGCACGAATCAGGCGGTGAAGACCATCAGTGTCAACATTACTCCCAATGTAACTTTATCCTCCAATACTCCTTCAATTTGTATTGGCGCGAATGCCACTATATCTGCAACAGGGGCCAACACGTATACTTTATTGCCGGGAAATATCAGTGGAAACAATTTTACGGTATCTCCCACTGTTAGTACACAGTATACGGTAATTGGAAAAAACACAGTCAATTGTTACAATCTTATTCCGGCTACTTCTCTTATTTTGGTGAATGCTTTAACCGGCATCGGAGGTGCAGTGATAAGTCCCACCATTGTTCCCGTTAGTGGTAATGTTGTATTGTATAAATACAAACCTTATCTCAGCAAATGGGATTCCATCACGGCATCTCTCATCATTTCAACTGCCTATAATTTTGCATCTGTTCCAAGTGGCACGTATGTGGTGAAGGCTTTTCCTTTTCAAACTGATATGCTGGAAACCTATGCATCCGCTTCGGCTAGTTGGCAGAGCGCTTTGTTAATCAATCACAATTGTATTGTGAGCGATGTGGTGAACATCAATGTGCTCCCGATCCAGAATTCGGTTAAAGGCAATGCCTCCATGTCGGGAAAAATCACGCGAGGGCCAGGTTATTGGCAAGCAGGGACCCCGGGCAGTCCAATTCCGGGAATATTAGTTAAGTGCGGGACTTATCCCACCGGTGTTATAGCGCAGCGCGCTTCTACCGATGTGCAGGGTCAATACACTCTTTCAGGTTTGACTGCGAATGTGGGAACTCAGCACTATTATATTTTGGTCGATATTCCCGGCTTGGACACAAACAAGACATACCATCGAATTATTATAACAGGATTTGAGAATTTTGTGAATCTTGACTTTAGTGTGGATTCGGCGAGAATTACACCGGTAAATCTGAGTGTTGGAATAAAAGAATTAAATATGGAGCATGGACGCTTCTCTGTATATCCTAATCCTGCAAACACAAACATCAATATTCAGTGCGTTCTTAATATTTCCGGAGAAATAGGCATGGAGCTGATTGATCTCAATGGCAGAATGGTGAAAACTCTTTTGGCACGAGGCAAAGAAGAAAAGGGTGACGTATTAGTGGTAGCCGATGTGAGCAATGTGAGTCCGGGAGTTTATTTTGTGAAGATTAGAATGGGCGATGAACAAAAAACGATAAAATTGGTGATTGCCAGATAGCAAAAAATAAGCAGGTCCGGTGAAGGAACCTGCTTCTTAAAATTCTTAAGATTTTTTTAGACGGGCTGTTAGTAGTGAGAATCTAATAGTCCACTATTTTGCTGCCTTTTCCACAATGGTATCACATTTTCCCGGAACTTTTAACCGGTATTCACTTCCGTTCTGGTCGTACATGATTTTTTCCACCGAGTCACCACACACAACTTTCTTAATGACAGCTCCGGCATCTTTTTTTGTTCCTCCACAAGCACACCCAGCCACAAGGGCAAACAGCATCAACATGTTTTTCATAACTGAATTTTGGCTTTGGTTATTTCCCACTAAACTAGCATTTAATTGCATAAAAGCATATTTTTTGTGGAATTGCCACCTTAATTCTTCAGTGTGGTGGTGAACAGTCGTTTGTACCTATGGAATGAAAAAGGAAAGAAATAGTTTTTCGAAAAAAATGATCATCTAAGAAGTACAACTAATGAATCAGGAATGTTAAAATTTGAATCTCGTTTGAAAGATCTCTCCCTAAAATGTCAAAAGTTTAAGTGGCCTTCCATTTGGAGCTCTAGAACCTGATAAGAATCATATTCTGACCTGACATTAGAGCTAGATACAATTCATTGTTTTTCCGATTTTTGTGATGCAAACCTATTAAACTGGCCACCATGGAAGATGACATCAACAAAAGTTCAGCAGTTAAAGAACGGAAAGTGAAAGGGAAGGTAGAAATTGATGTTCAAAAATGCAAAGGCTGCGAACTCTGCATCTCTGCTTGCAAAGAACATGCGCTCTCATTATCCGATAGCATTAATATTAAAGGATACCGCTACATAATTTCAAATAACGATGTGTGTAACGGTTGCGTTAATTGCGCACTTGTTTGTCCCGATGCCGTCATCACCGTTTACCGAACTCATCCCAAGAAAAAACCGGTAGACATTACACCGACCGATATTCGGGAGCAATTACAATCCATCGTTGGTCCATCAAAATAACTAGTTATGACAGAAGCGAAACTCATGAAGGGAAACGAAGCACTTGCAGAGGCTGCAATTCTGGCCGGCTGCGATGCTTACTTCGGATACCCCATTACCCCACAATCGGAAGTACTCGAATATTTGGCGCGCGAAATGCCTAAACACAACAGATTAGTGATGCAAGCAGAAAGTGAAATTGCTTCTATTAACATGGTGTATGGCGCGGCGGGCGCAGGGTTTCGAAGTATGACTTCCTCTTCTTCGCCGGGAATTAGTTTGATGCAGGAAGGGATCTCCTATTTGGCAGGTGCCGAATTGCCTTGTTTGATCGTTAACGTAAACCGCGCAGGACCCGGACTCGGAACTATTCAGCCGGGGCAGGGCGACTACTTTCAGTCGGTTAAAGGTGGCGGCCACGGCGATTATAAAATGATTGTTTTAGCACCAGCCTCTGTGCAGGAAATGGCTGATTTTGTATTTCTGGGTTTTGACCTCGCAGATAAATATCGCAATCCCGTTTTAATTTTATCGGATGGTGCTATTGGACAAATGATGGAGAAAGTGGTATTTCAACCTTATACTAATCCAAAAGTGGATAAGTCCTCATGGGCAACCACCGGCAAATTAAAAACCCGCGAACGGAATTTCGTTACCTCCTTATTTATTCAACCCGAGCGGATGGAAGTACATAACTTAAAACTGGAAGCGAAATTTAAACAGATCCGAGAAAATGAAGTACGTTTTGAAGAGATAAATACTGCTGATGCGGAGTATATTTTTGTAGCCTACGGATTAAGTGCAAGAATCTGCCAAAAAGCTATGGACATAGCCAGAGAAAAGGGAATCAAGATAGGGTTATTCAGACCCATTTGTTTGTATCCTTATCCCTATAAACGTCTTGAGGAATTAGCGCCTCAGGTTAAATTTATGTTGAGTGTAGAACTAAACAGCGGGCAAATGGTGGAAGATGTGCAACTGGCAGTGAAGGGAAAAGTACCCGTTAAATTTTACGGCAAAATGGGTGGATTATTACCGACACCCGAAGAAATAGTAAATGAATTAGAAAAACTAATAGCCAACCACCATGCAAACTGAAGAACATTTGTTACCGGAAACTTCAACGGAAGTTCATGTGCAGGGATGCCAAGCCGACGAATACGAAATGGTGTATCACAAGCCTTCCACCCTAGTGGATGTGAACATGCATTATTGTCCGGGTTGCGCTCACAGTCTTGCCCACAAATTATTAATGGAAGTGGTGGAAGAAATGGACATTCAAGACAAAACCATTGGCATTGCACCGGTGGGGTGTTCGGTGTTTGCGTATGACTATATGAATATAGATATGCAGGAAGCCGCGCATGGAAGGGCTGCGGCAGTAGCCACGGCGGTAAAAAGACTGATGCCCGAGAAGTACGTATTTACGTATCAGGGCGACGGTGATTTGGCTGCGATTGGTATTGCAGAAACACTGCATGCTGTAAACCGTGGTGAGAATATCCTGATCGTTTTCTTAAACAATGCGGTGTATGGTATGACCAGCGGGCAAATGGCACCTACCACCTTGCCGGGTATGAAAACCACTACAAGTCCCGATGGCAGAGATACCGGCTTTTACGGGGCCCCCATTAAAGTGGCCGAGTTGATGGCTGTATTGCCGGGCGCGTATTATGTGACGCGGCAAACCGTTCACAATTCCAACGCCGTTCGAAAAACAAAAAAGGCCTTGCAAAATGCGCTCAATTATCAGAAATTAAAGAAAGGAACTTGTTTTGTGGAGATCATTGGTAATTGTCCGTCCAATTGGAAAATGACACCCACCGAGTCTTCAAAATTTATAGAAGAGGAAATGGTGAAAGCGTTTCCGGTAGGCGATATAAAAGTACCCAAAGTAGAAAAATTGTAACGAATAGGAGGAAAAAAATTATGTTAGAAGAGCTCATCGTTGCCGGATTTGGTGGACAGGGTGTCTTATCACTCGGCATGACGCTGGCCTATGCCGGCATGGTAGAAAATAAAGAAATTTCATGGATGCCTTCTTATGGGCCTGAAATGAGAGGAGGCACAGCTAATTGTATGGTGAGCGTTTCTTCAAATAAGATTAGTTCACCCATCATTTCCCGATTTGATTCAGCCATTGTGCTCAATCAACCCTCCATGGATAAGTTTGCGGATAAACTAAAACCGGGCGGACTTTTGCTGTATGAATCAGCTAATATTTTTAAAATTAACACCCGCACCGATATTGAGATCATTGGCATTCCTGCCATCACGGAGGCCTTGCTGATGAAAAATGCGAAGATCATGAACATCATCATTTTGGGAGCCTATCTGCAACTAAAGCCCATTGTAAAGAAAGAGTCGATTCTGGAGGCCTTAAAAAAAGTATTGCCCGAGAAATACCATCACTTACTTGAAATTAACCGGCAAGCATTGGAAAAAGGAGCAGAACTTGTGAAAAACTTAAAAGAGCAAGCGGTTCATTAGAAAGCAGACCTTCTATTAGTGCGGGTTTATTTAACAATAAAGTGAGTACTGAAAAAGCAAAGGGTGAGATTTTGCTTGATGAGTTGCGGTTTCTGCAAGAAGTAAATTTCTTAAAATTCAAGTCCGCGAGTGAGATATGTAGTTTACTTTATTCCATAAAGAACTCATGTGTACTCGAATAGCGTTGAACTTCTATTTCAAAATTTAAGCCATGCGCATTTTACTTACCGGAGCGAACGGATACATAGGACGAAGACTCTTGCCTGTACTGGTAGAAGCGGGCCATGAAGTCACCTGCGTGGTAAGGGACAAAAATCGTTTTCAACTTTCCCCCGATCTCTTCAGGAGAATCAACATCATTGAGTTTGATTTTCTTCGTCCCGAAAACGCTTTACAGAATTTTAACGATAG
Organism: bacterium; assembly: GCA_029945625.1. Classification (GTDB taxonomy): domain Bacteria; phylum Bacteroidota; class Bacteroidia; order B-17B0; family Aurantibacillaceae; genus Aurantibacillus. The sequence goes on from JAQSCW010000052.1 coordinate 52,681, forward strand.
AGTTTTTGATGTGGCTTATTACCTTATTCATTCGCTTGGTGATACAAGCACTACATTAAAAGAATATGAAATTCGGTCGGCCGGCTGTTTTGTATTGGTGGCGAAACTGACGCATGTGCAACAAATCATTTATTTAAGTGGTATCAGCAATGAAAAAAACCTCTCGAAACACCTAAAAGCGAGAAAAGCGGTAAAGAAAGTTTTCAAAAATTCGGGAATCGCCTATACTATATTTGAAGCAGGCATAGTAGTGGGATCAGGCAGCGTGTCCTTTGAAATTATTCGCGATCTCACCGAAAAATTGCCACTCATGATTGTGCCGCGCTGGCTTAATTCGAAGTGTCAGCCCATTGCCATCAGAAACCTGATAAACTATCTGCACCTAAGTTTGTTTAATGAAAAAACATTTTTCAAAACGTTTGAAATCGGGGGACCCGATGTATTGAGTTACAAACAAATGATTGAGGAATTTGCGGCCGTTCGTGGTTATAAACGTTATATTATTTCCTTGCCGGTTCTTTTCCCCGGACTTTCGGCGTACTGGTTGTACCTTACTACTTCAGCTAATTTCACTATTGCCCGTCAGTTGGTGCAAAGCATGAAAAATGATGTGGTCTGTAAAGAACACTCTATCCAGGAGATTATTCCGCAAGAACTCATTTCCTATAGGGAGGCCATTAAAATGGCTTTTTTGAGAATTGATCAAAACATGGTGGTATCGAGCTGGACAGATGCTGCATCGAGCAGTCTTATTCGTTTGGATGTAAATCAATATATTGAAGTGCCTGTTGATGGATGTTACCGCGACCGACGCTGGATTGAAATTGATAATGACAAAGTGGAAGAAGTGGCGCAACGATTTTTTGGAATAGGTGGAAATCAGGGTTGGTATTATGGCGATATTTTGTGGCGAACACGCGGCGTATTAGATAAATTAGTGGGGGGAGTTGGAATGCGGAGGGGAAGAAGAAGTGATAAGGATATTCAGCCCGGTGATGCACTTGACTTCTGGCGGGTATTGTTGGTGGACCATAAAAATCCGCGGTTACTTTTATTTGCGGAGATGAAACTCCCCGGAGAGGCTTGGCTTGAGTTTTCAATTGTTAAAAATGGATCACGTAGCATCTTAAAACAAACCGCTACGTTTCGCCCCCATGGAATTTTGGGGCGCAACTATTGGTATGCCATGGTCCCTTTCCATTTTTTTATTTTTAGAAATATGCTCAAACGGATTGCGGGAAAGAAGTAGGAATCCTGTAACAAGATTGCGTTTCATAAACCGCACCTGCATCTTTATATTACATCTCAAAAAAAGCAGAGAGGTCGCAAGCGAATTAAAAATAGTTATTAGAGGTCATCCCTTATGATTTTGGGTATAGGAGTATTGTTTATCTCAAAATCTTCCGCACAAAAGCCACGGTAAAATAACTCATCAAAAAAACACCGATAAATCCTTCAGTCGCTGAAATGATCTTCAAAACACCGAGCGCAAAATAATCGCCATAACCAATGGTAAAAAAAGTGATAGCGCTATAATAAATGGAGTTCCAGAATTCCTGCACATGATTCATGTCGGCCGGCAGGGTAGTGGCCACAGTGCCAATGTGCGGGAAATAAGTTGTGAAACAATGATACAAGGCTCCGAAAAAAAACACGGTCACAATTGCATTCCCTAATACTCGCACCGGGGCGGTGCCATAATGACCCACGTGATCAAAAACCAATTTCTTAAAAAGGTAAACAGGGTAGGCCTGAAGTGCTTTCCATTTACTTTTTTCCAAACTGCTATGCAGCGTTGCACGGGCTTCGCAGCGTTTAAATTCGAGGTAGGCCGCATCTTCATCTTCGTATTGGCCGTTGTTCCTGAAGTTTTCTTTTAGGATTCGGAATTGCTCTGCTAGTTGAAACAGCGATGTATCTGTTTGAACATAGATCACATCTGCCAGAGCATTTTCTCTCCAATTTAAAAACACGCGGCCGAGGATGCGCATGTCAACCAATTTCAATTCCTGAATAACTACTTTTTCGCTCATGGGTTTAATGTCCACCACATCACGAATAACAGTGTTTGAAAGGTCCAGCGCTTGACAGTGGGCAAAACGAAGATCAGTAAAACAATTGATATGACAGCCGCTGAATGAAATGCGTTTCACGTTGCTCCGGTTAAAATTAACCGATCCGCTGCCAAAATCCACAAACTCAAACAGCGCCTCCCCCTCACCAAAATCACATAACTCAAAGTTTTTAAAACCGCTGCCATATTTACTGTTCCTGAAATTTACACGGCCATTTCCAAACTCAACGCCTTCGAAGGAAACATCGCCATCGTTGAAATCAATTCCCCTGAAATCAATTTTACCGTCGCCGAACTCCACATTTTTAAAGTCTTTTTTGCCACTTCCAAAACTTGCTTTTTGAAAAGAAATGTCGCCGTGGGCAAATTTGGCAAACTTAAAATCTACTACCCCATCTCCGAAATACGTTTTCCTGAAATCGACATGCCCATTTCCAAAATTTGCATCAATGAAGCTGAGGTTGCCGCTACCAAAATTGGTATTGAAAAAGCTCACGGCGCCATCGCCAAAGGTCGACGATTGAAATGTGGTGCTGCCACTTCCGAATTTTGCTTTTTTAAAACTCACCTCACTATTTCCGAAATTGCAGTTGTGGAAATTCACAAATCCGTTTGCGAAAATGGAGGATTCGAAATTGGTGAAGGCACCGCTAAATTCAACCTGATAAAAATCGGTTTCGAAATCACAATCGAAAAAAGTTTTGCGTGAACTGTAATTGATGAGTTTAACGGGAACCTGCTCAGCAATTCCCCGCGAGCGCCGGTATTCCTTCATCGAAAAATCGTGAATGTACGCACCATTAAGGTTTATGGTTTCTCCCTTGTCTATCCAGTCGTAAATGATGTCATTTTTTAGTACCCAAAATTTATGGGTAGATACCCGCTTGTTGTTCTCGTCGTAAAAACTCACCAACGCCGTTTTGTCGCTTCCGGCTAAAACCTTATCCTGTATGTCGGCAGAATACCTGAGCAAATGGTGCGAGTGTATGGGACTTTCGAGCATATCTTTTAATTAATTTGATAGCAGTTATGCGGGGTGCCGAGCCAAGGCCGCTAACATGAAGTAACGAATATATAAAAAATATGTTTCTAAGTTCTTTTTTCAGGAGGAAAAGGAAAAAATCAGCGCCTGTTCAATTCTCCGGTACATTAAAGATAAATCCAACGCCAAATACATTCTCAATGGTGAGTGTGGGGTCGTCCTTCAGGTATTTTCTAATCTTCGTGATAAATACATCCAAACTTCTGCCATAGAAATAATTGTTCTCCCCCCAAAGGGCCTTTAGCACATCTTCTCTTTTGATCACTTTATTGCGATGCTCCCATAAATAGTTGAGAATGTCACTTTCCTTTTCAGTGATCCGCCGCGTTTTACCGTCATGTGATAACGATTGATTAGAAAAGTCGAAGGCGTAATGTCCCAGTGAATTAATCTCTGCTTTTCTTTCATTTAGATTTAATGGGAATCTTCGGAGTATTGCCTTGATTTTCCAGAGTAATTCTTCTTCATCAAATGGTTTGATGATGTAGTCGTCTGCGTTCAGGCCATAGCCCTTCAGTTTGTCTTCTCGCAACGACCTGGCCGTAATGAAAATGATAGGGATAATTTCGTTCTTCCGTCTGATCTCCTTTGCCAACGAAAAGCCATCCATTTTGGGCATCATCACATCCAACAAACACAAGTTAAATTTTTGATGGTTAAAAAGTTTTAATGCCAATTCGCCATCCTTGCACAACTTTACCTCAAAACCTTCTGCTTCCAAATAATCAACCAGCAGCACGCCCAAATTAAGATCGTCCTCTGCCAGCAAGATTCTTTGTTTTTCATCAGACATACGTTAAACTTATTAAAAATGTAGCTCCCTTGCCAACTTCGCTCGTTAATTCAATGTTTCCTCCATGCAATTCAATGATCTTCCTAACGTAAGACAATCCGAGGCCGAAGCCTTTCACATCATGCACATCACCTGTTGGCACTCTGAAGAACTTTTCAAATACTTTCCGTTGAAATTCTTTTTCTATGCCGGGGCCATTATCAGAAACGGCAATAAGAAGTTGAGAACCGCTGTTGTAAGATTTGAGTTCTAATTTAGGTTTTTCTTTCGCGTATTTAATCGCGTTATCGATCAAATTGCATAAGGCATTGATAAGATGTGTTTTATCGCCCAGTATCATATGACTTTCTGCTTCTAAAGTTACTTTGCAAATTCCCTGTTTGTTCTCCAGTTGCAGGTTCAAGCATTTCACTGAATGGTGGATGAGTTCATGGAGATCGAGTGAAGTTTTTTGCAAAGGAATTTCACCCCGTTCAAGCGCCGCCATACTTAAAACCTCTTCAACCTGAAGTCTTAATTTTTCGTTCTCTTCAAGAATAATGGATGAGTAATGTCTGATCTTATCTTCTTGTCTAAAGATGCCATCCTTTGTGATCATTTTTCCTGCGAGCGCAATATTGGTGATGGGAGTTCTAAATTCGTGGGTCATGTTATTTAGAAAGTTTCTTGTATTCTCAGAAATCTGTTTCTCTCTGAGCAAGGAGACGGAGGTTCGCCAAAAAAGTATGCCCACAACCAGAATTAAAATAGCAGAAGCAAAAAAGGGGCTGCCCATTTCCTCCATGATAAATTGTTTTTTATCGGGGAAAATAAGTTTTAAATCAATCCCTCTTTTGCCCGATTTTTCCTTTACACACTGTTGGAAGGAATCAGCTTTAAGTGGTAAGCCAAAATTGGTTAGGCCGCTTTTGTTCTCACTTTGAAATGGGGTTGGAAAGATTTTAAAATAATAGTCAATATGAATGTTATAGAGTTTCATATAGTGATTAAACAAGGAGTCCACCTTTCGCACGCCCATTGCGCCTCCCGTAACTTCTAAATTATTAAATGTTACCGAATCGATAGACAAAGCTTCTGCAGTTCGCGTGAGCACCATGTTTGCTTTTTCGTTAAATAATTCTTCTTTTATGTGTGCGGTTTGCAGGATCCAATTTAGTTGAATGAGGAGCACGATTAGCAAGGCCACCGAAGATGACAGTATAAAAAGATACGTGCGGTTAAGGTTCATGCGTTCGCGAAATTAGCCATTTTCTGGCGGATCTGGCATTCATTAACAGATCATTAACAGGACAATAACTACCGGATAACAAGTAACCGCGAGAAGAAGTCTTACCTTTGAGTGGCAACAAGCGCGGGAATTAATAACATCCAACATCATAACATGAAAACACTACTAATTATCCTGTCATTAATTACGATTTCATTTGTAAGGTGCAGTGAAAATTCTAAAAATGAGAACCTAAACATGGGAATTGTTTCTGCCCCAACAATTAAGGAAGAAAGGGAGGAGGCTGTTCCCAATAGTTTCCAAGTGAAACCTTTTGCTGATTTTCCCAACACACCTTACATTAATTATCTTGGTATAAAAAAGCCGGGTTGCTAAAAATTTCCGGGGACCTGAATTTTTCAGCTCGTTTTTTTTAGAACATTGTTGTAAACAAAAACGGTAGCTGTATCAAAAGTGATGAGCGTTGACATGCAACGTTTCTTCCATTCCGAACGCGGGACCTTACATCATTCTTAAGATACGTTACATATATTCCATATTTGGGTGACGGAAAAGCACGAAACAGATTTAATAATATATCTTAACTTACGGAAATTCGGGAATGCTGCCGCCCGCGGAGGACTGGGCCTTACAGCGTAAAAGATGAAAATTAAGAGGGTTTGCGATATGTGATATTCCTATTAATTAGATGTTGTGTGGTGACAACTGTCAGGAGAAACTATGCGTGTAATCATTTCAATGCGTACTTGTTTTGTTTAACTTTAAGTAAAATTCGGCGACTAATCATTTTATGTATTCACTCTGAATAGTTAAAAACAGAGTTGAATAAAATTTAAAAAATTTTAACGCTGAAGTAAATAAAATGAAAAAGAGAAAGAAAAGTGAAACACCGAAGGAGAGGCCATCCAGAACTGACGACCCAACCTTACCGGATTCTGATTCAGACAAAAGTGGCTCAGATGATGACGCGGATAGCACGGAAACAGGTGGAAAGGAAAGCGGATCGCACAAATTTAGCAAACCGAAGCGGGAAGTGGATCCTGATCGAACAGGTATAGACACCAATGCCGATAAAACAAAGAAGTAAGAACTTAAAACTAAACCAAAAAAACACAAATAATCATGGGAAATTTACTGTACATGATAGCTGTGATCTTAGTGATCGGATGGGCTATCGGATTTATTGGCTACAATGCCGGTTGGGTAATTCACCTACTTTTGGTGATCGCGATTATAGCGGTGTTGCTGAGAGTTATTCAAGGTAAATAAGCGAAATAAGGCATTTTGAAGTAGCCCTGAATTTTGCTTTGTTTATTTTTTTTTACTGTTTCCGATAATTTAGTTTGATCTAAATCAAATTACTTACTTAGTCACTATATTGCACGTTATTCTGTTACCAAGAAACCATATTTACGTTCCCTCACGTTTGTGCGCTCTGCCTCCTATTCATGCGATGTTCACCTGTTTGGCACAATCATCTGTTTTTACGATCTTTACAAAAAAAAAATCAACATGAAAAAATTAACCCTCTTAGTGGCATTTTTTGCCATTCTTTTTTCTGCTAAACTCACCTACGCACAATCCACCATTTTTGTGCGAGCTCCCTCGTATGTTAAGATTATCCCCTCAAGCCTACCCATTGAATTATTCGTACAACCTTATACAAATGCCTGTTATCTTATTACGGCTTCCGAACTGGCAGCGTTAACAGGTACAACAATCACTTCTTTTGGAATTCATCTTTTTTACGGCAATGCAAATTCGGTTGCTTCCGGCACCATGAGTGTTTATCTGCAAAATACAAACGACCTTACTTACTCTAAAGGCTCCAGCTTTTCTTCCTGCATTTCGGGCATGTCGAATGTGTATTTGGGGCCAAGCTTCATTGCAGCCACAACAAATAGTACCGATGTGATCAATACCTTGTCAGCACCCTTTACTTATACAGGTGGAGGCTTGTATGTGGCTTTTAGCTGGACAGCGGGAGTTTCATCTACACCCATATCGCTTTATTCTTACGGCGCTGCATCCACTTCGTTTGGAGTCATAAAGGGTCAGGTGGCACAAACTTCGGCGCTCAATACCATGAGCACCACGGCCTACCGCCCAACTTTTGTTTTTGGTGTAAGTAACACTGCAACTAATGAGGCAGGTATAGATGTTCTGTTGGCACCCGGAAAAGTTGCGGAAGGTCTGCACGCCAGTCAGGTTGTGCAAGCTACTGTGAGAAATATTAGTATTAACACCCTCAGTAATGTACCGGTGTCGTTAAGCATTACCGGAGCTAATAGTTTTACCGATACACAAATTATTCCTTCCATTATTCCCGGTACAGTGAGAACGGTTTCCTTCGCTGCATTCACTCCCACCGCGTTGGGAAGCAATACCCTGGTGGTTTCTATTCCTAACGATCAGTATGCGGCTAATAATAATTTAAGCTGGACACAAAGCGTCACTTGTACGGAGGCAGGACATGGTCCACCCGCCGGCAATTATTTTGAACCCGTGGCATTTCAGGGAATACTCGCCGGTAAATTTAATTTTGGAGCCGCCTCTACCATGCGTACGCTGCGCCTTGCTATTTCTTCAACAGGAATAAATGATATGGTGTACGGGGTATTGCTTGATCAAAACGGAACAATGATTGCCTATTCAAATACGATGGTAGTGGCTCCGGGAATGCCTGGGACTTTTCAAACTTTTACTTTTACTCCGCCACGCGTTCTGCTTGGCAATACCGATTATTATATTGGCATGGGGATTCCCAATCCTAATTTATCTACCATGGGCTGCGTGCGCTACTCTGATGGAGTGCCGGGAAACAGATTTGGAATTCTCCCTTTGGCAGGAGGTACTTTTTCGGTGGGCAGACCCGCCTATTATGGAATTGAACCTGTATTGAATGGTACTATTACGGTGAGCCCTACCACCAGTACTATTTGCAAAGACGATCAATTGCTCTTAACACCAAGTGGTGCGAGTATCTATGTGTGGAGTAATTCAACAAGCAACAATCTGCCGGCTCTGGCTAATGGTAGTCTGTTGGTATTGCCCTTGGCTGATGAGTCCTATTCAATAAACGCATTCGATGCGGCCGGTTGTAATGGTAAAGGTTCTCTTTTTTTGAAGGTAGATGATTGTACAGGAATTACTAAAAATAGCGCTGATGCACGTGTGGAATTGTATCCCAATCCCACTGTCAATAATAAAACTTGCATCCACGGTCTGGAAGGTATTAACACCCTTATCGTATTTAATATGCTTGGTGAGCAGGTATTCAAGACAACCAGTAATGAAGCAACAATAAATATTGATTTGCTTGGTCGGCCATCGGGCAATTATCTGGTGAAACTCACCGATGCAAACAACCGCATTAGGACCATGAAGTTTATTCACCGCGAGTAGAACGTCTTTTTCGTTAAGATTTTACGAGTGAAAAGCCGGAGAATGTGTTGTTGCGATTTGTCGCCTAAATTTTCTTGATTTGAAAAATAGTCGCAAGTACCTGTGATAGATGTAAAGAATTGAACGGAAAGTGCAACACGTTTCATGACATAAATATCAACTTTGTGCCGCAGTAACAAAGCATTTGCTGCATAAAAATTAAGTTATGAAAACATTAAAAAAAACAGGGCTGCTTGCTGCTGTAAGTATACTTATTTCTACCGGTTCCGGCTTTGCACAAACATCAAGTGATTCGACAAAAATCAAAATGAAAGAAGATAAAAAAATTGAACAAAGAAATAAGGAAATCAAAAAGGCAGAAAATAAAGTGGATAGCAAAAATGAAGAAATGAGGGAAGCTCAATCTAAGGTTGATGATAAGGCGGAGAAACAACGGAAAGCGCAAAGCAAAACGGATGATAAATCGGATGACTTAAGAAAATCTCAAAACAAAACCGATGATAGGGCAGAGGATACCAGAAAGGCCAAGGAAAATCTACAGGAAAAAGAAAGCGATAGGAATAAAGCTGAAAAAAAGTTAGAGGTTAAGAAAGAAGATATCAAAAAAGAAGAAGCAAAGGATGCTGCAAAAAAACAAAGTGATTTAGACAAAAAGAATAAAGAAGAAGAGAAGTCGAAAGCGAAATAGGGTCATCTTTTTCTAGGAGTTACTTTTGAAGAAAGATACAAAATCTAGTATCAGCTGATTACACAAAATTCTTAACAGTCTCTAATTTATTCTTGCTGCAAGTATTAATTTTCATAGCCCTTTCCGTACTCGAACGTAATACAACTTGAAAATAAAAGATCTTCTATTTCTCGGCTACTTTATCGAACCAACGAAGCTCTGATAAATAGGACTTTGTCAAGGAATTTCCGTCTTAGTGCGCCCTTCCAGACCACTTTATAACCTTAAAGGCAAATTAGTAAATTTTCCGGACGAATGGGATTGTTTTATTTCGGCAAACAGTTTTGTAGCTTTTTGTTCAAAATATCTGTTTTCAGGAAGTTCCCTTTTAGAACAGGTAACCATTTGTAGTTTTTGATTTCCTCAATAATAAAGAGGTCTTGAGGTTTTTGGGAGAGTATAAAGGTTGAAAATTGACTCTCTAACTTCCTGAGGCTATCAATACCACAAGCGTCTAGTTCGCCCTTGGTGGCTAATCTCCCCAAACTATCAATAGAAGTGGGCATCAGCCCCGGCTTTAACTTTACACCAAATGTTTTATCATTATCTATCCGTTGAACAATAAACTGATATTTGATGCTGTCTGAAACATAATAAGTATTGTATTGGTATCTTGCTCCGGTCATAAAAATGGCTATGTCGGTTAAACAAGGAGAAGGTTTACTTACAATCCTATTATTAGTTCTGTCGATACTACTATCCGGATATAATTTATAAAGGGCTTCCTTTAACTCCAAGAAGCCTACCACCAATCCATCACATAAATGACCATGCAGTTTAACGGCATCATTTAACGTAATGGTTTGTACATTTTGTAATCTACCTTTTGAGAAATCAGTATCCAATACTTTAAGGGATGGATTTTGCGCAAACGAAATGTTCACAGATATTATTAGAAGTAGCGTTAACTTTAATTTCATTACTCAATAACTTTTAAATAGATGAAAATATAATACAAACCAGTAAGTACAAATAAAAGTCCAGCAATAATTCGCATAACTTTTTCTGTTTTTTGAATGACTTTAAAATATTTTCCTAATTGCGAAATACTAAAAGCAATAATTCCGGTAAAAAAGAGCACCAATGTTCCAGCACCAACTGCATAGGCAATGGGGTAAATAAAACTCGCGTCATTTGAAATACTCAACGGAATGAGCGCTCCGAAGTAGAGGGCTCCGCTATAGGGGCAAAAGGCCATGGCAAAGAGAGCCCCCAATAGAAATGCCCCAAGTAGACCTTTCGTTTTAAATTTGTCGCTCCATTTTTCAGTGAAGTTTGATTTACCTAAAAAGTGGAGTTTAATAACATTCAGCATAATTAAACCAACAATCACCATAATGGGTCCCACAAATTTTTCGCCATTTCCCTGGAAAAATTTTGCCACATGAAATTTGCTTGCACCAAAAATTATAACTAAAGCAATTCCGGTATAGGTTGTGGCCAAACCCAAGGTATAAAGTAAACCACTTATGATAATGTTCTTTTTTCCATTTGAATTATTTTTTGAGATATAAGCAATAGCAGCTATGTTGGTGGCTAAGGGGCAGGGACTAATTGCTGTTAAAATGCCTAACAATAGTGCAGAGATCACAGGAAAGTGGCTGCTGTTCATCCATTGGTAAATTGTTTCTGTCATGGCATTATTTTAATACAGCTTCAATCTTCGTTTTTAGCTCGGATATATATGTACTTTCTTCATTTGCTTTTTCAAAAGCAAAATCGCTCCAATCAATAATGCTATCTCTACCATTCACTACTTTGTTAATCATTAATGCAGTTCCGGTGGCTTGAAACTTCTCAGCTACTTGTTCGTTTTTAACATCGTCCACATCAACAATTGAAAACACAATACTGCTATCTATTAGTTGAGCAGAAAAGTATTTGTCCAGTGCAGTTTTTGTGTTGGTCTTCATATTTATGCAGGTTTCACATTGACGGGTACCATGAAAACAAACCACTTCCAGTCTATTCTGTTTAGCAACAGCGCTAGTTGTTTCTAAAGGAGCAGTTTTATGTTCACTGTTAGTACAAGCTGCTAAAAAGATGCTTGCTACTGCTGAAAATATCAAAATTGTGTTTTTCATGCTTTGTTTTTTTATAGAATTACATTGAATACGTACCCCGATATAATAATACACGTTGCAACAACTCCGTAAAATATAAGAAGCATTTTTGTGCTCATTACCTTTTTTAGCAATAGACCTTCCGGAATGGAAAGGCCCACAACTGCCATCATAAAGGCAATTGCCGTACCAATTGGAATTCCTTTTTGAACCAATACCTGCATAATGGGTAAAACTCCGGCAGCATTACTATACATTGGAACACCAACTACTACTGCAAGGGGCACAGCAAAGGGATTTTCTTTGCTGATATACGCTTCAAAAAACCCTGTTGGAATATAGCCATGCATTACACCACCAATAGCAATTCCAATAACAATGTATAAGGAAACACCTTTTACGATACCTAATGCTTCTTTACCTATACCGGGTAAACGCTGCAAGAAGGTTTGTTTCTCTTCTTCATAGCTTTCATCTGCAACTTGTTTATTCTCTAATATTTTTTTAACCCAATCGGTTAGTAGATGTTCTAATTTTAATTTACCAAGAATGTATCCGGCTATCATTGATAAAACAATTCCACTTACAACATATACCATTGTTACTTTCCATCCGAACATACCTAAGAACATGGCGACCGAAACAGCATCCACCAATGGCGATGAGATTAAAAATGCTAAGGTAACACCTAATGGAATACCTCCTTTTACAAAACCTATGAATAAAGGCACAGAGGAGCATGAACAAAAAGGAGTAATAGTTCCAAAGAATGATGCTAAGAAATAATCTAAACTATACCACTTACGTTTCGTCAAAAAATCACGGACTTTATCTATCGGGAAATACGAATTTATTATTCCCATAAAGATGGTTATGAATCCCAAAAGGATAAAAATCTTTATGGTATCAAATACAAAGAAGTTTAACGCATCGCCCATTTTTGAGCCCTGCGTTAGATTCAAAACGTTGTAAATTAACCCATCGGCGAAATATTGAAGCCAATCAAACATTTCTTAAAATTTAGCAGCAATTAGGTTTACTGCAATCGCAGCTATTCCCTAAGTCACTCATTTTTAGTTTTTCTTTTTCATTTGTCGGTGTGCAACATGATTCGGATGACCTATCAGTTGTATCACAGCATCCGCTGCTTTGTGTGTTTTCTAGAGCAGATGAAGTATCTCCTTTAGTTGGAAACCCTTTTTGCGCCCAACGAATCATGCCATGTTCCATATTTACCGCATGGGTATAGCCATGATTTATTAAAAATCCGGCGGCTCTTAAACTTCTGCTTCCGCTTTTACAAACCACTACCACGTCCTTGTCTTTTGGTATTTCTGTAAAGCGTTCTTCAAATACACTTAGAGGAATGTTTATAATGTTAGGAACATCGTAAGCTAGCACTGCTACTTCGTCCTGTTCGCGAACGTCCACCAAAAGAGCCCCCTTCTTAACCCACTCTTGCGTGGTGGTAGGGCAGATTTCTTTCACAAGTGTTTGTATTGCCATGTGGAGTTATGTTAGGTGGTTAAGAATGTTTTTATTTCGTTTATGTCGGCCACTCTGCCTTTTACTTTAACAACGTCATCAATCAGTAATACAGGAGTAGTGAGCACATTGTATTTCATCATTTCTTCGATGTCTTCAATTTTGATAACATCGGCATCAACACCTGTTTGTTTTACAGCCTCTACTACATTGTTGTAGGTGGTTTTACATTTGGCGCATCCGGGCCCTAATACTTTAATATGCTTTTTCATAGGTAGATTTTATCGTTTGTTTTTAAGTAGTCGTGGGGTTATGCAATTTATTTGGAGCATAGTTAGTGTTTTGCAGATAGGGCTATCTCAGCCCTGTTTGAGGTATGTTTTACGTGCAAATGTACGGCCTCGTGGGTGCTTGTTAATTGACGAAGATCATGTTAAACTATGTTTAATTACAAAAGTTAAACAGTGAGACACCGGCCTGCTCTCATTTTCGCTCAGAGGTTGTGAAATGTGAAACTTAAAATTTGTGAATTTTGCGTTCAGACAGAATTCGTGTCCCGTTCCTTTAAGCACCAGAGTGCAAAAGCCTCTCTAAATGGTTCGAAAAGGTTTCTGCGGTGCATACTTTGTGTACGTTTGAAATTAGGGAACTTGATGGATGATTTTCAGGCACAGAGAATCTTAATAAAGGGGCCCCGCTGATACCCTCATTGGTCGACTGTCGAGTTATTTATAGTTTACCCTAGAAAATCTCACGGCATACGGCAAAAAGTTGGTCCTGAACATGTACGTCATCTCCTGCAGGATGATAATGATTGATAATGACTGTGCGCTTTATTGAAATAACCTCTCTTCTTCATAGTGTAATTTGTTCTAAATCCCTGTCCCTGCCAGAGACGATCAATTTGTTTAAGTTTAGCAAAAGACCGGTCAAAAATTATTTTTACGTCTCAGGTATACGTTTAACGTTTTAATAATTGAATCATTTTGGAGTATAAAATTCGCTCGTCAAGTGGTTTGGAAACATAATCATTCATGCCTGCCGCTTTGCATTTTTCTAAATCTACGGTTGTCACATCAGCTGTTAGAGCGATAATTGGAATTTTTGATTTTAGTACCTTGCGAATATATTCTGTGGCTTCAAATCCATTCATTACGGGCATCTGCAAGTCCATCAAGATAATATCATAAGCTTCTTTTTGCATTTTTTCTATCGCAATTTCACCATTATCCACTATATCGTATTTGAATTTAAAATCATCCAAAACTATTTTCATTAATAATTGATTCAATTTAATATCTTCAACTAACAATACTTTTATCACTTTAATATCATTATCCAATTCCACTCCTGTACTTTCTACTTTAATCTCTGTACTGGTTTTTTGAAAACCTAATGTGAAACTAAAGGTTGAGCCTTCATTAACTTTACTTTTTACTAAAATAGTTCCGCCTTGTTTTTCTATTAATTGTTTACATATGGCAAGCCCTAAGCCGGTACCACCAAATAATCTTGAAGTGGAACTTGTTGCCTGATGAAAGTTTTCAAAAATGGAAACTAATTTATCTTCTGGTATCCCTGTCCCCGTGTCAGTAATTGCAAACTCAATTATTACTTTTTCTTCATCTTCTTTCAATAATCCAACAGCTATTGTAATTTTTCCAATTTCTGTAAACTTTATAGCATTACTTAAAAGATTTAAAAGTATCTGGTGCAAACGCCCTGCATCGCCTAACAACACTTTCGGAATTCTGTTGTCATATTCTTTCACAATCTCTAAATTCTTTTCCTGAATTTTAAACTCAAAAACCTGAAGCATGGTGGTTACTGAAGATTCCATTTTGAAGGGTGTTTCTTCAAATGTCATTTTTCCGGAATTTACTTTTGCTAAATCAAGAATGTCGTTAATGAGGACTAGTAATCCATCACTACTTGTTTTTATAGCATCCAGATACTCTTTTTGCTTCGGTTCAACATCTTGTTTCAAGAGTATTTTGGTAAAACCAAGAATTGCGTTCATTGGTGTGCGAATTTCATGGCTCATGTTCGCCAAAAAGAGCTGCTTTGAGTGTAATGCATTTTCGGCAACCAGTTTTGCATCTTCTGCCGTTACTGTTGCCAAATCCGCAGCTACTCTTGCCTCTTTCAATTTTTCAGTAGTTCTTTTTTGTTCAGAAACATCGCGTGCTGCTGCAAATACTCCTAATACTTTTCCTTTATCGTCTTTATAAACTGATGCGTTATATAATACATCGGTCAATTTTCCATTTCTGTTATGGATAGTAAGCGGATAATCGGAAACAAATCCTTTTTCAAAAACCTGCTTATATCCTTCACGTGCTTTTTCAGGCTCGGTAAAATAATCAGAGAAGTCTGTGCCAATCAATTTTTCTCTTGTTTCACCTGTTACTTTTGCTGATGCATCATTTACATCGGTGATTTTTCCTAGGGGCGAAATTGTAACAAGAGGGTCGAGAGATGCTTCAATTAAACTTCGTGCATATAGAGATGCTTGTTTTTGTACTGTAACATCGCGTGCTGCTGCAAATACTCCTAATACTTTTCCTTTATCGTCTTTATAAACTGATGCGTTATATAATACATCGGTCAATTTTCCATTTCTGTTATGGATAGTAAGCGGATAATCGGAAACAAATCCTTTTTCAAAAACCTGCTTATATCCTTCACGTGCTTTTTCAGGCTCGGTAAAATAATCAGAGAAGTCTGTGCCAATCAATTTTTCTCTTGTTTCACCTGTTACTTTTGCTGATGCATCATTTACATCGGTGATTTTTCCTAGGGGCGAAATTGTAACAAGAGGGTCGAGAGATGCTTCAATTAAACTTCGTGAATATAGAGATGCTTGTTTATATTTTGCTTCGGAGCTCAGAAGAGTAGTTTTCAGTTTTAAAGATCTGTTGTTAATAATCAATAGAAGGATGGCAATTAAAATGGCGAGAATGCCCCCTACAACAGCGAATAGTTGAGCAATGAAATAACTATCAGCGGCAATTCTTTTTCTTTCAATTAATAATTTCCCCTGAATTTCCGCCATTCTATCAGAGAGCTTGCGTATATTGTCCATAGCAATTTTACCCCTCTGGGTAGAAACAATTTCAGACGCCGCATTTAAACCTAGTTTCTCTCTTGCGTTAATAATTTCAATAACGCTTGCAGTTTTCAAGTCAATAAGTTCTTTAAGTGAATCGAGTTTTACTAATTGAATTGGATCATCTTGAAGCAAGGTCCGTAAATGCGATATGTTTTTTTGTATTGCAGGCATTGCTAAATCGGCTGGCTCTTTAAAATCTTTGTTACCTGTTAATGCAAAACCCCTTGCACTTGTTTCAACATCTTTTAATAGGGAAAAATTGTTCGCCAAATCCATTTTCACCTCATATGAATGAACAACTCCTTTAGAATTAGTTTTAATCTCATAAATATTCGTTAACGAGAATACTACAATCAAAACTAAAACAGTGAATATAATTAAGGAAAGAAGGAAGTCGTTTTTTCTAATTTTCATATTGTTCTTAGTTTAAGCTCAACTGAAAAAATTGACCCCTTAAATTTGATTAAAGATATCATTTATTTTTTACTAAGCTTCCTGCCTCGAACAAGTAAAACTTGAAAATAGACGTTTCTGAATTTTGCGAGAAGATTATCGAACCAACGAACCCCAGATAAATAAGGCTTTATCAGGGGTTTTCCGGTTAAGTACTCCCTTCCAGACCAAATATGAACGAAATCCTTGAAGATGCAAAGGATATGGCTCGGATTTGGGACTTGTAAGTTCACTTGTTAAAAGAAGGTTAAGTTTTCCTTATTAAGGATTTACCACAGCATAATGTTCCTGTCTTACAGTGCTAAAGTCCAAAGCATTCATCATTGCTTGACCATTTTGGTCTTTTTGAAAAATGGGTGTCCAAGCATCACCTGCTTCTTTGCTTGTCCAACAAATTCTGAAATGCCAAAAACCCTCGGTATCTTTTCCAAATTCACGACTAATAAAGCCGGGCTGCTTGTTAATTATTCCTTTTCGGATATTTTTTTCAATGGCAACAAATTGTTCATCAGTCACCCCTTCTTTCAGTTTCATTTTCCCTATTTCTACATAAACTGTTTGCGACTTTTTAGAAGTTTGTTTTTGGGTTTGTGCCGTCGCTAAAGTTGTGATAGCAAACATTGCTATAAGTACTGTTAAAAGTTTGATTTTGTTCATTTTTTTGATTTTAAGATTAATTAATTTTTTGATTTTGATAAAATTCTATTCTCATTGTTGAGAAGTCCAACATAGAATGTTGTTTTTGAACTGCTTCAAATTGCTTAGAGTTTTCTGTCCATTTTGAACCGTTTTCTTTGCTGTCCCAGTTTATGGTTACAATCCAAAATCCGTCTTCAAATTTTCCTAAATTCCGTCTTAAAAATCCTTTTTGAGTTTTCATTGCTTCTTGAATTCCTTTTTCTGCTTCCAGCATTTGAGCATCTGTAAATTCGGGTTTGATTTTAAATTTTGCTATGCCTACAAATTCCATTTTACTTAAATTAGTTTGGTGAAAAATTCCAGCCTAGCAGATGAAAAATCTATCATTGAACCATACGCTTTAAAACCTTCAGGTTTAACTTCTTTTAATCTATCCAAAAAAGCAGTCATAGTTTCTTTACTATCGAAACGAACAATATTAGACCATTGACCATCTTCGCATTTATACAATTCTCTATCAACATAGCCTCGAAATTTATTCATTTCTACATCACGAAGCATTTGCTCCGCATCTATAAATTGTGCATCAGTTGGAAATTTCACTCAAACAGACCCCTACATTTCACTCTAAACTGACCCCTCA
>JAQSCW010000053.1 GCA_029945625.1 bacterium
TGACAGATTCTTCGGCCGCCTCCACCATTTTTATTTAAGCGGCCTCTGAATGACGGTTAAAAAACTATCGTCATTCAGAGCGCTTTGCACTATGAAACTGAGGCGCGAAGAATCTTATACCTAGTAGTGATATTCAGCTTTATTTTCAAATCGCTTGACAGATTCTTCGGCCGCCTCCACCATTTTTATTTAAGCGGCCTCTGAATGACGGTTAAAAAACTATCGTCATTCAGAGCGCTTTGCACTGTGAAACTGGGGCGCGATGAATCTGTCGTCTTGCTGTAACACTGCTGTTTATTTTCAAACACAGTAATAGATTCTTCGGCCGCTTCCTTTATTTTTCTTTAAGCGGCCTCTGAATGTCGGTGAAAAAAAACGTCATTCAGAGCGCTTTGCACTGTGACTCTGCAGCGCGATGAATCTCTTATAGTGCAGTGCCATTATTGTTTATTTTTAAATCCCAGTGACAGATTCTTCGGCCGCCTCCCTCATTTTTTTTAAGCGGCCTCTGAATGACGGTGTAAAAAAAAACAGGATTCAGAGGTAGGTGGTATAGCACATTCTGTCTTGCATCCTGTTGTCTTGGCTCTTGACTCCGGCAGGACTAAAGCTCAACAGGAAAGAGCAAAGGACTGTGAAGATTAGTTTGGAGGAGTTTGAAACAAATAATACTTTAATTATCTATGCAGGGATTAGCAGGCGCAAATGCTAACGTACAAATTCGCGAGAAAGGCATTGCAGGACGAGACGAAAAAAAAGGTAATATTTGGCACTTGGTGAAGGATGCTTTTATTCCTTTCGCTATCATTATGTTAAAATTTAATGATTTAACATTTCATTTCTGTAAATTAGCTTAACTGTGCTGAAAATGCGAACAATCAAGCTTATAAAATATTCCCAGAGAACTCTTGGATAAAATATTCATCAGATTGTTTATATGAAGCAACTATTGCGCTGATTAAAATGGGCTGTTAAAACCATAATACAAGAAAGGAGGTATATGACTTTAAAATATCAAAAAACACATCTCATCGGATATTCAATCCTTCAAGTTTATTCGCAAGAAATTAAGAAGAGTACAAGATCACCAATTTATACTTTTCAAATTAAAACTTTAAAATGTAAATCATGAAAACAATCACAAAATTAATATTAAGTCTGATTCTCACCTTTGTTCTTTTAGGTTTCGAATCTAATGCCCAGACTACATGTCCTTTATCTTTCAGTAATTTATTGAACTGCCAGGTGACATTGAAATACACAGTTTATGATGCTTCATGCGTTATATTGCGCACGGGCACCTTAACTATTCCTGCTTCAAACAGGGCTCTAATTGGCGGAGCTTGTTGTGCAACAGCTTATGACATAGCTATTGATGTTTATGATATTGGAGGGGCGACAACTAGTACCGCTGAGACTTCTGCCTCAACTTTTTGGACAGGAAGTAGTACCCTATCAGGTTCGGATGGTGCGCCTTGCGGCGTTTCTTATTCTATAAATGTTAATGCTGGTGGTGGTACAATTCAGTAAATTGAATTATTTGACACCTTTCATTTCAATAACCATTTGTCATGGTGAATTGCATTAATTTTTGCTTATGGCGTTTGAAAAGGGGTGGTCTTTTGTTGTTTAAACCTGTGTATGATAAGTCTTGGAATCTGTATACTTAAACAAAAAATGAAGAATTACTTTAGTTCCTTTTTCCTTCTCTTTTCTTTACAGTGCATGATTTTAGTTTGCTACGTGCCCCTTTTTTCCCAAAACGAAACAAAGAAATGGTATTTTGGAAACGGGGCGGGCTTGGACTTTATGACTAGTCCCCCATCTATTTTGACAAATGGTCAAATTAACTCTTGGTATTCCGGCGCAACAATTTCAAATGGCTCAGGCAATCTCCTTTTCTACACAGATGGTGTCACCGTATGGAATTCATTGCACTTAGTTATGGCTAATGGAAGTAGTTTAACAACTGTTCCTTCAAATATGGGGAACCTGTTAGGTACATCTGGTAGTCAGGGTGCCTTTATTGTGAAAAAACCACTAAGTAATAACTTATACTATATTTTTTCACAGGAAAGTTCGGTTATTGGTTCAATGACCAATTCCACTACATCCATCTATTATGCCATCGTTGATATGAGTCTTGCCGCGGGTCAGGGATCAGTTACATTAAAAAATGTGGTATTATGGACAGGCTATACTTCTGGCCGAATGGCGGCCACCATGCATTGCAACGGCTCTGACATTTGGTTAGTTACCAAAGAGTGGTTTTACCCGGCTTCAGGTCTATCAGGGAGCGTAACCCCGAATTTTCGGGCCTATCTCCTAACAAGCACTGGGATAAATACCACCGCAGTAATTTCAGCTGCCAGCACCATCAATTATACATTTACTGTAAACCAAGGATATAGAGACTATGGATGCCTTAAATTTTCTCCTAACGGGAAGAAACTTGGGGCAGGAAATTATAATATGTTAGGTTTTTGGAATAATACAGATCCACTTTTCGAGATTTTTGATTTTGATAAGAGTACGGGGATTATTTCTAACCAATTAACCCTTTTTGCGAGCCCCTTTACCAGCAGCTTAGGGGGCGCATACGGATGTGAATTTTCTCCCGACGGTACGAAGTTCTATGGAACGCAACTGAATTCGAATTCCTCAAACGCTGACTTACGCCAATGGAACTTATGCGCTGGGACAAACAGCACTGCTATAATTGCATCTTCGTATACAATACCCACGGTAGGATTAATGGGTCCTCTGCAGTTAGCTTCAAATGGCAAAATATACGGTGCGAGATGGATTAACGGTAATACTGTAGGTGCCATTGATAATCCTAACGGGGCAGGAGCAGCCTGTAACTATGTCGCTGTCAGCTTCTCTCTTTATCCTAAAAGCTCAAGTTGGAATACTCCTAATTTTGTTTCCAATTATTTTTACCAACCACCCCCAAGTTTTCCATTTACTTACACTGTAAATAATCCTTCAAATTGTTTGTCTGCTTCTTTTTCTTCGCCATACAGCCCGGGGGGCATTGTGCCAGGATGCCCCGGAATGGGGACTTTTTCTCTCACAGGAATGGTCTGGAATTTTGGAGATCCTGCGAGTGGCCCTGCAAACCTTGCCACAATTGCAAATCCTATTCACGCATATACTGCACCCGGTACTTATACGGCACAATTGATATTGTATTATTCTTGTGGTGGCGGTACTGATACAATTAAGCAGCCCGTAACGATCAATGCCCCCATCCTAAGTTTCAATACTAGTTCTGTTACTTGTGCCAGTCTTGGTTCTGCAACCGCGATTGCTAGCGGCGGCACTGGCCCTTTTTCGTATACATGGATGCCCGGAAGCACTACTGGAACTACTGCCGGTGGTTTAAGCCCAGGTACACAAACTATTACTGTGTTAGATGCTGGATTAAATTGCGCAGTTAATAGCACTGTATATTTTTCACCACTAATACCGTTATCAGGTAGTATTGCTGCAAGTCCCAGTATTATTTGCAACGGAGCAAATACGGCAACAGGATCAATCTCAAACCTTGCCGGAGGCTCAGGCTCCCAAAACTATTTATGGACCAACGGTACTTCGACAAGCTCAGTGCCTAATCCAACGAATTTAAGCGCTGGTACTTGGAGTGTGAACGTGACCGATGCACTCACGGCTTGTCAGGTTAATTCTGTATTAACCATTACCCAACCCCCCACCTTAACTTTAAACATTTCATCAAGTTCTCCTAGCGCCTGCGCGGGAACCAACATTACATTTACAGCTTCAAATTCAGGAGGCACGCCCGCTTATACTTATACCTGGGTGGGAGCAGGAAGCACAACTACCATAACCGTTAGTCAAGCACTGGCAGGTAATTATGTTTATACCGTAAATAGCCGCGATGCCAATTTATGTTTAAGTACAAAAACTATTGCAGGTAATTTTGTTCCTAATCCTACTTTAGCGGTGAGCAATGTGTCCATTTGTCCGCTTGAGACAGGGACATTAACAGTAAGTGGTGCGAGTAGCTATACATGGAACGCTTCGATTAGCCTCAGCGTCCAGGGGATCTCGTTTACGGCTTCTCCGGTGGGCACTCAGCAATATTCAGTTCTTGGCTCTGCTCTGGGATGTAGTGCAGCCGCTACAGCCAGCATAATTGTAAAACCTGTGCCTTCACCAACAATTTCAAATAACAGTCCCATTTGTAATGCACAAAATTTAAATTTAGTTGCAAGCGGTGGTGTTTCTTATTTGTGGAGCGGACCATTGTCTTTTATTTCATCTATTCAAAATCCGAGTATCAGTTCGGCGGCACCCGCAAATAGTGGGGTCTATAATGTTACTGTGACAGGAGTAAATTCTTGCACTGCTCCTGCGAGTACAACCGTTGTGGTAAATCCAACACCTACCATTAGTTTAAGCGGAGGGGGAGTTTGTATAAATAGTAATTTGTATTTAAGTGCCAATTCATTTACAGGTTCTTCCTATTTATGGTCAGGACCAAATTCATTTTCATCCTCACTTCAAAATCCAACAATCACGGCAGTTACCTTTTCAGCAAGCGGCATTTATTCACTTTTGGTAACGAGTATTGCAGGATGCAACAATTCAGCGACCGTGAATGTGATCGTAAATTCTCTTCCCTCAGTAAGCATTGCGCCAAGTAGCACGGTGATTTGTGTTGGTAAACTGCAAATCTTTTGGCATCAGGGGCAAGTACATATACTTGGAATACCGGCACAGGTCAAGCCTCATACGTGGTAAGTCCCACAGTAAATCTCACATATACTGTTACGGGAACAGACTTGAACGGGTGTAAGAATTTTGCCATTCAAAGTATTTCTGTCAATGCTTTGCCAAGTATGAGCGTTTTTGCAAATCCGAGTGTGTATTGTGCCGGAGGATCTAGCACCCTAAATGTGAGTGGAGCTACTACATATACATGGAGCACCGCTGCGCAAACTAATTCCATTGTGGTAAGTCCTGTATTCACATCATTTTACAATGTGAGAGGAACTGATGCGATCACTACTTGTTCAAACACTGCGGCATTAAGTGTTTCGGTAAATCCATTGCCACTTGTAACGGCTAGTACCACCAAATCAATAATCTGCACCGGTGTTTCTGCAACCTTAATTGCAGGTGGAGCAAATACCTATAGTTGGAATCCCGGAAATTTGGTCGGCACAAGTGTCAATCCAGCACCCTTAATAAATACATCATATACACTTCTTGGTACCAATACCCTCACAGGTTGCAGTAATATATCAATGAAAACCATCAGCGTAAATATTACGCCAACTTTAAATTTGGTTTCAAATACACCAACCCTGTGCGCGGGTCGCTCGGCAGTACTTTCTCCTTCAGGAGCGCTAAGCTATACTTTAATGCCAGGTAATTTGTCTGGAAGTAGCTTTACAATTACGCCACTTACCACTACGCAATTTAGTTTGAGTGGAACTAATTCGGTGAATTGTGTGAATCTTAGTCCGACGAATTTAAGCATTATAGTGTATTCACTCACCGCAATTACAGGCGTAGTAACCAGCACTACCGGACAAACCAATGGTAATGTGGTATTATACAAATACAAACCTTACCTCAGTAAATGGGATTCTATTAATACTTCCCTGGTGATTACTTCCAATTATAATTTTCCATCTGTTACTCCGGGTTCTTATGTGGTAAAATCATTTCCATTTCCAACAGACTTGATTGAAACATACGGACTCTCTTCTTCCAGTTGGCAAAGCGCTGCAGTGATCAATCATAATTGTTATAACCCTTCCATACAAAACATCAATATTATCACCATCAATAATAATCTTAAAAGCAAAGCGACTTTATCAGGAAAAATTACACAAGGTCCGGGATACTCGGTGCCGGGCTCACCCGGAGCAGGCATTTCAAATATTATTGTAAAAGCCGGAACCAATCCCGGTGCCATAATGGTACAAAGAAGCCGAACCAATGCACAGGGTCAGTACACACTTTCAAATCTGGTTCCCAATTTGGCCAATGAGCATTATTATATTTTGGTAGATATTCCGGGACTGGATACCAATGGCACTTATCACCGCATCATCATTACAGGCTTTGAGAATTTCAACAATTTAGATTTTACGGTGGATTCGGCGAGGATAAATCCTTTGAATTTGACGGTGGGCATTAAAGACATTGAATTGCAAAATGCGAATATTAAAGTCTACCCCAATCCCGCAAGAGATCAGATTCATATTGAATTTGATTTAAAAACAATACAAGAAGTAAGCATTGAACTTTTTGATGTGATCGGCAAGATGGTTAAAATTATTTTAGAAAATTCGCTCCAGCAAAAAGGCCTGCTCACGGTTCTGAGCAAAGTAGATGATTTGGCGGAAGGAATGTATCTCTTAAAAGTAATAATTGGAGAACAAGAAGGTGTGTTGAAAATTGCAGTGGAGAAGTAGGAGATTTAGCGCGTTCTTTCCTGCAGAAAAACAAACGTCATTCAGAGCGCTTTGCACTATGAATCTGCAGCGCGAAGAATCTCTTATAGAGCAGTGCCATTATTGTTTATTTTTAAATCCCAGTGACAGATTCTTCGGCCGCCTCCCTCATTTTTTTTAAGCGGCCTCTGAATGACGGTTTGGGAAAATCGTCATTCAGAGCGCTTTGCACTGTGAAACTGCAGCGCGAAGAATCTCTTATAGAGCAGTGCCATTATTGTTTATTTTTAAATC
>JAQSCW010000054.1:0-13982 GCA_029945625.1 bacterium
GAAGCGAAAAACCTACCAAAAACAATTTCTGGTTTTTCTGATTTGGGCCTGCCCCTCATGAAGCAGAAGCCTGTCAAAAAACGGGAGAACTTCGCTTCATGAGCACGCCAATGTAGCGAAAAACTTACCAAAACAATTCCTGGTTTTTCTGTTTAGGGCGTGCCCCCTGAAGCGAAAAACTTAACAAAACAATTCCTGGTTTTTCTGCTTCAGGGGTCGCGCTTTCCGTTCCAAGTCCTCGCCACGCAAAGAGACAGGCGTGGCTGTGGGCTTTCCACTACAATCGCTCACGCAGCAAACTAGTTGTTTCCATTTGTAAAAAAAATTCAAGGAATATATACTATACATTTCCCCAACAATTCCGCTTGATCCATGAACATCTGTAAGGTTCAGCGGTTGAATACAGGAGAGTATTTTCCAATTTGTATGACTGAGGGCATTTATTAAATATTGGTTTTGCAGGTAATGCATGAATCCCTCTAAAAAATGTAAATTTGAAGGCAAATGACCACTTTAAAAAACGCTTTCTTCAAAAGAGAAAAGATCAGTTTCCGCGACCAGGGAAAAGGGCGGGTGGTTGTTCTTTTGCATGGTTTTCTGGGTTCCAAAGAACTCTGGGGAAGCCTGCCACTGGACCTTGCCAAATCATACCGCGTGATTGCCATCGACCTTCCCGGGCACGGTGATACCCCTTGTTTGGGATATGCGCATAGTATGGATTTGATGGCAAAATGTGTAAAAGCGGTTCTTGATTCCCTGAAACTTAAAAAATACGTGATCATTGGTCATAGCATGGGAGGATATGCGGCGCTGGCATTTGCCGATCTTTTTCCCGATCAGTTGCGGGGTTTGTGTTTGTTTCACAGTACTGCATATGCCGATACGAATGAAAAAAAACAAGACCGTTTGAGGGCCGTCAATTTGGTAAAGGCAAGTAAGAATCTGTTTACAAAAAACACCATCCATAATCTTTTTGCCGCAAAGAACCTGAAATACCTGAAAAATGAAATTGCATTTGCAGCAAAAATTGCGAGACATACCGGCAAACAAGGCATTATTGCCGCCCTGCATGGTATGAAAGACCGTCCACGCAGAGATCTCATTCTTGGTTTGGTGGAATATCCCATCATGATGGTAATTGGGGAACAAGACAATGTGCTGCCCTACAAACAACTCCTCGAACAATCGGAGTTAATTAAAAACAAAACCGTGTTATACCTTGAACACGATGGGCATATGGGTTTTTTGGAATCACCAAAAGTCACCCAAAAAGCCATCAGGGCATTTCTGAGAAAGTGCTTTTGAAAAGATTGCTATTCGTTGCGAGCGCTTTAAATCACTTTTAGTATAAAAATCCCATCTTATTTTCCCGATAGTCGCGCATGGCTTCCATGATCTCAGTTTGTGAAGTCATTACAAAGGGTCCATAAGTCACTAAAGGTTCATTGATCGGTTCTCCCGCCATGACAAGCAATTTAGAATCTTTTAGTGTTCTTAAAAAAATCTCCCCTTCTTGGTTTTCAAAACTCAGAAGATCGAAGGTGCCAGCCATTCCTGTATCGTTGATGCCCATTTGCCCCTCAAGAATATAAATAGCTACGTTATAAGTGGCCGGAAAGTTCAGCGAAAAAGTGCTGCTGCTTTTCATGCGCATCATGGCTGTAATTACGTCAGAATGAGCCGGCCCTTTTTTGTCCTCATACGTGCCCGATACCAAACGAAATTCCACGCCTTCCTTTTCAATCAATACAATCTCGTTCTTAGTAATAGGTTGATAAGAGGGCTCATCCATTTTGTGAGCTTTTGGTGTATTGATCCACAATTGAATGCCTTGAAACCGACCTCCCTTTTCCACAAATTCCTTATCTGCTTTTTCAGCATGAATAATCCCGCGGGCTGCATTGATCCATTGCACCTCATTATCACCTATTACCCTATCATTTCCCAGCGAATCGGTATGTTGCACCGAACCTTCAAACATAAACGTAATGGGACTAAAGCCTCTGTGCGGATGAGGTGGCACATGGAAATCATGCTCTCCCGGTCCTTTGGTGAGGTCAAAATGGTGCAATAAAATAAACGGACTTATTTGTTCGAGGCCTTCAACGGGGATGGCTTGCCGAAGAGTGATTTCGCCCATTTGAATTTCGGGAGCTTTAAGTCCGCGTTTTACTTTTCTATAATTTTTCATATTTTTAAGCTATTCCCCCTACAATTTAGTAAGGACATTAAAGTTATCATCTTGGGCAATGAAACCCAATAATGTAGATTAAGAATTTTTTACAAGCGTTGTTTTACCGCTTCGAATAGCACAATACCTGTTGCCACAGAAACATTGAGAGAAGCGATCTTACCTGTCATGGGGATTTTCACTTGTTGGTCGCTGCGTTTCAGGTATTCGTTACTTATTCCGTCCTCTTCACTGCCCATAATAACTGCAGTAGGTTTGGTGAAATCTGCATCATAAATAAGATTGTCTGTTTTTTCGTGACAAGCTACGATCTGCAGGCCGCTTTCCTTTAACTGTTCAATGGTAGTCTTTAAATTATCTTCCCTGCACACCTTCATTCGATGCAGTGCTCCGGCACTTGTTTTTATAGCGTCGCCATTAATTTGAGCGGCCCCACGACTGGGAATAATTATAAAATCCACCCCGGCACATTCTGCACTTCTGGCGATTGCTCCAAAATTGCGCACGTCGGTGACTCTGTCAAGAATCAACAGTAGAGGAGTTTTCCCTTTCTCAAACACTTGCGAAAGTAATTCTTCGGCATTGTAATAAGTGATCTCGGTGAGGTAGGCAATTACGCCCTGATGATTTTTATCGCTTACCCGTTTTAGTTTTTCGGGAGGAACAAACTGAATAGGCACGGTTTGTCCTTTTAACGCTTGTCGTAATTGGTTGTAAAGTTCATTTGACAACCCCTTTTGCAATAAGATCTTTTCAATGTCTTTTCCTGCATTTAGAGCTTCTATCACCGCCCTCATTCCAAAAATTAAATTCTCTTCTACCATTAAAAACAAAGTACCTAAAATTTTTAACACCAAACAAATAAAAGCACATTGGATGAAAAACCCCTTAATCCGAGGGTTTGGCCATTTGCAACGAACTCGTATCTTTGCCTAAATATAGTAGATGGATAAGCTTTACCGCAAAGTAGAAGATGCACTGGACACCATTCGCCCTTACCTAGAGGCCGACGGGGGAAACGTGGAGGTGATTGAGATTACAAGCGACCGGACACTTAGGATTGAACTGAAGGGTGCCTGCAAGACCTGTAACATGAGTCAAATGACCATGCGTACAGGAATTGAAGAAACCATTCGCAAGGCTGTTCCCGAAATAAAAAAGATCATTTCAATCAATTAATTCAACACGAAAAATACTGCAGGTTGCTGCAGGTATCTACCACACAAACTATGAAACTAACACAAAAACTGAGTCAAAGTAAAAAAACTCTTTTTTCAATCGAAATTCTTCCGCCTCTTAAAGGAAGAAGCATTCAAAGCATTTACGACGGCATTGATCCTTTAATGGAATTTAAACCTGCTTTTGTGGATGTAACTTATCACCGTGAAGAATACATTTATAAAAAACGTGAAGGCGGTTACCTCGAAAAAGTAAGTATCCGTAAGCGTCCCGGAACTGTTGGTATTTGTGCGGCCATCATGAACAAATACAATGTGGAGGCTGTGCCACATATTATTTGTGGAGGATTTACACGTGAAGAAACAGAAAATGCTCTAATAGACCTTCAATTTCTTGGCATTGATAATGTGTTGGCTCTTCGTGGAGACAGCATTAAGACAGAGCCTGCTTTTGTGCCTGAACCGGGGGGTCACCATTACGGACTGGATCTCGTAAAACAGATCACTGAAATGAACCATGCAAAATACCTCGATGAGGAAATGAAAAATGCAGCTCCTACCGATTTCTGTATTGGTATTGCAGGATATCCTGAAAAACATTTTGAAGCCCCCAATATGACCAGCGATGTAAAATATCTTAAAGCAAAAGTAGATGCCGGTGCTGAATATATTGTTACACAAATGTTCTTCGATAATAAAAAATACTTCGACTTTGTGGATCTGTGTAGAGCTAGCGGGATCAATGTTCCAATTGTTCCGGGACTAAAGATTTTGAGCGGGAAAAATCAAATTACCACCCTGCCAAAAGTATTTCACATCGACATTCCTCAACCTTTTTACGAAGAGCTTGAAAAGTGCAAGAATGATCAGGAGATTAAACAAGCCGGAATAAATTGGTGTATTTATCAAAGCAAAGAATTGGTAAAGGCGAACGTTCCTTGTCTGCACTTTTATACAATGGGAGCTTCTGAAGCTGTGAAAACAGTAGCAAGGGAAGTGTTTTAGGTGGGTGTTCCGTCTTTTGAAACACAGTTCACAGCACCCCAGATCTTAAATCCAACAAAATGAACCACAACTTCTATACCGGTGAGATTCTGTTGATTGATAAACCTCTTACATGGAGCAGTTTTCAGGCCGTTAATAAACTCAAACATGCCATTAAACACCACCCTTCATTACTTGTAAATGAGGCAAGGGTGAAACCAAAGATTGGGCACGCGGGCACTCTTGATCCGCTTGCAACAGGTCTTTTAATTGTTTGTACCGGGAAAAAAACAAAGACCATCAACGAACTCATGGGTTTGGAAAAGGAATACACGGGTACTTTTTTTATGGGCGCCACTACGCCCTGTTTTGATCTTGAAAAAGCGGTAGATGCAACATTTCCCATTGATCACCTTACACAGGCAGACATTCTGAGGGCCGCAGCTGATTTTATTGGTATCCGGCAACAAACTCCCCCTCTCTACAGTGCGGTATTCATTGATGGAAAACGTGCCTACGAATATGCCAGAGCAGGTATTGATGCTGAACTAAAATCCCGCGAAATTACCATCAAGGAATTTGAGATCACCTCCATTCAACTTCCCCATATTAATTTCAGAATCGTATGCAGCAAAGGCACCTATATTAGAAGCATTGCCCGCGATTTTGGTTCAGCTCTCGGAAGTGGGGCACATCTCACCGCTCTTCGCAGAACTAGAATCGGTCATTTTAGGGTGGAAGATGCAGTAACACCTCATGAATTCTCAGCCAATTTGCAGGAAAATTCGACTACCTCACAAGCGTGATAGTACCTCTTTGATCGTACGGCCGGCCATCGGAACCCGTTGCGGTGATAACATACATATAAACGCCCTCCGCTACTTCCTTTCCTAACTGGTCTTTTCCGTCCCAACTTATATTTCCTGTACCACTTGTTAGCTCGTAAACTTTTCGACCCCAACGGTCAATAATGAGAGCAGTAAGATCCACTAAATTACTGCCTTTCAGAAAAAACACGTCGTTTGTTCCATCATTATTGGGAGAAAACACATTTGGTATTTCTATCATTGAAGGAATCTCTACATGAATGAGTCGTACCGTGGTGTCGCTGCATGCTCCTTTGTTCACAAATAATACAACTTTGTATGTGCCTCCCTGCGTATAATTTGTTTCGGGATTCACCGACGCCATCACGCCGGCCAAAACTGTACCGTTTCCAAAACTCCAGTGTGAAAGAATGCCCTGAGTGCCATTTACTGTGGAACTGGAAGAAGAAAGGTTAGTAAATTTTACGTGCAATGGCGCAAATCCACTTGAAGGCTCAACGTTGAAATTGGCTTTTAAATTTCCCAGATTTACCTCCAACACGCCACTGGTAGCACAACCATTTAGGGTATTGGTTACCGTAATGTAAAACTGTCCAATATTATTTACAATTGTTGATCGTTCACTAAGTGTGCTAAAGGAAGTATTGGGAACCGCCAGCCATTGATACGATAAATTCGCTGTGGGGCTCGAAATAGTTGGGTAAATAGTGGCACCATTTGCAGCACAGTCGAAAATAAAAGGCTCGGGGGCTTGAGGAGAATTTACAATAGGGTAATCTCTAAAATCATCAACCGACCGGGTTGCAACAGACAAACAACCGTTATTAAGATCCTTCGCCACCATGGTATAAGTTCCGGGAATAGAACCAACATAGGTGGAACTAAGCTGCTGCGGCTGTTGCGGACTTGGTCCCATCCACACCAGTGCAATAACCGGTAAGTTTAGAAAAAGAGCCGGAGGAATGGTAGAATTACTAATATTGGTAAGCGTGATGGTTGGTGTATAACAGGAAATTGGCAAATTGCCCGAGAAGTTGGCATTTGGGGGATACAGATTCTGCAACATGGGTACAACCGTGGTACTGCGGCATGTGTTATTATTGTCGGTTACAGATAAGGTATAGTTTGCGATCACTGAATTTGTCCCAGAAGCGGTGGTATGAATCCGAATGGTATCGCTCGGTAAATTGCCCGGCACACCGGGAAACGACCAGTTATAACTTACCCAGGTATTTGTGCTGATTCCCTGAAGTAGTGTACTAGGGTAGTCGCAAGTTAAAATCTGTCGCGGAACAATAGCTGCAATTGCCGGAGCGAAGGTGTTCTGCAACACAGAAATGAAAACTCTGGTCTCGCAGAAATTACTGTTATCTTTTGTAATGACCGTATAAGTACCGGGTTCTGTAATATTGGTAAAGGTGCTGTTAACAGAGGGAGTATAGGGAAGCATGGATGAAGGCCCCAAAATGGTATAACTCACCGAGCCCCCCGGTATTGGAGTGGTTTGTGCGTTACTGATATTGATGGTGGCCACACTTCGGGTATAACAGCCTAATGTAAAATTCTGCGGACTGCTCACACTAAATGTGGGGAAGCCTGATCCGGAAGTGACAGTAAATGTTTTAGTGACCGAACACCCGTTGGTAATATTTACCATGACATGTGTATAGGTGCCGGGAAATCCAGGCGTATAGGTGGAAAGTGCGCCTATAGAAATGAGGGTGCCACCTAAAGGCGATAACCAATAGTGCATGACATTTACAGAAGAACTACCACTTGCTGATACGGTAATGATAGACGTTATGGAGCAGGTGATATTTTGAAGCAAGGGCGCCACCGTAGAGGTAGCGGTAGAAATATTTTGTGTAATAACAAAAGATTGCGTGCCGGTGCAACCGGAAAGAGGATCGTTCGCGATAACCAACCAGTTGCCTGTATTGCCTACGGTGAAACTGGCCGAAGAACCGGAGTAGGTTGCCGTTAATCCTGTCCACGTATAATTGTATGAGGCGGGCACAAGCGACACGGTAACGGTGGGTGTATTGCACGTTACTTCAAAAGGACCTAAGACGCTGAACGAAACAGCAGTGGGGATGGGATTTATACTAAAACTGGTGCTGGTAGTGCAGCCGTGCGCGGCGGTAATGGTTGCTTGATAAAAGCCGGGTGCTACTCCGCTAGCAACGCTCGTTTGTGTATTGTTTAGAACACCATTGGGCACGGGCGACCAAAATACGGCGTAAGTTGGCACCGGAGTTGCCGGAAGAAAAGTTAATCCGAGATTAAATGCCGTTAAGGTATTGCCGCAAATTGCTTGCGTGAGTGAGGGTATAGTTTGCGGCAAAGGAGCAACCGTTACCGTGGCCAGTCCGGTATTGGTCACCAAGGCGTTAAAACTATTGGTTCCGGTAATAAATATCGTATAGGTAGCTGTAGCCCCCGGCGAAACAGTAAACACAGGAATAGATGAAACAAGACCACCCGGTTGGATGGAGTAAGTGGGATTAAGAAGATTGTTTACGTTAACAATATTGATGGTAGCCGTGTTTCCATAACAAATGAGGGCATTTGTGATCAACGGATTGCAATTGATCTGAAAATTGATCTTAAACACCACAATGTCGCAACTCCCCGGGCCCTTTGTAGGGGCATACGCGCCCGGAAATGTAGGGTAGCCGGTGCTGCAGCAACATACTCCTTGGTAAATAATTCCATTGGGGTCAAAACGGCTAGTGCCCCCATCTACATGGTCGCCATTCAATCCAAAATGAGACCCATATAAGAGTGTACTCGCATTCTGACTTAACACCAACAAGTGAAAACCATTTGTTCCGGTAGTTTGAGTAGCGTTGCTGGTAAGGGGGTAGAAGGCGCTGTTGCCCCAACCCGACAGATACACATTTTGGCACAAGTCCACCATAAGCGCCGTAGGTGAAAACAAGCCGTGTGATCCATTTCCAAGCACCGTAGAATACATGACGGTACTTAAAGAAGGATCTAATTTGGTGAGGTAATTCTGACTGTTAGGATTTGAATATACTCCCGGAGTTGTGGGAATACTTCCCTCTGAAATGCCATAAATGTACACGTTGTTGTAGAGGTCAAGATCAACCAAATAGGTGATATCTCTGAAATTAGTACCAATAAATGTAGAATTAATCAAGGAAGCTCCTGTTGAACTGAATCGTGAAACAAATCCATCATAGGAGCTTCCCATATAAGTGGTGTGAAGGGCTCCGGAGCTGGTAGGAAAACCACTTCCCTGAGTTAAACCCACCACATATACCTCACCGTTTGAATTCACGCGGATGCTGCAGCCCGCATCGATCATTGTTCCGCCCAAAAAAGTAGCCCACGACATGGCGGTAAGGTTCGCATTCATCTTAAATACTACCGCATCTTGCCCCCCATTGTAGCTCCCGTCATAAGCTCCGGCAGTCACCGGAAAATCGGAAGAAGCCGTAGTGCTTACAAAAAATGGATCTCCCTGAGCATCCACAATCACTTCTCCCCTATACGTGTCTCCATAATTATAAGCAGCAGCCACATTAATACCGTCGTTGGCATTGCCTCCCACGTATGTAGATCCCAAAAGGGTGGAACCACTTGGATTTAGTTTTGAAATGATAATATCTGACACACCGTTATTGCTATTGTCAAAACAACCACTACTTGTAGGGTAATTCGTGCTGGTTGAACTTCCAAAAACAAACAATTGATTATTGGTATCCACAAACAAGCTGTGGGGGAAATCTTGATTATTGCCTCCCAAATAAGTGGCATAAATTAAGCTGGTTCCCGTAGGGTTTAACTTGCTAATTGCAATATCCACTCCTCCTCCAAAGGTGGTTTGAAAAGCTCCTACACCGGCAGGATAGCCTGTTCCGAAACATCGTCCCCCAGAATAAATATTTCCGGCTGCATCAAAGGTAGAACAATGTCCGTACGTATTTGCATTAGAACCCGAGTAAGTAGCCGCCACCAAAACAGGATCGATGATCAAGGCATAATCTTTATTATAGCCTTCCGGTAAATAAAAAGATACCGTTTTGCCGTCACCTGAAAGCAAGTATTTACATTTGACTGCTATTTCAGCTCCATTGATAAGTTGGTAAGAATACGGAATGCTCTCTAAGATTTCGCCCACCGAAGTAGTGATGCAAAGATTTCCTTCTTTTAAACTTAATGAATTTATGCCATTAAATTGAACTTGTATTTTTTTTGGATTGGCACCCGGGGCAATCACATAATCGTATTTAAATTCATCTTTATGTGCATACGCCAGGAGATCAATGCCTGAATATAAATTCTTATACGTCACAGTTCGAAATACGGGTACATCCGAGGCCCATTTTTCGGGGTCGTTTCCAATAAAATAATTGTACCGGAATGATTCTGGGTCGCTTCCCGCCACGTTAACAGCTTCAAGCGAATTCAAGAAGTTCATCTCAAAAGCATGGGCGTGTATTACGGCATTCTCATCGCTCCCTTTGTTACTGTGCGCCTCACCATGGTGACGGTATAACTCATCGGGATCATACACAACATACGTGAATTTGTTGTTTTCGAAAAACACCGTTCTGCCGCCGCCAAGATCGGCTTTGTACTTCACCTGTTCGGGCCATTGATTTTTATTTAATTCGAACCCAATCTTATATTTATAAGAGGTTTCTCCCGGGGCCAATAGGTTCCGGCCTGGCCGGCTTTGAAGAGAAGCGCCTACAGGATCAAGTAAGTAAAGGGGCGTAGTGGCTGCGCCGAACTTTGGCTGATCAGTATGGGCTGCTATCAGCGCATTTACAGTGATCAGAAAGATAAGTGAAAAAACAGTTCTCATACTCCTTGCGTTTAATAATTAAGTCTGGTACATGTCAATTACAAAAACCAGGCCGCAATTTTTTTGGAGATTTTTCGGGCTCGTATTTCCTATGAAGGTAACAAAGAAACCTCAAATATTTAGAAAGTGCAAAAACTCGTTCATGCGGTCGTCCAGCCCCTTATTGTAATCGCCATGCTGAAAAATGGCCTTCACTGAATAATTATACCGGGCAAAAGTTTGCAAAATTCCCGACAGATCCTCACGGTTTACTTTTATGGTCACTTCTATCTTTGTACTATCGGCGTGTGAAGATACATGTAAACTCAGGATTTTAGTATCATTACTTTCAATGATATTCCCAATTTGAGTCACCGAATAATCATTTTGATTCAATTCCAACACAATAACACCACCCGGATTTTGTACCGACATCATCGTGCTTAAATTCTGTACAATTCCTTTTAAAGTAATGCAGCCCTTGTAAAGTTCATTTTCATCAATCACCGGTATGAGTGTGAGGTTTAAACTGCTCATTAGGCGAATAAGATCATAAGCGTGCTGGTAATAATGGATAGCAGGCTTCATCAGGTGAAGTTTGCTGGCGGTAATCTGCTCTTCAGGATGCTCGTAGTCGAGCAAATCTGTTTCTGATACCAACCCTATGAGTTGGCGATTATCCACCACCGCCAAGTGTGATACTTTGAATTGCTCCATCCAATCAAGAGCCAATTCTACGGTATCTGTGATCTTCAAAGGGGGGATTTCGTCTGTTATTAAGTCTCCTGCTAACATTTATTTCCCCAAAAGTAGTAAATTAATTAGTTTTGCTCTTTAAGCAGTTTAAAATTTTATTCGAAATGACGAAGTTAAGTGTGAACATAAATAAAATTGCAACACTGCGAAACGCCAGAGGTGGCAATGTTCCCGACCTTATCAAAGCCGCAAAAGACATCGAGCGATTTGGTGCGGAGGGCATCACCGTGCATCCCCGCCCCGATGAGCGCCACATTACTTATAAAGATGTGTATGAACTTAAACAGATTATCACTACTGAATTTAATATAGAAGGAAATCCCAAAGAACAGAAATTTGTTGATTTGGTATTGGCCGTAAAACCTGAGCAGGTTACGCTGGTGCCCGATGCGCAAGGACAAGTCACGAGTGACCATGGTTGGGACACCATCAAAAATAAAGAGTACCTGAAAGAAATTATTTCTGTTTTTAAATCAAAAGGAATCCGCACTTCTATTTTTGTTGACCCTGATCCGCGAATGGTGGAGGCTGCTCACTACACCGGCACTAATCGTATTGAATTATACACCGAAGATTATGCCCGTAATTTTTATGGTTCAAAAGAAAAAGCCATTCAACCTTTTATTTTGGCCGCGCAATTGGCGAAAAATCTAGGAATAGGTGTGAATGCAGGACATGATCTCAGTTTGCAAAATCTTAATTATTTTTTTTTACAGGTGCCGGGGCTTCTCGAAGTTTCCATTGGACACGCCCTTATTAGTGATGCCTTGTATTTGGGACTTGAAAACACCGTGCAGTTGTACCTGAGACAATTAAAACAAATATGAAACTCGCCTATAGAGAATTTGGAAATGGACCTCCCCTACTAATTTTGCACGGCCTTTTTGGGCAAAGCGATAATTGGAATACGCTCGCGAAACAATTTGCGTTACAGGGATTTCGTGTATTCACTCCCGACCAAAGAAATCATGGACTTTCGCCGCATGATCCGATTTGGAATTACAAAGTGATGGCGGAAGACCTCTATGAATTTATTAACGAGCACCAGCTGAACGGCCCAATAATAATGGGTCACAGCATGGGTGGAAAAACCGTTTTGTTTTTCGAACATTTGCATCCCGGCATTGCCTCTAAATTAATTTTGGTCGACATTGCCGCCAGAGCCTATGAGCCCCAGCACGATCAAGTGCTCGAAGCTCTGAATGCAGTGAATTTCAATACGATTAGCAGCCGCAAAGAAGCCGAAGCTGTTCTCAACTCGTACCTCAGCGATTTTGGCACCAAACAATTTTTACTAAAAAATATTTATTGGGAAGATGAGGCCAATAAACGTTTGAATTGGCGCTTCGATCTAAACACCATTACAACTTATTACAACAACATTGGTGTGGAAGCACCCAATTATGTGAGCGCTACAAAAACACTGGTATTAAGAGGTGAAAAGTCGCCTTACGTTTCAGAAGTTGACCTTCAAAATTACCGTTCACGCTTTTCGCAGGTAAGCTTTGAAACCATTGTTGGTGCAGGTCACTGGGTGCACGCCGAAAAACCAAAGGAATTTTTTGAAGCAGTTTTGAAATTTATAAAAGATTGAGTTCGGCGAGAAGATCTGCCACCTCCATGTTTTTAGGCAGCAAATAAGCATTGATACCGCATTCACCCGCACCTTTCACGTGTTGTACTGAGTCGTCAATAAAAACGGTTTCTTGCGCAAGCAGTTTATTTTTTTGTAATACCATTTCAAAAATTTCCCGATCGGGCTTCCGCATGCCAACTCTGCAAGAGTAATAAACCCCATCGAAGTAGTCGTTAAAATTCTTAACCCCGTGTTTTTGGTACAATTCACTCTCAAAAGTGCTGATATGCGGTTCGCAGGTATTGCTTAGCAAAAAGGTATTATAATCTTGTTTTGCGTCTACCAATAATTCCAGGCGTTCTTCCGGAACATCCAATAACATGGCGTTCCAGGCAAAAAGCAGATCCTCGTCGGGACCTTCAAAGCGGATTTGTTGTCGAAGTTGTTTGAAAAAATCGTAGTCACTTAGTTTGCCCTTATCAAACTCATTAAATAATTCTATTTGATTGGACTGACTGTAGATCTCCTCAAATGGAACTGTGCTAATCATATTAAATGCCTGAATGGTGCGATCCATATCGAGGTCGATGATCACTCCCCCGAGGTCAAAAATGATGTTCTTAATATCTTTCATGGCAATACTTACAAAATTAGTGAAAAAACAAAACCCCGAAAAGAGATTCGGGTTTTACACAAAAATCTAGAGATTGTTGCGCCACTCTGTTTTTTATTTGCTCCCAATGGGCTTCCCGTGACTCTCTCTCGTTCGCTCGGGATAAAATCTCGCCCAACTTTTTGCTGCGGAAAAGAACCGGCTTCGCAGCTTGTGCCAGCACCAAAGCGAAAAAACCCTCCGAATAAGTCGAAAGGTTTTTTCTGCTTTGGTGCCCCAACTGGGCTTCCCGAGACTCCCTCTCGTTCGCTCGGGATAAAATCTCGCCTCGGCATTAATAAGCATAAGATTTAGGCAAGTCAGTTTTTTTGTGCTCCCACCTGGGCTTCCCGAGACTCCCTCTCGGTCGCTCGGGATAAACTTCTCGCCCAGTTGGTCGCAAAAAAAAACGCAACTCCGTTGCGCTATTTTTGTGCTCCCACCTGGGCTCGAACCAGGGACCCTCAGATTATGAGTCTGATGCTCTAACCAGCTGAGCTATAGGAGCGGTAATTGCTGATTTAGGGTTGCAAAAATAGAAAATTAAGGTGGATGTGCAAAGAAATATCGAACTATTGATACATCGCCCAAGGTGAATAGACGGCGGGAAGCAGGATGCAAGGCTGGAGGGACAAAGGACGCAAACATTGAGCCGACAAAGCAAAGAATAGGTTGAAATTTGAGTTATTGCCTCTTATATTTTGCCCAAGTTCAATAAAACCGTATATTTGCATTCCTAATTTTGCGGATGTGGCGTAATGGCAGCCGCACCAGACTTAGGATCTGGCGCCGCAAGGCGTGGGGGTTCGAGTCCCTTCATCCGCACAAATAAAATACCCGCCGTCAGGTGGGTATTTTTTTGCGGTGAAGGGACGAGAAGTTTAAGTTGAGCTTGCCGAAACAAGTCCCTTCATCCGCACAAAAAAATGCCCACCGACAGGTGGGTTTTTTTTTGCGGTGAAGGGACGAGAAGTTTATGTTGAGCTTGCCGAAACAAGTCCC
>JAQSCW010000054.1:14082-69224 GCA_029945625.1 bacterium
TTATGTTGAGCTTGCCGAAACAAGTCCCTTCATCCGCACTTTTATTTTAAACCCGTTCATTTGAACGGGTTTTTTTTATTCTCTGAAGAAGGGACGAGAAGTTTATGTTGAGCTTGCCGAAACAAGTCCCTTCATCCGCACAAATAAAATACCCGCCGTCAGGTGGGTATTTTTTTGCGGTGAAGGGACGAGAAGTTTATGTTGAGCTTGCCGAAACAAGTCCCTTCATCCGCACTTTTATTTTAAACCCGCTTTTTAGCGGGTTTTTTTATTTACTGTGGAAGGGACGAGAAGTTTATGTTGAGCTTGCCGAAACAAGTCCCTTCATCTGCACAGAATAGAGAAACCCATGAAGACTAATGTTTTCGGGGGTTTTTCGCTTTTTGACCATTTGTTAAAATTGGCGGAGTAAGGTTTTGGAGTAAGGTAATTAATCAGACTTTTGAATAATTTTCCCATCCATACCAGTTGAATTAGCGTTTCTATGTAACTACTAATTGTACGAATATCAAACAACATATTGTTTTATTTAGGTACAATTAGTATATTTGTATTACAAAAGGATAGATCAAAAAATGATAAACCAACTAGAAATAGGAAAACGAATTGCTAAACTGAGAAAATTCAGGGGGTACTCGCAAGAGGAACTTGCAAAAAAAATAGGCATTACCCGTCCTTCCTTAGCACAAATAGAAACGGGAAACCGGAGCGTAAGTGCGGAAGAAATTCTTTTATTTTCCCA
This sequence comes from bacterium, assembly GCA_029945625.1. Lineage (GTDB taxonomy): Bacteria > Bacteroidota > Bacteroidia > B-17B0 > Aurantibacillaceae > Aurantibacillus. Next base: position 14,825 of record JAQSCW010000054.1, read on the forward strand.
TAGCCTCGAATTTTCTATTGATAGTTTTCTTTCACCACGGTTCGACATAGGCGCTGATAATATTTCAGATAAAGAATCCAACTCGAAAAAGATCAAAACAGAAGAACGCATCTCCATTCCAAAATTAAACGTTGAGAAATTCAAACAGGTAATACTGTATATATTAGAAAAATGCGCCGGTAAACCAAACGTAGGTGAAACGGTACTTTATAAGTTACTTTATTTTTCTGAATTCAATTATTATGAAGTATATGAAGAGCACTTGATTGGAGCCACATTTAAAAAACTTCCTTATGGCCCAGTTCCACAAAGATTAGATACCATCCTTCATCAAATGCAAGAAAAGGGCGAGCTGAAACTGATTAAGACAGATTATTTTGATCTTACACAGAAAAGATATATTCCTCTCATAAAGCCTGATCTTACCTTACTAAAGGCAAGCGAAAAAGAAACCATAGACCATGTAATAAATCAGCTAAGTGATTTTTCTGCAAAAGCAATAAGCGACTATTCGCATAAAGATATGCCTTGGAAGGCCACTAAAGATGGGGCCGTTATTGATTATGAACTGGCTTTTTACCGCGAAACTCCTTTTTCTGCCCGGGTTTACGACAATGACGAGCGTGAGGAATGATATTTGAAGAGCTGAACGAGTTTGAGAAAGATCTTAAAAAGCTTCTTAAACGATATAGAACACTGGGTAGCGACCTGGAAGTGGTAAGGAAAGTTCTGACTGCGGAACCCAGAGAACGTCCACCATTCAGTTACCGCATCGATGGACTTGGAATCGAATCCTGTGTTATAAAAGTAAAAAAAATAGCTTGTAAAGCTCTAAAGGGTCGTGGGGCTAATTCAGGATTAAGACTTATTTACGCGCATTTTGAAGAAGAAAAACGAATTGTGCTAATAGAGCTTTACCATAAAAGTGATAAAGAACTTGAAGACAAAGAAAGGATCTTGAAAAATTTTAAATAAGCACGATAGACATGCCCACTTCAATACCCTTTTTCAATTGGGGCCACTTACAAAAGGCTGTGTTTCTTCCTAAAAAACATCAGCAGCAATAAAGGGGTTAAGGTCAAATCGGCAATGAGCGCAAATACAAGACAAAAACTAACAAGCACCCCAATATAAAATGTGCCTCCAAAGGAGGAAAATATAAGCGTCATAAATCCCGCAAATAATATCAGCGTGGTCACAATCATCGCTTTACCAATGGAAAGATAGGTCCGCTTTACGGCGTAAGCCACGCTTAGTCCCCGATCCACCTCGAGTTTAAACCTACTTACAAAATGAATGGTATTATCCACCGCAAGGCCAAGAGCAATAGAAAAAATAATGGAGGTGTCTTCTTTGAGCCAAATGCCCAGTAAACCCATTACCCCTGCCAATAATAATAGGGGAATTACATTTACGATAAACACAATCACTGCTACCCTTAAAGAACGAAGCATAAAAAATCCGATCAAGGCGATGAGTACAAAACCAATCACAATGCCTTGCACCATGTTTACGATCAGAGAGTCGGATACTTTATCGAATAAAATGCTCGATCCCGTTTCTTTATAGCTAAATTGAAAAGGGACTTTCCGTAAATTAAAGAACTCGTGCAGTTTTTCGCTTAGTACTTTATAGTCCTTTGTATTCAGGTCCGGTAATTTTCCGCTAATTCTTGCGTAGCGTCCATCCTGAGAAACAAAACGCGAAAGCTCACTTCCGAAAGGAGACATCAAAATGGATTGAAAACAATAATCTACATCTTTTTGCGAGTAAGGAAGTGCGTAAAAGGATTGATCTCCGCCCATAAAAACTTTGTTCGCACTTTTTACAAAAGGAACCGGCGAAAATATCAAGCCAACATTTAAACTATCTTCCACATATCTTTCAAGTTCATTTACTTCCCTCAGTAAATCGAGTTGGTAAAATGATTTGTTTGCATCAATGACAGAAAGTTGCACTTCAAACAAACGCGTTCCTGAAAATTGCGTTTCAAAAAACTTGTATTCTTTCAAAATGGGGTTATCCTTCGGTATTTCCTTCAGCAAACTTCTGTTGATCTCGATCTTTCCGGAATAATACACAGAAATGAGCACCACAAGAAATGATACAGCCAATACATAATATTTAAATCGAATCAAGTGAGAAAAACAATGGCGCAAAAATTTCTGCCAACCCACAGTCCTAACCCTTAATGTGGAGGGAGCCGGACTCAAGTAATTAACCGACCACATAAACCCCATGGTGATAAAAAACTCGAGCATAACACCAATGCCGGCAAAAAATCCAAACATTTTTATGGGGAGGATATTAGTGATGCATAAGGAGAAGAAACCAACTGCAGTAGTAAGTGAAGTAAAGAAAATAGCAGGTCCAATATCTTTGAAGGTCCGCTCAAGGGCTATTTCTTTTGAGTGCCCCTCTTTAAGTTCTTCTTTATACCGGATGGTGATGTGAATAATATCCGACATACACACAATGGCAAGAATGGGTGGCAGCAAACTGGAAATAATATCTAAGGGATAATTAAGGAGACCGATGATGGCAAGGGTCCAGATGAGAGAAATGAGAATCACAGCAAAAGGGATCAGGATGTCGCGAAGAGATCGGAAGAGCAGGAACAGTGTAAAAGCGATAATCAGAAAAGACAAGAGCAGGTAGGTTTTCAAGTTCTTCTCTGTTTCCGAGATATATGTTTTTTCTACTCGGATCTTTGCCGTAAAATAGGAATTGTCAAAATGAAGTGAATTTATTTTTCGGTCAATGCTGCTGATAATCTCTTCCTTTTGAGCAGAGGTAAGTTCATTTTCGTGAAAAGCTGAAATAAGAATCGATTTCCCGTCCTTCGAAATTTGGGTATTCCTCACTTCAGACGATTGAAAAAGTTTGACGGAATCGCTTCGATACAGTTGGGGTTCCTGAATATGGATAAATAGGCTTTGACCCATTTTTCCATCTTTTGAATAATAGTAGGAAAGATCGGTAATAGAATAAACCGAAATAATGTGGTCGATCCACTTAATATACTTTGCCAAACTATCGGCCTTTTGAAGGAAACGCTGGTCGAAAATGCCTTTATTGTTTGTAAGGCCAATAAAAATATAATCGTCGTCGAGTTCCGACCGAAACCGCTCATTAAATTTCTGAAAAAATGCAAGGTCAGGATCCTTCTCGGGAAAAAAATTCTTGATATCAAACTCAAACCTAAGATTTCGGAGAGGGAAGAAACAAAGTAAAGTAATAAGGATGATGGCAGAAAGAGTAACCCGACTTAACTTTTTGTTCATAAAACAAATCTACAATAAAATCAATCTGAAAATGAACCTGGTCAAAAATCGGGGAAGCAAAAACAGCGCATTCTAAAACAAATCCCCATTAATAAGCACTTGTTTCGATCTTTTGAAGAGTTCCATGTTTACTTTATGCTCTTCAATAGGAACCAAATAACTCACGGCTTTATCGGCAAAATCGTTGCAATAAGTACAAGCGTCGCAATTTCTTGGACACTTATGGCTATGGAAGAGATCCATGAAACCATCCAACTTCTTATTGTCAATGTAGAGATCAAAACTCTCATTAAATTCTTTTTTCTCTCTTAACTTCATCAACTCAAACAATAAGCCTCCCAATTTAAACACATTTACTTGTGAAGGCTGAAACAGGTATTTTTTTCCTTGGAGCAGCGTCTCCCCTGTTTTATGGATGATGTATTTTGAAAACCCATGGATGAGATTCATCATATTTCCCTCGTATTCGCGATTCGTGTAAGCCTTCACAATGGTAGAAAGGTGATCGGTAGTCATGCTTCTTTCCACCAATTTCATATTATCTACACCTTCCTCTTCGTATAAATGAATGTCCTCAGGACGGATAAACGCCGATTTAAGAATTTCGGCAGGATCGGAAAGTAATTTGGTGGCGCAATTCGAAAGGTAATAATCGAGTCCGAAATGGTTTGAACAATGTCCGTTTTGCGTGGTATGCGCATTGTAATTTGCATGAAGGGTCACAAAAGGACAGCGGTTCATGCAAATAAGATTGGCAATAGTTTGGATCTTACATTTTACGGCCTTCCGTATTTTTCTGATTTCTACAAAGTCCTTATTCAGATCCACATACGAAATGTTCAGTTTGTCTGCACCGAGACCTTCCCAGTATTTTGCCCTTTCCAAATTATTGATGACTACTTGAATGGATACTGAGGCTGATAAATTGGGATAGTGTTTTTTTACAATTTCCAGAAGCATGGGAAGCGAAACGGTAACTACATCTACACCCATGTTGCTGATCCAGTCCAGTTGTTTCCTTATTTCGCGGTATCCTTTTTTGGTAACTTCCAAATTGTCGAAACAAGTACCATTTAACAAGTAATTAAATTTCATTCCCCTTTTATGGGTTTCATTTACAAATTGCACCACCTGTTTCTCTTTCACGGGGGGAAGGGTAAAGGCAGCTCTGCCACCTCCAATAAGGTCGGTATTCATTTTTCCGTAAATTTCCTCTGTTTGGGAAAAGTCGATCTTTTCAAAATAATCATCCGAAAAGTTGGTGGGAATAACTAGTTTCATATCCTCTTGGTTAAATTCCTAACTAATGGTCCGGCGATCGTAACTCTTGGTGCAGGATGCAGGACTAAAAATGTGTTTGAATTAAATTGTGAGTTAAAATTAGTGAGCCAGAGCACGTCAGCTGCTGACTTTGGTCATGTTTAATTCTGATTTTGGTTATTCACCTACTCAGAAATGATCCCTTAAGCAGGTGATTGTGGCTCAAATGGCCCTAATTTTGCTGATTTTGATCTATTATGCGTCAAAAAATGAACATAATTATCGGTTTAGGCTCAATAACGACCTAAACACCCATATCCTGATATTTAACCCTAACATGCTTTGAAAAAGCATCTGCCTGCGATGTAAGGGTTTAATTGATATTAAAAGATTCGAAACCCTAACAAACGCTAAATCGGGATTAACCGCACTAGGACAGTTAATCGCCTTAAAGAAGGCTCCTACTGCGGTGCAGCAATCACCTATGCTACTTTTTCCCACGACACAAACATAGGACCTAATTGCGGTTTAAAAAAGATAACCGAAAGGGCAACAATTGTTATATTTGCGACGCTAAGAGAAACAATTTTTTGTTGTTTTATTTGCCCGCATGGCGAAATTGGCAAACGTTGCGGTCTCAGAAGCCGTTGGTGTAATTACCTTGGGAGTTCGAGTCTCCCTGCGGGCACAAACCCTCTTTGGAGTTAAATTGGAAAACCATCCTTGTGAGATGGTTTTTTATGTTTTCAACATTTGGATTTTATTTGGGTATGAATTAAAATTCGAATTTGTACCCTACTCCCTTTACGGTTTTAAAATATTCCTCGCCTATCTTTTCCCGTAACTTTCGAATATGAACATCAATGGTGCGATCGCCCACCACCACTTCGTCTCCCCACACCTGATCGAGAATGTATTCGCGGGTAAACACCTTGCCGGGTTTACTGCAGAGCAGCGAGAATAATTTAAATTCTTTTTTGGGTAAGGCAATTTCCACGTTGTTTTTGAATACGGAATGTTTTTCCTTATCAATTCTTACCTCACCAAATTCATCGTTCGACGCAGAAGCCGCAGCGGCCTGCAAGCGGCGCAAGAGTGCTTTCACTCTGCTGATAAATACACGTGGCTTAATTGGTTTAGTTATATAATCATCTGCCCCCACTTCAAATCCTGCAATTTGTGTATAGTCTTCGCTGCGCGCCGTCAGAAATGCGATAATCACATCCTGAAGTCCCTTTTGTTCACGAATTTCGCGACAGGTTTCAATACCATCCATATCGGGCATCATTACATCTAACACGATTAAATGCGGATGTTCCTTTTTCGCTATCTCAATGGCATCTTTCCCATTACCGGCTGTTAATACTTCATAACCTTCCTTTTTAAGGTTATAGCCCAAAAACTCCACAATATCCGGCTCGTCATCCACCAACAAAATTTTAAAGGCTGAATTACTCATAAGTAAATTTATGATACAAAATTAACAAAATTGGGGCGTTTTGAAAGTTAACTAATTATTAAGTTATCCGAGATAAATGACCTTTTAGTTAAGCTTTTGGTAACATGTACTTTAAGTAGTAGTAATTTTAGAGTCCGTCTTTTGCATCGTAAAATTTACGTATGCAAAAAATTATTATCCTTCTTTCTTTATTTGTTGCCAATTATATGATGGCACAAAATGGCAGGATCTCCGGAACTATTGTTGACTCAAAAACCGGAGAAACCCTACCGGGAGCCACCATTATGGTAGAAGGCACCTTAAAAGGGGGTCAATCGGATTTTGACGGCAACTTCTCCATCAATCACGTGCCGGTTGGCAAGGTGACGCTGCTTGCCACTTATATTTCATATACTCCACTAAAAATATCAGACGTTATTGTTAAAGATAAAGAAGAAACAAAAGTTCATATAGGTTTAGAGCCGTCCTCTTCCAAAGATTTGGAAGAAATAACCGTAGTGGTTACCCTCAATAAAGAGAACAATACGGCGTTGGTACTTCAGCAGAAAAACAGCGCAAGTGTTAGCGATGGCATAAGTGCCGAAACCATTAAACGAACACCTGACAGGAACACCAGTGATGTTTTAAAACGCGTAAGTGGAGCTAGTATTCAGGACAATAAATTTGCTATTGTGCGGGGTCTTAACGAACGTTACAATGCCGCTTACCTGAACGGGGCGCCATTGCCAAGTTCGGAGAGCGACCGAAAGGCGTTTGCATTTGATATATTTCCAAGCAACATGCTCGATAACCTGGTGATTACTAAAACAGCCAGACCCGACATGCCCGGAGAATTTGCAGGAGGCATCATTGATATTTCCACAAAAAGTATCCCCGAAGCTAATTTTGTTTCTGCTTCCTTTTCGAGTGGTTATAATACAATCACCACCGGCAAAACAAAATTCTATTACAAAGGGGGAAGTACCGATTGGCTTGGAATTGATGATGGCACACGTCAAATGCCATCTCAGATTCCTTCAAGTACTGATTTTCCCACCAACCCTACCGGTAAAGCTAACCTTGCGAAATCACTTCCGGAGTCAGATTGGGGAGTTTACAACAAGAAATTTGCGCCCAACACCTCCTTCCAACTAACGGGTGGGTATAATTTCAAAAGGAAGGAAAAGGATTTTTTTGGGGTAATTGCCTCTGCAAGTTATAACAGAAATAACTCCTACTCAACCGCCCTGCGTAATTCATATTCCGACAACAATGATCCCAACAGGCCTTCACAACTCGACGCGGTGTTTGAAGATAAGACTTACTCCTCGCAGGTATTAGCGGGCGCGCTCTTAAATCTGTCCTGTAAAATAAATCCGAACAACATGCTGAGTTCGAAGAATCTTTACAGTATCAATTCTGATGATAGAACTATTTTGCGAAACGGAACGTCAAACCTTACGGAAGATAACAAGAACCTTTCCAAATCGTATCTGTATTGGTTCACCGGTAACCAGATCGCTTCCTCTCAGTTAATCGGCGACCATTTTTTGCCATTTTTAAAATTGAAAGTAGATTGGGTAGGCTCCTATAGTAAAGTAAAGCGGGAAGTCCCCAATTTAAGAAGAAATACCTATGGAAAATCTGAGACCTTCAGCGACCCTTCCAACCCTGATCCGGCCGACACTACCTACCGCGCCATAATATCTCCAAGCAGTGTGGGGAACGATTATGGTGGGTACATGTTTTGGTCGAGCCTGGCTGAGAATATCAAGAGTTTTAAGTTTGATGTTTCCCGATCGTTTAAGGTCTCAAAAGATCTTATCATTGATGGAAAAACCGGAATGCAATTACAGGATCGTGCACGAACTTTTGAAGCACGACAGTTTGGTTACACCGAATACAATTCAGGAGCCACAAGGTTTTCGGGTGATTTATTATACCTGGATCAAAGCACTATTTTTGCCAATGAGAACATGGGCGAAATAGCCCCCGGTAAAGGTGGTTTTAAATTAACAGAAGGAACACACCCACAGGATTCGTATAAAGCCTCTTCCAATCTCAAAGCAGGTTATTTGATGGCTGACGTAAGATTAAAGCAGTGGTTTCGTGCAATTGTAGGAGCCAGAATAGAATCCTATAATCAAAAACTCACGTATCCCGATGAATCCTATCTCATTAATCAACATGAAGTAACAAAAGACACTACTGTTGTGGACGTTCTTCCTTCCGCTAATTTCATATTTTCCCTTACCGACAAACAAAATATCCGTCTCAGTTATTCTCAAACTCTAAATCGTCCGGAATTCAGAGAAATAGCTCCCTTCGGGTTTTATGATTTTAACACTCTTTTTTTTACCAGCGGAAATGACACGTTAAAAAGGGCCAAGATTACGAACTATGATTTTCGTTACGAGATCTTTCCGGGGAGAGGCCAATTATTTTCGCTTTCAAGTTTCTATAAAAATTTTGAGAATCCCATTGAACAAATTGCAAGAACCAACGCAAATGAAATTTCTTATGCCAATTTGCCGCGAGCCATTTGTTATGGATTTGAATTGGAATACCGAATCATTTTAGGGACAATGTATCAAAATGACTCCAGCAAATTTGGTAAGTTCCTCGACAACCTCACGTTTTTTACCAATTTTGCGTACATCAAATCTGTGGTGGATGTTTCAAAACAAACCTCTAAACCCGCTGATGCGCCTAATACAAGAGCTCTGCAGGGACAATCTCCTTACCTTATTAACGCAGGAATATCATACATTGATAATGAAAATGGTTACAGTTTAAGTGCTATTGTTAATCGCGTGGGACAGCGCATTTTGGTAGTAGGAAATTACGGGACGCAACTTGATATTTGGGAAAACGGAAGAACTGCTCTCGACCTCCAAGCCTCGAAAAGTTTCCTTAAAAAAAGGCTGGAAGTTCGGATCACGGCCAGAGACATCCTGGCGCGTACGCAACTCCAGTACTTGTATAATAACAAAGACAACGACACGCGTCTAAACAAAACTAAAGATGATGTTATCCGAACGGTAAGGTGGGGCTCCACCTTTGCTTTACAAGTAACTTACAAATTCTGAACGTAACTTAACTCTGCCGTAACACAAACTTCATTGTTATTTAATTTCTGCGTAATGGTAGGTCCATCTTCCGTTACGACATTTGTGGCATACTAAATGACATAATTATAAAAACACAAAACACATGAAGAAAATTTTATTTACGGCGCTATGTGCCATTACCTTTACGGGTAGTTTTTCGCAAACACCCTTTCTAACAAAGACCTGCTATCGTGGCGCATTTGCTCCTGCTCCAACTCCTATGTGGACAGATACTTGGACCGAATGGGATCCGCAGAACAAAGTTTATCCGGCACCCACCCAGAGCATCAGCTCAAATATTACCAGCAATACCACCTTCTCAACCGGTATCACCTATCTGTTGCAAGGACCTATATACGTTACCGGAAATTCAATTTTAACCATTCAGCCCGGTGTTGTGATCAGAGGAGCTACAATTCCTGCAGGTTCAGGTTTGTTTATAACAACCGGCTCAAAGTTAATGGCGATGGGTACACGTACTGCTCCTATTGTGTTCACTTCCGACCAAGCACCGGGGAGCAGAAATCCTGGTGATTGGGGTGGTGTCATTTTATTGGGATTGGCCAATAACAATAACCCATCGGGTATCAATAACATTGAAGGGATTACGCCAAGCTCACTCACTCAGTATGGTGGCGGTACAACGCCAAACGACAATGACAACTCGGGTGTTCTCAATTATGTAAGGATCGAATTTGGAGGGTATATCTATGCTCCTAATAAAGAAATTAATGGTTTAACCTTTGGAGCGGTAGGCCGCGGAACCACCATTGATTATGTTCAATGTTCTTTCACCAATGACGATTCATTTGAATGGTTTGGTGGCACTGTGAATTGTAAACACCTGGTTGCTTACCGAGGTGTGGATGACGATTTTGATACAGATAACGGATTTGGTGGTGCTGTTCAATTTTGTCTCGGCGTGCGCGATCCGCTTTTAGCTGACCCTACTTATGCGGCGGCTTCAGGTGCTTCAACCTCCGAAGGGTTTGAATCAGATAACGATCCAAACGGATCTACTTCAGATCCCAACACAAAAGCTATTTTCTCAAATGTTACGGATATTGGTCCGCTCAGGGGTGTGATTACCGCAACGGTGCATCCCGGTTTTCGTCGTGGTGCCCGAATTCGTAGAAATTCCTCTTTAAAGATCATCAACTCCATTTTAATGGATCATAAAACCCGTGGGGTATACATTGATGGCACTTTGAGTGAAAATAATGCAGCAGGCACTTCCACAAACACCTTATTGTTTAAGAACAATATCGTGGCCAACTATGGTCAAAAAGCCTGTGAATCACAAACTGCATCAACGGCTTTTAACGCAACCATCAATGCGTGGGTAAAAGCCGGTGGTAACGACACCCTTCCATTCATTGGAGGAACTGCTTCCAACACTATTTTGGTAAATCCCTACAGCTACCTTAATCCGGATTACCGTCCCGCTCCGGGATCGCTGGCATTATCGGGTGCAAGTTTTACCGATGTTTTAGTTGCTGCCGAAACCGGTACTTCATCTCCGCAAGTTGCACAAACTATTCCTTCTTCACAGTGTATTGGAAATGGTATCACTAACACGCCATTCACATTTGTGCCAAGCTCAACAGTATCGGCCGGATATTGTTCACTTACTTGGAGTGCTTCAGCCGGAGCTGTGCTTTCCAGCTCTACCGCACTTAACCCGAGTGTTACAATTTCAACTACTGGAACTTTTACCGTGTTTTTGATAGTAACCAACGAAAATGGCACAAGTTCAGTGCCACAATCTATCACTACAACTACCTGTACAAATGTTGGTTTGAGCACGTTCGCTAAACAAAACGGTTTAGTTTCACTTTATCCTAATCCAAGCAGCGACCTCACTTCGTTGAAAGTTTCTGCAGAAAAAGCAGGATCGATAAGCATCTCAATTTATGATCTTACCGGTAAACTAGTTCAAAAATTGGTAGAAAACGGGGTAGTAGTTGCAGGCGAAAACACCTTCACTATAAATACGGCTGATTTCAATAACGGTATTTACTTTGTTACCTTAAATCATAGCGGCAGTAAGGAAACTGTTAAATTAGTTGTCAATCACTAAAAATTTCTTGACTTCTTAAAATACTCCTGCTAATTTAGCAGGAGTATTTTTTTTATGACTCAAAGAAAGATTACCTACGCGCTTAATAAAATCAAAGTCGCTAAAAAAGCAGGGTTTCATATAGAAGCCCTCATTCGAAGCTATCATCTGAATGTAGAGCTCTTGCGTTACATGATGTTAATTGCCAACCCTGAACATTCTGCGAAAGACAAAAAAATAAAGGTGTTGGTAAAGCATTTTCAACAAGAAATAAGCCTTCACCCTGAACTAAAATCGATCATACATAACAAATCCCTAAAATCACTGACTCCCTGGTTAGTTAAAATGGACCAGTTTTTCAAGGCCGCTAAACTTTCACATTTCTTTGAAACAAACGCATTACAGCAGGAAACAGAAAAAATATTCGGGATCCTGAATATCTCCGCCAACAAATTGTTTGTTAAACAAAAAGCATGAAACCTCCGGTTTTATGATAACCCAAGGTAAGTAAACCTGTATCATTTAATATTTAGTTAACGTTCTATTATCTCAGGCTTAAACTTAAAGGTGAAACTTTACCTTTTAAGATGAACCGGGAGAAGCATAGTATAGTTATAGTTGATAACAGCATTCAGGCCATGTTTAAAACTATAGAGAGCCTACGACTCTACTTCGAATCGGTTGTGGTTTTTAATTCGGAAGATGATTTTCTAGAACACTTGAAGCATCAATCTGCCGACATCATTCTTCTAAATCTTGATCTTCAGCCAAACGACGCTCTTGCCATTTTGAAAGATGTACGAAACCGCAAATTAGAGCCGGCACCATTTGTTATCATTTACAGTGAAAAACAGGATGATTTTTTGCAGGAATTGGCCTTTAATTCAGGCGTAGACGGCTTTATCAACTTTCATTTAAAAGGTTCTGTTATGCAACTGTTCCTGCGAAACATACTCCGTAGAAGAGTTAGTTCAGCACCACTCAAAACACGCGAAGTGCAATTGGATGCTGACAAACATCTGGTGTACAAAAACGGTATACCTATTCAATTACCTAGAAAAGAATTTAAGCTTTTTGAGTTACTCTATAATAGTTCTGACAAATTTTTTAGCAAGAGAGAAATTGCTGCTATGATCTGGCAAGATGAGGCGGTTGCGGCCAAACGCACCATAGATGTTCATGTTTATAATATCAGGAGATTTTTTGGGAAACGGATTATTCAATCGAAAAAAGGTCGAGGGTACCGCATCAATAAAAAATTAACTGGTTAAATAGAGAGATCGCTCACAAGAGGATCAATTTCAATACCTGCCTATTCGCATCAGAGCTCAAAATAAGATAATAAATTCCTTTAGCAAGTCCATCTACATTTACCTCGCCGGTATATTGAAGTGCGTCATAAGATGCGGCAACTAGTTTATGCCCGTTTACATCCCTCAACTCCATGTTCAAAAACGCCTCCACCGACGTTACGGTGACGGAGCCTCCGCACGAAGGATTTGGAAAACACATCAATTTCCTATCAACTCCTGAATTACTGCACACTTCTTGTAAGGATGTAACAAGTGAAACGCTGTCCTTCACTGCACCGCTGATAGCCACATTGTCAATGCTGAAGTTACCGCCATTTGTCTCCGCATTCCATGCATAAAAACGCAAGGTAGTGGTGCCTGTCAAATTGCTAAATGCACTTCCGAAATTAATGAGACTCCCTTTTTGATCAGATGCAGTTGACACACTATCGTAATTCCAAAAAAATACATTTGTTGGGATCACCGACAATTTTGTGCTACTCCCCGTGGCAGCAGTTAAGTCATTGCTGAAATTATCGAGACTGGACCGCACGCAGTAATTTCGTATGCCGGTGCCCGAGCGGCGCACAGCAAAACTAAGCGCATTCAAACTTAATGTATACCCCGGCAGCACAGCTACACTCACTTCATAATACATCATTGCTGAAAGAGCGCCGGTATAAGCAGAATAAGAATCCACGGCATCAATGCCGCCAAGGGGCCAATCACTGAAAGAAAATCGGCCCGAGGCGCTTGGATTACTAGGTCCTCCAACGGCAGTAAAAGATCCAAATGCTAAGCCTACAACATTAGGGGCAGGTGTAGGGTCCACAATGCCGCTGCTACTTGTCACGTCAGTAAAGCCATAATTCACAAGAAAAGTCTGTGCATTTTGTGGGTTACAAAAAAATGTTAAGGCAATTATGGGTAAATTTCTTATCATGCCAATAAGTTTTTAAATTTATACAAAAAAATACAATTCTGTTACAACAAACGCACATGGTGAAGACATCATTTACTTTTTTAATTGCCCTTTTGATGGCAACACAGGCTTATTCGCAGCAAGAGGGGGGCCTCGTGAACTGGCTCAGTTTTAAAGAGGCTCAAGAAAAAAACAAATTAGTTCAGCGGCCACTCTTAATCGATCTCTACACGGATTGGTGCGGGTGGTGTAAACACATGATGAAAACCACCTATTCCAATCCGGGCATCGCTAACTATATTAACACCAACTTTTATCCCGTAAAATTTGATGCCGAAACAAAAGATACGGTAGAGTATAACGGTAAGATCTACAAGCCCTTGTCGCCTGCTCCAAAAACCGCTCATGAGTTAACCATCAAGTTTTTGGGAAACAATCTCAGTTACCCTTCCACCATTTTCACCACCAATAAATACGACTATAATCTGTTGGTACCCGGCTTTATTGAAGACAAGAAATTAGAACCACTACTTATTTTTATGGTTGAAAATGCTTGGCAAACGGCGGTATATGATGAGTTCAATAAGCACTTCCTGAATACCTTTTACGATACCGGTTTTGCAAAAACACCGGTTAAAGTGCATACCTTCAAAGAGCTTCAACTGTTACAGAAGAAAGCGCCAAAAAAGGTGCTCGTTTCTATCGGAACTGAGTTTTGTAATTCATGTAAGGTGATGAATCAAACTACATTTGTTGACACCACCATTGGCAAATACCTTAATAAGAATTTTTATCTGGTGAAATTTGATGCCACCTCAACGGATACGATCCTGTTTAAAAACGAAAAATATTACAATGCCATCGTTAATAATTTCCCAATGCACACGCTTAGTTTGAAACTTAGCAACAACCGTTTTGCACTCCCTACCTTATGCGTACTCGACGAACAGTTAAATACCATTGATGCGCTCAATTTTTATCAGAGTCCCGAAAGACTGAAACCTATTTTAACCTATATTGGCAGTAACAGTTACAAAACAAAAACGTTTAACGATTTTATGCAGGAATATATGAATCCCGGTGCGCCGGCAAAAAAGAAAAAATGAAGCCGGCAACCATTCACCATCTAAATAGTGGGCTAATACTCTTGTCATGCCTGGTGGCCTTCTACATTCCTTTTGAATTGTTTTTGTTTTCTTACGCCATTTTGGGTCCCTTACACTATTTAACGGAAATAGGATGGCTTCACAAGAAAAATTACTTCACAAAGGGAAAATATGATTTTGTGTTTCTGTCCCTTACCTGTGTTATTCTGGTTTACTGGACCTATAAGCCGCCAAAAGATTTTGGACTTACCGCCGATATCATTTTATTCAGTTTATTATCCTGTATTGCTTTTGTATTCATGAAAGACTGGCTTTACCGCTTTGTCATTATTGGTATGACGTTTGTGTGTGTTGGATTGCTGAACAACCTCCCGATGTATTACGTTTGGGTGGCGGTTTTTCTTCCTACTATTATTCATGTGTTTATTTTCACCTGGGCATTCATGCTTTATGGTGTGCTAAAAGAGCGATCCATTCCCGGTTTGATTTCGGTTTTCACGTTGATTCTATGCACTTTTCTCATTCTTTTTTTTCAGCCAAGTTCCCTTAATTACGAAGTAAGTGAGTATACTCAGAAAAGTTATGTGCGGTTTGGCGATTTAAACGCAAACCTGATCAATTTTTTGGGGATTGACAAGCTTACCAGCATGAAACAGATCTTTACGCATAACGCCGGATTTGTGATTATGCGGTTTATCGCTTTTGCCTATACGTATCACTATTTGAACTGGTTTTCAAAAACCTCCGTAATTAAGTGGCATCTGGTGCCTAAAAAGGTGCTGATGGGGACACTTTTGCTATGGCTCATTTCTGTGGCGCTCTACGTGTATGACTATAACCTGGGCATGAAAGTGCTTTTCTTTTTGAGTTTTCTGCATGTATTTTTAGAGTTTCCCCTCAACATTGTTTCTTTCACCGGCATCGGAAAAGAAATAATAGCATTGGGGAAACGCTGAATTGAGCCCCTGTGATTTTTGACTTGTTAAAACATCAAGACTCATAAAAAAGCCTTTATTATTTAGGGTTTTTTTAATATTTTATTATCTTTATGATTCAAAAGAAAGTTCACACGCATGCGCTTTGTAACATTATTACTTTTTTCTTTTTCATTTTTGCTCTTTAAAGCGGGGGCGACCGACGATTCTCTTGCCCGAAAACGCGATACACTTGCAGTGTTTCAACCGGTGAACGGTGCTCAATATTGCAAATGCGTGATAGGTATACTTAATCCGGTAAACAATTGCAATGAAAATTACGTTTTTGACCGTTCCTTGTATGATTATAAAGTAGACACACTCCCTCAGGTAAGATTTTGGCGCAACATTATGAATTTGCACCAGGACAGCGCAATTATTTGCTTTGCCGATTCAAGAGAAGAGATTGAAAAGATCTGCATCACTAATTGGAACTGTAAATCAGAACTAGAAAAAAAGACCTATCGCGACAGTATTCGATGCGGTCGAAATTTAGACTCCACCAGTCGTATTTTGCTAACTACCGGAAAAAAATTCTTTTACGATTTTGACCGCACCTCACAAAATTTCCATCGGGGTATTAATTGTTTCGTAGCCAATAATGTGGACCCTTGGTATGCTCAGGCAATTTTACTGATTGAAAGTCCAAACAAACTTCAAAAATCTCATGTTGGTGCGTATGGTCCATTTCAATTGATGAAAGATGTGGCGCGAATGTATGGACTCAAAGTGAACAAATACGTAGATGAGCGCGCTGATTTTGACCGAAGTGCTTTTGCTGCCAGTAGTCTAATTAAATCCATTTGTATTCCTCAGGCCCATAAAATGCTCGATTCCATGAACATTAAAGGGTTCTCCGACGAAGAATTATGGTTCCGTTTATTTGTGATGCACGTTTACCATGCCGGCGCCTATAATGTTCAAAAAGCGCTTTACGCCATTCATCCTACAGCGGGGGACATGGACCTCATTTACACCCTTTGGAGAACGCAAACAGCACGCTTCAAGAGCGCTTCGCAAAATTATTCGCAGCTCGTGCTAGCGGCCATGCTGGAAATGAACGAGCGCAACCACGCACTTGCCCGCATTTCGCCTTCAGGAAACTGATTCATTATTCAGTCCAATTCTACCGTCTTTTATGTAACTTCGTGCAAATTATTTTTTATGGACATCAGTCATCGCCCACGTCGCAACCGAAAAAACGCTTCAATTCGCAAGCTGGTTCAGGAAAATACGGTAAGTGTGAACGACCTAATTTTTCCCTTGTTTTTAATTGAAGGAAAAAACAAAACGTCTGAGGTAAAATCCATGCCGGGCATTTACCGTTTGAGTCAGGATTTGTTATTGAAGGAAATTGAAACCTGCATGAAACTCGGAATCAGCACCTTTGACCTTTTCCCCAATCTTGATGCAAAATTAAAAGATAAAACCGCTTCCGAATCCTTGAATACCAAAGGACTTTACCTCTCTACCATAAAAAAAATAAAGAAAGAATTACCCGAAGCAGTGATTATGACGGATGTGGCCATGGACCCTTATAGCAGCGACGGGCACGACGGGTATGTGAAGAATGGGGAGATCGTAAATGACCTCACTCTTGAAATTTTAGCAAAAATGGCAGTGGCGCAAGCGCAAGCGGGGGCCGACATTATTGGCCCAAGTGATATGATGGACGGCCGGGTAGGCTATATCCGTGAGGCCCTCGACGATCAGGGTTTTAGTAACGTGTCCATTATGAGCTATACGGCCAAATATGCCAGTGCGTTTTATGGTCCTTTCAGGGATGCCTTAGACAGTGCGCCGAAATTCGGAGATAAAAAGACCTACCAAATGAATCCTGCCAATAGCAAGGAGGCGCTTCTCGAAGCTGATCTCGATTACAACGAAGGAGCGGACTTTCTAATGGTAAAGCCGGCTATGAGTTATCTGGATATCATTAAGTTGCTGAATGATAATTTTAACATTCCCATTGCGGCCTACAATGTAAGCGGTGAATACGCCATGGTGAAAGCGGCCGGCGCAAAGGGCTGGATTGATGCCGCCCGCATCAGAGATGAGATACTGCTGAGCATTAAACGGGCAGGAGCCTCCGTGATCCTTACTTACTTTGCAAAAGAATTTGCTTTAGCAAAAAAATAAAGTACATTCGTGTTTGGTTTCATAGCTAAAAGCTTTTTGTATGAAAACGTTAATAGAAGACCTGCATGATAATAATGTTATTTTCAGCTACTACGGCTTCATTGATGCCAATGTACTTACGGAAGTTTTACTAATTACTAAAAGCAAGTTAGAAAGTAATAACGAAAGTGACCATGTGGTAGAACGGGTAAGCGACGCCATCAATAACTGCGTTGATAACATCATTAAACATAATTTTTACCCCGACGATGAACGGGTTCATTACAAATCCTTGCTCGTGGTGTCAAAACAAAACAATTTCTATTTAATTGATACGATCAATGTGGTTACTCCTACACAAAAAGAAACACTGAGCGAACAACTTGAATTTATTAATTCACGAACCAAGGAAGAAATTAAGGCCCTTAAGAGCAATTTAGTCTTGAGTAATTCCGTGAAAGTAGGAACCGGATTTGTGGACCTTATTTTAAAAGCTGATAATTGCGAATGCACCTTTAAAGATCTCGATGCCAATCATCTCGTAAATATCAATTTTAAAATCAATTCGTTAAACTGACCTCTCAAGGATTTTGTTACAGAAGCAGTTTAGTTCAAATTTCTGGAACTCACACAACATATTTTTTTAACAGGTTTTATGGGTAGTGGCAAGAC
Source organism: bacterium (assembly GCA_029945625.1). Taxonomy (GTDB): domain Bacteria; phylum Bacteroidota; class Bacteroidia; order B-17B0; family Aurantibacillaceae; genus Aurantibacillus. Next base: position 33,060 of record JAQSCW010000054.1, read on the forward strand.
CACACTCGGAAAAAAACTAGCCCCCCTCCTAAATTATCCATTTATTGATCTGGATGCCTTCATTGAAAAAAAGGAGAAAACAAGCATTCCACTACTTTTTAGAAAATGGGGTGAAGATTATTTCCGTGAACTTGAAAGCAAGTACCTCTTAGAAGCCATACAATCTTCCCCTTCTTCGGTACTTTCGCTAGGAGGTGGAACTGTTTGTAATACCGTAAATCTCTCACTCATAAAAACAAATGGACTTTTGATTTATATTGACCTTCCTGTAAGCGTTTTGGCCGACAGGATTCGTGACAGTAAAACAGAACGACCCCTGTTGCAAAACCTAAGAGATTCAGAACTGAACCACTTCATCGAAGAGAAATTACAGGAACGAAAACCTTTTTACGATCAGGCACACATAAAAATAAATGGCTTAAATTTAAATTCACACTATATCCTTCAAATCATAAGTGCCTTTGTTCCGTAATATAGTCGCCTCCGTTCTTCTCGCTTTTATTCTGTTGCCTGCTTTGTATCGCGCACAGGAACTGCCCATCAAAAATGCAAATGTGGGCTTTAACATAGGTCTCAATTTGGCATTTGGCACGCATTTCCAACGCGCAGGGTTAAACTTTAATTTTTACTATGTGAATTCCTTTTTTCAAACAAATTCCGAAGTGCGTGTCTATTACAGTTTTAAGAACTTGGGGCCGAAATTCAGATGCCCTGAACTTGTGCTCTCACAAGGCATCGTTTTTGGATATGGAACACGAGACACACTTTTTAATCCATTTATTAACTCTATATCTAACCAAACAGGGTGTCGTAATTCCTTTTCATACTCCTATAACGCCTATTTTAATACGATTGGCACTTCTCAGCAAACGGGTCTTGTGGCCTTTCAATTCAATACAATCAGTGTAATTTCTGAAAACGACCTGTTGGCCAGGCCGGGTTTGGATCGTTACAGAACCGGGGCCGTTCTTCTACAGTATCAATATGCTGATCAATTTCAAGCGGCACTTAATTGCAGCATGTGGACGGGAAAAATGGGACACAAAATTCCTACATCAGACCCCCATTTCTTGTCGGAATGCTACATGGATACAACAGGAGGGAAATACTGTAAGTTTTCACACGGTTTATTAAGCGCGCAGTTTAAGTACAATTTGGGTTACTCACAAAATGTGCAAGCTACTGTGGGAGTGGATGCTGAACAAGTGCGCAATGCGCTTCAAAACCATTTTTTACACGATGCACCCTTGCTTCCCGAAAAACTTCATCGGGGAAAAAACTGTCATATTCCTATGGTTGACCAAGAAGGGCAACAGTTTCTTTACAAAGAAGGACAAGAACCAAGAAAAGCGAAATTCTTGTTAAATGTGTATACCAATGCCTCTGTTTTTTATTGAGGTTCAAGATTTCTTTAATTTGCGGTTTTTCACATGTCTTTTACTATCGCGAGCTGTCTTTTTTTTAAGATTTTTTAAAAATGCCTTTTCTAAATTAATGCCGGTTTGGTTGGCAAGACATATTACTACAAAAAGCACGTCGGCCAGTTCCTCTTCCAGTTTCTTTTCCTTGTCTGCGGCCTTCTCGCTTTGTTCACCATAGCGGCGCGCAATGATCCTAGCCACCTCCCCCACTTCTTCAGTGAGCATGGCCATATTGGTGAGTTCGTTAAAATACCTCACCCCGTATTTTTTTATCCATTCATCTACTTGTTTCTGTGCTTCGGATAACGTCATAGGTTTAATGCTTTGAATAGCCGTTTACATTTGCGGCCAGGATGTGTTTTGTTGCCAAATTTTATTTTCAGGGACAAACTGCTTGCAAATAAAATAGAAATTAATACCTTCACAAAGCTAGTTAAAATATGAAGTATATTTTCCCATTTTTACTCATGGTATGTTCATTAGCTGCTCAGGAAAAAGTAAGCTGGGACACAACTCGCTACCAAAAATTTAAGAGCAACCTGATTATAGGTGTTTTTCAATCCTACTACGATTTTAATAATGAAATTAATCAGAAGAGCGTTCCCGATCCGGATGGCTTTTCGCACCATCATTACAAGGCTGAATCAAACTTAATAACAGGCGTTGCGCTTACCTACGACAAATTCTCTCTGTCGCTGGGCTTGCAGTCAAAACCCCAGGATGGGAGCGCGGGCAAGGGGGTAAGCACTACCTTTGCGGCTAATTTTAACATTGGCGCCAACCGCTGGTTCATCGAGAATTCGATTCGTTATTTTAAGGGTTTTTATGATGATAACACCCCCAATTTAGACACCTCCTTTAAGAAAACAGGAGTTTACCATTTTGAGCCCGGTTTTTCCAATACTCTGGTGAGGAGTAAATTTATGTACTTCACGAACCATCGCCGCTATTCTTTTAGAGCAAACAGCAGTTGCAATTACCGCCAGCGCCGATCGGCCGCTACCTGGATCCTGAGTGCCAACACCAATTATAACTTCATCCACAACGACAGTTCTTTATTTCGCGGCAGCGACCTCTCTTATTACGGCGATTATTCGCAATTGATGGGCCTAAGCAGCTTTGGTCTCTCTTTAAATGCAGGGGCAGCTGTCACTTTCGTGATCTGGCGTTCAGTCTTTATTAGCAGCATGTTTATTATTGGTCCGGAACAGCAATGGAGAAAGTACCTTTATCCCGACAGAACCACAAATCTTTCCTACCTCTCAGTATCGAGCGATTTTCGAATAGCATTTGGTATGAATTTGAAACGATTTTATTTTATTTCTTACGCGTGCCGGGATGTCGTTTTTTACAACAGTTCCTTTCTCCAACTCACCAATCGCTCCATTTCGGGGGGATTAATTATGGGGTGGCGATTTAATTCACATGTTCCCGGCTTTTATAAGAAATTTCAGACAACAAAATTATACCTTGCTCTCTGATTTGAGACCATAATTTTTATGTCCTACAAAAGTTTACACGAGTGCATTGATGATTTGGAAAAAAACGGTCACCTCATCCGTATCAAGGAAGAAGTGGATCCCAGTTTGGAAATGGCTGCCCTACATTTGAAAGTGTTTGCACAAGGGGGTCCTGCCCTTTTATTCGAGAAGGTAAAGGGAAGTAACTACCAAGCAGTAAGCAATCTCTTTGGCACGTTAGAAAGAAGTAAATTTATGTTTCGTCAGCGGTTCGAAAAAATGCAGGAATTGGTGCAATTACGCAATAACCCCATGCAAGCACTTCGCCATCCTTTAAGGTACTTATCTACCGGGCTTGCCGCATTTAAGGCGCTGCCGAAGCGGGGATCTTTTTCATCGGCGGGATTTAAGGAAATTACTATTTCAGATCTTCCCCAAATTAAACACTGGCCAATGGATGGGGGGGCCTACATAACGCTGCCGCAGGTATATACAGAAGACATAGAGAAACCGGGAGTGATGGCCTCAAATGTAGGTATGTACCGCATTCAACTGAGTGGCAATGATTTTATTAAAGACAAAGAGATTGGTTTGCATTACCAAATTCACCGGGGTATTGGCGTGCACCAGTCGAAATCGAACAAAAAAGGACTGCCTTTAAAAGTGAGTATTTTTGTGGGTGGTCCGCCTTCGCATCACCTGGCCGCTGTAATGCCCTTGCCGGAAGGGGTGAGTGAACTTACTTTTGCCGGAGCGCTGGGCAACCGAAGGTTTCGCTACGATTACAAGGACGGGTATTGTATTTCACTTGACGCGGATTTTGTAATTACCGGAGAAGTGTACCCCAATGAAACGAAACCCGAAGGTCCTTTTGGAGACCATTTGGGCTACTATAGTCTGAAACATCCTTTTCCCCTCATGCGTGTGCATAAAGTGTATGCAAAAGAAAAGGGAATCTGGCCATTTACCGTGGTAGGAAGACCACCGCAAGAAGATACCGCCTTTGGAGCCCTCATCCACGAGATCAGCGGAAGTGCCATTCCTCATGAAATACCCGGTGTTAAAGAAGTACATGCCGTGGATGCCGCCGGTGTTCATCCGCTCCTCTTGGCCGTTGGGAGCGAACGGTATACGCCTTATCTTGCCAACAAACGACCTGCCGAATTGCTTACTCAGGCGAATCGAATTCTGGGAACAGGTCAACTTAGTTTGGCAAAATACTTGTTTATTAGTAGCGACGCTACAAAAGAACTTAATTGCCATGATCTTGGTGGTTTTTTTAAGCATGTATTTGAACGGATCGATCTGCAACGCGATCTGCATTTTTATACCAAAACCACCATCGACACACTTGACTATAGTGGCGACTCCCTTAACGAAGGAAGTAAACTGGTGATAGCCGCCTACGGGGACCCACTCAGAGAACTAAGTACAGTATTGCCCGAGTCGATTCACCACTGCAACTTTATTTCTTCACCGGTGATGTTATTGGGAGGAGTGATAGGCCTTAAGATGGACAAGTTTACAAGTTACAGTGCGGCAAGAATAGAAATTGATAAATTGGAAGAATGGATCTCTTCGGTTAGCGGTGAATTTAAAGGCATTGTTCAGGTGGTGATCTACGATGATTTTGAATTCAAACAGACCACAAAACTTTTGGAAGATTATATTTGGATCACCTATACGCGCAGTAATCCGAGTCACGATATTTATGGAATACATGAACGCATGGTAAACAAGCACTGGTCCTGCGATGCCCCCATGATCATTGACGCACGCAAGAAACCTCATCACGCACCTGAATTAAAGATGGACGAGGAGACAACACGAAAAATCGAGCGCTTCTGTAGTAAGGGGGGCAGTTTGAACAGCCTCAGGAACAATAAAAATTTACAGTAAGTCCGCACTTCTTGAAAACAAGCCTAAATACAACCTGGTATAACAAGCCACTAATTTTAAACTCTTTGTTTATCATCTTTGTGCTTCTAATCATTACTACAAGGGTAGTGATGTTCTTTAACATCAACACCTATATTGATTCCGACCAGCCCTTTATGTGGATTGGGGCCAGTGATTATGCAAAGGGTTTATTTTATGAACCTCGTTTTTATGGTCAGAATTATAATTCCTTCATGGAAGCATTCTTTGCGGTGCCACTCCTTTGGTTAAAAGTTCCGGTGTATTATGCGGTGCCTCTTGCCACGCATATCATTTTTTTGTTTCCATTTTTGTTTACCGCCTCCTTCTTGTTTTTTTCCGGTAAAAAAGAGAATGCGCTGCTTGTTTTAGCCATCGTTCTTTGCATGACACCTGCTTATGACATCCTGAACAGTTTGCCTCGTGGTTTTGTGACCGGCGTATTTTTTGGTAGTTTTTTTGTAGTGACTTTTTTGCAGCCTAGGAAGATGAAGTACTTCTTCCTAAATATTCTGCTTTTGGAAATCGGCTACTTTATTAATCCCAATTCGATCATTGTCTCTGTGCCCTTCCTCCTCTTTTCTTTATTCACTAATTACCGTGAACGCAGGTTTTACTTGGTGCTACTAGCGGGCCTGGCCTTTGTTTACCCGCTGTATACCCTTTTCGATCAGTTTTATTTAGATCATCCCTCTTACGTTATTTACGGACTTCAACACAGTTTTTCATTCGACTATTTTCTGCAAAACATCACACATCCCGAGCAGGCATTTGGGCATATCAATTTCTTTGTGGAAGAACAGTACCTTTTCTTGTGCCTCGCGGTGGTTTTACTGGCAGCCGCATTATTCAAAACAAATCGAATGGCATTTTTTGCCTTCGCGGGTTTTATGGTGATTGTTGTTCTTTCACTTTTTTCAGGAAAAACCAGAGAAGGTTCGTTTTGGCCGTTTTATTCTTACAGCCGCATGTATCTCGGAATTCCTCTGGTAATATGCCTTTTCACGACCAAACTTAGTTTCAGCCGACGTCCCTTCATCATACTCATTGTTCCGCTAACTCTAATTTTTTCAAGCTACAAACTTCTGTCTTTAAAAAATAAGGTGGCTTATCATACAATGGACAGCCATGCCATAGGCGTTCATTTGGTGAAATTGGAAAAGGTTCGTGATGCCATTGACTTTTATAAAGGCGTTTGCAAAAAGAATAAGGTGGACCGCTTGTTGATCTCAAATACCTTTTGGCTAAATACCTACCTCGCCTATGGAGGGCCGGCAGTTTACAACGATTTTCCCAACACAGAGGAAACACGTTCGGAAAGACGTTACAAAGTATGGAATGGCAATAAGGATAAGGTGTTTAGATCTTTTGTTCTTATAAGTGTGGCGTCGAATTTCGATAAGTTGACTCAATCACGATCAGAGTTTGAGTGCGTGCGACTTGACGAATACGGATTATTTCTTATCAAGAATAATACCCTCAGTAATGCCTCATTTATTTCGCTGGTGAATAAAACTGAACGATTATGAAATGGAATTATGATGAAGATGGGAAGAGGCTTCGGCACCTAACGAAGAAAAAACAGAAATACTTTTCAAGTCCTGTACTCACCATAAAACAAATCCTTACATTCAATCCTGAAAAATTGATGCCACCGAGATGAAAGCCGAGATCTTAACTATAGGAGACGAAATATTGATTGGACAAATTGTAAACACCAACAGTGTTTGGATTGCGCAGCAGTTGAATTTCGCAGGCATTAAAGTAGTGCACATGGCAAGTGTAGCCGATGAGGAAGCAGCCATCGTTAAGGCCTTTGACGACGCCATGCAAAGGGCAGATTTTGTTTTTATCACCGGTGGCTTAGGTCCCACCAAAGACGACATCACAAAAAAAACATTTGCCTCTTATTTTAATACTGAGCTCGTAATGGATGAGGAGATCTTTGCAATTTTAGATTCGTATTTTTCGAGACGCGGCCGGCGCATCAACGAAATCAATAGCAAACAGGCGCTCGTTCCTAAAGGAAGTATTGTATTTAAGAACGCGCACGGCACAGCGCCGGGCATGTGGATGAAAAAAGACAAGTGTGTGTTTATTAGTATGCCGGGCGTACCCTATGAAATGAAGGCAATGATGGCGGACAGTATTCTTCCCAAGATTGTACGCGAAAACGAATTACCCTTCATTTATCATCGCACAGTTTTAACACAGGGCATTGGCGAAAGTGCCCTTGCTGAACTAATTGAAGGTTGGGAAGACGCCTTGGCTTTAAAAAATATTAAATTAGCGTACCTTCCACAGCCCGGTTTGGTGCGACTCCGCTTATCCAGTTATGGAAAGAACAAAGAGATTCTCGAAAAAAACATCAATGAAGAGATTCTAAAACTCGAGGGTCTGGTTGGAAAATTTATTTTTGGCTACGAGAATTACGGAGAAGAGTCTCCAACTATTGAAAAAGTAGTGAGCGATTTGTTACGGGAAAGAAACAAAACCGTAGCGCTTGCTGAGAGCTGCACCGGGGGCTATGTCGCCTCCTTATTTGCCTCGGTTCCGGGTGCATCCGAAGTATTTAAAGGGGCCATCGTGCCCTATTCAAACATAGGAAAACACGAACTGTTAGAAGTAGATTACAAAACATTTGAAACGGTGGGTGCAGTGAGCAGGGAATGCGTGGAACTACTCGCCGCCAATGTGCTTAAGAAGTTTAAGAGTGACTATGCTATTTCTGTATCAGGAATAGCGGGACCAACGGGTGGAACTCCGGAAAAGCCGGTAGGAACCGTTTGGATTGCCGTAGCAAACCGCGAGAAGGTGCTTGCCTTTAAATATCAGTTCGGCGACAATCGCCAGAGAAATATTATCTCTACAGGAAGCGCTGCCATTAACCTGCTTAGGAAATTCATGTTAAAGGAACTTTGATCACGCCCCGTGATCCCCCACAAATTCATAATCAACATTTTTCTTGCCTACCCAACTAAATTGCAACCAGTAATGTAGAGTTATTCGGGAAGATTAGCGACCAATGGTGTAATATTTCATAAATTTGGTAGAGGAACGGATTTTCTGATTCCACACTTAAATGACGAGGCACCCAACCATTTTGGCTTTAAGGCTGTAATGGCTTGAGGGCACAACCTATTTATGACTATTCAGCCGGAACTGATATCTTCCTGTATTAAGGGTGAGCGAAAGGCTGAGTACGAACTTTATAAGATCACCTATAGTTATTTAATGAGTATTTGTATCAGATATACACGAAACGCCGATAAAGCAAAGGAGGTTCAAAATATGGGGTTCCTTAAAATCCTCACCAACCTCAACAAATATGACGCCAATGCCCCTTTTAAACCCTGGATCAGAAGGGTAATGATTAACACCCTCATCAACGAATATAAGAAAGAGAAAATTCATTATGGAAATATCATGTATGTGGAGGACTACTATGAAACCGAACAGTATTCGGCCCTAAATGACGCCATCACCAAAATAAATGCAGATCAGATTTACGAGTTCATCGCCAAACTGCCTCCGGCCAGCCAACAGGTATTTAACCTGTATTTTGTTGATGGCTACAAACACAAAGAAATCGCTGAACTATTGGGCATCAGCGAGGGTACATCCAAATGGCACCTCAACGCTGCACGAGAAAAACTCAAAGGAATGATCTTAGGTTATGATCAAAAAGTTAAAACTCCATTCTATGAAAAGTGAAGAGCAATTTAAGGAGTCGTTGAACGAATTGCTGGAATCGAAAACATTTTCGTTTGAGGAAAGCAACTGGACTGAAGCACGACAGGTTATCGATGCTTCCAGAAAAAGAAAAAAGCGAGCTATTCTCCTTTTTTTCTCGGGGTTGCTGTTCCTTTCGATTGGAGTGGTCAGCTATTTTATTTTTCAACCTACAAGAATTCGAGTACAGGCAAGCCCTACCATGTCTGAGGGGAATTTGTCGTCTACTAACGCAACGCCTTCCGTTATCGAAAATACTGAGGTTATTAGCGGCAGCGGAAAAAACAAATCACCTGAAACCGGGGTTGAAGAAGCAACTTCAGAACCTATTTCTACCGGCCGCATGGAAGTTACATTGAAGAAAATGACCCCTACTTCAAACGGGGTTAATCATGAACCCCCACAAACACCCGGCAACACTACAAAATTTGTAGCGAATACCCCAAACCCCGTAATGGGAAATCAGGGCACGAAGGTCCTTTCTTCGGCCCCTAACAGTCCTGTGATTGTCGCGCCTCCAGCCTCACTAATTCCTCCCTCTGGAACGGAAAAACCAGCGGAAGAAATCAACATGAGCCCTCAAGTTGCAGCTAGTGTACCAATTACTCGCGAATCTGAAAAATCCTTGGGTGCAATTGAATCTACAGTATCCATCACTCCAACAATTCCCGGAACATTGATGGCTATGGAACCACTTACGGATAATTCGGTAGTCTTTAACAAAACATCTGACTCCCTTGCAAAACGCTCAGAAGAAACGAATCCGGCTGCTACCAATTCCATCCCCAGTTCCGCAGTAGCTAAGCCCGACACAGACTATGTTCGTGGAAAAAAACCCACCCTGCTGGTGGAAGCGGGAGTAAGTTATTTGTTAGGTTGGAAAACATCTGAACATAAGGAGGCTTCAGGATTAAATCCGGTGCTGGGAATCAATTATCTTACGTCCATAAGTCCTCTGTTATCGCTCGGCTTTGGGATCCAATATTCTTCAGTTGGACAACTTACCTATAATTCCTATACTTCGAAAGTGAGCAAATTAAATTTCGGTGAAGAAAGCGACGTCACCGTGTATACCCCCACCACCCTGCATTACCTTATTGTGCCCATGCGGTTGCTTTATAAGCTGGATCAAAAAAACAGTATCGGACTTGGTTGTAACATTGGCTACCTTTTAACCGTGAGCGGCACAATTGAAAAATACAGCGAAACCATACAAGGTCGTTCAGAAATTCAATCCTCCAAGTCAATTGGTTATTCTCAGGGGTTTAAGCCTTTTGACGCTCAATTAGCCGCATTTTACCAAAGGAAACTGTACAAGAATTATTATGGAAAAGTTGAGTTCTTTTATGGTATAAATTCTGTAAAAGACGCCACTCTATTTCAATCAAGCTCCGCAAGCCGCAATGTAGGTTTCAAATTCACCTTGGTTTATGATATTTTTAAAAATTATTAAATGAAACTCTTACGCATATATGTCCTTTTGTTTTTTGTAGGCCTGGGGCTTTCCTGCGCCAAGAAAAAATATCCCGAGTCCGTGGTCTTGAATCATGCCATTTATTATACTTCGTTTAATGTAAACGGCGTACAAAATGTGTTTCAAGCCGGCGTTAATAATTATTATATCTACTCAGACATTGTGCAGGACTCAAACCTTGTGTATAATTTTATGGCTACTTTTCGGAAGGTAGATTGCCAAACCTGTCCGCTTGCTCTTTCCATACAAATAAATGATTATAAGACCTCTGCACTTAATGCACCAGTTACTACAGACTCCTCCCTGATGATCAAACCTTACGTTTATTTGCCTCAAAATGCGAGTCCGGGCTATTCAGTAAATTTCACCTCATCTTATACCCGTAATGATCCCGGGGCCACTTACTTTTGGAGTTTTGGTGATGGGCAGACATCTAATGTTAAAGATCCTGTGCACAACTATAACACGGCAGGCACTTATCAGGTATGCCTTAGTATCAAAGGTTCAAATTTCTGTGCAAGCAGCATGTGTACAAAAATCAGAGTAAGTTCCTCGGGGTTCAACACGTCCATTTCAACTTTCAATTTTACAGGTAACACCATGACTTTTAGTCATTCTACCATAGGAGGATTTGCCCCCTATAACTTTTTGTGGAATTTTGGTGACGGACAAACTTCCATTGCTCAAAACCCTTCGCACAATTACCTCATTCAAGGGGCCTACCCTGTGTCGCTTCGAATCATTGACAGCCACGGTGATACTGCCATTGCAAATTACAATGCGGTTACCAAAACCGATCTTTCGTCTTGTGCAGCTAATATAGGCGCTTCCGTAATTTCACTTTTGCCTGGTTCACAATTCGAACATTCAAAAATTAAAATCAGTTTTACGGATGAAAACGGAGTTGTTTTTCAGTCAAATGCAATTGCCCAGCCATCTGGCTCTGTGTTCGAGATTCTTTCCGTTGAGCCGGGTGATAGAAATGAAAAAGGTGAACTCACTAAAAAGTTGCATGTAAAATTTAACTGCAAACTTGGAAACGGGAGCAAAATAAAAACAATTGACGGTGGTGATGCCGTTATATGCGTGGCATATAAATAAACGAGTGCGCAAGAATTGAAACAAAAAGGAAAATGAAAACTAACGTTAGGATCAGCATCTACCTTTGTTTATTTATGATCATGCTTTTGCCGGCGGCTAAAACACAAATTTGTCAGGCCAAATTTTCGTACACTCTTGGTCCCGTGGGACAAGTTAATTTTCTGAGCACTTCTACAGGAACAACCGGCACCACTTCGTATACATGGAATTTTAGCACACCAAATCCTCCGCCGGTGAGTGGAGTTGGAACGGTTGCTGTTTTTCAAAATGTAACTTTTACGGCCGCTGGAACATACACCGTTGCGCTGGGCATCAGCAATGCTTCGCTGGGATGCTCTTCCTCCACCACGCAGTTGGTTATTGTTACTCCTTCATGTTCCATAAACTTTTCTACCTCGCCCGCTGCGTCTTCAGTACTTTGCAGCGGCAGCGCAACGGCGAGTGCTCTTGGATTTTGTGGACCCGTTACTTATAGTTGGTTCCCCTCCGGCACCGGTGCCGCTCAATATTCATTGTGCACCGGTAACCATACGGTGTTCGTATCAGGTACTACCAGTACAGGACTTTGCTGCCCAACCACCTCGGCAGTAGTTACTGTACCCTTATTCAGCTGCGCCTTAAACGCCGGCTTCACACAAACTATTTCCCCGTCGAGCGGGATCGTTAACTTTGCGAGTACCACCAGTGGCACCGCCTCTTCATCCACCTATACCTGGAATTATGGCGATGCTTCCGCGAACGGAGCAGGAGTTACATCCACACATACCTACAGCACTAGTGGCACCTATTCTGTAAAACTAATTGTAAATAATAATTCTTTTCCTTCCTGCACCGACACCATCATTCAGCCCATCAGTGTAAACGTGGCCACATGCAATCTGGTGGCAAATTTTGTTTACAGTGTTGCGGCCAGCACTTCTATGTACTATAAAAATACATGCACCGGCACGCTTAGCACCAGCAGTTATAGCTGGAACTTCGGAGACGGCTCAACTGCTTTTGGGCCCTCTACTACCCATTCTTATTCCATCCCGGGCACTTATACTGTCACCCTCAACGCTACAAACAATGCAACTCCTTTCTGTACTTCTGCAAAGTCACTCGCTGTTCAGGTGCCCTCGGTAATCTGTAACATTAGTTCTGCATTTAACCATACCGTAGGTTTGAATGGCGTAGTAACATTCAGTAGTAATTATTCGGGAACCCAGGCCAATCATTTTTGGAATTTCGGGGATGGCTATTCCGCTATAATTCCAGCGCCCACTCATACATACACAAATGCGGGCACGCATTACGTAAAATTGACAGTAACTGATACCGCCTATTATTTTTGCAAAGACAGCGTTATCCAATCCATCAATATTACGGGCGTGCCTTGCGTGGCCAATTCTGTTTTTACCTTGGTGCCTACCGGGACACCAAAATTCTGGAATGCCATTCCAAATTATCCCTATAATATAAGCACGGCTGTGTGGAGCTGGGGAGACGGTTCTACCAGCAACGGACTTTATACATCACATGTGTATTCGGTTTCGGGCACCTATACCATTTGTTTGAGCACTACTGTTTCATGCGGAGCTAGTTCGTCGTACTGTTTCCCTTATGCCATTTCAAAACCGGCGGGCGGTGGCAGCGGCTCCGATGTGTACAGCATTAATGTAGTAGCCCCTGCTCTGAGCGTTAATATTCAACAATTCGCGAATGAGGAATTGGAGTTCAATATATTTCCAAATCCGAGTAGTGGACTATTCACGTTAAAACTAAATAGAAATGAGGGATCAGCTTGCACAGTAACTATCTACGACCTATGCGGTAAAAGCGAATTTCATTCTGTATTTTTGGGCGAGACAGAGCAGAAAATAGAGGGTGTCGATATGCAAAACGGCTTGCATTTTATACAAGTGATACAGGGAAATAAATCAGCTACCAAGAAATTACTGATAATTAAATAACGATCTTCCCGGCAATAAACATATATCTTAACTGTTAAAATCGGGTCGAATGCAGGAACAACCCAACCATTACTGAATTTGAATGTATAGTATAGCGGGGGATGCTGAAAACCCGAAAGTGTGAGAGTAGGCCATTTTACATAAAACCAAAAAACAAACCAACATGAAAAAAATTACAACTTATTTGAAAACACTGGCTCTTGCAGCGCTGATTATTGGCAGTTTTAATGCCAGATCACAGGTTTGCGTAGCCAGCTTCGTGTCTTCAAACATGGCCAACGGCTTAGTAACATTTACCAGCACTTCCGCTCCGGTTACCTCTCTCACTACCTACTACTGGACATTCGGGAACAATACTACCTTTTCGGCCACGGGAACTGCAGGCATGTTTCCCACATGCACGTACACCGCTAATGGCACGTATTCAGTGACACTTTTTATCATGTCAATTCCTACATGTTCAAGTGGCATTACGGTTGTAGTTACGGTAACAAATACGAGCGGTTGTGCTTTGAATGCAAATTTTAACTACACCCAGGGTTCAAACGGATTGGTAAACTTCAATAATACCACAACGGGAATCATTGGCACCACCTATTCCTGGAATTATGGTGATAACAACACCCTCGGTACCGCGTTTGCAGCACCTCATACCTATTCGGCCAACGGCGCCTATACTGTAACTTTAATTGCGACGAATAACCCCACATGTACCTCTACAAAAACTCTGGTCGTGAACGTAACCTCCTATTGTAACGTGAATGCCAGCTTCTCTGCCACCCAGGGATTAAATGGAGTGGTGGGTTTTATAAGCACCTCAACGGGAACTCTAGCGGGCTATGTATACACCTGGTCTTTTGGTGACGGAAATACTACCACGTTTGGTCCTTCCATTACGCATAACTATATAAATGGAACTTATTTTGTGACCTTAACCGTAAAGAACAACAGTATCAGTCCAACTTGTCAGGATACCGCCGCCATGACTTTGGTTATCACTTCCAATACCTGCAATATCTCAGCGAATTTCACACATTCGGTGGCGCCATTAGGACTTGTTAATTTCTACAATACCTCAACGGGGACTACTTCCAGCACCACTTACACATGGAATTTCGGAAACGGATTTACTTCCAATACCGCTAATCCAAGTATCACTTATCTAAGCGGTGGCATTTACAATGTAACGCTCATCGCAAGAAACTCTGCTTCATGTACCTCTGCCATTTCAAAAACAATTGCTGTAACAACGGCATCCTGTGTGGCAAATGCTAATTTTTCTCTGGTACCAACCGGTACTCCTCAATACTGGAACGCCATTCCTGCCAGCCCTTGGAACGTGAGCAACGCCACTTGGTCGTGGGGAGATGGAACCAGTACTAATTTCTCGCTTTATGCCGCTCATCAGTATACGGCCTCAAACATGTACACCATTTGTTTAACCGTAACTGCTTCTTGCGGAGCAACTGCTACCGCCTGCAATTCTTATTCAGTGTATAGGACTTCTGAGGCTATGAGCATCATTAACATCAATGTAGTGCCACCAACACTTCAAAATTTGGACGGAACAACTACCACAGGCCTGGCTAATTCCTCAATCGCTGCTACCGAACTAAACGTGTTCCCAAATCCAAACACCGGTGCGTTTCATGTGCAACTAGATGGTGCATCTTCCGCAAAGGCGCTTATCAGCGTGTATAATTTGGTTGGAGACCTTCTCTACCAAGCTGAGGCAGACCATGCAGACGGACAACTGTTCAAGAATGTGAACATCCCGGGAATAACAAATGGTATTTACTTTGTAACTCTTAAGAACGAAAATCAAACTCTAACCCGAAAGATTATAGTGAACAATTAATTAGATTGTTAGTTTTTTGCTCAAAGAAAGAGCTGTCTTATTAGGCAGCTCTTTTTTTTTCTCGGTGTGCGAATCGAAATTATTTTAGATTAATGAGTTCATTGGTAGTCAGCAGCAGGTCGGTAAACAGGATTTTTGGATTGGCGTTCCTTTCGATGTAATAATAATTGCTATTGAATTCTTCTACCAGACGTTCGTAATTCTTTTGATTCACAAATGGTGCAAATTTTTCAAGAAATTGCCTTTCTTGTCCGCTTAATCGCACCAAATCTTTCGCCCCATAGTTATACATCAAACAGTCGCGAAACACTTCTAAGGCGTATTGCAGAAATTGTTTTTGACGTTCACGACCCGTCACTGCATTTTCTTCCACCCACTGCAAAGCCTTCCCACAATCAAACCTTAAGGCCAAGCGCATAAAACTTTGAAAATTACTTAGGAACGAAATGCTCTCCTCATTTTCGTTCAATAAACTCATGGCTTCAGAATAGCTTCCGTGCGCCAACATGGCGGTTTGTGAAGCCACTTCAGAGCTCACGTTGAATTGCTCCATCAGTGCTTCTGAAATTTCCTTTTCGCTGCAATCGTAAAACTGAATCAATTGAACGCGTGATAAAATAGTTGCTAATAATTGTTCGGGATGATTGGCTACCAAAATAAAAATTGTTTTTTCAGGAGGTTCCTCTAGAATTTTCAATAATTTATTGGCCGACTCGGCATTCATCTTTTCGGGTTGCCAAATGAGCATGATCTTATAGGAGCCCTCATAGCTGGTGTAGCTTAACTTCCTTAAGATATCATTGGATTCCTCAACAGGGATTATAGGTTGTTTGTTCTCGGCGCTTATCTCACTAAACCAACCGTTTAAGGTGAGGTATGGATTTTGAAGAAAGGCCTCCCGGAACTCCTTAAGCAGATCATTGCTGCTTTTCACTTCTTTGTTTTTAGCAATGGGAAAAACAAAATGCAAATCGGGATGAATTAATTTGGAAACTTTATTGCAAGACAAACATACGCCACAAGGTCCGTTCTCCTTTTTGTCGCTACAATACAAATGCTGGGCGAAAGCAAGAGCGGCTGGCAAATTCCCGCATCCTTCCTTACCACTAAATAATAAAGCATGGGGCACGCGCTCCTCTCTCACCATCTTTGCGAGGTGAAGTTTAGGTTCTGTTTGACCAATAATTTGTGAATACAACATGCCTGCAAAAATTAGAGAAGTTACTTGGTATTATATTGATTCATGCATCGCTCCAAACCCATAAAGGTAAACGCCCTCACCGACTCTGCCGCCACATGAACTCTGTCCTGCAGTGTTATTAGTTCCTCGTCATTCCAGGTACCTAAAACATAATTCACCTGAGCGCCTTTATTAAATTCGTTACTGATCCCAAATCTTAAGCGCGGGTACTGGTTTGTACCGATGGTTTCCTGAATGCTTTTTAATCCATTATGTCCGCCATCACTCCCTTTCGGACCTATCCGAATTTTTCCAAAAGGCAAAGCCAACTCATCCACCAATACCATCATGTGCTCTACTTTGATCTTTTCGGCCTGAAGCCAATAGTTGACAGCCTTACCACTTAAATTCATATAAGTAGTGGGTTTTAACACGACCAAACTTTTTCCTTTGTGTTTCACTTCGGCCACATCGGCATAACGTCCTGAACTAAATATTCCCCCTGCTTCCGAAACAAGTTTTTCGGCGATCTTGAAGCCAATATTGTGACGCGTTTCCGCATATTCATCACCAATATTGCCTAAACCTACGATCAGGAATTTTGCCATGTGTTTTGTGCTTTGTTACATCAGAAAATACCTGCCCAACTTATTTTACAACTTTACCATGGTAACCGTGCTTTATGTTGTAACGAATACAGGCCCAATATTCTTTGGTATAATCTACGAAAATTTCTTCTCCTGCTTTGATCGCTCGTTCCGCAACGATATAACATTTATCGTCAAAAATCTGGTACGAGGCATTGTTCTTACATCCTGGCACTTTACTCAATCCTGCCGCATCATTGGCATATCGGGCCTTGTGTTGAGGGGTTGAAAAAGCATCGATACAACGTTTTTTATTAACAAAAAACAAATACCCATCCTTGTTTTCTTTCACACGTTTTTCATATTCTTTCCACTCAATGATCTCTCCTTTATATTCAATGATCTTTTTGTTTTTTCTAATCGCGGTGGTCGTGAACAAACCTTTTCCTGCATTTGGTAAAAGGGACTTCTTAACTTTTAGTGCCATAATGGCGACAAAAATAAATTTTTATTGGATACAAAAAGGTGCTTTTAATAAATGTTGGTAAATATGATCTAAGTACGATGCGGGTGGCGCTAAAACATTTGACATCGCTAAAACCGCCCGATAAAACGCAACATGAGTATAGCGGGAAAAGCGTTAAAGAAAGCCCCCGGTCAATTGTATAAACGCAGCATTCTGCCGGGCCTCTTCGCGGGAAATCAATTCGACGCCATTTGGTGAAATAACTAGTAATTTAGTGCAATACTTTAAAAGTATTTCCAATTCATGTGAACTTACTACTACGCACTTCCCTTCTTTATGAGTAAGTTCCTGCAATAATGAGAACAGATCGTGTTTTGACGCATAATCCAAAAATGCACTGGGTTCATCAAACAAAAGAATGGGCGTTTGCTGGGCAAGTGCTTTTGCAATCATTGTTTTTTGAAACAACCCGTCGCTTAATTCCGTCACCGGTTTCTCTGTAAATGACTTAATTCCGCAACGATCAATGGCAGAATTAATAATGCTCCTATTTTCATTTGTAAGTCGATGAAAGGAATCGGTATAGGGAATCTGTCCCGCTGCCACTACATCAAACAAAGTCAAATTAAAACCTCCAATTTTTTCAGTAAGAACCACCGCAATCTTCCGGGCAAGATCTTCAATTGACAATTCCCTTATTTCTCTTCCCTCAATAACTACTTCACCCTCCAAAAGAGGTAACAGGCCACATATGCTTCTTAAAAGTGTTGATTTTCCAACACCATTCAAGCCAACTATTCCCACCAGATCACCGGCATAAAAACTGAGATTCACCCGATGTAAAATATCCACCGTATGACCCGGCTTTTTATAGCCCATCCGAGCATTCACTATGCGTATATACTCTTTACGACTCACCAGTGTTTGTTTTTAAACATCAAATAAATAACCAGTGGGGCACCAATAAACGTGGTGATCATATTAATTGGCAGGCTAACTCCCACAACAACGGAATGACATAAAGTGTCAGAAAACAGCAAGATGATGGCTCCCAGGATCATGCTGGAAAAAAAGTGGACCTGCTGATGCGATGTAGAAAATATCATGCGGGATAGAATGGGCACCGCAATTCCCACAAAGGCAATGGGTCCACAAAAGGCGGTGGTAACACCTGTAAGCACGGAGGAGATCAGAATCAAATAAAATCGATTCGTGTTAAAATTAATTCCTACCCCTTGAGCATAAGCCTGGCCTAATAACAGGGCATTAAGAGGTTTCATAAAAAACACCAGTGCCAGCATCGAACCTAGTGCTACAGGAACATAAATTAGGAGGTCGGAGCCCGTAGTATTCGCCAACGAGCCCATGCCCCAAACCACAAAACTCTTTAAACTTGTTGGATCCGAAAAGTACTCGAGTGAGGTTTGAATAGCACCGCAAATTTGTGAAAACATTAATCCAATCAATAACAACACAATGTTACTGTTTACCTTTTTGGAAACAAGGAGAATAAGAAACGTAACGAGCAAACTGCCCGTAATAGCTGAGAGTACCAAAAAAGTCTTTCCAATAAACAAATCAGACACCAAAAACACCGAATTGCCAGCCAAAATTCCGAGGGCTACCATCAAGGAAGCTCCCGAACTAATTCCCAATACATAAGGGCCCGCCAGTGGATTTCTAAAAATAATCTGTAAAATGAGTCCGGCTACCGAAAGTGTACTCCCTGCCACAATTGCCGTGATGGTTTTGGGAAAACGGATTTCCCTGAAAATGAAATTCCCACTATTCAATGAATGCCAGCTAATGGTTTCGCTCCCACCATACATCAAACTGAGAAAGCACCCGATCAGAAATAGAGCGATAAGAATCAGAAATCGAATGAGGTTTGACTGTTTCAAATTACTTTAATGGTTGGTAATAATATAGGTCCTTGTTTATTTGCGACTTGAGCTCGGGGTGAAAGATCTGCGAAAGATCACTTAAAATGCGCTCCGGATGAATCATGCCCGTTTCCCAATAAATACTATACCCCTTGCTATTGGAATGTTTGGTGTTGTTAAACAACATTCCGCTTTTATAGGCCTTAAATTCGCCATAACGTGTTTCGTAACTAATTAACTCCTTTTTAGATTTTACCAGCGGTAAATTGATCCAGTAATCTGCCTCCTTTGCTTTGGCGTATACTTGCTCAAAACTTAAAGGTAAACTTCCCACATCGTTATTATCGGCCCACAGGTAATGAGCTCCTGCATCTCGTAAGATGCGGGCAACGTAACTTTTCCCCCCCGGCATATACCACACATCACCAAATTTTGTTTCACTAAATACCGATGGTTTCGTACGAGTAGCTGTACTCAATTTCAAGATCTTCAAATAGTTTTCTTCAACTTGCTTAAAAATAGAATCGGCCTCCTTTTTTCGATCTACAAAAGCCGCAAAAAATTTGATCCACTCGGCGCGCGCCAGCGGACTTTCTTCCAAATGATCCACACTTACGGCCACGGGAAGGCCGCTGAGTTTTAATTTCCGATCCACATCCTGTAGACCATCTCCCATGCCGAATGTAAAAATAATATCCGGCCCCAACGTCACCGCTTGCTCAAGATCCAAAACGGGAGTTTTTGCAAGTTCCTTCAATTGCCCCCGTTCAAATTTTCTAATAATCTCCTCATTATTTATATAATCAATATTATCAATAGCTGCTACACGCTCACTTTCCCCTAATTCGCAAAACATGGCAGCGTATATACTGCTTAAGGCAGCAATTTTTTGACATGGCCTTTTAATGATCTCGTAGTTCTTATACCGCTGCCTTAAACCCACAGTGTCTTTAGACAGAACATACGCTGCTGTTGTATCATGGTTTTTTCGATGGCCAAATAAATATACCAAGGCTATTTCACCGGTATTGACGATTGAAAAACGTTTGGCGTATTTGATTCCGGAATCTTCTACCGGTTGCTCAAACCCCGGACTTCGCGAAGCCTTTGGGTTATTACACGAAAGGAATAACAACCCTGTTAGGAACGAACAATATAGTAGTCCTTTAACTAACATGCATCTTTAACTCAAATACAGTACCCGCGGGTGTATTGTCTTTTATTCCGATTTTTCCTTTATGTTTTTCTACCAGGTAATTTACAATAAACAATCCCAAACCGGTGCCTTTTGTCCTTCTGGTTTCCTCATTGCCGGCTCTGTAAAATTTGGTAAACACATATTCTTTGTCCTTATTTGGAATGCCGCAACCCTTGTCTGTCACAGTAATAATTGCCTCGTTCCTCACCCTGTGCAAGCCAACACGAATATCTATTTTCTCCACAGAGTATTTAATCGCGTTGTCCACCAAATTGGTAATTATGCTTGGAAATGCATGCACGTCAATAGTGCAAAACACGTCGGGTTCAATGTCAACAACCAAGTCTCCGCTCGTAATCTGTGGCAAATAATAACGGTTCAATACTTGAGGAATAATCATGCTCAAATTCTGTTTCTCCTTTTTCAGCAGCACTTCGTCACTTTCGAGGCGACTGGCCAGAAGTATGTTATCAATAAGTCCGTTAAGGCGTTCTGTCTCTAATAATGCATTTTGGAGAAGGTGCTTCTGCGTATTTTCATCGAGCTTTTGTTTTTGGAGGGTTTGCAACTGCAATTTGGTAGCAGCAATTGGCGTTTTTAATTCATGGGTCACACTTAAGAAGAAATTTCGTTGTCGCTCATTGAGAACTGTTTCTTTGTCCATGGATTGTTTGATCTTGTAAATTCCGAACAGTAACAGGAGCAAAAACACTGTACCCTCGCTCACTATCATGACCGTTTGCGTGGTTTTTTTACGATGCAAGACAGAAAGATCGTGTAGGAGTTGCTGTTCATTAGTAGAAGATAATTCCGTAAGTTTTTGCTTTTCATCAATGATGAGGCCGTTTTGTTTTACCAATAACAATTCCCACCACAAAAATTGCAGAATGATATACCCGAACAAAATGCTCAATATGACGATGGAGCGCGATTTAGTTTTCATGCGGTTTCACTTCCGGGAATTGGATGAGGTTCTCAATTTGTGTCAGCACTTCCGACGATCGTTTCACAGAACCCACATCTTCAATAGCTAAATATAACTTTTTGTTCTGTTCTTTAAGCGTACATAAATTGGGATATTTTTGGGTGAATAAAAGTGCCGCCTGAAACATGGGACTCGAAAAATAAGCACTTTCCTGTTTGTACAGGAAATAAGCCAGCATTTTATTGTTCTTCAGAGTGAGTTTCTCAAAGCCAAGTTTCATCGCTTTCCAACGTAAGCGCACCACGTTTATCAATTCTATAGCTTCTGAGGGCAGTGGTCCAAATCGATCTCTGAGTCCTGCTTCAAAGGTAAAAAGTCCCTCTTCTTTTGTAATATTATCCAACTCGCGGTACAATAACAATCGTTCCGTTAAACTAGTTACATAGTTATCGGGAATTAGCAATTGCAGATCCGTGTCCACCACAGTGTCTTTTACAAACTGCCGCGAAAACACAGAGGTATCGCTTACTTCATTTTCTTCCTGAATTTCTTTATACCAATCTTCTTCCTTCAATTCTTCCACCGCTTCGTTGAGAATCTTCATGTACGTATCAAATCCCATATCGTTGATAAAGCCGCTTTGTTCTCCGCCTAGTAAATTTCCGGCGCCTCTAATATCAAGATCCCGCATCGCGATCTGAAACCCACTGCCCAGATCACTAAAATCAACGATCGCCTTTAACCGTTTTCGTGCTTCAGTACTTAAGAGAATCTGTGATGGCGCTAACAAATAACAAAATGCTTTTTTATTGCTTCGTCCCACCCGGCCCCGCATTTGGTGTAAGTCACTCAAACCAAAATTCTGAGCATCGTTAATAATAATGGTGTTTGCATTGCTGATATCGAGACCGCTTTCAATGATGGTGGTGGCCACCAGCACATCGTAATCTCCTTCCATAAATCCAAGCATCACGTCTTCCAACTTATCACCATGCATTTGCCCGTGTCCAATAGCAATTCGTGCATCGGGCACCAACCGTTGAATGATGCCGGCAATGTCGCTGATGTTTTCCACTTTGTTGTGTACAAAAAACACCTGTCCACCTCTAGCCAGCTCATAACTCACGGCATCCCTTATCAGTTCTTCGTCAAATGTGTGTAGTTCGGTTTGCACAGGGTATCTGTTAGGAGGAGGTGTTGAAATGGCAGAGAGATCGCGTGCGCCCATTAAACTGAACTGAAGGGTCCGTGGAATTGGCGTGGCGCTTAGGGTGAGGGTATCCACATTGCTCTTAAATGTTTTTAATTTGTCTTTCACCCCCACGCCAAATTTCTGTTCCTCATCAATTACCAGCAGGCCCAAATCTTTGAATTTTACTTCTTTTCCAACCAGTTTATGCGTGCCAATCAAAATATCAATTCGACCTTCTTCCAATTTCTTTAAAATTTCCTTCACCTCCTTGGCACTTCTAAAACGGTTAATGTATTCTACGTTGCAGGGAAGCCCTTCCAAGCGGTCCTTAAAGGTTTTATAATGTTGATAGGCCAGAATGGTAGTGGGTACCAAAACGGCCACTTGTTTGCTGTCGCACACCGCTTTAAATGCAGCGCGAATGGCGATCTCCGTTTTTCCAAAACCCACATCGCCGCAAACCAGCCGATCCATGGGATGCGGACGTTCCATATCTCGTTTTACATCACGGGTTACTTTGATCTGATCGGGCGTATCTTCATAAATAAAAGAGGCCTCGAGTTCGTTCTGCAAATAATTGTCTTTGGGAAAAGAATGCCCCGGTTTTGCTTTTCGTTCGGCATATAATTTAATAAGATCGTACGCGAGTTCCTTTACATTTCGTTTTGTTTTGTTCTTCAGATTCTGCCAGGTACTGCTTCCTAACTTATCAATACGGGGCACTTGCCCTTCTTTGCCGCTGTATTTGCTGATTCGGTGTAAACTGTGAATGCTTACATATAAGGCATCATTATCTTTGAACAACAGTTTTACACTTTCCTGTTCTTTGCCATTGATGTATAATTTTTGTAAACCTGCAAAGCGTCCAATGCCATGATCGATGTGCGTCACATAATCTCCCGGATTTAGTGTAAGAAGCTCCTTGATGGTAAATGCCTCTGAAGTTTTGTATTTTAGTTCTTTAAGTTTAAACCGGTGGTAACGCTCAAAGATCTGATGATCGGTATAGATGGCGATTTTAAGATCATCGTCAATAAATCCTTCATGAATATTAAGTGACACATGGTGAATGAGTGACTCATAGGTGCGGTGTTCATTTACCAGAAGGTCGTTAAAGATCGAGATCAGCCTTTGGGCTTGTTTGGCATTGTCGGTCAAAAAATAATTCTCATATCCTCTAGTACGATTTGCCTTCAGATTTCCTAGGAGCAAATCAAAATTTTTATTAAACCCCGGTTGAGGTTTCTGATTATACATTAGCACCTCTCCACCCAAACTTGACTGAATTCCAAACTCAATACATCGAAACTCCTTCAGTTGATTCTTAAGATCAAGTCCCTGTGCAAATAATTTATCGGGCAACACTTGTTTTATTTCTCCGCCGTAAGTGACAAATGCCTGTTGGGCCTTTTCAAATTTTTTGTCAAACACATCTGCGGTATAGCTCAAATCATCCAGCAAAACGATGGTTGACTGCACATCAAAATAATTCAACAGCAGGGCTTTTTCTTCGGTGAACACCGATGAGTTGATGTTGGGAATAACAGTAACAAAATCAAAATTAGCGGTAGATAATTGCGACACCGGATCAAAGGTGCGAATGGCTTCTACATCGTTGCCAAATAATTCGATGCGATACGGAAACTCATTTGCAAAGGAATAAATGTCGATAATGCCACCTCGGATACTGAATTGTCCCGGCTCAAACACAAAATCAACGGAGGAAAACTGAAACGAATTCAAAAATTCAGAAATAAAATCAATCGATAATTTTTCTCCCTTTTTTATGAGGAGTGTGTGCTGGTGCAATTGTTTTTTAAGTGTCACCTTTTCGCAAAGCGCCTGAGGATAGGTGACCACAAAGCCACGAAACTGCTCCTTCGACAGAAGATTCAATACTTCTGCCCGTTCCTGAATGTTTGCATTGGTAGTTTTTTCTTCCTGATAGGGTTGTTTATAGCTTTCGGGAAAGAAGAGGACTTTTTGATCAGGCAGCAAGGCCGAAATATCATTCAGCAGATAGGCCGCCTTTTCTTTATCAGAGGCGAGAATAAAGATGTTCTGTTTTTTTTCTGTAAATAGTGAACGGGCCAAAAAAGACAAGGAGGATCCGTTTAAACCCTGAAACCAATAGTTTTGGTTAAGGTTTAGCCCCTGTACTTTCGGGTTAAAAATCCCACCCGGCAGGTTATTGAGAACCATAGAAAGGTTAAAATTACGGATAAATTATTGTTTTTGCCGGCCTTTTTCCAATTGCTGAACTTCAAATTTTAACAGCCTTCCGGGTCTTTTCAATCATTAGTTTCCTATATTTGTTTCCCTCAAGGTAAAATAATAATCTAAATTAATATGCAGATGAAAAAAAATCTACTTGGTCTGGGCTTATCTTTGTTAGCAGGACTAAACCTTATTGCTCAAACGCCGCGCATGTCGCTTTTTGAAGAATTCACCGGTGAAAACTGTCCTCCCTGCGCTTCTACAAACCCGGGCTTGAACGCGATTTTACTTTCTCCGCTCAACGCCACAAAAGTAATTCCATTAAAATGGCAAGTTCCCATTCCTTCGGCACCAACTAATACATGGTCGCTGTACAAAACGAATCAGGTTGAAATTGACTGGCGTTATAAATCTACCTCACTTGGCGGATACGGGTACTTTAGTCAATGGACCTCAGGCACCGCCCCTACAAGTGGCATCAATGCCGCACCAACGGGATTTTTTGACGGTCAACACCAATGGGTATTTGGCGCGGCTTCTG
Organism: bacterium; assembly: GCA_029945625.1. Taxonomy (GTDB): domain Bacteria; phylum Bacteroidota; class Bacteroidia; order B-17B0; family Aurantibacillaceae; genus Aurantibacillus. The sequence continues at coordinate 58,164 of JAQSCW010000054.1, forward strand.
ATCATCCTGCTTACGTAACCAATGCGGTTATTTCTGCTGCACAATCCTATACTTCTGCATTTTCAATCAGCATGCTACACGACTGGAACATTGGGCAGAGCGCCGTAGTAGTGACGGTTAACATCACTGCTTCCGCTAATTTCAATTCCGTTGGGCCCCTGATCTTCCGTTGTGTGATGGTAGAACGTTTAATACAGTTTGCTACGGCACCGGGAACTAACGGCGAAAAGATCTTTGAAGATGTGGTAATCAAATCTTATCCTTCACTTCAGGGTGGCACGTCCATGGCAACCGGTTGGATTACCGGTCAAACTCAGAGTTTTGTCTTAACCTGCGCCGTACCTTCCTACATTAGGGACATTAAACAAATCAGCATGGTAGGATTTATTCAGGATGACGGAAACAGAACAGTAGCTCAGGCCACCCGCTCACAGGCAAATAATGATGCAGTGGCTGTATCTACAAAACTAGACCCCGTATGCACGTCCACCGCGGCCCCTTTAATCACCGTTTCGAATAGTGGCGCGAGTTCTATTTCAAACATGACTATTGCTTCTTATGTTGATGGAATTGCGGGAGGAACTACTACCTGGGCCGGCAATCTTGCTTCGGGTGCCAGCACTACCATTTTGCTAAATTCGATTACAAGTCCGGCCGGAGCCGGCGCTCATACCTTTTCGTATAACATTACGGCCATGAATGGCGTTGATTTTAATATGGCAAATAACGGCAATAAAGTTTCTTTTGTTGTGGGAACAGGTGCCAGTGGTAATACTATTGCTGAGGGTTTTACTTCAACTGTTTTTCCTCCAGCAGCTTGGACTTCCGTAAATGTTAACGGCGGTATTACCTGGTCGCGATCAACTGTTGCGGGCGGGTATTTTCAAACGCCTTACCAATCCGGTAAATATGATTTTTACAGCAATACGGTGATTGGAGATGTAGATGAACTTTATTTGCCACCCACTGATTTGCGAGGTGGAAATTCTGTTATTATGACTTTTGATTATGCTTATGCGCAACGCGACCTGTCGAGTAACGACCGCCTTGAAGTATTGGTGTCGAGCGACTGCGGCGCCACTTGGACCAGTGTGTTTGACAAAGCGGGTGCTGCTTTAAAAACTGCTCCCCCGGCCGGTGGACTGGTATATGTTCCGGATCCAACCGATTTCGCACAATGGCAAACCGCCATGTTAAGCCTTCCGGGCTTTAATCAGGCGTCGGTACTTTGTAAATTCAGAGTTACCAACGATAATGGGAATAATCTGTACATCGATAACGTAAATTTGGTGCAGTCAAGTCCTTCGGGAATTACGGGGCACCCTACTTCAGGAATCAGTGCTGAGATTTACCCTAACCCTTCAAACGGGGTGGCAACAATTGAGTTAAACGGTGTTGTTTCAGGTTCAACGAAGATTACCATTCTTAATGCACTGGGCCAGCGCGTATACAGCAGTGAGAGAACTTTAACGGAGGGCGACAACATACTCCCCCTCGACCTGCAAACTTTTCCGAGTGGTCTTTATCATATAACGCTTGAAAACAAGGGCCTTACCTGCACTAAGAAACTTACCCTGATCCGCTAACGTGCTTTGTGATTTTTGAAAGCCCTGCCGCATCTACCGGCGGGGCTTTTTAATGCTTTTAAACTGCCACTTATGGTGGGAGATTCGCCATTTATCTTAAAAACCGGCAACAATCCCGCTTTTAACATTAATCTTATGGTAGATTACAAATACATAAGTATATTTGTTATACACTTAAACAATTAACAATATTAATTTAACACATCATGAAAAAAAATCTACTAGCCTTTGGTTTGGTGATAATGGGAGCGAGTTTGTTAGCTCAGACGCCGCGCTTATCATTATATGAAGAATTCACCGGCGAAACATGTCCGCCCTGTGCCTCCACTAACCCTGGTTTGAATATTAAGTTGGCTGCTAATTACAACTTAATTGCAGCTATCAAATGGCAGGTGCCTATTCCAAGTGCGCCTTCTAATACTTGGTCTTTGTACCAAACCAACAAAACCGAAATCGATTGGAGATGGAGAACAACTGCTAATGGAGGTTACGGTTATACGCCGGCTATTAATTCAGCTCCATCAAGCAAAATTGATGGGCAGGAAGCTACTGTCTTTGGCGCTTCTTCGGGTCATCCCGCCAATTTAACTAATGGCGTGATTGCTACCGCGCAATCGTATACATCGGCATTTTCTATTACGATGCAACGGGATTGGAACTACAACTGTAGTGCCATCACTTTAACAGTGAATATCACAGCGAGTGCACCTTTCTCAGCTTCTGCTGCCGGAAAGTTGAAATTTCGTTGTGTTATGGTGGAGCGTTTGATCCAGTTCTCGGTGCAACCGGGTACTAACGGCGAAAAAGATTTCGAAGATGCTGCTATTAAGTCATTCCCTACACTTCAGAATGGAACAGCCATGGCTGATAACTGGACTATTGGCCAGAGTATGACCTTCACCATGAGTTGCGCGATTCCTTCTTATACCAGAAAAAAATCAGAGATTGCCTTTGTAGGATTTATTCAGGATGATGGAAACCAAAAGATAGCGCAAGCTTGCAGAGCGGCTAAAGCTCCACTTCCTCCGGATGGACTTTCCACCCTTGCAGCAAATGTGAACGTAACCTGTTCTAATGCCATCACTCCTAAGATTACCGTAAACAATACCGGCGCCAATGCCATTACTTCAATTGACGTGATGCCATACATTGACGGAGTTGCCGGTGCCTTAATCAACTGGACCGGTAATATTGCGATCGGAACCACTACCACCATTTCGCTGGGCTCTGTTCCTGCACCAACAGTTGCTGGTGCACATACGTTTTCATATAATGTCGTTAACATGAATTCTCCTGTATTTAATATCACAGGTAATTCAAGTAAAGTTTCATTCTTAGTGGTGGGTAGTTATCAAGGAACTCCGGTTGCTGAAGGCTATACTTCTACTGTTTTTCCTCCGACAGGCTGGGCACTTTCCAATGCTGATCAGGGTGGAGCTACCTGGAACAGAAACACCCTTACCGGTGGGTACTTCCAATTACCAATGATGTCGGCTAAATATGATTTCTATTCCAACTCAGTGGTTGGGGACATGGATGATTTTTACTTGCCGCCAATGGATCTTTCCGGAACTGCTGCGCCGGATATGACATTTGATTATGCCTATTGCCAACGCACCACTGCTAGTAATGATAAATTGGATGTGTTAGTATCTGACAACTGCGGAAATACCTGGACCAGCGTTTGGTCCAAGTCAGGAGCTGCCTTAGCCACTTCTGCACAAAGTCCGTTAAGCAATGCTCCGTACCTGCCTAATACCTCTGATTTCGGTGATTGGCAAACTGCATTGGTAAATTTAAGCGGTTACAATAAAAACAATTTATTGGTGAAATTCCAAACCACTTCCGATAACGGAAATAACCTGTATTTGGATAACGTGAACCTGAGCCAGAAATCACCATTGCCAAATGGAATTTCGAAAAACAGCAATTCAGCGTTTAACCTTAACATTTACCCTAATCCGGCAAATGGTACTGCAAACCTAAACATCACAGTTGCTACTGCAGGTGATTCAAAGGTAACCGTGATAAATACACTTGGTCAGATTGTGTTTGAAAAGAACTCCACATTGACCGCCGGCTCAAATGCAATTGCAGTAGATGTGAAAGAATTTGCCAATGGTGTGTATTACGTGGTGGTTGATACAAACACCGGTTCACTCACCAAAAAATTAACAGTATCTAAATAACAATCCACTTCTAAAGCCCTGCTGTTAAAGGCAGCAGGGCTTTTATTTTAAACACCATCCATGAAAAAATCGTTTTTATTTCTAGTACTTGCTGCTTCGTTTAAGTTTTCTGCACAAACCAGTATTGCCCTCTCAGTGCAAAGCACCAGCGCAGCCATTCCTGCAAGTTCTACCCTCTCAACCACAACTGTTCCTCTTCAAAAGAACACCATTACCGTGGATGTTAAAAACACCAGCGCTGTTACACATACCTATGATGTGAAGCGGTATGATGTGGTCATCAACATGAAAGGACGCGGCGACAGCGCCGTTGCAAACTTTTGTTTTGCCACCCTGTGCACCGGTAAAGAAGTGACCTTATCTTTAGTTCCATTAATTCTTAAAGCCGGGGAAAGCGCTTCAACAGACACCAGCGCAGATTATAACATGCTGGATGCCGATCTTATTGAAGCTTCGGCACTAGGGTTTTCCAGCGTAAAGTATACCGTTTTTGAATCAAATAATCACAACGATTCTGTTCAGTTCACCATTAAATACAATGCTAATCTAATGCTCACAGGTTTGAAAGAACTTAGTCAGAACCTGTCAAGTTTTGGTGTTTTTCCAAATCCGGCAAAAGGAAATACAACCATTTCTTTTATGAGCAACAAAGAAAACACAGCAAACATTTTTGTGGTGAATACCATCGGCCAAACTGTAATTTCTAAGGAAGTGACTTTAGTATCCGGCAAAAATTCCGTTCCACTAGACCTTCAAGGTCTGCCTTCGGGAGTGTACTTTGTGCAAGTAAAGGATGGTGAAATTAACCTTAGCAAAAAGCTAATTATAGAGTAAATGGCGGCCCAAATGCCCGATTTTCTTAGTTTGACATCATAAATAAGTGAACCCCGGTTTTTCCGGGGTTTCTTCTTTTAATTACTCTCCCATCTTTCATTTTTTTTTAGTTTCTTTGCGTCTTAATTAGAACGTGTTATGGAATTATATTTAGACTCAGCCAATTTAAAAGAAATTGAAGAAGGTTTTAAATTGGGCTTTTTGAACGGTTTAACCACCACGCCTACTTTTATGCAAAAAGAAGGCATCACCGATATTGACGGTACCATTGTAAAACTTAGCAAGATGGTGCCCGTGCTTCAAATTGAAGCGCTTGGGAACTCAGCAGAGGAAGTGTTAGCGGAAGCAGAACGTCAACTGGCACTGGGTCTTGATCCAAAAAAAACAGTATTTAAAATCCCTGTTTCCCTTGAAGGTGTTCGTGCCTGTAAACTGCTGCGCGACAAAGGGTATTTGGTGAATGTGCATTTGGTTTACACCTTGCAACAAGCCTATATGGCCATGCAGGCCGGGGCCTCTTACGTTTGTCCACTGGTAGGACGATTACAAGATCAGGGACATGATGCACTGGCGCTGGTGCAACAATGTATCGACGCAGTAGACCTTTATGGCTACGATACCAAGATCATGTTCTCTTCGGTACGACATGCCGAACACGTGAGAAATGCCATCAATCTGGGCGTTCACACCATCACTGTTCCACTTAAAGTGTTAAAACAACTCACCGAAAATAACTTCACCACTCTGGGAACCGATCAGTTCATCAGCGATACCCGCCTCATGATGGTGCGTGTGAAAGAGGCCATTAATGGCATTAATCCAATTGTGGCAGAAGACACGAGCATTACCGATGCCATTATAAAAATGACCGAATATAATTTTGGTGCTGTCACCGTTATTAAGAAAGACGGCACTATTAAAGGTGTGTTTACCGATGGCTCATTAAGAAAACTATTAATGGACAAGGGCCGCGACATTCTTTCAAAAAAATTGAGCGATCTCGAGTACCGCGCTGCCATCACTATTGAAGGAAACGTACTTTTAAATGATGCCAGCGGACTCTTCAAAAAAACGCAGGTAGATACCATTGTGGTGACTGAGAACGGCAAACCAATAGGAATGCTGGATATTCAGGATTTAAAATCTTAACATTAGTAAGCCCTGCAAAGGGCTTTTTTTATGACAGAAATTGAAAATTTATATTCGTTTATCGGGGGCCGCTTTGTAAGTCCTTCTAACGAAATTCAGGCCAAACTGTATAACATCAGAGCTTTTGTTTTTGATTGGGACGGTGTGTTTAATGATGGTCAAAAGAACGCGCATGGCAGCAGCAATTTTAGTGAAGTGGATAGCATGGGCACCAATTTATTGCGCTTCTCTCATTTTTTAAAACAAGGTGGCTTGCCCATCACCGCCATCATTAGCGGAGAAAAAAATGAAACCGCATTTTTTTTCTCCGAACGCGAATGTTTCCATTATTCCTTTTTTAAAGTGCCCCACAAAAAAGCAGCACTTGATTTTATTTGCGAAAAAGAAAATATCAGTCCCGACCAAGTAGCGTATTTTTTTGATGATGTATTGGATCTTCCCATTGCAGAATTATGCGGCATTCGCATCTTAATTAATCAAAAGGCAAATCCTTTATTTACACATTACTGCATAAAAAATAAATTGGTTGATTATCTCACGGCTAATTGCGGCGGACATTTTGCCGTTCGTGAGTCGACTGAGCTGCTGTGCGGACTAAACGATAATTTTAATGAAGTGATTGAAGACAGAGTAAAAAATTCGGCACATTACCAAACCTATATTCAGGCGAGGCGACAAATAAAACCCGAATTTTTCACCCTAAAAGACGGGGCCATCCTTCCTGTGAAGATGGCGTAATCCTTTTTAATTTTTTGTGTATGCAAACAGAAAACCTGCGGTATCCCATAGGGCATTTTGTGGCCCCTGCCCACTATGCAACGGACGACATAACTAATTATGTTTCAACCATCGAAGCATTTCCTGCCAAACTAAGGAAAACAGTTGCTTCCTTATCTGAAAGTCAATTGGACACTGTTTACCGCCCCGGAGGCTGGACGGTGCGGCAAGTAGTGAATCATTGTGCCGATAGCCACATGAATGCCTTTATCCGTCACAAACTGGCTGTAACAAGCCATGAACCCACTATAAATCCCTATCCGGAGGCGCTGTGGGCCGAATTAGCAGATGGTAAGAGTTTGCCTATTGAAGCGTCTATTAAGATCCTCGAGGGGCTTCATCTACGTTGGGCAGTTCTTTTAAAATCGCTTCAGCAAGAACAATGGCAACGGAGCTTCTATCATCCCGAAAAGGGGAGAAAGATCAGCCTCGAAGAAAGCGCAGGTTCATACGCCTGGCATTGTAACCACCATTTGGCGCATATCACAGAGCTCAAGAAAAGGATGAATTGGCTATAAATTCCTTCCTCATTTTCCCTCTTCTTCGTAACTTTGCGTCCAATGAACGAGTTAAGAGAAATCTTACTATTTAAACTTTCTATTCCAATATACGCCTTTGTAATTGGACTTGAACTCATATATAGCTATTGGCACGAAAAAAAATACTATTCCGCAAAAGGAATAGCCGCCAACCTTTACCTTTCTTTATTGAACGGCGGACTCGATCTACTGGTTCGAGGATTGTGTTTGGGAGTACTTTGGTATTTCTACCAATTCAAAGTTGTAAGCATCGACGCCGGCATTCATCCAATTTTATATTGGGTGGTCCTTATTTTAGCGGAAGATTTTATGTTTTACTGGCTCCATCGGGTTGATCATTATTGTCGGTTGTTTTGGGCCGTACACATAACGCATCACTCCTCAGAAGAATTTAATTTAACAGTAGGTTTCCGTTCTTCCGTGCTCCAGCCACTTTACCGCTTTATTTATTTTATTCCGCTCTCCTTTCTGGGATTTAATCCTATGGATGTTATTTTTGTTTATGCCGCCACCCAAATTTACGGCATTCTCTTGCACACAAAATCGGTTGGTAAATTGGGTTTTATGGAATGGATCTTTTCAACTCCATCGCACCATCGCGTGCATCATGCCAGTAACGCGAAATATTTGGATAAGAACATGGGCATGGTATTAATTATTTGGGACCGTTTGTTTGGAACCTTTCAGGCCGAAGATGCCGAAGAACCGGTAGTATTTGGACTTACAAAAAACATTGAAACTCACCATCCCCTAAAAATGATATTTCATGAATGGCAAAATATGGCGCATGATATTTCACACCTAAACGTACCGTTTAAAACCAAACTAATGTACGTGTTTGGCCCTCCGGGCTGGAGTCACGATGGCAGCCGCAAAACATCAGCACAATTGCGTGCCGAACTCAAAAAGAAAGAATCTTTCTAATGGCGAAGATCTCTGCTATTGACCGTTTAAAGGGTTTAAAAGCCTTATTAAAAATTGAACGGGACGAAGATTTCCGATTGTATAACGATTTGTTTTTACGCGCGAGTATTGAACTGCGAAAAAAGAATGGCCTTACCTGGTATCCGGTAAAAATAAACAATGAAGAGCTGGGTTCGGGAGATCTGCTACATCTCGATATTGAGCGTACCTCTCAAATAAACACGCCTCATCAATTCAGCTCCGGTAAAAATATTAGTCTGTTCAGCAACCAACACAATGAACAGTTTGAAATAAGCGGCACCATTAAGTCTGTTTCAAAAAATTCATTAAAACTCATTATCAACTCCGATGAATTACCCGACTGGTGTTACGATGGAAAATTGGGTCTTAATATTCAGTTCGACGATAATAGTTACAACGAGATGCAACGTGCCCTGGATGTAGTGATAGATGCCAAACACAACCGGGTAGCGGAACTCCGGGAAATGATTGAAGGAGTTCTTCCACTCACTTTTGAGAAAGCAAACGATGAACTCATACTTCCTCAATTGAACCTCTCGCAAAACAGAGCCATCCGGCACATATTAAGTACGAACGATATCGCCGTGGTGCACGGTCCACCCGGCACCGGAAAAACAACCAGCCTCGTCCATGCCATCCGATTAACACTTCAGGAAGAGAACCAAGTATTGGTATGCGCTCCCACCAATTCGGCTGTTGATTTGCTTACTGAAAAACTTCTAGCAGTCGGCGTAGATGTATTGCGGCTGGGGCATCCCGCACGAATTTCAGAAGAATTGATGACGAGTAGTATGGATGGACGAATTAGTGCTTCCCCGTATTATAAGGACATTAAAAATTTACGTCGCAATGCGGAAGAGTATTTTAGACTGGCGGGAAAATATAAACGCGTTTTTGGAAAAGAGGAAGCTCAACAACGCGCAGCTTATTATACAGAAGCAAAAACCTGCATCAAAGAAGCCCGTTTGCTCGAAGATTTTATTGTGGATGAATTATTCAAAAATGTTCAGGTCATTTGCTGCACACCGGTAACAAGTACTCACAGGGGCCTGAGCAGGAAACGTTTCGGGACTTTATTTTTCGACGAAGCCTCTCAAGCACTTGAACCAATGGTGTGGATTCCGATGCTGAAATGCAAACGCCTGATTTTGGCGGGAGATCATTTTCAATTACCTCCTGTGGTAAAAAGTATGGAAGCGAAAAAAGGGGGTTTGGATCTCACCTTGTTGGACCGCTGCATCGAATTAAAAGGCACCATGGTATTACTGAACCGACAATACCGAATGAATTCGGTGATTATGGGATTTAGCAATCACTATTTTTATGGCAACGAATTAATTGCCGATGAATCGGTGGCCACACATGCTTTATTAAACGATGATGGCAATTACCTCAGCATGGCCATCGAGTTCATTGATACCGCAGGTTGTAGTTTTGACGAGATTCAAAATCCCGAAACATTAAGTTATTCAAATCCCAAAGAAGGAGAAATACTCTTCAAACATCTTAAACAATTGTTGGAGGATTATACTACTCATGCGCTATTGCCACCCATAGATATCGGTATCATTGCGCCCTATAAAGAACAACGTGAATGGTTAAAAGATAATCTTTCGGGTTTGGAATTAAATTCAGAAAAACTGGCTTCCCTCAGCATTAAAACGGTTGACGGATTTCAAGGAGAAGAACGTGATGTGATTTATATTAGTTTGGTACGAAGCAACGACAAACATGAGATCGGATTTTTGAGTGATCTTCGGCGGATGAACGTGGCCATTACCCGTGCGAAGAAAAAACTGGTGGTGATTGGAGATAGTTCGACACTGGGCTCGAGCCCTTTTTATCAATCGTTTTTAGAGTATTGCGAGAAACATGGTTTGTACCGCACAGCTTGGGAATGGGCATAGTGCAAAAGGACGGGGAAGCAGGAGACAAGACAAAAAGGACAAAAGACAAATCCTTATACTAAAAATATAAATAAACTTTTTTTAATTTTAAATTGCATGATTTCTAGAAATTATTTCTTTGTCTTAGTATTATTTGTATTAACCGCCTGCAAAAGTCATCAAGCGTCTGTGGCCATCAGCAATACCTACGACCCGGTTACCAATATTACGACCCTGATACAAGTGCCATATGGAAACATCGCCATTCCTGGCAAGTGGATTGAAGTAAACTTTAATACATCGCGTCAGCAAACTTTTCTTAAGAATGCCGACAGTGTCAGCATCGCGGTTGGCAAGAATCCTCAAAAAAATTACAAGGTACATTCCTCAAATCAAAACGATAAACAATTTGTAAGTGCATTTTATAAATGGGACAGTAAGCAGCAGAAACATAAAGGGGAGATCATTGAGCTCTTAAATGATAATTCTGACAATGGCTATATTATTTGGCGACTTAAGGGCCAGAACATTAATACAATTTTTTTATGTGGTGCAAAAAAATCGTTGTTCTATAATTTCGTCTGCTTCAGTCCTACTTGGACGGATCAACAAAGAATTCAGTTTTTGGTAAATCTTTTTTACACGAATTGAATTAATCATAAGTCCGCACAATTGGACTATCTCTCCCAATCTCTAGTGCTTCTTCAAAGGAACTGAGTTTTTTTAACACAGGACAAGGAGAAGCACAAATCCACTCTGTGTGCTCTGTGTTTTTTCCCGTGCGCTCTATGCCTGCCCGCCCGAAATAATCATCCATTTTGTCGTTCGGGCAAGGTTTATGCCTATTTTTTAAACACAGGGGCACAGAGAATAACAAAGGATTGTGAAAATCAATGTGCAGGAATAAAGAAAATAATTAAACTGTTATTGTATATGCACGGATTGGCTGGCGCACAGACTAAGGCGCAAATCCGCGCAACCGGGGACAAGAAGTTTATACTTGGAAGATTGTGGTTTCTGCAACAACGGGAGAACAGAGGGTGCTGGCGGGGAGTGTGATGTTGATGAGGTAATTACTGTTTTTTTTTAACACAGAGGGCGCCTGACTTGTCCGGCTGATTTTTTGTAAATTATAACTCATTGATTATATGACAAT
>JAQSCW010000055.1 GCA_029945625.1 bacterium
CAGGAATTGTTTTGGTAAGTTTTTCGCTTCAGGGGGCAGGCCCAAATCAGAAAAATCAGGAATTGTTTTGGTAGGTTTTGCGCTTAAGGGGGCACGCCCAAAAACTTTCTCCCCAACTTTTCCGCTTGACCCTTAAATAGTTTAGCACAGGAAAAATTCCCCCTCATACTTGAGCACGTGTGGGCAAAAGGTTGTGAGCGTTCAGCTTATAGTTGAACTTGCCGAAACCGGAGGCGCTAACCTAACAGCAACACGGCGACAAAGAGCAGTAAAAATATAGCTGAAATGATAATGCCTGCAACTGCCTGCCAGCGGTTGGTGTATTTTTCAGGGTGTTTGTTGATTTGACTCATGGCGATGATCCCGAAAATAATAGAAACAAGAGCCGCCAGGTAGAACCATGAAAAGAAGCTGATTATATAAGCGGCCGAAGCCAAACCATTCTTCTTTTTCACTACCGGGTTTGTTTTTGAAGGAGTACCGCTACTTACAGGTTTGGCCTCAGTTTTGAATACTTCCTTTTGGCCGTTGGCATACTTGACCATAAACAGGCTTTCGGTGCCAACTACCCGCAAGGGACCATCGAGGTGATCGCAAGGACGGTAGGAGATCTTTGAAGCAGAGACTTCTTCAATTTTTGCCAGAACTTCTTCCCCGCTTTTGAATACGATTTTATCACCGCAGGAATCAGGAGGGCTTACTAATATACGAGAGGCGAGGAAGGCAAATTGACTTTTTGAAAATTTGTCTGCGCTCACCGATAGCGCGGCATCTGAAGAATTTATGGTTGGCGCGGTGGAAACTAATTTTCGACTATTGATCAATAACTTTTCAGAATTGACAGCAAGGGATCTCTTGTTTTCAATAGGAGAATTATGGTTTTTCCACGACACGTAGTAGCCCTTTGTATAATGTCGTTTTTGCACCGAACAGCCGGTGAACAGGCTTGCTACAAATAAAACTACTGAAATATATTTTATCAAATTATTTTTCATGGTGCTCTTTATTATTCAGGGATTATAGTATGCAATTTTCTTCCCGGTCAATCAATTAAACTCTAAATCTAATCAAAATTATAAAACGTTGATCATCCCAAGCTTCTTAGTTGAGTGCCGTTAGTTTATACTGTTTTACATAAGTGGCCACCTCTGTTATGGCGATCACATCGCGTGGATCCTTGCCATGTCTCAAAATGTGATAGGAAATGTATTTGCTGCTTACCTTATCGATAAAACAGTGGATTTGTTTTCCATTTTTTGTGACAATCAAATCGATGTTTTTTGGGTGTACATCTTTTGGAATGCCGGGAACAAAGTTGTTTCCCACCGTTCTTCCCCCGGCCGGCTTCTTCATTTCTTCCTTCGACTCTAAGTGTGTCACCACCTCTTTGCTCCCGTTTACATAATGGATCATAAACACGTGATCTTTTACTGTTTTGCGAAGTGGTCCGCCCAAATTGTCACAGGGCAAAAAAGAAATTTGCGTGGCACCTATTTCTTCAATGGTGCACAGGACTTCGTCGCCATTTGTGAAAATAAGTCGGGTGCCACACGTATCTCTCGGTTTGGTGATCTCGCCTTCTGTCCTGTGAACTCCTTCTACTTTTTCAGTAGTAACAGTTGGGGAGTTCAGCTGCTGAGGTAAAATTTGATTTGGAGATGCGAGACCACCTGGTTGGCCAAAGGAAGATTGCCCGGCCACGAGCAACATCAGGAGGACTAATGTAGTCCCTTTGTACTTTTCGATCCGCTTCATCTCACTACCTCCTTCTGGAATTGAACCCAACAAGTAAGGCCACTCTGTAACCTGAATTAAATTTCTGTTCGGTGCTAAGATGAGTAAGAGGGTCCGTTACGGTTTCTTTGGTTCCCACCGAAGGCACAAAGGCCAAGTTTACCGGAAACCAAACATTTCCCCTTTTGAAACTTGTTCCCACAGCCAAAACTACACTCATTGCCCCAACAATATTATTATTATGATCGGCCTTGAGACCAAAATTTGGCCCTAGCGCAAATTCCCAAGAACTGTTTCGCCCACTCCGTAAACCCAATAAAAAACTGGCGCTTGGTAAAAACATGCCTTGTTCTATTCCCCCAACGAGTGGCACAAATTCTATAAGTCCCGATGTGCCATCTTCAATGGTAAATAAACGGCCTTCAAACTGCCAGCCGAATTGCGTGAGGAAAGGATTCTTTCCTTCATTGTTGAGATAATTTGCAGTCGTCCCTGAGCCTACATAAGAAAGTCCAACTCTAGGGCCACTGAAGCTTTTGCGTTTTTTCTTGGCGAAGTCTGATGTATCAGGATCATACTTATTTGCCATGTTGGGTGCCGCCGGCAGGGGATCTACATAAGTACTCTTCATAATATCGGGTTGCTCATTAAACACATCTTTTGTGCCATTTTCATATTTCACATAAAAGATGGCAGTTTTTCGCGCACTATAAGTTGGTCCTGTAGTGTAATCTGCCTTTTTGTATTTTACATCGAGGTCATTTATTTCAATGATCTTCGCCTGCACTTCCGAACCGTCTTTCATAAGTATGACGTCTTGGGCAGACAAAAGATTTGCTAACAGGATAAAGAGAGATGAGCCAACTATCCTGAAGTAATTTTGTTTTTGGGTAGTTTCTGTTAAGGTTGTTAGTTTTAAATTTTTCATGATTTCGTTTTTTAATTTGTTGAGACAAAGCTAAGGAGGTCAAAGGCCCAAGAGAAATTGAAAAACGCAGCCGAACTACAGAAAGTTGTAAAGCGGACCTTTATGGCGAGCTCCGGAGTGATTTTTTTATGGAAAACCCCTTAACTACACCTCTGAACAGCAAGTTTGTTGCATAAAACGCAAATAGAGCGACTCGAATTTCGGTTCTTGCAAATAATAATTTGAAATTCATTGCGCTAGAGTCTCAACGACCCTTCCCTTCAAATGGAAAATATTAGAAATGTTTGGGTTTTGGGTATGAACGAGGGCTCTTAGCTCTTCACCAGTCTTTCGACGTTTTGTACACTATGCCTTTAAAGAGCGCCACCGGTTTTTCGGGGGTATTTTTTACATATACCTTTACCTTATAATGGCCCAGTTTTTCAGTTTCCGTTTCGCAACTAGCTTCTGCTATCAGTTCATCGTGTTCTTTTATGCTTAAGATGTGAGAAATGGACGTTTCAATGCTCAGGCTTTTTTTGCCTTTCGAATTGGAAGCAAATGCCAGGGCACTATCGGCCAGTGAGTAGGTAATTCCGCCATGGGCGATGCCAAAACCATTCAACATCTCTTTTCGAACAGTCATCACGAGCTTGCAGGAACCGGGGCTTTGATCAAGAATGGTAATACCTAACCACTGACTAAAGTAATCGTTCTTCATCATGGTGTTAACAATGTCAACTGAATTCATAACCACTCGTCATTTGGTTCATTAATCTTTTTTAGCCACCCATGGGATTTCATTCGCTTTAAGATCAAGACTAAGTTGACGCGAAAGCATAAACAAATAGTCTGATAAACGATTAAGGTATTTCCCGTGGATTTCGTCCACCTGTTCGTTCTCGGCAAGCCGTAATACGGCTCTTTCGGCACGGCGGCATACGCAGCGGGCAATGTGACAATAGGAAACATGCATATGGCCTCCCGGTAATACAAACGATTTCATTTCGGGTACGTGTGCATCAATTTGATCGATGGCCTTTTCGAGCGCTACAATATCTTCTTCGTGAAGTGTGGGCAAAGGCATTTTATTTTTTTTGGGATCGGCGGCCAATTGCGAGCCCATAGTGAAGAGCCTGTCTTGAATAGAGATAAGCAGGTCAACTGTATTTTTATCGTTGACCACATCACGCAACAAACCGATGTGAGAATTTAATTCGTCAACGGTGCCATAAGCTTCGATCCTTACGTGCTGTTTGGGCAAACGGGTCCCACCAATTAAGGAAGTCTCACCTTTGTCGCCTGTTTTAGTGTATATTTTAAATGCCATAGTGAGTTTTAGAATGATAGATTAAAAATACAATATTTATTTCATCCTGCCTTCGCAATTCTTAATGCCGCAAAATGGTTTTTAATGATGAAGTATGTGGGTTGGATGTCCTGAAGAGATAACAAAGGCTGAACTTGCCCTTTTCAAAGTTATCGGCGGATTGTTGGAGTAAAACCGCCACTACAAAAAAATGATGGCCTACATTAAAAGCTGACCAAAAGAGGTTTTGACTCTAAAACGTTAAACTAATATTCAAATTTGGCATAATCGGCAACTGGTTAATGCGTTTGAAGGTAATGCGATCCACGTAAAAAATATTTTCGCGGTTGTAAATATTGGTAGCCCCTGCTGTTACTTCAAGCGTATTTCTTCCATTCCATTTGTAACGGTATTTTACCCCCACATCAAAACGATGGTAGTCGGGTAAACGACCCCCATTAAGAGTAGATGGAATGTAGTTGAGATTTCCGTTTCCGGTATTAAAATTATAATTAATAGTTCCGTTTGGATTGAGAGTATTGATGTAGCCTTGTGTTTGTGTGAATGGGAAACCCGTTCCAAAATTCCATCTGGCATTCAGTTCCCAATTTTTCTTTTTACCAAACGCATAGGAGCTCACCAAATTAATATTGTGTCGGCGGTCAAAATTAGGCGGATAGTTAAGTACGGTTTGGTACGTATTATTTCCAACCCAGCGGTCGTTGAATGTTAAAGAGTATACGGCCCAAAAATAGAATCGTTTGCGATCGTATTTAAGCAGCACGTCAAAACCTCTGGCCCGTCCTTGCTCTATTACAAAACTCTTTTTCAAGTCATCGGGACGGTTGGCGTTTGTGGTATTGTCTTCATACACTTTGTCGCGGTTTACATTCACAATCTGATTGAAGAATTTTTGGTACACTTCTACGTCGAGAAAGAAATACTTCAAAATATCGAATTCGAATCCACCAATTAAATGACTCGCTTTTTGCACCGATGAGTTCACTGTTTGAGCTTGGCCACTTTTGTCTAAATAAGTGGGCGACAGTTCTGTATTATCGGGAGCGTTAATAAACCCATAAAATAAATTTACCACGTCGCGGTCGCTGTTGGCACTGAATAAGGTTTGACTGTATATGCCGGCGGCTCCTTTAAATCGGATCTTCCTCGTAAAGTTAATTTTAACCGCTGCCCTGGGTTCAGGTGAAATAACGGCCAGACTCACATAATCCTGCAATCGGAAACTGGGTTCAAATATAAAGGTCTTCGATTTGTTAATAAACTTGTACTTAATAAATGCACCTATATCGGTGGTGGAGCGGCTCATGTTTATCTCAGAATAATAAGGATTTTTTATCTGATATATAGTATTGGTAATGATCCCCTCAAAGCCGTAGCGTAATTCTTGCTTGCCAATAAATTTCACAAAATTAAATCCCGCATTAAAATTCCCTATTTCGCTGAATTTTGAGTCGCTTGCCAAAGAAGGATTGGAATAATCAATTCGGTAATGCGAATACGCAAATGTGCCCTCTATAATTAAATTACTTGAAGAAGGGACCAATAAAAAATTGGCACCAATTCCGGTGTTCTTCCAGGCAAAGGATGCAATATCGCTATAAGTCACCTTGTCGTTAAAACTAAATCCAAACAAACTCACTTTACTTCCTCCTGTTGAATTAATAGATGCTTTTGCAAAGAGATCGGTATAATAAAATGGTAAACCATTTGGGTTCGCATAGCTGTAAAGCACTTTTGAGGTTTGAGGCAAATACGAATGTTTGGCCGAGATAATGTACGAAGCACTTGTATTTCCGTTTTCGGTGAGCTTTTTAAAAGGACCTTCTAATACGGCTTTGGCACCAAAGGTGGAAGCAGAGACTTTTCCGCTCACGCGTTTTTTGTTGCCGTCGCGGGTAGTGATATCCATGATGGAAGAAGTTCTTCCGCCATACTCCGCACCAAATCCCGCACTGTACACGTCGGCGTTTTTCATAATATCGCTGTCGAATACCGAAAACAAACCAATGGAGTGGAAAGGATTGTACACGATGAGGCCATCCAACAACACTTTATTTTGCACGGGCAAACCACCGCGGATATAGAGCTGCCCTCCCTGATCGCCGGTAAACACCACGCCGGGTAATACCTGGAGGTACTGGGCTATATCAGGTTCGCCCACGCTCGGCAACTTATTAATTACGATGGGATCGATTTTCTGTATTCCCACCGTGGTATTCTCAATTTTTTCGTTATTTACCGTGCTAACCTCCACTTCCTCCAATTTAACACCTCCCCGCGTGGCATAAAATTTTTTGTTCAAAATCTCATCGGCCTTTACCACAATGGCTTCGCGAATGGTATCAAACTCAAGACTGGTAATCATGATCACATAATTTCCGGGAGGAACTCTACCAATATTAAAAAACCCGTTGAGGTCGGTATTGGCCCCAATAGTGGTTCCTTTAAAAAAGACATTGACGAAAGTAACGGGTTCGCCATTGGCTTTGTCGTATACAAACCCTTTAACAGTGCCGGTTTGGGACAGGACCTTTGAGAACAAAAAACTAAGAAAAAGCACCCGTAAAAGGACCTTCATTTTTAAATTTGTAAAGGCGTAAATGTAACCAAATAAAGGTGAAACCACTTCTAATTTTTGTAAATGGCGTAAACGGAAGGGTAAATGGCGCGTGGAGTTTCGGACCATCTATAAGCTCCATTTTTTTTGCCTCTTAACCTCCGTAGAAAGTCAAAACGAATGTAAATTAGGATGTAGGGTGAAAACAACGACACAAATCGAAATAATTTACACAGACCCCCTAAAATTTGAATAAAATGTTTAAAAAGTGAATAATTATTCTTGCACCCCCCTCTTTTTAGAGCTATTTTTGTGAAATAATTGATAAACTTACTAAAACCTCCTATAAAATGAGCACACGAAGAGTATTAGCCATGCAAGATGTGGTGAACCGCGTTCCGGTTGAGCACAACAAAACCAAATTACAGGTATCACAGTATTATGGATCCAATGTATTCGGGTTAGATGCCATGCGCGAATTTCTTTCGGAAGAAGCCTTTGAAAGTATTCAGCAATCGATGCACCGCGGTTCTATTGTGGATCGCAAAATGGCCGATCAGGTAGCAGCTTGTATGAAAGCATGGGCACAAGGAAAGGGCGTAACACATTATACACACTGGTTTCAACCACTTTCGGGAGCCACTGCCGAAAAACACGACGGATTTTTTGAACCAATTGAAGGGGGTAGAGCCATTGAACGATTCAGCGGGAACGCACTCGTGCAGCAAGAACCCGATGCGTCTTCTTTCCCGAGCGGAGGGATTCGCAATACCTTTGAGGCCCGGGGCTATACCGCGTGGGATCCTACATCACCCGCCTTTATTTGGGGAAATACGTTGTGCATTCCCACCATCTTTGTTTCCTATACCGGTGAGGCCCTCGATTTTAAAACACCTTTATTAAAATCCCTACACGCGCTTGATAAAGCTGCCACCGATGTGTGTCAATACTTCGACAAGAACGTTACCAAGGTAATTGCCACCCTAGGTTGGGAACAAGAATATTTTTTGGTGGATTCGGCCTTGTATCATATTCGTTACGACCTTCAACAAACCGGCCGCACCTTATTCGGACAC
This sequence comes from bacterium, assembly GCA_029945625.1. GTDB lineage: Bacteria > Bacteroidota > Bacteroidia > B-17B0 > Aurantibacillaceae > Aurantibacillus. Next base: position 7,605 of record JAQSCW010000055.1, read on the forward strand.
GCGCCTGCAAAGGGCCAACAACTCGAAGATCATTACTGGGGATCTATTCCCGAAAGAGTTTCAGCGTATATGCGTGATTTTGAATACGAAGCTCATTTACTCGGCATCCCGGTACGCACGCGTCATAACGAAGTGGCTCCCGGTCAGTTTGAATGTGCTCCTGTATTTGAAGAAGTGAACTTAGCGGTAGATCATAATTTATTGTTGATGGATGTGATGGAAAAAGTAGCGATCCGTCACAACTTTCGCGTTCTCATGCATGAAAAACCGTATGCCGGTGTGAATGGAAGTGGCAAACACAATAACTGGAGTCTGGCGACGAATACCGGAAAAAATCTTTTGTCCCCGGGCAAAACGCCAAAAACAAATTTGCAATTCCTTACCTTTTTTGTAAACACGGTAAAGGCAGTTTACGAGCATGCCGATTTGTTACGTGCTTCCATTGCCTCTGCAAACAACGATCACCGCTTGGGTGCCAACGAAGCGCCTCCCGCCATCATGTCGGTATTTTTGGGCGAACAATTATCGCGCGTATTGGATGATCTCGAAAAATCGGTACACAGCGGAAAAATGAGTCCCGAAGAAAAAACCGCTCTAAAGATGAGTATTGGTAGGATTCCCGACATTTTAATGGATAATACCGATCGCAACCGTACCTCTCCCTTTGCGTTTACCGGAAATAAATTTGAATTCCGCGCTGTGGGATCTACTGCTAATTGCGGTGGACCAATGACGGTGCTCAATGCCATTGTATGTGAGCAACTCATCCAATTTAAAAAAGATGTGGATGGATTATTGGAAAAAGAAGTGGAGAAAGACGAAGCCATTTTCCAGACTTTAAAAAAATACATCATCGAAAGTAAACGCATTCGTTTTGAAGGAAATGGTTATAGCGAAAAGTGGAAGGCAGAAGCAAAAAAACGCGGCCTTAGTAATTTCGCCACAACCCCTTCGGCATTGGATGTGATGATCTCCAAAAAATCACTGCACTTATTTGAATCACTGGGTATTTTGAATCACCGTGAGCAGGAAGCGCGGTATGAGATCAGTTTAGAGACCTATACTAAAAAGATTCAGATTGAATCACGGATCATCGCCGATATGGTGAATAACCAAATTGTGCCGGCTGCAATTTCGTATCAAAAAGTGTTGGTTGATAATGTAAACGGCTTGAAAAACATTTTTGGAGCGGCAGAGTTTAAAAGTGCCGCCGAAATTCAGTTGAACCTTATTAAGGAAATCAGTGATCGTGTAAACATCATTCAAAAAACAGCGGAAGCCATGCGCGAGGAACGCAAAAAGGCGAACTTACTCGACACGGCTAAAAAACAGGCCGATGTGTATTGCGACAAAGTGAAACCCTATTTTGAGACCATCCGCTATCAGGTCGATAAACTTGAATACATCATTGATGATGCTACCTGGCCTTTGCCTAAGTATAGAGAAATGCTCTATTTGAGGTAGTCTTCGTGCAAGTGATGGATTGACACAAATTATTTGGGCGCGCCCTCGTTGGGAGAAGCAGCTGGCTTCGTCAAGAGGGTTTCGACCCTTGAGAGACGTCTGGACACTTTCCTTTTACGTCCCACAAAAAATTAATATCTTTAATGCTAAATACGTACTAACATGACAACGACAGCTATTCGCGCTAAAGTGCATAAATATATTGATGAGGCAGACACAAAAGTACTTGAAGTTGTTTATCAACTCTTAGAAGTTTATCGTCGAAGCAATTCTAGCCTATTGACGAACGAACAGCAAAAAGAGGTTCTTAAAAGATCTGCATTGTACAAAGCCGGCAAAATTAAGGGTTATTCAATTGCTGAAGCTCGTAAGCTTGTAAAACAAAGACAATCTTCCTAAAGTGCCTTCATACAAAATTCTAATTCTCGATCAAGCGATTTCTGAAATAGCTGAATCTTGTTTGTATTATAATAAAAAAATTGCAGGATTAGGTTTTGAGTTTGAAGAGGAAGTGTTTAAGCTCTTTGAAATAATCAAGGAGAAACCGTTACTTTTTCCAATTAAATTCGCGCACATTCATGAAGCTATAGTGACGCGCTTTCCATTTGTAGTAAATTACGAAGTTTCCGGGCGGCAAATTATAATATCTGCTGTCTTTCACACAAAGAGACACCCGGGCAAAAAAACAAAACGAAGTCGTAGATAAAACCCACGTTGGGCGAAGCGTCTCGCTTCGCCAGGCACTATAAGGCATTTTGCCTTGCAGAAATTCCGCTATTGAACGAATCGTCTCGATTTACATAACAGGGACTAATCTGAACTCAAGCTCCTACATATTCAAGAGCCGCTTTGGCAAAACCGGCCCATTTTTTACAGTGTACAAATGGAAGCTGCACCCATTCTTTCATGGGCCTTTTTTTTCCGGATGGATCAAATAATTTGGCACCCTCACAACTCATGGCCTTAATGTGAGCGTCGCCGCTTAATATAAATACCATTTCATTTTGGAAAAAGCAGATGAAGGTTTGCCCTGTAACTTAAAGCAGGGTTTGCCAAATAACTGACTTTGTTCGGCGCCTGCTAATTTTTTTCCGATTGACAAATAGAGGGTTTCTTCTTCGCGCATAAGAACAGTAGTATTGATTCTGAAAGCAATTTACGATTTTGAACAGTTAGAGTTTCATTATTTTTAGAGGTGAATCCTTCACAAAACGTTCGGCTATTAGTTCATTTCAGGTGATCATTCATCTCGTTTTGTTGCGTCGGCTAGTGCCTGTCTTCCGTGAAGTTAAATGTACAGAAGTCTGCCGTGATGCCAAAATACCACAGAAACAAGCATTAGCCCAAACTGCTGTTATGCGATCGCCTTTTATTGTCAAGCTAATTGCAGATGTTTTTTCTCAAGCTTCACGTTAAAATGTATGTCCGCTTTTAACGCTTTAAACACTTTTATGATGGTATCTATTGTCGCGCTGTTGGAACTACTTTCAAGTTTTGAAATTTGTGATTTTTGTACTCCAACTAAAACGCCTAATTGTTCTTGAGTCAAATTACGCTCTTGTCGTGCAGTTTTAATCATATGCCCTAGAACGTCCATACTTAATTCATACTCATAATCATCTCTTGATTTTGTTCCTTTTTTACCTACATATTTGTCCTTCATTTCGGCAAGCGAATAGGACTTTATTTCTTTCTTAGCCATGATTTATTTTTTAAGTTTAAATTCAAAATATTGTTTTCTAATTTTTTCGGCTCTATCAATTTCGTTTTTTGGCACTTTGTCAACCTTTTTTATAAACCCGTGAGTCGCCAGTACCAGAGTGTCCGTAGAATCTGTTTTGTCCCAAAATGCTAAAAGTCGAATTTGAAGCCCATTGTATTTGCTCCTAAATTCCCAAATGTCATTGGAAAGTTTTTTAAAAAGTTTTGGGTCATTTGTTTGTTCAGCAAGGTCAATGTTGTATAATATTTTTTTAATTGCTTAATATGTAGTCCTGAAATGAATCGATTTGCTTCTTCTAAAAACGTTGTCCGAAAATAGTGCATTACTTTTTAACACAAATATAATGCAATTAGTTGTAGTTTCCATATTTAGAAACTTTGTCTGTGGCTTACGCCGGGTAAAGGTGACGCATAACGCTCAGGCCTAGCCAATTTTTGCCTGCAGGAACACTACTTTGCCAAATTATCCGGTTGGTATATGTATATGACAAAGGGAAAGCAACCGAAAATAACACATCGCTATCAGAGCGAGATTTTGCGCCAGGGATGGAGCGGCCTGTCTGAGCTCTTTTTTATGAGCCTTTTTCAGGCGAAATAAAAAAAGCGAGTAGCGACAGCCCGTTAAGGCGCCCAAATAAATAAAGTGAAAATTAATATTAAACGGTCGAAGACCAACAAACAATTGTGGAATACGTGAAAGATTAACACCGCTTACACATGAGATCCCAAAACCTCAGAGTTCAGCAGCAGCTCTGCCTTGCGTTTTTTTCCTCCCTTGCTTTCTTAATGTATTTTACTTTTTTCATTTTCATCTTTTCAGAGCCGGTCTCGAAAGGAAATTCCAACACCATTTATCTGTACGAATGTGTAATGTACACCGGCAAATCGCCGATGAAATTCTGCACCTTCTCGGGTTTCATGGGGCGGTTTCGGTAGTACTTAATATAGTTTGCGTACCCTATCGTACTCATCCAATTATCAATCTGCAGTTTGTTGATACACTCTTCGTTGTAAGAAAGTAATTGATACCCCAAACCCACATCCAGTGTACGCTCTTCTGCTGCATTATGTAATTGATTTTTTCCTTTCGCCGAGTGCGATTTGAAATAGAAAGAAAGGAAATTAAAAAATCCACCGGTGCTCATGTCATCAATCAAGCCCATTTGGCTGCCTATCAAACCCAGTTGCGAATTAAAGCTCAAATTGCCAATCACTACACTGTCGAGTGTTGATTTGGTGCTGTTGCTGAAGGTGATGTGGTAAACGCGCTGCGCCGGCGTTTTAAAGATGGAGAAAAAATAGGGACGGGTGCGTACCACATTCGAAGAGCGCTTAAAATCAACAATGATGTTTTTTGCGAGCATATGAGGGTAAAATTTGAGTACGTAATTAAACTGGTGAACAAGAATAGTATCCTTAAGTGTACTGCGGAAAACTACCCGTTTGGCTGAATCGTTTAGTTGGCCCACTATTTCCCTGCCGGGATTCTTGTAATACAGGCCCTGCGCGCTCACTTGGCTAATTAGCAACAACGAGATGGCAAAAATGAGCAGGCTTTTATGCATGAACGAATTTAATTAATTTTTTCCACGCGATTAAATTACTTTTGTACCGATTACCAGATGTTATTTTCCGATTCATTTTTTACGGTCTCAAAACAAGCTGAAGTTCTTTTTAAAGACCGAGGCTCTAAGTTTTATGCTTTTTGTTACCGCCTGCGGTCTGAATCTGAAATAAAGGAAAAATTACTTGAACTTAAAAAACAGCACCCTTCGGCAACTCACCAGTGTTATGCCTGGCGTCTGGGGCCCGACAAACAGGCCTTTCGGGTAAACGACGACGGAGAACCGTCGGGTACTGCCGGCAAACCTATCTTCGGGCAAATTCAGGCACACAACCTCAGTAATGTTCTCATTGTGGTGGTGCGTTATTTCGGGGGTACGCAACTGGGTGTGCCCGGACTGATTCATGCCTATAGAACCGCGGCCGCTGAAGCCATTGCATTAGCCGGCATTGAGGAAGAATTCATTTTGTTTGAATACCGTGCCGAATTTGGCATGGACGATACGAGTTCGGTGATGCGTTTGCTCAAGGAACTCGACGCGAAAATAATTTCAAACAATTATCACGAAAATAACATACTGGTTTTTCACGTCAAAAAACAAAATAGCGACACGCTCGAAGAACGCATGAAGGAATTATACCGTGTTAAGTTGAAATTCATAACTTTGGTTTAATCTAAAAATATATGACAAAACACAATCGCCCGCTCGACTATTCTTTACTGAAAGAACTCTGTGCCATTCATGCTCCCAGTGGTAATGAAGTGGCCATGAAAGAATTTTTAATGAATCATATTCAGAAACACCGAGTGAATTGGAAACACCAGCCAAAGATCATTCAGGGTAAAGGATTCCAGGACAATATCATCCTTATTTTCGGCAAACCACGCACGGCTATTTTCGCCCATATGGACAGCATCGGCTTTACAGTACGATATGGAAAACAGCTGGTAAAAATAGGGGGGCCGGTTACTGCCTCCGGCATTAAATTAGTGGGTACCGACACACTTGGAACACAAGACGTAATTCTGCAGGCATCAAAAGATAAAAAAACCGGAGTCACTACTCTCGAATACAAAGCAGCACGAGATTTTGAGAGGGGAACCGAATTGCTGTTTAAACCGAATTGGCGAGAGAGCAAAGATTTTGTGCAATGTTGTTATATGGATAACCGATTGGGCATACTCAGCGCATTAAAAGTGGCCGAAACGTTAAAAAATGGTGCCATCGTATTCAGTACCTGGGAAGAACACGGAGGCGGCAGCGTGGCCTATTTACAGAAGTATTTAGTTGAGAAGTATAAAATCACGCAAGGGCTTATTTCCGATATCTCCTGGATCTCAGACGGCGTGCATCACGCAAAAGGTCCGGTAATTAGTATGCGCGACAGTTTAATTCCGCGAAGGAGTTTTGTAAACAAGATCATTGCCATTGCGAAAAAAAACAAATGCGCCTTTCAATTAGAAATAGAAGGAGGCGGAGGGAGCGATGCCAAAGAACTCCAATTTTCAGATCATCCCTGGGATTGGTGTTTTATTGGAGCTGCCGAAGATCACGTGCATTCACCCGACGAAAAAGTTCACAAAAAAGATGCCGAGGGGATGGTACAACTCTACGAAGCAGTGATGAAAGAGCTCTAAAAATCGTAGGCGTCGTTGTCCCTGTCAAATTCATCGGCCTGAAAAGGTTTGTTAATTTGAATATGCGTGTAGTCGTAGCTTTCAAAAAGACCCATATCATCGTAGAGACTGAGCGAAACAGGCAGCATCATTTTTTCTTCCAGAAACACCATCGCCTTCTTACAATACAAGGTGGGTACTTTTAAAACAGTTCCTTTTTTTAAATACCCAAAGTCGTTGAGCAAATTATTTTTGTAACGCAGTAAATAATCATTTACGCATAATTCGTAGGCGATCACGCTGGCCGTTTCTTTGTCGCGAACGGTATAATTAACATAGGTGTAGTTAGTGTTTTCATATTCGAGTAAATGGCAGGTATACCCGTTCTTAACTGCCTTTCCACGATACGTGAAATTTTTGATGCCATCGCGGTCTTTGTTTATAGTGAGGGCCACCGATTTGCCTATAAATCCATACCCTAGTTCATGAATGGTATAGTGTTGGTTTTTGCGCATGAGATTGCCCCTCGGGTCAAGATTCAGCATCAAATAGGGAAACGTGTGTAATTTGATCAAGGCTTTAACTTCCGGCTTTTCGGAATCGTAGAGAATTTCCACATCCTTGCTGAGCCCTCTGAAATAGACTTTCTCAGGCCGGGTTTGCAATTTGATTTCAGATACGCTGTTAGAATATGTTTTTTCGATGCGCTCAATCGCATGCACGTTCTGTCGAAGAGTACGAATGTTTTTGATGGAGTCGTACATTTGCCCTAACAATTTTTCAGGCGAAACCGCTGGAGGAGAGAGAGATCTGAACGCAACTAGAAGACCAGTGAAAAATAGGAAGAAAAAGGACCGGAAGCGCATATATTTAAAACAATAAAAATAGCTAATAGTTTTTAGTTATTTTTGAATTTTTGAATTCTTAACTATGGCAGTCTTAGGAATAATCCCCGCTCGTTACGCGTCAACCCGCTTTCCGGGCAAACCACTAGCCCTTATTCAGGGCAAGTCGATGCTGCAACGGGTTTATGAACAAACCATAAGGTCACGTAAATTGACGGAAGTAATCGTGGCTACCGACGATGAGCGCATCATGGAGCATGCAAAGGGCTTTGGTGCCGAAGTTGTACTTACCCGCGCCGATCATCCCAGTGGCACCGATCGTTGTTTTGAAGCGTTTACGAAACTGAATAAAAAATTTGATTATGTTCTCAATGTGCAGGGGGATGAACCTTTTTTGGATCCGCGTCAAATTGATTCTCTGGTAGAAGTGTGCGATGGTAAACGTGAGATCATTACCCAAATGATCAAATGCACGAGTCACGAGGTGTTATTTGATGCCGGTGAAGTGAAAATTGTGTTGAACGAGCGCAAGGAAGCTTTGTATTTCAGTCGTTCAGTGATTCCCTACTTAAAAAACGTGCCCGAACAGGATTGGCATAAACAGGTTGATTATTATCGCCACGTGGGCATGTATGCCTACCGCGTTGATGTTCTTGAAAAGATTTGCGCTTTAAAACCTTCCACACTCGAGAAAGCGGAATCGCTCGAACAATTGCGTTGGCTGGAGAACGGGTATAAGATCACGTGCGTGGAAACCGATTTCGATAGCCATTGCATCGATTCGCCCGAAGACATTGATAAAGTGCTGCGATTAATGAAACTCGCCTAAATGCCAAAACATCCCTCCGAGATTTCCATCAACGCGTTTACCTACGAACTTCCGGATGAAAAGATCGCGAAATTTCCATTGGCAGAACGCGACCGGTCAAAACTGCTCGTGTACAAGGATGGCAGCATCACCGAAAGTGTTTTTGAAGATCTGGATACGTTTATTGAAGAAGATACCCTACTGGTGTTCAATGAAACAAAGGTCATTCAGGCCCGACTCAATTTTTTAAATCAGAAGGGGCAGTCCATCGAAATTTTTTGCCTTGAACCTACAAAGTGCGATGGTGATCTGCATACCGCATTAAACGTGCAAATTAACACCCGATGGAATTGTTTGATCGGGAATTTAAGACGATGGAAAACGCCCGAACTGGTTCTCAGGAAAAATGATACAGAACTAAGAGTTCAATTGGCAGCTCAACAAAAAGGATATGGTGAAGTCGACTTTTTTTGGAGTCCGGAACACCTTACGTTCGCCGAAATTCTTGAAATTTTCGGAAACATGCCCATACCTCCTTATCTGAAAAGAGAAAGCGAGAGCTCTGATAAAACGCGGTATCAAACCTTGTACTCCAAAAAAGAAGGTTCAGTGGCCGCCCCCACAGCGGGATTGCATTTTACTGAACGCTTGTTTCATAAATTAAAGGATCAGAACATTAAAACTGCTTCCCTTACTTTGCATGTTGGGGCAGGTACCTTTAAACCCGTGAAATCGGCCACCATGGAGGGCCACGAGATGCATGCCGAATGGATGGAGGTGGGCATTGCTACCATTCAAAAACTGATTGATCAGCAAAATAAAACTAGTATCGCCGTAGGCACCACGTCCTTAAGAACCATTGAAACCTTGTATTGGATGGGATTGAAGGCTCTTGCGAATCCCAATGCCTCCTTATCAGAACTCGAAATTAAACAATGGGAAGTATACGATCTTAAAGATGAGAATAAAAGTACCGCTGATTGTTTTGAGGCCATGCTGCTCTGGATGAAAAAAAACGGCACGGATCGACTCATTTGTCAAACACAGATCTTGATTGCCCCTCCATATCAATTAAAGGTTGCTTCGGGCCTCATTACTAATTTTCATCAGCCTCAAAGTACTTTACTACTCTTGGTAGCGGCGGTTGTGGGGGAACGTTGGAAGGAAATATACGACTATGCATTAGGGCACAAGTTCCGGTTTTTGAGTTATGGCGACAGCTCACTTTTATTCAAACAATAATCTGCATTATACGTGTGTGCAATTGCCTGCTTTTGGAGTCGGGCCCCCGCCACTTGTTTTTTTCGGCCCACGTGACCTATAATAATGTTTCTACAAAGGCCTGAATAATGGCTGAATCAAAAAGCGCACGACCCGCCTGCTGTTTAGCTGTCGGCTCTTCTAGATGAGTTTCGGTGAACCTGCTCACATTTAAATGTGTTGAAACAGCCCCGGCCCCTTCGTCCAATTTCACAAAAATTGTTTATTCACGCCATACTTTTCCAATTGAAGAGCCCGCCACCGTAGAATCGTTTTATTTTTTTACTATATTTGATAAACAAACACATAAACATAAAATCTACTTCTATGAAAAGAATTTACCCTGTAGTCCTCACATTAATTACAGCCATGAGCCTTCAAGCGCAGCTCACGCAAAGTAATCATGCGCCCGCAGCAGGCGACCAATACACCACCTTAGATTGTGGTGCTACCGGACCGGGTGCCTCGGGAGCCGGTACCGTTTGGAATTTTTCGTCGGTGCCAACCCTCACCAATGCCGCATTATTACACAGCGGGGTATCTGTAAGTTCTGCTACCTATGCCAATGCAACGGTGGCCATGGGCACGTCGGTAACCGATATTTCGTATTATAAATCAAGTGCTAACGACTTGCTCTATTATGGAGGGAATCTACCAATAGCGGGGTATAGCGTTTCTATTAATTATACAACAGCACCGGCCGTCTATGCATCCTATCCTATGACCATGGGTACTACCAGTACAGCAGTAATCGGCGGCAGTATCAATGTTACTGTTCCAACTACAGCTGCAGGTCCTTTTACAGGCACGTGTCGCGTAATTGCCGATGGTACCGGTACGCTTATTTTACCGGGTGGCGTTACGTATACAAATGTGTTGAGAGTGCTCACAAGTCAAACTATTAGCGCAACCATTATCTTGCCGGTTACCGTAAATCAGGAAACATACAATTATTATGCACCAACTATCAAGGCACCTATTTTTACCATCGCCTCTACAACGTTGACCTCGTTTAGCGGACCCAGCACACAAACAATGGTAACCCGAAACAAGGATGCAGTGGGAACTGCGACCAATACAACAGGTATACTTGAGAATTCGGCAGTAAAAAACACATTTTCAGTGTATCCTAATCCAAGTACCACCTTTGTTACCATTTTGGCACATGGCGCGGATGCCGCTCAAGCGCTGATCTACGACGTTACAGGAAAAATGGTTGATAGGGCTTCGTTCACTGATGGAAAAGCAAAATTAGATGTATCGGAGTACAATAAGGGACTTTACTTCTTTACAGTTATTGCTAGCGACAACAGCAAACTGGGAGGCGGAAAAATTACTGTGAGTCAGTAGATTAAAAATTTTTTTAAAAAAAAGCCAGCCAAGCGGTTGGCTTTTTTAATTTTGTATCTCTACTAAAACCAAAGAATATGAACATAGAAGAAAAAGTAAACGGTGAAATTAAAACCGCCATGTTGGCCAAAGACGCAAAACGGTTGGAGGCATTACGTGCCATTAAATCGGTGGTTTTATTATTAAAAACTTCTCCCGAAGGATTAACGGAAGACAGTGCAAATAAGGCCCTTCAAAAAGAAGTAAAGAAACGTAAAGAGACCTCTGAAATTTATAAAACACAAAATCGTCCGGATTTGGAAGAAGTAGAATTATTTCAGGCAAAAGTTATGGAAGAGTATTTACCAAAACAAATGGGCGAAGATGAAATCAAAGCGGAACTTATAAAGATCATTGCTTCCACAGGAGCTGCCGGTGCCGGCGATCTAGGAAAGGTGATGGGTGCCGCTTCGAAAGTGTTTGCCGGAAAAGCAGACAATAAAATTGTATCGGCGCTGGTAAAGCAGTTGCTGGGATAGGTCGCAGCTCAGCATTCAAACGCTCAGATCATCGGATACTTTTCAGGGAGCATGTGAGGAAGCGTTTCTTTAAACATCTTAGGACACTGAGGCCCGATAGCATCGGGTTATACAAATGGCACGGAGAAGAGCAAGGTCTTCCGCTGGTTGGAGCATTTGCCCCGCATCATTCACGTTCTCCGCCGCTAGTATATGCTGTCTAAGTGGTTTATAAATCATCATGTTTTTTGAATTGACAGCAGGGTTTCAAATTCTGAGGAGCACTAAAGGATCTTGAGTTCAAAAAGATCGGCGCACAAATGTCCGGCCAAGCGAATAGATGTTTAGCCCGGTAGGTTAGACTCATATCTACCGTACTACAGTGTATACACAAGTTACAACGCCGTTTATCACTTCCTTAGTGCACCTCAGTGCACTATGTGTCTAAGTGGTACATCAACCCTACCGCAAACGATACCGAATCGGTAATTGAAAATACACTTTCACAGCCTCTCCCTGCGCCATGGCGGGTTTCTTAAATTTTGGGATCATACTTACCACGCGTGCAGCTTCTTCATCTAATCCATAACCCAGGTGGTTGAGCAAACTGAGCGAACCTACCTCGCCGCTTTCATCCACCACAAATTTTACATACACCACGCCTTCCACTCCTTCTTCGGAGGCTCTTGCCGGATAACGCATATGCGAGCTGATGAAATGGTATAAGGCACTTAACCCTCCCTCAAATTCAGGTTGAGAATCTACCTCGTAAGCGCCCTTAACAGTTTTTCCTTTTCCACCGGTAGTAGTAGTGCCGTTGCCGCCGGCGGTAAGACTATTGGTATCTGTGCCCCCGCTCGTAATGGTGGAGGTGGTACCGCTTGTTACCGTTGTTTCAGTGGTACTCTCTTTTTTGGCAAGAAGCACTGAGTCCACAACAGTTAGCGCGTGATTGTCATTGTTTTTGGTTTCGCGTGCGGGGGCCGGCGGATCAAGTTTCTTATCTACAGTTTTATCTTGTTTGGCAGTATTGTCGAAAGGGATTACGTACACCGTGTCGTGAATAAAGGGGGCTGCGGTGGCTTGTTCCGGTTCATTGCCTCGGTGACTGAGATAAAAAGCAGTAGAAAACATACTGCCAAATCCCAAAAGCATAATGGCTAATGATTTAGCGATTGTATGGCCATAACTGGAACGAATCTCGTACGCTCCGTAATTTTTGTTGCGATGTGCAAAAATTAGATCGTTTAATTTTTGCTCGTTGTTTAATAGATAACTCATGATAACAGGTGTTGGTGAGGTAGAATTTAATCATAAGTCATAGAATTTATTTTAAAGGTACAATCAATGTTCTCTTAATAAAAAGACATACTTAAAAGTGGCAAGAATTCGTTTTTAATTGGAAGCCCCCACTGTAGAAGCGGTTATAAAAAATCAGTGAAAGGACGCCGAGGCTTTTCAAATTTAGGACCGAATGCTCACTATTTATAAAAGGGCCCGCAGCGCAGCACGACAAAAGTACAGTGTACTTTTGGGCGAGGCAGTGCGTAAGCCTGAAGCAGCCCGACTCCATGAAGCAGAGGCCTGACAAAAGAAGGGAAAGCCTCGCTTCATGGGAGGCACGCCCAAATTATTTCAATTTTAAAGATAAAAATCTCCGTTCACCCGCCACCTTTTAAGCCAAAAATCTAAAAGCTATTGCTTATCTTTAGCACTTAGTTATGCAAAAGATCATAGACCCCATAAGCAAGGAAGCCCTGATTAGCGAGCTTAACAAAGAACGGTATGTGCGCAAGGCCAATAACGGTGATCATGAGATTTACATTGTAACGCACCATAACGCACCACATGTGATGCGCGAGATAGGTCGTTTACGAGAAGTAACCTTTCGGCATGCCGGAGGCGGTACCGGGAAGGAGATTGATATTGATGATTTTGATACCTGCAATAATCCCTACCAGCAGTTATTGGTTTGGGACCCTAAAGACAAGGAAATTGTGGGAGCTTACCGTTTTATTCTCATCAAAGATGCTGAATTTGTAGATGGGAAAGTAAAATTAGCCACCACCGAATTATTTGATTTCAGCGATAAATTCTACAAAGAGTATGTAAACGAAACCATTGAACTCGGACGCTCCTTTATTCAACCTTTGTACCAACCGGGCGAGAATCGCCGGAAGGGATTATTCAGTCTTGATAATTTATGGGACGGATTAGGCGCTATTGTGATCGATAACCCTTCGCAAAAACATTTTTACGGAAAAGTAACCATGTACACCGATTTTAATGTTCTGGCCCGCGATTACATTCTTACGTTCATGAATCATTATTTTCCCGATCCCGACAAACTCGTGGTGCCTATTCACAGTGTGGTAATAGCGTCGGATATGAGTCAGTTTTTAAAAGAACTTAAGGAGCTGCCTTATAAAGAGGGCCATGCCGCTTTACATAAACGTGTAAAAGAACTTGGCGAAAACATTCCGCCCTTAATGAATGCATACATGAATTTGAGTCCTACGATGAAAAGTTTTGGTACCGCCACTAATCCCACCTTTGGAGGTGTGGAAGAAACCGGTATTTTGGTAACTATTAAGGATGTGTATGAGAGCAAGAAAGAAAGACATTTTACATCGTACTTAAAAGAGAAGGGAGTGATAAAACACTGATGTTGATCTCAAAAGCCATATTTAAACAAAGCTCTTCCAGTATTTTTGGTTGTCCCAAACCGGGCATTCAGGAATACGCCTTCATAGGAAGAAGTAATGTAGGAAAATCGTCGCTCATCAATATGTTATGTAACAATAATAAATTGGCAAAGATCTCTGCGACGCCGGGTAAGACCCAGTTGATTAATCATTTTTTGATCAACGACCATTGGTATCTGGTAGATCTTCCCGGTTACGGATTTGCAAAAACGAGCAAGGACAAACGCACGAAATTTGAAACTATCATTTTTGATTATTGTAAGAAGCGTGAGAGTTTGAAATGTTTATTTGTGTTGATCGACAGCCGCTTGCCGCTGCAGAAAATAGATCTGGAATTTATGTTATGGTGCGCCGAAAATGAAATCCCATTTAGCATGGTATACACCAAAACCGACAAAAACTCGAAAGCGGAATTGGCACGTAATATTAAGAACATTGAGAAAGAACTCTTGAAACACTGGGAAGAACTTCCCAATAGCTTTATATCTTCGGCTGAAAAAGGCGTTGGCAAGGACGACATTCTTGATTTCATTGCCTTTCAAATAAAGGAGCACACCGGCTTTACAAGAAAGAGAGCGGTAGCTGAGGATGAAGAAGAATAGAAATACCGTTGATTCTGATTCCGAAATCCAGACCCCTAATTCATAATTTTTAATTTTTAATTCTTAATTTATAATTTATAATTTATAATTTATAATTTCACACATGGCCAGCGACTGGGAGTTGTTACAAAATAAATTAAGAACACGTTTTGGCGGTGACACCGATTACGATTCTATTTTATTTTTAATTGGTTTGCAGGAATTAGGTAAGCCCTTTCGGAAATACAAAAAGGATGAGAAATTGGAAGTGATGCACATTGCCATTTGTACGTTGCTAGAGCCGTATGGATTTTATGAATTTCAGGGAAGAGATGAAGAAGGATGGCCTCATTGGAAATTAAAAGAGAATCTACCCTTTTTGGACGCCAAACAGCAAAATAAACTCATCATCGATTCCATCATCGACTATTTTAAAAACACAGAGTTCATCTGACCCGCACTAATTTTCCGAATTTCCCTCGTAAAACGCCCACTATTTTTGACGTCTTCAAAATTGTTAATATCCCGGGGATAAGAAATCGCCTAACCCACTAATTTCGATGCGGCGTCCCTTTCCCCACTTCCTAATAAAATCAGGCATGTAGAGCCTTTTTTAGCTTCTTTTTTTGGCTAAATACCTAGTAATGAACACTGTTCATAAGCTTTGTTTTTTCAACAATAGTGGTAAAAAATGGGGTAAAGTGGTAAAAAGTGGTAAAAGTTTGCTTATTTTTGCTCAAATCCTTTATTTACCAGTAATGACAGGCCTCATAGGAGAATACGATTGTAAAGTGGACGCAAAAGGTCGCTTTATGTTTCCTATTGACTTAAGGAAGCAACTGGAGGCTCTTTTTGAAAAAGGATTTGTGATTAACCGCAACCTTCATCAAAAATGTTTGGTGCTGTATCCTATGAGTGAGTGGGAGAAACTCAATAAAAAGTTAAGTAAGCTCAATCGGTTAATTAAGGCCAACGATGTGTTTGTGCGAAAATTTACAGGTGGAGCCACCAATGTAGAAGCTGATAATTCGGGGCGCTTGCTTTTACCAAAATCATTAGGCGAGTACGCTGATATTAAATCCGATCTCAAAGTACTTGGAAGTAATAACGTGATTGAGATTTGGGATAAAACGATGTATGAAGATTTCCTCAGCCAGGACATCAATATTGAAAAATTAGCAGAAGATGTTTTGGGTGGAATAAACTTTAACGACATCGGTGATGAGTAACGACTATCACAAGCCCGTTCTTTTACAAGCCTGTATTGACCATTTAAACATCCAACCCGGCGGCACGTATGTAGACCTCACGTTTGGAGGTGGCGGCCATTCGGCGCACATCTTAAAACACCTCGACGCAAAAGGTAGATTATTTGCTTTTGACCAGGATGTAGATGCGCAGAAAAATGTTTTAGACGACAAACGTTTTACACTCATTCCTCAGAACTTCAGATACCTTAAGAATTATCTGCGTTTGCAGGGTGTTACCAAAGTGGATGGAATTCTTGGAGACCTGGGTGTATCATCGCACCAGTTCGATGAGGCGGAAAGAGGTTTCTCCATTCGTTTCGATGCCGAACTAGATATGCGGATGAACCGGGAGAATTCGCTCACCGCAAAACAAATCGTAAATGAGTACGAACCAAAAAAGCTTATTCTGCTTTTTAAGGAATATGGCGAGATCCACAACGCAGCGAAGTTGGTCAACAACATAGTGGAGGCACGAGAGCAGCACGAGATCGTGACCACCAATGATCTCAAAGAAGTAATCGGCAATTGCACTCCAAAATTTGAAGAGCACAAATATCTGGCAAAGGTGTTTCAGGCACTTAGGATCGAAGTGAATCAGGAAATGGAAGCGTTAAAAGAATGTTTGACACAATGCGTGGAGTTGTTGGTGAGGGGAGGCAGATTGGTGGTAATCTCCTATCATAGTTTAGAAGACAGGTTAGTGAAGAATATCATCAGAGCAGGAAATCCGGAGGGAATAGAAGTGAAAGATGTCATCTACGGTACAGGTAAAAAAATATTTAAGAATCTGAGTTCAAAACCGATTCTACCGGATGAACAGGAAATAAAAGGGAACACCCGTGCCAGAAGCGCAAAATTGAGAGTAGCAGAAAAATTAGAATAGATTAACTAAAAGATAAAAAACACGAATTGGCAAATAAATTCAGAGACATACCGGTTACATCTGAACCTTTCGAAGAAAAACAAACTGTTGAGGAAATTGAATCGAAAGTTCAGAAGGTAAAAAGACCCCATAAAAAGGGTGTGTTGGCAAAGGGGTTGTCTTCGGTATTCAGCGGTACCTTTCTCACCAACGAAAAAACTCTTCAACATCTTCCATTTATCCTTTTCCTCGCCTTAATCGCTATTTTCTATATCGCCAACGGTTATTATGCCGACGATAAGATTCGCGAAGTGAACAAAATTTCGAACCAATTAAAAGAATTACGGTCAGAATACATTTCCACGAAAAGTGAACTCATGTTTGCCAGTAAACAAAGTGAGGTAGCTAAATCGGTGGAGCCATTGGGACTAAAAGAGCCCCTGGTGCCTCCCATTAAAATTATGGTAGACAGCAGCGCACTCTATAAGACTCGTAATTAAAAAAATTGGGACAAAAAAAAGACATACTTACACGCGCTTATCTGGTATACATCTTAATGTGTGTATTTGCGTTGGGCATCTTGTACCGCATTTGCATCATCCAGTTTGTGGAAGGCAGCGAGTGGAGGAGTAAAGCCGATGCATTTACTACAAAAGTAGAGGATACCGAAGCCGTTCGCGGGAATATTTTCGATGCCAGTGGTGCTCTTTTGGCAACTTCTCTTCCTTATTACGAAGTAGCAGTTGACATTAATACACCTTCCATTACCGATAAATTATTTAGGGCTAACCGTGATTCATTGGCATACTCACTCAGCAATTTATTTCAGGATAGAAGTCAGGCCGAATACCTTAAACTACTGAAAACAGCACGCAAAGAACGTGATCGATACGTGATCTTAAAAAGAAATGTGTCATACAAGGACCTTCAAACTCTTAAGAAGTTTCCAATCTTCCGAAAAGGACGTCGCGGTGGTTTGGTAACTCTTCAAACGAATCGCCGCGAACGACCATTTCAAATGTTGGCCGGCCGCACCATCGGAATGGCCCGTCCGGGCATTAAACCTGTTGGCCTTGAGGGAGCATTTGATTCACTGTTAACGGGCGTTAGCGGCAAACGTTTGATGCAAAAAATTGCCGGTGATGTTTGGCGCCCCATCAACGACGAAAATGAAGTGGAACCAAAAGACGGAAGTGATTTGTACACCACCATTGATATTAATTTGCAAGACGTGGCAACGCATGCCTTGCTGATGACTCTCGAAAAGAATGACGCGTCGCACGGGTGTGCTGTATTAATGGAAGTGAAAACAGGTGAAATAAAAGCCATTGCAAACTTAACCCGCGACAATAATGATAGTGCCAGTTACAGCGAGAGTTTTAATTATGCCATCGGGTATCCTACGGAGCCCGGTTCTACCTTCAAGTTGGCAAGTCTGCTCGCGGTGATCGACGACTACAATGTAAGTCTAAATGAAAAAGTAGAAGTGGGTAACGGTGAATGCACGTATTATAATAAAACGGTAAAAGATGCGCACGCTCCCGAATCGCCCATCTTAACCGTGCAACGTGTTTTTGAAACTTCTTCCAATGTGGGCGTGAGCAAACTCATTACAAAATATTATTCAAAGGACCCGCAACAATTTGTCGACAAGCTAAATTCATTTCATCTGGGGCAAAAATTGGGATTATCAATTCCCGGTGAAGGCGTTCCAAGAATTCCGCAACCACATAGTCGCTTTTGGTCGGGAGTAACGTTGCCGCAATTGAGTTATGGGTATGAAAGTTTAATTACGCCCATTCAAACTCTTACACTTTATAATGCTGTAGCCAATGATGGCCGAATGGTAAAACCACGTTTTGTGAAAGAGATCAAGAGAAATGGCATTACGGTGAAGACGTTTGAACCGGAAGTGATCAGCGAACAAATTGTAAAAAAGGAAACGATTCGCAAGGCCAAAATTATGTTAGAAGGTGTGGTGCGAAATGGATCGGGGAAGACCCTTAACATAACTGCATTTCATGTGGGAGGAAAAACCGGAACAGCTCAGATTGCCAAGATGGGAAAAAGAAAAGGTAGCGGAAAAACTGCTTATGGCGATGAGGGTGACCGCATCTACCAGGCATCTTTTGTTGGGTACTTTCCCGCCGAAAATCCTTTATACACCTGCATCGTGGTAATCAATTCGCCCAGCAATGGCGTGTACTATGGTGCCGCAGTGGCTGGACCCGTGTTTAAAGAGATCGCTGAAAAAGTGTATTCAAGCAGTTTAAATTGCATCGAACCCATTAATAACAGAAATAAACTTCTCACTAAAATGCCCGATGTAATTACTACCCGGGCGGGTGATCTCAACGAAGTTGCAAAAACACTATCTATTCCCCTTAAGAAGTCTACTGCAAATGGATTTGTATCACGTAACACAAGTGATTCATTGAAATGGAATCTATCTGAACAAAACATTGAATCGCTCCTAAAAAGAGGCATCATGCCAAATTTAACCGGACTCTCAGCAAAGGATGCCTTATTTCTTTTAGAGAACAATGGCATGAGTGTGCAGCTTCAGGGTTTTGGAAGTGTAAAGAAACAAAGCATTGAGGCGGGGCAGAAATTTAGCAGAGGAAATAGGATCACTCTCATTTTAAGTTAAAACAGAAATAGAATAACGTGAAGTTATTAAGCGACATATTATATAAAGTGCGACTCGAGGAAGTGAGTGGTTCCACACATATGGCCATTTCTTCCATTACGTTTGATAGCCGCAAGGTAAAAAAAGGATGCCTCTTCGTTGCCACTAAAGGAACAGCAAGTGATGGTCATGATTTTATTTCAAAAGCAGTAGAGGGCGGGGCAGTAGCCATACTTTGCGAACAACTTCCTATAGAAAAGGCAGAAGGCGTTACTTATGTAAAAGTAAAAGACTCGTCGTATTCACTCGGGATCATTGCTTGCAACTTTTTTGATAACCCTTCCGAGAAATTAAAATTAGTGGGAGTTACCGGCACTAACGGAAAAACTACCACCGTCACCTTGTTATTTAATTTATTTAAGTCCTTGGGTTATTCAGTTGGACTATTGTCTACCGTTCAAAACAAGATCAACAATACCATAATTCCGGCAACACATACTACTCCTGATGCACTTTCCCTAAATCAGATTTTGAGAACGATGGTAGATCATGGTTGCGAGTTTGTATTTATGGAGGTGAGTTCGCATGCTGTTGTTCAGAATCGAATTGCAGGAATTGTTTTTACCGGGGCAGTCTTCAGCAATATCACGCACGATCATCTCGATTACCATAAGACCTTTGATGAGTACATCAGGGCCAAAAAACAATTCTTCGACAATTTGCCGAACACCGCGTTTGCCATTGTGAACAAGGACGATAAGAATGGCGTGATCATGCTTCAGAACACACGCGCAAAAAAACACACCTACGCTCTACGCAATGTAGCCGACTTTAAGTGCAAGATCATTGAAAGCCATTTAAGCGGCTTATTACTCAACATCGACAACCATGAACTTTGGGTAAAATTGATCGGCACCTTCAATGCCTACAATGTACTTGCAGTGTATGCTACCTCGGTATTACTTCAACAGGACACCACTAATATACTTACCGCACTTAGTAATTTGAACAGTGTAGAAGGCCGCTTTCAGTATCTTAAATCACCCAATGGCATTATTGGAATTGTTGACTATGCGCATACACCCGATGCTCTGAAAAATGTGCTGGAAACGATCAAAGATATTCGCACCGGCAATGAACAAGTGATCACCTTGGTTGGCTGCGGAGGAGACCGTGATTCGGCCAAACGTCCGGTGATGGCTGCTATTGCTTGCGAGTACAGCAATAAGGTAATACTTACTTCCGACAATCCAAGAAGTGAAGATCCCGAGGAGATTCTAAATCAAATGCAAAAAGGAGTTTCGCCCATTGATGTAAAGAAGACATTGCGCATTACCGACCGCAGAGAGGCTATCCGCACCGCATTCAGTATGGGTAAAGAGGGCGATATTATTTTGATCGCCGGAAAGGGCCATGAAAAGTATCAGGAAATAAAAGGAGTGAAACACGATTTTGATGATCTCGAGATCTTGAAAGAATGTATTAAAACACTAGGAACATAATATGCTATATTATTTGTTTAGTTATCTTGATAAGGTTTGGGATGTTCCCGGTGCAGGGGCATTTAATTATATTTCCTTTCGGGCGGCCTTAGCATTGATTACTTCGCTCATTATTTCCCTTCTATTCGGTAAACGCATCATTGATTTTATCCGACGGAAACAAATAGGTGAAACTATTCGTGAGTTAGGGCTGCAGGGTCAGGTAGAGAAAAAAGGAACACCCACCATGGGAGGCCTCATCATCATTGGTGCCATCATCATTCCCACACTTTTGTTTGCCAAAGTTCACAACGTATATATCATTCTCATGTTGGTTACTACTATTTGGTTGGGAACTATTGGGTTTATCGATGACTACATTAAGGTATTTAAGAAAGATAAAGAAGGACTCAAAGCAAAATTTAAAATTATCGGACAAATTGGAATTGGTTTGATCGTGGGAAGCGTCTTGTATTTCCATCCCGATGTGGTTGTAAAAGAACGGATCTCCTCTGCATCCAATGAATTGGTGACCATTTCAAATGGCGATCAACGTAAATTAAGAACTCCTAAGTACGCCGAAGCAGCGGTGAAAACGATTAAGACCACCATTCCATTTGTAAAGAACAACGAGTTGGATTATGGAAAAGCTGTATCGTGGTTATGCGACGACTGTTTGAAATACGGATGGTTGATTTTTATTCCCTGGGTAATTCTCATCGTTACTGCAGTTTCAAACGGCGCTAACATTACCGATGGCATTGACGGATTAGCGGCAGGTACGAGTGCCATTATTGGTACTGTTTTGGGAATACTGGCCTGGGTATCGGGCAACTTTATTTTCGCCGACTATCTAAACATCATGTACATTCCGCATTCCAGCGAACTTGTTGTTTTTATTGCGGCTTTTATTGGCGCCTGCATCGGTTTTTTATGGTACAATGCGTATCCCGCTCAGGTGTTTATGGGCGATACAGGAAGTCTCGCAATTGGAGGCATTATCGCCGTATATGCAATCGCTATTCGAAAAGAGTTGTTGATCCCCATTCTTTGCGGTGTTTTTCTTGTGGAGAACATTTCGGTGATTATGCAGGTATATTATTTTAAGTACCAGCGTCGTAAACATGGTATCGAATTCGCACGCGAACACCGCTTGTTTAAAATGGCCCCCCTACACCATCATTATCAAAAGAGCGGGTTTCACGAATCAAAGATTGTGATGCGCTTTTTTATTATTGGAATTGCCCTGGCAGTATTCACACTTGTTACGCTAAAATTGAGGTAAGTGACAAAAAGAATTGTGATACTGGGTAGCGGCGAAAGCGGAGTGGGAGCGGCAATTTTGGCAAAACAAAAAGGCTTTGAAGTTTTTGTGAGCGATAAAGGGCAAGTAAAAGAGAAATACAAAACACAATTAACAGAAGAAAAAATTTTGTTCGAAGAAGGAAAACATACCGAAGCACTGATCTTTAATGCCGATGAGGTGATAAAGAGTCCGGGCATCCCCGATAAAGTACCTCTTGTGGCGCAATTAAAAGCTCGTTCAATTCCCGTAATCTCCGAAATAGAATTTGCAGGACGTTATACCAACGCAAAAAAGATTTGTATCACGGGTTCGAACGGAAAAACAACTACCACCTTGCTTACTTACCATATTCTCAAAAAAGCAGGGTACAACGTGGGACTTGGAGGTAATGTGGGCACCAGTTTCGCATTACAGGTAGCCCGTGAGAATTTTGACTACTACGTTCTTGAGCTCAGCAGCTTTCAATTAGATGGGATGTTTGATTTTAAAGCCGACATCTCGGTACTTCTAAATATTACTCCCGATCACCTCGATCGTTACGAATACAAATTTGAAAATTATGTGGCATCTAAATTTCGGATCGTTCAAAACCAGGGGCCATCAGAATATTTCGTGTATTGTGCCGATGACGTCGCCATCGCCGAATACATGAAGAGCCACACGATCGGAGCAACGCTAATACCATTCAGTATCAAAAAAAACATTATTGGCGACGGCGCATTTTTAAATGAAAAACAAATATCCCTTAATTATAAATCAAACCAAAACCCCCTAATTATGACAATTGAAGAACTAGCATTACAAGGTAGACACAATGTTTACAACAGCATGGCAGCATCACTCACTGCACGCATCGTGGATGTACGTAAAGAGATTATTCGCGAAAGTCTCCAGGATTTTCAAAACGTGGAACACCGTTTAGAATTTGTGGCCTCTATCAATGGCATCGAATTCGTTAACGATTCTAAAGCCACCAATGTGAATTCCACCTGGTATGCTTTGGAAAGTATGGAAAAGCCCATCGTATGGATCTGCGGTGGTCAGGATAAGGGTAACGACTATAACGAATTGCACGACCTTGTAAAACAACGGGTAAAAGCTATTATTTGTTTGGGCAAAGACAATAAAAAAATTATTGCTGCCTTTAAGGATGTGGTTGAAATTATTGTTGAAACCGACAGCGCGCAAGAAGCAGTAGCTGCTTCGTACAAGATCGGCAAAAAGGGTGATGTGGTTTTGTTGTCACCCGCCTGTGCAAGTTTTGATATTTTTCAGAACTATGAAGACAGAGGCATGCAATTTAAGGCCGCCGTACGTTCATTGTAAAAAAAAACAATTTAAATTTTACGCAAAGCGTTTTTGAAATGAAATTATTCAACTATTTAAAGGGGGATAAAGTAATATGGGCGATCATGTTCTTCCTCTCATTGCTTTCTATTTTGGTTGTATATAGTGCAGTAGTAACACTGGCGCATAAATTTAAACAAGGCAACTCCGAGTATTATTTATTTAAACACTTTTTCATAATTGCATTGGGTTTTGGAATTGCGTACGTGTTTCATAAGATAAAATACACGGTGTTTAGTAAAGTGGCCCAAATAGGATTTGTTCTTTCAATTCCTTTATTGGTGTACACACTTTTAAAAGGGGTAAGTGCCGGTGAAGCGTCACGATGGTTGGAAATTCCGGGATTGGGACTCACGTTCCAATCTTCCGATATTGCCAAATTAATGCTTCTTCTCTATGTAGCACGTGTGCTTACCTTAAAGATAGATGAAATGCAAGACCTTAAATCGGTTGCTAAATACCTCCTGGTTCCCATTGGAGTGGTATGTGCTTTAATTCTGCCTGCTAATTTTTCAACCGCTGCTCTCTTGTTTTTCAACGGTTACCTCTTAATGTTTTTGGGAGGAATCCGTTTGAAGATTCTTTTGAAGATTATGGGGATGGGGGTTCTCATGATTGGATTATTATTCACCTGGATCTGGTTGGCACCCGACACTATTCCCGGAGGTCGCGGTCCGACCTGGAAATCGAGGATTGAAAGTTTTTCAAAAGGCGACAGCAAAAGTAATTATCAAAGTGAACAGGCAAAGATCGCCATAGCCACAGGGGGCATTATTGGAAAGGGTCCCGGAAACAGCACGCAACGTGCATTTTTGCCTCAGGCCTCCTCCGATTTTATTTACGCCATCATCATCGAAGAATATGGTTTTTTAATCGGCGCCTTAATTTTGTTTTTATATATGATCCTACTCTACAGGGGAATCAGGATCTTGCGGGATAACGAAAAGCCATTTGGAGGGCTTGTGGTTATTGGATTAACATTCAGTTTGGTGTTTCAGGCTTTAGTGAATATGGCCGTGGCAGTAAATTTATTTCCGGTCACAGGTCAGCCTTTACCTTTAATTAGTATGGGCGGTACTTCCATTTGGTTCACCATGATTGCCTTGGGAATAATTTTGAGTGTGAGTAGAGGCGTGAAAGAGCAGGGCGAAGAAAAACTTGAAGCAATTTAATTTTGAATTTTTGAATTGGGAGTCGCATGAGTTTTCAAACATTAAAAGTGATATTGAGTGGAGGTGGCACGGGTGGACATATTTTTCCGGCTGTGGCAATTGCTAATGAAATAAAAAATCTGGTCCCACATTCTGATATTCTTTTTGTGGGGGCCTTGGGTCGCATGGAAATGGAAAAAGTACCTGCTTCGGGCTACAAGATCATCGGCATCCCTATTGCCGGATTACAGCGACGACTCACCTTCTCAAATTTTAAACTCCCCTTTTTGATTTTCCGAAGTTTAGTAATGACCCGTGAGATCATTAAAAATTTTAAGCCCGATGTAGTAGTGGGCACCGGTGGCTATGCCAGTGGTCCATTAATAAAATCGGCTACGGCAAAGGGAATTCCGGCTCTTTTGCAAGAGCAGAATTCGTACGCGGGCATTACCAATAAAATTCTTTCAAAAAAAGCGGCACGCATCTGTGTGGCCTACGAGGGGATGGAGAAATTTTTCCCGAAAGACAAACTATTAATTACCGGAAACCCCGTGCGACAGGATCTGAATGAGGTAAAACACAAACGTGAGGAGGCATTGAGTTATTTTAAACTGGATCCCAGTCGAAAGACCGTCTTAATAATTGGAGGAAGTGGTGGGGCAAGAACTATCAACGAATCGATTGGTGAAGGACTTGAAAAATTTGAAGCAAACCAGGTACAGTTGATCTGGCAAACTGGTAAGAACTATTATCAAAGTACCTTAGATAAAACTAAAAATTTAAAGGATGGTCATTTTCATGTCTTTGAATTTATTTCGAGAATGGATCTGGCTTATGCGGCGGCGGATATTGTTATTTCGAGAGCGGGTGCAAGTTCCGTTTCGGAATTATGCAATTTGGGGATGGCCTGCATTTTGGTTCCTTCTCCTAACGTGGCTGAAGACCACCAAACAAAAAATGCCATGGCTTTGGTAAATAAGAAAGCCGCCATCATCGTCTCTGATGCAGAATCACGAACTATGCTAGCCAATAGAACTCTGGATTTACTTTCAAATGAACGTGAACAAGCCATGTTAAAAAATAATAGTAGTGCCATGGCGCATCACAATTCTGCCAACCTTATTGCGCGGGAAGTACTAAAACTTGCTAAGTATACCTTGTAGTGGAAATTTTAGAATACAAAGAATATTATTTTTTGGGAATTGGCGGCATAGGTATGAGTGCCCTGGCGCGCTATTTTAAACACTATCAAAAGGAGGTTCATGGTTACGATAAAACCTCAACAGCACTTACCAATCAATTAGAGGCCGAAGGAATCCCTTGTCACTATAAGGAAGATGTGATGGCCTTGCAACAAATTTTGGAGGCTCACCGGAAGAAAGATGTGCTGGTGATTTACACGCCGGCTGTTCCCATTGAGCACGCCGAGTACCAATACCTTATCCAAAAGGGATACCATATTTTGAAACGCGCGCAGGTATTAGGGGAAATTACCCAACAATTTAAAACGATTGCCATTGCAGGCACACACGGCAAAACTACTACCACCACCTTAGTGGCACATATTCTCAAGTCAGCAGGAATCAATTGTTTTGCATTTATGGGAGGCATTTCCCGAAACTACAATACCAATTTGCTATTAGGAGATGCATCCGACGAAAACGCTTATGTGGTGGTGGAGGCCGACGAATACGATCGCTCTTTTTTAACCCTGCACCCCACCATTGCATTAATTACGAGTGCCGATGCCGATCATCTCGATATATATGGACATGCAGATCACGTGAAAGAAGGGTACCGATTGTTTGCCAATCAGGTGAAAAAAAACGGTATCCTGATTGTTAAGAAAAATGTTGATAACGATTTGATGCTCACAGATAAAAGGATCATCTACTCTTTAAATTTAGATACGGAATATTGTGCACAATCAATACGCATTGAAGATGCACAGTTTTTTTATGATGTAAAAAGTCCTATTGAGTTCATAAGTGGCGCTAGTCTTGGATTACCCGGACTGCACAATGTGGAGAATTCAATCGCGGCTGTCGCCATTTGTCAACAATTGGGGATTAGCGGCAACATCATACGAAATGCCCTACGTTCTTTTATTGGAGTGAAACGTCGTTTTGATTACCGAGTGAAAACACAAGATGTGATCTATGTCGATGATTATGCTCACCATCCTGAGGAACTAAATGCAACGATTGGCTCGCTGAAACAATTGTATCCCGGAAAAAAAGTAACCGGCATTTTCCAGCCGCACTTGTTTAGCAGAACCCGCGATTTTGCAGATGAATTTGCAAAAAGCCTGGATCTCTTAGACGAATGCATTTTGCTGGAAATATACCCTGCCCGCGAAAAACCAATTGATGGAATTACTTCGGGGTGGCTGTTGGAGAAAATGACTTTGAACAATAGAAAGTTAATGACAAAAGCAGAGGTGTTGGAAGAAATTGCATCCAATCCAAAGGAAGTAATCGTAACAATGGGGGCCGGAGATATTGATTCACTGATTGAACCAATTGAAAAAATACTGAATCGTTGAAAAAGTTGAATTATAAAAGAATTACCCTTACCGTTCTTTGGATTATTGCAATTGCGGGTCTTGCCGGTTCTTTGGCATTCGTTTCGAAGAGCGAAAAGAACATTGTGGCGAATAACCTCAATATCATCATTCATAATAACGATGAGAATCCTTTTATCAGTGAAAGCGACGTAAAGAATTTTCTGAACGAGAGAAATGAGATGATCTTAAGTCAACGTTACCGAAATTTAAGCATTCCCGAAATTGAAAAAGCCCTGAACTCACATAAGGCGATTGAAAACGCCGAAGTGTCGGCCGACATTAATGGCGAGATCAAAATGGAGATCTTACAACGCACTCCTGTACTGAGAATCATTAATAAAGATGGTGAAAGTTATTACATCGACTCTCAGTCAAAGTTAATGCCCCTGAATGAGAATTACTCTGCAAGGGTGTTGGTGGTGAGCGGTGAACTGCACGAACCCTATGCTACTAGATATGAGTATAGCGTGGAGCAAATCAAGAGGAACAAAGCGTTCAAAGAGCTCAGTTTATTGGATGATGTGTTGGATGTGGCAACCGAGATAAATGCAGATACTCTGCTTTCAGCCATGATCCATCAGGTGTACGTGAATAAAGATAAAGAGATGGAACTTTTTCCGGTGGTGGGAGGACATAAAATTATTTTTGGAAATGCAAAAGACATTACTGAAAAATTAAATAAACTAAAATTATTTTACAAAGAAGGATTAACTAAATCAGATAGCTGGACAAAATACACCACTATCAATTTGAAGTATAAAAACTTGGTGGTTTGCACCAAAAAATAGAACGTATGGAAAAGAAAATGAACCAAAACACTCCCGGTGTTCCCTCAGAACTGGTAGTTGGCTTAGATCTTGGAACAACAAAAATTGCCGCTATCGTTGGCCGGAAAAATGAGTTTGGTAAGGTAGAAATACTCGGGGTGGGACGTGCAGAATCATTGGGCGTAAACAGAGGTGTGGTAGTAAATATTGAACAAACTGTGGCATCCATAAAAGCCGCCGTTGCCATTGCGGCCGATAAAGCGAATGTAGATATTGGAGAAGTGATTGTGGGCATTGCCGGGCAACATATTAAAAGTATGCAGCACCGCGGCATGATCACCCGCCAGAGTTTGGATGATGAAGTGAATCAGAAAGATATTGATAATCTTATCGACAACATGCATCGTTTAGTGATGAGCCCCGGTGAAGAGATCATTCATGTGATTCCGCAGGAGTATATCATTGACAGTGAATCGGGAATAAAAAACCCAATCGGTCACGCAGGAATTCGCTTAGAGGGAAATTTCCACATCATCACCGGCCAGGTGAGCGCCGTAAAAAATATTTTTAAATGCGTTGACCGTGCCGGTTTACAAACCGTTGACCTTCATTTGGAACCCTTGGCAAGTGCCGACGCGGTGCTGAGCGATGAAGAAAAAGAAGCAGGTGTAGTGCTTGTGGATATTGGGGGTGGCACCACTGATGTAGCTATTTTTTACGACGGTATTATACGTCACACCGCTGTAATTCCTTTCGGTGGAAATATAATAACCGATGACATTAAAGAAGGTTGCGGAATTATTAAAACGCAAGCGGAGCAGTTAAAAGTAAAATTTGGATCTGCTTTGTCGCAAGAAAATCAGGAAAATGAAGTTATTTCAATTCCCGGTTTACGTGGTCGTCCGCACAAAGAAATTTCGGTAAAATTTTTAGCGCAGATCATTCAGGCACGGATGGAGGAGATCCTTGAATTTGTGTTATTTGAAATAAAGAGTTGTGGCTACGAACGCAAGCTTTCGGCCGGAATTGTAGTAACAGGCGGCGGCTCCCTCCTCAAACATTTGCCGCAACTCGTTATGTTAACTACCGGTATGGATTGCCGCATTGGTACGCCCAATGAGCACCTTGCCGGAAATGATGATGAACTAAAAAATCCATTGTATGCAACAGGTGTTGGTTTGGTAATGAAGGGCATCGAGAAATATGAACGCGATTCGAAACGTGGATCAAATACCATTAAACTGGATGTAGATTCTGAACCGGAAACACCGGGACAAAAAAAGAAAGAAAGTAAAAAAGTAGCGGATCACTCTCAAAAAAAGGTGGGCAGTTTTTTCACCACGCTTATCGAACGTACCAAGGATTGGATGAGCGACGACATAGAATAAAATAAGTAAAAAAAGAATAATAGAATTAATAATTAAAACTAAAATTTCATGATGCAATTTGAATTACCACAAGAAGAAAACTCAATCATTAAAGTGATTGGGGTAGGCGGCGGCGGCAGTAATGCCGTTAACCACATGTTTCGCTTAGGAATCAAAGGCGTAGATTTTATCATCTGTAATACCGATAAGCAGGCGCTCGACAAAAGCCCCGTAAAAAATAAAATTCAGTTGGGAATAAAGTCCACAAGGGGACTTGGTGCCGGATCTATTCCTGATGTGGGACGTGACGCCGCCCTTGAATCGATTGACGAAATCAAAGGATACCTGGGAGATAATACTCAAATGGTTTTTATCACTGCGGGACTTGGCGGAGGTACCGGTACCGGTGCTGCTCCCGTTATTGCCAGCATTGCACGCGAATTAGGAATTCTCACCGTGGGTATAGTTACGATTCCATTTACGTTTGAAGGAAAAAAACGTCGTGCTCAGGCCGAAGCAGGTTTGGAAGAAATGAAAAAGTATGTAGATACTTTACTGGTGATTGGTAACGACAAGCTCCGTGAGATCTACGGAAACTTAAAAATGAGCGAAGCCTTTGAACATGCCGATGATGTACTTACAGGCGCTGCAAAAAGTATTGCTGAAATAATTAGTCTTCACATGCACATTAATGTCGACTTTAATGATGTGAAAACCGTGATGAAGGAAAGTGGCGTGGCCATTATGGGATCTGCTATTGCAAGTGGGGAAAGACGCGCTGTAAAAGCAGTTGAACAGGCATTGAATTCACCTTTATTGAACGATAACGACATTAGTGGCGCTCGTCATGTACTGCTCAACATTATGAGTGGAAGTGATGATATCGACATGGATGAATTTGGAGAAATAACCGATTTCATTCAGGAAGCTGCGGGCGGAACTGCAGAGCTTATTACCGGTTACGGTACTGATTCCTCGTTGGGTGATAATGTAAGTGTGACCATCATTGCCACCGGCTTTAAATCGAAACAAACCACCGGCTTTGAACAGCCCATCGTGAGAGAACGAAAATTAGTGAATCTTGATGATAAGCAACCTTCTGAACCACTCGCGAAACAAACTTCCATTACGGAGGAGATTCCAAACGATGAGCCATTTGTGTTTGTGAAGCCAAACACAGAAGTGGATTCTGTGAAAGAAATCTCGGTATATCCGGTAACGGATGAAACAGACGATTTGTCTGAAATGAAGATGACGATCAGCTCACATGAGGAGGAAGAATCCTCGCTTGAGAATGAAACTAATTTAACAGAGATGGAATTTACATTCAATACTGTGAGTGATGAAACCTCTAAATCTCCGGTAAATGAAGCGCCGGCAGAAGATCATAATGCGATGCAAGAGACCGTGAACCGCGAGGAACAAATTCGTCTGGCCCAGGAGCGCATCCGCAAACTAAAAGACATCACACTAAAAATGAAGAGTCCCGAAGGTCTGGCGGCGCTCGAAAAACAAACTGCATTTGAGCGGAAGAACATTGTATTGGAAAACAAAACTCCCAGCACCGAATCAAGCGTGTCGCGTTATACGCTGAGCGAAGGAGATGATAAAAAGATCGAGATCAGGCCGAATAACTCATTTTTACACGATAATGTGGATTAAGGGAAACAAGTAATAAATAGAAAATGCAACCATATTTTGGTTGCATTTTTTTTTGCTAAGCTGGTTTCAAAATAGTTTTGGTATTTTTTTTTGGCCGAATTTTGTTTCAAGATCACACCACAATATTTACTATTTTCTTTGGAACAATGATCACCTTTTTGGGACTGACTCCGTTTAAGTGTTTGATTACTTCTTGCAGACCTAAAACCTTTTCCTCAATTTCGGGAACACTCAGTGTGGCCGGCAATTCAATATTAAATCGCATTTTTCCGTTAAATGAAATGGGATAGTTAAAACTATCTTCCACCAAAAAGGCCTCATTGCAGGGAGGGAAAACTGCACAGGAAATACTTTCTTTATGTCCGAGTTTTTCCCATAACTCCTCGGCAATATGAGGGGCGTAAGGTGAAAGTAGAATAACCAATGGTTCAAGAATACCACGTTTGTTGCATTTCTGGTCGGTTAATTCATTTACACAGATCATAAAATTACTCACCGAGGTATTAAACGAAAATCGCTCAATGTCCTCTGTAATTTTTTTAATGGTTTTATGCAAGGTTTTGAGTTCTGCTTTTGTTGGCTCCTCCTCAGAAATACTCAGCGCATTGTTCTGGAAAAACAGACGCCAAAGTTTTTTTAGAAAGCCCGATACGCCCGTAATTCCGTTGGTATTCCAGGGTTTGCTTTGTTCAAGCGGACCAAGGAACATTTCATATAACCGCAGTGTGTCTGCACCAAATTTTTGACAAATATCGTCAGGTGAAACAACGTTGTATTTCGATTTCGACATTTTTTCCACTTCCACACCACAAACATATTTTCCGTCTTCAAGAATAAATTCGGCAGAAGAAAAATCTTCCCGCCATTTCTTAAACGCTACTACATCCAAAATATCGTTTTCCACCATGTTGACATCTACGTTCATGGCCACCACCTGCGGATCATTTTTTTCGATGTTTAGCCTTATAAGTTCCCTTTCCTCTATAGGCTTTCCTACCATGTTTTTGGATACGAAAATATTAGAATCTCGTAAACGGTAAACAAAATTACTTCTCCCCTGAATCATCCCTTGATTGATCAATTTCTTGGCGGGTTCATTTGCAGTGATGAGTCCGAGATCATTTAAAAATTTAGTCCAGAACCTTACATACAATAAATGGCCTGTAGCGTGTTCGCTACCTCCAATGTATAAATCAATATTTTGCCAATAGTCAGTTAGTTTTCTGTCGGCAAAAACCCGGGTATTAGTGGGATTCATATACCTCAGAAAATACCACGATGATCCTGCCCAGCCCGGCATAGTGGTGGTTTCGTAGTCATACGTTCCATCTTTTTTCCAAGTTGATGAAGCCCTTGCCAATGGAGGTTCGCCGTCTGCGGTAGGTAAGAATTTATCTACTTCAGGCAATACTAAAGGCAGCTCATTTTCTGAAAGCGCATGTGGGATGCCATCCTTATAATAAATAGGAATGGGTTCTCCCCAATAGCGTTGTCTTCCAAAAACGGCATCACGTAATCTGAAATTTGTTTTGCCTTTGCCAATTCCTAATTTTTCAATTTCAAAAATAGCTTTCTTTAAAGCATCTTTTACTTCCAAGCCATTTAGAAAATCGGAGTTGATCAATTTTCCTTCCTTGGCATCGTATGATTCTTTCGTGAGATCACCACCCGACACAACTTCCGGAATAGGTAACTTAAAATGTTTTGCAAAGGCATAATCTCGTGAATCGTGTCCCGGAACTGCCATCACGGCACCAGTACCATAACCTGCCAACACGTAATCACCAATCCAAATGGGAATTTGCTTTTGTGTAAAAGGATGGATCACGTACGCGCCGGTAAATACACCGCTAACGGTGGTCACATCTGCCTGACGTTCTCGTTCACTCCTATTTTTAGTTTTGATCAAGTATTCTTCAACTGCAGTTTTTTGTTCGGGCGTGGTGATGTTTTTCACCAATTGGTGTTCGGGCGCAAGGGTCACAAATGAAACACCAAAAACGGTATCGGGTCTTGTGGTGAAAACTTCAATTTCTTCAGGTGAATTAGCCAACTTAAATCTGAGAGAAGTCCCTTCACTTTTTCCAATCCAATAACGTTGCGATTCTTTTAAACTCTCAGGCCAGTCAATTTGTTCCAGGCCTTCCAACAAACGCTGTGCGTAGGCGGTAATGCGCATACTCCATTGTTTCATCAATTTGCGCTCCACAGGATGCCCGCCTCGTTCACTCAGCCCTTCCTTTACTTCATCGTTTGCCAAAACGGTACCCAAAGCAGGACACCAATTCACAAATGCTTCGCCCAAATACGCGATGCGGTACTTCATTAAAACATCCGCCTTCTCTTTTTCCGAAAAGGCAGACCAGTTTTCGGTAGTGAAAAGTTTCGTGTCTTCGTCGCAAACTGCGTTTATCAATTTATTTCCGTTCTTTTCAAATTCGCTGATCAGTAACTTTACAGACTCGGCCTTATTCGTATTCTTATTATACCAACTTTCAAATAGTTGAATAAAAATCCATTGTGTCCATTTATAATAATCGGGATTGGAGGTTCGTACTTCGCGATCCCAATCGAAACTAAATCCAATCTTATCCAATTGTTCACGGTAACGGGCTATGTTTTGCTCAGTTGTAATAGCGGGGTGCTGACCTGTTTGGATGGCATACTGTTCTGCGGGCAAACCAAAGGAGTCGTAGCCCATTGGGTGCAGCACATTAAAACCTTTATGACGTTTGTAGCGCGCAATAATATCACTGCCAATGTAACCAAGAGGATGTCCCACGTGTAAACCTGCTCCCGAGGGGTATGGGAACATATCCAACACATAGTATTTTGGTTTAGAAGAAACATCTTCTGCTCTGAAGGTTTTATTTTCGGCCCAGAATTTTTGCCACTTTTTTTCTATTTCAGTAAAATTATAATCCATAAAAGTGATGAGGCGGTAAAGATAAGGATTTATCAGTTGTTTTGACCTCTCGTCTTTTTGGTTTTTTGATACCTGCTTCAC
This sequence comes from bacterium, assembly GCA_029945625.1. Taxonomy (GTDB): domain Bacteria; phylum Bacteroidota; class Bacteroidia; order B-17B0; family Aurantibacillaceae; genus Aurantibacillus. Next base: position 41,413 of record JAQSCW010000055.1, read on the forward strand.
TAGCTAAATGGCCCCCCAGTTGATTATTTGAATACGAGCGGACGTTTCAGACTTACAAGGGAAATTTGTAACTGTCCATGGTAGGTATTTTCTATCGCCCCAAGGCTATTATTAACTAAATTTGCAAAAATTAATTGTAAGATGAGCAAAATTGCATTAGTAACTGGAGGTTCTCGCGGCCTGGGATATAACATGGCACTTCGACTGGCCGAACAAGGACATGATGTGGTGATTACATATCTGAATAATCAGATAGAAGCTGAAAAATTAGTTGCCCTTGTGCAAACAATGGGAAGAAAGTCGCTGGCATTAAAACTCGATCTGAACGATATAAAGAGTTTGGATGATTTTGTGGTCAAACTTTCACAATCGCTCACTCAAAAGTTCGGCACAAACAAATTTGATTTTTTAATCAATAATGCCGGTATGGGCGCTACTGTCCCATTTGAGGATGTGACCGAAGCGCTGTTCGATGAGTTTTTAAACGTGCATTACAAGGGGGTTTATTTTCTCACACAAAAGTGTTTGCCTTTGATAAATGAAGGCGGAAGAATTATAAATTTATCAAGTGGCACCACGCGCTTTGCAAACCCGGGGTACAGCGTATACGCATCAATGAAGGGGGCCATTGAGATTTTCACAAAGTACCTGGCAAAAGAATTAGGTAAAAGAAGGATCACTGCAAACGTGGTGGCTCCGGGACCAATAGAAACTGATTTTAATAATGCAGCCATCAGAAATAATCCGCAGCTAAAGACAATGCTGAGTAATAATACGCCTTTGGGAAGAGTGGGGGAGGCGCAGGACATTGGGGGCGTTGTAGCATTCTTATGTTCGGAAGATGCGCGTTGGATTAACGGACAAAGGATTGAAGTAAGTGGAGGAATTAACAGCTAGCGGAATAGTATAGAGCTTGAATAGTTTTTTATTTGGCAAAAAAAATCCCTCTCTGTGGGAGAGGGATTAGGGGGTATGGTCATCTATCTCAATTCTGTTTTATTATTTCTGCACAACCAACTTTTTATAGAAAGTTCCGTTGGTGGTTTCAAATTTTATTAGGTAGGTGCCGTTTGCCAGGTCAGATACATCAATCGTTTTAACCGAAACAAAATCACTACTTAACACTGCTCTGCCAATTAAATCGTAAAGCACATAATTTACTTTAGCTGTAGTGGTGGACCTAATGGTTAAATGATCATTTGCCGGATTTGGGAAAATGGTAATCATTACCTGTTTGTTCTCAATCTGCCGAATGCCGGTTACAGAGGAATTAAGATTAAGCGTAGACGATCCGCTGCTGATTACAGCCAGATTTCCTGCCTGATTAATCTTATTGGCGTTGGCCAGGTTGAGGTTCAGAACAGAGTTGCCCGGCAAACCGGACTTCATCTTAAAGTGAAATTCAGCAATTACACCGTTTCCACCTACATTCATACCATCACTGCGTACACTTGCGGCATACAGAATGCCGTTAGTGAAATAAGTTTTCCTGAACTGCACATTTTGATTGCTGGCATTGAGGAAAGAAGGCAGATACACCAGATAAGCCGAATCGGGTTCAATAAGTGACTGATCAAATGAAAGATCAAAAGACACGCCATACACTTGTGCAAGCGAATTAGTAGCACTTCCCAGTAAAATATCCACTTTGTTCCACTGTCCGGTATCGAACAATCCCACAGAAGGGTTTATGCTCAAATCGTTATTATCGCCACTCGTTCCTTGCGGTTTAAACGCATGCGTCAATAAGAAGTTATTATATATCGCTAAGGTGTCACCTAAATTAACCACCCCGTCACCATTGCAGTCGGCATGGCACTTATTTTTGCCCGTGCTCACCGTACCGGCCCAATTGTTGGCGAACTGACTGATGTATGAATTTCCACCGGGACTTCTAAGTGTGCCCGTGTTGTTGTAGGCCAATCCTAATTCAAACACGTCAACTGCCGATACGATGCCGTTGCTGTTTGCATCGCCGGGCCACACATTTGAGCATAATGTATCAACAAATACAGTGAATGTCCTAACCCCAAAACAACCGCCGATTCCTGAACCAAGTACGGTGTAAACAGTAGTTGATAAAGGGATGATATTAATGCTGGAATTAGTGGAACCCGTGCTCCAAGTATAGGTGCTGAGACCCGACGCGGTAAAGCTGGCACTCGAACCTCGGCACACGGAGGAGGAAGATGCACTTAGAGTAATGCTTCCTGTTTGCACGCCAACACAGGCACTGGCTGATGAGATACAACCAAAACTATTGGTGCCGTATACATTATAACATGCATTTGCACTGGGGTTAACGTTCACCGTTGGTGAGTTTGATCCAATATTCCAAGTATACGTATTGGCCCCCGACGCTGATAATGTAAATCCTCCTCCAATGCAAACTGTATTAGCACCCGCAATGGCAATTACGGGTGTGGTGAGAAAGTTAAAGCATTTAATGGCACTATTTGTACATGAACCGTTTGACCCTATTACTGTAAAACAATTATTGGAGAATGTGGGAGTTACGGTAACAACCTGCGATACGGTATTCATTGGTAACCAAGTGTAAGAAGTGGCTCCTGTGGCGTAGATTGGAGTGCTGGTGCCGGGGCAAATGCTGGTGGTTCCAAAAACAGTGATCACGGGCGGAGAAGTCATTGTTAAACAATTGGTAGCAGTGCCAATGCATCCAACGCTGGTCATGCCTATCACTGTATAGCAGGTACTAACGGTTGGCGTTATGATGATACCTCCTGTACTATACGTGCTCGTTACATTAAATGGTAACCAGGTAAATGTCATCGCTCCCGATGCCGTTAAAGTTTTGCTCTGTCCTGCACAAAATGACCCTCCGGTTGCGCTGATAACAGGATTGCTATAAACAGTAATACATCTTGATCCATAACTTGGGCACAAGGTGCCATTGCTGCTATATACATAATAACACGTATTCACACTTGGACTTACAACAATAGTGGTAGCCGTGATATTCCCGGGCATCCAGGTATAATTCTGTGCACCCGATGCCGTGAGCGTAGTGCTTCCTCCGTTACAATAGGAAGTAGGTCCCGCTACGGCAATCGCTGAACCTGACATTAAGCTAAGACAAACAGTAGTGTAGGTGATGCAACCCGCGCCATTGTCACCTCGAACCGTGAAACAAGTTGCACCGGTTGGCGTAATTGTTACCACACTACCTGAATAAGTTGCTGTGCCCATAAACCACAAATAGCTTGTCGCCCCGGAAGCGGTATAAGAAGAGGGACTTCCTGCACAAACAGTCATGTTTCCTAAAACTGTTACAGTAGGAGAGACGCCAATACTGACACATTTCACGGCCGTATTTGTGCATCCTTGAACATCGCCAATTACAGTATAACAAGTATTTGCAGTGGGTGTGATCACCATGCTTTGCGCCACAGTATTAGAGGGCAACCAGGTATAGGAAGTAGCACCCGTAGCGTAAATGGTACCGCTACTAGCTGAACAAACAGTTGAAGTTCCGCCAACAGTAAGTGAGGGAGGAGACATAAGCGACAAACAATTGGTGGCAGTTCCGGTGCAGCCGATACTCGTCATGCCCAGAACCGTATAGCAAGTGGCAGCAGTGGGTGTCATTACCACTACTGAGCCCGTGGTATTGAATGGCAACCAGGTATAAGAATTGGCGCCCGAAACAGTGAGAGTCTTGGTTTGGCCGATGCAAAAAGATCCCCCGCTGGCACTGAGTGAAAGATTCGTGCCCACGGTCACGCACTTACTTGCAAGCGTGGTACATCCCGATCCATTACTGCCGTAAACGTAATAACATTGGTTTGCGGTAGGGGTCACCACAATGTTGGCACCCGATATATTTCCGGGAAGCCAGGTATAGGAGGCTGCTCCGGAGACAGAGAGTGTTGCACTTTGTCCGGTACACACCGCACTTGGACCTGTAATGGTTAAGGTGGGACCGCCGGCAGACACCGTTATACAAGCTCCGGTGTATGATGCGCAACCTGTACCATTATAACCTCCCAAACTAAAGCACGTAGTGGCTGAAGGTGTTAACACAATTGATGTTGTTGTAAATATTTGTGTACCCACAAACCATTGATACGACGCAGCACCGGCAGCAACAAAAGTGGCACTGCCCCCTGCGCAAACAGAGCCGGTACCAATCACAGAAACCGTTGGCTGTGGTACCACACTCACACAACGAACCGCTGTATTGGTACATCCCAAGGAGGTCATTCCCAAAACAGTATAACATGCACTGCCGGTTGGGGTCACGGTGATAGAGGCTGCGGTTTGACCACCCGGAAGCCAGGTGAAATTAGCTGCTCCGGAGGCAGATAAACTAATGGGATTATTTTGGCAAACACTTGAATTACCGGAAATAGTGACAACAGGGGCGCAAACTATAGTAGAGTTGGCAAGCGTGTAAGTCACGAGTACCGGGGTTCCCGGAGTCACAGTACTATTAAATGCATAACAACGTATCGTGTACGTGCCGCAGCAGGGGAATGAAACGAGAGCGGTGGAACCATTTCCCGTAAAAGTAAATACGGCAGTGCAAGACGATGGAGTGGGGCCTGTGGCATTCCACGTATAATTGGTGACGCCGGCAACTGTATTTGTTACTGTCGCCATTAAAGTATTATTACCCGAGCTATAACATTGCGACGTCGAACTCAGCGACATGGTAAAGGCTTGGGCATTTGCTTGTGGCTGACCAAAAACAAAAAAAAGCGCGGGAATTAATAGGTAGATTTTTTTCATGGTCTGACGTGGTAATTAATTGCCACTCTACCAAAGGTAAGCCCCTTTTACACATATTGTTCTGCAGTAACTCATCGAAATCCCTAATTCACTCAATTTTCACTTCATTTCACATGATTTCAATTTTCATCATGTTAAAATGAGGGACAGAAATTTTTATTAAAAATGATTCTAAATAAGGGTACTCTCCTTTTAATATACGATAAAGATTTTCTTAAACCGAAACATTAAAATTTATCAAGCAAAAGAAGATCAACTCGGAAGTATTTAGTCCTTTTTTTTAAAGGAACTAATCACGAAACTTACTTCTCAATAATTAATTTCTTAAACGCTTTTCCCGAATCACTTTCTAATTTCACAAGATAAGTGCCATTCGCAAGAGCTCCAATCTCCAGAGTACTTGCGTCTGAAAATTTCCCCTCTACTACTAGTTGACCAATGAGATCATAAATAAGGTAACTCGTTTCTTCGTGACGGGAATTTTGAAAAATCAACTTGTCCCGGGCCGGATTTGGAAAAAACTGCACCGAATTTTCAAATGCATCCATGTTCTCTATCCCAACTAAATTGGTGCTGACAAGAACTGAAGTGGTACCTCCTGTCAGAGCTGTTAGAGCACCCAAATTTCCAATCATTTGTGCGTTGCTAACTGTCAAGTTTATGGATGAATTGTTAGGAGCATCCGCTTTTACTTTAAACCACAATTCAGCAATTACTCCGTTTCCACTAACATTCGTATGGTCTGTTCGCACACTCGCACCATAAATTTTAGAATTATTTAATTGCCCTTTTCTGAATTCAATATTCTGGCTGGAAACCTTTAAAAATGAAGGAATATAAAGTAGATAAGGACTATTTGATTCCACAAAAGATGGATCTATATCCAAATCAAAAACCAATCCATAAATATTATTTATGTTATTGCTTGAACTTCCCAATAGAATATCCGCCTTATTCCATTGACCTACATAGCATATATTATTATCCGCAACCAGTGTTATATCTCCATTACTTCCAGGGCCTGCTGGTTTAAATGTATGGGTTAAAGAGAAATTATTAGTTATGGCCATCGTATCGGAATTATTCACAATACCATCCCCATTACAATCTGCATGACATTTATTCTTGCCAGTACTCACAAGGCCGGTCCAGCTGTTTGCAAATTGTGAAACATAAGTATTTCCTCCGGGAGTCCTAGCGGCTCCTGTTGCCCCGAACTGCAAACCTAATTCTAAAACGTCACTGGAATTTACAACGCCGTCACTGTTAGCGTCTCCCGGCCACACATCTGCGCAGTTTGAATTTACAAATACCGGAATCGAAGAAGTAGACACACATCCATTGTTATCTGTTCCAGCTACTGAGCAAACAGTATTTGTGCCGGGTAAAATAGTGAAAGTGGGAGTAGTGGCACCATTTGACCAGGTGTAGCTAAGTGAACCATTTGCAGAAAAGCTGGTACTTGAACCCAAACAAACAGTATTGCTTCCAGACACGTTAGGGGGAACGGGGGTAATGGTAGGGCAACCTATATTCACTGAATAAGAGGAATAACAAGTATTGGTATTATCACGACAAATAAAAATGACGGTGCCGCACGAGGTAATCGTAAAAGTGCTGACAAAACCAAGTGTATTACTTGGAATGACTGTTGAAGTCACTCCCGGAATCAGCAGTGTGTAACTCACCGGCCCACCAGGTGTGGGAACGGTAGAAGCGCCACTGATATTCAATGTATTCACAAAATTAGGGCAAATGGGTGAATACGAAGTACACAAGGGTGTAAATGTGGGACCTGGCGTATAACATAATACACTTACTGTTTTAGATGTGATGCAATTGCTGGAATTATCTTTAAATTCTACAGTGTAGGTACCACTCGCATTTAAATTTACTATAGATGAGGAAGTTCCTATACTAGAGATAGGAACATTTCCCAACGTCGACCATTTGGAGCTGATGTTGGCCGAGTAGTTAGAGGTGGCCATTAAAGTTTGTCCCGAAGTGCAACTTGGAATCGTAAATGTGCCAGGACAGGTTACGATGGGACACTGTGCCTTAGTAATAGTGTATCCTGTTAAAATTAAACCGAAAATTAAATTGAGTTTTTTCATCATCTTACAATAAATAACTTTATGAATTGGATGATATAGAATATTCAAAAACCATGCCAGAGCATTATTATTGTTTGAAATAAAGAAAATGGCAGTCCAATTTGGAAAGCGCAGCTTCTATGCAAAAATTTTGAGGTCCAAGATGGAAAACTTACTTCTCAATAATTAATTTCTTAAACGCTTTTCCCGAATCACTTTCTAATTTCACAAGATAAGTGCCATTCGCAAGAGCTCCAATCTCCAGAGTACTTGCGTCTGAAAATTTCCCCTCTACTACTAGTTGACCAATGAGATCATAAATAAGGTAACTCGTTTCTTCGTGACGGGAATTTTGAAAAATCAACTTGTCCCGGGCCGGATTTGGAAAAAACTGCACCGAATTTTCAAATGCATCCATGTTCTCAATCCCAACTAAATTGGTGCTCACAAGAACTGAAGTGGTACCTCCTGTCAGAGCTATTAGAGCACCCAAATTTCCAATCATTTGTGCGTTGCTAACTGTCAAGTTTATAGATGAATTGTTAGGAGCATCCGCTTTCACTTTAAACCACAATTCAGCAATTTTTCCATTTCCACTCACGTTGGTTAGATCGGTTCTGACAGAGGCCGCGTAAATTTTAGTGTTCAGCAATTGCGCCTTTCTAAACTCAATATTTTGATTTGCTGCGTTTAAGAATGAAGGTGTATAGGCCAGGTAGGCAGAGTTGGGTACTATGTAAGTTTGATCGAGATCAAGGTCAAACACGATGCCATATAATTGACTGATAATTTTTGTCGCTGATCCCACAACAACATTTACTTTGCACCATTGTCCCGGGTAAGCGTAGTTTTGACTTGCAACCAACGATACATCCGTATTCGCTCCCGGTCCTGCCGGCTTGAAAGCATGTGTCAACGCGAAGTTGGCCACTACCGCAACAGTATCGGCATTATTCACTACTCCATCGCCATTACAATCGGCATGGCATTTGTTTTTTCCTGTACTAATGGTTCCTGTCCAATTACCGGCGTATTGACCTATATAGCTGTTTCCACCGGGAGTTCTAGCCATTCCGGTACTCGCGAATTGGAGTCCCAGCTCCAGCACATCCAGTGTACTTACAATTCCGTCGCTGTTTGCATCTCCCGGCCAAACATCCGAACAAGCTGCGTTAGGAATAACAATTAGGTTGGTAAATCCAATGCAACCGTTAGCGCCGGTTCCATACACCATGTAGTTGACGGAGGCAGTGGGAAGAGCGCTTAATGTTGGTGTGTTTATGGCGGGACTTGTATTCCACGTATAGGAGTTTGCACCACTGGCAGTAAATCTAATGCTTGAACCCAAACAAACAGTATTACTCCCTCCAATTGATAGCGTTGGTGAAGGCGACACCGTGACACAGTTTAACGCGTTATTGGTACATCCCGCCACGCTTGTGCCAATGAGGCCAAAACACGTAGTTACTAAGGGACTAACGGTTATCAATGTATTGGTGGAGCCGGTGGACCAGGTATAACTCTGCGCATTTCCAAGAGCGCTAAATGTAAGACTAGTACCTGCACAAAGGGTGGAGGTACCTCCAATTATTACTGTTGGTGGTGGATTTACAAAAATGGTGACCGTTGAAGAGCTGGGACAAGTAACTCCGGCACCGCAACTGCAAATTGTGTAGGTGGTGGTTACCGTTGGAGTGAGAACCGGATTTGCTGAATTATTATTTCCGGGCTGAGTATTAAAAGAAGGTCCTCCACTTAGGCTCAGAGTTGTTGAACCTCCCAAACAAACATTGGTGTTTCCACCAATTGACAGTGTATAAGTTGGAATAACGCTCATGCAATAAGAGGGGCTCATGTTAAAACAGCCGAGTGCATTAGTAGCAAGAAGGGTATAACAGATGTTGCTGGTAGGAGCGACGATAACATTAGCACCCAAAATATTTCCGGGAATCCAAGTATACGTTGTGCCCCCCAGTCCGCTCAGCGTACAACTGCTTGCACTACACAGGGAACCACCGGGTGCTGTTGATGTCACACTTAAATTAGCGGCGGTGTTACAAGCTACGCTCACCGTCTGAAAAACTGTTGAAAGAGTGGAAGTCCCGCTCAAGGCCACACAGGAAACTGTGTAAATACCACAACAAGGGTAAGTGATCAACGTTGAGAGCCCGTTTATACCGGGTGTTTGGGTGCCTGAACAACTTCCGGAATTAACTGACCATGAATAACTGGTGGCCCATGTAGCAGTTGAAGTAACTGCGCCATAAGCCTTGCTGTTGATACACAATCCCTGTGACCAGGCAGAAATACCTAATACTTGCCCGTAGGTGAAAAATGAAGAAGTTACAAGAAACATCAACATTCCGCTTAATATAAATTTTTTCATTTAGGTTTTATTAATATAACGAAGATATAAAAAAAAGGGATAGTTTTCCCGACTTCTGAATTTTTTCAAGCAATTGTAACTTACATCCACTTATCACTGCTTGAGATTGGATTCTCTTATGACTCCAATTCAAACCCATCCGCATCCAAACCCACCGGAAAAAGTTTTCGAAAATCGTCCAGATAAGATCGATCTAAATCTATTGTTGAAACCTGTTCTTTGTTTCTTTCTAGTGCAGAAATAATTTCCCCCCTCGGATTAATCACCACACTGTCTCCGCTATGATCAAAACCATTTCCGTCTTTTCCAACGCGATTCACACCTATTACATAACATTGATTCTCGATAGCTCGTGCAATGAGCAAGTGTTTCCAGGCATAACTTCGTACTTCGGGCCAATTGGCCACATAAATCAGCACGTCGTAAGTCCATTCATTTTTTTTTGCATCATACTTGTTGCGCGACCAAACCGGAAATCTCAAATCGTAACATACTAAAGGACAAATTTTCCAATCCTCTATTTTTGTAATGATTTTTTTTGTGCCCGAAGCATAATGTTGATCTTCTTTGGCCATCCTGAACAAATGTCGTTTATCATAGTGTTCAAAAGTTCTATCTGGTTTCATCCAGTATAGCCGGTTATAATAGTTTTCTCCTTCTTTCACTGAAACACTTCCCGTAATCGGTGTTTGTGTTTCGTCAGATTTTTTTCTCAACCAATTCAAACTTTCCCCTGGCTGGTCCTCGGCAAATTTTTGAGGATTCATGGTGAAACCCGTGCTAAACATTTCGGGTAATACAATAAGATCGCTTTTCTCTTCCAGTGAGTTTATCAAAGAATCGAAATGAGAAAGATTTCCTTGAGGGTCTTCCCATTTTAAGTCCGACTGAATTAAAGTTATTTTCATTTGCAATACGTTTTTAAGGCGCTTTTCGCCGGTTCAATGCCATGCTCCGCAGCAATGCGTAAGTCTGAACATGGATCTTGTTTCAAATTAACACGCGCAACGCCTTTCCAATAATAAGCTTCGTAATATTCCGGATTTAGCGACACACAAAGTTCAAGATCATCAAGACTGCTTTTAAAATCTTGCTTTTTGCCGTAAATAATGGCGCGCTTAAAATAATAGGACGCTTCATCCACCGCTGCTCTAATAGCTTTATTGTATTCGGCCATGGCCTCATCCAGCTTGTTTAAATCATTATAACAATTGCCCAAGATGAAGTGAGCCCGGGCATTTTCAGGTTCCATCAACAGCACGGTATTTGCATCAGTCATGGCCTTTGGAATGTCGTTTAGCATGTAATACGCAGCCGCCCGGCCTGTATATGCCTTACTGTAATTGTATAACTGAATTGTTTGGTTAAAATTTTGGATGGCCAGTTCAGCACTTCTGTTTTTTAAAAGGAGCAGTCCACGGTTGTAATACCCTTTGTAATTGTTTGGGGCCGCATCTACCGCTCTATTGAAATATTCCAGTGCTTTACGATCTTCACTTCTAAACATGCATTCAACGCCTGCACTATTGAGCGCCACAAATTGCTGTGGGTATTTTTTGAGAATGTCCTCGTAAAGAGTAATTGAGTTTTTCCACACACCAGCGCGTGAAAATCCCATAACTGAAAAAAAGATAGCGAGGATGATGCATAAGACTGTTTCAGGGATCTTAATCAGAGAAACAAATTTCCCCAGCACCCAGCCCAATCCAATGATAGGAACATACAGATAACGATCAGCGAACAACACTTCTCCAAAAGGAAGAAACTGTAACACCAGAACAAGGTTGACGAGTATTAAAAATAAAACACCTAACCAGGCAAGGTTGTTTTTCTTAATCAGATAATAGACGAGAAATATTATACCTATCAACATTAAAAATCCCAGTGCAAAAACGCTCCATTTTAGTTGCGGATAGGGATAAATGACACTTAGTTTTACCGGTAAGATAAAGAGGATAAGATATTTCATCAAAGCAAAACCCGCAAATCCCAGTCTTTGATAAAATGGAAATTCATGCGCATGATTAATGAACTGATCGGCCGTTTGTGTTTGGATATTAACGAAGCCGATGACAACTGATACGACAAAGAAAGGAATCTTGTTCAGCAACTGTTTTAAGATAAGCTTTTTATCCAGCAAGAGATCCAGACACACTAAACTGAGAGGAAACACCACCACAGATGATTTACTCAAACATCCTAAAACAAAGAATAAAAACACAAGGAAATAGCGCGAAATGTTCTTCTTTGATTTGAATTCTACGTAATACAATAGGCCTAGCAGATAGAAGGTGGTAGAAAGTACATTCTTGAGTTCGCCGATCCAGGCAACCGATTCCATCTGCAGAGGATGCAGCAAAAAAACAATAGCCCCCAGCAAAATAATTGGCTCGCTTTGAAACAATTTTCTACCGAGGCGATACACCAAAACGCCATTGATCAGGTGAAAAAATATATTTACAAAATGATGTGCGCCATCGCTGTTTTCGAAAAGGAACCAACCTAGCGCATGCATAATCATGGTAATCGGCACATAATTACCCACATAATGACTGCTAAAAAAGGCTTTTAGGTCGAATTGCTGTACGGCTGCGTTTTTAAAGACCATTTCGGGATCATCCCAACTGATGTGCCCAAAAACTAATAGTCTAAAATAAACGATCACTGCCAGAAGCAGAACAAATGAAAATACTAAATGTTCCTTTAAAAGATGTTGCCGGTTTTTGAGCACTTACAAAAATAGCATTTCGATTTAAGTTGGAGAACATTAATTTTTGCCCTAATTGATTTCTTCTAATTTGGGTTAGCAGCCTTTATTTTGGTATTTTTGGCCGATGATTAAGCTCTCAGTTGTTATTATCACCTTTAACGAAGAAAAGAATATTGAGCGTTGTCTGCTTTCAGTAAAAGAAGTAGCGGACGAGATTGTGGTGCTCGATTCTTTTAGTAAAGATGCTACACAGGCTATATGTGAAAAATACGGTGCTAAATTCTTCGCTCATAAATTCGATGGACATATTGAACAAAAAAACAGAGCCATCACCTATGCTACTTTCCCCCATATCCTTTCCTTAGATGCCGACGAAGCGCTTGATGCCACGTTAATTGCTTCCATTAAAGCGGTAAAAAATAACTTTGAAAAGGATGGGTATTACATGAATCGTCTTACCAATTATTGTGGCCACTGGGTGCGCCATTGTGGCTGGTATCCCGATAAAAAGTTACGTTTGGCCGACAGCCGAAAAGGGCAATGGACGGGTACCAATCCTCACGATAAGTACGAGTTACTGGAGGGGGATGGCAATACAGGTCACCTCAAGGGAGATCTTCTTCACTACAGTTATTATTCTGTGGAAGATCACTACAAGCAGGTAGAATATTTTACAAACATTGCCTCTAAAGCTTATTTTGAGAAAGGAAAGAAAGCCAAAAGTTATAAATTGGTAATCAACCCAATCTCCAAATTTATCAGTCACTACCTTGTGAATCTCGGGTTTCTTGATGGCAAAGCGGGATTCCTGATCTCTAAAATTTCGGCTTACGCCACTTGGTTAAAATATAAAAAATTGAGGGACCTCTATCATCAAAACAGTCAAAAATAATTTCACCATCATCTTAAGTCGTGTCGACAGTATTGGCGACGTCGTGTTGACGCTTCCTATGGCGGGCTTCCTAAAAAAACATTTTCCTTCAGCCAGGATTCTTTTTTTGGGAAGAACCTATACCAGGGAGGTTATTGCCATGTCATCCTTTATTGATGAGTTCATAAATTACGATGAGATTGAAAAGTTGAACAGGGCGGAGCAAGTAATATTGCTGAAAAAATTCAATGCGGATATTTTCTTGCATGTTTTTCCGCAAAAGAAAATCGCTCTTCTCGCCGCAAGGGCCGCTATTCCTTGGCGCGTGGGCACCACCAACAGATTGTATCATTGGTACTCCTGTAATAAACTCATTCGCCTGTCTCGAAAAAACTCACCATTTCACGAGTCGCAATTAAATCTTAAACTCCTTTCGTTTTTGATCAAGGACACATCTGTTCCTCTGGAGGACGTACATTTATTTTATGGCCTTACAAAATTCCCTGCCTTAAACAAGGAGTTTTCCGATCTCATCGACACTTCTAAATTTAATCTCATTTTACATCCCAAATCAAAAGGCAGCGCCAGAGAATGGGGACTTGCAAACTTTGCGAAACTAATTTCAATATTGCCGGAAGATAGATTCAAAATATTTATCAGTGGTACCAATCAGGATGGCGCATTGATGAAGGAATTCCTGAAAATAAACACAAAGGCCATCGACATCACCGGCAAAATGTCCCTTCAACAATTTATTGCATTTATCAATCACTGCGATGGCTTGGTGGCTGCAAGTACAGGCCCACTTCACATTGCAGCGGCACTTGGCAAAAGGGCCATTGGGTTATTTTCAGCCCGGCGCCCCATCCATCCAGGAAGGTGGATGCCCATTGGGAAAAATGCATCAGCCCTTGTAAATGATGAGAACTGTGTGAAGTGCACTAAAAAAGAAGAATGTGATTGTATTGAAAAAATTGAGCCTGAACGGATCCTAAAATTGCTAATGCATGAAAGAGTTTAAAGATAAAGTGATTTGGATTACCGGAGCTTCTTCCGGCATAGGTGAAGCTCTGGCACTTGCATTGGCAAAAAAAGAAGCCCGATTAATTTTGTCGGCGCGAAGAGCCGGGGAATTGCAGCGCGTTGGAAAATTAACAGGCCTTCCTGAACTTGATCTCATGATTCTTCCCTTCGATTTAAATGACACTTCCAATGCAAGCGCTTGGGCCGCACAAATCATAAATAAATTTGGCAGAATAGATATGCTGATCAACAATGGAGGATACAGCCAACGCAGCGCGGTGTTAGAAACTTCCGAAGAAATTGACCGTTCCTTGATGGAGGTAAATTATTTTGCTCAAATTAATCTTACCAAAGTTGTGCTACCCTATATGAAACGCCAACAAAGCGGTAAAATTATCGTCATAAGCAGCATTGCCGGTAAGTTTGGATTTTTTCTTCGTTCTTCCTACAGCGCTGCAAAACATGCGCTTCATGGTTTTTTTGAGACCTTGCGATTGGAAACAGAATCACTTGGAATTAAAGTACTCATTGTTTGTCCGGGTAAAATAAAAACAAATGTTTCTTTAAATGCGGTGACGGCGAAAGGAACTTCAAAGAATGAAATGGACCCTAGTCACCAAGATGCCATGAGCGCTGAAGAATGTGCCATTCGTATTATTCGCGCAATTGTTCAGGATAAAGAAGAGGTTTTAGTGGGAGGAAAAGAACTACTTCTCGTTACAATTAGGAGGTTCTTCCCAAAATTATTTTCCAAGTTGGTGAGGAAACAAAGTCCTTATTAAAAATCCGGCAGCTTATTTATCATCATTGATTTTTGAAATCAACTAAAACATAAATAATTGAGTTTACCTCAAGGTCCCTGCCACAGCTGATTCTATAAAATTGGCTTCAAACAACTTTGAAAAATTGCTTTTTAATTTCTCTTTGATCTTTGTCATATCCACATTTTTTCCAAGTTCTTTATTTAAACTGGTTACGGCTTTATCCGAAATTCCACAAGGAATAATGTTATTGAAATAACTCAAATCAGAATTCACATTAAATCCCCAGCCATGCATGGTAACCCAGCGACTACAACGCACGCCCATCGCACAAATCTTTCGTGCTTTGTTTTTGTTTTCGGCGTCCAGCCAAACACCGGTTTCGCCTGCACTCCGACCGGCTTCTACACCATATTCTTGTAGGGTGAGAATGATGGTCTCTTCTAAAAATCTTAAGTATTTATGAATGTCGGTAAAAAAATTATCGAGATCTAATATAGGGTAGGCTACTAATTGACCCGGACCATGATACGTGATATCACCCCCGCGATTGATTTTATAATACGTGGCGTCATTTTGTTGTAACTGATCTGCGTTCAATAAAAGATGTTTTTCATCCCCACTTTTTCCCAGCGTGTATACATGCGGATGTTCCACAAATAACAAGTAATTTTTGGTCGGAATTTGTTGTTCCGGCGGCAGATCACGATTGGCAATTTTTTGCCTAACCGTTTCATTGAACAAACTCTCCTGATAGTCCCAGCAGGCCTTATAATCCATCACCCCCAGATCTATGAATATAATTTCCTTTTTTTTTGTCACCAATTTCTCGAATTATGTTTAGAACAAGAGCGGAATCAATTTATTAAATCCCATCAAAATTGATCATCAAAAAATAACCCCGCATTAATTAAAACTAACTCATCACAATGCGTCTGTACCACCATCGAACAATCAATTATTTTGTAGCGCAAATCTCCCTACAATAGTTTCTCCCAGACATGAAACACAAAATTTGTTGTCGTGTGACCTTCGTAATTAATCTGTAGGTGGCTTAGAATTTCGCCAATTCATTCTTAAGTAGATTAATCACATTCACCTCCACGGGATCAATTCTTCTAATGTCTGCCACATAACAACTGATCCAATCACCAATGTTAATGAGATAAAAAAACTGTTCCAATTTACTCTCTCCTTTTGCGGTTATATCTATCACTCCTGAAGAATATTTTTCAAAAATGGGACGACATACTTCGTATCTTTTTTTGGTGCGTGCATAATCAAATGACGTATGAAATGTAATCACCACCATCGCATCATTCTTTACGGTCCATCCCACCAATTCGTTGTGATTCATTTCAGGTAAGGTATGATGACTGCATAACATCTTACTATTTTCATTAATCTGTTGGCGGAAACGAACCACTGTACCTTCGCAAGTACCAAGTGAATAAATGATTGGGAATTTGTTTACGAGTTTAGAAGCAATTGTTTTCCCCTCCGATTTAATATTTGAATTTTCTTTCTCAAGCAGGGCAATTGTTTTTTCGAGGTCAATAAATAATTTCTGATCTGCGAATCCTTTTGCTACTAAAATTTTGATGATCTGAACCAAGCAATATCCAATACTTGAACGCGGAGGATTCCCCCCCGGAATTTCTATAAAATCAAATTGGTGTTGTTTGGCCAATTCCATCACTTTTCCCCCGCTGGTAATGCAGGTAATCTGTGCTTTTTTGGCAATGGCTTTTTCCATCGTGCTCAGAGTCTCTTCGGTATTGCCCGAATAACTTGATACGATCACCAGTGTATTTTCATTCACAAATCCAGGAACGAAATAATCTTTATTAATAGTAATGGGCACGGAACATGAATCTGCTACCAGTTCAGAAATGATGGTGCCCCCAATACCAGATCCACCCATGCCGGTAATAAGGATGTTGTGGATATTTTTCCCCGGTGAAATAATCGCTTTTTCGGCTATGCTCTTGGCATCCCGCAACTGATTCATGAAATTTTGTACAAGGTCTTTCATAGCTTAAAAATGCAAAGGTAATATTAAAAAAAGAGATATAGAGTGTCTAAACCAGACCTTTATCGATCAGTAATTTTGTCTTCAAAATAGCGATCATGCTTAAAGAATCGGTGATTCTGCCATCCATTACCATGTGATAAGCTTCTTCAAAGGGTAATTTCCTGATTTGCAGGTCCTCACTTTCTTCCGGTTCCGCTTCTGTTTCTTCCAGGTCCTGCGCCAGGTAAAGCACGCCATACTCATCACATACCGAATTGCTCGTATGCATTTTACCCAATTCGGTGTAGTTGCTCGCAATCAAACCCGTTTCTTCTTTGAGTTCGCGTTTCGCGGAAACTAAGGGGTCGATGCCGTGCGGTCCGCCCCCTTCGGGTATTTCCCAACTATACTGTTCAAGTGGGAATCGCCATTGTCCTACCAGCCAGGTATTATATTCTTTGTCGAGTGGGAGAATTCCGATGGCTATGTTCTTAAAATGCACCACGCCATAAATGCCGGGTTTGCCGGCCGGGTTGAGTACATCATGTTTGGTAACCGAAATCCAGGGAGTTTCAAACTTCAGTTCACTCTTCAAGCTGGTCCACGAATTTTTTTCTTTATTGTTCATTGTTGCGCTCGGCCTTATTAGATTGGCATGTAGGTTAATTAATTCATGGGCAATTTCGCACAATTTGATCTAATAAAAAATTATTCATCAGTTTTATGCTTCAAAAAAAGCGCATCGAATTCATTCACTCAGTAAATGATATGCATTAACTCATAAAACACGGCGTTTAATCATTCACAGCTTTATGAACCAACCCTCAGTTACTTGAGCTCGTTATGTATTCAAATGAACTCTTAGCCTAATCACATTATGAAAACACTTGATACAGACAAAACCGGTGGTAAATCAGAAAAAATGGAAACCTTTTATCTGGAATCCTCTCCCATTGTAGCGTTTATTTTACAAAACGAGTTGTCTCTCCACAAGACAGGTGGGATGTCAACAAAGCAAAAAACGGAAGATTTTTGGAAACAGATCTGCCTTTCCGGAAATTGCTAAACTCGGAGTTACCAACATCCTAAATGTTAAATAACTAGCAAAATGTTGTATATTAGTAACTTTTTAACACCTATTTTCGTAAATAAGTTAAATTTTATGTTTTTGACAAGAAAAGGGTTTGTAACCGGACTTATATTATTTTGTAGTGTAATAGGGGTGCATGCCCAAACACTTTATTGGGTTGGCGGCAGCGGTAATTTTAATGATCCCCAGCATTGGAGTTCTGTGTCAGGAGGGAGTCCATCTTCCTTGGTTCCAGGGTCCGCTTCCCAAATTATTTTTGATGATAATTCAACATTAACTAATCTTAATGTGGCGGTAAGTTCATCTAATAGAATAAAGGGTATAGAAGTAAAAACATATAAATCAATTAATCTTGTAAGTTCCGGATCCGCAGCCGGGTTTATAGTTTCTGACCATTTTATTGATTTTATTGATAATGAGAATTTTCAGTGCTCGGTGCCTTTTGAGTTCAAAAAATCAAATGGTGGAATAGGGTCTGTTAGCACCGGCAACTCACCCCTCAACAGCGATTTTTCATTCACAGGCGGTAGCTGGAATATTAATAAGATCCGAATCGGGTCCGCCAATAAACTTTCAGCTGCGGCGGTGGGCATGACGTTCCAATATGCCAGCATATACACGGGGAATCTTGACCTTTCCGGTTGCTCAATGCTGCGGTTTGAAAGAAGCGTGTTCAAAGCAAGCGGATCAGTTATTATTGAAAATAATGCAAACTACTTTTGTGATAATAGCTTCTTAAATCGAAAACCTCTTCCCCTGAGTTCACCCTCCATTAAAATTACTCAAAACTCAGGCAAATACAGTACCGGAAATCAGATAAATGCCAGTGGTTGCATAACTTTTACTGTTACTAAACCCACCTGTGCTCCGGGATGTGATAGTATTATTGCCTTCACCATTCAAAATTTTACGTGTTTTGGGGCACCGGTTCCTTCTTCTGTGGTGGTGAGTGTTAGTACTGGAACATGCCCCTCTGTGACAGGTTTCACAGCTACAAGTTCGGGAATTTTCTCACTTACCGGAATTTGTAATTGTGGAAATGATTATAACGTCTTTGTGGATGACGAAGGCGGAAACAATCTGGATTTCTTTGCTATTCCCATAACCCAGCCGAATGTAGGTTTTAATGCCAACCCCATCTTTACTAAAAGTCTCACGTGTAGTGGCGTATGTAATGGTTCTGTGGGCGTATCGGCATTTGGCGGGACTGCCCCCTATAACTTCACCATTACTCCCCCTACGGGTCCAATAACATTCTCGTCCACCAATGGTATCATTAGCCAAACAGCTCTGTGTGCAGGAACATTGTCGATCTTCACCAAAGATGCAGCAAATTGCACGCAATCTTTTTCGAGGGTAATCCTAACACCTCCGGCATACTCATCTAACTCAGTTGCAACCAATGTGATTTGTAATAGTGCATGCAACGGGGGATTTTCCATTTCTCCAACAGGTGGCACACCGAATTATACTGTAACTTTTAGCACCGGTCCTACTTTTACAGCAATCCCCTCTCAAGTGTTAACACAAACGGGTTTATGTCCCGGTCCTATAACTGCTACACTCACAGATAAAAACGGGTGTCAGATAATTAATAGTACAATCATCACGGAGCCTACAACCATTACCATTGTGCCAACCAGCACCAATATTAGTTGCGGGGGTTCCTGCAGCGGTGTTGGCAAGGTTGTTGTGGCGGGTGGGGGCGGAGCCTACACCTATTCATGGATTCCGGCTACAGGTGCAGGTTCAATAAATCCGGCTCTTTGTGCAACTTCCGCCGTGGGGATTCATACCGTGTTTATCACAGATATTCCACACGGTTGTGTGAAAACGCAGACGTTTGATATTACGCAAATAGCTCCTATTGTGATAACGCCTACTATCACACATGTGGTTTGTAACGGCAATACAACGGGTTCCGCTACGGTGAATATAGCCGGTGGAACAGCACCTTTCACGTACACCTGGGTGCGAGGGAGCGATAATGCAACTGTATCACTTACCCCAACTCTCTCGGGACAGGCAGCCGGAACCTACAGTGTTTTTGTTGCCGATGTGGTGCCCTGTAACACCTTTGCCGTAATCACAATTACGCAAAGCCCAGTTCTAACAATTTCTTCCAATATCCAAAGTGTCACATGTATTGGGGCTGCCAACGGTTCTGCAACAATAACTCCCGGCGGTGGAAACGGAGCACCTTTTTCATACACTTGGACGCCACCTGTTGCAGGTAATACTCCGATCGCAAACGGTCTCCTCACTGGCACCTACGTGGTGTCTGTTGCAGATGCATCTTCTTGTCCTATTCCTACTTTGCAGGTCGTAATTGATCAGCCGCCGGCTTTTGCACCCACAATTACAACTGCTACGCTATTATGTAATTCTATTTGCAATGGATCTATTGGCGCAGCACCTACCGGAGGAACCGGTCCTTATACTTATACCCTCGCCACCTCATTAAGCAGTACAGTGAATGGCACAGGTAATTTCACCGGTCTTTGCGGAAGCAACGGTGCCGGGGGAGTGGGTGTGTATACTCTCTCTATTGGTGACGTTACATTTCCAACAAATTGCGCGCAGGTATTTACTATTTCTCTGGCGCAGCCCGCCACTAGTCTAAATGCTATTGCCTCGGCAACCGCTGCAAGTTGTTTTAGTTTATGCAATGGTTCTTTGAGTGGTAATGCCGCAGGAGGAACTGCTCCGTATAGTTACAACTGGTCATCCAGTGTAACTAACACACCTAACCAGCAAACACTCATTAGTCAGTGCGCAGGACCGTTTACCCTTCAAGTAGTCGACAGCAAAGCTTGTACATTTAGCACCACTATCAATTTAACGGAGCCTTCTCAGGTAACGGTTTCAATTAATACATCTACGGTTTCTTGTCCTGCAGGCTCCAGCCCCACTATTTCCACAGTAAACGGCGCCTTCTCTCCAACCGTTACAGGGGGTAGTTTGCCTTATGCATTTAACTGGACCGGGCCTTCAGGCTTTACCTCTCTTAGCCAAAACATCTCAAATCTCGCACCAGGCGTGTATAATCTTACAGTGTCAGCAAACGGATGCCCAACGGTAGTTGCCACAAATGTTGCAACGCCATTGGCACAAGCAATTACAAAAACACTTACTTCAAGCAGCTGCGGTGTATTATGCGACGGAGCCGCTACCATTGCTACTTCCGGGGGAACTCCTACCTACACCTTTCAGTTTGTTACCACGGTTACAGCCACTAATACTACCGGCTTGTTTAGCAATGTTTGTGGAAATTATACGGCCACCGTAATTGATTCAAAAGGGTGCAGCGTGAGCAGTTCGTCAAACATTCCTGCTCCTGTGCCTTACCTGCCTGGGGTTACTACCACCAGTATTCTCTGTAAAAATGCGTTAACCGGAGTAATAACTAGTTCGCCCACAGGAGGAACTGCACCTTACTCTTACACATTAACAGGTCCGGTAACAAACAGCACAGTTCCCGCAACTGCCTCTCCCGTTACTTTTCCGGGTAAAGGAGCAGGGAGTTATACCTTGTTTATTGGTGATGTGACCTTTCCGGCAACCTGCAGTCAATCTTTCTTAATCGTTTTAGCTGAGCCTGTCGCTACCTTAAATGCAGTTGTTAGCACCACGGCCGCCACTTGCTTTAGTTTGTGTAACGGACAACTAAGTGGTACAGCCGCAGGCGGAACTTCTCCCTATACTTACAACTGGACGTCAAGCATTGCAGCGATTCCTAATTCACAAACAATAATAGGACAATGTGCCGGGCCATTTACACTTCAAGTGATAGACAATAATGCCTGTACTTTTTCTACTACTTCTATATTGACACAACCCACACAAGTAACTGTTACCGTTAATTCAGCTTCTGTGAGTTGTTCTACGAGTTCAAACGCTGTTTTAACGGCTACCGCAGTAGGCGGATCCGGAGGGCCTTATTCGTTCACCTGGAACCCGGGTGCCATTGTTGGTAATCCTGCTATTAACCTTGCCCCGGGGGCATATACGGTAACAGCCGCAGATGGTGCTTGTCCGGGGGGGACCGCATCTGCAATTGTATCTTCACCGCTTCCAATTATTCCTTCAGTTGTTACCGGCTCAACAAATTGTTCGAATAATTGTACAGGAACAGCAACAATTACAGCCATTCAAGGTACGCCGGGTTATACCTTCAGCGTCAGCAATCCTACTTTAAATGTGAGCAACACCACTGGACTTTTCGTGGGGCTTTGCTCGGCAACATATACGCGACTTGTTACCGACGCCAATGGATGCACAACACCCATCTCAACATTTTTTATTGGCGCTCCTCTTCCCCTCACTGCGGCTTTAACCGGCACACAAAATAGTTGTTCGTTTTGTTCAGGAGCAGCTACAGTAACAGCCGGTGGTGGAACTTTACCATATTCTTTTGTATGGACGCACACAGCGGGTGTAATTCCCGGGGCAACAAATCCAACAGTTGCCTCACTCTGCCCTTCTGCTGCACCTTATACATTAACTGTTACCGATGCTAAATCTTGCACGGCAACTGCATCACCCACCATTAGTGCCGTAATTATTGTTGTTGCGGCAGGCGGACAAAGTGTGAGCTGTTTTGGTGGAAATAACGGAACAGCTTCTGTGTCTTTAGTAGTAGGTGGCAATCCTGCTTACACGTATAGCTGGATCCCAACCGTACAAACCACCTCTGTAGCAAATTCGCTTACTGCGGGCACATACACGGTGAGAGTGACAGATTCAAGTTCGCCCATAAATTGTGTGGGTACAAGTACCATTGCTATTTTGCAGCCAAGTTTATTGATCGTGCAGGGTACCGTAACAAATGTAACTTGCCCGGGCTTGTTAAATGGCAGCATAACGACTTCTGTTAGCGGCGGACCAAGCGGCGCTTACACGTACTCCTGGAGTCCATCCGGTCAAACGGTGGCGAGTCCGGTTGGCTTAACAAATGGGGTGCACACAGTTACTGTTACTTCAGGTGTTTGTAATACTGTTACCACATTTACGGTAGGATCGCCAGATCCGCCAATCACAGGAACTTTTACCGCAGTGAATCCGAACAATTGCGCGGCTCCTAATAATGGAAGTATCTGTATCGCAAATGGCGGAGGAAATCTTGCCTACACCTATACATGGTCTCCAAATCCGGGGAACACAAATTGTATTAGCGGCCTAACTGTCGGTGCATATCAGGTGACAGTAACGAGTAACGCCTGTTTCTCGGTATTTACTACCACCTTATCGCCTCCCATTAGCCCTACTATCTCGTTAGCGAGTTCTCAATCAGTGGTCTGTTTTGGAGGAAATACGGGTGCGGCCACCTTTACCACCACCGGATCTGCGCCTTATACGTATACATGGTCACCGGCAACTACTTCCGCCATAGCGGGTAATTCTACCTCAGCTTCCAGCATGAGTGCCGGTGTGCTGTATACCGTTACAGTGCGAGATGCCAACAGCTGCACGAATACGGCCGCGGTGTCACTCACGCAAGCGCCTTCATTTACCGTGGCACAAAATGTTACCAGCGTGACGTGCAACTCAGCTTCTACCGGAATAATATCATTAACTACAACCGGTGCATCCCCCGGTGTGCCTGCATATTCATATACATGGTCCAACGGCACAATCAATACCGGCACAAGCTCCTCCATTTCGAGTTTAACGGCAAGCGTCAACTATTCTGTGACTATTAAAGACGGGCAAAATTGTACGACCATCCGATCTTTTACGGTTAGTCAGCCTCCTGTTTTTTCAATCACGAGTGTCTCTGCAAATGCGACGTGTTTTGGAGTTTGTAACGGCTCCATTGCAGTTACAGCCACAGGTAATGTGGGTCCGGTTTCTTTTAACTGGCCTGCCGTTCCTTCTGCTACATTTGCCGGATCAACCAACTCTCTCATTGCCGGTTTATGCGCCGGAATTTATACAGTGGACGTCACGGATGGTCCATGTACTGCTGCGGGCGTGAATACGTTTCAGATCACCCAACCCGTTCTGCTTTCGGGTACTGTAATTATCAATCACAATGCAAGTTGTTTCGGACAATGCAATGGTTCGGCAACGTATAGTGTAACGGGGGGAACTCTTCCATATACCTATACCTGGACGGGCAGCAGTTCTACTCTTATCACTGCTTCCACTTTATGTCCGGTTTCCCACACAGTTTTTGCAACAGATGCACAAGGATGCAGCATCTCTTCGGTATTCGCAATTGGGCAACCCACTGCTGCTATTAATGCAACACTCACACCCTTTCATCCAAAGTGTACCGGAGCTTCCAACGGAAGTGTCAGCACGAGCGTATCGGGAAGTCAGGGAAATGTGTCGTATACATGGGCTCCTTCAGGCGCTGGTCAAAATCCTACCGGTCTGGGCACAGGAGCTTCTACCCTTGCCGGAAGTAGTTTAATATACACCGTTACGGCAAGCGACGATAGTTTATGTGTATTTACCAAAACAGTTGCCCTTATACAACCACAACCACTCATGGTGAATGTTACTTTTACCAATCCTGTGTGTTTTGGAAATTGTAATGGAGCAGCCATCAGTACACCATCTAATGCAGTTGGATCAACAACAGTCACCTGGCTGCCAATGGGAACAGTGTCTCCTTCTATTGCGGGCCTCTGCAGCAGTCCATTTCTCGGCAATCCCAATATTTATACGGTGAATGTGGTGGACGATAATAATTGTACCAATACATTTACATTTGGACTTACTACACCTGCTCAATTAAATATTACGTATACTGCCGGTCCGGCTTTATGCGGTGTAAATAATGGGTCAATTGCAGTGGGGGGCACAGGTGGTACCGGTGCTTATAGCTTCTCATGGTTTGCCCCAGTAACCGCTACTAATATCCTGAATGCTCCCTTAAATACTCTAGTGGGAACATTATCACCCGGCGTTTATTCTGTGCAGCTCACCGATATCAATAATTGTGTTACGTCAAGTGTGATTCCAATAAGTGCTTCCAATGGGCCAACTGCCAATACATCTTCAACTACTGTATTATGTAATGGGTTCTGTACAGGAACAGCTTCCCTTACTGCAATTACTCCCACAAATGCGACGCTTCAATGGTTGCCGCCTTTAGCAGGAACACTCACGGCTGCTTCCTTGTCAAGTTTATGCGCGGGAAATTATTCTGTTCAAATCACCAATCCAACGAATAGTTGCGTGGCATTTTATGGATTCGCTATTTCACAACCACCGCCTGTAGTGACTACTTCTACCATGAGCATTCCTACTTGTTTTGGAATTGCCGATGGATCACTTAGTATTACTCCGGCGGGTGGAGTTCCAAGCTATACCTATGCATGGACCGGACCTTCATTCTTTACCGCAAACACACAAAATCTTTCCAATGTAAGTGGCGGAGCTTATACGTTGAATATTATTGATGCAAATAGTTGCACTACTACTTCTACCTATTCAATTCCTGTACTTAATAACATAATCATTCAATCGCCTATTCCCGTGGTTAGCAATCTGTGTTTTGGTGATTGTAACGGCAGTGCCACTATAAACGTAGTAAGCACTACAACCACGGCTCTTACCGCCACTTTGAGTTGGAGCAATGGTCAGTTTGGTTCGGTGGCAAGCAATCTCTGTGCCGGTATTTACAGTGTAATTGTAACCGATAGCAGGGGTTGCAACAGCACCTTTAGTGTGCCTATTTCGGCACCTCCGCAAATTACCTTAACAAATACCATCGTACCACCCGATTGTAATAAATGTAACGGATCGGCGGTTGTTGGAGCTTCCGGTGGAAACGGACCAAGCTATTCCTATAATTGGACAACCGGTGAAACAACGCCTGCGATTTCAAATTTGTGCGGTGGTTTATATCAGGTGGTAGTTTCCGACGTGAATAATTGTAAACAACTGAGCAACTTCATCATTAACAGCAGTAAAGGATTTACCGGCGATACCCTTTTACTCAAGCATGAGGTATGTGCCACTCCTTGCAGCGGGGCCGCAACTGTTACTGCGTTTGGCGGAGCAGTTCCTATCAGCTATGCCTGGATCAGTCCGGCACTCTCATCAACAAGTAATGTTGTATCGAATTTGTGCGCAGGAAATTATTTTGTACAAATGACCGATGCAAATAAATGCGTAAGAACTTCGCCATTTACCATTAAACCGGCAAATAGTCTTACCGTATCTGCTTTTGTGTCACCACCGGCATGCGGCTCTATCCCGCCCAACGGGTCGGTTCAAATCAGCGTCTCGGGCAACATTGGAATCCCTACATTTTCATGGGTGCCGGGTGGCGCCACCTCTCATACCCTTGTGAATTTGGGTGCAGGCAATTACACAGTAACTGTAACTGAGCCGCTCACGGGATGCTCAGCCACAAAGATTGTAAGTATTAGCAATCTCACGGGCCCCGGAATAGCATTTACACAAAAGAATGTGAATTGCAGTTCTTCGGCCGGTTCAGTGTCTTTAACACTCACAGGTACTACAGCTGCTACTTTCTTATGGAGCAACGGTGCTACTACGGCAACTGTAGCAAATCTTCAGGCCGGTGTGAGCACCGTCACGGTCACCGATAGTAATGGCTGTAAATCTGTGCGCTCGTTTACCATCCTCACCGATCCTTCGGTTGAAATGAATACAAATGCGCAAACCATTCGCTGTAATGCCGGTTGCGATGGCGTGATCACACTTCTTCCTGTTGGAGGCACGTTGCCTTACCAATTCAATTGGGCTCCTAATACCTCTACCGCAACTCAGGCATCTTCCTTATGTGCGGGAAATTATACAGTGATTGTTACTGACTCAAAAGGATGCAAAGATACTTCTATCGTAAAACTGGTAAATCCGGTTGCAATCACCCGTACAGTGAATTCCACCAATTCATCCTGCTCCACCATCGCCGATGGTCAGGCCACAGTGACAGTGAGCGGCGGTTTGGCACCATATAAATACAATTGGACAGGTCCTCGTTCTTTCACTGCAACTACATCGTCCATAAAAAATGTGCTCGCAGGAAGCTATACAGTTACTGCCAGAGATAGTTTGGGCTGCGTGTCCTCTTCTTCTACAGTAAACATTGTGCCTACCGTAACCATTGAAGCCAATGCCGGCCCCGACGTAATTGTTTGTCCTGGCACCGATGTCGTTATTTCCGGATCTAATTCAATTGGAGCCACCAACTATATTTGGCTCAATGCAGCTGGTACCGGCACCTATGCTACCACTGTGAATTATGCACTTACCGCCAATGAGTTGGAAACAGGAACGTATCAATTGCTTACACTCTCGGCTTTGCCAAATTGCAGCGACAGAGATTCGGTAGATGTGCTTGTATACCAAACCCCTTTCCTCGATCCGGGCATTCAATCGTACACCATTCCCGCATCAACTAGCACTGTAATAGGAGGGCATCCAACTACCCTCGCCGGGCTGAACACCCATACGTGGTCTCCCGCTAAATATCTCGACGATGCATTCGCTCAAAATCCTGTTACCAACAATACAGTGAATGTCACATTCACAGTGAGTGTTTCATTTGGTATTAACTGTTTGTATAGCGACACCGTGCAGGTGTTGATGCTGCCTGAGATTATTATTTCAAGTGGTTTCAGTCCAAATGGGGATGGTAAGAACGACTACTGGATTATTGATTACATCCACGAATTTCCTGAAAACACGGTAGAGATCTACAACCGATGGGGTGAACGTTTGTTTATTTCAAAAGGCTATTCAATTCCCTTCGATGGAAAGTACAAAGGCAATGATCTCCCGGTAGGGACCTACTATTATGTGATCAACTTGAACAATACTATTTACAATAAACCTTATACAGGTCCATTAACTATTTTCAGATGATGCGTAAACTATATACAATCCTTGTTTTGGTAAGTACGGGAAGTTTTGCACAGCAGCTTCCCCAGTATTCGCAGTACATGCTTAACGAAATGGCCATCAATCCGGCTGTTGCCGGAAAAGACAATTATTCTGAAGTTCGATCGAATAATCGTCAGCAGTGGGTAGGAATCACTGATGCACCGCGCACGTATATGCTTACCTTACAAGGACCCATAAAGGGAAAGAACATGGGTCTTGGCATGAGCATGTACACCGACATTGTTGGACCAACGCGGCGAACCGGCCTTAATTTTTCGTATGCGTATCATGTGAAGTTGAAAGAAGACCTAAATTTATCGTTTGGTTTAAGTGCGGGATTGATGCAATGGGGAATAGACGGAAACAAGATTACACTTCACGATGAAGGAGACCAGCAACTCTTAACAAGTTACAAAACTACACCTGTGCCCGATTTTGGAGCGGGCGTGTATTTTCATAAGAAAGATAAATTCTACGTTGGACTAAGTTTGCCACAACTTTATCAGGCACCCATCAGATTGTACCCTAATACTTATAACAATAGCAAGCTCGCTCGCCAAATCAACCTTAACGCCGCATACAAATATGCCATCAATGAGGACTTTACCCTGGAGCCTTCTATTTTGCTGAAATACGAAAAGCCCGCACCTGCAAAACTAGATGTAGGAGCACGTGCTATTTACAAGAATCAAATCTGGTTAGGAGCTGTATATCGGCATCACGACGCAGTTTCGGCCCTGTTGGGATATATGTATCAGGACTATCTGATTATTGGTTATTCTTACGATTTTACCACCACCAAACTCAAACAATATTCAAGCGGTACACATGAGATCTTGCTGGGGATAAGGTTCACAAAAAAGCAAGCTGCAACCTGGAACAGTAAGCCTCAATAGTCGCGCATTTTCTAAGTTAATTTCGTTCTAATTGTGCTAATTTTTTTAGTGCGACCCCAACTCATTTTTAGATGTGGCTAAACACTTGAAAAATTCCTTATTTAGAATGATTATAAATTAGGGACTTGTATAAAATATTTAAAAAATTACCTTTATAATTATCAATCTTCTGTTAAATTTGCCAACGTTTTATGTCATGAATATGTCATAATTAGAGCGAAAACAGATTATATTTTCTCATTTTTATATATGAAAAACCAAATATCCAGGATTCCAATAAAAGCTTTGATGGCGGCAGTTTTCACGGTTTTTTTCTTCTCATCCGGCCTGCAGGCGCAGGATGGAGCGAAGTTATTCAAGCAAAATTGCGCTGTTTGCCACGTTTCGCATGGTGACCAGAAATTAACAGGACCCGGTTTGAAGGGGGTTTTTGACCGTGCGCCAAAGGGCGACTGGTTAACTAAGTGGGTATTAAACAGCGAAAAGGTAATTAAGTCGGGGGATGCCTACGCCAATAAGATTTATGGTGAAAACGGCAAAGCTGCTATGACTGTTTTTGAAGGTCAACTTAGTCCTAAAGACATTGAAGCGGTATTGGCTTTCATTAAGGCCCCGGCTCCTGTGGCCGTGGTTGCTCCAAATGCCTCAACAGCACAAAGTGGAGAGCCGGTTCAGAATGGCGGTTCCATAGAGCCCTTGTATCTCTTGTTAGGAGTATTGATCATCTTGGCCATTTTGTTGGTGGCTTTGCGCAGTGTAAGAACCTCCTTGCAAAATACCTCCAACCGGGTAGAGGGGAAAGACGAATTACCCGATGTTACCTTTTGGCAGGAAGTAAAAAACTGGATTTCAGGAAATCGCCGCTTGGTGGGGGTATTATCGATCATCCTTATTTTCGTAGGGATGAAGAGCTGCTGGGATGCGTGTTATAACATTGGTGTGTATTACAATTATCGTACGCAAGTAGGCTATAAGCCCGAACAACCTATAAAATTTTCACACAAAGTGCATGCAGGAGATAATGAGATTGCCTGTCAATATTGCCATAATTCTGTTGAAAAATCACGTCACGCAGGTATTCCTACAGTGAATGTATGTATGAATTGTCACAAAGGAATCACCACTGGTCCGCAATATCAAGGTGTTGAGATTGGTAAAATTTATGCCGCTGCCGGATTTGATGTGAAGACAGGAACATACGATAACAGCAAACAAAATCCATTAAGATGGATTAAGGTGCATAATCTTCCTGATCATGTCTATTTTAACCACTCGCAGCACGTAGTAGTTGGTCAGGTAGCTTGTGCGACCTGCCATGGCGATTTAAAAACAATGACAGTAGCTGAGCAAAAAGCGCCTCTCACCATGAAATGGTGTATTGAATGTCATCGTCAAACAGAAGTGTCGATGCAGGGCAATGCTTATTATGACAGATTGCACAAGGCTTTAAAAGAAAAATATGCAGGGCAGTACGATGTGAAATTCACCGTGGATAAGATCGGCGGTTTGGAATGTACGAAGTGCCACTATTAATAATTACGAATCTTAAGAAATTATATAAGTAATGTCTATGTCAAAGAAATACTGGAAAGGTTTACCTGAGTTACACAATAGCCCTGAATTCCAGGAGCAGCAAAAAAATGAGTTTGCCGAAGCTCTTCCCATGGAAGAGTTTTTGAGCAGCGACGAAGCGCAAGCTTCCGGCACCTCACGACGTGACTTTTTAAAGGTGATGGGTTTTTCTACTGCCGCTGTTGCACTAGCTGCCTGCGAAACACCTGTTAACCGCGCAATCCCTTATGTTGTAAAACCGGAAGAAGTGACACCGGGTGTTGCTAATTTCTATGCCACCACATTTTACGACGGACACGATTACGCCTCCATACTCGTGAAGACGCGTGAAGGCCGTCCCATCAAAATTGAAGGAAATGATTTTAAGGGTTTATTACACAGTGGAACAAATGCCCGTGTGCAGGCATCCATCTTGGGACTTTACGATAGTGCACGGTTGCGGGGACCATGGCTAAATGGAGGCGAAGCCACCTGGAGCAGTGTGGATCAGAAAGTGGCAACATCCCTAGCAGGTGCCAACATTCGTATCCTTAGCTCTACCATCATTAGTCCCTCTACAAAAGCGGTGATCGCCGAATTCATTGCCAAACACCCAACTACAAAACACGTTACCTACGATGCTATTTCGTATAGCGCCCTTACAAAAGCAAATAAAAATGTTTTTGGAGAGGCAGTAGTTTCATCCTACGATTTCAGCAAAGCAAAAATAGTTGTTGGGATTGCCTGTGACTTTCTGGGCAACTGGATCTCCGGCGAAGAATTTTCAAAGGGGTATGCAAAAAACAGAAAAGTATCGAAGGAAAATCCGGACATGAGTCAGCATTTTCACTTTGAGAGTACCCTGTCACTTACCGGTGCAAATGCCGATTACCGTTACATGGTGAAACCAAGTGAACTTGGAAAAGTTACTGCGGCTTTGTACAATGAAATTGCTTCCGCAACGGGAAACTCAAAAGTGGCCGGTGATACTAAGATTGCAAGTCCGGATGCTACTGCTGCTATTAAAAAAGCTGCGTCAAAACTAGTTGATCATAAGGGAAAATCGTTGGTTGTTTCGGGAGTGAACGATGAAGGAATTCAAACCCTAATTAACGGCATCAATAAAATGCTCGACAACTATGGTAAAACCGTGGATGTTGAAAATCATCTTAATTTGAAACAAGGAGATGATAAAGAATTTACGGATCTGGTTGCCGAAATGGCCTCGGGAAAAGTGAATGTCTTAATTACCTATAATTGCAATCCGGTGTACACCGCTCCTGCTTCTCTAAAGTTTGCCGAAGCTTATAATAAAGTGAGCACCCGCATTTCATTTTCTCAAGTACTTGATGAAACCAGTCAATTGGCAACCATCATTTGCCCCGATCATCATTATCTCGAATCTTGGGGCGATGCAAATCCAAAATTGGGAATGTACACGCTTCAGCAACCAACCATCAATCCGGTATTTGCTCAACCACGTTACGAAGGCACGCGTCAGTTTCAGGATGCAATTTTGAAGTGGTCAGGTTCTAAAATAGATTATCTGGCGTACTTGCAGGGGTATTGGAATAACCGTGTATTCCCAAATCAGGGCAAATACACTGATTTTCCAACTTTCTGGGCTCATTCTTTGCATGATGGAGTAGTTAAAATTGCTATCCGCAAAGAAACTCCGGTGACACCATTGCCGCAGGATTCTACCGGTGTGCTCATGGCAGGTGTGGCCACTCCTTTTCTTGAAAGTGACACCAACAGTGTGGCTCCGACAGCAGAAGCTCCAAAAAGCAAAAAAGCAGCCGAGGCAGTTGTTGTTCAGAACCTTCCCACACCCGATTATGCAAAAGCAGCAGCGATGGCTACTTCGGTAAAAGGGGCAGAACTTGAATTATTTATTTATGAAAAAATAGGCTTAGGAAACGGTAACCAAAGCAATAATCCATGGTTAATGGAATTGCCTGATCCGATTTCAAAGGTTACCTGGGATAATTATATTACCATGAGTCCGATTGACGTAAAAGCAATGGGATTACGTGAAATGCTTCGTCAGGACATTGATGGTAGCATAGTAGACCTAACGGTTAACGGCATTACGATTCAGGTTCCGGTATACCCGCAGCCGGGTCAGGCTCCTGGTTCAATAGGACTGGCTTTGGGATATGGCAGAAAAGCTGAATCGCTAAAAGTGGCAAACAATGTAGGGGTGAACGCCTTTTCGCTGTTAGAAATTGCGAATGGCACCATTCAACCAATTGCCACCAAAGTGAGCATTACTAAAACCGGCGAAAAACATCGTTTTGCGGCTACCCAGATTCAGCATACCATTATGGGTCGTGAAGAGTATCTCCTTCGCGAAGTATCTTTAAAAGAATTTAAAAACAACGATAAAACGTATTGGAATCCCCCTGTAGAACTTCCAACTCACGAAGGTGGAAAACAACACGTGAGCGAAGTGGATCTTTGGGCAGCACATCCTCGTCCCGGTCATAAGTGGGGCATGAGCATCGACATGAACCTCTGTTTTGGTTGCGGCGCATGTGTGGTGGCTTGTACATCAGAGAACAATGTGGCAGTGGTAGGTAAATTGGAAGTAAGCCGCGTGCGTGACATGCATTGGTTGCGAATTGACCGTTACTATAGTTCAGAAATGAACACACGCAAGGGCAAAGAAGAAGGATTGGGTTCAAAAGAAATGTACATTGAGATGGAAAACCCATCTGCTAATCCGCAGGTGACCTTCCAGCCCATGATGTGTCAACATTGCAACCATGCTCCCTGCGAAACAGTTTGTCCGGTTTTGGCAACCAGTCACAGCACTGAGGGCTTAAACATGATGACTTACAACCGTTGCATCGGAACTCGTTATTGCGCAAATAACTGTCCATTTAAAGTTCGTCGTTTCAATTGGTTTAATTACAGTGGTAATACCGACTTCGCCGATGTGAATCCGGCACAACAGGAATTAGGCCGTATGGTTCTTAATCCGGATGTGGTAGTTCGCAGCCGTGGGGTGATGGAAAAATGCAGCATGTGCCAGCAACGTTTGCAGGCAGGAAAATTGGAAGCCAAGAAAGCAGGAACGCCTGTAAAAGATGGTGCCATTAAAACAGCTTGTCAGGCCGCCTGTTCCACAAATGCCATCATCTTTGGTGACCTGAACGATAGCGAATCGGTTGTCACAAAAGAAAGAAATGATGAAAGAACTTATTTCCTTTTGGAAGACATTGGGATTAAGCCTACCACTTCTTACAAAGTGAAGGTAAGAAATCAGGATGAGCAGATTATTTTTCCTGAAGAAGTAGCAAAAGCAGGAGAACACAAACAAGCAGGTGAGGAAAAACACTCATAATTGATAATTACTAGATTAAAAAAATTAAAAAGATAATATGCACGCAGAATCAGAAATTAGGATCCCGTTAATACTCGGCAATAAAACGTATCGCCAGATCACTGATGATATTATTGCCCCTATTGAAGGTAAAGCAGCAAGGGGTTGGTACACCATTACCACCATTTGTGCTTTGTGTTTTTTATGGGGAATTTGTTCGCTGGCTTATACCATTGGTGTGGGTATTGGATCGTGGGGAAGCAGTAACAATGCAGATTGGGCTTGGGATATCACCAATTTTGTGTGGTGGATCGGTATTGGACACGCAGGCACTTTAATTTCTGCAGTACTTTTATTGTTCCGTCAGAAATGGCGTATGGCCATTAACCGTTCTGCCGAGGCCATGACTATTTTCGCCGTGTTATGTGCGGCCATTTTCGTGTTATTGCACACCGGTCGTCCATGGTTGGATTATATGTTGTTTCCATTGCCGAATCAATTTGGTTCTTTGTGGCCAAACTTTAACTCACCGCTTTTGTGGGACGTATTTGCGGTATCCACATACATGACAGTGTCTATTGTATTTTGGTACATTGGGTTGATTCCTGATTTTGGAATGATCCGCGACAGGGTAATTAAACCATGGCAAAAAAAGTTTTACGGTTTACTTTCTTTTGGTTGGGGTGGAAGTGCTCGCCACTGGAGTCGTTTTGAAGAAACCTCTTTGGTTCTGGCCGGTTTAGCAACGCCGCTCGTTTTTTCAGTGCACTCAATTGTATCCATGGATTTTGCCACTTCTGTTGTGCCGGGCTGGCACACGACTATCTTCCCTCCCTACTTCGTTTCGGGTGCGGTATTCTCAGGATTCGCCATGGTGCTTACCCTTGTGTTGGTGGTGCGGAAAATCTATAAACTAGAGTCCTATGTTACGATCAAACACATTGAATATATGAACATTGTAATCATTGTTACAGGTTCAATAGTAGGTGTGGCCTATTTAACAGAATTGTTTGTTGCCTGGTACTCTGGTGTTGAATGGGAACAATATGCATTTCTCAATCGGGCAACCGGACCGGTAGCATGGTCTTATTGGATCATGATGAGCTGTAACGTGGTGTCACCTCAATTATTCTGGTTCAAGAAAGTACGTACATCTGTTATAGCGACCTTCATCCTATCCATAGTAGTGAACATAGGGATGTGGTTTGAGCGATTTGTGATTATTGTGCCAACCTTGTGTCGTATGTATCTGCCATCCACATGGACAACCTATACACCTTCGTTTATTGACGTGGGAATTTTTGTAGGAACGCTGGGAATGTTTGGGATGTTCTTCTTATTGTTTTCGCGTTACTTCCCGGTAATTGCACAAGCCGAATTAAAGACTATTTTAAAATCATCAGGTGAGTCGCAGAAGAAATTATCTGCTGATTCTCATGCACACCACTAATTAAAGAATACAAAAAATATGGCAACTCATAAACATATCATTCACGGAGTTTTTGGCGATGAAGTACCCATGCTGGAAGCCTGTAAAAAACTAAGAGCTTCGGGTATCCGGATCAAGGATGTATATACTCCCATGCCTATTCACGGGATCGATGCTATCATTGGCGTTCCCCGCACCCGTTTGGCTATTTGCGCGTTCATTTATGGTCTTATTGGATGCGGACTGGCCACCCTAATGATGTGGTACATGATGATTTCAGATTGGCCTACAGACATTGGAGGTAAACCAAATTGGGCCTATTATTTTAACGTTCCTGCATTTATTCCTATCACGTTTGAGTCTACTGTATTTTGTGCTGCGCACGGTTTAGCATTGACGTATCTTCTGCGTTGTTTTTTGGTTCCGGGTGCAAGGGCAAAAAATCCTGATTCACGTACAACAGACGATAAGTTTCTGATTGATCTTGATCTCAACGATGAGCAATCTGAAAAGGCGCAATCCATCTTAAAAGAGAACGGAGCTGAAGAAGTAAATCTTAAAGGTTCTTATGTTGTTGAACCAAAATATATTTTAGAAGACACACATTAGTAGATACAATGAAAAGAAATTATAAAACCATAAGATTTGTAATCGGCGCTGCTTTCACAGGGTTGGTACTGGCAAGTTTTTCTTCGTGTGGAAAAAAAGACGCGAATAGTCCGGGTGTTGAATATATGCCGGACATGTACCGTTCACCCTCGTTGGAATATTACAGCAGCAGCGTGTTTGAAGGCGACACCCTTAACACTGCCCGGTTGCCGGTAAAAGGCACGGTGGCGCGTGGATTTATTCCATACGCCTATGCAAATACCCCTGAAGGCTATGAGCAGGCTGGTCTTAATTTGCACAATCCACTGGATGCTTCACAGCGTGAGTTATGGGAGAAAGAGGGAGAGGTTTTATTTGGAAAATTCTGTATTCATTGCCATGGTGCCACAGGGGCAGGCGATGGTAAAGTTGCGTTGAAGTTACCCGGAGCTCCTCCGGCATATACCAGCGCTGCATTAAAGAATCTGCCTGAAGGAAAGATCTTTCATTCGATCACCTATGGAAAGAATTTGATGGGTTCACACAGTAGTCTTTTGAGTGTAGACGAAAGATGGAAACTCGTTTGTTTCGTTCAAAAATTACAGGGACCAAAAGGAGTAGCAGTTGACAGTACCGCTAAAGCTGTGGTAACGCCAACAGTGACAGAGGTAAAGAAATAATTATTAAAGATTATAAGAGAGACTATGAACACCGAAAAATTAAATTTTACACTACCGTCGAGCGCGAGGTTATTTTCCTTTGCCCTTATGGCCGTTGGTCTGTTATCTATCATCTTAATGTTTCTTAACGATCACGTTGAAGGAGATGCATCTTACCATCACGCAAGGGCATGGAGCAATGTATTTGCAGGAACATTCTTTTTTATGGCCATTTCATTGGCAGCCTCATTCTTTCTCGGCTTGCAATATGCCGCGGAAGCAGGCTGGTCAACCACTGTGAAAAGGGTGATAGAAGCAGTTACGATGTATCTTCCATGGGGCTTGTCGGTGATGATGTTGTTATTTGTACTTGGTCAGCTTGGTGTTCATCATATTTATCACTGGATGACGCCCGGAATAGCAGATCCTGCCAGTCCGAATTACGATGAAGTGATAGCCGGAAAGATTGGGTATTTTGGACCATTTTGGTGGGTTAGAACAGTACTGTATATGTTCGGTTGGATTTGGTTTACACTGCGCTTAAGAAAAAATTCAGTGGAAGCCGACAAATTAGATGTGGATATTAATAACAGTTATCACTGGAAGAATGTTAAGCTCGGTGCCTGGTTCATGGTGCTTTTTGCAGTTACATCTTCTACGGCCTCCTGGGATTGGTTAATGAGTATTGATACTCATTGGTTCTCCACCTTATTTGGCTGGTACATTTTTTCCGGTATGTGGGTGAGTGCGCTTACTGCCATAACCATTCTGGTGATTTGGTTAAAGAAAATGGGGTATCTTGATTTTGTAACTGAAAGCACGATTCACGATTTGGGTAAATGGATGTTTGCCATTTCATTCCTGTGGACCTATTTGTATTTCTCGCAATTCATGTTGATTTGGTATGCCAATATCCCTGAAGAGGTAACTTATTTTCAAACACGCTGGGAAAGCTATAAAGCCCTTATGTGGACCGTCTTCTTTATCAATTTTGCACTCCCAATGGTGATGCTGATGAGTAGGGATTCAAAACGTAATTTCTTTTTCCTGATGTTTGTGGGCACTATTATTTTTGTG
Organism: bacterium; assembly: GCA_029945625.1. Lineage (GTDB taxonomy): Bacteria > Bacteroidota > Bacteroidia > B-17B0 > Aurantibacillaceae > Aurantibacillus. The sequence continues at coordinate 78,508 of JAQSCW010000055.1, forward strand.
GGTCACTATTTGGACGTGATCATGATTGTGATGCCGGGCACAGTGGGTCATCATTGGACCGGACTCAGCTGGATGGAATTCGGAAATTTCTTTTTCTTTTTGGGATTATTTATTTACGTTGTTCTGAATGCTTTGGCCAAGGCGCCATTGCGTGTAAAGAATCACCCGTTCATAGAAGAGAGTATTCACCACTCGACCTAAATTGATAATTAATTGTTAAAAATTTTGTAAAAATTTAAATAAAAGTAGCAAGATGAATTTATTAGTTCTGTTAGCCATAGTGTTATTGATAATTGCGGGACACCAGTTATTAAAAATAATTGAGTTAAGCCGAGGGCTCAAAAAAACAAAGGAATGGCAAGTTACCGATACGGATAATAACATGATGGGAAAGGTCATGTTGGCATTCATGATCGTATTTTTTGTTTTCTTTTTCTGGCAAATTGAGCGCTGGATAGATAGATCACTTCCTCCTGCAGCCTCCGTGCATGGCAAACTGATTGACCAATTGTGGGATGCAAACATGTATCTGATCACCGTTATTTTTCTGGTTACAAACTTCTTTTTATTCTGGTTTGCTTATAAATACCGTGGTAATAGCAAACGCAAAGCGGTGTATTATGCTCATAATAATAAACTGGAAATGATTTGGACAGTGGTTCCTGCTGTTGCATTAGCGTTCATCATTATTTTCGGTTTAAAATACTGGAATGAGATTATGGCTGACGCAAAAGACCCTAATAAAGTGGTGGTGGAATTGTACGCCAAACAGTTTGATTGGACCGCACGTTTCCCGGGTAAAGATGGTAAGCTGGGCGAATCAGACTACAGGCAGATTACCGGGAGTAATTCAGTGGGTTTAGATTCTACAGATGTGGCGGGTAATGATGATGTGCTTGTAAAAAATGAAATGCACATTCCTGTAAATCGCGAAATCGAATTAAACATTAGAAGTCGCGATGTGATACACAGTGCTTACTTGCCTCATTTTCGTGCACAAATGAATGCAGTGCCGGGCATGATTACGTATTTTAAGTTTATCCCAAATAAAACCACAGTTGAGATGCGCAAGGACCCCTATACAGTTAAGATGATGGATGGGATCAACAAACAACGTGCACTCAATGGCAAAGAGCCGATTGAATTTGATTACCTGCTGTTATGTAATAAGATTTGCGGGGTTTCACACTTCAATATGCAAATGACCATTATTGTTGATACAGAGGCCGATTATACAAAATGGCTTGCTACGCAAAAAGCATACAAAACAGTTGCAGTTAAACAATAATTTTTTAAAATTTCTAAATTAACACACGATGGCGACCCCGATTAACACAGGATTAGAAAAGGATCATTTGGTACACCACGATCATGTTCATGATCACGATGATCACGAACAAAGTTTTGTAAGTAAATATGTTTTCAGCATGGATCACAAGGTGATCTCGCGTCAGTTCCTGATTACTGCCGTAATTATGGCGGTGGTGGCGATGACCATGTCTGTTATTTTTCGTTTACAATTAGCCTGGCCGGGAGAAAAGTTCGCCTTTGTGAACGCCCTACTTGGCGACAAATGGGGTAAGGACGGCATTCTTGATCCAAACATGTACCTCGCTTTAGTAACAATACACGGTACCATTATGGTGTTTTTTGTTTTAACGGGAGGATTAAGCGGCACATTCAGTAACTTACTTATTCCCCTTCAAGTAGGAGCCCGTGATATGGCCTCCGGTTTTTTAAACATGTTATCGTATTGGTTCTTTTTCGTTTCATCGGTAATCATGCTGGCTTCTTGTTTTATTCAGGACGGTCCTGCTTCTGCCGGATGGACGATTTACCCGCCTTTATCAGCATTGCCGGAAGCAATTCCCGGTTCTAAATTGGGGATGACCATGTGGTTAATCTCAATGGCCATCTTCATTATTTCATCGCTGTTGGGAAGTTTGAATTATATCATTACGGTGATTAACCTTCGCGCTAAAGGAATGACCATGACACGTCTCCCCCTGTCGATTTGGGCATTTTTAGTTACAGCCATATTAGGTGTGCTCTCTTTCCCTGTATTGTTTTCTTGCGCCTTGTTATTGATTTTTGACAGAAGCTTTAACACCTCGTTTTATCTTTCGGATATTTACATTGGAGGCCGGCCATTGGATAATGTTGGTGGTAGCCCTATTTTGTTTGAGCACTTGTTTTGGTTTCTAGGTCACCCCGAAGTATATATTGTATTGTTACCCGCTTTGGGTATTGCTTCTGAAGTGATTGCCACCAATTCACGGAAACCAATTTTTGGGTACCGCGCCATGATTGGTTCTATTATGGCAATTGGTTTTCTGTCATTTATTGTATGGGGTCATCACATGTTTATGACCGGTATGAACCCGTTCCTTGGTTCGGTGTTTGTGTTCACCACCCTCTTGATTGCTATTCCTTCGGCGGTAAAAGCATTTAATTACATCACTACCATGTGGAAAGGTAACCTTCAATTTACACCGGCCATGTTATTTGCCATAGGTTTGGTATCTTCATTTATTACGGGTGGTGTAACAGGAATCATTTTAGCGGACTCTACACTCGATATTAACGTGCACGATACCTATTTTGTGGTGGCTCACTTCCATATTGTAATGGGGTTAAGTGCGATCTTCGGAATGTTTGCGGGTGTATATCACTGGTTCCCTAAATTATTTCTTCGTATGATGAATAAGAAGTTGGGTTACCTGCACTTCTGGATTACCATCACCATGGCCTATGGGGTATTTTTTCCGATGCACTTTTTGGGCTTAGCGGGGGTTCCCCGTCGTTATTATACCAATAGTAATTTTCCAATGTTTGACAACTTAGTTGACATCAATGAAATTGTAACTTACTGTGCAATTATTGGCGCATTGGGGCAATTGGTCTTCTTATTTAACTTTTTCTATAGCATGTTCCGCGGCGAGAGGGCACCACAAAATCCCTGGAATGCAAATTCACTGGAATGGACCACCCCTATGGCACACATCCATGGAAACTGGCCGGGCGAGTTACCAACTGTTCACCGTTGGGCTTACGACTACAGTAAACCGGGGCAAGCACGAGATTTTGTACCGCAAACTGTTCCTTTAGCTGAGGGCGAAGAGGATGGCGGCGGCCATTAACATATAAATGTTTAGTAAAAAGGCTCCATTATTTTTGGGGCCTTTTTTTTGCAAGAGTGTGTGGGAGATTGAAGTTCATAAACTAGCGAATATTACGTAGTTTAGTATAACGAACAAACATGGAAAAAGAAGCAACATTAAACTATTCAAACGATGATATTACCATTTTGTGGAAGCCCTCTTTGTGCATACACTCTGCCAAATGCTGGAAGGGCGCAACAGGGCTCTTGGAAGTATTTAACCCGCAGTTAAAGCCCTGGATAAACCCCACAGGCGCTTCTACAGACAAGATCATTGCGCAAGTGAATCAATGTCCCAGCGGCGCCCTGAGCTATCGCCATAATAAATCTGTAGAGTTGCAGGCTCCTGTAATTTCTGAAACAGTGGTGGAAACGGTGGCGGGAGGTCCGCTCTTAGTTCATGGGGATCTTTTAGTAAAAGATCACCGGGGACAGGAATCAAAAAAAAGCAAGGTGACCGCATTTTGCCGGTGTGGGAACTCGGCGAACAAACCGTTTTGTGATGGCAGTCACCGGGCACATAAATTTGAAGGTTAATCCGGGCAGTTCTAAGAGAGACTTTAGACACTAGGGTATTAAAGAAAATACTGATGTTTTTTTTGACTGAAAAATAAAAGGTGTTTTGTGAATTGATAAATTCTCACCGGTACTATTTTTAAAAATGTACAGATGATTTCAAAAGCTAGGATACGGGTTTCTGCGCCAGGGATTGAGCCTTTGTTTGAGCTCCTCAAATTTGTCCCGCAGGGCAAATTTGAGAGCGAGTGGCGAAAGCCCGCCTCGGCTTACAAAATAAGGCGGGGGGCACAAGGGTAGCACGCATGTGCGTGAGATGGTGCCACGCGCCGTAAATTTTGTTATGCCGGGGGCGCCCAAAAGTGACGACAACACTTGAGCGTGGGAGCCAAAAAATAATTATTTATAATCGAGTTAAGAAAATAGAAAGATGAAAAAAACAAGAGTAATTTTAACCGGAGCAACCGGAATGGTGGGAGAAGGGGTATTGCACGAATGTTTGCTGCATGCTGATGTGGAAGCGGTGTTGGTGATTACCCGTAAGGCAATTGCCACACAACATGCAAAACTTAAAGTTGTTGTGCATGAAGATTTTTATGATTTTTCAACGATTGCGGAACAGTTGACAGGATATGATTCTTGTTTATTTTGTTTGGGAGTTTCGTCGGTAGGGATGAAGGAGAAAGATTATGCGCATGTTACCTATGATCTTACCATGGCTTTGGCGCGTGTGCTTGCGAGTGTAAATGCCGATCTAACTTTTTGTTACATTTCGGGTGCTGCAACCGATAGCAGTGAGAAGGGGAGAAGTATGTGGGCACGGGTTAAAGGAAAAACGGAGAATGATCTTTTGAATTTGTTTAAGAACGGGTATATGTTCAGGCCGGGGTATATGAGTCCGACCAAGGGTTTGAACAATATTTTGAAATATTATAACTATGTGGATTGGATGTATCCCGGTTTGAGACTGCTTTTTCCGAATTTTGTTTCCACGTTACGTGAACTCGGTTTGGCCATGATTAACAGTGCCCTAAAGGGTTACGATAAAAGAGTACTGGAGGTAAAAGATATTGTGAAATTGGCAGGGAAAAAGACCCAATGATATTTTTTAGTAGAATAAAAACAAAAAAAGATAAGGTATGCCTAAGTATGAAGAAATATTTGAAAACAACTTGAGATGGTTAGAACAGAAGAAAGGTTCGGATCATTCTTTTTTTGAGAAGCTTGCTAAAGATCAGCATCCCGAGTATTTATACATTGGGTGCAGTGATAGCAGAGTTACCGCAGAAGAGATGATGGGCGCTGAGCCCGGTGAAATATTTGTACACCGCAACATTGCCAACTTGGTAAACGCTACCGATTTGAATGTGATGGCAGTAATAAATTATGCGGTAAGATATTTGGGTGTAAAACATGTTGTTGTTTGCGGGCACTATGGCTGTGGAGGGGTGAAAGCGGCAATGCAGCCTAAAGATATGGGAATATTAAATCCCTGGCTTCGGAATATCAGAGACGTTTATCGCATTCATATGCAAGAATTGGATGCGATTACCGATGAACACAAAAAGTATGACCGTTTGGTGGAGCTCAATGTGCAAGAACAATGCGTGAATGTTATTAAGTTAGCCAGTGTTCAGCAGGAATATATAAAGAGTAGATTCCCCACTGTTCACGGCTGGGTATTTGACATGAAGACTGGTAAAATTATTGATTTGAAATTGGATTTTAATAAGATATTAAAAGACATCCAGAAAATATACAACCTTACAGATTCTGCAACATGATGTGGTGACTACATCAGGATGTTGTTGATGGGCACTAGGGGAGAAGGAATATTGTTTTCGTCGAGCATTTCCCGCAGATCGATTTCAATGGTGCGACTGATGCTGGTTATTGGAACGTCGTTAGCTCCGCCTTCAAATGGATTTTCGGTGGCTTCACCAATGCGCTCCATCACATAAAATACCCAAGCCACAATAACCGAACATGGCACGGTGGCCCATATAAACAATGGTCCTACGGCCTCTGTTATTTTTGCAATCTCTTGTAAAATTCCAAACGGAAGCATGGTAACAAACAACCGAATGAACATTTGATTAATGGTGGCAAATTGGCGGGGATACGGAAAGTTCTTGATTCGTTCTGCTTTTCCCTGGTGTTCGTATAAGGCCGCCAGTGTTCTTTCCAGCTCAATAAAATCCAGTTCCGATAAGGCTTTGCCATCTTTGAGTTGTGCGAGATGAGAGGATTGCATGCCAATGAGATGGGTGGCTCTGTTTTTTTTGCTGAGCACATACTGAAACTCTTCTGCCGAGAGGAGTAATTTGAGTTCATCTTCCAATTTGGATTCCCACTCGGGCACTTTATAAAAACGAGCGTATTCTCTGTTGCTTTTTAGAGACATGTTCTCCCATATTTTTGATTCACGCAATTGAAAACGTAAAGCAGTGACCCAGGCTAAATGACGGTAAATCAGGAGTTGAATATCGGCTCTGTCTGACCGCACCGTGTCTTTCACCTGCATGCCCCACGTGCGGCTAGAATTGATGATGGAGCCCCATATTTGTCGGGCTTCCCACAAGCGGTTGTAGGTTTGTGTGTTTTTGAATCCAACAATAAAAGCAGAGGCGGTGCCTACCAGGGCTATGGCCACCCAGGGAATTATGAGCCACTTAATTTGGAAAAAATAATAGAGAGCCGTGGGAACAGCCGCTACCACTATAAAAATATACAGGTCACGACGCGTCCAATAAAGGACTTCTTTGAGTGTAAATCTTCTTCCGGAATGCATCTTTTTTTAATTGTCTAAAATAAGCATTCTTCGAAACTTGAGAAAATTTCTATTTCAGTCGTAGGCGTAATCGCTGAGGTACTCGTAATTAAGTGTGAGTTTGCCGTCTTTACAGATGCTGGCTCGTTTGATAATTTTATCCTTGTCATCACCTAACACAAAAGGAAGTACGCGTTCTGAAAGGTCTTTTCCAAAATCATCGCTCGCATTTCGAGGAAGTTCACAGGGCAAATTATCAACGGCCATTATACAGATGGCATCTTTGGCAAAAGGCAGATCTTCTTTTTCGGTGTTTACGTTGTATCCGTAAAACGGCTGTGCTATGCTGCTGGCCCTAATGGTGGTGGGAACTGAGCCATCAATATCGCAAGTAACATCGGCGATGAGCGACACATGGAAGTCGGGCGATTTGAGATCTTTCTTAGTGAACATCCTTGGAGATTTTGGATCCCAGTAGTGCGTTGAAATATAAATATCGGCCACCTTGGTGAAGGGTGCGAACTTGGACACAAAATTTTCGGGGTGCGTGAAAAAATCATTGAGGTCGAAATTATGATCGCTGGGGCGCTCCACGTAATCGCGCGGATTTAATTGACAGTACACAGGTTCACGAAACGTGGCCATCAAAAATTCTTCGGGCGTTACTTTGCGAATTCGAAGCGCGCCTAAGGTTTCAATGGCCCCATTGGCAACACGTCCGCCGCCGGTAATGGCAATTTTAATAATGGGTAATTTGGCGCGTTTTAATTCTTCTTCCATCTCTGCCTTGTCGCGGCACTGGTTAGCGGGTTTCAAACTAAATAGATCGTATTTGAGGCCGTACCCTAAGATGGCATTGTAGGCACCTACTACTCCGGCGTATCTTCCAAAACCAATGATGCGATTATTTTTTTTATCGGTGAGCGTCTCATAGTCGATCATTTGGATCTTTTTCTCGATGAGCGCCTTCATGAGTTTTTTATTATGAGCTTGTTTTTTGATGGTATGTGAAAAGAAAAAATATTTTTTAGTTGGGATCAATTTATCGGGCGGGACTTCTTTCACACCCATCAGAATATCACAATCGCTGAGATCTTCCTGCAGGGTAATGCCAAAGGCGGTGTATTCCTCATCCGAATAACATCTAATCTTACTGGGCTGTACCACTATATCCACCTCGGGATATTTTCGTTTGAGGTCTGAACAGATTAAAGGTGTAAGAGGAACACGCTTGTCGGGCGGGGACTTTTCTTCGCGCAGGACGCCAATCTTGAATCTTGCCATAAATTCGTATTTTTACAAAGATAGCAATTATGCGATTTTTAAAGGCAAAATCAGGGTTTATTTTCCTTGTTGCAGCGTTGCTGTTTCAACGGTGTATTGGACCCCATGCCTCTCTTTTGTCAAAAAAATATTCGCCTGCCCAATTACGAGAAGATGCACAACTGTTGAATGATGTTATTCTTGAAATGCATCCCGCAAGTGGCCTGTATCACCCGCGGGATTATTATAAGCAGCTCTTTGCTAATTTTATTTTTTCACTCAACGATAGTTTAACGGAGAAACAATTTCGGACCCGAACAAAATTGGTTCTGGATGAACTGCATTGCGGGCACACAGAAGTACTGTATTCCAAATCATTTTACCGTGAAGTAAAACCGATGAAATTTAATTATTCACCCTATATATTTTTGCCGGTGAATACGAAGCTCTTTGTCATTGCGAACCTTAATAAAAAGCAAGACAGCACCATTCGTAAGGGCGTAGAAGTGACACGAATCAATGGCATTGCGCTGGATTCTATTTTTAAGTATTCAAAGCGGTTCATTAGTACTGACGGGTACAATCAAACCGGTAAAGATCATTTTTTGCAATTGGGTTTCAATACTTATTTTTTGGGGCAATTTGGGCGACCCGATACCTTTGAGTTGGAGTATAAAGAAGGAAAGGTACTGAAACAAACAAATTACGCAGCGATCAAACTTAAAGACATGCCCCCAATACCTCTGGGGCCAAAGGACGATAGTTTATTTACCAAGTACCGACGTGCCAAAATTAAATACCGTTTTCTCGATTCGGCTTCCACCGGCATGCTGATGAAAGTGGAGAAATTCGCTCACAGTGGGAGTAGCAGAGTGTATCGCAAGATTTTTAAAAAACTTAACAAAACGAACACCGAAAATCTTGTGCTTGATCTCAGAAATAATGGAGGAGGGAGTTTGGCAAATGCCTACCGGTTACTTACGTATTTGATGGATACCGTTGCCACACAAACCTTACGAACACCCTTAAAGAACTACCCTTACCGGCGGTACACGCATGGGAACGGGGCCTTTAAATTCACACGATTTGCATTTAAATTGTTGGGAGAGAAAAAGACAGTGCGCGATACCGATTATTTTGCCTATAAGATGAGACCCCGCACAAAAAACCATTTTGGGGGAAATATTTTTATTTTGATTAATGGCGGATCCTTTTCAGCATCTTGTTTGGTGGCTGCGTACCTAGATGGCAACCCGCGCGTGACCTTAATTGGTGAGGAGACGGGAGGGGCGAGGGAGGGCTGCAATGCCGGGGTGACGCCGTATTATAAATTACCGAACACACGAATTCGGGTGAGAGTTCCGGCCTTTCGAGTGATAAATGATGTGAGTCCGAAAATAACGGGCAGAGGAATTTTCCCTGATTATGCATTAACCTATTCGTATAAGGATCTTGTTTTGAAGCGCGATTTGGAGCTCTTAAAAGTTAAAGAATTGCTAAAACTGAAATAAGCCGCTAAAAATTGCGTAAATTTGCTTGTTCTTTAATTTTATGGGTCCGACCGGTTTTGACAGTGAGCGCATTAGATAAGTAAGCATGTAGAGCGTTGTAAGACGAGCTCTTAAAACTGAACTTTCAAAATTTTTATTTGGCGAAGATAACTCTTACGCTATGGCTGCTTAATTTAGAATTAAGTGTCCTTTGCTTTCCGAGGAGCTAAACTGCTCTGCGCTTCGGGTAAAGCATCATAAATGTGCAGTTTGTTTTGCCGATGTTACTGAGTAAAACAATATTAGTAACTAAGTTGGAGATTGGTTTGATATAGCGCCTGTCTTCAGCCTACAATCAAGCTATAGCTAAACATCGTAGAAAGCTTATTTATTCCTTATTTGGACGAGAGTTCGAATCTCTCCGGATCCACGGGTTGACCAATACAGGGGATTCTGCCGAAAGGCAGAATCCCTTTTTTGTTTTTGTAACCGAGGCGGCAAGCTCTGCTTGCGAACGAGGGGACAAAAACAAAAAACGGCTCAGCTTTGCTGAGACGCTGTATTGGTCCACTACACGGGAAAGGAGAGATCAGCGTGAGCTAATCTCTTCCTGACTTGCTTAGCATTAAAAATTTTGCGAACGAGGGGACAAAAACAAAAAACGGCTCAGCTTTGCTGAGACGCTGTATTGGTCCACTACACGGGAAAGGAGAGATCAGCTTGAGCTAATCTCTCCGGATCCACATTGCCAATAACCCCTGAAAGGCCGGCTTTCAGGGGTTTTTTTGTTTTCCGGTGGACTCTGTTTTGGCTCCGGAGTAAGGTATTGGAGTAAGGTTTTTTTGCTCCGACGCTGAAGCTTTGGCGCAAGCGTCACTTTTTAGCCTTCTTTTTAAACACCGAGAAGTTCTCTTTTGCCTCATCACGGGTCACTTCTTTATCGTAATAATGCTTATCGGTCATGGATGGATTTTTATGGTTGGTGAGTGCGGTTGAAGCCATTCCAAATTCTTTGTAGGCGCTGGTCATAAAGGTTTTTCTGAGGTTGCGGAAGGTGATGGCTTTGCCTGTATTTAGGAGCGCATAATAATGCGAAAAGGATCGGCTGATAATTCCGGCCACGTTTGAGCGTTTTAGGCCATCCTCCGGGGCTATTATGTACTTGTCGGTACCTTTGTACCTTTCAAAGCCCATTTCAACCAAAAGCTCCCCAAGTTCTTGCGTAATGGCAAAGTACTTCCTAATCCGGTCGTTTTCGCTGATCCGGTGGCTATTTGCGCTATCAATTTTGTGGTCAATGTGGTATTAAAGTCAATCTGAAAAATCCTACTTTCTCAATGAATTTCATCTTTTGAAATAATTTTAATATTTGAAGCCTTTGCCAGCATCGTGTTCCAATTTTACTCCTAATCCAAGAACCAATCTGTTGACAAAGTTAAAATAGCCAATTACTAATGTTGCATCTAAGATCGCCCTATCTTCTACACCAAGAGTCTTTAATTTTTGCATTAATAGTTCAGTTGTAATATTCGGAACTCGAGTCAATTGCCACGCTAATTCGCAAAGAGTTAGATCAACCGCTGAAAGTTCTGCCTTTGCGAAATCTCTTTTTAATTGCGAAATTATAGTTTCATTTTTTAAATACTTATTTAAAGCCTCGGTATGATGCGCAACACAATAGTCACATTGATTTGTAACACTTACCACAACTGCTATCATTTCTCGCTGTGTTCGAGTTAAAGGTGATTTCCCAAACATAAGCGTCATATATAAATCCATGTGTTTTACGATGGATTCAGGGTTTAGGCTTTGTATCTTGTGAACTTCAGCGAGTTTCCCTCTTTTAGAAACAAGGTCATCGTAAATTACTTTCAATTCTCCTTCAGATTCTTCGTGTTCTATAACTTTAATTAGTGCCATTAAAATTTAATTAGACGCTTTGTATTTACTATTTGTGTATGGTTTTTAAGAATTAATTTCCTTCAAGGCTTTGCCAGATGAGTATAGTGAAACGCAAAATGGCACGGCGTAGGTCATGAGAATTTTTGCGATCAGTTTGAAATCCCAATTATTTAGTAGAATCACATCCCAACTGTTAATCAGATTGAGCAAAGTGCCAACCGTTAATGCTATTTTTATTGCAGTAAGGGTATTTTTGTTTCGCATTTTTGAATTAGAGTTGCTATTTCTGAAATAATTGTTTGGCCTTTATCCCGTGCATACCATAAATGAAGGTCATTTTCAAATTCATCCCAGCTAATGGTAGATTTGTTTTCTTTCCAATTTAACATAATGGCCTGCGCTGCCATAGGTCTTGGTCCCCACGTCGTACAAACTTCGTTCGATTCTGAATTGATAACTATCAATTTCGGGATCGACTTAGTTCCATTTGTTTGAAAATTTTCAATTAATTCAGGGAAGGTATCTCTAGATATAATTCTAAACTCTATTTTTCCGTTTGAAACATCTGCCAACTTATTCAGTATTGGAATAATCTGTGCGCAATCACCACACCACGCGTCTCCTATCAACAGCCATTTCTGAGTTCTTTTGATTCGTGTGAAATTTGGAATAAGATCTGAGGAGATCTGAATCGTTTTGTCCAATCGATTCATCCTTTGAATATTAAGTTTAGTGTACTTCAAAAGCTGCTCGCTTTGAGCAAAACCGGTGGTATGCCCTTGCAAAACTAATTGATCTATTAATGCACGGTATTTTGCGTATGTAAGACCAAACTCATATATAGTTTTAATTTCCATATTATTGCCCAACAAATTGTTTTAGAATATTTAGTAATTCTTCGGGGGAATGATAACCTACCGCCTTTCCAATAAACTTGCCGTCAGGTTGCAAAAACATCAAAGAGGGATAACTATCAACTGCATACTTCCTCGCGAGACTGGGGCCTTCGCCTTCTTCCATATCAATTGCAACACATACATAATATTTATTGAAATGCTCTCCAACTTTAGCGTCAGTAAACGTTTTGCGCTTCATCGCTTTACAAGGGCCACACCAACTAGCGTAAGCATCTAAAAAAATGAGTTTATCTTCCTTTTTAGCTTTTGCTAGTGCCTCCTCCCATGAACCTTTGAAGAATTGAATACCGGAGCTTTTATCCTCAAAATTAGTTTGGCTTCTAAATGCTACAACTAAGGCTCCAATTGTAAATATTAATAGGACTATTGCAATCTGTTTCATTTTATTTTGTTCTATAATTTTTTAATTGTTTTAAGGCTGCTCCACGTCTCAAACATTTGATCTTAAACTACATTTTGATATTTAGGTTGATTGTTCATCTTTACAATTAGCTATTCACACTTCCATCATCAAACGTTTCCCAATGTAATTTTAGAATGCATTTGCGTATTCAGTTTGATCCAACTTAATCAAACTTGTTTTATTACGGATTAAATCAACGTATTTGAAAAAAGCATTGTCGTTTTTTAAATGTATTTGTGAAATGCTTAGGGTTCGAAGGTCTTTATATCCCTGCATCAAGATGTCATTTGTTGAATCTAAACCATGCTTTCTATTATGGAAATCGAGAATCATTTTATCTTCAAACTGCTCATGTTTTTTTATCCAGTTTTCAAACAAGCTCAGCCTAATATCCTGTATTGGTTTTGAGTATAAGGTTGCTGATGACCATATTTGAGTATCAACTTGAGATAATGATTTTAAATATTTATTTTGTCCATCCCAACGAAATTCGTTAAAGTATTGCAAGGCACCATTCGAATAATCAAGAATAAGTAATGTAAACGGCTCAACTCCATCTAAGTTGGTTTTGTCAGAAAACTCCGAGATGTCTTTGTATTCAAAACTTTCAAGTAAAATCAACCCTCGGCTTTTTACATAGTTGTATTCTTTTTTATGATTTACAAAAGCCCCATTTAACAAACAAGCAGTTTTACCTTTGGAATCAGAAGCAATCCATGTACCACCCGCCTTTTCATCTTTGGGATAAATAAGACTTCTACCATTTTCTGAATATCTGACAGGAGGAATGGTACGTCGACTTACTCTTTCATCTCTGCTGGAGGTGAAATAAAATCCATCTGAAGTTGGAACAAAAGTTACTGTGCACATACTTTAATATGACGAATGGTTGATGGAGCGTAACCAAAGTTATCCTTAACTAAGGAAGTCAATTCCATTTCTGTTATGGCAACTTTAATTAATGCTTGATGATGAATACTATGTTCGAGATTATAAGCAAGCTCCCTGTAGAAGGAGGATTGAATATTAGTAGCATTTTGATTTTCGATTACTGAATAATCTGCGACAAATGTTACAGTGAAATCACATTTGACCTCCTTTAAAGCGATCACAATTTCTTCAATAGTATTTGTCGCAAATTGAAGATTGGTTTCCAACATTAGATCTCGTTGACGAGCATCATAGTTAACGATTTTGCTTTCTTTCCCTTTGAAAAGGCATTGATAGAATTCTAAAATGTGCCTCACATGCTGTCCTATTGAAGCTTCGCTTAAGATTTCAAGCTTACGGTTATATTGATCCGCATTTAGACCGTTAAGTAGGTTCTTTATTTCTAATAAGTTATTTATGATGTGTCCCGTCATGATTTAATTATTTAATTATTGGCATATCCAATTATCGGCTAAGCCTTGGCGAATATTATTTGGAAAAGATAAAATCCTTGCTTGAAGCAGCATTGTGACATCCGCCGCACATTCCACTCATTAAACTAGCACCACGCATTGGTTGGCCACCGGCATCTTTGGCAATTTTGCCATCGGGCATAAGCATAAAAAATTCCCAATCACCTATGCTCGAGTTAAAATTGTTTCCACGTTTCACCATCGCCACAGTTTCACTTACAGTATTTGCTGGATTTGTGCTTCGCTTCACTATAATAGTACCAACAGGATACTTCCCACTAACCGGATTTTGACCATCCTTAAAATGCACCATTCTTGTTACAGTGCTGTCGTTACCCGCATGCGCAGTTCCTAAAGAAGGACTCGGTCCAGTTTTCACAGATTGTACGGTCCAAGTTGTATAACTTAAAAAGGATGTGCTATCCGCGATGAACTCCTGAGTAGCTGTTGGTGTTGGTTCAGGTGTTACATCATTTTTTTCCTTTTTACAAGATTGAGTAATTGCAAGCGTAAGAAATAGAAAGCCAATTGTTATGGAAAGGGTTGTTTTTTTCATGGTTTATCTTAATTTAGATTTATGAATAATTCTTTATAATTTAATAGTCGTGCATTTACCCCTTTCCTTACATTCAAAATCAGAAATTCCTTTTATTATCAAAGAGATATTCCGATAGATAATAGCCTCTTAATATTGTTAACCTTATATCATTGATATTGAGTTAGTTAAGGCTCTAATGATTTGTTAGCGACTTCAATGCTATGGCCGTATTTATTTCGGCAACAATATCCTGGGCAACCTCCTTTTTAGACTTGAGTTCAAAATCAGTATGGGTTAAGTCTTTTCTCAAAACAGAAACTTTGTTCGTGTCATGGCCAAATCCTTCGCCAGTTGCATTGGTGGTATTTAGGACTATAAAATCAAAATTTTTCTTTTTAAGTTTCCCCTCTCCATACTGCATAAGGTTGTCTGTTTCTAGAGCAAAACCAACTGAAATCTGATTGGGATTCTTTATTTTTCCAAATTCAAAAGCGATGTCCGGATTCTTAATTAATTCAATAGTCATCCTATCATCATTCTTTTTTATTTTGGAAGCCTCCATTTTCATTGGTCTATAATCGGCCACCGCAGCAGTAAAAATGGCTATATCGATTTGCTGGAAGTGCTTGTTGCACACTTCCAACATTTCCAAGGCCGATTGAATTTTATAAACTCGCTCTGATGGCAAATTAGAATTTATGCATGAGGGGCCTGTGACCAAAATAACATCAGCACCTTCACTGTATAGCAGTTCTGCGATAGCATACCCCATTTTGCCCGTTGATGCATTGGAAATAAACCTTACAGGATCAATAAGTTCTTTAGTTGGACCCGCTGTGATAAGTATCCGCTTTCCTTTTATCATTGAATTAATATTCAATTTTAAAGGTCACTTCGATAGTCTTAGCAATATTTTTCGAAGGCTTACCCTTTTCGAAGGCTATTTTATAATCAGCCAAAACTATTTTTAATTTTGTATCTACAGTAATAAGACCTCCCTTTACAGAAATTACTGCTTTTTCTGTTACAGGGTTAGTCGTTTCCTTAATTGTCATATCACCACTAACTGTAGCATTATAAACGCCGTCTTTCGAAAAATTAATATCTTTTAAGTTGGTAATTTTTCCCTTAAATTTTGCTTTAGGAAATGTCTTAGTATTAAGAAAATCTTTACTATTGAAATGCTTTTGCATAAGCGCTTTTTCAAATTCAAAACTTTGCATGGGTACCGAAACAACCACTTCTCCATTTTCCTTGCTTAACGTAGCGGTTGAGGCATAATTAACGGCCTTAATATCTTCTGCGTCGGTGTGTGAAAAAATATCAACTTGACTTTTTTTACTAACTAATTTCTCATCTGTTTGCTTAAAACTAAATAGGCCTACCATTGATAAGATCATTACTGTGGTTTTTAAATTTTTCATTTTCATTTTTTGTTAGATTATTTATAATTAAATTATTGGTTTATAATGTCACACTTTTCAAGTAGAACGTTTTCATAAAGTTCTAAGTCGCTGTCATAGTTGGCGCCGGATCGAATGATGCCTTTGATTGATACTTTTTGACCAGCATGTATTATTTCCGCATGTTTATTTGTAGAAGCCATGAACACACATTTAACTCCGGCCTTGTCAGTTTCGCTTTGCAGCAAAATAGTTATCTGATTATTCATGTCTATATCTATAGATTTTACTATTCCATTCACAACAAATATTTTCGAATTACCTTCGTCACTTAAATATTTGCCGTTCGCTTTTTTCTCGTCCTGTAAATACTCCATTACTAAGTTTGAAGCATCTATTGAAAAGTCGGCCTTTTGCGCTTGAACGTCTAAGTGTGGCATATTTAATAAGTAAAGAACATAAGCACCCCCAAACAATATTCCCAAAGCTAGAGTCAATAGAATATAATTTCTTCTTTTTTTTGTTTTATCTGTAGCCATATTATAGTGTAAGTGTAATTGTTTTAAAATATGTAATGAATTAAAGTTCAAAATTATACTGTTGTGCGACTTTATTTCGACTCTTTTACAAACTGTGTTACTACCATTCCAAAAATTACATGTCCCATAATACTACCAATCATCATTAATATCATGCTGCCCTCCATTGCTGGCATTCCACCAATCATAGCATCCATAATTCCAATGGCAATTTGCGCGAAAATAAAACTGGCTAATCCAAAAATCGCACCTTTTAGTAAATTGTTGTTTATCTTTTTCAATATATTGAAGAAAAAGAAGGCATATATGAGAGCGAAAATTATTCCAATCATAAAATGCATAAACCATCCTACAATTATTGGAAGACCCATCATCATTGATAGCATTGCAGGTGGACTCATCTTAGGTATGCCCATCTTTGGTGCAATCATCATCACAGCTGTCATCACTAAAGTGCCTGTAATACCTCCAATAAATGATTTTGATATTTTATTTTCCATTGTTTTAGTTTTAAATTGTTTGAAATAAATTGGGGACTATTTAAACATTGTCCCCAACTCGTTTAATTTACTTTTACGTTTTGTATGCTACTGTGCATTTTATCCTTTTTCAAAATTTGACTACAACTACATCCCGTCTTTGCACTTTGCAGTACGGCCATATTTTTTGATGGTATTTTTATCATTTTTGTTAGGACTCTTTAAATAATGTGCTTAGATCAGGCCCTTTTTAACGCTTTGTTAATAGTCTCTTTTATTTCTTCTGAGCTTTTTGCCACACTTATAGTTTCGATTACCTTTTTAGTTTTGAAGTCAATTAAAGTAATGATTCCGGTCGAAGTTGAGTTTTCTGCTACTTTAGTTATTCCTGCCGCATCTAAATCTTTTTTACAGGCCTTTTTGGTAGCATCATCAGTAAGATCATTTGCAACCACCATTACATTTCCATCTTTGAACGAGGAAAAAACTTCTTTTCCCATTCGTTCGCCATTTGCTTTACACGTTGGACACCAGTTGGCCTTTGTAACAAGGCAGATAACTTTTGGTTTAGATTGTGCAAAAACATTTACACCGATAAATAGAATAAAAAGCGCTAGTAAAATTTTAATTTTTTTCATTGTTTTTATTTTTTAGAGGTTTATACTACATTAGTAGGACAGATTCTTGAATCCTTACAGAAAATTCGAATTTTTTTTAATTGCGTTTCAATTAGGTATTTTGAAACAACAGTTTGTCTAAAAACGCTTCAGGAATATTTAACAAATTATGCTGTATTAGTTTCTGATACTCATATACAAATCGTTTTTCTTGATATAAAGATTAATGGTTTCGGGATTCATGTAACGTTGATTTAATTTTTCCGCATTGCCATCACTGGCCGCACCTTTCCATTCTTTAATTTGAAGAGATTCTCTTACATATTTACTCCAATCAAACAACTGAAACCCTAAACCATGATTAATACATGCAAGATCAGTATTGAATTCAAATCGGTCAGTATTGCTAGATTTGAATTTTTTAAAAAAAAGGCGGATCAGCTGAAAAGATGTTTTGTTATTAAATTCAACTAAATGTGCCAGTTCATGACCCAAGACACCGATCTGTGCGTTATACGGCAAGTTTTTAAATAAGATTGGACGTATTTGCTTGATTGTATTCTTGCTTATAGTTATGATATATGTGCGTTGTTTCCTTTTTCTAATTAATCCCATCAAACGTGGCCTTGTTGACAGAGGAGTTATTCGGTTTCGGAACTGGAAGATAATTTTTGATTCTTTTAATTCGGGATAACAAGACAAAGCATTTAGAACCTGACTTTTAATTTCTTCGGGAATAGTTTTTCGGTTACCTAAATTTGTATCGCACAAAGCTTGGCCTTGTGCTGCACTCAAACATTGAACAGGAAATTGGGCCGACAAAATGCTAGCTGAGCAGAATATTAATAGGATGATGACAAGTTTATCCATGCTAAGTTCTCTTAAGCATATAATTGAAGTGAAGTAATAGACTGTTCATCCAGCCCTGCCCAACATCCTTTCCATTTGTCACAACATTAATTTCTCTCCCAAATCCAGTTGTAATTCCAAACTGTAAGGGAATTGACTTAAGGCGAATAAAATAGCCACCCTCTATCCAAGGCTGGAGGACTAAAGTGTAAGTTTGACCCTTTGTATAGTTCGGTTCTCCAATATCATTTTTCCAATTTATCCACATGTTCCAAATATCACAATGGAGACCAAAAACTATTTTACCCAACTTTAATGGAACGTGTTTCCTGTATCCCATTGATCCGCCAAAACCTTTCCCTTTCTCATTATCGTTGTAGGGACTATAGTCTTTTCTGTCTGCATAATTAATTCCTAATCGAAACAAAAGAGAGCCTTTTTGAGAAACGTAATTTTCGAACGTAACACATGAAATAAGCCCAGCGGGATAGATTTGTAGGGAAAGACCAACTGTTTTAAAGGAATGTATTGTGTCTTTTTTTTGTGCAAATAACCGATGGCCTTTCACTATGCAAATCATAAGTAAGAAAATGTAAATAATCCGTTTCGTTTTCATTAATTAAATCAATTTCAGTTGTTCTTCCAATTGTTTATTTGCCCTGAGCATTTCACGGCCAGCTTTATAATCAAGATATGGATGTCCATTGTTAAAGTTCATCCTGCTTATTGAGTACATAAGTTTCCAATGTTTTATTATTTCTTTCCAAGCAAATAATAAAGAATGTTTTGGGTCATAAATATGTGTGGGGTCACTTCCTGCTCCGTTAAGTTCAATAATGCTAAAATTTCGACCTTGTTTTAATTCATCCATTGACGAATACCGTATATCTAATCTTCCGAAAAAGAAACCGGGAATCTGTGTACAAATCTTATTCATTGTATCAGTCAGCTTTTGATCAACCTCATGGGTAATATCTAAAAATTTAGCGCCTCTGGTATGGCTTCCAAATGGAACTAAAATAAAGATTTGCTTAGCCACTAAGATGGTGTTCAAGTAATCGCCGTATTTTCTTTTTAAAGTTTTGAGCTGAAAATGACTTCTCGGATCTTTTTTAATTAGTTGTAGAATACTTTGAATACCATCTCCCTCCACACACATAAACTCTTTTGAAACAATACCAGTTATAATTCCGTGAGATTCATTTGGAAGTCGCACATAAAACAAACCTATTTCATGTGGAAATTCTATTAACTCTTGCAATAAAAAACTATATGGCATTTTGGCCATGTAATTTTGCAGTTCTTCATCAGAGTTAATTTTATCAACGCCAAATGATTTCATGCCTATATCAGGCTTGGCTATCATTGGAAATTCAATCCCTTTGGTGCGGCAATAAGTAAGGATAGATTCTATATTTCTGTTATCGTTTACAAGAATGGTCTTAGGGATATATTGTTGTGGAATCAAATCATAAATTTCTTCTTTAGATTCCATTGCCATTCCGCCATTTTTAATACTTGGATTTGCAGCATTAAAAAAGAAGAAAGATCTCGCCTTTAACGCCAAATAGAACCAAACGGGGAAAATAGGGTAATAAACCATGGCCATTGGCCAATATTCCCAATTTAGTAGTCGATGAATTTTCAATTTTATGTAAGTCTGCATAAATAATTATTTTCTCTCTTCTCTATTAATTTCAAGCAATTTCAATCGAGCAATTTTTAAAAATGGGAACATCAAATAAAGTGCAAACCCTAGGTAAAAAAGGCCCATTATCCATGAGATTAACGCACTGTACTTTGTGTAATTTTCAAAAATGAGTCGTCCTGCAAAAATAAAAATCAGAAAACCTGCCACAGAACCAATAGCAATTCCGAAAATATAAAAAGAGAACATACCGGGTTGTTTATCCAATGTATTTTTTGCGATTAACACAGTGTTCCAACTAGCCCAAAACGGCAGATGCATTGGGTTCAAAGCGCTCATCAATAATCCAAGTAAGAACGGAGATTGTATTAAAGGAAATGGTGTTTTACTAAACTCAACATTGGATGCGTTTGTTGCCGAGTGAAAATTTGAAACAGCAAGAAACAAGAGTAAGGAAATAGTAACTGGCATCAAATAGTTGAACAGTTTGCTGCCAATCTTTAGTTTATCCGTAAAATTTAGTGAAAGTCTAACGATAATTAATTCGACAAGAATAGCAGCCGCAGAAAAAATTAGTGCAGCCTTAGTTGTCTGAGAGGCAGTAATCTGAAAGGCTGTAATATTTAGGCTGCCAAATGGCAGACTTCCTAAAAAGCTTATGAAGAGTCCGGATGAATAAATTTTCAAACGCCTCTTCATGCCCAAGGATAAGAATTAGATGATTTCCTGCTCTTTTGATCCGAAAAAGATAGTGATATAATGTACATACTCTAATAGTAGTACAGTAGAACGAATCCTTACAAAGAAATTAGTAATTTTCTGAATTATCTTCAATAACCTTCGATATCCTCATTTTACTGGCGTCGGATAGCTTTAAATTGTTTACTTGAACATTCTTAACCCTACCTGAGTTTAATACATTCTCGATCAACAAACTTTGTTTTAGGTAGTTAGTGCAATGCTTGCACATTTTTAAGTGCATATTTAGCTGCATTCTTTCCAAATAACCTAAAGGTCGGCCATGACCCTTCTCGATTAGAAAAGTCGCCTTTTGACAAGAAAGCATTAAAAAATTCATCAATTTTTTCATCAGCTAGGTATTAATCCAATTTTTTTCAAGGCAAGCTCTTAATTGAAGCTTGGCGCGATGAATGATTACCCAATAGTTAGTCGCAGTAATATTCAATTCCTTACACACTATTTCAGTTTCTTGTTCTTCAACCAATTTTAACAAAATTAATTGCTTTTGGTTTTCCTGCAATTTATCAATGCATTGATTTAAGGCATGAGCTAATTCCTTATTTTCAACCGCCTTTGAGTAATCAATTCCCCAATCTTTTGGCTGTGATTCTTGTTTCCAATCACCATCATCTGCAAAATGATTCGTAGAATTCTCAACACCATTAAATTGCAAAGACCTTAATTCATATTTAGTCGAGGATTTTCTATAATAGTCGGCAATTTTAAATTTCAATATTGCTAGCAACCAAGTTTTCTCTGTACTATCTCCTTTAAAGTTGTTTTGTGATTTAAGTCCGGCAAGAAATGTTTCCTGAACCCAATCTTCAGCCAATTGCGTATTACTAGTTTTCCTCATTGCGTATGCAAAGAGATCGTCTCCGAAATCTTTTATCCAGTTTTGAGGTTGCAATACGTTTTTCGTTTCGGCCATAAATTATTTTACAAAGGTAAGAAAGTATGTATATTTTGCTAAAACCGGTTAAACAGTATTTATTTGAGCGATATTAAGAAACTAAATTAGTTGTTCTGCTTTTCATGATGTCTTTTATGAAAATAGGTATAGCACAATTTCCCAACAACAAAATAACAGACAAGTACAAATAATGCACCAGCATAAATTCCATTACTTTTAATCCCATCAATTCCGTATCTATAAAGGAATAAGGAAATAGAGATGGCAAAATTTAAAATGCCATAAACGATATTAGCAGTATTTCCAAAGCCGAATGCGCTCAGCATTCTACCTTTCCAAATACCCAAAACAAAGTGAGGGATTGTGTTAATGAGCGTTAGTCCAATAATAAAATCAATAATATTCATGATAGGTAGTTTAAGGATTAGTACAAATGTACTAATATTTCGAATATAGTACAACTGTCCTAATTATTTTCTACTTTTGTTTTGTGACCACAAAAGAGAAAATACTGGATGCATCTAGGAGATTGTTCAATACCGATGGATTGGCTAAAGTATCTGTAAGGGACATTTGTAAAGAACTTAATATCAGTGCAGGAAATTTCTCTTATCATTTTCCAAACAAGGACAAAATAATTTTAGGGCTTTACAAGGATATGCTTAAAGAGGTGCAAGTTGCGTTTGAAACACTTCCTAGGGCCGAGATTTCGATTACTCTCTATCTGGAATCGCACAAGAAAGTGTTTCTGATTCAGTCGAAGTACAAATTCATTTTTTTGAACTTATTTGAAATCCTTACAAATTATCCGGAGGTAAAAGCAATTTATTTGAGAAATGCAGCCTTTGAAAGGCAAATGGCTAGAGAGCTGTTCAACTTATATGTTTCAAAAGGAATCATAAAGAAGGGAATTAACGAACTCCAATTTGAGAGAATATTAAATGTTGGACAGATTTTGAATACTGCTTGGGTTATTGATGCTGAAATTGTTTTTAAAGGGAATAAGAAACAACAGATGGCTTATTACCTGAGTATTTGCTGTGGTTTGTTGGAACCTTATTTGATGGAGAATTCATTAGATGAATACAAAATGTACTTCAATAATCTAGTTTAACGCTTTTTCTACCCTTTCTTTTAGGCAAAAATAGCTCGGATTTTCTCCTTCAACCTATCTCATCTGAAGGGAGTGTATAGGTGGACTTTTGGAGTAAGGAATTGGTTAAGGAATTGCACGAAAATGCTCCAAAATGTTCGGTTTTGCATTTCTGAAACCCCCGTAAACACTGATAATCAGAGTGGACCCGGAGAGTTCTACTAATTTCCGTGTCCAACTTTCTAACTGATTGAAGCTGTATGAATTAGCTAACGCTTTTTGAAATTTTTGTACTACAATGGGCTGAATTATT
The DNA here is from genome assembly GCA_029945625.1 of bacterium. GTDB lineage: Bacteria > Bacteroidota > Bacteroidia > B-17B0 > Aurantibacillaceae > Aurantibacillus. Next base: position 101,465 of record JAQSCW010000055.1, read on the forward strand.
CAATGGGAATGAATACAAAAACTATAACTCTTTTAGTAACTGAGAAACCATTTTAAATCGTTCAATTACTTTATCTCCTGCATCTCTCACTTCATACATGGCATTAATTTCATCTTCAGAAAATCCTTGTAAGCGAGTAGATAAAATTTGCTTTAACTTATCTGATAATTCTGAATTGCCAGCAACAATTATTTTGATCTCTCGGCCAAGTAGTTTCGCAGAAGCAATTGGAAAATCGAAGTTGTCCCTTATTAAATCTTCGTGTTCTACACCTTCAAATAATTGGTCTCCAGCTATCTCGCCATAATTTTCTAACAAGAAATAAAAATCCTGTAAATCCTTTGCTCGTCTATCAGGCTTTTCAAGAAAGGCAATCAATTTTAATATGCATAGACCGGGCAGGGTAACAACCTTAAAGTCGCCTTCAACAATTTGTGCGTGAGCCACAGCTTCTTTGGTTCCGTAAACAGAAAGTTCGGTCGGAGGATTCTCTAAAAGAACTTCCCCGTTTTTTTCGATGCCACCAAATGGAATGAGATCAATAGTTCCATTGAAATAAAAACGATAAGGTTCTTCTTCATCTCTTTTAAAACCATAAGTTTCAGTTAGTGCTTTAATGAGATCTTGATATTGTTTGTGTTCATTGATGTAAATACAAAAGTCAACGTCCTCTGTTGTTCGCTTTTCGCCAAGGGGAATATGATCCGTCCACAAATCTCTCGCACGTGCGCCAATCAAATAATAATCTATCCCGAAGTTTTTAAAAACTAGTTCGAGAACTTCGAAAGTCTCCTTGAGGCCTTTGTTTTTTAAGCGTTCAAAATTTTCCTTTAAGAATGTCATTATAAATTTTTTGTGCTGTTTCAATGCAACGATGATCTCCGGTATTCATTAAATCTGTATAAACAAGAATTGGATCAACGGCTTCAAAATTTGCATTATCGTGATTCCAAAATTTCTTGTACGCAATCACATATCCTTTTGGATCTGGAATTAGTTTATAGTTTTTCATTAACTCAACTCTGGTTTCCGTTGTGTATAAAGTCAGCACTCCGGGCTTCAAGTAATTGGTAAGTAATTGTCCCGCCGGTTCCCCGCCCCAGCAAGTCTTACCCGGCTTTAATTGAATGTCTCGCCAATTAATAAAATCATCAGGCTTTAAGAACTTGTATCTTCCAATTTCCAATTCGGGTTGAAGCTTTTCCGCATATTTAACCATCCATGTATTCAACAGTTCCTTTTTGTTGATGAGTAAATTTTCGTCCTTGTTCTTTCTAAGAAGGAATCCCTTTTCTTTCAGTCCATTCAGAATGTAGTTCACATTTCCCAAGGCGATATCGGCTCTGTTGGCTATTTCACGGTAAGGAGCGTTTATTAAGGTTTCGTCTCTAAAAATGTCATATACCACTTTTAAGCCTGTTTTTGTAAACGCTCTGTTTATTTTTTCTTTCTCTTCCGGAAGTGTTTTGTTCGTTTCTATCCAAATCAAGTTTTTTCCGAATTTTAACCAAACATTCCCGTTGCCTTCTAAATAAGCAATGTTATGCCTTCGTAGTTCCTCTTTTATTTTCGGAAAGATGTGATTGGCTATCACCATAAGTGGTGCAGCCTTTTTTGCCAAAGCGTAAATTTGGGGAAGGTGGATTGTTCTGAGGTTATTTTTGACCTCGGCATTTAATTTAATCAGATTTCCTTCATGGGCGAGGTCTATTTGTCCGTCAATTTCGGTCTCTTTCCCTTTTAAGGCAATAGTTCTCCATTTACCTTTAATATGGGTAGTTTTTTGGAGGTTCGCCAAGGCCAGCGTTGCTATTTCAGGTTCGTTCATGTTCACTTATTAATATCGTTCACGTAATCGTGAACATACAAATATAGTGAACAAAAGCTAAAAAACCAAACCGTTCACTTTCCCGCTTTGTTCACGAATTCGTGAACATGAAAATGAAGGTAAAACTGATCGTAAAAAAAGGTGCTTTTCCGCTAAATTTTTGCGATGTTAGATAATAGATTTTCTTGAAAGTATTTCAACAAAAAAGTTGACACATGGTTAAGGAATTGGTTAAGGAATTGGTTAAGGAATTGTTCAAAAATGCATGAAAATGTAAGATTTTGCAATCCTGAAACCCCCGTAAACACTGATAATCAGAGTGGACCCGGAGAGTTCGAATCTCTCCGGATCCACAGAACTGATAACCCCTGAAAGCTTTGCTATCAGGGGTTTTTTCATTTTTTCGTGTCCACTTTTTTTCGATGGAGTAAGGAATTGGTTAAGGAATTTCATTATTTTTTCTTCTTTTTAAACACCGAGAAGTTCTCTTTTGCTTCATCACGGGTCACTTCTTTATCGTAATAATGCTTGTCCGTCATGGATGGATTTTTATGGTTGGTAAGAGCCGTTGAAGCCATTCCAAATTTTTTGTAGGCAAGGTCATAAATGTGACGCCAAGCTCGAGAAAATTAATGCAACCGGATGTATTCTTTACGTTCGCACCCCAAAAATCAACACATCGTCTACTTGTTCGTAAGTGCCTTTCCAATGATCAAAGTTTGATTTAAGTTTATTACTTATTTCTTGCATGGATAAATGGGAGTAATTTAAGATGAGTTCTTTAAGAGCCTGGTGCATAAATTTTTTTCCATTTGGTCCCCCAAACTGATCTGCGTATCCGTCGGTAATCATCACTACCAAATCGCCATCCCGCAAATCTATTACTTGTTCTTTAAATGGAATCAATTGCCCCATTGGTTTTCCTACGGGCATTTTATCGGGCTTAAATTCAATAAGCTCGCCCTTTCTGATTAACCAGAGCGGGTTGTTGGCAGCTGCAAATCGTAATTGTTTCTTCTCAAAATTAAAACAGGCCAAAACAGCATCCATGCCATCTTTGCCACCATCCTTACTCCCATCATTGGCCATATGTTCCATAATGCGTGCTCTGGTAACATCTAACGCAGGGGCAGGATTCAGAAAATCATTGTCTCTCAACGTTTCGTTTAAACACGAAATGTTAAGCATGCTCATAATTGCGCCGGGTACTCCGTGACCGGTGCTATCGGCAACAACCACGGCAAAGGAATTATTAATTAAAGGAGCTGCCCAATAGAAGTCGCCACTCACAATATCTTTGGGTTGGAAAAAAATAAAATGTTCAGGAAGGTGCCGGGAGAGCAGTTTTTCTGTGGCTAATAGAGATGTCTGAATTCGTTTTGCATAGTTGATACTGTCCGTAATATCTCTGTTTTTGTCTTGAATAATTGCCGAGGCGGTTTTGATTCTGTGACTACTGATGAAATTACTTTTTGTCAATTTATAGCGAATGTTGGCACCCGAAAGTGAAAACAAAATCATAAAGAGTTGAATAATATTTGTACTCAAAATATTGGGTAACGAAAAATAGGATTCCGGTCTAAAGGCAAGTGTGGCTGCAAGTATAAGCAGGTGATTAAAAATTGCCATGGCCGCTACTTTAGATACTTCCTGACAATACAGTAACCCGCGCACTACCGTGATAATAGAAACAATTAGGAAGTAGGTAAAAACAGTGTCGCGGGTGGTCATAATGGCCGATATGGTAGAAACTAACGCCACTAGTGCCGATGTGCCATAAGTGGTTACTACCGTGGGGTACTTTATCTTTCTTCGGAAAATATGCGCAAGAAATACAACAATACACGAACCAAAATCGACAATATAAAAGGGATTAATATACTCTGCGTTCCCTCTGTTTTGAATTTCAACAAAGATGAAGAAGAAGCAACAAAAGGCAGTTAAGGGCCAACTCGTTTCTGCGGCCTTTAAGGTCAAGACTTTAATTTCATCTTGCCAGTCTTTTTCCAAGATAACTTCTTGATTTTTCGTCATACTTAATTCTCTCTGATTGTGTCCAATGTAAGAAAGAAATCTAAAAATACCTATTTGAAAATGTGGTCTTACACGAAGGGACTGAAATAACGAAATGCATTTTGGATAAGAATTTTAGAGCGAAAGTGAACTCACCCAACAAATTTACTTAAATTGACCCTGCCAGGGGTCAAAGGGAGATGTGGGGAGAATTTTTTGAGCGAGGCCCCCATGACGAAAACGCCGGTGGTGTTGAGGACACTATTTCTCTCCACAGGTTTCTATTTTGATCAACAGAAGAGGCTCAACCAGTAAGCTCTTTATTGTTAGTATATTTATTTTTAGGAGGCTTATCATCGCCAAATAGTACGCCCCACTTTTTAAACTGTTCAGTATGGTCAAATATTATTTTAAAAACCGCCATCAATGGCAGCGATAAAAACATCCCTGTAATTCCTGCTAGTGCTCCACCTACAAAAACTCCAAAAAGACTAACCAAGGCATTAATTCTAATTTTAGACCCAACAATGAAAGGCATCAAAATATTATTATCTAAAACCTGAACTACCCCTATTGTTATCAAAACAGTAAAGACCGGACCGAGGTCGGGGGTTGAACTTAAGGTGAGTAATACACCCAAAATATTGCCTATAAGAGCACCAACGTAGGGTATAAGATTGAGGATCGCAAATATAATGGCAATGAGAAAGGCGTAGTTAATGCCAAAAATCAATAGCGTACCACCCAACAAAATTGTCATATAAGTAAATTGGATCAAAAGGCCAACGATATAGCTTTGAATGATGGACTCAATGCTCTTTAATGTTTCAGTAACTTGTAAATTTTCCTCCTCTTTAAACCACATCAGTAAGAACTTTCTTAATAGCGATTTATAATAGAGAATAAAAAAAGTGTAAATGGGGAACAAACCAAAGAACACCAGGAGCGTGCTAATAGAACTCATGGCGTTGTTAAGGTAATTACTGGCGGAGTCTAGAAAATTATTTGTTTGTTGTTGAATTAGTTCGGCCTGTGTCGTCGTAGAAAGATTCGTTTTAGTACTGAGCCACTTGCTTAGTGCAGTGATGTGATTGATAATATTTAACTTAATAGTGGTAAAATTATGGATGAGTGGTTTAATTTGGGAGGAAATAAAAAACACAATGAGGCCCAAAACAATTGCCAGAAGTAATATTGTTAGAAAAATTGAAATGCCATTTGGTATTTTTTTTCGAACGAAAAATCGATACACGGGCAGCAGAGCAATAGAGGCCACCAAGGCCATGAGCATGGGCATAATGATATTTTGCAATTGACTAATTACGACGGTAGCCAACACAAGACCCATTAATTCTATGGAGCGTTTTACGGTGAGGGGCATTTGGTGTATCATTGGTTGTATGGACAAGGAGGAGCCGCAAAGCTGGAAAATACTAGAAGAAAATAGTTATAATAACGGAGTAAAAAGTTACAAGATTCACGCATTTCAAACTTAGGGGATGACAAGGATGCGTTAATGAGTTTCGGTTTCTGCACTTGCTCTAGGCATAATAGGTTAGGTTTCATGCTTGATACAATGGGGGGTCTAGCGCGGGAGATAGCACCGGTAGCGACAATGTAATAATCGGCACTGCACTAGTAGTCTCTAGTTTTTGTTTATGGGTATGTGAATTATATAAGTCTGAACTGTAATTGTATAAGAACCTTGGTGAGCATGGCGTTTACATTTACCCTGTAAAGTGATAGGAATTTTTGCTTTATGAATAATAGAAACGGGAAAGAACAGTGTTCGCCAACTACGCAGAATGGAAAATTATAGAGAAGAGAAAACGAGATTGGAATTAAATAAATTGATTTTGGACATCACCACTACGATTCAGGCAGAAAACCCTGAATTGCTGAACTATTTGAATGAAATGCCGGTGACGATTCCTAATGAAGCGCATCCGGAAGTAGATGTGAACACATTAAGAGCTTATTACGAATCACTCGTAATTTTATTAGATAGATATGAGGGCACTCATTCAAAAAAGCGCAATCCTGAAGAACGTGCAACTATACCGGTAACTGAAATTAGGACGATGAAAGAAGATAAATCAAGTAAACAGTTAGTGATGGAACTCAACAACGTTGTTGTTTCCTATCAGGATGTGGGGGAAGGAAGTGTTCCAATCCTATTTCTTCACGGGTTTCCCTTTGATAAATGGATGTGGAAGGGTCAACTAGATGATCTAAAATCTTCAAATCGCGTGATTGCCTATGATATTCGAGGATTTGGCAAATCTACCGATGAGAAGTCGCCGCTAAGCATTGATCTTTTTACGGAAGATTTAGTGTTGTTCATGGATAAGTTAAATATTGAAAAGGCCATTATTTGCGGGCTCTCCATGGGAGGATACATTGTGTTGAATGCCATAAAAAGATTTCCAGAACGCTTTGCAGCGATTATTTTATGTGATACCCAGTGCATAGCCGATACACCTGAAGTAAAAGAAAAGCGCTATGCGACCATTGAACAAATTAAGCTGAATGGTGCAGAGGCGTTTAATGAAAAATTTGTTCAGAGTGTGTTCCACCCCGATTCATTAGTGGAGATGGGGGAGCTCGTTAAAAATTTGCGAAGTACGGTGTTTTCAAATTCCGATCAAATTATCGCAGCGGGGTTAACCGCTTTGGCAGAGCGTGGGGAAACGTGTTCTATTTTAGAGGCTATAAAAGTTCCAACACTTATAATGTGCGGGAAAGCAGATCAATTAACACCGGTGGCACAAGCTGAATTTATGCATAAGCATATTAAGGGTTCTCGCGTAGAGGTGATTGAGAAGGCGGGACATGTTTCTAATCTTGAACAACCGGATGAGTTTAACAAACATCTGCGTGACTTTCTGAAGTCAGTAAGCTTAGGCATTCAATTAGAAAAGTAAAAAATTAGCAATAAAGTGATGACGAAAAATTAATGTGTTTTTGCTCGGTTTGGCGTGCCTCCATGCGGAGGTGACTGCGGGGACGTTAGGAGACAACTAGCCGCTCTGTTGCATGAGACTAGTAGGGCACGAAATTAGGGCCTTCATTTATTCTGATGGGCATTTACAAGGGGAATCACTTTTGACCCAATCAATTCAATGGCGTGCATCAATTTAGTGTGTGACAATCCGGCATTGTCCATTTGAAAGCTAAAACGAGATATTCCTCCCAATGCCCTACTATGTCTGATAATTTTTTCAGCAACTTCTTCGGGTCCGCCTACCACAAGCGCTCCTAGAGGGCCTTGTTGCGCATCAAACCTGGCTCGCGTAACGGGTGGCCAGCCACGCTCTTTGCCTATTCGTGTAAATGTTTCGGCATATCCGGGAAAGTAGTCATTCACCGCTTCTTCTGTGCCCGTGCCCACATAACCAAGCGAATGTAGGCCCACTTGAAGTTTTTCGGGTGCGTGTCCCGCTTTCCTTCCGGCTTCTTTGTATAAATCTACTAATGGTTTAAATCGATGCGTTTCGCCACCAATGATGGCAATCATAAGTGGCAATCCTAAATGGCCGGCTCTCACAAATGATTGTGGTGTGCCTCCAACCCCAACCCAAATGGGGAGTTGCTTTTGAACCGGTCGCGGATAAATTGCCTGATTTACAAGTGCAGGTCTAAATTTACCGGTCCAATTTACAATTTCATGATCACGGATGGCAAGGAGTAATTCTAATTTCTCGGCATATAACTGATCATAATCTTCCAGATGATAACCAAAGAGGGGAAATGATTCGATGAAGGATCCTCTTCCTGTAACAATTTCGGCTCGCCCATTTGACACCAAATCCAGAGTCGCAAATTGCTGAAATACTCTTACGGGATCGGCGGCGCTTAAAACGGTGACCGCGCTCGTTAAACGAATTTGTTTGGTTTTAGAAGCGGCAGCTGCCAGGATGATAGAAGGAGCGGAGTCTAAGAATTCTTTGCGATGGTGTTCACCTATACCAAATACATGTAAGCCCTTTTGATCGGCATGTTCAATTCTTTCAAGCAATTCAGCTATCATCTGCGATGAGTTGGCACTTACTTTTCCTTGTAAAGAAAGGCCTGAAGCAAAACTGTCGATCCCTATTTCCATGCGACTATTGTTTTAAAGATGTATTCCTTCAATATAATTTTTGCTTTTTATTACTGCTGATTTTAATAAGTCGGAATTATTGGCCGTTTGCCTGTTTTCTCGGAATTCCCAATTCATTACATACGTAAGAAGCGTTGAGTGTTCATTAAGTGCTTTGGCATAATTCTCTACGTAGCCTTTTACGAGCGGATGTTCAATAATTTGAAACCGAACACAATAGGGTGTTGCTGTTATTTTTTCGGTGACAGAATTTGTTCCCACAGGCATCGTTAGATCCATTTTACGAAGGGTCGCATCTGCTGATTTCTCAAGTATTTTTACATTAGAAACGCCGGGCACAAAGTTTTCGGGATGGTCTATTTTGTAAAGTAGGTGTTCCCATACTTTTTGTAATGGAGCCTGAACTGTTTCGCTATGATGGATTGTATTTTCCAACCTTATTGTTTTGCTTTAGTTGCTTTACCAATAAAAAACAAGAGTGCGGCCACAACCACGACATGCATAACATTTAATGAAACGGCATACGCCGCCGTTACGCCCGGAATACCCATGAAAGGATTAATAAATGAAAGAAGCAAAAGCACAATGGATACGATGCGGAAGAGGTGAAAGCCATTAGTGGTGAATTTCTCGATTAGGAAAAAGACGGAACAGGCAATTAGTGCGGGAACTATAGTGGCAATAATAACCGGAACTGCCGTAAGCGGTGTGTTGGGTTGAATAAAGATGTTATCAGTGATTGTACCCACTGCTTTAAAAATAAAAAAGAGGGCTAGGTTAATGACCACAGCGGCACCTGCTGCAAATGCACCTGCTTTCATGGATTGTGCAAACGTTAATTTTGTTTTCATAGGTTTCGTTTTTTTAGGTTTATTTATATGTATCTATTATGATTGTATGTACAATTAGTTAGTCAAAAAAAAGTTCAATCTTCTCTTAGCTCATTCAGCCATTCATTCATGAGTTTTGCTTTTTCTACATTAAATGTTTTAGCTTTTGTTCTTGTTGGATTAGGTGTAGCATCAATTTTTTCAATCAAATCAAGTCCTTTTTTGTTGATCCTAATATCAACGAGCCTTCTATCGGTTTTATCTTCGGTTCGATGGATTAATTTTTTTTCTAGCAGTTTATCTACGATGCGTGTTGAATTGGACGATTTATCAATCATCCGTTCAGTGATCTCATGATTGCAATATCCCTCCGGGAATTTTCCTCTTAATATGCGAAGTACATTGTATTGATGCGGAGTAATACCAAAAGGCTTAAGAAGTAACGCAAAACTTGAATTTTGCCAACTCGCCGTAACTTGAATATTCACGATAAGTTTTTGAAACTCGCTCTTAAAGGGTTTTGTTTGTTTTATTACTTCTTCAACTTTCACGCAGCAAAGATATGCAAATTAATTGTATGTACAATTAAAATTGAAAAAAAGATGAAATTACTGTGTATGACCCTGATGTTGCCTCGTTGGATGCGCGTTACCTTGATTTCAGGTGATCGGATTATTGTGTTTAATAAAATCGTCTTTCCCCCTTGTGAGTTCATCCACAATATGCTGTCTTTTAGAGATAAGAGCAGCGACATACTGCGTTTTTCTGTAAAAAAGGGAAAAGATCCGCCACTTGCCGCGCAAGTCTTTAAAGCGCCGGTAATAGAAGAACGCAAAAAGGCCGGAAATGGGGAGGGTGATGGCATACCCCAGAGTGATTCGCCAGTCGCTGAAATACATGTTTACCAGCCAGATTTGCAACGCATAAAAGAGGAGAAATGCAAAAGTGCCCATCGTGAGCGCGATAGACCCAAAAAAGTCGGGACGTCGTGTGATTAGAGTTGCTGCCCAAAATGGTAATCGGAACGGGAGATAATTATTTAGGAATCCAAAAAAGAAAAATGGAAGTCCAAGCAGCAGATAAAAGGCCGATTTAATGGCGTCTAAAGCAGGGGAGGCACTTCCCACACCTTTAATATGTTTATCATTTAGTTTGAGGCGCTCAATTTGATGTAAATATGTTTCAATTTCTTTCTTAAACTCCTGAACCCGCTTCGGTTCAGTTGCTTTAAAATGTCTCACCGAATCCCGGATCCGTTTCGTGGTATTAAAATCATCGGCCATTTCTTTGGGAGACTGACCCAACTCAAGAAGCAATTGTGATTTGTAGATGGCTTCAATACGTGCTACCAATTTGTCTTCTTCGGCATCTTCAATGGCTACCACCTGAGTTTCGAGGTGGCGACGGATCTCGTCGGTTAGCGCATGAGCTCCTTTGAAAGGATCCTGTTTATAGGCTTCGTAGAAATCCGAAACATGTATAGCCTGATCCACATTAATAAACGCATCGCTGTAAAATGTATGCGGATCAGAAAAATTTAAACCCACTGTGATAATTTTGAGATCCAATGCAAAATTATTTTCCGCTTCAGCTCCTAAACAAATGCGTGCAGTACCTGACTGGATCTTTTTTAGTTTCCGTTCGGTTACCGAAATGCCCTCAGGAAACGCAAGTATGGCTCCGCCTTTGGCGAGATGTTTATAACAGATGGAAAAGATCTCTTTGTTTTTCTTGCCTTGGCCGGGTGTTTCACTGCTTCTAAAAATGGGAATCATGTTGAATTTAGGCAGAATCCATTGGGCGAATCTCCCTTCAAACAAGGCACCTTTGGCTAAGAAAAATAGTCTGCGGTTCGTAATGGTCGCAATCACAATGGGATCCATAAATGCACTGGGATGATTGGCCACAAAAAAAACCGGCCCTTTCTCGGGAATGTTTTCTACACCCTTTACCTGAAAGGTTCTGAAGTAAAACCTGTTTGCCACTCTAAACAGAAGACGCAGTAAATAATATAACATTGGAACTAAGATACGATTTTAATTATTGCATCCTAAACCGGTGGTGCATGATGAATTGTTTTGTGAAATTCGCGCCTGGTTGTAGATTATTGTTTTTAAAGTTCGCCGAATGGCATAACTTTAGAGATGATTTCTTTTTGTTTGGTAAAACGTTATCTGTTTTATTTTTTAAGTCAATCGTTAAAACAAAATTTGTGGAGGCCTGTCCACCGCTAACGATTTGCCATAAGGCGCGAGGGAAGAGTTGAAGAAACGAATGTTCTTTACAAAAGGAATAGCAAAGACCTGCCCGAACGATGTAGGAGGCTATTTTCTTGGTGGGGTAGACCCGAATAATTTTTGTCTGATCCAAGTGACTCCTTTAAAGGGATTTGCCCTTAAATTGCGGTTTAATATTTTATATCCATATTTGCAGATATGCAGGTGCATTTACAAAGACTGATTGTGTTTTCTATGTTCTTATCGCAAGCCGCGCTTTCTCAAAAGCATGCGGTAGGATCGTGGCAACTAAAGAAGGCTGAAAACGGAATTTCAGTGTATTCGAGAGATGCCCTGAATTCTAAATTTAAAGAAGTAAGATCTGTTTTTCTGGTGAAGACCTCCTTATCGAGTGTAGTGGCTCTTTTAAATGATTTCGACTCCTATACGCAGTGGGTGTATCGATGTGGAGCTTCCTCCACGGTGAAACATATTTCTGAAAAGGAACATCTTCATTACCAATCGGTGATCGCACCCTGGCCGGTTGATAATAGGGATTTTGTAGTAATGGTGAAACAATCGCAGGATCCCCATACTAAAGTAGTAACTCAAAAAGGGACCTCTGTTCCCGAAGCCTGTGCTCCTGTGCCCCATCATGTGCGGATTATTCAATTCACTGCACAATGGACGATTACACCATTAAATGGCGGAATGGTAAGTGTGGAATACCAATTGCTGGTTGATCCGGGTGGTAATATTCCGGCCTGGCTGGTAAATCTTGCAGCGTTGGAGGGTCCCTACGATACTGCACTGGCCATGAAAGAATGGATCTTTAAAGAGAAGTATCAGAAGGCCTTGGTTTCTTATATTAAAGAACCTGAATGAATTTCACAGAAGTTAAATGACTGGGGAGGAGAGCTGTCGCCCTATTTTATTCGTGTTGAGAAAGGAGCGTTATCTTTCCGGTACCTCCATTCATTTCAATTAAATCGCCGTCTTTCACGTACGCCAATAAACCTTTTGTTCCAACAATGGAAGGGATTCCCATTTCGCGACAAAGAATCGCGGTATGTCCCAGCAAGTTTCCGCGCACAGAAATTAAGCCCGACGCCAATGAAAATAAATGTAATTTGCCGGGTTCAAAATAATTGGCAACAAGAATCTTTCCTGAAATCGATTCCGATTCTAAAAAATCGACCGACACAATTTTTATGCGGGCCTTTACGATGCCGCTACAGCAGCCTATTCCTCTTATGACGGAGTCTTTCGCTGATAACGAAACAGGCTCGGCTTGAATAAATTGTGTTCCTGTTTGGATATAGCGGGTAGACCTCTCTGCCGCTTTGTAAATTTCAAATTCATGCTTTCTTTTTAAAATAAGATCTTTGTACGTGCTGCTTTGTTGAGGTTCTGTAATTTCATTCAGCTTCAAATATAAACTGTCGTTTGCTTCGGAAATAAGGTTCTTTGAAAGCAGATCCTGATCCAATGTTCTGAATATTCTTCTCACCAGACTATATGTCTTTGTGCGCATGAACCGGAAATTCTCACGATCTCTCAATCTGGTAATGGTCAGCTTAACAAGTTGCATAAAAAAGATTCTTTTTAATAAATTGATACGGTATTCGCTCTTGAGAACCTCAGCGTAATTAAAGGCAGGTGCCTTTTTATCTTCTCCATGATCGTATCTTAGATTTTCTTTTAAATAGATAATGAATCTCAGTGGATCTTCACGGTAGTTGATTGTTTCCATTTTTAATTCTGCGTCTGATGACCGTTCTCCGAATTTCTGTATATAACTCTTAATCTTATTAAATAGAATTATGTTTGTGGCAGGGAGTTCGCGGTATAGATCTGCCGCTTCCCTTTGTAAAAATAAATTCAGCATCGCGGGTTCTTTTTTGATGTCCTTCAACAGCGCTTGAAACTCTCTGATGATGGTTACGGAGATCACATCTCCCTGGGCAAACAGGGCATCGTTAATAAAATTGGGATACTTTAGCTGCAACCGTGAATTGTTTACCAGTTTCTTGAGCAGCATCATGGAGGTGACCGCAAAAAAATTATTCAACATGGGAGCTTCCCAGTTCGACGTTAATTGGGTTTCTAAATCGATGTAGAGTTTTGACAATTGCTCATGTTCCTTTTTTGTAAGATCTATTTTTTCAAATTGTGCATGCACGGTGGCATGGTGCACGAGATATTTTTTTCGAATTGAAATAAAGGAGAAAAGAGAAATTAACAGGTTCAACAGCAGTTTTGGTTTTACAACTATTCCGGACTCGTTTTTTTCCGGAAAAAAGTCGGCAGGTTCCATGCCCCAAATTCCCGGAAGGGCGGTGCTTGCTTTTTTCCCGAATGGCAATTGATAAATCAACTTTTGCCAGGCAGTTACGTTGTAGTACAAACCGCCATCTATTTCGCCGATCATCTGTTGAAGCAAATTATCGTTGGTTTTCAAAAGTTTTACAGGCATACCAATGAAGCGGGCCATATTGCTGTACGCCAGATAAAATGACCGTTTAATGAGTGAACTGCTCAGCGGCAGTAATGTTCCGGGATAATTTCCCTCGGCCGCTGTATTATCCCAGATAAAAGGCTCCAGTTCGCCGGTAGTAATTGGTCTTACCTGCAACCAGTATATTTTGCCGAGTGCAATACAAAACTCAATATCCAAAGGTACTTTTTTGAGTTTGTAAAGTAATTGTGTGCCACGGATGAGTTGTGGTAATGCGGCACTAAGATCCGTTCTAATTTGATGCCCGCTTTTGCTAATATCCGTGAGCTGCGTGGTGTATTTCTTTCCATGGAAGGAATCCTCAACATTGAGGTAACTGAACTTCCCCTTCGCATACGTGATTGAAAAGGCTTCTTCTTTTCCCGATACTAAATTTTCGCCAAGTCCGGGCACAACATTGATAAATATTGTTTCATCCTTCATGTTTGAAGGATTATGAGAAAACACCACACCCGAATAATCGGGCCGAATCATTTCCTGAATGATAATTCCAAATTCCGCTTTTTTTTGGGACGTATAATTTTGGTCAACTAATGTGGCATAGGATGCAAGCACTTTTTGAATCGCACCCTCGAGTTCATGAAGTTTTACATTTGTAACGGTATTAAAAAATCCGGCAAAGGACTTTTGCAATCCATCTTCGTTATCGGCACTTGATCGAACCGCCCACAAAGAAGCTGTATCAATTGAGTAAGAACTAACCCATTTGTGAAGGAGTGAGTTTAATGTTGTGGAACCTGAGCTAATTTCAGACAAGGAGTTGTAATCAAGAATATAAAAAGGCGGGGTCTCAAATTTATTGGATTGTAGAAACAGAAGGCCACGTGCTTTCCCGCCAATTTCTGACTGTGCTAGCGAAATCCGATGGCTATGTATGATTTCAGACATTACTGCAATTGAATACGAAAGTAAATAAAATAGCGGAGCCTGCTTCCAATTTCAAGGATCTCAAATTTATGTGAAACTTGCGCGTTCATTTTCTATAAAATTTAAACACAGAGGCACAAGTGGTAAAAAGTCACGCAGGGCATACTACTATAAAACTGTGAATCGCTGTTCCTAGGTGTCTATGCACTTGTTGCTTCCTTTTTAACCCTGCCCGACTTATTTGAATATATTTGGTCGTTCAGGCGGGCACAATGGACACAAAGATTTACTCAGAGGGCATGGAGAAGAGAAAAAATCTGTGAGTACTCTAAGTTTTTTTCTCCGCGTGCCCCTTGTCCATACGCCCGAACGACATAGGAAGATGTTTGCTTTGGTCGGGCTGGGTTCTGTCTCCTTTTGGTGTTTATAAATAAAAATTTCATTCTCTTGTTCCTAAACCTAATACCTTTCAGTCAATTTGGTTTAGTTGCTCCAAGTCATCGAACCCGGTAAGCATGTGGGAGAAAACATCAATCAGATTCCCTCCGGGCGAATTTCAATTCAAGCTCTTTTGGATCTCAATCACTTTATAATAATTTGATCGTCGTGGGGAATCGTGGAAAACGGCACGAAGCCAAAAAATTGCTTTATCGTATTTCTTTTCGCTAATGTAAATGGCGGCTAAATTGAGTTTGGGGTCATCAAAGCGAGGACTGATGCGCGCTGCTTCCTCATACAATTGTTTTGCGCGTTCGGGGTCTTTGCGCATCATATAGGCCGAACCCAGATCATTTAATACATTTCGCTGATACGGACTCACTTTTAATGCCTTTTCAAAACACATAATTGCTTTTTGGTAATTGCCCATGGCGGCGTGTGCGCTGCCACCATACCAATTGATGGGAACAGAGGTGGGGTCGGTGGAATAGGCAAAACTAAGGGCATTTTCGCCATCTTTTAAGCTCAACCAGGTAGCGTTTGATGTTCGGTCGTTATAAAGTTTTCGTGTATATACTTCACCTTGCAAGTGCAAATATGAAACAATGACTACAAAAGAGAGCACAAAAAGCGTAAGCAGTTTACCATAGGAATTGATGGGGATGAGGAAAAAAGTTTTGAGGAGTTGGTTTTGTCGAATGGTGACGTAAGAAATGGCAAGTATCACGTTGAATAAAATGGTGTGTTCAATACGTTCTTTTGGGAAGTCAAAAAAAGATATCAGTAAAAATCCGCTCACAAATGAAATGCATAAGAGCGTCTTCATCGTTTCAGTTCTGTTTCCTTTTTGCAGAGGCAGATTACTGATTAGGAGCAGAAGGATGGAAAAGATAAAAAGGAGGTAGAAGTTCAATCCAATAATTCCGGTTTCAGACATAATCCAAAGCAAATCGTTATGAGGTCGTTGAAAGGTAACGTCAAGATCTTCTGCCCGCCAAATCCCGCTCAACGTGGCGTCGGGAAAGTGGGTTTGCCAATTACCATTTCCAACGCCCACGAGCGGTTGCTTTCGAATCATGTCATACGTTTTTTCCCAAAGAACAAGTCGTTCATTTTCAGCGCCTGATTGCGAACTCGTTGATTGAGTGGTATTGGGAGTTTGATTTGAAAGTGTTGTTGAAATAATATTCGGAAGCCATTTTAAGAAGAAGATATTCAGCATAACCATCAGCGTTAGCAGGGAAACAAGGAATACTCGGCGACTTCTGACTTGCCACTTAACAAACACCAGGTAGCAGATTCCGAAAAAGAAAAGACTTAACAAAAGTGTCAACCAAACTGCCTTAGTTTGCAAAATCAGGATGAGAATGACACTTAATCCGATAAATAGTATGGATATGATTTTCCAGACTCCCTTAAAAGTAATGCTCCCGTAAATGAGAAAAAACAAATTAAGAAAAAGAAAACTGGACAAAAGATTTTTGTGAGCGCTGAGGCCGGTCACTCCATAAATTAGGGCTTTTGAAATTGACCGGATATTCAGAAACTGGCCCATGGCAAGCAGTGCCGACAGCAGAAAAAGAATTAGCATCAGTTTCAGAAATAGGCCTTCAATGATTTTGGGATTTTTGTAAAAGGAAGAGGAGGCAATAAGAAATATTGAAAAGGCCAGAATGTTTCGGGAGCTGCTGTAAAGTGCTTCAGCGGAGTTCACGCTCCAGAGCGTAGAAGCGCATGAAAACAGGGTGTAGATGAAATAAAAGAGCAACACCAGATCTACAGGAACGTTGCGTTTCTGCTCTTTTGTTTTGAGAAAAATAATCGAAAATAAAACGATGAGAGCGAGGGAGAGACTTCTTATGCCAAGGTTGGCATCAATGGCAAAAGGAGCCACCAAAAGAGAGGAAACAAAGAGGCCGCTGAAAAAGAAGGTGCCTATACGTTTGTTGCTTTCCATGGCTCCTCAAAAATAGAAAAAGGTGGCAATAAAAAAAGCCGGTGATCACCGGCTTTTTCAGTTACTTATTAATGACGACTATTTTTATTTTCTCTCGGGAGGTAATGAGGTAGTAGATACCTTCGGTGAGATTGGTAATAGTTGTTTCCGACTGATCACTCAAGCTGATCTCTCTTACTTTTTGTCCAAATTGGTTAATGATGAGGGCAGTACCCGTTTGAGGTCCTGAATACACAAAATTGCCATTGTTTGGGTTCGGATAAACACGGCCACTTCCATTGTTAAATGAATGGAGTTGTTCAATACCCACGCAGTTAGAAATATTGAGGGTGATCTTAGCACTATTGGTACATGAACCAAGTGTGAGGAGCAAGGTATAAGTAGTGGTGGCAGGAGGTGTGGCAATAACCGACCGAGTAGTGGTAGCATTGAGTCCGGTTGAAGGTGTCCATAAATAATTTAGTGTAGAACTTCCCGAAATAAGGGTAGGACTGGCCATTAACACGGTGGGTGATCCTTGACATACATTGGTAAGACCCGAAAATGTAACGGTGGGTGTTTCATAAACTTTTACCGGCATGGAAACCAGACTACTGGTACCGGAAGAGTTGATGGCCATACAGAAAACGGTATAAGTTAAATTGGTATTCGGGAAAATGATGCTGGTGGTGTCGGATGTTGGATTAAGAATTACAACACCGTTTGCCGGAAGCACGATCCAAGAAAATGAAAGGGGATTATTGCTCGCAGAAGCAGTATAACATTTTGCGGAAGCGGGTGGGGAACAAACCACCGAGGCACCCTGGATGGGGTTCATCACAGGAACTTGCGCTACAAGTGAAAATGCAGGTACCATTAGGAGCAAAAAAAGGTAGGATAAAGATCGTAACATAGACTAAATTTTAATTGGTCAAAAATAGCGTAATTTTATGAATGACAACCACGAATTAAAGAAATCAAAAAATATTTTTAAAGTACTTAAAATTATACCTTAAACTTTATCATTTTTAAAAATTAAATATGAGTCAGTTAGAAGTAAAACACCGCGCTACGCAAGCAAAAGGCTTATTTTACATAGAAGATGAAGGAAAAACCGTTGCCTCTTTGCACTATGTTTTTGCCGGAGAAAGTCGGATCATTATTGATCACACGGAAGTAGATGCAACCTACGGCGGCAAAGGCTTGGGTGCGAGGTTGATTGAGGCGGTTGTCAACTTCGCAAGAGAAGGCACACTTAAAATTATGCCTTTATGTCCCTATGCAAAAAAGGTGATGGAGCGGACTGCGGAATACAGTGACGTGTTGTTTTGAACTAGGGGCAAAAGGAGAAAATACCTAAAAAATCTAAATTTTAGATGAGAACTCTGTTAAAATCGGTAGAAACTTCCAAGTATGAGACCAAAATAGCTGTGCCAATTACAGAAATTTCCTATCTTGTGAGACTGAAAATACGATGAGTTATTTATTTGACTTTGATTCAGGAATAATTGATTAAACAACGCAAAAAACAAGTAATACATGAAAAAAACAATCCCCGCAATTTTCTTTCTCCTTACTACCTTATTGGCTGTCGGGCAAAATTCAAAATTAACGCCTTATGCTGAGCAAATGACGCTGAATGAGCACCAGCAAGTGAATTTTATCCAATTTAAGGAAACCTACCGGGTTCAGGAATCAGAAGTGGCAGAATTTATCCACGCGATGTTTCTCACAAATGACCGAAATTCTGTAGTAGTTTCTAATTCAGAACGTGATGGAATTGGTTATACACATATTCGTTACAATGTGTATCAGGATGGTTTTCAGGTGATGAACAAGATGATCATTGCTCATTGTTACGGAGGAAAATTGCTTTCCCTGAATGGGGATTTAACAGATCCTCAAATTAGCTCTAATTCCTTTGTTATCAGCGAAAGTGCGGCGCTTAGCGCTGCTTTGAATAAGGTAAATGCTGCTAAGTATATGTGGGAAAACAAGGTGGAAGAAGAACTTGCCCGTCAAACCCTTAATCAACCCGATTATACAAGTTTCCCTAAAGCCATCAAAGTTGTTTTGGAAAAAGACGGGAAATCATTTAAGGCCTATATGTTTAATATTTATGCCGAACAACCAATGTATAGGGCCAACGTATTTGTAGACGCCACCAGCGGTAAAATTTTGGATGAGCAAAACCTATTATGTACAATTGATGTTCCGGGTGCTGCCGCCACCAAATACAGTGGAAGTCAAACGATTACCTGCACCCAAAATGGCACCGTGTATACCTTAAAAGAAGCAGTAAGAGGTATTGGATTGGGAATGGAAACACTGAATCTAAACAATGGCACTAATTTTGGAAGCAGCACCAGTTTTACAAGTGCGAGTGCCGCATTTACCACTACAGGTTTTGATCAAGCGGCCACCGATGCGCATTGGGGTGCTGAAAAAACATACGATTATTATTATACCCAACATAACCGAAACAGCATCAATAACTCTGGATTTAAGTTAACCAGTTATGTGCATTACAGTACTAATTGGTCAAACGCATCTTGGGATGGACTCCGCATGAGATATGGTGATGGAAACGGATCTTCTTACAAAGTATTTACCACACTAGACATTTGCGGACATGAGATCACCCATGGATTGACCTCTAATTCAGCGAACCTCAACTACAGTTATGAATCAGGGGCATTAAATGAAAGCTATTCTGATATCTTTGGAAATTCGATCGAAAATTTTGCCCGTCCATCTAGTTGGAACTGGAAAATTGGCGAAGACATGACGACGAGCGGAAATGGATTACGAAGCATGGCAAATCCAAATGCCGATGGGAATCCCGATACGTATTTAGGAGCAAATTGGTATGTGGGGACAGGCGACAATGGAGGCGTGCACACCAACAGTGGCGTAAGTAATTTTTGGTACTATTTGCTGGTGAATGGCGGCAGTGGAACAAATGATATTGGAAATGCCTACAGTGTTACAGGAATTGGCTTTACAAAAGCCGCCAAAATTGCTTTCAGGGCACTTACGGTCTATTACACGCCTACTACGAATTACTCAACTGCTAGAAATCTTTCTATTCAGGCTGCTACAGACCTTTACGGCATGTGCAGCAACGAGGTGATCCAAACGATTAATGCTTGGCATGCCGTAGGAATTGGTCAAAAATTAAATGCCACCGGTATTGTACCGGAATTTTCGGCTGCAAATACTAATTTTTGTGCCTTGCCCGCTACTGTCAACTTTAACAATAGCACGGCCTATGGTTTTTCCTACCTCTGGGATTTTGGTGATGGTTCACCGGTGGTAACCACTACCAATGCCGTTCACAGTTATACAGCAAACGGTTCCTTCAACGTTAAGTTAACTGCCATTGGCTGCAATAGCATGACCGATAGCACAATTAAGAATTCCTACGTTCAGGTAAATGTGGCAGGTCTTCCGGTAGTATCGGGTGTAATGGCTTGCAAAAATTCACCTGCTGTGCTTACTACCACCGGCGGTGTTGTAGTAAAATGGTACGATGCCACTGCGACTAATCTTGTAGGAGTAGGGAGTAGTTTTACCACACCGGTATTAACCACCGGGGCAACGTACTATGTCGTTAACACCATTCCCAATACGTCGGCTTTTGGGGGTATGGCTTCCAATACAGGTGGATCTTATTTAACCAGCAATACACAATACATGGTGTTTGATGTCAGCTCTACAGGCACCTTAAACACAGTAATGGTATACGCTGCTACGGCCGGTATTAGAACCATAGAATTGAGAGACGCCACAAATACAGTACTAAACACTACTATTGTGAACCTTACGATTGGGACAAACACGGTGCCATTGTGGTTTCCACTTACGGTGGGTACAAATTACCGCTTAGCATTAGGAAGTACCTCTGCAGCCTATTTATATCGTTCTACATCGGGCATGAGTTATCCTTATAATATTGGTAGCTGTATTAGTATCACCGGGTCAAGCACAGGCTCAAGTGCCTATTATTGGTTTTATAATTGGGAAGTAACCAAGGAAGATTGCTCCAGTCCTATGGTTCAGGTTTCATTTTCCCTCGAAGCCTGCACCGGTATACAAAGTTTTAATGCAGAAAACTCCCTGTTTGAAGTGTATCCCAATCCGGCAAAAGATAATTTGGTGTTGAAGAATTTATCCGGTCATCAAGGTGTGAACGTCACCATTTCTGATGCAAGTGGAAGGGTTATTCTCACAAAAACAATGGATGCCAACGAAGAGAAATTGCCTTTGCAAAATGTAGCGAGCGGCATGTATATCCTGTCTATCAGTGATAATTCCGACCAGCTGATTCGGACATTGAAAATTATAAAAGACTAAAAAAACTGGAAGAGCTTGAGGAATGGTTTCAAATACAAGGTGTAGAACCTTGGTTTGAGACCATTTACTTCCCAGGCTTTTCTATCTTCCATATTGGCTTTGAAGCGATTCGTGAGTGACAGATTACTCTTGCCACCTACTCTCATTTTCACCGTATATTCAGGAAGATAAGCTATAGATATGTTATGACCTTGAATAAATCGAAGCATTAATTCATAATCAGCCGCAGTTTTAAAATCCAGATTAAATTTTCCGAATTTCCTGTAAATATCTTTTTTAACGAAGAAGGTGGGATGTGGCGGCATCCAGCCATTCACAAACGCATTCGGTTTGTAGTTTCCACTTTTCCATTTGCGAATGATTTTATCGGGATTGTTCTTGTCAACATAATACAGATCGCTGTACACAGCGTCCACTTTCTTTTCTGTAAAAAGTTCCGCGTATTTTCTCAGAACATCCTTGTCAATATAAAAATCATCAGAATGCAGGATCCCAATTACATCGCCGGAAGCGAGGTCAATTCCCTTATTCAGGGCATCGTACAATCCTCTGTCTTTTTCGGAAATTATCCGGGACACCCGGCCTTCATATTTTTTTAGGATCGCCGCAGTGCCGTCGCTTGATTGTCCGTCTACAATAATGTATTCCACATCCTCATAATTTTGATTCAATACCGAAAGAATTGTTTCTTCCAGCGTATCGGCAGAATTATACGTGACGGTTATGATGGAGAGTTTCACCAGCTGTTTTGTAAAGAGATCACTACGTCGTTCAGCGACCTGAAATTAAAATCAATGCGCGAATCTTCGCGGTCCTGATCTGAAATAAAAGCAGTTTTCATGCCGGCATTTCTGCCAAATTCCATATCACTCATGCTGTCGCCTACTATCAAACTTTTTGAAAAATCTATTTTAGGAAAATCCTTTTTTGCGCTCAGAGCCATGCCAATTCCGGGTTTACGACTGGGATGCGCTTCCGATGCCAGATGCGGTGAGAAATACACTTTGTCGATCCTGCCTCCATGATAGTCAATTTCGTACAACATGTTTTTGTGAATGATCTCCAAATCTTCGGCTCGGTATAAACGTTTGCCAATGCCTTGTTGATTGGTAACCACAACTATATGTCCGAATACCGAACTCAAAAACTTTAGGGCATCCACTGCGCCCTCCATGAATTCGAATTCGATCCAGTGTTTTACGTAGTCGTTCTCCAGCTTCTTATTAATCACGCCATCGCGATCAAGAAACAAGGACCAGGTAGTGTCAATAGTTAAATCCTTTAAAATCATCTTGCGCTTTTTCGTAATCTTCCGGAATTCCAATATCAATAAAATAACCCTCAAAATCAAATCCTTTCATGATGAGGTGTTGCAGCTGCTTTTCAAAGAAGTCCTTTTCAATTGAAAAGCGCTTGTCTGCCACGGTATTGTTCAAAAACACCTTGCGGTCTAAAATATAAATCCCGGCATTGATCAATCCTTCCTTGGTGTGGCCGCTTTTTTCTGAAAACAAAGTGATACGATCATCTTCCTCTTTTTGAATGGTGCCATAGCGTGCTGCGTCTTTTACCTTTCTTAAGGCGAGAGAAATTTGAGCATGTTTCTGAAGGTGCAATCCGTAAAATGTGGGAAGATCAATATCAAAAAAAGAATCACCATTGAGTACGAAAACGGACTCTTCGGTGCAGTTCTGAAGTGCTAAACGAATGCCACCACCCGTGCCCAGAGGTTTTTCTTCCAGGGCATAAGTAATCTGTAGTCCTTCAAATGAGGATTGATAGTAGTCTTGAATCTTGTTTGCTAAATGGCCCACCGATAGGATGATCTTCGTAATGCCGTAATGTTTTAAAAATCTTAATTGGTAATTTAAAAAGGGCTCTGCATTCACAGGGGCCATTGGCTTTGGCACATCATGCACACGCGATTGAAGGCGCGTTCCGAATCCTCCCGCTACTATGATGGCAGTATTCAACATTGAAAAATTATTTTTTTGGGAACACCTGCAGTTCCACCATTTCGCAGATGGTATGTCCAAGCAGCATGTGACATTCCTGAATTCTTGGTGTATCGGTACTGGGAATGTTTACGAGGTACTTACAATGGTCTTTCATTTTACCACCTGTTTGGCCGGTGAATCCCACTGTAATCATTCCTAATTTATTCGCTGCTTCAAGCGCTCTTATCACATTGGCGCTATTTCCACTGGTACTCAAGCCAATTAGTACATCGCCTTTTTTTCCCATGGCTTCCACCAGACGGCTAAAAATCACGTCGTAGCTGTAATCGTTCGCTACCGCTGTGATGTAACTGGTATTCACGTGTAGGGCTTCAGAAAACAAGGGCGGCCTGTCGTAGTAGAAACGTCCGCTTAACTCCGCGGCCAGATGTTGGGCATCGGCAGCACTACCTCCATTGCCACACCATAATACTTTTCCTCCCTGTTTATAACAAGCTACTATTTCATTCACACTTTCATTTACGGCATTCAAAATTGCCACATTGCTAAGTAAAGAAGTTTTCAGCTGGATGGAGCTTTGCAGCTTCGACTTAATGAAATCTATCATGGTTTAAATTTATGTTTTTTACACCTAAAATCACTCATTATTGTGAAAATAATACCTGAATACTGCTTTGATCCTAATTGCACTGCGGGGCGACGGCCAAACTCTGACAAGTATCAGCACCCCGTTCTTTTTCAAAATCAAATAAAAATGTTATGTTTGTTTTTTAATTTGAAACACCTGCCCATCCAAGGGGACTATCACGTAAAGGAACCTCAAGGCAGATCGACAAAAAATGAGTATGAACATAGAAGTTTGTTTTAGCCCTCAATCCTATTCACTTTTTCACAAGGAGGGTGCCGTGGTGGTGGTAATCGACATTTTCCGTGCTTCATCAGCCATTACCACTGCTTTTTTTCACGGTGTTTCAAAAATGATCCCCGTGGCCACGTTGGAGGAAGCTGCAAAATACAAAGCCGAAGGTTTTTTGGTGGCTGCTGAGCGAAATGCAGAAATTGTGAAAGGGTTTGATTTGGGTAATAGTCCTTTCGGATACATGAGCGCCAAGGTGAAAGGTAAAACCATTGCAATTACTACTTCTAATGGAACCATGGCGATAAATGAGGCGAGAAATGCCAGTAAAGTAGTTATAGGTAGTTTTTTGAATTTTGATGTGATGGTGGAATTTCTGAAAAAAGAGAAAAAAGATGTTTTGTTTTTATGTTCGGGCTGGAAAAACAAATTTAATTTGGAAGACACCTTATATGCCGGAGCGGTGGCAGAGTCGCTCATCTATAAATACGGCTTCACTACTTCCTGCGATTCCACCATTGCGGCCGTAGAGCTCTATAATCTTTCGAAACACGATATGTATGGTTTTTTGGGCACCTCTTCGCACCGAAACCGCTTGGCAAAGTTAGATCTGGAGCGTGATATCAGATATTGCCTAACGCCGAATCAATGTCCGGTGATCCCAATTCTGGAAGGTAAATTTTTAGTAAAGCATTTATAAGAATTCGGTTCTAATTAGCTCAAAGTTAAGTATTGACAGGTCCATTTCGTGTATTTTACATAGGATGCTAAAAAGATAGAATTGTTATAAATCAAGGTTAAATATTTTAATTGGTTTTTCTTGGCCGAAACTAAATTGATAAATAGCAGAAAATATTAAAACGGAATATAGTTTTAAAGAATTCATTACTCACCGGGTTTAATAGTGAATTATTTAGTAATCTGAATGCTACTGAAAGATAAGCCAGATGAAATACTGTAGAATCAAGCGAACCTACTTCTTTTCGGGAAGAACCAATTGAAACGAACTTGATGATTTAATAACTTCCTTAGACTTATTTTCAATGAGCAAATTAAATGGTAAACCTCCTTCAGATTTTAAACCAAAAAATTTAAGAAGATCTTTCTGGGCAGCCATTCCCATACCATCCTTTTGATCTTTAATTTGATTAATATAAAGTGGAATATTTGTATTTAGTTGTTTATAGACTGCTATAATTTTTTTGCGTTGCGTTTCCGAATCGTAGTCACATGATACCAAAATAACGTCAGCTGAATTAAGTTGAGAAGCGGTATAAATAAGTTCCGGAAATTCCTTTCGACAAGGTCCACACCAAGTTGCCCAAAAGTGAACTAGGGTGTATTTTTTATGCGATACTTTTATTAGGGAATCCAATACTATTGAATTGATTGTTTTAAGATCGGAACCATTTATGTTCTTCATTTCTGCTTCACTTATTTTTAATGATTCATTCCCTTCAATACTTATTTTCGCACCAGGTCCAGCAGCTTTAAGAATACTGTCCATAATTCTATGGATTGCATCAGTACCATTTAAATTATTAGCTATCGTCGAATCTGCTTTGGTAACTAGTTTATCTTTTGATTCATGATTTTGGCAAGATTCCAAAAGGAAGACTAAACATAATATAGTTGAAATAATTTTCATTTTCTTAAATTTGAAAAATAAGGGGTTGCAATTAGCAACCCCTTATTTTAATTAATTAGAATTGTAATAGAACAAATACCCGTTATCGTCTGGTGAATAATAGGCTGATTGAGCTGGGATATGAATAATACCGGTGGTTCCATCAGGAAGTGTGACTTCATCATCAATAACTGGTAGTCCGAGAGTTAATGGATTATCTGGATACATGTCTTGCATGAATACGGCGACAGACGACCCTGCGGGGCGCTCAAAACCTGGAGGGTTTGCTTGAGTAACTCTATTTGTATTTACAATAACAGTCCAGTCGCAATGTGAGCCTGGCGCCGAAAAATGTTGGGCATCTGATCCGTATTTAAAGTGAATTGGACAAGTCTTTAAGGCAGATGCCCGTTTATTATTGGAAACTTTTGGGTTATTTCCAGAGAAGGCGGAGTTGCTTAGCAACAAAGTACAGGCAAATAGAAAAATGTTTTTCATGTTTTTTGGGGTTAAATTCGGCATTCACTTAAAGGTAGAATACTACACCTATAAAATTGTTGTTTTTATTTAGAAATAACGCTTCACAGCGGTTTTGAGTTTTTATTCCGGATTCAAACTTTGGGTTTCTTGGGTCAATTTATTTTTATAAATACAAATTTATAACCAAAACTATTTTGAAACTTAATAAAAATTATATTTATTAACTTCTATTTATTAAAAGAGTTGGAATGCAATAATTAATTATCTCCGTGTCATCGTATCGGGATTCTTCGACGCTTTTTTACTGCCGTCGTATAATTCGAATTTCAAATACCGACATTCCAGCGATCCATTAAACACATGAATTCTCCGCGAAGGGCGAAGTCCAATGCTCTTTACTGCTTCGGGACTACTGGTAATAATCCAGGCACTGAAGCCTTTAAAATCTTTTTTTAATTTATCGCCAATTTCTTTGTACAGTTTTTCAATTTCCTGCACCGGCAAACGTTCGCCGTAGGGTGGATTTAAAATCACCACACCTCCCTGCCGTGAAGGCATCATGTCGAAAAAGGATTGTTCGTTGGTGGTCACCACATCATCTACCTTGGCATTTTTTATATTTGTTTTCGCTTTCTTAAGAGTATAACCATCAATGTCGTTGGCAATGATCTCTACCTTATCGTTTTTTATTTTATTGATGCTGCTTTCAAAAATAGTATCGTAAAGCGCCTCATCAAAATTACGCCATCTCATAAAACCAAAATCGTTGCGGTAATAACCCGGCGGAATATTATTGGCCCATAAGGCTGCCTCAATAGCAATGGTACCCGCTCCGCACATGCCGTCAACGAGCAATAAATGTTTTTCCCAGCCACTTAATTTCACCAAGCCCGCTGCCAATACTTCTTTCATAGGTGCTTCGTTGATATCGCTGCGGTAGCCTCTTTTGTACAGGGGATCTCCGCTACTGTCGATGTGCAGTGACACTTCATTTTTATAAATATGCACGTATAATTTAAAAATAGGACGCAGGAGATCTACATCCGGACGTTTACCCGTTTTCTCGCGGAAACGATCTACAATACCATCCTTTACTTTTTGAGAAATAAAAAGGCTATGTGTAAAAATTTCCGAATTGGAAACGGCCTCCACCATAAGCGTATCGCTGTTTGAGATAAAACGCTCCCAATCTATTAATTTGATATTGTCATACAATTCCTGTTCATTTTCGGCAGTAAATTTGGTGATGGGAACAATAACTTTGAGCGCGGAGTGCAGACATAAATTAGCTTTGTATAAAAATCCAAGATCTCCCACCACCGAAACGCCTCTTTTAAATACAGTAATGTCTTTGCCTCCCATCTGCTGCAATTCTTTTTCAAGAATTTCTTCGAGTCCAAAAAAAGTAGTGACTTTCATTTCAAAATCACCTTGGTGAGTATAATCGTAGTTAATGGTCATGGCCTAATAATATTTCGTAAACACTCTTTTTTATTTTTTCGGAGATCTCATCTGTGGGTAGGTCATTAGAATCGGTGCCAAAGGGATCTTCAATTTCTTCACTAATCAGTTCAAGCGAAGCAAAGGCATAAAAAATGATCATCACAATGGGGATGGCCCAGTACCCGAGCGACAGTCCGAATGCAATGGGCATGGTGATGATGTAGATGAAGATCATTTTCTTTATAAAAATACTGTAGGAGTAGGGAATCGGAGTTGTTTTGATGCGTTCACAAGCTCCGCAAATATCGGTGAGTTGATTCAAGTTTTCGTTCAGGATTAAAAAATCATTGGGGGTGTGCACGTTGTTCTTACTTAGATCGAGACAGTGTTTGTGTAGGATGGTGGCAAGGTAATTTGGTTTATGCTCCACTTTTAAATAATTGTTCTGACTGAGAAGGGATGAAAAGACAATTCCTTTATCGGTGACGTTGTTTCGCAGATGCTCCTTAAGTGCGAAAGGATAATTACTAATGAGTCCGTGCAAAAGGCTGCGTTCTTCTCTGGCACCATTTGCTAACATAGCATTGAGTTTAATGGCCAGATTACGGGTAGTATTAACCAGGGCACCCCATAACTTTCGTCCTTCCCACCAGCGATCATAGGCCGTATTGATGCGGAATACAAGCACCAGCGAGATCACAAAACCTGAGATTTGATGAAAGATGGTGAGTTGGGAATAGGTGTTTTCAAAATAAGTACTCTCGGCATAACACACCGCGGCTGTTAGCAAACCAAGAACAAACATGGTTGGAAGCAGTACACGAAAGGTGTCTGATTTATGGAAATGAAAAATGAGTTTGAACCAGTCTTTTGGATTGTAGGTTACCATTTGAAATTCTTTGCTTTTTTCAGCCTTTGTCTTTCTGCAGGAGTTTGCAGCTCATAAATAAATTTGGAAGTGGTTTCCAGCCATTCAAGAATTTCTTCAGGTGTTCGCTTCCGGTGCGCATCTATTTGCTCTTGCGAAACCGTATAATGAAACCCTATATTATTATTTTCTACTTTTGGCTTTAATTTCATTTTAGCAATTTTGAGAGAAGAATAACATCTTGTTGATCCTGCACCCGGTTGGCATAAGTTTTTAACTGAATAAGATCTTCGATACCCACCAGGTAAATATCTGTATCAGTTATTTTTCTGGAACTACGATTCTTCCACAAAGTTTCAAACTCAACTGGCGTATCAAGTAACACATCCAAATTCATATAACCCAACTGGCTATTGTAATAGGAATAGGCGATCAGATTTTTTTCTGTCACCGCTTTTTGTCTTTCTTCTTTTGATATAAAAGTCTTGATAGAAACCGGAAGCAACTGATTAAAAAGCAGCATTTTCACTGAATTTTCAAACCGTTCCAAATTAGGCTCATCGAAATCGAGAAGTAAGTCTACATCGGCAGTCATTCTAGGAATGCCATAAATATTAACCGCCAATCCTCCACAAATCAGATATTTGACCTTATTTTGATTTAGAACCTGAAATAATTTTACATACTCCATATGCTCTTATACTATGCAACTGATTTTATTACTTTCTTAATAATGGCCACGCAGTCCATCAATTGTGCTTCAGTGATTACGAGTGGTGGGGCAAAACGAATGATGTCGCCATGCGTAGGTTTTGCCAGAAGTCCGTTCTCAGCGAATTTCACGCAGACATCAAAAGCGGTTTTTCCATTCTTCTCTTGAATGATAATAGCATTGAACAAACCTTTTCCTCTCACGGTGGTGATCAAATCACATTCCATTTTTAGCTTTTCCATTTCGGAGCGGAAAATAATTCCCAGCTTTTCAGAATTCTCAGCCAATTTTTCATCTTTCAGGACTTTAAGAGCCTCCATTGCCACTGCGCAGGCAAGAGGATTACCACCATAAGTACTGCCATGCTCACCGGGTTTAATGGTAAGCATCACTTCATTATTGGCCAATACGGCGCTCACAGGCATGGTGCCACCGCTTAAAGCTTTGCCAAGAATTAAGATATCAGGTTTTACTCCGGCATGATCACAGGCCAGCATTTTGCCTGTTCTCGCCAGACCGGTTTGAATTTCGTCGGCAATAAACAAGACATTGTATTTTGTGCAGAGATCGCGTACACCCTTGATGTAACCTTCCGAAGGTACTACTACGCCCGCTTCCCCCTGAATGGGTTCCACCATAAATGCGGCGGTATTGGGATCTTTGATGGCGAGTTCCAAAGCGATAAGATCGTCGTAATCTACCAATTCATATCCGGGCATAAAGGGTCCAAATCCCCCGTAACTCGAAGGATCGGTGCTTGAAGAAATAGCAGCAAGAGTTCTGCCCCAGAAATTACCCTTTGCAAATACGATCTTGGCTTTATTTTCTTTCACGCCCTTTACATCGTAAGCCCAGCGACGGGCCAACTTCAAGGCCGTTTCTCCGCCTTCCACGCCTGTGTTCATGGGCAGCACTTTATCGTAACCGAAATAAGAAGTGATATACTGTTCGTACTCTCCCAAAATAGAATTGTAAAATGCACGGGAAGTCAAGGTGAGTTTTTGTGCCTGAGTAATTAGTGCCTTGATGATGCGGGGATGACAGTGCCCTTGATTGACCGCGCTGTAGGCTGCCAGAAAATCAAAATACTTTTTTCCGTTCACATCCCATACAAACACACCTTCGCCTTTTTCTAAAACAACCGGTATGGGATGATAATTATGAGCGCCGAAATTATCTTCTAATTCCATTAAATATGCGCTTCTTGTCAATGTCTCTGTCATGGCCCTTAAATCTATACTGTAAATATACGGAAAAGGCGCGTTTTGGCCTATAATGAGGTCCGGCGAAAATTTGGGGAGAAATTTTTTGGGCGTGCCCCCGCCTTTCGTTCTAATTTCGTTTGGCGGGGGTCAGGCTTTCGTCACTCGCTCTTTTTGCCAGTGTCAAAATTGAAGCAAAAAGGAGCTCAGACAATGACTCAATCCTTCACGCTGCAACGGGCATCACTAACCCGTATACGCGGATTTTTCCTTTGCTAATGTATCACCGCCCGTACGCGCGGATTTGTAATTCGTGCGCCTGCTCGATGCATTCCTCTTGCTCACTTTCCAAGGCACAAATCCGCGCGCACCTGTGTAAGGGAATAGATCAGAAATATTAATTTTGGTTCAATGAGTTTGACGCAGGGATTAGCCGACGCACTTTCCAAGGCACAAATCCGCGCGCACCTGTGTAAGGGAATAGGTCAGAAATATTAATTTTGGTTCATTAAGTTTAACGCAGGGATTAGCCGGTGCACCATCCAACGCAAAATCCTTCCGCATCAATTATCACCGATGGAGATCGATGAGATACATTAATGATCCTATCGCGGCCGCACCCAATTCTAATTCGCGTTTGTTTACTTTATCAAAAGTGTCCTGAGCGGTGTGGTGAATGTCGAAATAACGTTGCGTATCAGGCTCGTAGCCAATACAAGGCACGCCCGATTTTTTTAAAGCACTCAGGTCGGCACCGCCCCCGCCTTTTTGAATTTTTTCGATGAGGTAAGGCGAAAATAATTCTTTCCAGGTTAGAGACAAATCATACAATCCCGCGGTGGTATCAATTCCAAATGCTCTGGGACTGTAACCTCCGGCATCGGTTTCAATGGCAGCCACATGTTTTTCTTTGTGCTGCAGGGCATACTCCGCATACGCATTTCCACCGGCCAATCCATTTTCTTCGTTCATAAACGCCACGGCACGAATGCTGTGTTTGGGTTTAAAATTTAATTGTTTGAATAAGGAAAGTACTTCAATACTTTGCACAATTCCGGTTCCATCGTCGTGAGCTCCCTGTCCATTGTCCCAACTATCGAGGTGACCACCTGTAATAATGAACTCATTTGGTTTTTCAGTTCCGTTTATCTGACCCACCACATTGTATGAAAGCACATCCGGAAGGGTATGACAATAGGTTTCAAGATGCATAATCAAATCGGGATGTTCGTTTAATTGTTTGTGCAATACATCTGCACTTTTGTAGCCAATGGCAATGGCCGGAATTTTTCGTTTTGAAATGCTGGTGTCGTAAGACATGTTGCCGGTATGAGGTTCGTCGTCAGCCACAGAGGTCATGCTTCGAACCACACTTGCAACAGCTCCGTATTTTGCGGCATAACTGGCGCCTCTGCCTCTGAATTTAACAGCTTCTCCATAGGCGTTTCCCGGGCGAATTTTTGTTTGATCGAAAAAGACATTGTAAAACACAATCTTTCCTTTAATTCCTTTTTCTCCCAATTTATCCAGTTCTTCAAATGTACTCACTTCCACAATTGGGGCATGAATGCCATCAGGACCGCTTCCCACAGAACTTCCAAGAGCTATACAATTGAGGGTAGAGCCGGCACTCGATTTTACGAAGGAGAAACTACATTTTTCTTTCTGACCGCGTACCCAGTGAGGCACCATACAAGGTTGCAGAATCACCGTATCGGCGCCTGCTTCGTACATAATTTTTTTTGCCCATTGAACCGCTTGCTCCGCCTGCGGACTGCCGCTGATACGTCCGCCAATTTTTGAAGTGAGTTCTTCCAGATTGGTGTAACATTTACTTTTTGTAAGATAAAAATCATAGATCTTTCGCAGGGTGACTGAATCCTGATTTTGTGAGAAAAGACCTGTGAAACAAAGTACAAAAAAGGCAAAGAAACAACTTGCTCTTCTCATTTGCTGAGCTGATTTCTCTTTTACGGGAGAGTCTTTTTTTGAATGTATCATCGTATGACTATATGTTCTACTAATTTATATCCGCAAAATTTATTGATGTTGTTCAGCAACTCTTCTTTTCGAAAAGACAATTCCTGTTTGAGTGCCGCCGATTTGAGCGTGATAAATATGGTTTTGTCGTTAAAAAAAATATCAGTGGTACTGTTGGCAACCAGATCTCCCACAATGTCTTTCCAGCTGTTCTTTATGGTGAACTGTGAAATCTTTACGTCGAGCTTCTGCTCTTTAAAGAGCTGATTGATGGCATCGCCGAGTTTAATAAGATTCGATTTTTTTGCCACGAGAGGAATTTGTAAAAGGTCCTATTTTTTAATGTCTTTGCTTCCCTGGATCACTTTATCTTTTAAGGTCTCTTTAAACGCAATCATTTTATCGAGGAGTACTTTATCGGCAGAGGCAATGATTTGTGCGGCGAGTATACCCGCGTTTTGTGCCGCGTTTACCGCTACAGTGGCAACAGGAACACCATTCGGCATTTGAACAATACTCAATAAACTGTCCCAACCATCAATGCTATTGCTGCTTTTTACCGGCACACCAATTACGGGCAATGGGGTAAGAGAGGCCACCATGCCCGGTAAATGGGCCGCCCCACCTGCTCCGGCAATGATTACCCTTAGCCCACGTAGATGCGCTCCTTTGGCGTATTCAAACATTTTTTCGGGAGTGCGGTGTGCCGATACAATATCGATCTCATAAGGGATGCCAAATTGTTTTAAAATATCGGCTGCGGCCTGCATAATGGGCAGGTCGCTATTGCTGCCCATGATAATACCTACTGCTGGTGAACTCATAATTATTATTTTTTTGCCTAAATTATTTCTAGCGTGTTATTAAATATGAAGTGCTCGTTTGCCCGTAGCATCTAAACAAGCTTCTTTCATGCTTTCGGTAAAGGTAGGGTGGGCATGACTCATCCTGCTGATGTCTTCGGCGCTGGCTCTGAATTCCATGGCAACCACGGCTTCAGCAATCATGTCGGCTGCGCGGGGACCAATCATATGAACACCCAAAATTTCATCGCTGGTTTCATCGCTATAAACTTTTACAAAACCATCCGTATCCATGCTGGCTCTTGCTCTACCACTGGCTTTGAATGGGAAGGAGCCGCTCTTGTATTTGATCCCTTTCTCTTTTAATTGTTCTTCAGTATAACCCACCGCCGCTACTTCGGGCCAGGTATATACCACACCCGGAATCAAATTATAATTAATATGAGGTTTCTGACCCGCCAATTGTTCGGCCACAAACACGCCTTCTTCTTCAGCTTTGTGTGCGAGCATAGCGCCTTTTACCACATCGCCAATGGCGTAAATGCCCTCCACGTTGGTTCTTAAATGTTCATCGGTTTCAATTCTTCCTTTCGGATCTACTTTTATCCCCACTTTATCAAGACCCAAATTATCGGTATACGGCCGTCTTCCCACCGATACCAAACAATAATCTCCTTTAAGTTCTATTTTTTCATCTTTGTTGTTCAACACACTAACGGTTACTTCTTTGGCGCTTCCTTTCACACCGGTAACTTTATGTTTTAACAGAAATTCAAATCCCAGATTCTTTTTCAACACGCGCTGGAGTTCTTTGCTTAAGGAGCCATCCATTCCGGGAATGATGCGGTCCATAAATTCCACCACCGTGATCTTACTGCCTAAACGGGCATACACACTTCCTAATTCAAGTCCAATAACACCGCCTCCAATAATGATCATGTGAGCAGGAACTTCTTTTAATTCCAGAGCTTCGGTTGAGGTAATGACGCGTTTTTTATCAATCTCAATACCGGGTAATGACGAGGGTTTTGAACCTGTGGCAAGAATTGTCTTACCGGTTTCAATCTGATCTTTTTTTCCGTCGCCGCCGCTGATGTTAATGAGGTTTTTTGTTTCGAAAGAACCAACTCCTGTGTACACGGTGATCTTATTTTTCTTCATCAAAAAATTAATGCCATCCACAGTCATTTTCACCACACCGCGCTTACGTTCGATCATTTGTTGGATGTTTACTTTGGGTGCTTTAATATCAATGCCGTGTTCCTCAAAATGATGAGCCGCATTAAAAAAATGTTCACTTGAATCGAGTAAAGCCTTGGAAGGAATACAGCCCACATTTAAGCAGGTTCCGCCCAAAGAAGCATATTTTTCAATGAGTGCTGTTTTCATGCCTAACTGGGCACAGCGAATGGCCGCCACGTAACCTCCGGGTCCGGCTCCTATAATGGTGACATCAAATTTTTCCATAATCACATGCGGGTCTTAAATTTAGCAAAGAAATAAGGGTGAATTTACAGTTTTTTTCGGAATGGTCTTTAACAAAATTTGCGCATTCATTTATTAACAGGAGGCTCTTCTTAAGTACACAAATGAACGTCGCCGCGTGGCTCGGTAAGGCTTAATTTTGTTGGAAACCGGTATGACCATGAAAAAAATACATTTGTTTGTTGCCCTCAGTGCGATCCTCATAACTAGTTCTTGCGCGCCCATCTACAAATGCGGAGAAGCCACGCCCGAAAAGAAAATAATGGCGGGTAAGAGATTCAAAACTGTTATTTCGGAACGAGACCAATTATGCGGTACTGTTAAATTGAGAGAAGAAGAGATTGGCCGACAAAAAGCACGCATCGATGAGCTCAGTGTTCAGAAGAGTGAATTAATTACTAAGAGTCAGACACTCGAAAATGAGAATACCGACCTGATGAATAAATACAACGATCTTATCAATGAAAACTTGTCGCAGGCTAATAAATACGACAAGGCCCTTCAGGCTAAATCGGAGGAATTGAATGCCAAAGAAAAATTATTATCTGAGCGTGAAAAGGCCTTGAAGGAACTCCGGGAAAAACTCTCGCGACAGGATTCGATCACGAAACGACTTAACGACATTATTCGTAATGCCTTGCTGGGATTTAATTCTGACGAGTTATCTGTGGAAGTAAAGGATGGAAAAGTGTATGTATCCATGTCGGATAAATTATTATTCAAGTCGGGAAGCGCGACCATTGAAACCAAAGGAAAAGATGCACTGAAATTATTATCTGATGTATTGTCAAAAAATAGTGATATCGATATTCTGGTGGAAGGCCATACCGACAGCATTCCCATTAAAACAGCAGTTTACAAAGACAATTGGGACCTCAGTGTGGTGCGTGCCACATCCATTGTACGCATCCTCACCGAAGAC
The DNA here is from genome assembly GCA_029945625.1 of bacterium. Classification (GTDB taxonomy): domain Bacteria; phylum Bacteroidota; class Bacteroidia; order B-17B0; family Aurantibacillaceae; genus Aurantibacillus. The sequence continues at coordinate 136,905 of JAQSCW010000055.1, forward strand.
TACAAAATTCCTGCAACGCGTGTGGTAGCTTCGGGAAGAGGGGAATATTTTCCAAAAGCAAGTAATGAAACTGCCGAGGGCAGAGCCAAAAACAGGAGAACAGAGATTATTCTTTCTCCGAAATTGGATGAGATTATGAAATTGATCAACACTAAATAGTTGACCATTAAAAAATAATTTTTAATTGTTTTTTTTCTTGAGTGCGAGGACTCAAGGGGCCTCCCCGCAAAGTGGTCATCTAGAGCCAGCCCGAAAGACATAGGAGAATCTTCTCTGGTCTGGCGGGCGGTAGCGAAAGTTCTGCTCGTGCGTCGGCAAAGGAGGATCAATTGGAATTGTTGGGGAAATGTATCTAATTTATTTCTTAGATTTTTTTTATAAATGGAAACAACTAGTTTGCTGCGTGAGCGATTGTAGTGGAAAGCCCACAGCCACGCCTGTCTCTTTGCGTGGCGAGGACTTGGAACGGAAAGCGCGACCCCTGAAGCTAAGGACTTGGTAAGAATCACCAGCCACCGCACAGACTGGCTCATCAAGCCACTGGCTTGCTGCCCTGCTTCAGGGGACAGGCTCAAAAACCTTCTCCCCAGCTATTCCGTTTGACCAGCAAACGGGTCACCCACCCCAATTCAGAATTCCTTTATCTTGATTATTCAATTATCAATGAACGCATTTAAGAACAAATCCCGAAATCTTCCGAGATTACTATTGGTGCTGGAATTCGGCTTTTTAATCTCGATTAGGAGCGCAGCCTCACATACAAAGCCCAAATAAGAAGTGTTGAACTCAGTACGATGGAAAGGTAGGAGAGAAGGTCACCGAAGCGTGAGAAAAAAGTGAGAGAGTTGTTAACCGTCATATTCTTTTCGATCACGGCTACTTTCCACCAATCTGTTGTTTGTGAGAAGTTGCCGTAACGATCCACAAAACAACTGATGCCGGTATTGGCGCAACGCGCTATTTCCCTGCGATTTTCAATGGCACGCAAACGTGAAAAATTTAGATGTTGAATGTATCCGGGAGTATTTTGCCACCAGCCGTCGTTGGTAATAATAAAAATAAGGTTGGCCCCATTGCGCACATATTCGGCAACATAATCGGCATAAATACTTTCATAACAAATTACCGGTGCAATAGCTACGCCCTGTTCCCGATCTTTAAAAACACTGCGTTCCTCTTGAGTTCCTAAACTTCCCATGGTGCCGCCTAACTCAATGGCCATACTCTCGAGCGGTTTTAGAAGGGCGGGAAAAGGCATGCGTTCCACACCCGGCACCAATTTTGATTTGTGATATACTTCCGTATGCACGGGATCAATATAAATAGCCGAGTTATATACATCGTAATGCAACCCGCTGCTTTGATCGAGGCGGGCCGTTGCTGTCACCTCATTTTCCTGATGATAAAAACGATAAGTGTTTCCCCCTGTCACAATTTTGAGATTCGGAAATTTTAAAAGAAGGCTGTCGCGAAACCAATTTATTTCACGGTAGTTATTGATACTTTCTTCATTTAAGTCGCCATTCAAGCCGGTTATAAAAGTTTCGGGAAGCACCAGATACTTGGTTTCGGGATGAATAGTGCCGCGCACCAAATCAAGCATTTTAGTAAACTGTTGGGCATACGACACTGAAAATTTTTCGTTATAGGGATCCATATTGGGTTGAACCACCACTACTGGAATGCTGCGTTTAGTAATTTCTTCGCCGGCCTTACGAATAAAATAGATACTATACGACAGTAAAATGGGAAGAATAAAAATGGCGGCAATGCGGTAAACCGGTTTTGAATTTATTTTGGATGCGGACTTATTTTTTAGCGTGTTATACACTAAAATGTTTGTAGCCAGCACCCAGAGTGTGCCGCCGGAGGTCCCTGTAAATTCATACCACTGCACCCACTGGTGATTAAACGCAAACACATTGCCAAGGGTTAACCAGGGCCAGGTAATATCCCAAAGTGTATGAATGTGTTCCCAGGCGATCCATAATGGAATGAGGAACCAAATACCAAAACTTTTGTTGAGTCGCGATTTAATGGCAGAGAAAATTAGAAAGACCAGCGACATAAGTAATGAATTGCAGAGAATGGCCATGCAGGCTCCGCCAAATGAGGCATACACAATCCACCAGGTAACCAGAATGTTCCAGATAAAGAAGCTGAGGTAGATTAAACCAAATAATTTGAGTTGAGATCTACTTGCTGAACCGGGACGGAAGTGGTCTTCAAGAATTAACAGTGGAATAAATGCGAAAAATAGTAAAATACTCAGGTGCCAATACCAACTGGCCGATAAAAACAGGCCGGCGGTGAGACTTAATAGAAGAGGCTTAAATCGCGAATCCATAAAGGGTGAAGATACTACTCTTGAGTTTTTTAACGAAATAATTTACGAAATGCCTTATTGTGGGCAATTCTTAGCATTTTTTTGATGATTTTATATAAAATTCCCTCGTTTTAGGCGTATATTTGCAAGTTGCCTTTTTTAATATGGAAGAAACTTTAGAAACCGCTGAGTCACGCAAACTCTACCCTTACCAGGAGCAAGCCGTTACCAGAATATTCAACCGATTGGTAGAATTGCCCCCAAACGCAAACCTCTTATTTCAATTGCCTACCGGTGGAGGAAAAACCATTATTTTTAGTGAGATCGCTAAGCGGTACATTGAAAAATACAAACGAAAAGTATTAATCCTTACCCACCGCATTGAATTGGGAAAACAAACTTCCGAAGTTTTAACGGAGGCGGGGATTTCCAATAAAGTGATTACAAGTGATGTAAAACATTTACCTCAACAAAGCTCTTATAATAGTTTTATTGCCCTTGTTGAAACTCTTAATAACCGTTTGCAGGAAAACGATCAGTTTATCGAAGATATTGGTTTGGTGATTGTGGATGAGGCGCACAATAACTCATTCCGCAAAATCTTCCATTATTTTAACGACGTAAATATTTTAGGAGTTACCGCCACTCCTTTAAGCAGCAATAAGAAATTACCGCTCTATCAAACTTACAATGAGTTAATTGTTGGAGAAAGTATTTCCAAACTCATTGAACAGAGTTATTTATGCGAGGGCCAAACATTTTCGTACGATGTAAATTTAAGTTCTCTACGAGTGGGTAACAACGGTGAATTCACCGTGGGCTCCCACGAAATGTTGTACACCCAGGCCATCATGCAGGGCAAACTTATTGAAGCCTATGAGGAATTGTCCATGGGTAAAAAAACCTTAATCTTCAATGCCGGCATATTAACGAGTCGCGCCGTATTCGAAACATTTAAATCCAAAGGATATCCAATTAAACACCTGGATAGTACGTTTAGTGATAAGGAAAGGGTTGATACCTTGGACTGGTTCCGCAAAACAAAAGATGGCATTCTTACTTCGGTAAGTATCCTCACCACAGGTTTTGACGAGCCCGAAGTAGAAAGTATTTTTTTAAACCGCGCCACTAAATCACTTACCCTTTACCATCAAATGATTGGTCGTGGTAGTCGCGTATTGCCAAATAAAAAAACATTTAACATCATCGACCTTGGAAATAATTCACGTCGTTTTAACCTCTGGCAATATCCCATTGATTGGAACCACGTGTTTGTGGCGCCGCACATGTATTTGGAGCAACGTTATAAGGATGAATGGGATTATGAATTAGTAAACGACTACGACCTTCCTCCTGAAATTAAAGAACGGTTCTTGAACTCAAGTGCTGAAGCCTTTGTGGTGCGCGACCGTTATTTAATGGCTTTACGTAAAGGTAAAAAACCACAAACGGTAATCGACGAAAGTCTGGAAGATCACTTTGCCCGTATTACAGGAAACGCCGGTGGTTTTGATGAGGCCTTAGAGCTCTTTAATTTATTGAGCGATGAAATGAAATACCGCATCAAACAATTTGGAAAATGTATCAACTCCACCAATAATCATACCGATTGGCAGAGCCAAACATATGCCAGTAAATTGCGGAGACGATTAATGACCTTTTACGCAGAGTAATGAACATTAAAGGCGTTTACCTCGTTAGTGGTTATTTGTCGGTATTGGTAGGGGTTCTCGCGGCGGCCTGTATCTTTCGCATCAATTGGATGTATTACGGTGTGGCCTTGTCCTTCGTGGGCATGATCCTCTCAATCATCAATATTTTCCTCAATACAAAATATTATTTCGATCAGGAAAAGTTTCCTAAAGGTTATCTGGGCTTGTTCTTAAGCTCCTTGCCTGTTATTTTTATGATGCTGATTATTTTTAAATTCAAGAAATAGTCGAATCTCAGTAAATTTATATTTTGGCGCCTCCCATGAAGCAGAAGGCCAGTCAAAAATAAACGAAGCCTTCGCTTCATAGTGAATGCGCCCAAGCGTGCCGCCGAAGCTTCAGCATAGGAGTCAAGAAATAAAAAATGACCTTCTGATCATTGACTACTTGATGCGTAACTCACACCCAATCGATTCCCTTTTTCAAAAGGTCCAGGGTTTTTTCTTCTTCCGAATTTTTTTCGACCCGGAAATCATATTCCCATCCGGCAAGTTTTGGTAGACTCATTAATATGGACTCAACACGTCCGTTTGTTTCCAAACCAAATTTTGTGCCTTTGTCGTATACCAAATTAAATTCCACGTAGCGGCCGCGACGCAGCAATTGCCACTCTTTGTTTTTTTCTGAAAAAGGGAGGTTTTTGTTTCTGCGAATTAAGTCGGTGTACACCGGAGCAAAGGCCAGACCTACGTCCTTCCAGAAATTATAATTCTGCTCAAAACTCATCTCTTTATCGCTCCCCAGGCGGTCGAAGAAAATACCACCTATGCCGCGGGTTTCTTTTCGGTGTGCGATATAAAAATAATCATCGGCCCATTTCTTAAATCTTGAATAATACTCTTTCTGATGGCGATCGCAAACCTTTTTTAATTCAGCGTGAAAAAATTTCGCGTCTTCTGCCACAATATAGTGCGGCGTAAGGTCAATGCCTCCTCCCAGCCAGCGTGTGGTTTGCCCTTCGGCATTTGGTCCGGTTTCAAAATACCTAATGTTCATGTGAATGATGGGCACCATGGGACTCTTAGGGTGAATGACAAGAGAAAGGCCCGTTGCAAAAAAGCGCGATTTTATTTTTGGCCCAGAAGTGGCAATCACACTGTGCTCTTGTTCTTTGAGTAAAAAATCGGGAGTATCACCTTGTACGGCACTAAATAAAACGCCTCCCTTTTCAATCACCTTTCCTTCTTTAATGATGCGCGTTCTGCCGCCACCGCCTTCTTCACGGGTCCACACATCTTCCTCGAATTTAGAATGAGCATCGGCTGTTTCAAGTGCTTTGCAAATAGAATCTTGTAATTGTTTCAGCCAGTCAGAAATTTGCTCTCTGTTTATTTCCATCCCGTTTTAAAAATATGATAATCCTGATAACGGAAAATAAATACGCCACGGTTATCAAACCCGGTGGTATTGTCAGGACGAGCGTACTTGAAACGCATGTAATTGGTTTCAAGAGGAAATTTATCAAGCTTATGGGCGAAGTCGGGCCCGCTTTCTTTTAAATTTTTAAAATAATAATAAGCAATGTCGAAGCCCATAAAAAAATACTCACCCGGATATGTGCCCTGCATTGTTTCATAACGATCAATCATATGTTTGTAACTGTCCTCATTCGTTATATTAAAGGGATGCGGAAAAACATAATGTAATTCGTTGAGGTATTCCTGATCAATATTGTCCATCTCGGTAGTGGATTGCCAGCCGCAGAGGTACAAATCTTTTTTGTTTCCGAAGATGGATAATTGCGTAGTGAAGTCGGTGACGTAAACCGGATTGCTGCTCAGTGATACAATGATGTTGCGCACGCCCGATTTATAATGTTCCTTTAAGCCTGAAATGCCCTTGGCAGTAGTAACGGTATCCTTTACACCTTTGCCCAGAAGTTTTTGCTTGTCATTGTAATATTTCTTAAAGGCATTTACAAACGATACTTCTTTTTTGTCTTTATCAAACAAGGTCATTAAAATGATATTGGCATCGCCTTTTACAAGGGAGTCGATACAATAGTCGGCAAGGCTTTCTAACAGTGTAAATTGAGAAGGGTTGGTTTTAGAAACATAAATATTATTGTAGAGGATCTTATTTTGTGTTGTAATTGGAGAGATAATTGGAATGGCAAGATCTTTTGCTTTTTTGGAAATACTTTTAAATCCATTGGCGTAAAATGGGCCGAAGATCAGATCTAAATCTTTAAAACCGGGCTCCGCCATCAGTCCGGTAAGCTTGATGGTATCTTTATCGTCCACATCATGCAGTTCAAGGTTCACATCAAAATTAGAAGATTTGAGTGAGTCGATGGCGCTCTTAAATCCTAAATAGAAGTCGATTGCCAAAGCCGGAACGGGAGGAAAATTGGTATTTGTTTTTACCAACTCGTTATTATCAAGAGTGAGTGTTTGTTCGAGACGAAAGGGCAAGATGAGTGCTACCTTGTAATTTGTTTTTCTGGGTTTTGAAATTGGCTTAGTGAAAGATGAATCTACCATCACCGGAGGAGTTCGCTCTTTGGGCGTGTAGGCCGATTTATTGTCCCTGCTCTCTTTGCCGGAGGCCGGTTTACGTTTTGTTTTTTCTCCCACAATGATGACTTGATCTTCTTTTAAACCCTGCGAGATCCCCGGGTTAAAGGTCATTAATTGTTTTTCACTGAGATTAAATTTATGAGTTACCGAATAGATTGTTTCACTTTTACCCACTTTGTAGGTAATGTATTTTACGGTATCAATAGGTAGGGGCAGGGGAGGAACTACCATAAAAGTAGAAGACTTGGCAGCAGGAGCGGGTGTCGACACAAAAGGCACTCTAATTTCCTGATCGGCTTTGGCACCGGCCCGCAGGTCGGGATTTTCTTTATAAAGATCGTCGAGACTTACAGAATATAATTTTGAAATGGCGTAAACGCTTTGACCTTTTTCAATTTTATGGATATAGTATTTTTTACCGTCGATTGTTTGAGTGATGCTCGATTTGGTTTGGGTTTTAGCAAACGCAAATGCCAGTATAAACATACTGCATAGGAAAAATTTATTGAGACCCGTTTGTACCATGAATTATTTCAATAAAATTAGGTGCCGAGAAATTATTCCCACTCAATGGTAGCAGGAGGTTTGGAACTAATGTCGTACACCACCCTGTTTACACCTTTTACTTTATTGATAATTTCGTTACTCATTTTGGCGAGAAATTCATAAGGGAGATGGCACCAGTCGGCAGTCATGCCGTCGGTACTGCTCACCGCTCTTAATGCTACTGCGTTTTCGTAGGTGCGTTCATCGCCCATCACTCCCACGCTTTGAACGGGAAGGAATATGGCGCCTGCCTGCCACACTTCTTTGTACAAGTCGTGTTTTTTAAGACCCTCTATAAAGATATGATCTACTTCTTGAATGATGCGAATTTTTTCTTCGGTAATTTCTCCAAGAATTCGAATGGCCAATCCCGGTCCGGGAAATGGATGGCGATTAAGAATATTCATGTCCAGGCCCAGTTCTTTACCCACTCGACGCACTTCGTCTTTAAACAAACTACGGAGAGGCTCCACCACGCTCAATTTCATGTATTCGGGCAAGCCCCCCACATTGTGATGCGATTTGATGGTAGCTGAAGGACCTTTTACGCTCAAGCTTTCAATCACGTCGGGATAGATAGTGCCCTGTGCCAACCAACGTGCATTTTTTACCAATTGTGATTCTGCGTCAAATACATCGATGAATACTTTTCCAATAGCCTTGCGTTTTTTTTCGGGATCAGAAACTCCGTTTAATTCGGAATAAAATTTTATTTTTGCGTCTACTCCTTTTACGTTCAAACCCATGTGTTTATAGGAGTCGAGAACAGTTTCAAATTCATTTTTGCGAAGCAACCCATTGTCCACAAAAATACAATACAGGTTTTTTCCAATGGCTTTATGAAGTAACATGGCGGCCACACTGCTGTCGACACCACCACTCAAGCCAAGAATCACTTTATCTGAACCAATTTTTGTTTTGAGTTCATTGATGGTGGTTTCCACGAAGGATGCCGGGGTCCAGTCGCCTTTGCATTGGCATACACCAAACACAAAGTTTTTTAGGATGCGGGAACCATGGGTAGTATGAAATACTTCGGGGTGAAACTGGATGCCATGCGTTTCTTCACCTTCAATTTTATAAGCGGCCACTTTCACGTCATGTGTGCTGGCGGTGATTTTATAATTGGCAGGAATAGTGAGAATGGTATCGGCATGACTCATCCATACCTGAGAGTCGTTGGGAACATCTTCAAATAATTTTGCTTTGTGATCTATGATCTCGAGGTGCGCGCGACCATATTCGCGGGAATTGGATTTACCTACTTCACCACCAAAAAAATGTGCCAAAAATTGGGCACCGTAACACACCCCCAGGAGCGGAAGTTTACCTTTAATTTGAGACAAGTCAGGTTTAAGCGGATTTTCTTCGCGCACGCTATGCGGACTCCCTGATAAAATGACCCCTTTGATGGCGGGCGTAAGGCTTGGAATCTTATTAAAGGGGTGAATCTCGCAGTACACATTTAATTCGCGTAAACGGCGTGCAATCAGTTGAGTATATTGGGATCCGAAATCAAGAATGAGAATTTGCTCTTGCATAGAGGACAAAAATACAATTTAATTTGCGGTGAAAAAGCCATAATCGCGGCGGCTTAGTGATTTTTAAGAAAAATGAATTGTTTTTTTGTTGCAGTCAAAATAATCGTATATTTGCATTCTCAAAAATTTTTGAGATACGCTCGGGGTGTAGCGTAGCCCGGTATCGCGTCCCGACTTGCGGTCGGGAAGGTCGGCAGTTCGGTAGGTGTGAGGAAATGAGAAAGTTCTTTTATAAAATTTTGAATAAAAAGTAATACCGCTCGGGGTGTAGCGTAGCCCGGTATCGCGTCCCGACTTGCGGTCGGGAAGGTCGGCAGTTCGGTAGGTGTGAGGAAATGAGAAAGTTCTTTTATAAAATTTTGAATAAAAAGTAATACCGCTCGGGGTGTAGCGTAGCCCGGTATCGCGCCTGCTTTGGGAGCAGGAGGTCGTCAGTTCGAATCTGGCCACCCCGACAAACAGCAAAAACCTTTCACGATGTGAAGGGTTTTTTTGTTTTTGAGACGAACCAAAGCTCGCTTTGGAGAGAAAGAGCAAAAAGCCCTTTTTCGCAAAGAAAAAAAAGGCTTTTACCACTTGCAGCGCCCCCCTCTTTTGAGCAGCTTCAGCTAATATGGCATCTCCAATAAAAACTTAAAACCCCGAGCCCCAGATTCCTGCCTTCGCTGCGCGCCAGCAAATTCGTTCATACACAATTCTTTGTTCTTCTCTGTGTCCTTTGTGTGACCCTCTGCGCCCCCTGTGGTTAATAATGCAGAAACACGTAGGCACGGAGACACGGAGACAAGAGATTTTTGTTCTTCTCCGCGTTCTCTGTGATTTTCTCTGTTGCTCTGTATTTAAAAGAAGCAAATGCTCAATTTATAAAATCTAAAAAAAAAGGCCCGGAATTTTCCGAACCTAAATCATCACATCTTACTTTTTTCAACCCACTTTCTGGCATTTACAAAAGCCTCTAACCAGGGCGACACCTCGTCCTTTTGACCTCTTTCGGGGTAATTGGCCCAGTTCCATGGAAAAGTAGAGCGTTCAATATGTGGCATCATCACCAGATGTCTTCCTGTTGCATCGCACATCATGGCGGTATTAAAGTCAGAACCGTTAGGATTTGCCGGATATTCTGAGTAGCCATATTTAGCCACAATATTGTATTTCTCTTCTGCGTAAGGCAATTTGAATTTACCTTCTCCGTGTGAGATCCAAACGCCCAAGGTAGCTCCTTCTAATGAAGAAAGCATCACGGAATTGTTTTTTTGAATTTTCACCGAGGTGAAAGCACTTTCGTGTTTACCGGAAGTATTGTGATGCAATTTACCGTGTACCTCGTGCTCAGGGTTGATGAATTCCAATTCCATTAACAACTGACACCCGTTACAAATCCCAACAGAAAGCGTGTCTTTTCGTTGAAAGAATTTTTTCAAGGCTGTGTTTGCTTTTTCGTTGTATAAAAAAGCACCGGCCCATCCTTTGGCTGAACCTAAAACGTCCGAATTAGAAAAACCGCCAACCGCGCCTATAAATTGAATCTCTTCCAATGTTTCTCTTCCCGAAATAAGATCAGTCATATGCACGTCTTTCACATCAAAGCCCGCCAAGTACATGGCGTTCGCCATTTCCCGCTCCGAGTTACTGCCTTTTTCACGAATGATCGCTGCCTTTGGCCTTGCGACACCTTTTGCAATAAGCGGTAATTTACCATCAAAATGAAGAGGGAAAACAAATTGTAAAGCTTGCTTTTTATAATTGTTATAGCGCGCTTGCGCCATTCCATTTTTCGATTGATGAGAATCCAAAAGGAAAGAAGTTTTATACCAGGTGTCTCTGATCTTCTCCACATCAAAAGTAAATTCATCTGAATTGTTCTTGATCTTTATGGAATTGCCTTCCGCCACTGTGCCAATTTTGAAAAGCTCGAGGTGGTGTTTTTCAAATTCTACTTCCACCTGTGCATCGGCCTGAAATACCACGGCAATGTTTTCGTTGAAAAAGGCCTTCACCGTATCTGTTTCACCTAAAGAAGTAAGGTCATAACTGGCACCCAAATTCACATCAGCAAAACACATTTCCAATAAAGTGGTAATGAGGCCGCCGCTTCCTACATCGTGACCGGCTTTTATTTTGCGTGCTTTGATTAAATCTTGCAATACATTAAATGCCGTTTTAAAATACGCAGCGTTTTTAATGGTTGGAACTTCGGTCCCAATTTTACTTAACACCTGAGCCAAAGAAGAACCACCTAATTTGAAAGTGTCTTGCGATAGATTTAAATAGTAAATATTACCGCCTCCGCGTTTTAAAACAGGCTCAACTACTTTGGTAATGTTTGAACAATTTCCGGCCGCAGAAATAATCACTGTTCCCGGTGCAATCACCTCGTCGTGCGGGTATTTTTGTTTCATGGAAAGGGAATCTTTTCCGGTGGGAATGTTAATTCCTAATTCTATCGCAAAATCAGAACAGCCCTTTACTGCTTCGTACAACCGTGCGTCTTCCCCTTCATTTTTGCAAGGCCACATCCAGTTGGCCGACAATGAAACGGAATGTAAACCCTCCTTTAACGGGGCCCACACAATATTTGATAAGGCTTCCCCAATGGCATTGCGAGAGCCTGCAACAGGATCCACAAGTGCCGCAATGGGCGAATGTCCAATACTGGTTGCAATCCCTTCTTTGCCTTTGTAATCTAAAGCCATCACGCCCACATTGTTTAATGGCAATTGCAGCGGACCCACGCATTGTTGTTTTGCCACACGTCCGCCCACGCAGCGGTCAACTTTATTTGTTAACCAGTCTTTACAGGCCACAGCTTCTAATTGCAAGACGTCCTGCAAATAGCTTGAAATTTTTGTGACAGAATAATTTAGTTCCGAATAATTTGTTTTCACATGAATGTCTGTCATGATTGTTTTTGGTGAACTTCCAAAAAAATCTGCAAGGGCATAATCCATGGGTGTTGATCCTGTGGTTTTTGAGCGAAAAGTAAAACGGTGATCGTTGGTGACTTCTCCTACTTGATACATGGGTGAACGCTCCCGGTCGGCAATGCGTTGAAGCGTGTCCAGGTCTTTGTTGCCAATCACTAATCCCATTCGTTCTTGAGATTCGTTTCCAATAATTTCTTTTGCCGAAAGAGTTGGATCACCTACCGGTAATTTATCCAGATCTATTAGGCCTCCTGTGGCTTCAACTAATTCCGACAAACAATTTAAATGGCCGCCCGCACCATGATCGTGAATAGAAACAATGGGATTGTGATCACTTTCCACTAATCCGCGAATGGCATTGGCAGCACGTTTTTGCATTTCGGGATTGGAACGTTGAATGGCGTTTAATTCAATGCCTGAACCAAAAGCCCCTGTATCGGCCGATGACACCGCAGCACCACCCATGCCGATGCGGTAATTTTCTCCACCCAAAATCACAATTTGATCACCTTCAGTCGGTAGTTTTTTAATGGCCTGATTTAATTTTCCATAGCCCACACCGCCGGCTTGCATAATTACTTTATCGTAACCAATCTTGCGTTTGTTTTCTTCATGTTCAAACGTGAGCACCGAGCCGGTGATAAGAGGTTGACCGAATTTATTTCCAAAATCAGACGCGCCGTTAGAGGCTTTAATCAGAATATCCATGGGCGTTTGGTAGAGCCAGGGTCTTTCTGTCATGCCTTGTTCCCATACGCGGTTATTTTCTAATCGCGAATAGGAAGTCATGTAAACAGCAGTTCCCGCCAGAGGCAAAGATCCTTGTCCGCCCGCCAAACGATCGCGGATCTCTCCACCAGAGCCGGTGGCAGCGCCATTAAAAGGTTCTACGGTGGTGGGGAAATTATGGGTTTCAGCTTTTAATGAAAGTACCGATTCAAATTCTTTTTCTTCATAATAATCAGGTTTATCGGCACTCTTCGGGGCAAATTGCACGAGCTTCGGACCTTTTACAAATGCCACATTATCTTTATACGCCGAAACAATATCGTTGGGATTGGTCTCAGACGTTTTTTTAATTAATTTAAATAAGGAACTTGGTTTTGTTTCGCCATCAATCACAAAAGTGCCATTAAATATTTTGTGTCTGCAGTGTTCTGAGTTGGCTTGCGAAAAGGCGAAGATCTCCGAATCAGTTAATTTTCTTCCCAATTTACGGGATAAATTATCTAAATATTCTACCTCTTCCGCACTGAGTGCCAAACCTTCTGATTTGTTGTAGGCCGCAATATCGGTGATATCCAGAATGGGTTCTGGACTTACATTTATGGTATAAATATCTTGATTTAAGGCGCTGTATTTTTGAGAAAGCATGGGATCGAAAGAGCTGAAATCTGCAGCAACTTTTTCAAACTGTTCAATTCTCAAAATTCCTGAAACACCCATGTTTTGCGTTATTTCAACAGCATTGGTGCTCCAGGGAGTGATCATTGCCGCACGTGGGCCAATAAAAAAGTTGGCTAGTTGTACTTGTTTTAGTTCATGGGCCTCTCCAAAAAGCCAATTTAATTTTAAGATGTCTTCTGAATTTAAGTCGGTTTTTGTTTGAACTGCAAAAACAGAATTGGATTGGTTTCCAAAGAAATATATCATAGTTTGTACGGGATAATATGCGTGATTTAAGACCACAAAATTAATTTAATTCAAACAATATGTCTTAATAAACTTATTCGAACTTTCGACACAGCGTCCTAAACTTTTAAGATTTGTTAAATAAACCCGATTTCGGGCCATTATCACCTGGTTTGCAGGATACAGAAGCTCCTCAGACCTGTTTTTTGACTCAAAATACGTTCGGAAAGTCTTGATTCAGTAAGCTAGTGGAAGCTGATACCCAAATAAAGGGAGTAGGTCTTAGGAATCTTTTTTTGTTAAACCTGGCACTTATCTTTGCACCTTCTTAAGGTGAACTCATAATTTTTTGAGCGTTTTATTTGTATTTACTTATATTTAGTCTTCGCTAAACCTTAAAAAAGCAGAATCGACATGAGCTCCCAACAAACACCTGTGAGTAACGATAAACAAATAACCGGTCGCATCACCTCCATTGACTTAGTGCGTGGCCTGGTTATTGTGATTATGGCACTGGATCATACACGTGATCTTATTCATGCAAACGCGTTGGGTGTGGATCCGCTTGATTTAAAAGTGACCACCCCCGCTTTGTACCTAACGCGCTGGATTACTCATTTATGTGCGCCGGTGTTTGTGTTTTTGGCCGGCACCTCGGTTTACCTGAATTTGCTGCAGCAAGGCGATATTGCCAAAACCATTCGCTTTGTACGAATCAGGGGAGTATTACTCATTCTCATGGAATTGACGATCATTAATTTCGGGTTTTGGTCCGACCTTTATTTTAGAACTTTTTTAGTGCAAGTAATTTTCGCTATTGGTGCAGGGTTTTTTATTCTGTCATTTCTCCTCAGGCTTAAGGCCCGTACCTTGGGTATCATTGGACTTTTAATTATCTTTTTGCACGATCTGGTAACGGGGCTTCCGATTGAGGGTAACACCTTTTTAAAATTCATTTATAGTATTTTTCTCGACAGTGGTTTTTTTAAACTCGCTGAAGATCGGGCCTTTATTGTTGGGTATTCCATCATTCCCTGGTTGGGCATTATGTTATTTGGTTTTTCTTTTGGAAAATCATTTTTGTTGGAAGACAAACAACGAAAAAAGACCTTTCTGTATTATGGCTTTGGGGCTTTATTTCTGTTTGTGGCTTTGCGCTTCCTTAATGGATACGGAGATATCTCGCCTTGGTCGATGCAGAGCAGCCGGCTATATACTTTTCTTTCATTTATGGATGTGAGTAAATACCCGCCTTCGTTAATGTATACGGCAATTACGCTTGCCATTATGTTTTTTGTGTTGCGGTTGGCCGATCAAAGAGGTGGTGCGCTTGTAAAATTCTTTTTAACTTATGGCAAGGTGCCTATGTTTTTTTACATTTTGCATTGGTATGTGATTCACATCGGCATGTATGTGATGTTGTGGCTGCAAGGTTTTACCTGGAACGATCTAAATTTCGGCATTATGGGTTGCGGACGCCCTGAAACCGGCGGGGGATTGGATCTGCCCTTTGTGTATGTGTACTGGATCTCCGTCATTTTAGTGATGTTTCCACTTTGCCGGTGGTACGGTAAGTATAAGTCGGCACACAAAGATGTTTTGTGGTTGAAGTATATTTAGATGAATTTCAAAAAGTTTTTTTCTTTTCTGTTTTTTCCTTTGGATGAAAATTAGGCGACGACCTGCCTGAAGGATTTTCTACTTGCAGGAATCAAGGCTTCACGGGATTTTTTTGGAATTAATTTTCTTTTGTTCTTTTTTCATGAAAAATAAGGAACCAAAATTTTAGGAGGCAGGTCCACCTTGTCCCTTCGCCCTGATGTGCTAGCGGAGATCAGGCGGATTGGCGGTTGTGCGGCTTTCCTTTGATAGCGTTGCGTGGGTTTTAGGCCGAGGTTTCATTTTTCTGGCTGTTGAACTTTAATAATTTTTCCAAACAATGGGGGCAGACCCTATAAATGCTGACAAACATCAAATTTTCACCTTAAAGGGATGAGATTCCTAGATTTCAACACAAACATCTTAAAAAGTAATACTTGCAAATAACTATAATTAATAGTAATTTTATACTATAAAACGTAGTAATGAGCAAAATATCATCCAACATCCGATTTTTAAGGCAGCTCAAAGGGCTGTCGCAAGAGCAACTGGCCGACGAATTAAGCGTGACACGTTCACGTATTGGGGGCTATGAAGAGGCGCGTAACGAACCTCCCATTGATTTGCTCATTCGTCTCTCTGAATTCTTTCACATTGCCATTGATGCGCTTGTGCGTGGCGATCTCAAGAAAACCAATTTGGATGGCTTGATGAAAATAGGAAAGAATCGAATTTTGTTTCCTATTTTATTAGACAGTGAAGGAAACAATGTGATTGAGCTCATTCCCCTAAAGGCTTCGGCCGGCTATGTGCGCGGGTATGCCGATCCGGAGTACATTGAAAAATTGCCTCAAATGAAATTACCGTTTTTACCAACCGGTAAACACAGAGCATTTCCAATTAAGGGCGATAGTATGCCACCCATTAAAGAAGGCTCTTTTGTTATTGCAAAATATTTGGAGCGTTTTGAAGAAGTAAAAATGGGGCAAACGTTTGTGATTGTTACCAAAGAAGATGGTTTGATGTATAAACGCATCATGGCGTTCCATAAAAAAGAAGGAGCTTTTGAATTACATTCCGATAATAAATTGTATCAGCCTTTTAAGGTGAAAGCTGAAGATGTGCTGGAAGTATGGGAATATACTTGCTGCATTAACATGAACCAATATCAGGAAGATGAATTAAACCTCGACAGCATCATGAATATGCTCCGCAGTTTAAAAGTAGAGATAGCAGATATTAAGAAGGATAAGCGGATCAATTAAGCCGCTTTATTTCCTGTTCTGTTTTTAAGCGCCGTGAAAATAATTGGAAGCACAGAAATGAGAATAATTCCCAAACACACCAAATCAATGTGTTTGCGGATCATTTCCACTCCGCCTAACAAATAACCGGCTGTTGTTAAACTGGCAATCCACAGGGCACCGCCCACTAAGTCGAAACTCAGAAATTTTCGATAAGTCATTTCGCCCACTCCGGCGGCAAAAGGCGCAAAGGTTCTTACAAAAGGAACAAAACGCGCCATAATAATGGCTTTGGTTCCATGTCTTTCAAAAAACACATGTGTTTTGTCGAGGTATTCTTGTTTCACGAGCGATCTTCCCCTGAATTTTAAGTGGAAGACCCTCACCCCAATTTTTCGGCCAATCCAATAATTGCAATTATCACCTAATACGGCGGCAAAAAATAATAATCCTATAAGTGTACCCAGATGTAACGGGGCTTCGGTGGCACCGGGAGGCGGCACACAAAATAATCCAGCAGTAAAGAGCAGAGAATCTCCCGGCAAAAAAGGCATGGCCACCAAACCGGTTTCAATAAAAATTACCACAAATAAAACGGCGTAAATAAATGTTCCGTAATTGGCAAAGAGCCAATCGAAATCCAAATGCAGAATGTGCTTAAATAATTCAATCATAAATGGGGGGAGATTATAATCCTATTTCCTGAATGTAGGCAAGGATGCCACCTTGTAAATTGTATAAATTGGTAAAACCATGTTGACTTTCCAGTGCATTTATCACGGTGGCGCTGCGTTTGCCGCTGCGACAATGAACCACAACCTGTTTGTCTTTTGAAATTTCATTGGCCCGTTCGAGCACTTCACCCATTGGGATTAATTCGCCATTTAAATTCGCTTCATCGTATTCATGCGGCTCGCGCACATCAATGAGTTGAAAATCGGCGTTCTCGTCCATTAATTTTTTTAACTCGCTAGCGGTGATTTCTTTCATGCTTACTTATACTAGAGGTTGATTTAATCCTTCGGGTAAATAGGTGAAAAAAGTATCGCCACGCAGGCCAATGCGAAGAGTTTCGAGAGGAATCACATCATCTACGCCAATGTTTCCGAGATTAACATTGCAACCAAATAATTTTAAAAAATACACTTGCTGACTTTTTTGAGGAGTTTCCCAAATGATGTTTTCAATTTTTATTTTACTCACAATGCGGTTAATGAGCATGGTATGCGCACTTCCGTTTTTATGATAGATCCCAACGGTACCACTTTCTCTCGCTTCTGCAATTACTTTAGAAGCACCGGCATCCAATTCATTCTGCATCATTTTGATCCAGCGGGCGGGATGAATGATCACGCCCTCTTCTTTGCTACCTACTTCACTTAATACCGTATAATTTTTTGACAGAATACTAATGTACTCACATTTTTTTTCGTGATCCAATTCAATGCTGCCGTCGCTCACTTCGGCGCAATCCAGCTCCAAATCGGCTATGTATTTTAAATAATCATTAAACTGATTACGGATCACAAAGGCTTCAAAAAGAGTTCCCCCAACATACACTTTCATGCCGGCCTTTTTATACAATCTTACTTTGTCGATCACGTTTTTGGTGATGAGTGAGGTGCCAAAACCCAACTTTACAAAGTCCACATAATCGGCCGACACGCTCACAAAGTCTTCGGCCTGACGCAGACTGATGCCTTTGTCCATGACCATTGTAGTGCCATTAGCCCTTGGTTTGGAATCGCGTTGGGGTAATTGGTACAAATTGAAATTATACTGGTTGCTCATAGTTATTTTTTAAATGTAGAGATCAAAGATAAAATTTCTGCGTCATTCTGTAAAGTGGGGGCATAATCGAAAATCTCCTTGTGTTTGGCATAATCCATATCCATTCCTCGTGACAAAAATTCTAGAGATTCTTTGCGACGACTTTTTTCAATAAGGATGATGCCGATGCGGTAAAGTAATTCAGCCACATCGGGAAATTTTTTGATGCCTTCTTCCAGTGTTTTAATTGCTTCTTCCACGTAACCATTGTGGTGAAGTAATTTTGAATAATCGAGCCATACATCGTAATCGGGATAATCGAGTTCGATCACACGTTGAAAGGCGAGTCCGGCTTCTTCAATAAAGCCCAGTTTTTCCTGTACTTCTGCAAACACATACCAGTATTCAGGATCGTTGGGATTGATTTCGATGGCTTTTTTAATATAATGAACGCCTTCGGTGAGACGGTTGAGGGCGTCGAGCACAACACCAATGCCGAGCCAGGCATCGCCGTTGGCCGGATCGAGTTTCACGCACTTATTGTAATTAACAAGCGCTTCCTCAAAACGGTCGAGGTTCTCAAAACACTCTCCAATATAGTAATAGGTGGTGGGTTCCTGATCCTCGTATTTGAAGGTTTCTTTGTACACTTCAATGGCTTCTTCAAACTTATTGAGTTGGGCCAAAGAGTTAGCTTTATTAAACAGTGCCGAGCTAAATTGTTCGTTAATGGCCAAAGCATAGTCGTAGGCTTCAATGGCTTTTTCAAACAAACCTATGCGACTGTAACCCAAACCCAGATTGAACCAAGCAAAATAACTGTAAGGATGATTATCGATGTATTTTTCAAAAAAACCAATGGCTTCATCCGATTTGCCGGTGAGGTCAAAACACAGAGATAGCTCGTTGAGAGCCACCTCGTTCTTTGGATTTAATTTGATTGCTTTCTTGAGGTAGTAGAGCGCATCGTCTGGCTTATCTTCATTCAAGAACTCAACGCCAAGGGCCACATATACTTCGTCTTTCTGATCAGAAAGTGGAATGGCGTTCTTGAAGTTTTCTATCGCTTGTTCGCCAAGTCCCATCTGGCTGTAAATATAACCACGCGCCATGTACAGTTCGAAATTGTGGCGTTCAATCATTTCTACCTCGTTGAGAATGGCGAGGGCTTCGTAGGTATAATGCTGGCTGGACAAGTATTGTGCGTAACGAATCTTGACGATGGAAGAAAATGGATAACGTTCGAGGCCATAATCGATGGCTTTTTTGGCCATTTCGTAATTCACCCATTGAAGGTAATAGTCAATGATTTCTTCAATATCGTCTGCATCAAAAAAATGAACCTGGCCGGTAGCCAGCATATCTTCAAAAAGCTTTAGATTTTCTTCAAACTCCTTGTCATTCTGCCCGTCTGCATCGTCGTCAAACTCACTCATAAAAAATACTGTGATATAAAATTAAAGCTATAATAGCACTTAAAAAGGTTGATTATGTTAAAATTTTTTATAATAAATGAACCACTTTTTGTCAGATAAGGCTCAAGTCGCAGCGCCTTGCTTTCAGAGTGCCTGAGAGTCAGGCGGTTCGCTGATTTGTAACCAAAAAATTAAAGATGTTTTTTTGACTTAGGAGTTCAGGATCTTCAAGAATGCTTCAAAAAAAAATCCGCCCTTTTGGAGCGGATTCTTTGATTTTTGTCTCTTTTACGCAAGCAAGGCTCTTGAGATCACAATGCGTTGCACCTCACTGGTACCTTCATAAATCTGCGTGATTTTGGCATCGCGCATAAGGCGTTCTACGTGGTATTCTTTTACATAACCATAACCACCATGTACCTGCACAGCTTCGGTAGTAACCCACATAGCTGTTTCGCTGGCAAATACTTTGGCCATCGCACTTTCTTTGTCCATGGGCATGTGATTGTCTTTTAACCAGGCAGCCCTGAAGATCAATAAACGCGAGGCTTCGATTTTAGTAGCCATGTCGGCCAATTTAAACTGAATGGCTTGATGCTGGCTAATTTCTTTACCAAAAGCCTTTCTTTCTTTTGAATAGGCCAGCGCCAATTCGTATGCGCCGCTGGCGATGCCCAATGCTTGTGAGGCAATTCCAATACGGCCCCCGCTTAAGGTCTTCATCGCAAATTTAAATCCAAATCCGTCTTCACCAATACGATTTTCTTTGGGCACTTTTACATTATCAAACATGAGTGAATGGGTATCGCTTCCACGGATTCCCATTTTATTTTCTTTCGGACCAATCGTAAAACCGGGCACCCCCTTTTCTACAATGAGGGCATTAATACCCCTGTGTCCCGCTTCCACATTGGTTTGCGCAATTACAAGATAAGTGCTGGCAGAACTTCCGTTCGTGATCCAGTTTTTGGTGCCGTTCAAAATATAATGGTCGCCTTTGTCGATTGCTGTGGTTCGTTGGGAAGTAGCATCACTGCCGGCTTCGGGTTCACTCAAACAGAAGGCTCCAATTTTTTCACCTTTTGCCAAGGGCACCAGGTATTTTTGTTTTTGTGCTTCCGTTCCAAATGTTTCAAGACCCCAGCATACCAGCGAATTATTTACACTCATCACTACGCTGCAGGAAGCATCTACTTTGGAGATCTCTTCCATAGCCAATACGTAGGACACAGCATCCATGCCACCACCGCCGTACTTTGGGTCCACCATCATGCCCATGAATCCCAGTTCTGCCATTTTTTTGATCTGTTCTGCCGGAAATTTTTGGTGTTCATCACGGTCAATCACACCCGGTTTTAACTCGTTTTGAGCAAATTCGCGTGCAGCCTTCTGGATCATTAAATGTTCTTCAGTTAAATCGAAATGCATAGGATGAAATTTTACAGTTAATACTATTTTTTTGTAACCTTGCAAATATAATGGTATAGTCGCAGAGCCACAACCAAAAAACGAATTATTTTGAGCGCCAAAACAGAAGGAAAAATACAGGTGTTGGGACTAATGAGTGGCACCTCTTTGGATGGACTTGACATGGTTTTATGTTCATTTGAGCATACGGAAGCCCGTATTCAATTTAACATTCTTGAAGCCCAAACGATTAACTATTCAAAGGATTGGAAAACCAAACTAAAAGAAGTTGGGAAGGCGAAAGCCGAAGACTATTTTAGGTTGCATGCCGACTATGGAAGATTTATTGCTGAGGAGATAGTTAAATTTCTTAAGAACATACCCCAAAAGCCCGATTACATCGCGTCTCATGGTCACACCGTGTTTCATCAACCAAAGCTGGGCTTTTCCACCCAATTGGGCTGTGGAGCAACTATTGCCGCAATAAGTTCTATTGACACAGTTTGTGATTTTAGAAGTCTGGATGTTGCCCTGGGAGGACAAGGCGCGCCGCTGGTGCCAATTGGTGATCAATTATTATTTGGTGACTACGAAGCCTGTTTGAATATAGGCGGCATTGCTAACATTTCATTTAATAATGATGAGGGCAACAGGGTCGCCTACGATGTGTGCGAAGCGAATATGTTGTTGAATTATTTGTCGGAGAAGATTGGACACCCTTATGATGCAGAGGGAGAAATGGCACGTTCGGGAAATGTGGATCAACAGTTACTTAAAAAAATAAATGCCCTCCCTTATTACCGGGAAGAGGGAGCTAAATCGATTGGAAGAGAATGGTTTGAAGATCAGGTTTTGAAAACTTTGGAGGAAGAGCACGTAAGAATCACCGATCTTCTGGCTACTTCAACAGAGCACGTGGCCATGATTATTGCGAATGAACTCACCCAAAAAAAACTCAAATCTGTTCTGGTGAGCGGTGGTGGTGCATTTAATTCTTTTTTAATGGAACGTATCCGCGAGCACACTGCCTGTGAAATTATCATTCCCAATGCGGAGATCATCAATTTTAAAGAGGCGCTCATTTTTGCATTCCTTGGCTATTTACGGGTAATAGACAAAACAAACACGCTTTCTTCCGTTACCGGAGCGTCGCGAAACAGTATTGGCGGCGCGGTGTATACTGCACGGTAGCCACAAAGCACGACCGCGATATTCAGTCTGTTAAATTGCAATTTTCAATGGTATTTTTATCTACCTTTAATATGCAATTACCTAAATCCTTGTCGCATGAAAAAAATTTATAGAAGTTTAATTCTCATTCTGTTACCGCTATTTTTTTCTTTAACAGAACTTTCTGCCCAAACTCCTTGTTCAGGTACGCCGGGTACCAATTCCACGCTTGCTTCTCAAACAATCGTTTGTCCGGGTTCAACGGTGAGTTTAAGTTTGTTGAACTCATATACTGTAACCGGAATAACCTACCAATGGCAATCTTCCACTATTTCTCCGGTTGGCCCGTACAGCACCATACCGGGCGGAACGTCGAGTACTTACACGACTGCACCATTGTTTGCTTCCACCTATTTTGTATGCATCATCACTTGCACCAATTCAAATCAAACAATAACCTCAGCCTTTGTGTATGTAGTAGTTGGACCTGCCCTAACCACCAGTACAGTGCCTTATTATGAAGATTTTGAAGGGATTTCATATACAAATCAGTTACCCAATTGTTCCTGGCTGGCGCCAAATATTGGAACTACAGTATTTACCTATACAACGGCAATGAGCGGCAACAGGGTGCCCTGTGGTGGTTCGCGATTTTGCTCCTTCAGTATGCCTTCTACTAATAATGCAGTGTACACGAATGGCATTCAAATGTTTCCCGGAATTACCTATTCGGCGGCACTTTTTTATGAGACGGAGTATTTTGGGTACACAAATTGGTCACAACTTGAAATTTTGGTGGGTCCCAATCAAAGCACACTCAGTTTGGTGCAGGTGGCCTCAACAAGTCCTGCGGTGAGTGGTCCTTGCAAATTGCTTTCGGGTACCTTTACTGTACCCAGTTCAGGACTTTATTATGTGGCTGTGAGGGCAACTGCGGTAAGTGGTAATGCCTTGTATCTGTCATTTGATGACCTTTCAGTAACGGCACCTTGTAATGTCGTCGGCAATTCACCTTCCATTACCATTAGTCCTAGTTCAATAACGATTTGTAGCGGTGCAGTCATAAGCGCTACTGCCTCCGGTGCTGACTCTTATACATGGAGCACCGGCCAGGTTGGTCCTATACTTTCGCAAACGGTAAATGTCTTTGGAAGTATTTCAGTAAGCGGAACAAAATCACTTACAGGTTGTATTGCCACAAAGACCGTATCATTATACGTAAATCCAACTCCTCCAATTTTCGCTATATCAAGCAAGCCTACAATTTGTCCCGGAGAAACCGTAGTTATTACCGGCTAAGGCGGTTTAACATATTCGTGGACGGGCACACCCACAGTAGTTTTAACGCCTTCAATGATAGTGTCACCAACTGTGAGCACTTGCTATACCTTAACCGGAGCGAATACTTTTAGCTGTAGCAGTAAATCAATTGTATGTGTTCAGGTAAATCCCTTGCCAACTATAACGGCGATTTATTCACCAACGGCGATTTGCGCCGGAGAAGAAGTTTTGCTCAGTGCAGCCGGTGCTTTTAGTTACCAGTGGAATGGATTTGCCCCGGGTAATCCGGTAAAGGCACATCCTCTAAATACCATCGTATATTCTGTTGTAGGAACCGATGCTAGTGGCTGTACGAACTCGGCAACTTTAAATCTGACAGTAAATCCTTGCACAAGAATTCAAGAACTTATAGGAAATTGGAATTCTTTTGATATTTACCCGAATCCCAGCAACGGAGAATTTGCGTGCACTTCAAGAAACGGGAAAACATTTACGCTTATGATTTTGGATTTGCAGGGTAGAATAATTTTGGAACATAAATCAGGAAGCGCCGAACTAAAAATTGACCTTAATCAATTTCCCGGAGGCATTTATTTTGCAAAAATGGCACAAGGGAATACGGTTGAGGTAATAAAAGTACTGAAACATTGATGGCCATAACGGGACTAAACCTTTGTTCAGCTTTTTTTTATTTTGTTTTCTTTACTAACCATGAAATCGCTTCTGATTCACTTTCGAAAATTCGAATATTTTTAGAATTACCTGTAAGTTTCACAGCGAAGTTTCCCATTAGTTTTTGCCCAAGGTTATGAACCAAAATTGCTACGCTTGGCCGGGACCGGATTTCACTAATAACAAATATTCTGGCCTCCTTATCTATTAGGGACCATTTCGCGGTTTTTAGAAAGACCGGGTATTTTTTCAGAGGATCAATGCCTCTTACTAATTCCCAACCATATACCACTTCATTTTTCGAAAGTGTTACATTTTCCTGAAGGAACTCTAATAAAATATAACCCTTATCAGTTAAGTGGGCATTTGCAATTTCCATCGACATTTGAATAAAGCGATAGTAAAAAAATCATATGGCTGCCATCAACAAGTTTATGTCTTTAAACGGCAAATGAAACGCTTCGCCTAAATATTGATTGGTTAAGATGCCATTGTAAATATAAACGCCATTTCTCAGGCCGGGATCTTTTCTCACAATGCTGTCGAAACCGCCTTCATCGCCCATATTAAGCATGATTTGTGAAAAGATATTACTCAAAGCATAGGATGCGGTTCGTGCCACGCGGCTATTAATGTTGGGCACACAGTAATGAATGACCCCATGTTTTCTAAAAACGGGGTGTGTGTGATTCGTTACTTCAGAAGTTTCAAATACACCGCCCTGATCAATACTCACATCAATAATCACTGAACCCGTTTTCATTTCACTCACCATATTATCGGTCACCACACAAGGTGTACGTCCGCTTCTGGCTCTTAACGCCCCAATAGCTACATCGGCGCTTTTTAAATGTTTTTCAAGAACTTTTGGAACGATCACAGAGGTGAATACACGGGTACCCAATTGATTTTGAAGACGGCGTAAACGCGAAGTGGAATTATCAAATACTTTTACCGTGGCACCCAAACCAATGGCGGCACGGGCTGCAAATTCGCCCACGGTGCCTGCGCCAATAATTACCACTTCGGTGGGAGAAATGCCGCTGATGCCGCCTAAAATAGAACCCACTCCGTTGTTGACATTGCTTAATAATTCAGCGGCAATAGAAATACTGGCTCCTCCTGCTATTTCTCCCATAGCGCGGATCACGGGAAAAATACCGGCATCATCGATGATAAGATCAAATGCCACGCAATTTAATTTCTTTGAAATCAATTTCTTTAAAAAATCCTGAGGTTGCACCGGCAGTTGCAAGGCACTGAACAAGGTTTGTTTGTGTTGCATTAACTCAATTTCTTCCAGCGTAGGAGGAGCAATTTTGAAAATCACATCTGCTTTATACACTTCCTGAGGCGAGGTGGCAATCTGAGCACCTGCTTCACTGTAATCGGTATCTTCAAAGTTGGCGGCTTTACCGGCCCCGGCTTCGATCACCACGCGGTGGCCATTATTTACAATGAGCGCCACTGCGTCCGGTACCAGAGGCACTCTGTTTTCCTGAAAGGCAATTTCTTTGGGAATTCCAATATATAATTTGCCTTTTTTACGTGCCACCTCAAGCATTTCTTCTTGCGGTGCAAATCCGCCTTTTGTTAAAGAGTATAAAACATCCTTTGTCATTACCATAATTTCTTTGTTAGTATGCGGGTCCTTTATATATTGGTGCGTTGCAATCGTCAATTCTTCTTTTTCGAGGTCGTAATACCAGTCCGCCCCGGAGCTCAAATGTTCGGGCCCTGATTTTTGTGACCTCTTGTTTATGAGAAATAATATCGGGGTTCCAATGGCCTTCCAAAAAACCATGAATTTTTTCGGTGATGGGAAATTCAAATCCAAGACCAACATCACCGCTAAACCAGAATTTTGGAAATCCTCCTGCGTAATCGGAAAATACTGGTGTGCTGCTTTTGAAAAGATACTCTACCCTTATGCCGGGCATTATATACCATTGGGTGGCATAAGTAAGAGGAAAATAAAATTTTAGAAAATTGTTCCATTGAATATAGGTGAGCTTATTATTGGCATAAGCACCTGACCGCTCGCCGGTGAACGGATTTACCAAGGGCATTTCCTTAGCACCCTTGTTAATATACTCCAATTCAGATTGCCATCTAAATTTTTTGATTCCAATTTCCACAAAAATACCGGCCCCCCAATTCAGAAACTCTTTTGAAATATGGGATTGCGGATAATAATCCTCAATACGGTACATGGTGTCTTTTAAGGGTGTGTTTTTGTTTACATATTCGTGTTTATTTAAGGTCCCCGACCCAAAAACACCAATGCCTTTTAATCGTTTGAATGACCCAATCTGCGAAGACAGGGAAAAGGATGTAAAGAATGCAATAAGGAGGAGGGAAGTTTTTTTCATAGTTAGGATTTAAGCACTGACAGCCTCAGCACTGGCATTTATTTTTTTCACAAGGCCCTGAAGTACTTTACCCGGACCCACTTCAATAAAATTTGTGGCCCCGTCGGTGATCATTTGTTGTACGCTTTGTGTCCATTTTACAGGGGCAGTTAATTGTGCAATGAGATTTAGTTTAATAGCCCCCGGATCAGACACCGCATGTGCCGTAACATTTTGGTAAACCGAACAAATAGGAGTACTGAAGTGGGTGCTGTTGATGGCGGCCGCCAGTTCAACTCGCGCCGGTTCCATAAGGGGCGAGTGAAATGCTCCCCCAACCGGTAACACCAGAGCGCGTTTGGCCCCGGCTGCTTTGAGCTGTTCACAAGCTATGGCAATTCCTTCCATACTTCCGGAGATCACCAACTGACCGGGACAATTGTAGTTGGCTGCAACCACCACGTTTCCTGCAGCTGTAATATCTGCGCAAATCTTTTCTACAATGGCATCATCAAGGTTAAGTATCGCAGCCATGGTGCTGGGGTTGAGTTCACAGGCTTTTTGCATGGCCATGGCGCGTTTATAAACTAATTTTAATGCATCTTCAAAACTGAGGGTTTTGTTTGCCACCAGTGCCGAAAATTCACCCAGCGAATGCCCTGCCACCATATTTGGTGAGAAGCTATCGCCAAGGGTGGCGGCCTGTGCCACTGAATGAAGAAATACGGCAGGTTGAGTAATTCGAGTTTGTTTTAATTCCTCTTCGGTTCCTGAAAACATGGTATCCGTGATCCTGAATCCAAGAATATCATTTGCCGATTCAAATAAAGTTTTGGCCTGCACATTGGTCTCATAAAGTACTTTGCCCATTCCGGGGAATTGAGAACCCTGTCCCGGAAAAATGTATGCTTTTTTCATACTAATCTGTTGGAGGTTAGAATGGTAAATTTAATGGAATAATGCAAATATTCAAACTCTGCCCGCCAGCAGTATTAAACGTTCGGATGTTGGAAACGTTTTAAAAGAGTGATTTTTTGCGGTCAATAAATCCGCCCCCAATCAAGTCATTTCCTTCGTAAATCACGGCACTTTGTCCCGGCGCCACCCCATTCACGGGCGCGTGAAAGATTACATCCAGTTTAGCATCAATGGTATTAATGGTAGCTAGCGTTCCGGGGTCCTTATAACGAATCTTGGTCAATCCCACAAAGTCCTCAGGCAAACTTTCATATTTAATGAGGTTAAAATCTCTCACTTGTAAATGGTTTTCTTGAAGATCCTCTTTGTCACCTAAGATCACCGTATTTGTTTCCGGAATAATTTCTTTTACAAATACGGGTGCCCCCAGTGCAATGTCAAGTCCTTTTCGCTGGCCCACGGTATAAAATGGATAACCCCGGTGTTTTCCAACAAGCTTACCTTTAAAAAAATAATTACCCCCATCAACTTTTGCAGCTAGATCGGGCATACGGTGTTTTAAAAATTCGCGGTAGTCATTGTCGGGCACAAAACAAATGTCATAACTCTCACTTTTATTGGCAAGGTCAAAAAAGCCTGCATCTTTGGCGAGTTGTTTGATCTCCGATTTTTTGAAATTACCCAGCGGGAACATCGTTCTTTTCAGACTCTCTTGACCTAATCCCCAAAGCACATAGGTTTGATCTTTTGTTTGATCAAGTCCTTTAAAGATCACCCGTCGATTATTTTCTTCGCGAACCTGTGCGTAATGACCTGTTGCAATAAATTCACAATCCAACATATCGGCACGCTTTAACAACGCATCCCATTTAATGTGCGTATTACACAGCACACATGGATTGGGAGTGCGACCTGCCAGGTATTCTTCTACAAAATTATTGATGATGAACTCGCCAAACTCGCCGCGTATATCCAAAATGTAATGGGGGAATCCAAAGGACACGGCCATGCTCCTTGCATCGTTAATGCTATCCAGACTGCAACAACCTGTTTCACGTTTGCTGGAACCTGAGCTTTCATAGTCCCATGTTTTCATGGTAATTCCAATCACCTCGTAGCCTTGCTCGTGCAGCATCATAGCGGTAACACTGCTGTCGATACCACCGCTCATCGCCACTAATACTTTCCCTTGCTTACTCATGTGATGTCTCTGGTGCCTTTCCTGTCTTTTTCGGGGCAGGCTCTTTGCTCACCGTTTTTTCTTTCTTCTCGTTTGATGTGGAAGACTTTAAAAAAAATTCATCTGTTTCTTTTTTAGAAGCCAGACTTCCGTTCACGTATAATTCTTTGTCCCTAATCTTACCGCTTTCCGTCTTGTAGATCCAGGGTCCGTTCTTTTGTCCGTTTTTGTAGTAACCTGCAGCAACTTCCACACCATTTGGGTAGAAATAGGCAACACGGCCTTCCATCTTCCCATTTACAAATTTGCCCGTTGATTTTAAATGCACACCATCGAAATAAACCTTAAATATGCCCTCCTGCAGATCTTCTTTGTAATTGCGTTCTTCTGAGATTGCACCTTCGGGCAGGTAAACAAAACATTTCCCCGATCTTTTCCCTGCCTTAAAATTGTCTTTTGAGATCAACACACCCGCTTCATCATAATACGTCCAAACACTGTCCTTAATTTCTTTATTGATGTACTTTCCTTCTGCCATGCGTTTTCCGCTGGGGTGGAATAATTTTGCATAGGCGATTTTCCCGCCATCTTTAAATTGCATAATGGCGCGAACCGAATCGTTAGGATAATAATATTTGAATTTCCCAACGGGCTTATCATCTTTAAATTCCCCTTCGTACACCAATTTATTGGCATCGTCTTTCTTTTTCCAGTAACCCTGCTTCATTCCCTTAGAATCAGTAGTTTGAGCTGAGACAAAAGAAAGGTGTAGAATGAAAAGAAAAAAGGCAATGTACCGCATAATTCTATAATAAATTTAAAGGGTAAAGATACATGAAAAAAGCCAGCAGAATTCCTTCAAACCTTTCCTTTAAAATGAATTAACAAAAGTAGTGAGATTGGCTGTGAGTTCCTGCTAATACAGGACAACTTTGTATTTTTCAGCCATTTTTTTCAGCTGGTCCTCACTTACCTCATGTGAGTTGGTGCCTTGATGCCTATTTTCAACGGTAACCACAAAAATGGCGTAGTCATGCTTCTTGGCTAAGGCAAAATAAGGTTCCAATTCCCATTCGAGAGTAAAAGCGTTGTCGATGAAAATCTTTTCCGTTTTTTTTACCATCGCCTTTTCTGTTTCATTTTCACACCACTGGTAAGCCAGATGATTGTCGCGGTACCTAAAAGCATAGCTTCCTGTTATCGAATCTGTAAAATAGTCGTCAATAGAAAAGACGGGCCAGTTGTCATTTTCGGCCAAAATGCCCGAAAGCGTTGATTTTCCCGAACCGGGGAGTCCGCGTAAAATAATAAGGGAAGGCATATTACGTAATTTTGACGCCAAGGATGCAAATATCGTCAACTTGTTCGAGGTTTCCCATCCATTGCCGGA
Organism: bacterium; assembly: GCA_029945625.1. Lineage (GTDB taxonomy): Bacteria > Bacteroidota > Bacteroidia > B-17B0 > Aurantibacillaceae > Aurantibacillus. The sequence goes on from JAQSCW010000055.1 coordinate 166,502, forward strand.
GCGCTTCGGTGAGTTTGTTTTTTTGTTCCTCCATAGGCAGCAGGTGATGGGCAAGCAGAATTTCTTCGAGTTGTTTGGATTTGAATTTTTTTCCCAAGGGCCCCCCGAATTGATCGGGAAATCCATCCGTTAGTGTGTAAATAACATCTCCTGATTGAAGGGCTAATTCATTATAGGTAAAGGAAACAGAATCATCGTGACCTTTTCCTACCGGCATTTTGTCGGCCTTGCAATGCAGTAGAGCATTGTTTCTGGCTACATAAAAGGAATTATTGGCCGCTGCGTATTCCAGCTTTTTATCCTTCAATTTTAAGTTGCAAACTATTGCATCCATGCCGTCTTTGCTTTCATGTTCCGAGCCGGTGGGATTGAGCGCCTTGATGATTTCGGTTCTCGCTTCATTTAGGATCAGGTCGGGTCGGGTGATGTGATTCTCATTCACGATCTGGCTCAGTTTGCTGATGTTTAAAAGACTCATAAATGCCCCGGGAACGCCATGGCCGGTGCAGTCGCCGGTAACATACACAAATCCTTCGGAGGTGGGTGCTGCCCAGTAAAAATCTCCACTCACCACATCTTTTGGCTTAAATAAAATGAAATGATCGGGAACATTAGTTTTCATCACATGGTCGCCGGCCAGAAGGGCATATTGGATGCGTTTCGCATAATGGATGCTGTCAAGAATCTCTTTTTGCTTTGCTTCCACCAGTAGTTTTTGCTCTGCGAGTAACATGTTTGCTTGTTTTATTTTGCGATAGGCTAAAATCGCTCCCACTATTCCCGCAAGAGCAAAAAGAAGAATGACCGCGAGGTAATTTCGGGTAACTTTATAAGATGAGTTTTCAAGTTGCAGTAATTGATTTTCTTTTTCTTTTTTCTCTGTTTCAAATTTGGTTTGCATTTCCGTAATCTGTTTTGTGGTTTCCAGATTATACAAACTATCCTTGTAAACATCGTATTTTTGAATGTACTCAAATGCTTTTTTGAAGTCCTTTTTTTTGTAATAGTATTCCGCAAATAATTTATTCAGATCTTCCGTATTCATCACTTTTTGCAACGCTACAGGCATGGCCAAGATCTTTTCAATAAAAACAAAGGCCGTTTCCATTTGGTCATTTTCTACCGCAATAGCAGCCAAATTGCCGTAAATAGAGTGTTGCAGGCGCAGGTCTTGAAATGATTCGGCCATTGCAAGCGCTTTTTCTAAATTTGCTTTTGCGAGTTCATACTTCTTTAAATTCATGTAGAGGATGCCTATTTGTGTGAGTTCGTAACTCAATGAGCTCTGTTCGTTTAATGCTTCCGCTAAATCTTTCGACTTTTCGGCGAAATACAACGCGCTGTCCAAGTTTTTGAGATCCTTGTACACGGTTGAAAGGCCATCGTAGGTATAGATCAGATTGTCTTTACTGCCTTTTGCCTCATATATTCTCTGTGCTTTTTTAAAGTAAGCGAGGGCCTTTTCATTCATTTTTAATTTTGAATACACATAACCTAAATTGTTTATTGAAAAGTAAGTGCCCTCTTCAAGATGCGCTTCAGCTTCTTTCTTCATCGTTTCTTCGTAATAATACAGGGCTTTTTTGTTGTCTTCCAGCATAAAATAGATAGAACCAATATTACCCAGCGATTTCAGTCCACCAATCACATCCTTTATGCGCTCCCTAATCTCAAGGGCCTTCGTAAAATAGTGAAGAGCCGAATCATAGAGTGATTGGTAATAAAAAAGTGTACCTCTGGCGTGATAAGCTGCTGCTAAACCTATTTGCGACTGTGCAACAATGGCTTCTTCTCGGGTCTCTTCATAGAGTTGTTGTGCAACTGCCGTTTGACCACTTGTGAAGTAGCGGGTGATTAACCCTGCCTTTTCAAGCAGTTTTTGGTCAGTAGTTGTGCTGGTACGAATAATAGTTTCGATGGAATCAATGGTTCTTTTACTGTTTTGAGAAAAAAGAAAAACCTGTAAGAGAAAAAAAAGAAATGTTAGAATGTGTTTCATTTCCCTGAAATATCCTACAAGATAACCATTTTCTTTTAAAATCAAATAAGGAATAATGTTGAAATAGCCTTTCCGTTTGATTGGCATTTACGTATTTGCAGCGGAAGGTTGCAATGACTGGATGAGCAATTTATAAAATGAATGTAATTGGGTAGCTGTTAAAAACCAGTGAAAACACAATTAGGCGGGCTATGCTTCATAATGGGAAAGATTGTACTTTCATGCATTCCAAAAAGGGATTTAGAAGAAGAGGGTGGAGGCAGAGGTGGATTCTTGTTTGTTTTTGAAAATGGAGCCGAATAATTAAAATTTGAGTTGACAGATGTCCTATAAGAAGATTAGTAATTTAAAAGTATTGGTTACCGGTGGTGCGGGATTTATAGGTTCTAATTTATGTCATGATCTATTACTACAGGGTAATACTGTTGTTTGTCTCGATAACTTTTCTACCGGTAAGAAAAAAAACTTGGAAGGATTTCTACACAACAGTGCGTTTCAACTCATTGAAGGGGATATTCGAAATCTTGACGTCTGCAGATTATCAATGAAGGGCGTGGATATTGTTCTTCAGCAAGCGGCATTGGGGTCGGTGCCACGTTCATTGAGTGATCCCATCACTACCAACGAGGTGAACATAAGCGGTTTCTTAAATGTATTGGTTGCCGCACGGGATGCCGGGGTGAAACGATTTGTGTATGCAGCAAGTTCTTCCACGTATGGGGATTCAACAGCACTTCCAAAACTTGAAGAGGTAATTGGAAAACCACTGTCGCCCTATGCGGTAACAAAGTATGCCAATGAATTGTACGCGCATGTATTCTCGCAAAATTACGGAATGGAGATTATTGGTTTGCGTTATTTTAATGTATTTGGCCGCCATCAGGATCCCGAGGGGGCTTATGCGGCGGCAATTCCCAAGTTCACAAAACTATTGATTGGTCATCAATCACCCTTGATTAATGGAGATGGCACGCATTCACGCGACTTCACGTACATTGACAATGTGATCCAGATGAATCATTTGGCGGCCCTTACCGTGAATACGTCGGCAATAGGCCAAGTATTTAATACAGCCGTGGGAGAACGTGCCGATCTGAACAAACTGACGGGCTTGCTGAAGAAATTTCTTAGTTTGTATGATTCCGCTATTGCCGATGTGAAGATTCTTTATGGACCGGAACGCCCCGGGGACATTCCTCATTCATTGGCTTCCATCACGAAAGCGGAGGACATATTGGGGTATCGGCCGGGTCACACCCTTGAAGAGGGATTAAAAGAATCGATGCAGTGGTATTGGGAACATTTGAAATAGTTATATCTCTCCCGTTGTTCGGATAATAGATTTCACTGATTCCCCAAAGCGGATGCTCTTTAGTTTACTCTAAAGAATAAAACTCAAATACGATTTATCGTTAATGACCTTAAACCCCGCCTTAGGATAAGCCTTGCCAAACGCGATGGGTTTTTTAGGTGTTTTTTTCGAACTGAATTTAAATTCAAATGCACTAATGGTGTTGTTTTTCACTTCTACCAAATCAATTTCTTGTTGATCGTAGGTACGCCAGAAGTAATATTGAGGATTTATTTTTTTATAGGTATTTCGTTTCAGCCGTTCCATGAACAGGTAGTTTTCCCATAACAGGCCTTTTTCGTCGTCGCGCCTTAGGGCCAGAGGTTCAAAATCGCCGATGACCGCATTACGGATTCCATTGTCTACGAAATACCAGCGTTGACTTTTTGAAATCTCTTTTCGTAAATTATTGCTGTAGGCTGATACTTTATAGAGTACAAAAACTTTGGTGAGCAAGTGAAGATACTTTTCAACAGTGTTTTTGCTGATGCCTAAGGACTTTCCCAATTCGTTGTAAGAGACTTCTTTTCCGATTTGGTACGCGATCATCTTAAGCAAACTGTAAACGATCGTTGCATTTCGCAAGCCATCTAAAATGAGAATGTCTTTGAGTAGATAGGAATTTACGAGATCAGTTAAGTAGCGTTTTTTTTCAGCCCCTGTTTTCAGCTGCCAGATCTCGGGATAAGACCCGTAGATCAAACGATCTTCCAGATGTTGTTTTGTTTGAAGTGTGTTTTCTTTCAGTTCACCTTGCCAGATGGGATAAAGATAAACAGTCATGCTTCTTCCTGTAAGGGGTTCCCCGGAAACATTTAAAATATCAAATGAGGATGAGCCGGTGACGAGAATTTTTAGTCCTTTAATTGAATCGACCATCAATTTGAGTTTTTTGCCGATATCCGGAATATTCTGAGCTTCATCAATGACGAGTAGGTCGTTTCCATTTAACACCCTGGAATAATTGCTCACGCTGCGGGTGGCCAGTAATAAATGAGTGTCCTCGTCTTCTCCGTTGAGGTAGAGGTAAGGGCGTTTGTATATCTTCAGGAGTTCTTCAATTAGAATCGATTTTCCTACTCTGCGGGCGCCGAGCAACAACGTTACCTTTTGTGGTTTTAGACTTTTCAAAAGTTCCTGAAGTTGAAACCGCACAATTTCCATACTCAAATATACAGATTTAGTCAATACAATGACTAAAATTATGCAAAAAGTGTCAATGTATTGACAAAATTTATATAAATATTGTCATTATATTGACAGAATTAACGTTTTATAGATGGTAAGATACTGTAAATGAGAAGAGTAGTGTTTTTGAATAAATTGGAAGAGATTTAGGTTTGGCTGCGGCAAGACGAGTCTTACTTAAAACCAAAAGCTAACTATACGCTGGCAGTTTAATGGCCGGATGTACGCGACTAATCTGATCTTTCAAGATTTTGTTGAAGCCCTAAAGAGGATTTTTTTGCCTCCCTAAGGTCTTAACTTTCATTCGGCTCCATCCGCAAAGCCATCGCCGCTTTGTAAAATGGCAGAAGAACAGCAGACTGATATGAGCTGATAGTCATTCAATGATTTGCTATATTCATGTTAACGTGAGCTCGAATCAGATTACCCGTGGTGCATTTATGGCCAACTGCAAGTGTGACTTGTTTAGTTATTTTTTTTAGCAATAGTTTGTACTGCCGCTATCGGAGTTAAGAATTAAAATTACCTGAATAAGCATCGTTTTTAAGGCGCTGGAGGCAGCTCTGCTATTCAGCGGCAGAGCTATGCAGAAAAAATGAAATTCAAAATGAAAGCTAACTAGTGACAGTTCCTTCTTTGAAAGAGTAAATTGTAAAACAAGTCTGAGTTGATCTAACGTACTAATGCCGGGGTGTCCATTAAACCACTTGTCCTTTGCCGCTTGCTACATCTTCTGCAGTTCCTATCCCACGAAGGAGCTTAGAATGACCAAGCAAATTATTCTGCTGAGTGCTCCGGTTGTTAAGGCGTTGAGGGAGAATCAGTATTGAACCTACCAAAAGATCCCGCACATGTGAAGAGACATTCTATACTTTCAGAATAACGAAAAAATTACATGTTTCTCCGGTACTGACCGCCCACCTCAAACAAGGCATTGGTGATTTGACCCAGCGAACAATACTTTACAGCCTCCATTAAACCTTCAAACATGTTCCGGTTGTGTATAGCGGCATACTGAAGGTCTTTTAATACCTGAACCCGCTTATCTTTGTGGGTTTCCCATAAATTATTGCGTGTGGTGATCTGCGCTTCTTTCTCTTCGGTGGTAGACCGAATCACTTCTCTTGGCAACATGGTTGGACTTCCTTTAGAACTTAGAAATGTGTTTACGCCAATGATTGGATACTCACCATTGTGTTTGAGCGTTTCATAATACAAACTTTCTTCTTGTATTTTGCTTCGCTGATACATGGTTTCCATCGCGCCTAAAACACCGCCGCGTTCTGTGATGCGGTCAAATTCGGTCAATACGGCTTCCTCCACCAAATCGGTGAGTTCTTCAATGATAAATGAACCTTGTAAGGGGTTCTCATTTTTTGCAAGTCCCAATTCACGATTAATGATGAGTTGAATGGCCATCGCCCTGCGCACACTTTCCTCGGTTGGTGTAGTAATGGCTTCATCGTAGGCATTGGTGTGCAAACTATTACAATTATCATAGATCGCATACAAAGCCTGCAGGGTGGTACGAATATCATTAAAATCAATCTCCTGTGCATGCAGCGAGCGTCCCGATGTTTGAATGTGGTATTTCATCATCTGACTTCTTTCGTTAGCATGGTATTTGTTCTTCATGGCCTTTGCCCAGATTCGGCGCGAAACACGACCAATCACACTGTATTCGGGATCAATGCCGTTGCTGAAGAAAAAGGAAAGATTGGGCGCAAAATCATTGATATTCATGCCGCGACTCAAATAATATTCAACGAAGGTAAATCCGTTGGAGAGAGTAAAGGCAAGTTGTGAAATGGGATTGGCGCCCGCTTCTGCAATATGGTAGCCACTTATGGATACAGAATAAAAATTACGTACATTTTTGTCGATAAAATACTGTTGTACGTCGCCCATCACCCGCAAACTGAATTCTGTACTGAAAATGCACGTATTCTGAGCCTGATCTTCTTTCAAAATATCGGCCTGAACAGTACCACGAACTTGTGCCAATGTTTCTGACTTTATTTTTTCGTACACATCTTTTGGCAACACCAGGTCGCCCGTAACTCCCAGGAGCATTAATCCCAAACCGTTGTTTCCTTCGGGGAGCTCAGCCTCATTGTATTTGGGACGCGCTGTGCCTTTGGCCTTAAAAAAATCGTCAATCTTTTTTCCGATCTCTTTTTCCAGCCCGTTTTTTTTGATGTATAACTCACACTGCTGATCAACGGCTGCATTCATGTAAAATGCCGCAATGGTGGCTGCCGGACCATTAATGGTCATGGAGACCGATGTTTTTGGATCGGATAAATTAAACCCACTGTACAGTTTTTTGGCATCATCCAAACAACATACACTTACCCCGCTATTACCAATCTTACCAAAAATATCGGGTCGGTGATCAGGATCATTGCCATATAACGTAACGCTGTCGAATGCTGTGCTCAAGCGGTGAGCCGGCATGCCCAGACTCACATAGTGAAATCGCTTATTGGTGCGTTCAGGTCCACCTTCACCAGCAAACATGCGGGTAGGGTCTTCGCCTTCTCTCTTAAATGGATAAATTCCCGAAGTGTACGGAAATTCTCCGGGAAAATTTTCCCGTAAACTCCATTTCAAAATATCACTCCAGCCCGAAAATTTTGGGACTGATACTTTTGGAATTTGTGAATGTGATAAGCTTTCATAATGCGTTTTAATTTTAAGTTCTTTATCACGCACTTTAAAAATATAAAATTCATCGGTGTACCTTTTTTTCTTTTCAGAAAAAGTTTCCAGAGTTTTTAAGTTGCGAGCGTCGAGATCCAAACTGATTTGCTCTGCTTCCGCCGCCAGAGTTTTTAGGATGCGATCCTTATCCTCTACTTTTGAAGACTTGATCGTTTCTATGGTATTGCGGATACTTTGCAATTTAAATGCGATCTCACCCTGTGCTTCCACCCATTGATCGTAGCTACGTGAACCTTCAGAAATCTCACTTAAGTACCTTGTGCGATTTTGAGGAATAATATAAATCTTTTCGCTCATCTCATCACTGATTTTAAAAGTTGATTTCAAATCGCAATGAGTTTTCTCCACCAGTTTGTCCATCAAGGCACGGTAGAGCGTATTGGTGCCCGGATCGTTAAATTGTGAGGCAATGGTGCCGTATACCGGAATGTCTTCGTCTTTTGTTTCCCAAAGATTATGGTTCCGCTTGTATTGTTTTTTTACATCCCGCAGAGCATCTTGTGCGCCGCGTTTATCAAATTTATTGATCGCCACAATGTCTGCAAATTCGAGCATATCAATTTTTTCGAGCTGAGTGGCAGCTCCGAATTCAGGAGTCATGATGTACAAACTCATATTGCTGTGCTCAATAATTTCGGTATCACTCTGTCCAATTCCTGCAGTTTCAATAATCACCAAATCGAATCCCGATACTTTTATGATGTCGATTGCATCCTGAACGTATTTACTAAGGGCCAAATTGCTTTGTCGCGTTGCCAGCGAACGCATGTACACCCGCTCGTTTCTAATGGAGTTCATTCGGATACGGTCTCCCAACAGTGCGCCACCGGTTTTTCGTTTACTGGGATCAACTGAGATAATTCCCACATGTTTATCGGGGAAATCAATTAGAAAGCGTCTCACTAATTCGTCAACAAGTGATGACTTTCCGGCTCCCCCTGTTCCGGTAATTCCAATAACGGGAGTCTTGGAAGACTTCGCTTCTTCCCGGATCTTTGTCAAAACCGATTTGCTTTCTTCATTGAAGTTCTCGGCAGCTGAAATTAATTTGGCTATGGACTTATGATCTCTTTGCTTAAGCAATTTTGCTTCTCCGTTGAGATTAGCACCTGTTGGAAAATCACTCAATTTGAGCACGTCGTTGATCATCCCCTGCAGACCCATGGAGCGTCCATCGTCGGGGTGGTAAATGCGTGTAATTCCGTACTTTTGAAGTTCTTCTATTTCGGAAGGCAAAATGGTGCCACCACCGCCGCCAAAAATCTTAATGTGCCCGCAACCGCGTTCCTTTAGAAGGTCGAACATGTATTTAAAATATTCGTTATGACCTCCCTGGTAACTGGTAATGGCAATTGCATTGGCGTCTTCCTGAATGGCGCAATCTACAATTTCTTGTACACTGCGATCGTGACCCAAATGAATGATCTCTGCTCCTGTACTTTGCATCACACGACGCATGATATTGATAGCGGCATCGTGCCCATCGAATAGTGCAGCTGCGGTAACAATTCGAATTTTATGTTTGGTTTGGTACGGTTTTGTTTCAATCATAACCTGTTATTAGAGCGGTAAAGTTAAGGATTTAGCCGGATTTCTGAATTTTTTTTTGATGAAAATGGCGATTCAGAATAGCGCTAGCACTCACCTGTTTATACCGATTTCACGAGCTTTGAGCGCGACTTGTAAAAATAGATGCCCACAAAAATAAACCCCAATGCAAAGGGAATTCCCGCCAGATATTTAAACTGATTATTATAAAAAAACTCTACCAGCATCCAAAAACTATTGGCCGTGATCCAAAAGAAAATGGCGATATTGAGGTAGAACTCATTTAACAAACGAGACATATATGAAATACGCAAGGCCACAAAGAGCGCCGGCACTATCATCAGCGTACCCAGCCATTTGATCTCCAGCATCCAGCAACTGTCTTTGAGGAGCCAAAACACAATATGAAGATTCTCCTGCTTTCTGATCCTGTTCAATAGCTCCATAAAAAGTTTTAAAGCAAAATTAAACTTTTACTTTAAATTTACGTCCAAGTATAAAGAACGGTGAAACCTTTGGAGGATGACGTCATATTAGAACTTTTTCGCGACGAAACCACGCGGAATTCGGCCCTTGAACGCCTCATTTCTAAATATCAGCAACGTTTGTACTGGCATATTCGGAAAATCGTTATCAGTCACGACGATAGTGACGATGTGCTGCAAAACACATTCATCAAAATATGGAAAGGATTGGAGAATTTTAAGGGTGAAAGTCAGCTTTATACCTGGATTTATCGGATTGCAACTAACGAAGCACTTGGTCTTTTGAGACAAAAACAGCGTAATCAAACAACCTCCATACATCCCATTGAATACGAATTGAGTAAGAATCTTGAAAGTGATGCGTATTTTACCGGTGACGAAATTCAATTGAAGTTGCAACAGGCCATCCTCACCCTTCCCGAAAAACAGCGCCTTGTGTTCAATATGCGCTATTACGATGAAACGCCCTACGAAGAGATGTCACAAATATTGGAAACGTCGGTGGGAGCGCTCAAGGCGAGCTATCATATTGCAGCAAAAAAAATTGAGAACTTTTTAGTGAACCGTTAAACTTTTGTCATTAAATACCGTCCATTGTCTAGTACATGAGTAAAAAAAAACATAGTCAATCAAAAAAAGAACCTGCCAGTTTTCAGGTTCCCGGGGGCTATTTTGAAAATACGGCAAACGCGATCATGGAACGGATCGCTTGGGAGGAGGAAAATAAGACATTTGTGAATTTGTTGAAATATAAAAACGCAAAGGGATTTGACTTGCCCCATGATTATTTTGTTAAGAACGAACAAATTCTAGAAATGATTCCATTCCCGAATCTCAATGCAGGGGCCAAGGAAATCGGATTTGAGACCCCTCCCGATTATTTTTATAGCTCTTCATCACAAATTACGGCCAGAGTACACATAGAGGAAGAAGCAGTGTTGCCGGGATCATTGTCAAAACAAAATTCATTTGTGGTAGACCCCCACTATTTCCAAAAAAATGCAGAAATACTAAGGGCGAAGTTGAGCCCACCCCGCACGAGTCGAACCATTCGATTGTTTCCAAATAGAGTATTGTATCCGGCTGCCGCTGCTTTGCTTGTAATACTTGGACTCTGGATGTATTATTTTTATTTTAAGCCTGAAACCATGCGCGATTGTGGAAGTATGGCCTGTATAGATAAGGGCGAGCTCACCAAAAGTAGAGATTTGGAAACGCTCGACGAAGACCAATTATATGATCTTGTAAATTCAAAGAAGCTGGAGGATAAACTGGAGGTAGGCGGGGTTAAATTGAAGGAAACCCGGAGCGACAGTAATGTAAAACCGAATTCTGTTGACGAACTTCTTGACGAAATTTAAATGAAACGATTCTTCACCATACTTTTATTCTTAGCGACTTTTTTTGGTCCGCTGCGCTCTCCTGCGCAACAAGACAGGAACAAGGTGGAAGCGCTGCGAATTTCGTTTATTTCAAAACGTCTTGAATTAACACCTGCCGAATCAGAGAAATTTTGGCCGGTATACAACGAGTACAATGATAAATTACGAGCTATTAAACGAAATTTAAGGACAAGCTACCATAAAAAGTCGGGAGAACTTTCTGACAATGAAGCAGAAGAGTTGTACCAATTGGACGTGCAATCAAAACAGGCGGAGGCCGATGTACACAAACACTACAGCGAACGAATTAAAGGAATAATAGGTGTAAAAAAGACGGTGAAATTGCGCTTGGCAGAAGAAGAGTTTAAACGCGAAATGATAAATACCATTCGGGAAAAAGGCGATTAGTTTGAAAAAAAACATAAATAGTCTTTTGCTCCCTGTTTGCAAGGGGATTTTCCTCTTGTTGGGTTTTCAACTACCTGCACAAAGTTCGTTTGACAGTTTAAAGATTAAATTACCCAAACACTACTTTAACACGGTGATTGCTGTGGATGCTTACCGAAAAAAGGAAGTTCCGTTTTCAGACACCTCAAAGGCTCTAAGCAAGCGATTAAAGAGTTACGGTATCAAACAATTTTATGTAAATTTTTATACGCCTCTGGCAACAAAAAGTTGGATGGGAGCCGACAGCATCTCCAAGAATTCACATCTTTTGCTCACGGGTACGTTCGTGAGTCTTCGTCCCGTTTTTAGCGGCATTACCGATCACAATCTGGTGAAGTTCGGCATCGGTATGCGTTACATTTATAATACCGGAAAAAAAGGAGTTTGGTTTGCCGATGTATCTCCTTTTCTTACCCGCGACGTCTCTTCACCTTCAAAACCTTATTACCGGCTGGCAAGTACATTTATATACAGTCAAAACGAAAGTCCGAATTTTAACTGGCGCTTGGGCATCACAAAATCATTTCAATGGGGCAATCGCTATTATCTCCCTTTTATTGGAATAAGAGTGGGACGACTTGATAAGGTGAACGTGAGCCTTCAATTTCCAAGGAGCATGAGCGTTAACGTGCCCTTAAATTCAAAGGTTATTTTGAGTTTGTATACCCGACCGCAGGGGGGCATGTACAATTTTTCAAATGTGGACACCTTATATTTCAAGAGTTCTGACGCCACATTTCATTTTACGCGATATGAACTCAATTCAGGGCTGAGAGTGGATGTGCGCGCCGGTTCCCATATTAATTTTTATTTGGCATCCGGTCTAAGTTCCCGCAATAACATTTCTTTTTATTCAGAAGGGGCAAATAAAAACCGTCCTATAGCAAATTATAATACCTATTTCTATAAAGTGTCCCTTCCAAATTCATTGTATGTGAATTTTGGTCTGGTACTGGTGTTCGGAAAAACCCGGTCGTACTACAATGAAAAAAACATATATGATGCGGCCGATTTGAACAATGTAATTGGTGCTCCAAATGGAAACATTCAGGTGCCGCTGCCGGCAAAAAACACATCAAAACAAAATTTGGAGTCGGTGAGAGACCTAGTAGACTATAACGACATTTAATTTCCGTTATCTTTGCTCAGATGCAAAAGATCTTTTGGTGTTGCCTTCTCAGTGTCGTTTTATTTAGCGTTTCTTTCGCGCAATCCGACTCTCTCGCTAGGGTAAATTACAGGAATAGGAAATTATTAGTGGTGTCGGCCACAGCCGCTCTTGCAGCTACCTCGTTGGTGGGTTTGCACGAGATCTGGTTCAGCCAATACAACACAGGAGAATTTCACTTTTTTAATGATAATCAGGAGTGGAATCAAATGGATAAGTGCGGGCATGCATTCACCAACTATCAAACCTCACGATTGATGATGAGTGCCTTTGAATGGGCTGGCTTTACCGAGAAACAAAAATTATACGTAGGAGGAAGTGTTGGTTTTGCCTACATGACTTTGGTCGAGATTATGGATGGTTACAGCGAGGGCTGGGGTTTTTCATGGGGAGACATGGTAGCGAATTTGGCGGGAACTACACTGGCTATTTCTCAGGAAGCAGTATGGAAACAGCACCGCATCGTGATAAAATACTCTTATGCCCGAAGTGGTTTGGCTCAATACAATCCCTCGTTACTCGGTGAGAATCAATATTCGCGGTTGATCAAGGACTATAACGCACAAACTTATTGGCTGAGTGTTAATCCTTCTATGTTTATCAAAAAGAAAGGAAGTAGGTTTCCCAAATGGCTCAATCTGGCCATTGGATATAGTGCCTACGGAATGTTGGGCGCTCGCTATAATAATGTCATCGCACAAGATGAAGACGGAACTGTTTATGCAATGAATCGTGAGCGCAGGTATTACCTGAGTGTTGATGTGGACCTCACTCGCATTCCCTGCCGATCGAAAGCACTTAAGGCTTTACTTTCGGTTGTGAACATCCTCAAATTTCCTGCTCCGGCACTGGAGTTGAGCGGCACAAAGTTTCGTTTTTACGGAATTTATTATTGATGCGGGACAAAATTCTATAGTTAGGGGGGGGCCTATTAAACCATTTGTATTTACCGGCATCAAAGATTCAAACAAACAAAAACACACACTATGAAAACGCAAAACAAGATCTGGACTGCTCTTGCAATTGTATCACTTGCAAGCACCGTCATCTTCACTTCCTGCAAAAAGAAGGAAGAAGTTGCTCCTGATACAGAACAAAATACCGCTACGGATAATAACATGGCCGAAAGCATTGTTTCAGATATTGAATCAATGGGAGGTGAGGTGTCGGAGAACAGCTCTCTGGTATCCTATAAATCTTCAGAGGCTACCGGAATAACAGAAGAAGATGGTATTGCGGCCTCTCCCTGCGCCACCGTATCGGGTTTAGGCACTAAAATTTATACTGTTGATTTTGGAACCACCGGCTGTGTGGGTTATGATGGAAGAACCCGCACCGGCAAACTCATCTATGACTTTTCTGCTTCCACCCCAAGCAGCGCGGCGTATTACAGAAATCCGGGTTTTTCAATGAGTGTATCCTCTCAAAATTATGTGGTGGACGGAAATCAGGTGAACATTATTTCTAAAACGGTGAAGAATACCACACCGCCAAGTATTCCTGCGGGAGATCAGCCGGGAATAAATCTTACCTGGGCCATTGCGGCCAATGTCTCAATTGTGAAACCAAATTCAGGAGGCACCATTTCATGGAGTTGCTCACGCACAAAGGAACTGATGAATACCAATGATACTACCTGTTACAGGGGACAATCACTGCACATCATCTGGAATAAGGCCATTGTGAAGCTGAATGGCACGGCCACCGGCGTAAATGCAAAAGGCGAAAATTATACGGCGGTAGCTACTGATCTTATCAGAGATTTCAATTGCGCACCTGATCCGCTTCGTCCAAAAAGACATCCTTTTATCAGCGGCACCATCGCGTATACCCCCGGTAGCAGGCCCTTGCGTTTGATCGACTATGGCAGTGCCAGCTCTTGCGACATGAATGCTACGGTGACCATCAACGGAAAAGTTTACAACATCACCTTAAATTAAGAGACTTCCTAAAGCCACCCTTAACCGGGTGGTTTTTTTTTGAAATCGCGGCACCTGTTTAAATCGGGTCTTTTCTGTTGAAAACTAAAACTTGATATTTACCTAAATACGTTTACTTTTAATTGCAGCAAATTAAACAATTATGGCAATAAACGAAAAGGAAGAGACACAGAAGCTCTACTATTCTATTGGCGAAGTTTCTGAATTGTTTGACCTTAATGCCAGTACCCTTCGTTTTTGGGAAAAGGAGTTCGATGTGTTAAAGCCCACGAAGAATAAGAAAGGAAATCGTTTATTTACCAAAAAAGACATTGAACACATTGCCCATATTGTGGAACTGGTAAAACAAAAGGGGTACACGATTCAGGGTGCTAAAGAACAACTCAAGGGCAAACTTAATTCGAAGAGTGAGGATGTACAGGGTGACGTGATTGAAAAATTAAAAAACATAAAAGCAAAACTGATCGAACTGAGAGATAGGGAAGATCCGGTATGATTGAAAATAATTCATGTTAATAGAACTTGAGCGGGTTTTGTCCCGCTTTTTATTTTTCCTGAAATCAAATAAGTACTTTTGAGCTGCAAATTGACGCCATTCGCCAACTAAGACGATAAAGTTCCTGAATCTCATGTATACAATAGACACACACACACACATCATCCCTAAACACATTCCCGATTTTTCAAAAAAATTCGGATACGGAGATTTTATCACCCTTCAGCATCATGAGGCCGGCAAAGCCTGGATGATGCAAGGAAACAAACGCTTTAGGGAGATCCTCGAAAATTGTTGGGACGCTGAAGTGCGCCTCGAGGAAATGCGCGCGCACAAAGCGGATATGCAGGTAATCTGTACTATTCCGGTGATGTTTAGCTATTGGGCAAAACCAACTGACTGTCTTGAATTAAGTAAATTTCTGAACGACGATATTGCAGCTACTGTTGAGAATCACCCGGGAAAATTTGTAGGACTTGCCACGCTCCCCATGCAGGATACCGGAGTAGCCATAAAGGAATTAGAGCGGAGCATGAAGAATGGTTTTAAAGGCGTTCAAATTGGAAGTAATATAAACAACCTGAATTTGAATGAAGCACAATTTGATGAGATCTTTGCAGCCTGCGAATCGCTCAACGCGGCAATTCTTGTTCATCCCTGGCAAATGATGGGGCAAGAGCACATGAGTAAGTATTGGCTGCCGTGGTTGGTGGGGATGCCTGCCGAAATCAGTCGTGCCATTTGCAGCATGATTTTTGGCGGTGTTTTTGAAAAATACAAAAAATTAAAAGTATGCTTTGCGCACGGTGGCGGTTCGTTTTTGCCAACCATTAGTCGTATCGAACATGGCTGGGACTGTCGTCCCGATTTGGTGGCGATCGACAATGCAAACAACCCCAAAGAATACCTCGGAAAGTTCTGGGTGGATAGTCATGTGTGTGATCACAAAATGTTGCAGTATGTCATTGATCTTGTTGGGGCCGACAAAGTAATGCAGGGAAGTGATTATCCTTTTCCTTTGGGCGAAGCGGTGCCGGGTGAATTGGTGAGATCTGCCCCCATAAGTGATCAGGAAAAAGAAAAAATACTTGGAACTTCGGCCAAGGCATGGCTTGGCTTATAGCCGGTTGCTCAAATAGAAAAGTAACATGATAAGCCCAAAGCCGAGAGGAATACCTATAAGGCTGATGAGGATCACTCTGTATTTTCCGGTGTATTTCTTTAATATGAGGAAACTAGAAATGATTTGTCCGAATACAAAAGCAAGCAGGTAGATCACAAATGCCACCCAGTTACCAGGTTCCTTCATCCACTTAAAATTGTAATAGCCTTCGTCAATGTAAAAGAGAAAGAGAATCAATAGAATGGCCGTAAGAACAGGAATTCTGAATTCTTTTGCAGTTTGTTCTGAAAGTAGGGGTGGTGTCGTCATTATTGGCTTCCTTTTTAAAAGTAAGGCCGTGGAACTGAACTTAGTTAGAGAATCAGGCTCTGGTAACCAGGGCAAAATTGCCGTCGATTTTAAATTTCCAGCCATCTTCAAAGATCTTCGGCAAAAATCTCTTGTATAAGGCCATACGTCCATTTTCAACATTTTCATCTTCACCCTCACGGCCCACCGCATTAAATTCATACACGTTCACTTTTGCGTGTTCTTTCATGTAATTTTTCACAATTTCAACAATGGTGTTCATTACCTGATACACTTCACCGCGGTTGGTAGCCACGTATTCTTCCCCCTCAAATTCATCATCAATTACGCCAAATACAATGTTGGCATGCAGGATATTGTCCTGTAAACGGCCAAAACGAACTTCATACCGCAATCCGCTTTTTGTGGTAAAATAATAAACTCCGGCGCTGGGGATATTAGGATACTCAATGTCGAGAATATTTTTGTATGGGGTAACCAAGAGAAATTTTTTTTGTTCTAGATTTTCTGTTTTTTGAATCGTTCCGCAAGCTGCAGATCTTTGCTCCCCCCACTATAATTATAAAATCCTATTCCCGACTTCACACCGAGATTTCCGGCGGTAACCATGTTAACCAATAAAGGGCTTGGTGCGTATTTTGGATTTCCAAATCCGTCCTGCAAAACCCGCAAGATATTCAAACACACATCGAGTCCAATAAAATCGGCAAGTTGCAATGGACCAATGGGGTGCGCCATTCCCAATTTCATAACGGTGTCAATTTCTTCTACGCCCGCAACACCTTCATTTAAGGTGATGATGGCTTCGTTGATCATGGGCATAAGAATCTTATTTGCCACAAATCCGGGAAAATCATTCACCTCTACCGGAATTTTGTTCAGTTTTCGGGAAGTTTCCATGATCAAATCACATACCGTATTACTGGTATTGTATCCTCGGATTACCTCCACTAACTTCATCACCGGCACCGGATTCATAAAATGCATGCCAATCACTTTATCCGGACGTTTTGTTACGGCGGCTATTTCGGTGATGGAAATAGAAGAGGTATTACTGGCTAAAATAGTTCCTGCACTACACACTTCATCAAGTTGCCTGAAGATCTTAAATTTAATGTCTTTGTTTTCACTCGCTGCTTCCACCACCAAGTCGGCATTGGCAGAAGCCTTTACCAAATCAGTAGAAGTGCTAATATTCTTTAGAGTCACCGTTTTGTCTTCTTCCGTGATCCCTCCCTTTTGAACTTGTCTGTCAAGATTTTTTGTAATGGTTGCCAGCGCTTTTTGAAGCGCCGCATCATTCACATCTACCAGATTCACTTTGTAACCGCATTGCGCAAACGTATGTGCAATGCCGTTTCCCATAGTTCCGCTTCCTATCACCGTAATGTTCGTCATACTCACCAATTAGTTTCTAAAGCTAGCAGAGAATTTTGGCATACGCAAAGAAAATCTTGAAAATTACCAACAAAAAACCCCTCACAAGGAAGGGGCTTTTTTTACATTCTTTTTTTTGAATTAGTTCGTGATGCTTATCTTTTTTTCAAGTTCTTCGATATAGGCCTTGAACCGCTTATCGGTGTCCATGAGGTTGTTTACCGTTCTGCAGGCGTGAAGCACAGTGGCGTGATCTTTTCCGCCGCAATGCATGCCGATGGTGGCCAAAGAAGATTTGGTCATGCTTTTTGCAAAGTACATCGCAATTTGTCTTGCCTGAACAACTTCTCTCTTTCGTGTCTTCGACTTCATGGTATCGATGGCAAGGTCGAAATAGTCACAAACCACTTTTTGAATGTAGTCGATGGACACTTCGCGTGCCGTGCTTTTTACAAATTTATCGATCATGGCCTTAGCCAGTTCCAGCGTAATGGTTTTTTTATTTAAACTCGATTGCGCCAAAAGGGAGATCAATGCCCCTTCCAGTTCGCGCACATTGGACGTAATGCTGTATGCTAGGTATTCATTCACTTCCTTCGGAAGCTGAATGCCTTCATTATATACTTTTTTATCTAAAATGGCAATACGGGTTTCAAGTCCGGGTGATTGAAGGTCGGCACTCAATCCCCATTTAAAACGAGACAGTAACCGCTGCTCAATGCCCTGAATATCAACAGGAGCGCGATCGGCAGTTAAGATGATCTGTTTTCCAAGTTGGTGGAGGTGATTAAAGATATGAAAGAAAACATCCTGCGTTTTTTCTTTACCCGCAAAATACTGCACATCGTCAATAATCAACACATCGATCATCTGATAGAAGTGAACAAAGTCATTTTGATTATTGTTCTTGATCGATTCAATGAATTGGGTGATGAATTTTTCGGACTGTACATATAATACAGTTTTGTTAGGATAGTTCTTTTTTACTTCAATACCAATGGCCTGAGCTAAGTGAGTTTTTCCCAATCCAACTCCTCCGTATAACAATAAGGGGTTGAACGCATTTCCTCCGGGCTTTTGAGCAACGGCATATCCTGCGCTGCGTGACAAACGATTACAATCTCCTTCAACAAAATTATCAAAACTATAATTGGGATTCAGTTGAGACTCCACCTGAACCTTTTTTAAACCCGGAATTACAAATGGATTTTTTATGGGGTTCGATCCACCAATATCAATTGGCATTGAAACGGACGGATTTTTTAAATTTGTATTAATGTTGGGCAACTTAAACGTGATCGGCGTTTCAGTTTTGCCCGAGGCATTGTCCATAATAATGTTGTATTCCAAACGACCTTCCGCTCCTAATTCTTTTTTAATTACTTTTTTAATCAAGGTAATATAATGTTCTTCGATCCATTCATAAAAAAATTGTGAAGGAACCTGAATGGTTAATACCCCGTTATTGATCTTTACAGGCTTAATGGGATCGAACCAGGTTTTAAAGTTCTGCGGGCTAACATTGTCTCGTACGATCTCGAGACAACCATTCCAAACTTGCTCGGCAGTTTTTTCTTTCATCATGTTGTAAAAAAGTTTTAAATATTGTGTTGTTATCAGTAATCAACGGAAACGTGTTGGTAAATATAGCGTGATTATTTGTGTTTGCAATAGGAAATCCAAAAAAAAAAATTTCTGAAAATCTCGCAAAGGGTCTAGGATTATTAATATATTTTTTTATGCCTGTTTTTTGCGCCGGAAGAATTTGTTTTATCCCAAAGTTTTTGCTAATTAGAAATCAATTAGTTGTTAAAACCAACTATCGCAGTATTAAAACAATACCTCTGCCAACCATAATCCTTCTTGTAGAAACTGGGGCGTGCTGAAAAAAACTCATAGCCGGAACTCTCGTTCTATGACACGTTAGTTGTTTTTGTCCCACCCCGGGATCTTTGAATAAATTTACTGAAGTCAATCAAAGAACACCTTCATGGCTGTAACAAATTGCCTCTTATTCAAAACAAAAAGCCATCACCTTATTCCTTCTCTTGTGCCAATTCCCCAACCACTATTTCTACGAGAAAGGGTGAATAAAGGTTGTGTTTTCTCACTGGTTTCTCCTCGTCAAACCCCCGCCATTGAATAAAATCCAAAGAATAGGTATAATCGCAAGCCACTTTAGAATGAAATCTCCGCCACACGCCATACATGTTGCAACACCCAACTAGTTCGCCAATCTACAGTTTTGTTAAAGAATTGATTGAGAACGCTAGTTAATCGCAAGTTAGATTAGGAGTTTTGCAAATGAGGCTTAATTATGCAGTGTTTTCTAAATGGATTAAATTTACCGGTAATTAAGGACAACATGATAAAAGCAGAAGCAAAAATAAGAGTGCGGTACGGCGAAACAGATCAGATGGGCTATGCCTATTACGGAATTTATGCTCAGTACTACGAAGTGGGAAGAGTAGAGGCCATGCGCCTGTTGGGATTCAGCTACAAGGAAGTAGAGGCCCGCGGAATTTTGATGCCGGTGATTGATTTTTCGATTAACTACCTCAAACCCGCCTATTACGATGACGAAATCACCGTGGTTACTTATCTCAGGGAAAAACCAAAGGGAATCAGAATCCCCTTCCACTACGAATGTTATAACTCGGCCGGCGAACTTCTCAACACAGGAAAGGTGACACTTGTTTGCCTCGATAAATCCACTTCAAAATTGTGTCAGATGCCCGAATGGTTCTCTAAGGCCTTTGAACCTTTTTTTCCCGAAAATGGCTAAAATTCGCTAATTTCGCTCTTCCAAAAGTTGACGATGATCTCTGCAAAAAAAATTCAAATGGTTGACCTCAAGGGTCAATACGAAAAAATAAAAACCGAAATTGATGCGGGAATTCAGGATGTGATAAACGCAACTGCTTTCATAAACGGACCTGCCGTAAAAGAATTTCAAAGCGACTTCGAAAAGTACCTGGGCGTGAAACATGTGATTCCATGTGCCAATGGTACCGACGCCCTGCAAATTGCCATGATGGCCTTGGGTCTGAAACCGGGAGACGAAGTGATTACTGCCGATTTTACTTATGTTGCAACTGCTGAAGTGATTGGTTTGTTGGGACTCACGCCGGTACTGGTGGATGTTGATCCCAACACTTTTGAAATCGACATCGAAGCCTTAGAAAGAAATATCACGTCAAAAACAAAAGCCATTGTGCCCGTTCACTTGTTCGGTCAGTGTGCCGATATGGAAAAAATTATGACGATTGCCAAAAATCATAACTTGTTTGTGATTGAAGATGTGGCGCAGGCCATTGGTGCTGAATACACCTTTTCAAACGGCACACGCCACAAAGCGGGCACCATTGGAACGGTAGGCTGCACTTCTTTTTTTCCAAGCAAGAATCTTGGTTGTTATGGTGATGGTGGCGCCATGTATACCAATGATGATGAGTTGGCAAAGAAATTGAGAATGATTGCCAGTCATGGACAAAGTGTGCTATACATGCACGACGTGCTTGGTGTAAATTCACGATTAGATACCATTCAGGCGGCGGTGTTAAAAGTCAAATTAAAGCACCTTGACGAATATGCGGCTGCCCGAAATAAGGTGGCCGATTTTTATGACAAGGCGTTTGCCAATCATCCAAAACTTAAAATACCTTCGCGATCAAAACAGTCAACACACGTTTTTCACCAATACACGCTCTTACTCAATGGAATTGATCGCAGCAAGTTGCGTGAGCAGTTGGCGGAGCGCGGCGTTACGTCCATGATTTATTATCCAATTCCATTGCACATGCAAAAAGCATACACCAGCGAGCGCTACCAACCGGGCGATTTTCCGGTGACCGAACGTGTATGCGCATCTGTTTTATCTCTGCCCATGCATACCGAACTGGATGAAGAAACACTCAGGTATATCACAAAAACAGTATTGGAATTTTGTGCCTGACTTAGGTAAGGAGTCAGTAAAGCAAACATTTATTTTTTGATTTATGAAAATTACAGTAATAGGAACGGGGTACGTAGGATTAGTAACAGGAACTTGCTTTGCCGAGGTAGGCATGGATGTGACCTGCGTGGACATTGATCAAAAAAAGATCGATAATCTTAAGAATGGCATTTTGCCCATATATGAACCCGGCCTCGATGAAATGGTGCAGCGCAATGCATTAAAGCACCGTTTGCATTTTTCCACCTCCTTGCAGGAAAGTATTAAAGATGCTGAAGTAGCATTCATTGCGGTGGGCACGCCACCCGATGAAGATGGTTCTGCCGATTTGAAGTATGTGTTGGCAGTTGCCGCGGGAATTGGGCAGTACATGCAAAAACCCATTGTGGTAGTCACCAAATCTACTGTGCCCGTTACCACTGCCGAGAAAGTGAGAAAGGCCTTGCAGACCGAATTGGAAAAAAGAGGTTCCGATCTTCAATTTTATGTGGCCTCCAATCCCGAATTTCTGAAAGAAGGTGCTGCCATAGAGGATTTTATGAAGCCCGACAGAATCGTGGTGGGCACCGATAGTCACGAAGCAGAGGAAATCATGCGACGCTTGTACAAACCATTTCTGATGAATGGTCATCCAATTATTTTTATGGATATTCCCAGTGCCGAAATGACGAAATATGCCGCCAACGCCATGCTTGCTACTAAGATTAGTTTTATGAACGATGTGGCAAACCTTTGCGAGATCATGGGTGCCGATGTGAACATGGTACGTAAAGGAATTGGTAGTGATGGAAGAATAGGGCCTAAATTTATTTACCCGGGAGTGGGTTACGGCGGAAGCTGTTTCCCGAAAGATGTAAAAGCTCTGATTAAAACGGCGAAAGAAAAAAAATACGACATGCGCATTCTCAATGCCGTAGAGGAAGTGAATGAGGCACAAAAGGAAGTATTGTTCAATAAAGTCAAAGACCATTTTAAAAACAATCTGAAAGGGAAAAAATTCGCCCTGTGGGGACTGTCGTTCAAACCTAAGACCGACGATATGCGCGAGGCACCGAGTTTGGTGATTATTGAAAAGTTAGTGAAGGCAGGGGCTTCGGTGGTGGCCTACGATCCCATTGCTAAACATGAAACGCAACGCATAATTGGGGATACCATTGGCTACTCCGACGATATGTATGATGCCCTGAATGATGCGGAGGCGCTGTTGATTATTACCGAATGGCCCGAATTTAGATCACCCGATTTTGAGGAGGTTACAAAACGGTTGAAGTCGAAACTAATTTTTGACGGACGGAACATCTTTGATCACAAGGAAATGAAAAGTTTGGGTTATAATTATTATTGCATAGGAGTAAAAACAAATTAAACGGAATCTGTTTTGGTTTCGAAATCATTTACGATAATTTAGTCAGAATAAAATTATGAAGAGAGTTTTGATCACAGGAGCAGCAGGGTTTTTGGGCTCCCACCTTTGCGATCGTTTTATAAAGGAAGGCATGCACGTAGTGGCCATGGATAACCTTATTACCGGTGACCTCAAAAACATTGAACACTTGTTTAAACTCGAACACTTTGAGTTTTACCATCACGACGTGTCAAAATTTGTGTTTGTTCCGGGTGAGCTCGATTACATCCTGCATTTTGCATCTCCGGCAAGTCCCATCGATTATTTAAAGATTCCCATTCAAACATTGAAGGTGTCCTCATTAGGAACGCATAATGTATTGGGATTGGCACGTGTAAAAAAAGCGCGCGTGTTGGTGGCGTCCACCAGTGAGGTGTATGGCGACCCTCACGTGCATCCGCAAACAGAAGAATATTGGGGAAATGTAAATCCGGTAGGACCTCGTGGGTGTTACGATGAGGCCAAACGTTTTATGGAAGCCATTACCATGGCTTATCACGATTATCATGGCTTGGAAACCCGTATCATCCGCATTTTTAATACCTATGGGCCGCGCATGCGTTTAAATGACGGACGTGTATTGCCGGCGTTTATTGGACAGGCACTGCGTGGAGAAGACCTCACCATGTTTGGCGACGGGTCTCAAACGCGGAGTTTTTGTTATGTGGATGATCTCGTTGAAGGTATCTTTCGTTTGCTGATGAGCGATTACCACTTACCTGTTAACATTGGTAACCCAAGCGAGATTACTATTAAGGAATTTGGTGATGAGATATTGAAACTCACCGGCGCCAAACAAAAACTAATTTCTAAACCTTTACCCAAAGACGACCCCAAACAACGTCGTCCCGATATTACAAAGGCGCGCGAAATTTTAGGTTGGGAACCAAAAGTGAACAGGGCAGAAGGATTGAAAATTACGTTTGATTATTTTAAGTCATTAACCAAAGATGAGCTAAATAAAGTAGAACACCGAAAATTCAATTAGAACTCGTTTTACCTTCGTATTTGTCGATAATTAGTTTTACCAATTTATGACGGATCACATCCGACGAGTCGAGTTCAATGAGGCTAATGCCTTCCACCTGTTTTAACAATCGCATAGCCTGAAGTAACCCGCTTGGGTGTTTGCTGGGCAAATCTATTTGCGTCACGTCTCCGGTAACAATAAACTTTGCGTTGGCTCCCATCCGGGTCAAAAACATTTTCATCTGACTTTCAGTGGTGTTTTGTGCTTCATCCAAAATCACAAAGGCATTATCAAGAGTGCGCCCACGCATGAATGCAAGTGGCGCAATTTGCACCGTGCGACTTTCGAGGTATTGATTTAGTTTTTCGGTCGGAATCATGTCGTTGAGAGCGTCGTATAAGGGCTGCATGTAGGGATCGAGTTTCTCTTTCATGTCTCCCGGCAAAAAACCAAGATTTTCACCGGCTTCCACTGCAGGTCGGGTAAGGATAATGCGTTTCACTTCCTTGTTTTTAAGTGCCCTAACAGCCAAGGCCACAGCAGTATACGTTTTACCGGTTCCTGCGGGGCCAACGGCAAAAAGCATGTCGTTTTTTCCCACACCATGCACCATTTTGCGCTGATTCTCCGTTTTCGCTTTTATCACCAAACCATTATTTCCAAACAGGATGATGTCGTTGTTAAGGACTTCGTCTCTTGAATCCAGCAGGTTATCACCGGTTTGGCCCATCAGTCGTTCAATCACCGTGTCGGTAAGGATTCCGCTCTTATGGTAGTGCTCTACCAATAATTCAAGTTTTTTTTCGAAGCGCGTGATTTCTTTTGGTTCGCCCAGTACTTTTAAAGAATAGCCCCGTGCTACGAGTTTAAGTTTGGGAAAATGTTTTTTAATAACATTTAGTTTCACATCATTAACACCGTAAATTTCAACCGGTTCAACAGTATCCAGAATAATTATCTTTTCGTTCATTTCCTATACAACACAGGGCGACGGTGTTTGTTTATAACCCTGTTAATCTTCCATCAAGTTTAGAAAATAATGCGCATAAATAATAATTATTTTTAGAAAATAATGAGCATCATTACTTTAACGACCGATCTGGGTTATCGCGACCCCTACTTAGCCATAGTTAAAGCAAAATTGCTATCGTCAAAACTCACCCCTCATATCATCGATTTGAGTTGTGATATAAAAGAGAATACCATTTCTGATGCGGCATTCATCTTAAAAAATGCCCTCCCTTATTTTCCGGAAGGTACGATACACCTAGTAGCAGTAAAATTTATTGCCGACCGCAGCAAATTAAGTAAAGCGAGCGCCGTTGACAATTCGCGTTACCTTATTACAAAATACAAAAATCAGTATATTGTATCACCCGACACAGGGCTGTTCACCCTGCTGGACGCCGGGTTTAAAGAACCTGTTTTTCAGATCTATTACGAGGGAGATAACAAACATCATTTTTTTTTGAAAGACATTTTTGTGGACACGGCCCTCCATCTCCTAGAACTTAAAAAGCCCGAAGAAATTGCCGCACTTACCGACGATTATTATAAGGCGTTTCAGTTTGAAAGTTATGTGGACGGAAAGATCTTGCGTGGAAAAGGCATTTATGTGGATGATTTCGGGAATATCATTACCAACATTACCCGCGAAAGGTTTGAAGAGGTGGTGGGAAAACGCAATTTTTCAGTCACGCTTCCGGGAAGGCACATCAACAGGTTCCATACCACCTACGATGACGTGAAATTTGGCACGCCGCTCATCTTGTTTAACAGTTTTGGTTATCTGGAGGTGGCCGTGAATGGACAGAGTGCGTTTAATTTACTTTGCCCCCGCGATATTGGCAGCAATTTTGACTTCACGTTATTAATAGAGTTTTATGATTAAGCGAATTGTGAAAATGAAATTTCAACCCAATAAGGTGGAAGAGTTTAAACGAATTTTTGAGTCCAACTGGGAACGTATCAAAAATTTTGATGGCTGCGAGCACGTTGAATTAGTGCAAGTGGAATCGGAGCCTGAGATCTTCTTTACATACAGCCATTGGCAAAGTGAGCAGCACCTTAACAACTACCGGAATTCAAAACTATTTGAGAGCGTGTGGGGAGCCACAAAAAAATTATTTAATGACAAGCCGCAAGCCTGGACGGTAAAAGAGTTGAAGTTCTGATTCCCCGGATTCTGAAACCTGCTGTACTATAGGTCGGGCATAATTCTTATCTTTGTTTTAGTATGCCGGAGCAATCGGACAGTTTTGAGAAAATGTACAAGGCCCATTATAAGGCCCTCAGAAATGCTGCCCAGAATGTAATTGGTGATGCAGAGGCCGCGCATGACATAGTACAGGAAGTGTTCCTGAAGATCTGGCCCCGCAGAGAAGAACTCGCTACGATTCTCAATCAAAAAGCTTATTTATTCAGGGCGGTAATTAATTCCTCCATCACCTATTTGGCAAGTAATAAAAAGAAAGTGCGAATGGGTGAAATGAAAATTGAATCTCATGAACGAACCGATAGCCAGGTGATGACCCGCGAACTGCGCGAAAAAATTCAACATGCGCTCGATTCACTTCCCCCAAAATGTAAAGCTATTTTTGTGTTGAGTCGATTTGAAGAAATGAAATACAAACAAATTGCAGAGGCCCTTGGTCTATCACTAAAAACCGTTGAAAATCAAATGGGAATTGCCCTCAAAAAGATGAAAGACGAATTAAAAAACTATCTGGGAAACGAACTCCTTTCGCTTATTTTTCTGGTAGGGACCTCCGCACTTATGGTCGTGTTAAAAAGCAGTAGTATTTGGTAGAAATTAACAACCTGAAATACAATAAGTTACAAATAAAAGACAAAAATAATTTGGGGGTATTACGCTTTAAATCAGTCATAGTTAAAACGGGGTAAATAGGCCTCATGAAGAAAAAAAAATGAACAAAAAAACAGAGATACTCATTGCCAAATATCTTTCGGGGAATGCGAGTTCTGAAGAAAAAAGCCAGATCCTCTCTTGGTTAGAAAAAGATCCATCCAATCAGATTTTTTTTGATCGTTCCAAAAAAATATGGAATGAATCGCAGGGGTTAAAAGTGGAAGGTGAGGCTGACGTAGACTCTGCTTGGAGTGATTTTGTGAAACGTACTGAGAAACCTCAGGCCAGAATTATCCCAATGCGTAGTAATTTCATGAAGGTTGCTGCCGGTTTGGTGCTCGTAGCAGCATTAAGTGTGGTGGTTAATTTTATTTTGTCCGATACCACTGAAGAGCTGCCAAAAATCATTTCCCTGAAAGACCCGGTGATACCTTCGCCCATGCCAAATGAATATGAATTATTCATCGACAGTTTATTGGCTATGAAAGATTCAGAATTGGTGTTTGATGAGCCGCTGCAAAAGAGCTACAAAAAGTTGATTACAAAAAACGTGGTGATGATTACGGTATCCACAGGCGATACGGCAAGAGCATTTATGTTACCCGATAATTCAATTGTTTTTCTCAACGAACACAGTACACTGATATACCCCGAAAGTTTTGGAATCGAGGGCAGACAACTTACATTAAGTGGGGAAGGGTATTTTGAAATAAGTCGCGACGCAATGCCCTTTGAGGTATCGTGTTTGAGTACGATCACGAGCGGAACGTTGGCTTCGTTTAACATCCGAAGCAATGAAAATGAGCAGTTGGTGGAAGTAATTATGGCAAGCGGAAATGCTGACTTTTCGGGCATTGGCAGAAGAGAATTCAAAAAGCTTGAACTAAAGTCGGGCGAACGGGCGACATATGATAAAAATCATAAGATCAGCAAAGCTAAGAATTCGCGTAAAGATTATAAATGGTGGCAAAAGAAGAATCTACGCGCCAGCTTCAAACGATTCATTCAAAATGTTAAGAATGCCTTTCGAGGAGCAAACTAAGAACCGCGAAGGAAATAACTTTTATTACAAAAAAATAATATATAATTTTGATCCCGCTCTAGCAGATGCTCAACAAATAATAATCTAAAAATTCATACTATGAAAAAAGTTTTATTGTTTCTCACAGGCTTAATTTTGTTATCGATGGTAACAAATGCACAGAAATCTACCGCAAAGTGTTACGATGAAAACACCAAAATTCTCAATCTGGGAATTGGATTAGGCAACCCCTATTACAGTTTCAACGACGGACCCGGCTATACCAGTCACAATTCACCTGCATTAAGTCTTTCGTACGAACAAGCCTGGCCAAAAAGATTAGGTCCCGGCTACATGGGCGTTGGTGCCTATTTGGGATTTCAAAGGGCGAGTTACGAATGGAACTACACCTATTATTATGGCACAAATTATAATGAAAAACACAGTTATAATAACATCATGATCGCCTCGCGCGCGGCATATCACTGGGATGGACTTAATTTTGAGAAGGCCGATATTTATGGAGGGGTCATCCTTGGATTTAGAATTGAAGCAGATAATTATACGTCGAGCGATCCCAATTATTCGGGACATGCAAATTACTCAGAAACGCATATTAACTTGGCCTATTCGCTTTTTGCAGGAGCACGTTATTATTTTACTCCTAAATTTTCCGTTTTTGGCGAGTTGGGTTACGGCATCTCCTACCTCACGGTGGGTGTAGGGTTTAAGCTCTAAAAATTAAAATAGTTTCTCCATTGCAATCTTAAACCAGGACGTAAATTCTGCGGGCCGGTCGGCAATTTTCTTTTTTAGTTCCCCCACTTCTAACCAGCTGTAGTTTTCCACTTCGAGTGGATTTATGTGTGGTACTGCGTTGCTGTTCCCAACAAAAACATGATCCAATTCATGCTCAATCATCCCGTTTTCATAGTCGCTACGGTACATAAAACTTGTTTTAAACTGCAAGTCCGCCTCCATTCCCATTTCTTCTCTCAAACGCCGCTTTGCTGCCACAAGCGTGTCTTCGCCGGGCCTTGGATGCGAACAACAGGTATTGGTCCACAAACCGGCGCTATGGTATTTATCTAATGCCCTTTGTTGTAGCAATAATTCATTGTTTGAATTAAAAATAAATACCGAAAATGCCCGGTGTAAGATTCCTTTCTCATGGGCTTCCATTTTCTCCATCGTGCCCGTTTCACGATCTTCCTTGTCTACTAAGATCACTTCCTCCATCATACAGCAAAAATATTAAATCCTTTGAGGATAACAGGCATCTTTGGGAAATGTTTAGATCGTTTATCTTAAAACCGGGATTGGCCCACTTTTAAATTAAAAAGCCAATTATGCCCGAAAGCACGCCACTTATTAGTAGGGTTTCTCATTTCAAACATTAAAGTTTAAATTAGTAAAAAAGATTTATCCTGAATTCCTCTAAAATATTCTTTTTTTGTTTTGTCTCAGTTTTCATGAGCGTAAGGGCTCAACAGTTTTTTTTTAAGAATTACAGTGTCGAAAGCGGCTTGCCATTTATTCAAGTATCATGCATGTATCAGGACTCCAACGGCTATTTATGGGGCGGTGGATATGGCGGACTATCACGTTTTGACGGCAAACAATTTCTGAATTTTAATCGTAAGAATGGCTTAATCGATCACAATGTGAATGCCATTTGTACCGACGCCCAAGGTTCTGTTTTTATTGGCACCAATAAGGGACTCAGCGTATTGACCGAAAATAAATTTTTGAACTTCAACAAATTTAAAGATTACCCCGACCCAACGATCAGTTCTTTTTGCAAAGGCTATCACCATTCCATTTATATTGGCACTGCCCGCGGCTTATACATGTATAAAGATAAGCAGGTTAACGCGGTCAAAAAGTTGGAAGGTTACAGGATCAATTGTTTATTTAATCCCGACACCAATGTGATTTTTGTGGGAACCGACAAAGGTTTGGTCTTATTTGGCCATAAAACCTTTAAGCTGGTAAATAAGAATGCCGGCCTGGCCAGCGACAACGTCACGTGTTTGGCACGGTTCAAACATTTTCTGGTAATTGGAACCACAAAAGGACTTACTCTGTATGACCTCAAAACACAACGCAGCACAAATTACTTTATCGAAAACGGACTCATTGACGAAAACATTTCTTCGCTGGCCAATCAAAATAACGACTATTTGTGGGTGGGTTCTGCCAGCGGACTGTTGCGCTTTGACGGGAATCAGTTCAGTTACTTTAATATCGGCTTCGATATTAATTCCAATCAGGTACGGTGTATCTTGAAGGATCGGGAAGATAATATCTGGCTTGGCACACACAGCGGGCTTTTCCGCTACCGCGACAATGCTTTTTCTACGTTCGACAAGGTAATGGGATTAGGAAACTCGCTCATTTTTCAAATATTTAGAGATAAGAACCAGGACTTATGGGTATGCTCACAAAACAACGGGGTATACCGGCAAAATCAAAATTATTTCAAACGTTTCGGCAGTGCAGAAGGCTTGACTGGGAACACGAGTCACGCGGGCATTGAGGACTCAGAAGGAAGATTGATCTTTGGCTCTGATGAGAAGATTCTTATTTTTGAAAATGAACATTTCGTTGAGCTCCCCATGCCAACATCATACAGGGGGCCCTGTGAAGTAATTTTTGAGGATTCAAAAAAAACAATCTGGATAGGAGGAACTAATTGTCTTGTCGCGTTGACTTGGAAAGATGGGATGCCCCAAACAAAATACTACAAAATCCCTTCCGTTTCGGAATTTGTAGTGTATGGTTTTTGTGAGGATGATCATCATACCCTTTACATTGGCACCTTTAAAGGCGGCCTCTATACACTTAAAAATGACTCATTGCTAAATTTAAGTTCAGAACTTAAATTGAATGAAGAAACGTTTTTTACGCTTAAGTATTTTAAAACACATGTGTTCGCTGCTTCACTAAACGGTTTACTGGTATTTAATACACAAACCAATGAACTCAAAAAGATCAGCGATGTAGATGGTTTGAATTCTGAACTTATTTATTCGATTGAAATTACCCGAGACCAAAAAAGCATGTGGATTGGCACCAATCAGGGCATCAATAAATTGAATCTTGAGAAATATCTTGAAACAGGAAAAATTGACATTCTTGCATTCGGCAAACAGGAAGGGTTTGCTGGGGTGGAATGCAATAACAATGGGATCTGGGAAGATGGGGACGGGACGCTTTGGTTTGGAACGGTGAGCGGTTTAGTGAAACATCAACCTTTTAATTTCAAAAAAAATAGAACAGAAAATAGAACCCTTATTCAAAATATCAAATTACTGAATGAAGACACCTTGCTTCGCGACAGTGTAACTTTGCCCAGCGATTTTAACGTGATCTCTTTTTATTACCGTGGCATTTGTCTCACCAATCCCGAACGGGTTTTGTATCAGAGAAAGTTAGTAGGGCTCGACAAAGAATGGAGCACGCCCAATACGGAGGATTTTATTAAATACACCAATCTATCCCCCGGAAAGTACGTCTTCAAGATAAGATCTTGTAACAACGAAGGGGTATGGAATGAAGTAGAAACGTCGTTTAGTTTTAATATTAAACCGCCTTTTTATTTAACCTGGTGGTTTATACTCGCGTTGTTCTTGTTCGTGTTTGGCACAATTTACGCGCTTTTCACGTTAAGAGTGTACGCCATCAAAAAGAGGCAGCAGGTGGAGTTTGAACGCAAAGTAGAAATGAGTAAGATGGAACTGAAAGCCTTGCGGTCACAAATGAATCCCCATTTTATTTTTAATTCGCTCAACGCCATCCAGCATTATATTCTGCATTCAAAAAGCGATGAAGCCATCAAATACCTCAATAAATTTGCCCGGCTGGTGCGGCTCATCCTGAACAGTTCAGAGAAACCTACAGTTACCGTAGGAGATGACCTGGAAGCGTTGAAACTCTATCTGGAGCTGGAGCAAATGCGATTTGAAGACAAATTTGACTACGAGATCATTGTGGACTCAAGTGTGGATGCCGATTATGATATTATGCCGCCCCTGGTGATGCAACCTTATGTGGAAAATGCAATTCTACATGGATTAAATCCCCGACCTGAAAAAGGAATACTGACAATTCGTTTACATTCAGAAAATAATTTTTTAATTTGCACCATCACCGACAATGGAATTGGCAGGGAGAAATCGGCAGAGATTCGAAAGACCATGCCGGTGAAGAACCATAAATCACTGGGCATGAAAATTACGGAAGACCGATTAAAAATACTGAACGAGATCAACAACTCACAATTAAGTGTCACCATTACCGACTTAAAGGACGTACATAACAATTCTTTGGGAACCAAAGTACAATTGTTTATTCCTTTGATTGGATAAAACATGAGCTATGATAAAAACTCTGATTATTGAAGATGAGCAAAAAAGCAGAGATGTGCTTGCCGCTATTATCCAAAAAACATGCCCCGACCTGCGTATTGTGGGTTTGGCAAATAATGTCAAAGAAGGGGTGACCATGATCAAGGAACTGCATCCTGATTTGGTTTTTCTCGACATCAGTATGCCCGATGGCAGTGGTTTTGACCTGTTGGAGCAGGTTCCAAATGAGAAATTTGAACTGATTTTCGCAACAGCCAGCGATCAACATGCCATCCGTGCCATCAAATACAGCGCCTGCGATTACCTGCTAAAACCCATCGATGCAGATGAATTAAAAGTGGCGGTAGAAAAAGTAATCAAAAAGAAGAATGCCATTCCCAATATGGAAAACCTACAGTTTCTGATCCACCAATTGAAGCGAGCTGATGAGAATTTTCAAAAGATTACTCTTCCCACCGGAAATGCTTACGAGATTGTAAACGTGAAAGATATTGTTCGCTGCGAGGCAGATGGCAGTTATACCAATTTCTATTTGAGCGACAAACGTAAGCTCATGATCAGCGCGGGCTTAAAGCACTACGAAGAACTGCTTCCCGAATCTGATTTTATTCGCGTACACCATCACCATCTCATCAATATGAATCACGTGGTGCGGTTCTTAAAAGAAGACGGCGGTTATGCGGTAATGAGCGATGGATCTAAAATTGAGATCTCACGTCGCAAAAAAGAAGCCTTTATGGACAAATTGAATAAGTCTTGATTGAAGAAAGAGAATCCGACTGCCGGTGATAATAGTATCATACAGACCGCCAAATAGCCACATATCAAGAAATCAAAACCACTTGTTTGAATTGGCCAATACCTCCCAAAACAAGGCGTAATTTTAGGCCACGTTCTTTTGTAAAAAGTTTTGTTTTACAACAAAAAACGGCCGCCTTCGGATTTTGGAGATTTTTCGAAGGCGGTTTTTTCATTTATGGCCTTCTCTGTTGCCGGGGGAAAGGATTTACTCCTAATCCCGCGCTTAAATTGCTTGGCAGGGCCACTTCCCAAATCAAAAATAAAAGCCTATATTTGCACGAATTTTAAATCTAAAATTCATTTTCAATGGCTTCCAATTTTTTAAGTAACAAGTTTGTTCCGGAAGGACTGACTTACGACGATGTTCTATTAGTACCTGATTATTCTGAAGTATTGCCACGAGAGGTGAGCATTTCTTCTTACTTTACCCGGAACATTAAACTCAATACACCCATCGTGTCTGCTGCCATGGATACCGTGACAGAGCATGCCCTTGCTATTGCCATTGCGCAGGAAGGGGGCATTGGGGTACTTCACAAAAACATGAGCATAGAAGCTCAAGCTGCCGAAGTACGTAAGGTGAAACGAAGTGAAAGCGGGATGATTATGGAACCCTTTACCATACCCGATACCGCCAGCATTGGCGACGCCCTCAAGATCATAAATGATAACAAGATTGGCGGAATTCCTGTATTGGATAAGAAAGGCAGATTGGCCGGAATTGTGACCAGCCGCGACTTACGCTTTGAAAAGAACTTCAACAGGTCCATTTTGGAAGTGATGACCCCATTTTCGAAATTGATCACCGCCCCTAAAGGGATCACCATGAAGAAGGCAGAAGACATTTTGCAAGAGCATAAAATTGAAAAATTACCTGTGGTAGATCTCGCAGGCAAACTCGTTGGCCTAATCACTTATAAGGATATTATAAAAATAAAAGTGCGGCCCAATGCCTGCAAAGACGATCGCGGAAGGTTGCGCGTGGCCGCGGCAGTTGGTGTAACAGCTGATACGATGGCGCGTGTGGATGCCCTTGTAAATGCCGGAGTAGACGCGATTATTATTGATACCGCACATGGTCACAGCAAAGGAGTGATCGACAAATTAAAAGAAGTAAAGAAAAAGTACAAGAACCTCGATGTGATTGTGGGAAACATTGCAACCGGAAAAGCGGCACTCGATTTGGTGAAAGCCGGAGCCGATGCGGTGAAGGTGGGTATTGGTCCGGGTTCTATCTGTACCACACGCATAATAGCCGGAGTGGGAGTGCCGCAATTATCTGCGATTATGGACGTGGCACATGCCTTAAAAGGAAGTAATGTGCCTTTGATAGCTGATGGAGGAATTCGTTTTACGGGAGATGTGGTGAAAGCAATCGCTGCAGGTGCAGGAACCGTGATGATGGGCGGGATGTTTGCAGGCACTGAAGAGAGTCCCGGTGAGACCATCATATTTGAAGGAAGAAAATTTAAATCCTACCGTGGTATGGGGTCGTTGGAAGCCATGCAAATGGGTAGTAAGGACCGTTATTTTCAGGACGCAGAAGACGATATTAAAAAACTGGTACCCGAAGGAATTAGTGGGCGTGTTCCTTATAAAGGAAGTCTGGCGGAGATCATTTACCAAGTAATTGGGGGTTTAAGAGCCGGCATGGGTTACTGTGGCGCCAAGGATGTAAAGGCTCTGCAAAGTGCAAATTTTATTCGCATCACGGCGGCGGGCGTAAAAGAAAGTCATCCGCATGATGTGGTGATTACCAGAGAAGCACCAAATTACAGCAGATAATTAATTAGAAAAATTCTGGATGCGATTGCGAAAAGGCGTGCATCTTACAAAAAAGAAGAGATAAGATGATATTACCAATTGTTGTTTACGGGGACCCTGTTCTTAGAAAAATGGGAGTAGACATAGATGAAAATTATGAGGGTCTTGATCAGCTGATCCAGGACATGTTTGATACCATGTACAATGCCAGTGGTGTTGGTTTGGCTGCACACCAGGTTGGAAAACCCATTCGTTTGTTTATAGTTGATACAGAGCCATTTTCCGAAAAGGATGAGGACGATGAGGAGGATGAGGAGTTCACCCCGAAACAACGAAAAGAATTAAAAGCCTTTAAACGAATCTTCATCAATGCGCGGATTACGGAAGAGCATGGGGAAGAATGGAAATTTAACGAAGGATGTTTGAGTATTCCGAAAATACGCGAAGATGTGATCCGGAAGCCGAAATTACACCTTGAATATGTGGATGAGAATTTTAAGAAACACAAAGAAAAATTTGAAGGGGTCATTGCACGCGTCATCCAGCACGAATACGATCACATTGACGGAAAATTATTTACCGATAAGATCAGCCCCTTTAAACGCAAAATGATCACAGGAAAACTAAATGATATAGCCAACGGAAAAGTAAGTCCCGATTATAAGATCAAAGTATATAAGTTGAAGAAATAAATGATACTACCTTGTGGAACGACTTGCTTCGGAAAAAAAGCAATACTGTGGAGTGTCCTCTTGCTGGTGACCATTTTTACGGTTGCTTGTTCTAATTCCAGTGAAAATAACAGATCGAGTACTGTACCCAAGTTGGGAGCTGATTCCATTTCCCGTTCCAATAAAACATTTTTAACGGATTGCAAAATTCTGTATCAAGAAGCGCATCGCCTCGACAGTGTATTGATGCATCAGACGGAAATGGATAAACCTTCCGCCAATGCGGCTATTAAAGCGTTTGTTGATTTTGCCAACTATTGCCATCAGGACACCTTGAGTCCGGTGTTTTTGATCAAAACCGCGCAAGTAGCAAAAGCCATTAATAATATTCCTCAGGCCAAATTGGTGCTAGACAAATGTGTGAAGGATTATCCTTTATTCAGAGACAGAGATGCCGCTTTGTTTTTACTGGCGCAGCTCTACGATGAAGATAACTATATGAATGACGAGGTAGAAGCCCGAAGAATCTACGAACAAATCATTTCAGAATATCCCAAAAGTGATTGGGCATTAAGTGCAAAAGGTGCCATACATTTTTTGGGAAAAAGTGACGAACAAATCATGAAGGAATTGAAAAAAAAGCACTGAGATTTACACATGTGCCACCTAAGCCGGGCACCACTAATACGTGACATAAAATGGAAACAACATTCCCCTCAAAAAAACTTGCCACCATTGGAATTCTTGGTGCAACTGCTGTAGCACTTGGAGCACTGGGCGCGCATGCCTTGAAGAACCAGTTGGCGGGCGGACTCCTTACGGAGGACCAACTGAGTGGCTTTGAAACGGCCACAAAATATCAGCTATTTCACACGCTGGGCATGCTGCTTATAATACTTCTGCAACAACACATGAGCAGTAAGTATTTTGTATGGGCCTACTGCTTTTTTTTGATCGGCATTATTCTGTTTAGCGGTTCCTTATATTTATTGTGTACCAGGGGCTTGATGGGAATGGAGGAGCTAAAAATGTTAGGGCCAATTACGCCATTGGGTGGCATTAGTTTTATGGCCGGATGGTTATGTCTTACATTGGCGGCTTTTAAAAAAAGTTAAAAACTGTTTTTTGGCCCCACCTTTGTTGTTTATAGAATCAATCGCTATTTAGTAGTTATCTTTACCAATAAATCGACCGTATGAATAGAATCTTAATTTTAGTGACAAGTATTTTTGTGTTGGCATCGGTTTCTTGCAAATCGCAAAAAAATCCTACGGGACCGCAGGCCACCAAAGAACCTACCGTGTATAAGGGTGTAACTGATCAGGCCTGTGCTGTGGAAGTGGCCTTTGGCAGTTACGGTTCGGGGATCGACGCAAAGGCTTTGGATAAAGTAATGGCCGCCATTACCTCGAGAAAACTCAAACATACGGCAACAAATATCGGACGTGAAGGTGAAACACGTATTTGCCTCCCCCTCAAAGAGCTCAAAGGCAAGAAGAAAACAGCCTTTATTAATGAGCTGAAAAAAATCGCCAAAGAAGGGCAATTGGTCTCAGTATCAATCAGATAAAAAACATGATTTAGCGCAGTTTCTCTTTTCAACAGCCTTTTTTTTTGTAATTTCGCACTTTACTAAAAACCATAATCGAATGAATGAAATTGGAATCAAAGCAGAGAATGCTTCCGTATCGCAATTGGGCCTTTCAAATGTTGAGATGGCATACTGGAATCTTCATCCCAGTGAATTAATTGAAGAAACTATTGTAAGAGGTGAAGGCTTTTTGACCGATGTGGGTGCTCTGGCTATTGATACCGGAGAATTTACGGGAAGATCACCGAAAGACAAATACGTTGTGTACGATGATAATACCAAAGACAGTGTGTGGTGGGGTGATGTGAACAACCGTTTTGAGTCGCAGCAATTTGATGCACTTCATAATCGGATGCTCGCCTATTATGGGCAAAAAGAGATTTGGGTACGCGATTCCTATGTTTGCGCCGATCCAACTTACCGCATGAATATTCGCGTGGTGACCGAAACCCCTTGGAGCAGTTTATTTGCACATAACTTATTTTTGCGCCCTACTGCCGAAGAGATCAAGACCTTTAAGCCTGAATGGGTGATCCTAAATGCACCGGGATTTAAATCTGATCCAAAGATCGACGGCACCCGCCAGCATAATTTTTGCATTATTAATTTTACAAAAAAGGTGATTTTAATAGGTGGAACGGGTTATACCGGAGAAATCAAAAAATCGATCTTCTCGGTTCTTAATTATATTTTGCCGCATCAGAAAAAAGTGCTGAGTATGCACTGTTCTGCCAACATCGGCAAAGATGGAGATACTGCTATTTTCTTCGGATTGTCGGGAACCGGAAAAACAACTTTAAGTGCCGATCCTTTGCGTAAACTGATTGGTGATGACGAACATGGCTGGAGCGATAAGGGGGTGTTTAATTTTGAAGGTGGTTGCTACGCAAAATGTGTGGACCTTACTGCCGAGAAAGAACCGCAGATTTTCAGCGCCATTAAATTCGGCTCCTTGTTAGAGAATATTGCCTGTTACCCTGAAACAGCCACCGTGGATTACGCCAATATCGATCGCACCGAAAATACCCGCGTGAGTTATCCGGCCTATTATATTGATAATGCGGTGACTCCTGCTATTGGAGATATTCCAAAAAATATTTTCTTCTTAACCTGCGATGCCTTTGGCGTTTTACCTCCCATCAGCAAATTAACGCCGGGTCAGGCGATGTACAATTTTATTAGTGGTTATACTGCGAAAGTAGCAGGAACCGAAATGGGAATTACGGAACCTACCACTACGTTCTCCGCTTGTTTTGGAAAAGCATTTTTACCATTACATCCAACCAAATACGCTGAACTTTTAGGTGAGAAGTTGAAAAAGAACAAAGTAAACGTATGGCTGCTCAACACCGGATGGGTGGGTGGAGCCTATGGTGTAGGTAACCGAATTAAATTATCGTACACCCGTTCTTTAATTACAGCGGCCCTTACCGGCGAACTGGATAAGGTGGAATATGGAACAACTCCTTTCTTCAAATTGGCATTCCCTAAATCTTGTCCCGGTGTTCCAACAGAAATTCTAGAACCAATCAATGCCTGGAAAGACAAAGCGGCGTATAAAAAAGTGGCACAAAATTTGGCCGTTTCTTTTGTGAAGAATTTTGAGCAATATGCTTCTGCCGCTAATGAAGAAATTTTATCGGCGGCTCCTGCAATTGCAGTAGAAGCGTAATAAATTTTTATAGTTTGATAAAGATCCTCGTTAGAAATGACGGGGATTTTTTTTGACAAAGAAAGTTTCGCAAAAAAAGTTTACTTAGTCGACCCTCAAAAAGTCTGGATGCCTTATAAGTACAAAGGTTATAATGAATATAAGAGGGGCCTAGTTTACTGGAAAAGCTCCATGTTGATTTGAAAACTGGAATATTCTCAACACCGACATTTCTAAAAATATATTGATGATTTCGATTTTTATGAAACGGGGATCTGCGCCAGGGACACGCAGGGGCAGTTCTTTTCGGCCACTTCGGCCGAAAAAACCGAAGCGAAGCGGAGCCCGAAGTGGCCCGCCTGGGCGCCCAAAAAAAATAAAAATAACTTTTTGAGGTTCGACTACTTAATATCAAACTCAACAAAAACAGGTAGATGATCCGAAATCTTTCGGGCAATTTTCAACGTGGCAAAACTTTTGTAAAATTCAATCACACCACTGCTTTTAAGCGTCACGCGTGTGCTGTCATAAAACACATTGTCGTATTCGGAAGCCAGACAATTAGTACCCTGGCACTCGTTCTTCAGCGAGGTCTTTTGATTGATTAAAGCGGGTTTATAGTTCATGGCTTTTAAAGGACCAAAGACCGAATGCGATTGAGGACAATTAAAATCGCCGCAAAACAAAATCGTTTTACCGGGGTAATGTGCGGGAATAAATCGCAAGTACTTAATTTCTCGCTCGGGCTGTTTCGATTTTGGCACTGCATGCAAGGCCGCTACCATGAATTCTTTGTTGTTCTCCGAAAAGTTGGCCAGATAGGGCTCACGTTCAATTTCTACTCGGTAATTGGTATCAAGACGGGCATCCCCCAATTTTTTTAGTTTGGACGTTTTCCACAAAAAGGCATAACGTTCGGTGCTGCCGGGATAACTTTGTGTGGGATCACTTATGCAATAATCCCATTTACTTCCTTTGCGATTGAGTTCATCGGCCAACCGCGCCACCGCCTGTGCGCCACCATTACCTGCCACCACTTCTACAACGGCCACCAAATCAAAATTAGTTAAGGTGCCTGCTATAAAGGTAATGGTACTGTCACTTTTTGATCGGCCGAAATTCTCGAGATTCCAGGAACAGAATTTGATCTGAGCCTGTTGACTCTGAAACAGAACAAAAAAGACAAAAACCAACAAGAATCCTTTTACCTTCATACGACCCGAAAGGTAGGAATTATTTTTTCGGAGGGAACGTGATCAAATGAAAATTTGGAGAGAAGTGTTTTTGAGCGGGTCAAATGGCGATGAAGGCCTGCCATAAGTAGATGAGGCCTTCGCTTCATGGTGGGGCGCCCAAAGAATGCAAAAAAAGACAATTCTTGATTTGCTTATTTAATCATGCAGTAAATGAAGCAATTTATCACTTTCCAATACATGCTCCGTAATGGTAAAGATCTTTTTCTTCAAATCTCTAAACTGTTTTAAATGCTCCGCGAGTTCGTTTTCCAATTGCACATGTTCCTTTCTAAACCAGTCTTCCTCCTGATGAAAGGCATTTTCCATAAGCAATTGCAAATCGCCGAGGTGCTTTTTTAGTTTTTCATTCAGCACTTTTTGGTGTTTGTTCATATCACTTAAATGCTGAACCAGAAGTTGTACCTCCGAAACACTTTCCTTTTTAATGAGCCAGATAAAATACTTGCCAATGAGGTGATCGAGAAAGGTTAACTCATCGCTGTAAAATTTCAAATCCGAACGCCAGTGGTCGGTTAATGCATAAATTTCCTGCCACGAAGCAGTGTGCAGAAATTCATTATTGGGCCTAACTCTAAATTCTTTCATGTGATTTGTTTTTTTCATGAATTGATGTTCAGAACAACACCTCGAACACACAAAGATACGGAAGAGGGGGTTATGTCTGCGCATGATTTTTATCACGCGGGGAGATGATTCAGGCAAAAAAAATAATCTGCCCGGGACAGCGCCGGTCTACAGTTTTAATTTGATGAGTTCTTCCAGTTTTTTTTCGGCAGTGGGACCGAAACTATAACTCGAATAAATGATCTTTCCCTTCTGGTTGATGAGGTAAAAAGTGGGGTAGGTCCAGATCCTGAACGCGGCGGCAAGTTCTTTTCTTCCCATAGCGGCCGGAAAGGTGATTCCTTTTTGTTTTAAAAAAATAGAAACATCGCCGGCAACGGCATCATATGTATCGATGCCAATCACCATTAGCCCTTTGTCTTTGTAGGTAGTGTATAACCGTTGAAAAGAGCCCATGGCTCTGGTGCTGGGGAAAGAGCTGGTGTAGAAGAAATTAACCAAAACTAATTTTCCTTTCAAGTCTCTTGCTTTGATTCTCTCACCCTGAAGTGTGTTCAAGTCGAGTTCCGGAGCCAGGGTCTCTAAGGGTAAAATGCCCGACGTGTGTGATGAAATATAGCCATGCACGTTGTAATAATTTGGAATCGAATTTAAGCTGAGCATGCTTTGATCCTTCAAATTATTGAGTTCGTATTTGCCCAGCGTGAATTTTTCGTACTGGTGAAGGGTGTCCGCTTTCACTAGCACATCAAACTGCAGTGAATACTGAATGGGAATGAGATCCTTTTTATTGATCCAATAATCATACGTGTAAAGCAGGTCGCGGGTACCCTCGTTGCTCTTCACTTTTGGAGTTTCAATTACCCGCACATGATAGGCTAGACGCCCGTTTATCATTTCTTCCTTGAGGAGGTTGAACGATTGGGCAGGATCAATGATGTCGGAGTCGTGTTTCATGGGCCAACTGTCGAGACTGGTGAGTGGAGTGTAAAACGTGTAATTTTGGTGCAGACGTTTGATCTCGGCCGCCCATCGTTCGGTTGATAGGATCTCAGCACTGCTGTCGGTCGACGAAAGTTTTGCGAAATCTTTCCCTGTGTACATAAAATCACCAAAATACTTGTCCCTAAAAAAACCACGGTAATTAAAGGCAAAGGTGT
The DNA here is from genome assembly GCA_029945625.1 of bacterium. GTDB lineage: Bacteria > Bacteroidota > Bacteroidia > B-17B0 > Aurantibacillaceae > Aurantibacillus. The sequence continues at coordinate 208,087 of JAQSCW010000055.1, forward strand.
ACAAGGTATCGTCCCGTAATTTACTATAGCTGCAATGAAAAGCAGTTTGAAGGGTATCGCTGCTGCTCATAAACTTCATGTGTTTGGTCATTTCGTAATACCCGTTTTTTACCGCCTGACATTTATAAAAAGAGGAGTGCATGATTTTTTTTGCATCCTGAGAATAGGAAATCACGGAACTAAGAAAGAGGGCATAAAAAAGAAGCGGAAATCTCATGTGCAAAAAAAGTACGGTTAAAAAAATTATTCAAAAAAAAGAACGGAATAAAGTTAAGGTTTTATTGCCTTTTGCTGTGCGCGATGTGGCATTTGTGTAAGAAATAATTTCGTCTTAAACTAATGTCTTTTCGTCTAAAGGATGGAGCCTTTCATCTTGTTTTTTAGGTGAAGAACAGGATTTTTCGCAGGCAGGGGATCAATTTTTTTAATGAATATAGTAGAGAGATTGATCTCTCAAGGCTAATTTATCCTCCTCACTTACTCATAATAATGAACCAGTCCCACTCAGCGGGGTCTCCTATCCCCACACTTGGCGTATATAAAAAGTAGCCGATCTTTTTGTTGGTTCTTCGATACTGTGAAACGATCTCCAATTTGTTGATGGCGTTCCAGAGGAGTGAAAGATCGGCACTTTGACCTTTAAAAAGTCTCTGAAACTTTGAATCTGCGGGTGTTGCAAGCGCATCTTCTATGGGACGTTGGTCATTTTATAAATGCAGAAATGGTTCGCGAAATGCTAAACGAGAAAATGCCCCGAATGACGCGATAGGTGCTGTTTTGGGTAGGTCCTTAATCTCGGATGCCACTCACTTCTCTAAAAATAAATTCTGTTTTTGAACTGTCTTGGTAGGTATCAAACTTAAGGCCTTTAAATTCGGCACCTTTATAGCCCAGCATTTTATTTTTTAAAACATTTTCAATGCCTTTACGCGAGTCCTTAATGTCCAGAATCATGTCGGCACAAAGATCCTCGCCCTTGAGATGCACGCGGATATGTTCTGTAACACCTGGGGAGGTGGATGGTTCACTCCAGTAAGCACTCATCCAATAGGTGAGCTTTGATTGATCCGTTTTAGTCAGTTGATTCACCAATTCGTCTTTGTAAACTTTTGTGTCGGGTGAATACGTGGCAAAGATGTTATTGCTGGTTTTGCACTCGGGACTGCCACAATTGGAGGTAATTAGGACGAGTGCTATGAGCGGCAGAATAAGGGTTGCAGTTTTTGGCATGTCGTTTTTTTGTTCTTTAAACGGTTTTTTGTTTGGAATATTGTATACTGTTCCTTAATGAGAGGGTGACCGATAATTAGTCGATTTTCAAAAAGTATTTTTTTATTTCTTGGCTCCTACGCTGAAGCTTCTGCGGAAAGCGTGGGCGCCCACCATGAAGCGAAGGTTTCGTGTATTTTGGCCAGGACCTCTGCTTCATATGGCCCGGCGCAGAGTTTACCCCGACGAAAGTCGAATTGTCGGCATCTAAAATCAAAAAAAACTAAGATAGCCAATTTAATGGGCGGGTTCCTCTTACTTCTACGATTTGCGGTGGTCCCGACATCCGTCGGGAGCGATTTGGTGCGGGGACTTGCGAGAGCAAGTAGCCAGCCCGTGTAAAGCAATTTTTCGTTGAATGGGTATTGGGTATTGCACCTCTTGCGAAAAATGAGGGTTGGCAAATCGCCTTGATTTTTTGCCCGTCCGACCGACACAAGAAGATGTTTGCTCTGGCCGGGCGGGGTTCTTTTATACTTGTGCTGAGCTATAGCCGAAGTATCAAGGGAAAAGAACGAAGAAAATTTATAACGAATATCCAAAAAAATTCTATGAAGCCTTGTCCCGAAAGCTTTCGGGATTGGCTCTCCTCTTCCAGTTGTGATTAAAAGAAAAACTAAGCAACCAATATTACCTTACTGTTTCCAGTGATTTTAAAATCGCTTTCTCTACATCTATGTGAATATTATCATAATCGCCCCGCACAAAAGCCTTACCGGTTACCTTTTCGTATAATTCAATATAACGCGCGCTGATCTCATTCACCCATGTTTCATTCATATCGGGCACCTTCTGACCTTCCTTTCCCTGAAAGCCATTTTCGATCAACCACCTTCGCACAAATTCTTTACTCAGTTGTTTTTGCTCTTCGCCTTTTTTCTGACGCTCCGCATACCCTTCCTGATAAAAATAACGCGATGAATCGGGGGTATGAATTTCATCCATCAAATAAATCTCACCTTTATACAAACCAAATTCATATTTGGTATCCACCAAAATCAATCCCATGTTGTTGGCGATCTCTTGACCGCGTTGGTAAAGAGCGAGCGTATACTGTTCGAGTTGTTCGTAATGTTCTTTGCTTACAATGCCTTGTTTAATGATCTCTTCGCGACTAATGTCTTCGTCATGTCCTTCGGAAGCTTTGGTTGTGGGAGTGATGATGGGTGTTGGAAATTTATCATTTTCTTTTAATCCTTCAGGCAAGGTAATGCCGCACAAAGTTCTCAAACCACTGTTATAGGTGCGGGCGGCATGTCCGGCCAAATACCCGCGTACCACCATTTCCACTTTAAAAGGCTGACACATGCGGCCAATGCTCACATTGGGATGCGGTGTGGCAAGTAACCAATTAGGAACAATGTCGCGGGTGGCGTGTAAAAATTGTTCGGCGATTTGATTCAAAACTTGTCCCTTGTAGGGAATACCTTTTGGCAACACCACATCAAACGCACTGATGCGATCACTGGCGATCATTACCAGAATAGAATCTCCGATGGTGTACACATCACGTACTTTCCCTTTATAATAAGCAGTTTGATTGGGAAATTTAAAGTTGGTAAGATCGAGCGTTTTCATAGAAAAGGGATTTTAAAATAAAAAATTAGTTGATGCGCCAGGTCACTAAACCTTGTTGGGTGAATTGAAACGGTTGAATGCGGCCGCCCATAGTTTCAATGGCATGCGCCACATGAATTTTTGTGACGTCGGGACAATAGAAGAACATAAAGCCACCACCGCCGGCGCCTGAGATCTTTCCGCCGGTAGCGCCATGTTCGAGCGCTTTTTCGTAAATGGAATCAATTAACGTATTGCTGATGCTTTTCGCCATTTGTTTTTTATTGGACCAGCCGAATTTGAGAATCTCCCCAATTTTAGTCAACTCTCCGCGCAGCAAGGCATCTTTCATTTGATGGGCCTGTGCTTTTAAATTATGCATGGCATCGACACTCTTGGTGTTTTTTTCATTTACATTCTTCACCTGCTCATTGATGATAGTGGCCGAAAGTCGTTGCGTATCGGTATAATATAAGAGTAAACTAAATTCCAATTCATGAATGATCTCGGGTTTTAACTGCAGGGGATTTACGATCACTTTATCATTTCCTAAAAATTCGATAAAGTTAATGCCACCAAAAGTGGCAGCGTATTGATCTTGTTTTCCTCCCGACATATTTAGGTCGTTACGCTCGATCTCAAACGCCAAATGCGCGATATCGTATTTTGCGAGTGGCAGATTGAGCCATTCCACAAACGCGCCAAGCAACGACACCACAATGGTGGAGGAAGTGCCTAAGCCTGATCCTTGAGGAGCTTCCACCCAAGAGGTGAGTCGGAAGGACAAAGGTTTTAAATGAAATTGTTTCACAAGGCGGTTGTACACGCCGATGAATAATTCAAAATCTTCGCTGAGTGCCAATTCCTTCTCTGAATCAAGGATAAGCGTTGCATCTTCTTTTACGAATTCGATTTTGCCATTGGTGAGGGGCTGCAAGGTGGCATAAGCATACAAATTGATGGTCGCATTTAAAATGGCACCGCCGTAAATTTCCGAATACGGGCTCACATCGGTTCCCCCGCCCGCCAGGCCAATTCGTAAGGGCGCTTTACTCCTAATAAACATGCGGCAAAAGTAACTAAAAAAACTGTTTTTGGGGAGTGATTTTCTTCAAAATGGCTCGTGAGAGGAACTTTCAGTTCTCCCTTACCGGAGACCGAAAAACGCTCTTATTTCATATTAATAAACTGCAGGGGAATGTCGTAGTTCCCCTTGCGGCATAGGGTAATGACCGCTTGCAGGTCGTCGATTTTTTTGGCAGTCACCCGAATGATCTCGTCCATAATTTGGGCAGTGACTTTTAATTTGCTGTCCTTAATGTCCTTGAGGATCTTTTTGGAGGCTTCTTTTTCAATGCCCTGCCGTACGGTAATATCTTTCTTAATTAGTGGTCCGCTGGGGTAATGTGGTTTTTTCTCATCCAGGCCACGCGGGTCGAGGCCCTGTTTGATCATGCGTGAATGGATAGCATCGAGGATGGCATCGAGGCGCATATCGTTTTCGGTACTCACATTAATGAGCAGATCTTTTTTATTAAGTTCGATGGTACTTTTACTATCTCTAAAATCCCAACGGTTTAAAATATCTTTTTTCGCTACATTTATAGCGTTATCTAATAATTGGGCATCGAGTTTACTGGCTATGTCGAATGAAGGCATGGTTATTAATTTGTGGTCCAAAAATAGGAATTTGATTTTAAACAGGTAAAAAGGAAAAATTGTTGAAGTTATACGCTCTATATAGTTTGTTTTTTGCGCTGGTTCTTTGTTTTTGGAGTTGTGAACTAAAACCCGAAAAAGTACGACACAAGGTGAAACGTCAGTTGGTGTTTGCGGTAAACGATGCTGTTGACTCTTCTGCCCTTGTAAAGAAAAGGTATCTTGAAGCACATAAAGATACTTCCTATATTGAATATGTGTTTATGGCCTATGATCTGGTGAACATTAAAGACATGGATACCTCCATTCGTGTAGATTTGAGGTATGCCGATACGGCCAACTTCTTAAAAAGGAATTTGTACGACGGCTTACGCAAAGCTTACTTCACCTGTGAAACGGCCGGAAAATTGTGTGCGGCGCAATATTATTTGAAGTTGCTTGATCCTGATCTTTCGTTGGTGGTACTGGATGCGACCCGACCGCAACACATACAGCAATTGATGTGGGACAGTTTAAAAATAAGTGTGTTTAAGAAATTCACGTATTTGTCGCCACCCGATGAAACCTCGCTGCATAATTATGGCTGTGCGGTAGATGCGACCATTTTTAATGAACGCACGAATCAATTCTTGGAGATGGGCACGAGTTATGATTTTTTTGACAAACTGGCGCAGCCTATTTACGAGGCACATTTTTTAAAAACGGGAGAACTTAGTCGCGAAGCCTTTAACAATCGTAAACTGTTGCGGACGGTGATGAAACGAGCGCACCTCAATCCCATCACCAGTGAATGGTGGCATTTCAGCAGCATGAGTCGCGAAGAAGCAGTTAAGCGCTTTCCTTTGGTGAAGTAGGGGAGAGGCAGGATCGGACACACGTTGGGCAGGATTTGTAAACCTGCCCTTTCTAAAGACCCTTCGCCATCATACCGGCACAGTGCAAAGGGAAAAAAAACACAGAATTTACAGAGTAGATTTGTCATTCTCTGTGACCTTTGTGCGGCCCTCTATGCCCATTGTGTTTAAAAAGGAGATAGAAACCACAGAACACACGTGCAGCCGTGAAGTAAGCATCCGCATAAATTCCAATAATCTTTTGATTATAAAAAGTTCTCTGCTAACTTTAAAGTCAATTATGGCATTTCAACTCACTTCCGAATTTCAACCCACCGGGGACCAACCCACTGCCATCAAACAATTGGTGGACGGGGTGAACGGTGGCACGAAACATCAGGTATTACTTGGCGTGACGGGCTCGGGAAAAACGTTCACTGCTGCCAACCTCATTGCGCAAGTAGACAAACCCACCCTCGTGCTGTGTCACAATAAAACTCTGGCGGCACAGCTTTACTCGGAGTTCAAACAATTTTTTCCGGAAAATGCCGTGGAATATTTTGTGAGTTATTACGATTATTATCAACCCGAAGCGTACTTGCCCACCACCGGAACTTATATTGAGAAAGATCTTGCTATTAACGAAGAAATTGAAAAATGCAGATTGAGTGCTACCTCATCGTTATTGTCGGGCCGACGCGATGTGATTGTGATTAGCTCCGTGAGTTGCATTTATGGAATCGGAAATCCCACAGATTTCAAAAAAAACATCATTGTAGTAGAAAAAGGACAAATGATCTCCCGCAATAAACTGCTCTATCAATTTGTAGGGTCGCTGTATTCGAGAACCACCGGTGACTTTAACAGAGGGACGTTCAGAGTGAAGGGAGATACCATTGATATTAATTTGCCGTATGTGGATTATTGCGCCCGCATCAGTTTTTTCGGAGATGAGATTGAGAGTATTGAGACCTTTGATAACGCAAATAATTACGTGATCAAACAACATGAGGTGCTCACAATTTATCCCGCCAATTTATTTGTAACCGCGCCCGACACCATGAAAAATGCCATGCAGCAAATTCAGGAGGATATGCAAAAGCAGGTCGTATTTTTTCAGGAGCAGAGTAAACATTTAGAAGCAAAACGCATAGAAGAGCGGGTGAATTTTGACCTGGAAATGATGCGGGAATTAGGCTATTGCAGCGGCATTGAAAATTATTCACGGTACATGGATGGTCGATTGCCCGGCACTCGTCCTTTTTGTTTGATGGATTATTTTCCGAATGATTTTTTAATGCTCATTGATGAGAGTCATGTAACTCTTCCGCAGGTGCGCGCTATGTACGGAGGTGATTTCAGCCGCAAACAAAATTTGGTGGAATACGGGTTCCGTTTGCCTTCGGCGCTGGACAACCGTCCCTTGAAATTTGAAGAATTTTTTACATTATTGAATCAGGTGGTGTACATATCTGCCACGCCGGCCGAATTTGAATTGGAGCAAGCCGAAGGAATTGTGGTAGAACAATTGATTCGTCCCACCGGAATTTTGGATCCACTTATAGATGTAAGACCCTGCACCAATCAGGTGGACGATTTGTTGGATGAGATTCATAAGGTGGCTGCTTTGGATGAGCGTGTTTTGGTAACGACACTCACCAAACGAATGGCCGAAGAACTGACCAAGTATTTGACAAAATTAAATGTGCGTTGCCGTTATATTCACAGCGAGGTAGACACGTTGGAACGGGTGGAGATTCTGAGACAATTGCGCGCCGGCATGTTTGATGTCTTGATTGGTATTAATTTATTGCGGGAGGGATTGGATCTTCCGGAAGTATCGCTGGTTGCTATTTTGGATGCCGATAAAGAAGGATTTTTAAGAAACGAACGCAGTTTGGTGCAGACCGTTGGCCGTGCCGCAAGAAATGTGAATGGCAGAGTGATCATGTATGCGGATCGCATCACGGATAGCATGCAAAAGACGATTGATGAGACCATACGTCGCCGTAAGAAACAAATTGCGTATAACTACGAAAATAAAGTGACACCTATTCAGGCGGGAAGAAAACAAATAGCACAGAGTGCATTTGGCAGTATTGAGGTGACCGTGAACGGAAAATTGGTGAAAGCCTATGCAGAGCCGGATAGCCTGGACTTAGCAGCAGATCCCGTAGTACAATACATGAGTGCAGAAGAATTAAAGAAACAGATCACGAAATTAAAATCAAGCATGATCAAGGCGGCGAAAGATATGGACTTTGTGGAAGCGGCGAGATTGCGCGATGAGATGTACGCCATGGAGTCGCTGTTAAAGACCAAAGAATAAGTGCCGAGGATGGTCAAACTCGATTTCAATCACCGTAGGAAATCCGGGTACGAGACATTGGTGAAAAGAACCCGGAAATACACCAATTCGTTAAAATATGAATTGAACTTAGACTATTTCTGCCCTTGAGAGTAGCACCTAAAATCTGATTTTTAATTATCTAACACATAAAATTATGGCATCATTTTATGAATTTAATGCGAAGGATACCGCTTCAGTCGTGGCAATTCTGGCAGTCTCGATAGGGTATTCGATCTATTGGTTCCTGTCAATCAGCGCAAAGGTGAAGAAGTGGTTTTTTTTACGCTTCACTGAAGACAGGGCCTGGATCACGTATGTTTTATTTCAGAAAATTGCCGGTTTGCTGTTTATGGGTGTGCTTCCGGGCATTGTTGTAGTGACAAATACGACTTATTCTTTTTCGGACCTAGGGGTCAACCTCTTCCATTTAAACGAGTCGCTCCTGTACATCGCCATAATTGGTGTACTCATTGTCACACTTAATTTTTTTGCCTCAAAAAATCAGAACAACCTGAACATGTATCCGCAAATGCGCATTGCGAGTTGGACCAAAAGACGCATCGCGATTAATTCACTAAGTTGGGCTATTTATTTTGTGGGATACGAATTTATGTACCGTGGTTTGTTGTTGATGATCTGTTATCATTCGTTTGGTTTTTGGCCGGCTCTGGCAATCAACTTGTCATTTTACGCAACTACTCATATTGCTAAGGGACTCACAGAAACAATAGCTACCTTTCCTTACGGATTTATTCTTTGTTTTGCGACCATCAGCACGGGCAGTATTTTGGTGGCTTATACAACGCATTTGATTCTGGCACTCTCCAACGACTTTTCTTCCGTTTTTCATCAACCGCAAATGAATTTCAACATGAGGGGATCTACTTTAGCGCAGAAGATGAAAGGAGGAGGATCCGAAAGTGAATAAGTCGAAAATGAAAGATAAGATTTGTTTGATCACAGGTGCCAGTGCAGGAATAGGAAAAGCCACTGCTCTTGGATTAGCGCAGCAGGGCGCCACGGTGATTATGGTCTCAAGAAATGAGAACTCCGGTAGGAAGGCTGCTGCCGAAGTTACTGCTACAAGCGGAAACAAACACGTACATTTTTTAGGCGCCGATCTTTCCTCACAAAGTTCAATCAGAAATTTGGCAACAACTTTTAACAACAGGTATCCGCGATTGGATGTGCTTATTAATAATGCAGGAACATTTCACACAGAATTGAAACTTTCGGCAGAGGGAATTGAAATGCAATTTGCTGTTAACCATCTTGCCGGATTTTTGCTCACTCATTTGCTTTTAGACAAAATTAAGTTAAGTCCTTATGCCCGCATCATTAATGTTTCAAGCAGGGGGCACAAACTGGGAACGATCCATTTTGAAGATCTTAATCTTGAAAAAAATTACGATGGTTTAACGGCCTATACCCAGTCGAAACTAGCCAATGTTCTTTTTACGGTTGTGCTTGCAGAAAAACTAAAACATTTGGGCATTACGGTAAATTGTCTCCATCCGGGGGGAATTAAAACGACTATTGGCACACGCAATTCTCATGGGCTTTACCATTGGATTTGGAAACTAAATCCTTTTCTTAAATCGCCTGAAGAAGGAGCGCAGACCTCACTATTTTTGGCCGACTCAAAAAAGGCGGAAGGGATTACAGGAAAGTACTTTTACAAGTGTAAAGTGGTGCCTTCTTCTCCGCTTTCGAACAATCGGGAACTTGGTGAGAAACTATGGGACATCAGTAGCAAACTCACCTCACTGGATAAAGGCATACGTCTTTAAACGTGAAGGATGAACCATTACAGATACCCATTTTCTTCAAACCAGGTTTTGAGATCTTTTATGGACGTTTCGAGTGGACTTACCGGCAGTCCCAATTCGCGGATGGCTTTTTCAGAACTGTAGTAAAGTTTGTTGCAGGCCAAACGCGACATACTAAAACTAACTTTTGGGGGGATGTTTAGCAATCTGCTTCTTAGGGAATCGGCCATACCTGCCAGCAAGATCAACATATCGGGGATTTCCAATTTTGGATACTTACTTTGTTCCAGAGCCTGCGCAATTAGTTTCACGGCATCGCGGTAGCTCAGATTGTGACCACCGAGAATATAGGACTCACCGGGTTTTCCTCTTTCCAACGCATTTACCATGGCGGTAGCCACATCCTTAGCTGCGACCCAATTTTTTCCTCCCTTTGAAACAAACGGCATTTTCTTTTTGGCAACAGCCAGCACAAATTGACCGGGACCGGGTTTGGAATCAAAAGGTCCGATCATGAAGGTGGGGCATACAACCACTGCAGGTAAATTCCGAGTTTTTACGGCATCCAGTACATGTTCATGAGCAATGCGTTTGCTCTCGATGTAATCGTGTGGATAGGGCGGTTTTCGGGAGCTTGTGTTTTCGTTTCCCGGCCGTTGCAAGGAGCCGGGTGCAAACGTACTTGCACTTCCTACATGAACGAATCGTTGCACCTTGTTGATCGCGGCAGCATCAACGGCGTTCTTTGTTCCTTCAAGATTTATTTTGTAATAATGCGCAGAGCGTGTTGGCCAAAGATCAGTTACTGCCGCAGTATGAATAAAATAATCACACCCTTTCGACAGATCAATAAGGTTTTGTTTGACAGTAATATCGCCCTCAACAATTTTGATAGGCAGATCCTTAATTGTTTTTGGTTCCCTTCCTTTTTGGGCCATAGCCACTACACTGAAGTTACGGCTGACCAGCTCTCGGATTACGTTACTTCCCAAAAGGCCGTCGGGCCCGGTCACAAAAACTGTTTTCATGATGTTTAGTATTTGTCGTTAAAAAAAAGTACGTGCTTTTATTTCTGAAACAAATCTAGGCGAGGGTAGAGGGTGCTACAAATTGAAAATCACCGCTGTGAAAATAGAAATTGCAAATTCCGGAGAGCTTGGCAGTTTAGTGCCGGATTTGATTAAATAAAAATGATTGTCGCAAATCGTTTGGCACAATACGCAAAAAACGCAAAACATTTTAGGGGTTGGAATATTAAATCGGCAGAGTTTTTCTAGATTTCCAGCATCATAACAAAATCATTCATCACATAACCATTTCCAATATTAAAATCGGCCACGCGTTCGATCCTAAAACCGTTTTTAAAATAAAAATTGATGGCTTTGTAATTTTGACGGTTGACGGTGAGGGTCATTTGTTTGGCTTGAAGTAGACGCAGTAGGTCAGCTAGTACCTCAGTGCCAAGCCCCTTTCGCGCTACTTTTTGATCGATGTAAAATTTGTTAAGGTGCCAGTTATTGGGGGATTCATTTGACACCGAAACAAAACCCACACATTCTGATTCAAGCTCAATAAGATAAAACAGGTGTGCTTTGGCACCCATTTGTTCGCTCAGACTCTCGTTGCTATACATGAGTTGGAGCATATAGTCGATTTGCTCCTGGGAGATGATGTCGGGATACACCTGTTTCCAGATGCGGTATGCAAGAGACGAGATGGTGGGAATGTCGCTTGTTAGGGCCTTTATGAGTTTCACATCTTGCATTTTATTGCGTAACTTTACGTAGTGGCTAAAATAAGCAATACAATAAACATAGAAAACCGAAAAGCGAAGTTTGATTTCCAGTTTCTGGATATACTTACCGCCGGATTGGTGCTGAAAGGCACTGAAATTAAGTCAATCAGGGAAGGAAAAGCGGGTCTGGCCGATAGTTATTGTTATTTTAAGAACGATGAATTATTTGTGAAGAATTTTCACATTACCGAATACCAGGATGCCTCGTTTTACCAGCATGAACCACTCAGGGAGCGGAAATTGTTGTTGAGCCGACAAGAACTGAACAAACTTTTGAAGAAGGTAAAAGATCAGGGTCTCACCATTGTGCCAATCAAATTGTTTATCAATGAAAAAGGTTTTGCGAAAATGAATATAGCGCTGGCGAAAGGAAAAAAATCATACGATAAGCGAGATGATATTAAGAAGCGTGATATTGAGCGAGAAATGAACCGAAAATTTTAGATGAAATTTAACGTCGTATATCCGTTTATTCTTTTTGGGTTGCTGGTCATTCTCAGCTCGTGCGACAAGGGCTATGAGGTGCGTTTTACGAATTATTATATTGAACCCATGGATTCGGTAGTGGTGGGGAATAATGCGATAGTATTTAAGAATGTAGAATTACAAAAGACTACCGATTTTACGAAACTCTCGAAAGGGACATACCAGATACGCCTTATTACAACAACCAAAAAGAGATTTTATACGTCCCTTACAATTCCCAAAACCGGAACCGGTAAACGCACCATCCAAATTGACGCCATCACTCAGATGGCCATTCTGGAAGAGTAAAAAATGTGACACGTTAAAATAAGGTTTCGCCGTTGCATTTTTACTTTTGCTTTTGATATGCCCCCGTTGGACAGGATTTGTTATTCTGCCCTTTCTATAATCCGTTTGCCAGCGCAGGAGCAGATCCTTCACGAGCGTTCAGGATGACCGCTTTGTGGTGGAAGCCTTTGTTTTTGCTCCAATTTGATCAAACAAATTGAAAAAATATTCTACGATGCCTTGAACTCGAAAGCTTTCGGATTGTTGGTTCTTTTCCAAAAAGGAAAGAGAATAAAAAAAAAGAAAATTAAAGTTGAGCTCGAAAATTAGGATTCACAACGCGTTTTAATACGCCCTCTTATTATTTCCCTCGATGTAATTTACAAACGCCTGATTACTCACTTTGTTGCCACCCGGTGTAGGGTAATTGCCGGTAAAATACCAGTCACCCAAATTTAGCGGACAAGCGGCGTGTAAGCCCTCAATGGTTTGGTAAATGAGTTCAAATTCAGCTTTCAAATCTTTGGGAGTAATTAATGCAGCGATTTTAGCTGAGATTTCGACGGCCGTGAAGGAATCATAAATTTCTTTTACCATGTTCACCTGTTCTTCTTTTGGTTTTAGAAGTTCGGCCTTTGTACGTTGGTAAATATCGTCGATCATGTGTTGGTTCCCATTTTCTTTTAAGAGCGAAATGGCCGCTTCAAAAGCCACAAATTTGTTCAACACAGCCATGTCAATGCCGTAACAATCGGGGTACCTGATTTGTGGAGCTGAACTCACCACGACAATTTTCTTTGGATGAAGGCGGTCGAGTATACGAAGAATACTTTGTTTCAAGGTAGTACCGCGAACGATGCTGTCGTCGAGCACCACCAAATTATCCACTCCTTTTTTCACCGTTCCGTAAGTCACATCGTAAATAAGGTTTACCAGACTATCCCTGCTTTCGTCGTCGGTAATAAAGGTGCGCTGTTTGGCATCTTTAAGAACTACTTTATCTACCCGGGCCCTAGTTTCGAAAATCTTCTTTACCTGAGCCTCCGAATAATCGCCCTTCAGTTTCAATAATTCGTTAAGTCGCCAGGTATTTACATGCTCGTTGAGTCCTTCCACCAAACCGGCAAAAGCCACTTCAGCAGTATTGGGAATAAAACTAAATACGGTGTTTTCGAGATCCTGATTCACCGATTTTAAAACACTTTGCGTGAGGTTTTTCCCCAGTAAAATACGCTCTTTATAGATTTCTTTGTCGTTGCCGCGGCTAAAATAGATGCGTTCAAACGAACAGGATAATTTTTCCTGAGGCTCGATAATTTCCTCTTCGGTAACGGTGCCATTCTTTTTAATAATGATAGCATGGCCGGGTTTTACCTCTTCGATGGACTCAAACGGCACGTTAAAAACCGTTTGGATGACCGGGCGCTCGCTGGCGACTACTACTACTTCATCGTCCTTATAAATATAAGCAGGACGGATACCGTTGGGATCACGCAGCACAAAGGCATCGCCATGTCCCATCATACCGCACATGACATAGCCACCGTCCCATTTTTTACTACTTTCTTTTAATATAGCTGCCACATCGATATTGGCTTGTATGAGTTTGCTGATTTCGTAGTTTTTATCGGTATGTTCTTTAAATTTCCGAAACAAACGATCGTTTTCTTTATCCAAAAAATGACCAATCTTTTCCATCACAGTTACCGTATCGGCCATCTGTACGGGGTGTTGGCCCAATTCGAGTAAATGGGTAAACAGTTCATCCACATTGGTGAGGTTGAAATTGCCGGCTACCACCAGGTTCCTGCTCATCCAGTTATTTTGACGTTTAAAGGGATGGCAACTGGCCACGTCGTTCTTCCCAAAAGTGCCATAACGCAGGTGTCCCAACAAAAGTTCGCCCATAAAAGGAATGTTTTCCTTTTGCCAGGTGGCGTCTTTGTACAAATGGGGCTGATTTTTTTGAGCTTCGCTGAAATTTTTGTTGATGTTGAGAAAAATGTCTTGAGTCGCTTTGGGTTTGATGGAGCGTAATCGGTCGAGGTAAGTGGTACCGGGGGGTACATCAAATTTGATGGAGGCCACACCAGCGCCATCTTGTCCCCGATTGATCATTTTTTCCATGAGCTGATAGAGTTTGTGTAAACCATATCGGGTAGAACCATATTTGGTCTTGTAATAGTCGAAAGGTTTCAGCAAACGGATGAGTGCTACGCCGCACTCGTGGTGAATAATATCGCTCATAATACAGGAAGACAAAGTTAGTCTTTTGATTTGGGAATTAACAAGAAGAATTTAACAAAAATGGCTTCCGCAAGGACGATTTTTTATAGTTATTTAACCTTAATGTGTATATTTGAAAAGTACTAAAGAACTAAAAACAGGAATTATTAATTATGATTACAAGGAAACTTTTATTGGTTTTTGGATTATTATTTATTCTAAACGCAAGCCGAGGGTTGAGGGCTCAAAACAACTGCATCGCTATCGCCATAAATGAGTATTGCGCTTCCAACATACCGGGCAACGGTTTGCCCGATGCGTTTGGTGAGTTGAGCGACTGGGTGGAACTGAAATGTAATTACAGCAGTTCGGTTTCCTTATCAGGCTATTACCTCAGTAACGACCGCAATAACCTCTACAAATGGAAGTTTCCGAGCAACTTTGTGATGAACAAAGATGAACACAAACTGATCTGGTTATCGGGTAGAAATACCGTAAAAACAGTGGGCGGGCAGCAGGAATACCACGCCAGCTTTACACTTGAACAATGTAAAAATCAGTGGATCATTCTTTCTACCTCTACCGGGGTGATTCGCGATTCAATTTTTGTAAGACCTACCAAGGGCGGACATTCTTGGGGAAGGATTGATTGTTACAATACCGGCGCCGCGGCGTTTAGATTGTACATGGATGCCGCAAAATCACCGGGTGGCCCCAATGGAAGTATTTATTATTTGGGATATGCGCCCACTCCAAAACTTTACGGATCGGTGACCACGCAAACACAAAACGGAACCAGCGGATTATTTACGCCAGAGACGCAACTTGCCTATTTTCGCTTAAGTGGAAGAACTTATGACACGGCGAGCACCTGTTACGATATTTTTTATACCGAAGACGGCACCTATCCTCAACCTCCGAACCCACCGGGATCTGCCCCTGTAGCACCCACCAAACGGTATATCGATTCTTTGACGCCCATCACGATTGCAAAAACCGAAGTGGTCCGTTTTTTGTCGGTGGCAAGAACCAGACCAGGATGTCCCCCTTCATCCGATTTTCAGCCCAGTTTTTGTGAAAGTAATACCTATTTCATAGATGCCACGCATCAGGACTTTGATACCTCATTTGCAGTAATCTCCTTGTCCATGGATGATTTAGGCTGGTTTCCGGCCGGTGGAACCTACGCCTCTACGGTACACGTTGAATACTACGATAAAAAGAAACAAATAAGTGAAGGTTATGCGCAGATCAACAGACCGATACAAGAATCGTGGCTGACCAAACAAAAAGGATTCTATATATCAATCGACGATCGTTTTGGTTCGGGTTGTAATTTTGAGGGAGATATCTTCAACGTAGCAGGACTGGGCACCACGCCCCGACGCAAATTTCCTACCCTTCACCTCAAGGGAGGCGATCTTGAAAGCCACTCTACACCGCTGGCCTTAAGTACCAACACCTCTTTTGGAACTGCTATTCGCGATGTTTTTATTCAGTCCATCGCAGCTAAAAACAACCTCCATGTAAATCCGCTTCATATTAAACCGGCAATTGCTTTTATTAATGGCGAATACGTTGGTGTGTATGATTTCAGAGAAGTGTATGACAAGTATTATGAAAATTATTACAATGGGCAGGCCATGGATTCGTTGGACTTGAATTTGGTGCATTTGCAGGAAGGCAATGTGACCTATTGGGATGGCACGCAATCTTCCACCATTTACAACGACTGGAAGACCGGCGTGTATGATTTGATCATCAATAATCCGATGAATGAATCGCCGGGGAAAGTGAATTCGAAGTACAAACTGGCGATGGATCGTTTGGACAAGGCCAGTTTTATTGATTATATGATCCTCAATAGTTTTGCACAGAACAGCGATCTCTGGAAATTTAACGTGGCATTTGGACGTGGGCATGACCTCACAAAACCGGGTTATAAGTGGCATTACTATTTATGGAATATGCCAACTTCATTTAACTATACGGCGGTGGGAAATCCGGGCGCTACTATTTATAATAATCCTGCGGCATCACCCTGCTATATTCACAGCAGTGTATACGGAATTCAAACCAAAGCGTATGACGGCCATGGCAACATCCTGGCATTGTTGATGGGGAATTATGTTGGAAAGCCTACCTGGGGAAATGATAATTTTAAACTGGAATATAAAAACCGGTATCAGGATCTCATGAATGGCCCTTTGAAATGCGAGAATTTATTGAAGCAATATGAATATGTTGTGTCTCTGTTTCAGAAAGAAATGTATTGTCACGAAGATCCGGCTTGTCAACCTCTGGGAGATTATCAAACGCAGGTGGGACTTTGGGACACCAATACGGCCGTGTTAAGAAGGTCGCTTCAAAACCGTTGCTACACACTCGAAAATCAATTTGGAAAAGGAAATTGTTATGGGCAAGCAGGTCCCTACGACCTTACCGTAGATGTGAGACCTGCAGGTGCCGGTAAAGTGAAAGTGAATACAACAGTGCTTGAAACCTATAAATGGAGCGGCAAATACTATCAAACAACCATGAGCTTTAAGGCAATTTCAAACAGCACCGTATATGCCTTTCACCATTGGGAAATTACCGGACCTAATTCAAAGGATCCTTTGAGTATGGATTCGATAGGCGTGAATTTTAATGTTGCAGGCGATCTGGTAGCTGTTTTCACCGATGTGAGGAATGGCATTACGGGATCGGGTGAGGACGCGAATGTACCAACCGGCTTTACACCCAACGGCGATGGGATTAACGAAGATTTTAGACCACTGGGAAGCGCCGAGTATGCCACCGAATATCAGATGACCGTATGGAACCGATGGGGCCAAGAAGTGTTTAGAAGTGTGGATCCCATGAAAGGTTGGGACGGTAATTATAAAGGACAGCAAGCTCAAACAGGTGTGTACGCTTATGTAATCACGTATAAGAACATTTATAACGAAAATAAAACTGTAAAAGGAAATGTAACACTCACCCGCTAACGAGCGCGTGACGAACTGAAATGATTTGCAATTTTAATTGAAAAAAAGAATATAGCTTCCGTCGGATAATTCCCATCGCGGCGGGTAGGCTCAAAAAACAATATATGAAGAAAATAAATTACTTTTCGACTCTTATCATCTTCTCTTTTTGTGGTTTGATCATGCGCGGGCAAGACATCCACTTTTCTCAGGTACATGAAACGCCCTTGTTTTTGAGTCCTGCAAATACCGGTTTTTACAATGGTTACTTTCGTGCCATTGCCAATTATCGTAATCAATGGTCAAGCATGAACAATGCCTTCCAAACGTATGCGATCTCGATGGATGGAGGAATATTTAAATCAAAAAAACGCCCCGCTTTTTTAGGATTCGGATTTACGTTATTTAGTGATGTGGCAGGAGCTGCAAAATTACGTAAAACCACCGCCATGATAAACGTGAGCGGATTGTTGAAAATAGGAAAGAAAAGTGCGCTGAGTGTGGGACTGGCAGGAGGCGCGGCGGGAACAACGGCGAGTTACAACAACCTTACGTATGCCTCTCAGTTTAACGGCAATTCACTTGATCCCACATTATCCAGTGGGGAGCCAAGCATTTACCGCCCCTTTACCACAGTTGACGTGGGGGCAGGATTAGCCTATGAGTTTGCCACCTTCAGCAGAGATCAGGATCACGATGATGAGATGTCCTTTAAAATTGCCTTTGGAGCTTATCACTTAAACAAGGCGGTGCAGGAATATGGCCCGGGTTCGTCATACAGAGAACCTGTTCGTTTAGTGGGAGCAATTACATCGTTACTCGACATAGAGGACACAAAATTTACAGTGACACCTTCCGTTGTTTTTCAGCAGCAAGCCAATTATCAAGAACTGGTTTTAGGTTCTTATGTAAAATACCGTATGAGTACCGGAACAAAAGTAACAGGCTCTAAAACACAAAATGCCATTGGGCTGGGAGTTTACTATAGAAATAAAGATGCCCTAATTCCAAAATTGATATTTGATTTAGGTGACTATTCGGTAGGTATGTCTTACGACGTGAATCTTTCGGGATACCGCTCTGCGTCGAATTACAACGGCGGATTTGAAATCTCATTGCGCTACAATAATCTGGCCGGTTCCTTGTTTGATACAAGAAGGGAATTCAGATAGTCTTTTCGGAGGCCCTATAACAGATGAAAAAATACGCGTCCTTGTTGATCATACTGGTGCTGACGGCATTGGTTGGAATCTCGCTTTACCTTGCTTTTGGGCGATCGCGAACAAGCACTGTTGACGCGGCTTCACGCAGTTTTGGTTACAAAGATACTGCTGCCATCACCAAAATATTTTTGGCGGATAAGGACCATCATACAGCTACGTTGGTGCGCACAAAAGATGGCTGGATGGTGAATGAAAAACACCATTGTAGACCTGACGCCATTTTGAATTTGCTGGAGGTGATAAAATTGGTGGAAGTAAAGATGCCGGTTCCCAAAGAAGCAAAAGAAAATGTTCTAAAATTCATGAGTTTTAATGCGGTGAAGGTAGAGATCTATGCCGGCGATGATAAAGTGAAACAATATTATGTGGGGCACGAAACAGATGATTCTGAAGGCAGTTATATGTTGTTGAGTGACCCTGAAAACGGAGAAAATTATAAAGAGCCCTATGCGTGTTTTATTCCTGGCTTTAAGGGCTTTCTGCAGCCACGCTACATTGCCGATGAGAACGACTGGCGCGACAGGTTGGTGTTGAATTATATTCCCCCGCAAATTAAAGAAATAAAAGTGGAACATGTGGGAGCGGCGCCCGATTCATCCTTCATCATTGAATTGCAAAACGCGAATACCTTTAAATTAAAGAATTTGAAGGGAGTGGAATTGGCCTTCGACGATGCCAGGTTACGACAATATTTGGTGTATTATCAAAACATTTCCTACGAGGTATTGCTCACCGGTAAAAGTAAAACGTTGCAGGATTCGCTCGCACGCGTGAAGCCGTTTACCGTGATTACCGTTACAAACACCGATGCAACTTCGGAAGAATATGCATTTTATAGAAAACAACCCCGAAGTGATATACAGCAAGAGCACGGGGTGACGTATGATTTTGATCCCGATCACTTGTATTTGCGATTTGATAAGGGCCGCGAGTGGGCTCTGGCACAGTATTACGTGTTCGGTAAACTGTTTGTCACCAACAGTTATTTCAGGCCCTTGGGTTCTGTTAAAAAGTAGTTTAAAACTCTGCATCCCTTTCCAAGGATATTGCTTTGCTTACTGTAATTTCGCTAGAACTAATATCCATTTTATGAATTTTGTTGTATCGGCATCTACCTTATTGAAACATTTAAAATCCATTGGGGGTGTTTTGAATTCAAGTAATACCATTCCCATCTTAGATTGTTTTTTGTTTGAATTAAATAAGAATGAATTGCTGCTTTCGGCCAGCGACATGGAAACCACGATCACTACCTCACTCAAAGTGGAATCGAATGACAGCGGCAGCATCGCAGTGCCCGCAAAAACACTTTTAGATTCACTCGCTAATTTACCTGAGCAGCCCATCTCCTTCATCGTAGATAAAAATAAACACAGCATCAAATTAAAAACTGAAACCGGTGACTATAATATTTCGGGACAAAACGGCAACGAATATCCAAAAATGCCAAAACTTGATTCACAGTCTTCGATTGTGATTAAAAGCGATGTGTTGGCCAATGCGATCAATAAAACGATTTTCGCAACAGGCAACGATGACCTTCGTCCCGTTATGAGTGGAGTATTCTGCCAATTCAGCGAATTGAATTCAATTTTTGTTGCCACCGATGCGCACAAACTGGTGCGTTACACCCGCAACGATGCAAAGGCGGGTTCTAGCGCTTCGTTTATCATGCCTAAGAAACCACTCAATGTGTTAAGAACCTTGTTACTGGGTGTGGATGATGCTGTGAAAGTGGAATTTAATAAAACCAACGCACTATTTAGTTTTGGTAATGTGCATTTAATCTGCCGTTTAATTGATGGAAAATATCCGAATTACGAAGCTGTTATTCCAAAACAAAATCCAAATAAACTCACCGTTGACCGCGCTGCATTTTTGGGTGCTCTTAAACGTGTGAGCGTGTTCGCCAATAAAGCCACACATCAAATCCGCGTGAAAGTGACGGGGAGCCAACTGCGGGTGAGTGCCGAGGATCTTGATTTCGCCAATGAGGGGCATGAATTACTAACTTGTACCTATGTGGGAGAAGACATGGAAATTGGATTTAATTCACGTTTTCTGGTAGAGATGGTGAGTAATCTCGATTGCGATGAGATTGTGATTGAAATGAGCGCTCCCAATCGGGCGGGAATTATTTTACCCGGAAATAAATCTAATCCTGCAGAGGATGTGCTGATGCTGGTGATGCCCGTGATGCTAAATAATTAAATTTTTTAATACCTTAGTTCAATGAAACTGAGGCGTCCCTTATTTTTAAGCCTGTTGTTACTGACAGGCTTTTTTTATTATTCTCAAACCGGACTCACGGTTATTGACAGTATTAAATCGGGAGGGGTATATCGTTCGTATCGCCTCTACATTCCTACAAGTTATAACGGCTCAAAAGCATTTCCGCTGGTGCTGAACCTTCACGGATTGAGTTCATCGGCTACCGAACAACAAGTTTACAGTAATTTTATGCCGATAGCAGACACGGCCAATTTTTTAGTCGTGCATCCCGAAGGTTCAAAAAATGGAAGCACACAGTACTGGAATGTGGGAATTTTCGGAACCACTAATGATGTGGGCTTTCTAAATGAACTGATTGATTCGCTGAGTGTGCACTATACCATTGATCAAAACGCGGTGTACAGTTGCGGCTTAAGCAATGGCGGGATCATGAGTTATTACTTGGTGTGTAACCTGCCTGCTAAACTGGCCGCTATCGCGTCTGTTGCAGGTACCATGTTCAGATCCTGGTACTTCAGCTGTGACCCAAAATTTGCCATTCCCGTGATGGAGATTCACGGAACCGAAGATGGCACCATTCCCTATGTAGGAAACAGCACCGCGGGCGCCAATGGACTTTATATGCCCATTGACACGGTTGTTCAAAGGTGGGTGTTTCACAATCATTGCAATCCCTCGGTTATTACCAAGTCGCTGCCCGATGTGAATTCATCAGATTTTTCAACCGTGATAAATTACAAATACATCAATGGAGTAGATAAGAGTATGGTGGAACTCTATAAAGTGCTTGGGGGAAGTCATTCCTGGCCGGGAGCAATTCCTTTGTTTTTCCACACAAATGAAGACTTTAATGCATCGGCGGAGATCTGGCGGTTTTTTCGCCAATTTAAGCGGAACCAATTTGTAACCAATGTGGGTGTGCAAGAGCGGGAAACCCTGCTCAATTCTGTAAAAGTCTTCCCGAATCCCGGCTCTACATTTCTTACCATCGTTGGACCGGAAGGAGCTCGTTACTCAGTATTAGGGCTTGATGGAAAAAAACTGTTGACGGAAACAGTCGCTACAACGATCGACATTTCGCAACTAAATGGGGGATTGTATTTCTTAAAAATTGAAAAAGATAATACACGTGCAATGATCAAGATCATTAAAGAATGATGTTTTCGCGATTAGGTAGGGTCACCATTTCATTTAACTCATTAAAGACCCTGTCGCTCATGCCATTTGTTACCATCACCAATTTGGCTTTTAGGCTAAGGTTGTATCGCAGAACTTGTTCAAGAACCTGGGTATCGAGGGGAATATAAGGTGCTTTGCATTCCACAATGAGGTAGGGTTGAAGGAGTGAATCAAAGACCACTATATCGAAGCGGCGTTTGAGGTCGTTAAGCTGGAGTTCTTTCTCAATGGCAATGCTGGAGGCCGGGAACTGTTTTTCGACCACCAGGTAGTTCAACACATGCTGTCGCACCCACTCCTCAGGTGTGAGCACCAACCATTTTTTACGAATAAAGTCAAAAACATAGGTTTGTTCCTTTTCTTTTTTGAGGCGAATGGCAAATGGTGGATATTTTAACGCTAGGTTCAATTGAGAGAAATATATTTTAAATATATTTACATTAATTGAAGGGCGTGAATTTAGTTATGATAAATAATTCAAGATCATGAAAACGAAAGGAGAGATTGTGAACGATTGGTTACCCCGTTACACAGGGGTGCCGCTGGAAGGTTTCGGAAAATACATCATTCTGGTTAATTTTTCGAGTTATGTAAAAATGTTCGCGAAGCAATACCGAGTGCCCGTGCATGGAAAAGATAAACCGATGATCAGTGCCACCGCGAACAACATCACGATCATTAATTTTGGGATGGGAAGTGCCGGGGCGGCCACTATCATGGACCTTCTCACGGCCATCACCCCAAAAGCAGTTCTTTTTTTGGGGAAAACGGGAGGTTTAAAAAAGAAAAATAAAATCGGCGATCTGATTTTGCCCATTGCGGCAATTCGCGGAGAGGGAACCAGTGATGATTATTTGCCCCCTGAAGTTCCTGCTCTTCCGGCTTTTAGTTTGCAGAAAGTAATTTCATACGCCATTCGGCTACACAAATTGGATTATTGGACGGGTACCGTGTACACCACCAACCGCAGAGTTTGGGAACATGATAAAAGTTTTAAAGAGTATCTCCGTTCCTTACGTGCCATGGCCATTGACATGGAGACGGCAACTATTTTCACCGTGGGTTTTGCGAATAAGATTCCAACGGGTGCCTTGTTGTTGGTTACCGACCAGCCCATGATTGCAGAGGGTGTGAAAACGGGTGTAAGTGATCTTAAGGTAACCGAAGATCATTCCAAAAATCATTTACAAATTGGCATCAATGCCTTAAAGGAATTGATTGCAAAAGGAGTTACGATTAAACATTTACGTTTTGAATAATTTGGCACTCTCAAAAAATAGTTCTCCCCGAGATTACATCGACGGTATTTTGAAAGGTGATGTGACCCTTCTGAGTCGTGCGATCACCCTTGTGGAATCGCAGCAAGACGCGCACCAGAAGCTGGCGCAGCAGATAATTGACGGCATTATTTTTAAGACCGGAAATTCGTTTCGTCTCGGGGTGACCGGAGTTCCGGGTGTGGGTAAGAGCACGTTTATTGAGAGTTTTGGAAAGGAAGTGGTTTCTCAAGGCCATAAATTGGCTGTTTTAGCCATCGATCCTTCGAGCACAAAAAGCAAAGGAAGTATTTTGGGCGATAAGACCCGGATGGAAGAGTTGTCGGTGTTACCACAGGTTTACATTCGGCCTTCTCCCAGCAGCGGCACTTTGGGCGGCGTTACCCGCGTTACTTATGAAACCATTTTGTTGTGTGAAGCGGCGGGATATGACTATGTGGTAGTTGAAACGGTGGGAGTGGGACAAAGTGAAATTGCCGTAAGCCGCATCACCGATTTTTTTCTGCTTCTGATGTTGGCCGGTGCAGGAGATGAGTTGCAAGGCATAAAGAGGGGTATCATGGAAATGGCAGATGCCCTGCTCATCACGAAGGCCGATGGCGATAATGCAGATAAAGCAAGGGCCGCCCGCTCCGAATATGCTCACGCCATGCATTTGTTGCAGGCGCCCGAAAGCGGATGGACTGCAAGAACGCTTGTATGCTCCGGTTTGCAGAATACCGGAATTAGAGAAGCTTACAACACGATAGAGGAGTTCCGCCTGTTTGTGAAAGCGAATGGGTATTTCACGCAAAAACGAAAAGACCAGCAGTACGAACTTTTTTTGAATGCGGTGGATGAGCAATTGAAGGCGCGATTTTACCACGATGAGGACGTGCAGAAAAAATTATTGGAAATAAAACAAAAAGGTTCTATACAACCCTTTCAAATGGCCCGCGAATTACTCGATCGGAAACTCCGTTGATAAATATCTGCAAAGTCCTTCCAACAGCAGCAAAGCGGCGCATTCCCAACACAAGTTCTACGAATAGTTCATAAGTGTACACAATTTGGCCCAGTAAGGATATATGTACTCTGATTATCAATGTTTTAACTAAAACACTTAAAACGTTAATATTTGAAAATATTTCTTTTTAGTTAGCGAAAATTTATTTTCTTTTGCAGGAATTAAAAATCCCACTAAATTTTGTAATATATGTATTGGACCTTAGAGTTAGCAAGTTGGTTAGAAGACGCCCCTTGGCCGGCTACAAAAGATGAATTGATTGACTACGCGATGCGAAGTGGTGCTCCAATGGAGGTGATTGAAAATTTGCAGGAGATGGAAGATGAAGGGGAAAGTTACGAGAGCATTGAGGAGATTTGGCCCGATTATCCTACCAAAGATGATTTCTTTTTTAACGAAGACGAATTTTAAAAATAGTAAGCCGCCGAAAAGCGGCTTTTTTGTTGCCTATAAACCACAAAGCGCACAAAGGGATACACAAAGGGCACAAAGAAGTGACCACACAGAGAATTTACTCGATCGATTTTTTGTTGAAGATGATGTAGCCGATGTGGAAAAATGGTGAGAAGGAGTTCTCATTTTGATCGTAATAATTAACACCCAAACTTACAGGACCAATAGGGCTGTGGTAGACCAAGGTGGCGAGTCCCGAAAAATAATGGTAAAGGAAAGGGGAGGTGAGGTAAGCGCGACCCGTGGCATCTTCTTTGATGGAATTCACCGGTTGAAACACATACGCCTCCACGCGCACATCCACATTTTTAAACGGACTGGTAATCACTTTTAACCCACCGGCCATATAGTTGTAGGCTCTGTAAGCATCAATAAAAAAAGTCTGACTCTCGGGTGTGGGATTAAAAGCGGGTGCCGATAAAATAGTAGACTTGTAATTATTAAAGAAGCTTTGTGTGGAATACACACCTTCTGCAAACACCCCAATTCTAAATCGTTTAAAGGTTTTGAAATAATTATCGAACGTGAGTTTAAGCTGAAGCCAGGGCAACTGAGGGTTGTTTTTAAATGCCGTGGTATCGGGACTGGTACTTCCAGGATAATAACTTTCATTTCCTTGCAGGTAACGTGCTCTCGCATTGAGGAGCATGCCTTCGGTGGCGTACATCTTGCGGTTTAACGTGTTTATTCTGTAATTGGCCTGCACATACCAATAGTCGAAAAAGGTCACGTCGGCCGTATCGTAACGTGTGAACACGTCGGTTTGATAATATTGATTTTTCCATTGAGTGAGTCCGCCCGACACATTGAATTGGGAAATATTTCCCACAGGCACACCCACTTTAAGATCCCCAAACTGATCTTCTTGAATAAGGTAGGCGGGTTTCTGAAAATCGTAAAACAGCACACTGCTGCTATAATAATCCCAACGCGAATAAGTGAACGAAGGTTCTATGAAAAAGGGAATCTTGCCCGGGATATCGAACCTCAAATGCGAATAGCTGCCACTGGTTAGTTTGCCCAAATAGCCGTTGGCATAGGCGCTGAAGCCAATGCGTCCCAAATAATTATATTGGAGTCCCAGAAAAGCCCCGGTAATGGGTCGGTTGGCAATGATGGCCCCCGGCTCCAAATAAAAAGGCTTTTCTTTTTTGCCGGCTAATTTTAAGGTATAGGTTTTGGTGAGCGTATCTAACACGGTAACCGGAAAAATATTTTTGATTTTATCGTCGCTGGCCAAACGGAAATAACGTTTCTTTAGTTGCTCGAGCGTAAACGGCGTTTGGTGGTAAAATAAACTTTTTTGAATGAAGTGGCTTTGTTTTTCATTGAAGCCCGAAACTTCAACATTGGTATACACAATCTCTCGCGTTTCTCTATAGGATTTGTATTGTTCGCGTTTTTTTTGAAGTGTTACTTCATTTAAATTTGCGGCAATCTGTTTTTTTATTTCGGGAATCCTTCTTAAAGTGGCCACATATCCGCTGTCGATAAGGCGCTGCGCATCGTCAAAATTAAAGATAGTGACTTCGTTCCAGGGTTCGATAATGATCCCGTTTTCGCAAACAGGTGTAAAATTAGTTTGACTCATTAACAAGCTCCGCAGCTGAAGGTATAGATTTTCCTCATCGGGCTTGGCATTTTTCTCGGCCACATTGGAACCAATAATAAAATCGGGATTAAAATCCTTCAGCATCACGTCGGCCGGAAAATTATTATACAAACCACCATCAAACAATAATTTCCCGTCTACCGAGAGAGGCCTTAAATAAAAGGGATAACTCATGCTGGCCCGCACCGCTGTTGAAAGGTCGCCATTACGAAAGATGACAGATTTTTTCGCCTCCACATCGGCAGCTACACAACGAAAGGGAACAAAGAGGCTGTCGAAATTCCCATTTTTTCTATTGGAGACACCTGTGAAGGCCTCCATTAAATAATAATCGATGGGCACGGAGTTGATCACATTGGTAGGTAAATTTCGGAGGTAATCGCCTTTAAAATTATATTTGAGCGTGAACCAGGCGGCATAATCATTTCTTTTTTTGATCATGTATTCATACTTCACGGGCACATCTCCCTTTGAAATGCTCTGAAAGAAGTATGTTTTTACGATCGCTTCAATTTCGACAGGAGAATAGCCGATGGCGTAAAAAGCGCCAATTAAGCCGCCAATGGATGTGCCGGTTACATAATCAATGGGGATCTTGTTTTCTTCAAGGGCTTTGATGACCCCTATGTGACACATGCCGCTTGCTCCGCCACCACTCAATACCAGACCAATTTTCTGAGAAAATAGGCGGCTTTGGGAATGACAGAAAAACACTAAAATAAGCAGGTATGTGCTAAACCTTGTCAAGTAATTTTAAGGGCTAATTTACACATATAACGGCATGTTTGGGCTGTTTCGTGCGTCAATTAGGGGGGTATTTACAAATTTTTTAGTAAAACAGTAGGGTCCTCATGTGGAACAATTGGATGAATTTATATAAGAAGAAATTCTTTCAATCTATGTCAGTTGCGCCGCTTTTAGTGAAGTACTATTTTTTTCGTTGAGAAACCAATCGAATTATTTTTAATGTCCAATACTGGAATTCATTTAATAGCGCCCGGTCATCCTTCTAAATGGCTTCAGGAGCTTCGGTGACAAATTCTTCTTCCGTACCATTTTTCACCGGTGCCGTATTATTTTTTAGTGGTCAAAACCATTCTTCCCCGGGACTCAATTCCTCCGAATAAATATTTATATTCGTGCTTCAAGGTGATACAGTATATTGTCAAAAAATTGTTCTATGGATTGGCCGTCTTGTTCGGCGTGGTCAGTACCATCTTTTTTTTATTCAATGTTTTACCCGGCGATCCTGCTGCCCTCATGCTTGGTCAGCGCGCCAGTAAAGATGCGATTGACGCCATTCACCGCGATCTGGGAACTAACCGGCCTTTGGTGGTGCAATATGCGAATTACCTCAATGACCTCTCTCCCGTTTCTGTTCACAATGAAAAAAACGCGGAAAGTTTCTGGTACCTGAATCCACATAAATATTCATGGACCCCCCTTTTGGCTGTCGGAAAAAATAAAGTGATCGTTCTCAAATATCCCTATTTGAGGCGAAGTTATATCACCAAACGTGAAGTGTCTGCCATCATTCGTGAAACGCTGCCCGAAACAGCCGTGCTGGCCTTCAGTGCCATATTTATTGCTACTGTGTTGGGGATTCTTCTTGGTATTGTAACAGCTATTAAAAAAGATTCTTTTATTGACCGGGCCATTTTTTTGTTTGCAACAGTTTTTGGAATGAGTGCTCCTTCTTTTTTGGTGGGTTTGCTGGTGGCCTGGCTATTTGGTTATGTGCTGGCCGCATACACCGGTTTAAGTCCCTCCGGAAGTTTATACGATATTGATGTGTGGAAAGGCGAACAACTACATTTGAAAAATCTTATTTTGCCGGCCATTACGCTGGGCGTACGACCTCTAAGCATCGTCATCCAGTTAACCCGGAGTTCGTTATTGGAAGTGTTATCACAAGATTATATTCGCACCGCGAGAGCAAAGGGGCTTTCTTTTACCCGCGTTATCTTTAAACATGCTTTAAAAAACGCCCTCAATCCGGTGGTGACGGCTATTTCGGGTTGGTTTGCCACTTTAATGGCAGGGGCGGTGTTTGTGGAAAAGATTTTTAGTTGGAAAGGAATAGGGAATGAAGTAGTGGATGCGTTGAACAACAATGATCTGCCTGTAGTAATGGGTGCCACCTTAATATTTGCAGTTATATTTGTAGTAATAAATAGTTTGGTTGACATTATTTATGGGATCCTTGATCCGAGGGTGAGCGTAAAATAGAACGATGAACATGGAAAGAAAAAAGATAGTTGCCGGAAACTGGAAAATGAATTTGAACTGGGTGGAGGCCTATGATTTGGTTACCGCGATTAAAGAGCAATCAAAGAAGATTAGCGGGGTGGAAAAACTAATTTTTCCTCCATTCCCGTATTTGCAAATGCTGAAGGTTATTGTGAAGGACGAACCGAATTTTTATGTGGGGGCACAAAATTGCAGCGAACATGCCAAGGGGGCATTCACAGGAGAAGTGTCGGCGGCCATGATTCACTCTGCAGGATGCTCTTATATATTGGTAGGACATAGTGAACGCCGCGCTTACTTTTCAGAAAACAATGAGCAGCTGTTGGCAAAAATAAAGCAAGCACTTGAAAATAATCTGAAGGTGATTTTTTGCTTCGGAGAACTCTTAGCAGAACGGAAGAACGGAAAACATTTCGACACGGTGCAAGATCAACTTACACAGGTGCTGAGTCACTTTCCAAAGGATAAAATACATTCTCTTGTGTTGGCGTATGAGCCGGTATGGGCCATTGGTACCGGTGAAACAGCTTCCCCGCAACAGGCTCAGGAAATGCATGCTTTTGTGAGAAAAACGGTATCAGGAATTTTTTCGCCGGAGATTGCAAACACCGTCAGTATTTTATATGGGGGCAGTTGCAATGCACAAAACGCAAAAGAGTTGTTTGCCGGTGAGGATGTGGATGGCGGTTTGATTGGTGGGGCCAGTTTAAAGGCAGAAGATTTTTGTACCATAATGGCCTCGTTTTAAATGGGATATCTCGCGTATCATTTTAGGGTTCAACCTGTGCAGCCGGGATCTGAGATACTGATGGCCCTGATCGCCGATATGGATTTTGAAAGTTTTGACACCACTGAGAGAGGGTTTACCGCCTATATTAAAGAGGAAGAACAATCGCAGGTAAATTTTTCAAATTTTCAATTTGATGATTTTACGTTCAACTTCACCATTGAAAAAATAGCGACAACCAATTGGAATGCCGAGTGGGAGAAAAATTTTGAGCCTGTGGTGGTGGATGATCTGTTGTGTATTCGTGCACCTTTTCATGAAAAGAATTCGGTAGTGAAACAAGAAATAGTGATTATGCCTAAAATGAGTTTTGGTACCGGGCATCATCAAACCACGCGATTGATGTGTAAACAGTTGCTTGAGACAGAAGTAAAAGACAAACGCGTTCTCGATATGGGTTGTGGTACGGCGATCCTTGCTATTCTTGCAATGCAAAGGGGGGCCAAAGAAGTGTTGGGCATTGATATTGACGAATGGAGCGTAGAAAATGCCATTGAAAATTGTGCCGGTAATAACTTTCCAAACATTGTGATAAAAAAAGGTGATGTGGGTCTTTTGGAAGAAGAAAAACAGTTCGATATTATTTTGGCCAACATCAATAAAAATATTCTGAAATCACATTTGCCCGCGTACTCTAAAAAATTACCTAAAGGGGGAAAATTATTCCTGAGCGGATTTTTCGGCACCGATGTGGAGGAACTGATTGCTGTAGCTGAGGGGAGCGGGTTGAGATTCTTAAATACGCGAACCGAGAATGAATGGGCGATGTTGGTGTTGGAGAAGGTCTGACGGGCTTAACCAGAGCTAACAGAGATGAATTAATAAATGCAGACTAAATCTTTTTCGCAATTCATCGTGTCATTTTTTGCGCATTATTCGGCTAAAATGTTTGCTTTGAACTACTACTCGGGCGATTCCTGAACATCTGGTGCATTAAAGTTCTTCTTGATCACGCCATTAAACTCTTCATCCAGCAGGGAATTTGTGCAGGAAATCTCTCGACCAAACAACCAATTCTCTTTTCCTGAAAAATCAGTCACGGTACCTCCGGCTTCTTTAACGATTAAGGCCCCCGCGGCAATGTCCCAGGCATTGAGGTTGTATTCAAAAAAGGCGTCTACCCGTCCGCAGGCCAAATAACACAAATCGGTGGCAGCCGAACCAATGCGACGCACGCCATGGGTATGTTCCATGAAGTAGTGCAGACAAGCCATGTAGGGATTAATGCGGCTAAAATTGTAAATAGGGAAACCGGTGGCGATCAAACTTTCTGAGAGCGTTTTGCGAGAAGAAGTATAAATGGCTTTATGATTTAAGAAAGCGCCTTTGCCTTTTTGAGCGAAAAAACATTCATCACGACTTACTTCATAAACCACCCCTGCACGTATTTCACCCCTATGCTCCAAGGCAATACTCACCGAATAACAAGGAATTCCATGAACAAAATTTGTGGTGCCATCCAAAGGATCCACAATCCAATTGTATTCTTTCTTTTCGGAACGGGTATTTTCTTCCACAATAAATCCGGCTTCGGGAAGCAGCGTGTGCAGATAAGAAACGATCATCTCTTCAGCTGTTTTGTCTACATAACTCACCAGATCATTCAACCCTTTAATTTCTACTTTACCATAGTCAAAATTCTCGCGTTCTTTTCGAATGAAGGCGCCTGCTCTTTTTGCGATTAGAATTATATCTTCTAAAATAGTGTCGGGAAGTATCATACTACAAAAATAAGTAATTGTGGGGCGACAAAATACGGAGGAACCAGATTCTAAGATGCCTCTTTAATCTTTTTCACTAAATAATGAGAACCCAACAATTCGGAGCACGTAACTACCGAACTCACCGTGACACCCAATACACCGTGCAAATTCAGATTTTGGCCGGTCAACAGCAAATTCGGAATTTTTGTTTTTGGTGAAATAAATGTCTTTAGAGGATCACGAATATCTTTTGAAATGCCATATAACGTTCCGTCGCGCGTGCCAATGTAATCGCGGTAGGTGAGAGGTGTTGAAGAATAGTAGGATTCAATATTTCCCTTCAAATTTGTCATCCGTTGCTCCAGGATCTTAATGAGTTTTTGTGATTTTTGCTCTTTAAAATCCTCGTAGGCGGCACCGCGTGATTGTTTGTGATTGGGAATAATGTTCAAACTACTGTCCCATTCTTTCATGTCGCTGTACTTCATGTACGTGAGCACAATGACACTATCGGTGTATTCCGGATTTTTTGAGGAGTACTGAGGGAAGAGCGCAAAGCCTTTGGGCCAACTGGCGTCGTCATAATTAAAAACATCCCATACCTCTTCATTTTCGTAATGGTATACATTGTGATTAAAGTATTTTACACTCTTGCTTTTCAAAACAACATAGAGAATAAAGGCCGACACGGTATTTTCAAGGTGGTTGATTCTGTTTCGGTAGGCGTGACGAATGTGTCCGGGCTCAATCATATCCATGGTTCGCGACAGATCGCAATTCGAGATAAAGTTCTTTCCCTCAATTACCCTGCCGTCGCTCAACTGTACATTTTTGATTGTATCGCCGCTGAAGTTGAATTTAGTGGCTTCACTGTAATTAAAAATATCGCCACCCATGCTTCGGATCGATTCGGCAAGATATTTTGCGATTTGAGCGCCTCCGTCCATACATTTCCAGGCACTTTCAATGTAGGTGTTAACCACCAGGGCATGCACATAGAGCGGAGTTTTATTAGGTTCTCCGGCGTAGAGCGGATTTGTGCCGGCGAGCACACTCTGTAATTTTTTATTAGCGGTAACAGATTCGATATAGGCCTTGGTATCTGTTTCTAGGAAGTTAGCAGAGATAAGGTCTTTTTGCCCCTCTTCCAGATTATACATGGGGAAAAATTTGCAGATCTCTCTAATCTTAGTGCAATAGCGGGTAATGTTTTCTCTTTCGCCGGGAAATTGTTCGCTGAGTACTCTGATGAAATTATCATATCCTTGAGAATGCATGTAATGTGTGGGATCCCCGCTGAAGCTGATTCGGTCGAATCCCTCCACGTCCATAAGTTTTAATTTTAGTTTCCCCATCAAATCGAAATACTTGAAATAGCGATTGAGGTTCTGTCCCTCACTCAAGCCCCCGATATAATGAATGCCGGTGTCAAAAATTACTTTTTCACGTGAAAATATTTGTAGGCTTCCTCCAAGTTGCCTGTTTTTTTCCAAGACACATACTTTAAATCCTTCTTTAGAAAGAATGTATGCCGAGCAAAGTCCGCCCATACCACTGCCAATAATAACGGTATCGTATTTTTTAGGTGTACTGTTCAAGTTCTTTTGTGTTTATATGGTGAATAACAAAGGTAATATTAGAAGTGAGGTGTGTATCGTCGATGACTTTATACCTGAGGAATTCAAATTTATTCAGCACCTCTCGGATGAGGTTAGCGGAAGAAAAATGCAATCCTTCTCCGGCTGTTTTATTGAACCCCGAATTGGTTGAAAAGAACTCGGTGTAGCGGGTACCCCAATGACGTTGTTTCTTATCGGCATCCGCGTCCCGTATGATCATCACGCCTCCCGGATTCAATTTGTGAACACACTGTTCAATAAGTACTTTTTGTTGTTCCTGTGGCAGGTAATGCAGCACATCGTTGATGATAAATGCATCGGCAGCTCTGAATACGTGTTTTGTTACATCAGAGCAAATAAAATTCACATTGTCTGATCGGGAAACACAATTCGCTGCGATATTTATTTTTTCTTCATCGTAGTCAATACCGGTGATCCGACGTTCTTTTCCTGTAAAGGAGAGCATCAGGCTCAAAAATCCGTATCCACAGCCCACATCGGTGATCTCACCTTGTTTAGGAAGATAACTTTCAAATTGTTTGTAATTGCCTTCCAATTGCACTTTGATGCGGCAATACCACTCCAAAACGGGACCTTTAAAAATGTAATTCTTTATTAATTTTGGCCTGAAATAATCTACCGTCTCTTGTTCTTTTCGTAAGTGATTGTATTCTTTTCGCATCCTATCACAAACATACTTCGACCGGGCTTTGTAGTCTTCACCGGCAATTGGATCGTTTGCAGAAATGCGGGAAAGGTATTTTAGCGTGAGTTTTCCTTCTTTAAAATGAAAATCGCCTTTGGTAACCAAATCTCCGGTTCCGTGCATTAAAACGGGAAGGATATCCAATTGTAATTTCTCAGCGAGATAAAAGGCGCCTTTGTGGAAACGCAAAATATCGCCGTTTACCGAACGGGTTCCCTCAGGAAAGATCAATACCGAATAACCCTGATCGGTAAGTTTCTTAACCTGCTCGATGGAATTCTCATAGCCCTTTGAAGCCGGGTAAAAATCGGCCAAGCGCACAATAAATCGGTAGAAGGGGGAGTTCCATACCCAATCGTTTGTGAATACGATGAGTTTGGGATGAAGCATGAGCAAGAATGCCAGATCGATATGCGATTGATGGTTAGCTATTAGGATGGAGGCTTTCTCGAATTTCTCATTCTGCTCATTGATGATCTCTTTTTTAACGTTAAAGAAAAAGTACATGATAAAACGACAAATGATCATAAGAATGAAGTGGAAAAGCAATTTCTTTAAATGCCGTGGTGCAGGAATTAGATAAAAAAGAACAAGGCCGAATAGGCTTAGGAAAATTGTTCCCAACAGAAAGATCAAAAATCCAATGCCGGTAAGAAGCAGGTTAAACGCGGTATAAGGAAGAAGATTTCTTTTTTTACGATTCAAGATCATAAAATTATAGCATAGAGGCTGTACTATAAATGAAATAAATAGAACCGTGAATAGGCCAATGATTGTAATGGCAGCAATAGAGCGCAGGGCGGGATGTTCGGCGAAGATCAACACTCCTATGCCTATGATGTTAGTGGCTGCGGAAAGAACGATAGAGGTTTTATAGGAAGCCATATTTTTTCGGCCGTACTTATATTCATGAGAAAGGCCATCCAGAATAAAAATACTGTAGTCGTCACCTAATCCAAAAATAAAAGTGGAAATGATGATGTTGATGATGTTGAATTTGAGACCAAAAAGTGCCATGATACCAAGAATCCAGAGCCAACTGATGAACATGGGCAGGAAATTGATGAGGGCCAGTTCTATTCTTCCATGCGCCAACAACATAAAACCAAACACGAGTAAACCGGTGATAATAAGAATAAAACTAAAGTCGGAACTAATGGCAGAAATAAACTGAGCCGTAATGGACTGCTTGTCGAAGACCACTACCGTTGCATTGTTTTCAAATTCTGAATAGACTTCTTTTTTTGACCCGGACGTAACTTTTACCAGATTCACCAAACTGGCATCTCCTTGCTCTTCATTTACCCAATCGTTTACC
This sequence comes from bacterium, assembly GCA_029945625.1. Taxonomy (GTDB): domain Bacteria; phylum Bacteroidota; class Bacteroidia; order B-17B0; family Aurantibacillaceae; genus Aurantibacillus. The sequence continues at coordinate 242,632 of JAQSCW010000055.1, forward strand.
AATAGGGCTTTAAGTGTGTCGATTTCAGAACGAGGAATTGCTGCAAATTGTGTTTGCAGCTGAGTATAAAATTCCTGAAAAGCGTCCTCCCTAAATTTTAACTCTTTTCCAATGCGAATAAGATTATTTTTGAGTGAATCTCTTTTTGAAACTGTCCAGAAATTATTCCAGCGTTCAATTCTGATCTTCTGAAGAGAGTCGGAAATCAACACAAGTCCCGGACTTGAAAATTTTTGAATGATGCCACGGTCTTTGAGGTCTTGCAATTTGGCACAGGTTTGTTCGTTGTGCCGCAAGGCATTTTCAAGTGTAGTTCCTTTAGAGACAACATAGACCGAACTCATTGAGAATTTATTGATTTCATCCAAATGCGCTTGAGCGTTCGTGAGCTGATCATTCTGGTAACTCATTTTCATCATGTCACTTTCGAAGCTCACGTGCCGGGCCCAAAATGCAAAAACGATGGTGAGAATAAAAGCGATGAGGACAATGGGTTTGTTTTTATCAAAGCGGTAATCGAGTATTTTTTCATAGAACGGAATTTTCGCCGGAGCTTCTTGTTCAACTTTTATTTTTTGAGTTCGTAAGAGATGCGGTAGTACGATGATGGAAAACAAAACCGCTCCAATTAAACTGAAACCGGCAAAAAGACCAAAATCATGTAGTGCCTGCGACTTAGTAAACTGCAAACTCAAAAAGGCGCCCACCGTGGTGGTGCAGCCAATGAGCATGGGCATCGTGAGGTCTTTGATCACTTGTTGAACAGAATGTTCGTGTTTGAAGTGCGTAAAAAAGTGCAATGAATAATTAATGGCAATACCCAATACAATAGATCCGGCTCCAATGGCGATGGCCGAAATTTCTTCCTTCAAAAAAAACAGAAGTGTTAATGAAAATAGTCCGCCAAAAACAACCGGCAATAAAATGTAAAAGATTACCAGCAGGTTTCTAAAATACAAAAATAGAAGCAGGACGATCAACGTCAAAGCAATGGCAGAAGTGACAAGGGTATCGGCTCTGATTTGATCGGAATTGCCCACCGAAACAGCGGCTGCGCCGTAATACTCGATCTGAACCGTGTTAAACTCTTTCGCGTAAAATGAAATACTATTTTCTAAAAATGTGAGGAATGCCTTGTTGGTGGCATACTCAGCAGGTTTGGCAGCCGGCGTAATAAATAGCAAGAGATTCTTTTTGTCTTTTGTTTGAATATAGCCTTGATTCACCTCGAAGTTCGCATCAAATTGCAGGCCTTGAATCTTCTTTAGGGCAAGCGGCGTAACATGAAGTGGATCGCGTTTGATGAATCGCCCAAGTATCACGCCCGATGGCGACAGCAGAGTATAATAGTCGCGTTGTAATATTGCCCGCAAACTATCGTCACTCAAACAATTGTTGAGATGTCGATAATCTTCCTGTTCTAAAAAGACAGGTAGGTGCTCGTAAAATGTTGCATAAGTGCGCGACATCCTATCGTCGGATACTTTATAATTGAGGTCCTTAATGTAAGCGCTTTGACAACGAAGGAGTGTATCGGCCAGTTTATCGGCACAGGCCATCAAATCCTCCGGCTCAGTTATACTCGTATCGCGATGTGAGAGAATAAGAACAATCTTATCTTTTATTTTTAATTTTTGAAGTGCGATTTGAATGTCGTTTGATTTTTCATTTTTGGGAATAAATTTTGTGATGTCGTCTTCCAGTTTTAATTTGGCACTGAAGTACGAAAAAGCTGCAAATGCGCAGAGTACCGAAACCAAAAGAAGTATCTTGTGTTTTTGAAAAAAACTATAGACGCGCAGGGCCGGCATGTTGGTTAGGATACAGATTTGTTTCTTTTACTAAGTAAAGTTAATGTAAGAAATGTAAAAAGTCCCATGAACAGTGCCATGCTCACTGCTAACACTGTGGCGCCTACCAGATACGTGAACAAATTCGTTTTCATGTTCTCGAGAGATATATTACTGAGGGTAATATGCGCTTCATCTCCTGTAACGAGTTCTCCCATCTGAAGACTGGCAATAAGAATAAAAGGGATGAAAGGGGGGAAGCTGATATTGGCTGATAAGATCACGATGGCCCGATTCAGTTTTAAAAGATAGGCCGCGGCAATGGCAGAAATTAGTTGGTAGCCCCAAATAGGAACAATGCCAAAAAAAATTCCCAGTGCCACAGAACTCGATTTATGAAGAATTGTTTCCTGTTCACTGAAAAAATGTTTCACAATAAAAGACTTAATATTTTTTGGCGTGAGTCCTTTAAAGAAACGCATGGGGGTGTACCAACAAAATGCCAGAATTACCAAATAGGCATTGAGCAAGCTGATACGTGCAAAGTCTTTGTTTTTACGAAAATGTGAAATACGCTCGGCGGCAGGTGCATAGAAAATCTTCACAGGCATGGAGATGATAGGAATACCTTTCCAGGCTGCTTTTACAATGGCTTCGATTTCAAATTCAAAACGGGAAGTAAAATAGGTGATCTTCCGCATTTTGTGGATGGGATAGAGACGGTAGCCGGATTGTGTGTCCGGGAGAGTAATACCCGTTTCCACGCGATACCAGAAATTTGAGAATTTGTTTCCAAAACTGCTTCCTCCGGGTACATTTTCAGAATTCATATTTCTTGCTCCGATAATGAGGGAGTCAGGATGATGAACAAGTTTATCGAGAAAATGTTCAAAGTCCTCTGGAAAGTGTTGCCCGTCACTGTCAATCGTGATCACATAATGGTAGCCCATTTCCAGGGCCTTGTTAAAGCCATTTCTCAAGGCCAGGCCTTTACCTAAGTTTTGAGGGTGGGTGATGATTGTAATTTGCTCTGCATAGTGAGACAGAATCTTTGCTGTGCCGTCGTTAGCCCCGTCGTTCACCACCAGAATGTGATTGGTATAGAGCAGACTATCCTCGATCACCTTTTTTAAAGTACGCTCATTATTGTACGTAGGAATCAACACAGCGCACTTGGCGTGTTCAAATTTCTCGTTGAGAAGGGGAGGCTTTACAGTCATTTAGAGGAGCCCAAAAAAGGTGTGTAAAATTAGCAAAAAAGGGCGGTTTTAACAGCCAAAAATGTTAGGAGCGAGGGGTAAATTTGCCCTTGAACTTCATATAAGATTGGCCGTTTGCACTATAATTCGCCGATACTTCCAATACATGATTGATTTCTTTTACTGAAAAGCTGATACTAAATTCATTTTGTTGGGTGGGATTGATGAGGATGAGGAATTTGATATTGTCTCCTGAGGTCATGATCAATTCTTTTTGATATTTCTCCATTACAATCTCTTTGATAATTTGGGTGAGACATACCCCCGGCGCAATTGGCACCTGTTCAAAATGACCTTGGTAAACGGGGTGCGAGGGATCCAGCTTAATGATGGAGGAAAATTCCTGCTGATTTGTTTCTGAAAACGTAGAAGAGATTTCGGTATAAAAGTTTTTTAATAAGGTGTTTTTCATGGCTCCGATTTTGAAATTCGTTTTAAATTAATTTTTAAGCGCAAAAGTCCTTTGTGTCTTAGTTTGATTTCTTGTGGTTTCAAATCTTCTGCCATCAGATAGTTAATCTTAACTGTATTAAAAAAAATTCCTTTTCGCCGTACGTGGTCAATCGCATGAGTGGCTCCCACCGTATAATAATCTCTTTTTTTGCCTTTTATTTTGTAAATGTTCGACGTGCCGTTTCTAAAATGAAGACTCTCGGTCTTGTAAAGTTGATAAAGCACAATCAGTTTCATGTCACTTTCAAGCATCGTGGTGATCCGCGGTTGGTTGATGGGTTCGAAAATGCTGATGAGTTTAAAACTACTGTCACTAATTTCATAATCAAACATTTTCATGCCTATTTCTGTTACAAACGTAACGTGCGCTGTTTTTGGTGCGGTTTGTTTAAGGAGGATGATTCCGCTGTAATGTTTACGATACAACTGAATATTGGTTTTATAAAGAAGCGATTGCGCGGAGTCAATGATCGGCAGCACGGTGTTCTTATCCACTTTCGACGTGCCAATTAGTTTGTAACCGCGCACAGGTGAACAACCCCCCAGCCAGAGGAGAAGCAAACTACTTAAGAATAAATGTTTGTGGCGAAACCGCTGCATTTAATTTTTTGTTGGAGAAATCAATGGTGGTAATGTCGTTGCCGGGTTCAATCATTTCTATTTTAACAACAGAGCTCACACTTTTATCGAAGTACATATTAATGGTCTTCAGACTTTCCTGCATTGTCTTCACGGTAGGAGTGAGTTCAAGTTTGAATTGTTTTTCGTTCTCAAAGTACGTTATTCTGAATTTGTTAGATCGCAAAACATCGCCATTCACGCAGGAAATCATGATATCATTTATTTCCTTAAAAACCTTATTAGCATTCATGTCGTATTTTTTGATCTTATTGTTCTCGTCTTTGATCAGAATCTTGTCTTTATTAATTACGATTACATACCGGTATGGCTCGAGGTACTCCCATCGAAGGTTGTTTTGTTTCATGAAAACAAACTTGCCTTTGCTTACAATTTTTTCCGAAAGCATTTTGAGATCTTTTATTTGCGTAAAATCACTTTCAATGGAATTTGTTTCTTTCGACATCTTGTCCACCTTTATTTTAAAGGCAGATGTATCTTTCATGTGTTTGAAGGGCAGCTGCGCACTCACCCCAAAGGAAGTTAAAAGTAAAAGTACATATAAAATAATACTAGGCATAAGCACGTTGTTGGCTGAGTTCTTCCAAACCCACAATTTTGTAATTTTCTTTTTTTAAATACTGTAGCAAATCTGTTAGCACATGTTCTGCTCCCCTCATGGAGTCGTGAAGCAAAATAATTGAGCCGGGTTGGAGTCGTTCTTTAATCCTTTCCATAACCTTTCGGGGGTCTTTTAGTTTAGTGTCAAACGAACGAATATTCCACCCGATGGTATGATAATTGAGTTTTTTAACTGCTCTCGCCAATGCAGGAGTAGTAACACCATAGGGCGGACGAAAGTAGAGGGGACGAGTGCCGATAACGCGTTCTATTTGTTCTTCTGCTTGTTTGAGATCACGGTAAAATTGTGTTGCCGTATTTAGATCGTACCAAAAATTATGGGTGTAACTGTGATTGCCTATTGTATGGCCTTCTGCTTGCATGCGTTTCAGCAACAACTCATTTCCTTCTATGTTTTTTCCAATTAAAAAAAATCCTGCTTTCGCATTTTCTTCTTTTAGCACATTCAACACGTTTTCGGTAGAAATTCCGGGACCATCATCAAAAGTGATTGCCACCACTTTTTCAGCCGTACGAGACCTGCAAAAAGCCTGAAGATGAAATTCGGATTGAATGTAGCTCGCTCCATAGAATTGAAGTACAAGAAAAATAAAAGCCAGAATAAAATAGGTGTACGCGGGGGCGCTCACACCAATAAGGGTGATAAGTACAAGCAGTGCGCCTACTACTATTGTGCGGTGCTTCAACATGCCGACACACATATGAGTGAATACAGTTCGTCAGAATGATGGTTGACGATTAGAATATTTCTGAGGGAATTCGGCTTCGTTTGATCGGAAGGTATACAACCGGGCACTAGTTGCTTCTTGATAATTGAGGTACCTAACCACAAGGCAAATGCACCGGAGGTAAAGTACTCGCCACAAAGTGGTTTAAAATAAGCAAGCGGTATGTTCAGCCGGCTTTCAAACTCTTTTAATTTCAGATCTTTTTCCACGTCACCGCTTCTACCGGATAAAACAAGATCAATTTCGCTTTTCTTTATAGCTAATTCTGAAAGGAATTCCAGTGCCATTTCAAGCAGTTCTTCGCCTGAATTTGTTTTCTGAATAGTCTTTACACCGCGAATTTTTGCTAAGGAATTGGCATTGCGTTTTTTTGAGAGATTAAAAAATGCGGCGCCTTCTCCGGCCACAGATCCCTTGCTGGTGCTTTCCCATAAAAGTTCTTTAAGATCTTCAGCCGCTTTAATATGTCCTGCCCTTTCAAATAGTTCCTGCAAAGGAGCATTGAGTTCATCAATTCCTCCTACTAGCACCTGTTGGGCTTCCCCTTCCTTTAAGAGCATTAAAGCATCGAGCAGGGCCGATTCAAAGGAATTATTTTGATGAACATAAGTAAAATTATGTCCCTGACATTTGGTGAGCAAGGCAATCTGACCTGCAACACTGTTATGGGTAGATTGAATGAACGAGGTTGGCGTTAACAATTGTTCTTCGTTATCTACCAAGGCGCGCAGAAATTTATCAGTATCTTCAAAACAACCCATGCCTGTACCAACCACGATGGCATCGGGACTCTTAATGCCGGCGCGTTCAAGAGTCATCATACCTGCGGTGATGCCCATTTTTAAAATATGAGAGGCCCGACGGCTCATGGCCGAAGGAATGTAATTTTTGTGTTCGAAGGGCGCAACTTTAAGGAATGGGGAGGGGGCAAATGGGGAACAGCCTTCGAAAAAGAAGGTCTCATCCACTGTGTTGTGGTGTGAAATGCAGGTGGCTCCATTGATAAATGCTTCCATCAATTTTTGCTGAAAATTAAGGAGGAACAATTTCCTCCAAATCCGAAGGAGTTAGACATCACATGTTGCAGTGCGACGTCGTTTTGCAATGTATCAACCGGGCAAATAGTGAGGTCGGTCATTTGATGCTCACGGTTGAGACAAGGAAAGATCGTATTATGCTGAAGAGACAAAATTGAGATCACCGCTTCGATGGAGGCGGCTGCAGCAAGTGTATGTCCGGTATATGCCTTGGTAGAACTAAATGCAGGAACCTTTGAACCAAATACCGTTTGCATGGCTATCCCTTCAGATGAATCATTATTAGGTGTGCCGGTGCCGTGCGCATTGATATAATCAATTTGAGAAGGTTCGAGAGAGGCTATCTTCAGCGCTTTTTGCATCGCCAAACAGGCACCTTGTCCTTCGGGAGAAGAAGCCGTTTGATGAAAGGCATCATTAGTATTGCTGTAACCGGTTAACAGGGCCAGACTTTTTTTTGAGGAGGATTTGACCATCTTTTCCGATTCAAGCATCAGGTAAGCAGCACCTTCTCCCAGGTTCAGGCCTTTACGCTGATCGTCAAATGGTTTGCACCATTCTTTATCAAGAATCAGTAAGGTATTAAAACCATTCAAGGTGAATAAAGACAAGGCGTCAACCCCGCCCACGAGCACCCTGTCGAGGATGCCATTTCTTATTAACCGCGCCCCCAGCATAATGGCGTTGGCTGCCGATGAGCAGGCGGTACTAATAGTGGTGACATGATCTTCAATTCCTAAATGAGACGCGATCACATTCGTGCTTACCCCACTAAAATGAGAGTCGATAAAATTCCCTTGATACCGATTTTCAAAAAAATCCTTGTACAACAATTCGCTATGCGGCATTCCGGCTACCGTGGTGGAAGAGATGAAACCGGTGCGTGCTTCTTTCATATCGCCAATGCGGGCATTAATCAATGCTTGTTGTGCTGCTATCAAACCCAGTAGGGTAGTGCGGTCAAATACTTGGCTTTCTGCCATCTCAGCCAATTGAACATTACTGAAAGGAATTTCGCCAACTAAAAAATCATCCCTATGGCGCGTTTTCAGATGATGAATCTTTCCAATCCCGGTTTTGCAGGCGTTCAGTGACTGAAAAGTTTCTTCAACCGAATTTCCGATTGCAGAAATAATTCCCATCCCCGTAATATGTATCCGGTTTAACATTTAGAATTAAGACCCTTGATGGTGCCCCTTACTTCATCTTCGAGGCCACATAATCGGCCATCGTTTGCACGGAAGTAAAAATGGCTTTTGCCTCCTTTGGGTCCTGAATTTTAATTTCGTAATTTTTTTCTAATAACACGATGAGTTCCAATGCATCGATGGAATCAAGCCCCAGGCCATCACCAAAAAGGGGGGCATTGGCGTCGATGTCTTCGGGTTTCACTTCCTCAAGATTCAATTGTTCTACAATCTGCACTTTTAAGTTTTTTATTATTTCCTGTACTTCCATGTTATGTATTGTATAATTGTCGAATGTTCTCTGATGTATGGTCGAGCTCCGGGCCCGAATTCTGTTCTTTAAAATTACTTTTTTTAACGCAATAAACAAAAGCATCATTATGGGTGCGATCGCAATTTACCCAGCCGCAGACCACAAATTCGGTTCCCGTTGTCTGCAACAGAATAGTGCTGTACGAGAAGAGAAGTTCCGGGTCAAATTGGTTAGAGATGAAAAAGGCATTTTCGCCGCTAATTTTGTGTTTGATGGCAATTTCACCCATGATAATATTGGGTAATGTGTAAACAAAAACGGAGGGACTTGGAAAATAGTTCTGTTTATCGGAAATGGCGTGTGCATGATTTCGGTCGCTGTCGAGACTGGAGGATTGATTTGAAAATATCAGGGCGATGCGACTCTTGTCCAGGGCTTTCCAATCGGGGCAATTTCTCAGAGCCAGTTCAGTAGCGAGCATTCCCAGTTTACACAATTTATCCATCTTGTGAAATTTTGGATAGTTGAGTTCACCGTATTTGTAAGCTGCACTCAGGAATTCAGGCAATTCTTTTTCAGAAGCCTCCTCGAAGAAGAGTTTTCCGCCAACGCTAATTTTGTTTGGAACAATTTTGCAATATGATGAAATTATGGCGTTCATAAGATCTTTTCAAAAATGGCTGCGGCATTGCAACCGCCAAATCCGGAGGCAGTTTTTAAACAACTTTGCAATTCAAGTTTCGTTGTTTGGCGAATAACATGGTCTAGATGCGTGGTGCCTTGTGTTTCAAATCCTGCGGAAGCAATGAGGGTGTTTTGTTTGAGGCTTTCAAGGGCGATGATGCTCTCCAAAACTCCGGCAGCGCCAAGGGTGTGTCCGTAGTACCCTTTCAGGCTATTCACAGGAAGATGTTGCAGGTTATGTCTTGAAAAAGCAACAGATTCCATTTCATCATTATACTCTGTGGCTGTTCCGTGTGCGCAAATAAAATCAACTGTTTTTTTATTTGCTTCCGTTAGGGTGTGAGCAATAGCCTGAAATAAACCATCTCCTGTACGAGAAGGTCCCGAAATGTGATTGGCATCATTTGCGCTGGCTCCTCCCGAAACGATCAACTTGGATAGGGGCTGGGCGCTTAGTAGAATGCTTGCCGCCGCTTCTCCCAAGTTAATCCCTTTCCTAGCCGCGTCAAATGGTTTGCAGACTTCATCGCTGAGGGCGCTAAAGGAGCGAAAGCCCGACAATGTAAATTCCGATACAAGATCGGCGCCGCATACAATAATATTCTGATAGCGATTGTTCTCAATAAAACGTTTGGCAATGATCATAGCCAGTAATCCTGAGATACAGGCATTTGAAACTACCAGAGGGGTATTGGCGCAGTGAAATACGTCGGCTATACTTTTTGCAATTTCACTGAGGTACTCCCTGCCTGCAGGAAGTTCAGCATAGGCGTGTTCCAACACATCAATATTCCCTTTGGTGGTAGAGATCATCAATAAATTGTTTTTATCTGCCAGGTCGATGTTAGATTGCGCAAGCACCTCCTGAATGGAGAGCACACACATTTTTTCGAGGAAAGTGAAACTGCTTTTTTCGTTTCTTTTCGAAAAGTGGGAGTTGAGTTGGTCCCGATCAATTTTTGAACAATAGAAGCTGTGATCCGAAAATGGGAAATGGTGCTCGGTTACTGCACTTTTACCCGAAGAGATAGCAGAGAAATTTGCTGCAGTGGTAAAACCAAGGGGACTTACGATATTATTTGCTCCTAGGAAAACGTGCATGGATCTTTATTTCAAAAACTTATTTTTCCATGCTTCAAAGAAGGCCGGCATGGTGATTTGTAATTCATTTTTTTCAATCTGTACAAAGGCCTGGATCGTTTTACCAGTGCAGAGCACCTGATTGGCACTGTTGCGGATGACATATTCAAATACAATTTTTGCAGCAGGATCATCCACCATTTTGGCTTCAATACTTATAGTTTCTCCAAAGCTAACGGGCCGTTTATAATCCATTTCGAGGTGAACCAACGGAACAGATAAGCCATTTTTACTGTAAATTTCAAGGTAGGTGAAGTCGAAGGCTTTTCCAAATGCCTCACGGCCGTCTTCAAAATATTTGACATAATTTCCATGCCAAACAATTTTGAGCGGATCGCAATCACTGAATCTGATCTGCAGGTGGGTAATATAACTAAGAGTTCTAGGCATTTTGGTCTGCGGGTTTTTGGATGAATATTTTCATTTCGCATTCTGCTATCTTCTCGCCATTGCAGTATGAAAAACCGTCAATTATGGTAACATCCATCACTTCTGTTTTAATCACCACAGTGGTTTCCAACACATCGTTTATTTTTGGTAACGCAAAAATTTTCAGATCTTTCACTGCGCCAATAAATCCAATAAGCGGCTCTTTGCCCATTTTTTTTACTTCGTAACCGGCTTTTGCTGCGGCGGTTTGTGCAATGTTTTCAATGATCCCCGGTTCGTGTAAGATACCATCTTTCACAAAAATAGTATTGGCGTCAATTCTAAAAGAAGTTTTAGTAGTTACCCCTTCGCACTGTTCAATGGTATCGATCATTACCATGGGTGCCTTCTGTGGAATATAGGCACCGATCTCTTCTTTTGTTACCAAGGGTTTTGCCATGTTCAAAATAGTTCCCGAAGATACTATTATTTATAAAATTGGGACCTGTTTTTTGTAAATTAAGTGATCACTCCACAGCCGAAATCAGCATGAAACTGTGCTGATGGCCTTGAAAGGAATTGTAGACAAGCAGGTTTCGAAAAGTTGTTGAGCGGGCTTTGCGTTTTTCAAGAACTGCAGGTATTGTTTGTGTTTGCAGTATGTTGCAGCTTAACCAGAGGGCAAAAGAGGAGGCTGTGGGATATTCGCCGCAAAGATGTTTGAAGCGAAGCAGCCCCGCGTTTTCTCCAACTGTTGCTTCCATGGCTTCGTAAAAGGGGAGTAGCCGACGATCTCCGTTTTCTCCCGACAAAACCAAATCTAACTGTTCGCCTTTCGGGAGGTGTTTTTCTAGAAAATGTTCAAGTTTTTTTTGAATTTCAGCTTCATCAGTACTATGACTAGTGAAAAGTGACGTAAACTTGGCAGTGGCCGATGTACGTGTGTTATTTACCAAAAACATAGCGGCACCTTCGCCGGCAATAGTGCCGTTGGTGCTAGAATTGAAGAGACGCTCAGCGCTTACTTCCTCTTTTTTATACCAGCCGGCTAACCAATCAATGTTATAGTTATAGCTGGAAATCTCATCGGCACCTCCAAGCAAATAACTAGCTGAAGGCTGTTCTGACAAGAGCATGACGACATCGAGCAGCGCATTTTCGAATGATAAACCACGATGAACATGCGTGTTGTTGTAGTTTTTGTTTTTCACCATGAAGGCGATTTGTGAAGCCAAACCATTGGGAGTGCTCTGAACAAAATTTCCGGGAGTGAGCAAACCCTCCTCATATTGTACGATTTGATTCATGAACTTGATGCTATCTTCCATGCCTCCATTTGCCGTACCTATAATTACACCGTCGAGTTGGGGATGTTTCTGAATGATGTGCAGGGCCGCGCCAACACTCATTCGTACCGCTTTTCCCATTCTTCTGAGTACCGTGGGAGGAATACCTGCATATACCGGTTCAACGGCAAGTAATTTATTTCCCGAAATAATATTTGTGTTCTCGGGGCTTGATGCGAAGAGTTCATGAACCGGCGATATGGCAGCTATGTCGTGAATATAAAACATGTTCAGGTCTTGGAAAAAACCAGTGAGGTGCAATTGCCGCCAAATCCGAACGAGTTTGAAAGCACATGTTGAACCTTTCTTCTTTCGTAGCTCAGATTTGGAATTAAGCTACTTGCAGGTATGGGGGACTGAAAATGAAGCGCAGGATACATCTCTTGATGCACGATGTTCAAAACACTGTAAACAGCTTCAATGGCTCCGGAAGCGCCGAGCGTGTGACCAATGTTTGACTTGGTGGAAGCAAAAGCCGGTACTTTTTCAAAGACACGCAACAAGGCCGCGCTTTCAACTGCATCGTTATTTTCGGTGCCGGTGCCATGTGCATTAATGAAATCGATTTGTGAGGGAGAAAGGGAAGCTGCCTTCAGTGCCCCGCTCATAGCCAGATACGGACCTTCTCCGACCTCGGATAAAGATGACGGATGGTAGGCGTCGTTCTTATTGCAGAAGCCGCTCAATTCGGCGTATACTTTTTTTGATCCAACATCTTCTTCTTTTTCCAACACCAGAAAAGCGGCTCCCTCACCCAGATTAAGGCCCTTCCGCTGTTCGTCGAAGGGTTTGCATATTTCATTTGAAAGAATATTGAGGGAGTTAAAACCGTTTACTGTAAACTTCGAGAGGCTATCGCTTCCTCCCACAATGGCCCTTGTGGCATAGCCTTGTTGAATTAGTCGTGCCCCATACATTATGGCGTTGGCAGACGAAGAGCACGCTGTGTTAATGGTGTTAACGATGCCCTGCAAATGAAATCGCGATTGAATGTACATATTCACCGACGCAAAGTCGTATGAAGCAAGGTATGCCGAACCATGAGATAAAAGGTTGGCGTCTTTATACATTTCATCGGTGAGGCACATACCACCTACCGTGTCGGCGCCAATAAAAGCCGTATCAGGGCTGCGGATAATTCCTGCCGAAAAACCGGCATCTTCCACTGCATCTTTAAAAGCGTGCAAGGTGAGCAAGCTTGTTCTGGTAACACCTGGCTCATGGGCGTTCAAGGTCTCTTCAAGTGATTCATTGCTGAATTTCACTTCTCCAAAAGGCAAAAGTTCGGAGTATTTAGATTGTATAAAATTTCCTTTTGAAATGCCACATGTACCCGCTCTTAAGGCCATCAAATTTTGCTCCACCGATGCCCCTATTGGACTAATAATGCCCATTCCAGTTATGACGATCTTGCTCAAAATAAAAAATCAGACCGTGCGATGCGTTTCAATGTAATCAACCATCGTGTTTACACTCACCAAAATTTTACGTCCCTCTTTCGGATCGTGAATGTCGATGCCGTATTCTCTTTTCAACATCACAATTAATTCGAGAGAATCGATAGAGTCGAGCCCCAGACCTTCACCAAATAAAGGAGCATCATCCACAATCTCTTCCGGGGTGAGGGGCGAGAGGTTTAAGAACTCAATCATTTTCTTCTTTACTTCCTGTGCGAGTTGTGTTTTTTCCATAGTTTTTAATCAAATCAAGCGTTTTTGCCTCAGTCCGAAAAAAGTCAGCAATTGTAAAAATAGGATTATCCCAAGCAACGGCATTAGGCTCATGATAATGGTTCCGAAAGAGGCGTGACGAAGAAACAACCCGTAATATGATTCGAGACACCAATGCAAGGGTGAGAAATTGAGGATGGTTCTAAATGAATTGGGCATCGCAAAAGAGGGAACCAATATGCCTCCAATAGCGGCAAGGATCACCACTGTTATGGCTCCAAAACCGTTCGATTGCTCCTCAGTACGGGCAAAAACACCCACACACATGGCATACGACACGGCACACCAACCCGAAAAGAAGGTGATTAAAAATAATGCACCGGTGCTTTCGGGGAGAACAAGTTTTGGCAAATGCATGGCCGGAAATAAAAACACGCCGATCATAAATATTATTATGGTTTGTGAAATGGTAACAACAAGGTACGTAATTTGTTTTGAAAGAAGGGAAACCAAAAAGGACGTGGGAAGTGTTCTGAGTCGGAGAAAACTCCCGTTTGTTTTTTCTCTCACAATGCCACCACCCAAAGAGATTACCACAAAAAACATGGCAAAAACCGTCCATGCAGGAATGTTGTGCTGGGTGGCGTTTGGTATAACGGCCATGCCATTTTGAGAAACAGTAATTTCTTTTACGCCGGTTTGCCCTTCACGGATCATATTCTCCAGCGAATCGGGGCTGGCCTTTTCGTTGAAGTTCGCATACAGATTGTTCAGCAGTTGTTTGTTTTCCGTTAACTGTATTGCTCCATTCACAGCTCCTCGAATCGAATAACGAAACGATTCCTGCATCACAGGGTTATAATAAATGGTGACCAGCGAAGGGGCCATCAATTGCTTAGTTTGTAAGCGGTCGCCTGATATCCCTAAATCGTGGAGAATTTGCTCGGTGACCAGAATTGAGCTGGCCCTTATCTTTTCGGTAAAATTTGAGGGAATAAAAATGCCAACGAGAGCATCTTCTTGTTCCATCAAGTCATTTAACTTGATCGCGCCTTTCTGGCACTCTTTTTCTGTAATATCAAAGATCCCTGCTTTTTCGATTTGATCTCTGAACAGCCGGCTACATGCTCCGGTATCGGCATTGCACAACACGAGTGATACTTTATTGTTATTCACCAAATCAAATGTGCTATTTTGCACCGCTGTGATCAGCACCGCTAATACAATGGGCATTCCAAACATGAACAGCAAACCTACTTTGTCGCGTGTTAGAAGGAGAAGATCTTTTTTTAATGTCGCCAACAACTTACCCATTTTCTCTGCTATACTCTTTACCGGTTAATGAAATAAAGAGTCCTTCAAGTTCTTTTTCTTTGTGTTGATCCAATAACTGCGTAAGGCTGTCGTGGGCAATGATCTGCCCCTCGTGCATCAGAGCAATCGTTTCACAGAGTTCTTCTGCTTCGCTTAACTGATGAGATGTGTACACCAGGGTAGTACCGTCCTCATTGAGTTTTTTGAGGTAGGTCATTATGGCCTGGCGCGTTAGAACATCAACCCCAACGGTGGGTTCATCAAGAAATAAAATGCGAGGCTGGTGCATCACGCCAATGGCCAGATTTACTCTGCGTTTCATGCCTCCCGAAAGCTGTCGTACTTGTTTGTAATCATCCAGTTCCAAAATCTCAACTAACTCCTCCGTTTTTTTTTTAACCGCAGGTCTGTTCATTCCCGCCATGGCACCAAAAAATTCAAGATTTTCGGAGGCAGTGAGCTCCTGGTAAAAGGCAAAATCCTGGGGGACAAACCCAATGAATTTTTTTATTTCTTTGAGATTATTTTTGAGTGAATGACCAAATACAGTAATATGCCCTTCCTGAGCGGCAAGCAGCCCTGTCATACAACTCATGAGGGTAGTTTTACCGGCACCGTTCTGACCAAACAATCCAAAGCGCTCTCCGGATTTTATACTCAGCGATATATTCGAAAGACTCTTCTCCGATTGACCCGGATAAGTGAATCCAAGGTGTTGGATTTCTATGGCAGTTGAATTTACTGCCATTTTATTTTGGATAATTCTTTAAACGCTTTTTTTTCCAGTTCGAAAATGTTCAAGAGGTGATCGCCCACGGAATCAAAATCCTTTTGACTGCTTAAACGTCCTTTATAGATGCCGGAAGCCTGAACTGCTGCACTACGCCATAGGTCTCCCGACTGCGTGAATAATTTAGATATTTCGGGGAGTGCCTCCTGCTGGTGATAAGTGTAAGATTGTTGTAAGAAGGCTGCATAAATATAACGAAAGCCCCCGCCTCCTGTTCCAATTTCTTCCTGCATGCGTACCAATTGGGCAAGGTACAATCCGGCTTTTTCCAAGCCCAGTTTATCGCGCCACTTCT
Source organism: bacterium (assembly GCA_029945625.1). GTDB lineage: Bacteria > Bacteroidota > Bacteroidia > B-17B0 > Aurantibacillaceae > Aurantibacillus. Next base: position 258,207 of record JAQSCW010000055.1, read on the forward strand.
TTATTTTCTCGCCCGTATATCTGATGCCGCGAACCCCCGCAATATTTCCGGGAATGTATAACATATCGCGTACGTTTCGTTTGATGCCGATGGCGATGGCTTTTTTTATTTTCTCGTCGCTGATGTCGCCTGTTTTTTTGGGATAATAAACCTGACCTCTTGGCGCCAGCGCACCTTTTGCGAATCGCACCCTTTCTAGTTCGTAACTACTCAGTTTGGTTACATGTTCCATCACCGGATCACTGATCAAAAATTGATCATTTTCTTTTCCATACACAATGATATTGTGTGCGTTAAAATGAAAGCGGTATTCTTTCGGAAAATAGCTAAGGTAATAAACCCCTACCTGGCAGCCAACCGGTTGTCCTTCAGCGATGCGCTCTTCGAGAAATTTCGCTGCTTCCTTTTCAGAACTGAATTTTTTTCGGATCACCTCAATGCCAAGATTCTCACAGGTTCTTTTGAAAATATGACCGGGCATAGTTCTGAAGGCGATGGCAGGTCCGTTGTTGATTTTTAAAAATGGGAGATACACGTAAAAAAGTCCCGAACCAATTCCGAATGCCAAGGGCTCAGTAAGTTTGTTCACCCCCACATTTTGAAGTAATTTAGTGGTTACCCCATTTTCACAGTGAGCGGCCTGCAAATGTTGAAATGTGCTATTCATGCGTATTTAGGGTCTTAAGGTCTTCGATGGTAATGTTAAATGCTCGGGCGTATTTTTCAAGGAGGCGCGGCCCCAATTTTTGAAACACCTCGGGTTTTAAATGACGTCTGATTTGCCATTTCCATAATCCGGTATAGGCCGACAGGATGTCGATGTCCATGAGTCGCCATTCCATAAAAAACAAAACAGGGCTGACTTTTTTGTCTACCACTTTTTTTCGCACCGACTCGATCCGCGCATGAATATTTTTCCAAGTGGCGTCCAGAGCTGTGGTTTTCACGTCCCATCCACTGCTGAGATCGGTTATATAATTGCCTTTCTCGTCAACAACATAACACATCTCTCGTGTAAATTTAGAGAGGGCGCCGCTATCTTGAGGTAGGTCTTCTTTTTTCATTACTGTACTTTAAGATGTGATGTTACACAACGGTGAGCAAAGCATACATATAGGAAAATCTGCTACTTTCAGGAACCAGAAGTAAAATCTTATTTCCTTCTTTTAATTTTCCCGATTTAAATAATTCGTCCACCATCAAATACACCGATGCCGCTCCTACATTTCCCACCTGACTGAGATTCACGAACCATTTATCATAAGGGATTGGGGTGCCATTCTCGATCAGTCGGTTGTAGATCTTATCTTTAAAGAACTCGCTTGACATGTGCGGCAGAAAATAATCCACTTCTTCCGATTTTAAGTTGTGTTTTTCAAGCACTTTTTTTAAACCGTCACCCCCTAGTGGAATTATATACTTGCTCAATAGTTTTACATCCTGCTTAATGGTGAGCAAACTTTGGGCTAAGATATCATGGGGACTGAAATCGCGGTATCCCTTGATGGATCCATCTTTTAACTTTTCTGCACCCATATACATACATGCCTCCAAATGATTGGCGTATGAAAATCCTTCTATCCACTCCACGCGAAGACTAATACCCTTTTCGTTTGGTTTGCTCGATAATAAAAAAGCCGAAGCCCCATCCGATAACATCCACCTCAGGAATTCTTTTTCAAATCCGATATAAGGGTCGTTTGAAAGTTCTTTCAGTTTTTGAGCTTCTTCTTCAAAGTTTTCCGACATCAATGAAATAGCCAAGCGTTCGGATCCTGTGGATACAGCATTTTCAACTTCTCCGGTGCGCACCGCCATAAACGCGTATTTAAATGCATGCATTCCTGCGCAGCATACGCCCGCCGGCGAAACCACCTCAATGGCTTCCGTTTCAGGAAGAAACCCATGGGTCATCACCGCATGGGAAGGCATCATTTGATCGGGAGAAGAAGTTCCGCAACTTAGAAGGCGAAGGCTTTTTAACTCTTCGGGAGTTTTGAACAAGCCCCGTATTGCCAGAGCAGTCATTTCAGCATTTGTATGTGTGGCTTTACGCTCTTTATTAAGTGCGTAAAATCTTCTTTTTATCCCATTGTTCCTTAATACAATGGCCTTTGACTTTGAAGGGGTATTGTTGATGAAGCCCAAATAATGCTCCATGTCGTCGTTCATCACCGGCTCGTTCGGAAAGAAGGTAGAAGTTTGAGTAATATATACAGGTTGTAGCGACATCGTTCAGAAATTAATTTACGCCTGAGTAATAACGTTTTTGTTCGGCAATTCGTTTCGTCAAAAAAGGTTTAAACAACACAGCATCCACACTCAGTATAATGGGCGCCGCAATAAATAAGGCGATTAGTAAATAGTATTTGTAGACTTGAAGCCAGAAGTTTTTGTTTTTGCGTTTGGAAATAAAAGCTGCCCACACGGCAAAGATACGTCGCGCTTTAGATTCAATGAACATCAAATTGTATTTTATCTCCACGGCACCGCTTTTTAAAAGTTCGTCCTGCATGCCTTCAAAATTACCCATTTTGAGATAGGGTCCCACAATGGTACCGAATCTCGCGGCATTCAAAACATCTTGCTGTGAAACACCCGGAGGGGGAAAAATGTTTAGGAATTTGTCTTTTTTAGCGGTCAGCATCCAATAGAAAATAGTAATAAAACTGATCAGATTCGCGTGCCTGTCAACTAGGGCAATATTGCCCACCAACTTTGCATCTTGATTTTTTAAGCTGGTTTTGATTCGCTCCATGGCGCTGATCCACATATTTCTAGCGCCCGTGAGGGTAATTACCGGTGTATTTTTGAGAATTTTCTTTATTTCCGGATCTTGAAGAATGGAATTGGAAGGGATGCTGGGGGAAAGAAACCAAGCTTGGTAGCCAAATACCACCAGATCGTAGGACGCAGACTTCAGCTCAAAAGGTTGAAGGGGAGTGGGAACCCCATGCACACAGTTGGGCATCACCGTAAAAAATGAATTTCCTTTCCAAGGAAACGGATAGGGCGTCTGCGGATAAACACGCAGCCATTCCAACTGATGACCGGCATCTGACAAGGGTTTGCAAAACTCCTGAAGAATATTTTCAAGTTGCCCCGATTGTGTATAATAGATAACCAGTACTTTTTTACTCATGAAATACTGTTGTTTTTAAAGCAACTGAAGTTTTGCTGTAGTTTAAAATTTCTTGTCTAAGGGAAGAATCCTGACTATTAAATGTAGAACCAATAAAGGAAGCATCTTCCTTAATATTGCTGTCGTAATGCAATATTTTGGGTGCGTTTTCCTGAACAATAAGCCGAAGGAAGTGTAATTCGGCATTTTCACCGTTCTTTGCCAACGCCTTTTCCAGCTGAGTGCGACCCTGTTTAAACAATTCCAGTTTTTCGCCGGCATTGCTGATCAAACCTGATTTCTTCATAAGCAAGGCCGCTTCAAATGCCCCGGTAAAAGTTCCGGTTTTGGTTTTTAACAACTCAAGCGCCGCATTTATCTTTGTGAGATCGTGTGATTGGAGGGCCAAATAATAGGTGGTTCGATCCCCGTTTTGGGTCCCGGACTCGCTCTTTTGTGGGCTTGCACCCATAAAACACACACACCCTAAGATCAGGTTAAACCACCTCATAAACCAAAGCCGAAGATAACAGTTACTTATTGTTTGACAAAGGTGGAAGGAGTGAATAATAAAATAAATTTAAGCCCAAAAGTCGTAAAAATTGAACCATTGCGTCGGATATTTTTTTACAATTTCCTCAAGGTCTTTCACATACATATCAGAAGCAGCGCGTATGGCCACTTCCATTTCCTCCCTGGTGCGCGCGCGCTTTACCTCAATGGCTTTCCGGGCGTAAAAATGATAGCGGTTAGTGCTGTCTTTCATGCTAAACACCACGGTGATGGGGACTCCGAATTTGGCGGCCATGATAAAAGGTCCTGCCGGGAATTTTGCCGGCTTTCCAAGGAAATTCTTTTCAATTGTTTCTGCACCCTCTAAATACCTGTCGCCATGCATTACCAGAAGTTCTTTGTTTCTAAAGGCCTCATGAAGCTGCACCAGATGGCTCATATCGCCGTCTCGAATAGCAATGACGTTGAATTTCTTTTGCCCCAAAATTTTCGACATAAATTCCTTCATGTGCTCTACCTCATTATCGTACATTAATACGTTAAATTTGGTTTCCAAACGCTCCAGTTTTTGTCCGGCTATTTCCCAGTTTCCCACATGCGCACTCAGTAAAATGCTGCCTTTTTGAGGATCTTTGAGGTGTTTGAGATTTTCTTCATACCCCTCGTGTTCAATAATAAAATTGGTTTTGATGCCTGAAAGAAGAGCTACTTTATCTAACAGTACTTGCCCAAAAAGGTAATAATTTTGGTAGCAGGCTCTCCATGCTTTAACCCCGTGGTAGCCATGAATTTGCCGAAAATAGCGGAGCGAAGTTTTGGTAGATCGGGCAGTAATGAGAAAGTGAAATGCTACAAAACGCAGAAAAAAATAAGAGATTCGGAGACCGAATGTTTTAAGGATAAAGACGAAGATCTTATGCCCTGTAAGTCCCCCTTTTGTTCTGCCTTCCCACTTTTTATTTCCCGGCATGATTGGATCAGGCGGCGGTCTTTTGACTCACCTTCGTGTGGCAATAATCGTAGAAATCCTGGAAGGATTGGATGCCCACAAAATCTTCTCCCACCACCTTAAAGCCAAAATTGCTTTCAATCACAACTACCAGATCTACATAGTCAAGGCTATCCAAATCAAGGGTTTCCCGCATATTCGATTGGGGTTGAATTTTGATCGCGTCCACCTCAAATTCTTCTACTAAAAATTCATTTACTTTTGTTGTGATTTCTTCTTTTGTCATTAGTCCGTCCTGTAATGTATTAGCTTATTTTCTTAATTATCAAAGTTGAATTTGTTCCGCCAAATCCAAAAGAATTGCTGAGGAAAGTAGTTATCTTTTTATCAACAGTTTTTGCGGCAATGTTGAGTTTCGCAGAGGCTTCATCGGGATTTTCAAAATTGATATTTGGAGCCACAAAATCGTTTTGCATCATGAGCGTGGAATACAGAATCTCGCTGGCTCCTGCCATCCAACATTCATGCCCCGTCATGGATTTGGTGGAGCTCACCAAAGGCTTATATTCGCCAAATACCTGATCAAGTGCCAATGCTTCGGCTTTGTCGCCGCCCGGCGTGGAAGTGGCATGCGCGTTAATATAATCGATGTCTTTCGCTTTCAAACCCGCATCGTTGAGGGCTTTTTCGAGAGACCGCACCTGACCATCTACATTTGAGTTTGAAATATGTTCTCCGTTGGAAGAAAAGCCGTAACCTACAACTTCGGCAAGGATAGGGGCACCCCGTTTAATGGCACTTTCGTAATCTTCGAGGATCACCGTAGCTGAACCACCACTGGGCACTAATCCGTCGCGATCACGGTCAAATGGGCGGGAGGCCTTTGTAGGATCATTTTCACGCACCGAAAAAGCGCCCAGACCGTCAAAACTTCCGAAGGCAAAGGGATTTACTTCCTGTGCGCCTCCACAAATAATATGGTCCTGCAAGCCCCATTTGATCATGAGGTAAGCCATGCCAATAGAGTGTGAGCCGCTCGCACACGCTGCACTCACCGTAAAATTAATTCCCTTTAATTTAAAAATGGTAGAGAGGTTCATGGTAACGGTACAGTTCATTGACTGAAATATGGAACCCGAACCAATTAACGTGGTGTCTTTTTTTGCCCTAATAATATCAATGGCCTCTATCACCGCTTTGGCAGAACTATCGTTGCCAAATAAGATCCCTACTTCATGCGCATCCATCCAATCCTGATCCATTTTAGCGTGCTGAAGCGCCTGTATCGTTGACAAGTAGGCGTATTCTGCCTCTTCCGATAATTGAATGCGTGCCCTTCTGTCGAGCACCCCCTTCAAATGCGGGGTTTCTACTTTGCCCGTTAAACCCGATCGGTAGCCCCACTCTTTGCGCACAGTATCGAACGCAATGCCCGACTTGCCTTCATATAATGAGTTTTTCACATCTTCAAGGCTGTTGCCAATGCACGACCAAATTCCCATTCCGGTTATAACAACCCTTCTCATCCTATTTATGAATACAATCCTCCGTTTACTGAAATTACCTGTCCTGTGACATAGCTCGATTTGTCGGAAGCCAGCCAGGCAACTACATCAGCCACTTCCTGTGTTTCACCAAAACGATTCATAGGTATGAGTGACTTGAAATCTTTTTCATTTAGGTCCTGCGTCATGTCGGTTTTAATAAAACCCGGTGCCACCGCATTTACGGTGATTCCTCTTCTCCCAACTTCCTGTGCCAGTGCTTTGGTGGCTCCTATAACCGCAGCTTTTGATGCTGAATAATTGGTCTGACCGGGTAATCCTTTTAACCCCGAAAGTGAAACAATGTTTATGACTCTGCCCGATTTTTTCACTAACATGTCTTTAATGATAAGCCGGGTTACATAAAAAAATCCGTCCACAGCAATATCGAGTACCGAATGCCAGTCTGTATCACTCATCCACATCAAAAGATTGTCTTTTCGAATTCCGGCATTGTTTACCAATACAGCTATTTGATCTTCCTGATGGGTCTCCATCCAGCCTCCCAAAACTGCGAGCACATCTGCTCCTTTCGACACGTCAAACTTCAAGATTTCACCCCCGGTTCCCTTTTCTTTAACCAGCTCCAGGGTTTTTATTGCTTCTGCTTCATTGGATTGGTAATTGATGAGAATATGGTATCCCATCTCAGCTAAGGCCACGCAGCATGCCCTGCCTATCCCTCTTGAACCCCCAGTAACTAAAGCAAATTTTGACATTTCTATAAATTGAGTAAATACAAATTTAATAAAATATTAGTTTTTCAAAGCCTATATTTTGCTTTTCAAAAAGGCAATGATTTTTTCCTGATCCTTATACTTAACCGTATCAATCTTAAATGCGGGAACCAACGTACGCAAATCGCGGTAATAGGCTAATGACTGCCCCGCTACTTTCGGTAGGTTGTTCAAATAGTCAAGGGCCTGGATGATCGCCAAAAATTCAATCGCGATTACTTCGTAGGTGTTGTTGATCACTTTTTGCGTGATAAGAGCGGCATTGGCTCCCATGCTCACAATGTCCTGATTGTCGTTATTACTGGGAATACTATGCACATACATGGGAAAACTCAAGGTTTGATTTTCGGCAGTGGTGGAGGTGGCCGTAAACTGAACACCTTGAATGCCAATATTGAGCCCTAATGTTCCCAAATTAATAAATGGAGGCAGAATGCCGTTGAGTTTATCATTGAGGAGAAAATTCAACTGACGTTCGCACAACATCGACAATTTTGTGATCACAATTTTCAACTTATCCATTTCAAGGGCAGGATAATCGCCGTGAAAATTTCCACCGTGAAACACGTTTTTGTTTTCGTAATCAATAATGGGATTGTCGTTTACCGAATTGATCTCATTAATGATTACCTCTTCGGCGTAGGCAATCGTGTCGCTAATTGCCCCAACAATCTGGGGCACACAACGAATGGAATAGTATTCCTGTACTTTATCCTTGAGTATATTTTCTTTGATGGGTGCCCGATACAAGTGTTTTTCACGTTTCTTAATCAATTGGCTGTCTTTCAAAAACTCCTGCATTTTTTTAGCGACCTCATTCTGTCCCTTATGGTATTTCACCGAGTTTAATTCGTCCGAAAAATGATCGTCGTACGACTGAACAATCTCAACAATCATGCTCGTGGCAGCAATGGAATGTTTTACCAGGTTTCGGGCATGGATGAGATTCACCAAACCTATGCCGCACATGGCCGAGGTGCCGTTCATAAGGGCAAGGCCCTCGCGAATATGAACTTGGAGAGGAGTAATTTTTAATGCGTCAAATACAAGTTTGGTTTCTTGAACCTTCCCCTCGTACGTTACTTCGCCTTCACCAATGAGCGTCAAAGCCAAATGCGCCAATTGCACCAGGTCGCCACTCGCCCCCAACCCACCATGTTCGTAAATTACCGGACAAATATTACGGTTAATGAGTTCTTTTAAAAGTACCACTGCATCGGGGTGGATCCCCGAATACCCGCGCATGAGCGTGTTTAAACGGGCAAGCATCAATCCTTTTACGTTCATGGCGCTGATGGGCTGGCCGCTACCTGAACAATGACTCCGGATGAGATTGTATTGAAGCTCAATTTGATCATGGTCGCTTATTTTATACTGTGCCATCGGACCAAAGCCCGTGTTCACACCGTAGATCAATTTGTCTTTGATAAATTCCTTTAAAAAAAAGTAGCTTTGGTACACGTGAGACAAAGCATGTTCGTCCAGTTCAACGGAGGTGTCATGAATTAATATTTTATAACAATCATCAAATGTAAGTTTACCACCGCCGAGCTTTACCATCCTTTTTTTCTTGAAAAAATGAGAACGCGAATATAGGAAAATTCCTGCGTTCTTTTAGATAAAAACCAGCTACAATTAGTGACAAAAACACGAAAAATACCTTCATTTAATGGCGCTTTCAGCTATATTTGCTACTCAAAAATAATTGCGTGAATCATTATTCTACCGACACCAGAAATGCACTACAAGCAAAGGAATATGCCCAGTGGATCTCCTTTGCCCCTTTTATTTTTCAGGCGAGCCGGATACTTAGGGATTCAGGAATTTTGGAAGCTATTCGCAAAAGCGGCAAAGGGGGAGTCACCCTGGAGGCAGTTGCCGAAAAAACTGAACTTTCAATTTATGGGGCGAGGGTGCTTATGGAAGCAGGTTTGGGAATTGGGCTAATTCTTGTGAATGAGGGCAAATACAAACTCACCAATGTCGGTGTGGTGATGCTTGTGGATACACTCACGCGTGTAAACATGGATTTCACGAATGATATATGTTACGAAGGCCTGAAAGACCTTCAAAAAAGTATTAAAACCGGTAAGCCCGAAGGTCTTCATGTTCTCGGAAACTGGAACACTATTTACGAAGGGTTATCGATTTTACCTGAGCCTGCCAGAACAAGTTGGTTCAATTTCGACCACTTTTATTCCGATTCTGCTTTTGAGGAAGCACTTGATAAGGTACTGCAAGAGAAACCATACCGCTTGCTCGATATTGGTGGCAATACCGGAAAGTGGGCGACAGCCTGTGTCACCAAAGACCCAAACACCCACGTTACTATTTTCGATCTTCCGGTACAGGCTGCTGTAGCCCGAAAAAATGTGATCTCACAAGGTTTAGAGAATAGAATTTCTTTTCATGAGGCCGATATCCTTAAGGAGGATGCTGAATTTCCGGGAAATTTTGACGGAATTTGGATGAGTCAATTTCTGGATTGTTTTTCCGACGAACAGATAGTTTCCATCTTAACCAGATGTTCAAAAGCAGTTACACATGAAGGTTACGTGTACGTGCTTGAAACGTTTTGGGATCGGCAAAGGTTCGAGGCATCTGCCTTCTGCCTGCAAATGACCTCGCTCTATTTTACGACTATGGCAAATGGAAACAGCCAAATGTACGACAGCAAAGTATTTTTAAAATTGCTGGAACAATCGGGCCTTTCTGTTGTTGAGATAAGTGATAATATTGGCATAAGTCATTCTTTGATTAAGTGTAAAAAAGTAAAATGATGCAAACAGAAAAAGTTGATGTATTGGTAATTGGAGCCGGACCTGCCGGATGCGTTGCAAGTTCGCTTATTCACAAACAAGGGTTTAAGGTAAAAATTGTTGAACGCGAGAAATTTCCGCGCTTTGTTATTGGCGAAAGCCTGTTGCCCCGGGTGATGGATCATTTGGAAGAGGCAGGGTTGATGGACGCTGTTAAAAAAGCAGGATTTCAGGAAAAATTCGGAGCAAAATTTGTGAAGGGGGATGAGGTGTGTGATTTTAATTTCTCAGATCAGTTCAGCAACGGTTGGACCTGGACCTGGCAAGTACCACGCTCACAGTTCGACCAAATTCTGGCTCAAACGGTGGCGTCTTTTGGAGTGGATGTAGAACACGAAACCACGGTAACACACATTGAGTTTGACGGCTCTCACTCCACTACTACAGTGAAGGAAAAGGACGGATCGGAGAAAAAAATTGAGGCACGCTATATTGTTGATGCAAGTGGGTACGGAAGAGTAATTCCCAGAATGTTTAACCTTGATAAACCATCGGATTTTGAACCACGTAAAACACATTTCACGCACTTTCGTGATTTGAAACGACCCGATGGTATTGACGGAAACAGGATCACCATTGTAGTTCACGAGCAACGCACCTGGATTTGGATCATTCCCTTTTCAAATGGAATCACCTCGGTTGGTTATGTGGCCGATCCCGAATTTTATACCGGCATCACCGAAGATCCTGTTGAACGCATGAAGGAAATTATTGCACGTGACAACAACACCAAAGAACGGTTTAAGGATGCTGAGATGATGATGGAGCCCCGCAGCATTGAAGGATATGCTATTTCAACCAAACAATTGTATGGTAAAGGTTTTGTACTGTGTGGAAATGCCACTGAGTTTTTGGATCCGGTTTTTTCCTCGGGAGTTACTTTTGCAATGGAATCGGGCAGTAAAGCCGGCAAATTGGTATGTGATGCGCTAAATAATAAACCGGTTAATTGGGAAACACAATACACCGACTATATGATGCAGGGTATAAATACCTTCCGCACCTATGTGAGCTCGTGGTACAATGGCGATCTTCAGGAAATATTTTTTGCCGAAAATCCGGAGCCTGAGATCAAACGCCAGATCTGTTCGGTGCTTGCCGGTTATGTTTGGGACATGGATAATCCTTTTGTGAGAAAGCATGATAAGGTGGTAAGTTCTTTAGCGAGTTTACTCCGCTTGCGAAAAAAAGTTGCCTGATCCATGCGGGACCAATCTTTATATTATGCAGTGATAATTGTGACGGCGCTCTACTTAAGTAGCTGCTTAGTGTTTAAGCCTTCCGCCGAAAAAATGACCAGAAGAGCCAAAGCAGCCCACCCACAATACGATGTTATTATTGTGCCCGGTATTCAATTCACAGAGCCTGTGTGGGATCGTGTGCTGCAAATGCGTTTGATTTGGGCCAAACACTTGTATGATCGCGGACTCACAAAAAATATTATCACGAGTGGATCGGCCGTATATTCTCCTTTTGTGGAAGCTGAAATCATGAAAGAGTACCTGGTGGCCATGGGAGTGCCAAAAGAACATGTGATTGTTGAACCCAGAGCCGAGCACAGTACCGAAAATTTGTGGTATGGGTATAAATTGGCGAAGAGAAAAGGTTTTAAAACTATTGCACTTGCCAGTGATCCCTTTCAATCTAAAATGTTGTACCGTTTTGCAAAAAAGCGAACACATAAAGAAGTGTTTTTTCTTCCGGTTATCATTGATACCCTGCGTGGTTTGCCCCACGATGCCCCGGTCATCAACTACGAACCTCTGCGGATTCAAAATTTTGTACCCATCACCGAAAAAATTTCAAAACGCCAGCGGTTCAAAGGCACCATGGGAAGAAATATTGACTTCAAAGAAAAAGATTAGTTCTACTTGCCTATAATCAATCCTGTGGTTGTGCCATTGCGTTTCAATATTTCGAGGATGGCGTTCCAATAATTGTTTTGAAATTTACCATCTGAATCCTTTTAGGTGGGTCAAATTTGGACTTTTCAATAATTTTCGTTTATTTGTAAAAAAAAATTTATGAGAAACCCATTTATCAAAGCAACAGTCCTATTCAGCGCCTGCTTAATTTTGAACTCCACGCAGGCGAAAGCCCAGGTAAAGTATTCCCATGGTCCTGCTCTCGAAAACGATCGCGACAGCAAAATGAACCGGATGCTGGGAAGCGACGAGAATAGTTTTTATTGTTACCGGGTACGCTCCAAGGGCAGGGGCACATCCTTTTTTGTGGAGAAATACAGCAAAACAAAATTAAAGCTCGAATTCTCAAAAGAGATAAGTCTGGGAGATGAAGAGGATGAAACGATTATTGAAGATGTGGAATACGCCTCGGGGAATGTTTTTATCTTTAGAAGAAAATATAATAAGAAAACCGATAAGATGGCGCTCTTTTTTCAGACGGTTTCTTCTACAGGCCAAGCAAATAAGGAACTCAAAGAAGTCATTACAGTGAGCGCCGATCACTATGAGTTTGTTGATTTTGAGATCTTTCCTAATGCCAGCAAAACAAAATTTGTGGTAAAGGCCGCGCACAAAGCCAATAAGGAAGATCAGTACAAAACCGAATTTATTTTAATTGATGCGGTAAACATTAAAAAACTCACCACAAAACAAGTAGATCAAAACCTGAGTGCGGGTGGCAATTTTAACTGGTCGTTCTGGGGTGGTAGCGGAGAAGATAGTTACGGTTTCATTGGATTGTATCTTGATGAAAACGACAACATTTATTATTGTGTTACCGACAAATCAAAAAATTCAACGGATAAAGAGAAAAAGTATAAGCTCAATTTATACACCTTAAATGCATCCGACAAAAATCCAAAAGTGCTGAATTTGCCTTTTCAGGACGATTATTATGTGAGTGATATTGAATTCTCGAAAGCAAACGACAATGACATTGTGGTGGGTGGTTTTGCAAAGGACGTTATTGAAAGAAAGGGCAAAGATCTTGTGAAATGTGGAATCTTCAGTTTCAAAGTGAATGTTTCTAAAAACACCATTGTTGGCAAAACGGCTCAATTTTTTGACGACAAAATGCTGACCGCCCTTGAGTCAAATCCAAAACGTTCAAAATATTTTAAATACAAAATGGATTACATCATGCCCGTGGGGGATGCGGTATATTATGTGGGCGAACAATACAATGAAGTAATGGTGGTAACGCGAAACGGTAATACCACTACCACCAGCTGGCGTTATGAATACATGGATGTAATTGTTGCCAAACTAAATGCAAAGGGTGAATTTGAGTGGGTCAAAAATGTGCCCCTTAGAAACGAAATGTCTTTGAATTTTGCGCACGTTTTTAAACAATACATCGCGTATGCAACCAATACGAATTTATACATCCTGTGTGACGATCATCCAAAGAACATGGAACGGTATGAGAAAGGCGATTTTGAACCTTCCGATCTTAAATCTGTTTCAGGGATCCATGGGTCAAATTTTGTGAGCAACGCAGTGCGCCTTGACAATGGTAAAATTAAAAGACAGTTAATCTTTAAAAACGAAGATTATTGTTTTGCGCCAATCCAGGAGAGAAACCCTCAATTTATTCCTCCTAGTGATTGTGAGATTTTTGTGCCGAGCCAAAATAATGAGGTGTATATTTATACGGAAGATAGTGGTAGAGATCAGTTTGGTAAATTGACTTTTGAATAAGATTATTACAGTAAACTAAAAAGAACACCCCGCAGAATTCTTCGGGGTGTTTTATTTTTTTGCTCTCGATAAAGACCGATTTTATTCTCCTTTATTCAAAACAGGAGTCGCGTAAATCTTCAAAAAGACGTGTTCCAGCACTTCCGGCTCGCCTGTTAACTTGAGGATGTTCTTCGACATGTAGTCAACAAATCCCTGTTTCTGCTCAGGGGTATATTTTGCCGCGCGTTTATAGGAATGTTCGAGTAAATCGGCGGCTATGTAGTTTACGGGATTACATTTAAACTGCTCGTAGAGTTTTTTGTCGATGATGGTCGCAAAGGCTTTGATCTTGTCATTTTCATTTTCAAATTTATCGATCGCAGTCAATTCTTTTTCGGTAAACGGTGCGCCCACACTCATGTGAATCTTCCCTTTAAACTGACGGATCCCCGTTACTATACTATTGAGGTCTTCGCCCGGTGCCTTGGTATACCTCGTGTGCAGGTTACTTAGGTAAATTTCTTGTGTTTTTAAATAATCACAAGGCTCGTATTCGTATGAAATGGAAAGCGGCACAATATTTAATTTGTTAAAATTCTCAACAAAGTGGTGTTTTTTGCCGCTGATGTTCAGCATTTTTAACAGTCCGCTTTGCGTAAAATCTCCTCCGTCCTTAGTGCGCCCATTCCTTTGGGCGATCCAAACCGATACGTTCTTGTCGAGGATGCTATGACGAATATAAGCCGATAATTTTCTGGAGATTTCATACAATTCTTTACTGGTTCCTTCTCTCAATACCGTAAACATGCGGTTGAGTTTACCAAAGTCGGTAATAAAACCCTGTTCTCTTAAATTGCTCCCGAATGATATTTCTGACGTCTTGAAGCCATGCTCAACCAGCAGAACCTGCAAAATAGCCGCATCCAATAAAATATCGCGGTGGTTGGCAATGAACAAATAACTCTTGTTGGGATCAAGCTGATCAAATCCATCACTGCTGAGGCCGGAGGAACTTAGTTCTAAAATCTTGCGAATGGCCGCATGCATAAATTCCAATTGAAACTCATAACTTGAATGAATGTTTTGAGATTTCTTTTTTACTTCTTCAAAAGTCATCTCAGGCCAGAGATTTGAGATGAGTTGCATAAAAATAAGGTCCTTGATGATCCTCTGAAGCATAGGTTGTACTTCGTGGTCGTAGTAGGGCCGGATATCATCGAAGTTAAACTCCTTCGCAAAATCACTTATAACTCTGTTCTCGTGGCGTATCATCCTCTAATTTATTTGCTCGGTTATCAATAAATTTCTGCGCTTTTCTGCTATTTCCGGGGAAAAGCAATTTGTGGACCTGGTCGGGGGAAAGGACACTGAGCTTTGGTACCACCCTCAACTTTGCCCTAAAGGTATCAGTTATTTCGGAAATGAACAGGTTTTCATGAGGATCCAGGCCAACAAAAATAGTGATCTCATCGGTTCCCAGTTCATTCGAATCAATTACGATTTGGTAATTCTTAATAGCGGCGTGACTTTCAAGAATATCATACACCGCCGCGGGATACAAACTGGTACCCTTTAATTTGATCATTTGATTTTTCCGTCCCAAGAGCGGACTCAATCGCAATCCTTTTCTGCCGCACTTACAGGGCTCCGAATGTGCCATGCAAATATCACCGGTTTTAAAGCGCAACAAAGGCATACCCTCAACACCTAAGGGTGTCACCACTAATTCACCGGGTTCTCCCTCCTTCACGACCCGGCCATTTTCATCCACTAACTCCACAATGATGAGGTTCTCCTGGTGATGACCACCCACCGAGTATTCACATTCGGTAAATGCACTCGACATTTCGGTACTGGCATAGGTAGAAAACAATTGAAGGGGCCATTTTTCGGTGATCTTCCTTCCAAGGGCATTCAGGCTATTGTCAGCATGACGAATTGCCTCACCAATGCAAATCACTTTTTTTACTGAGGTTTTTTTAAGGTCGATGTGATTAGCCTCTGCATAATGTATCATCTTATTTAAAAATGAAGGTACCGCAATCAACACAGTGGGTTTCATTTCCTCTATCGTTGTCCATTGCAATTCGGGAAGTCCATTTCCAACACGAATAATGCCCGCACCTAATTTACGGGCTCCTAAAAAATAAGCAAGACCTGCCATAAACCGCCGGTCGATAGTGCACATCAACTGAATGATGTCATCGGCGTGAATGCCCGCTATTTTAAATGAATTAGATTCATTCTCAGCCAAACGTTCCAAGTCAGATTCTGTCAGCGAAAGAGTAATTGGTTTTCCGCTCGTACCCGAGGTGCTCACATGGTCAATAAGTTTGTTTCGGGGCACACAAACAAAATCGGCTTGTCGTGTTTGCAGATCTGCTTTATGGGTGAAGGGTATTTTTTGAAGGTCAGAAATGGTTTTGATCTTCAGAGGGTCAATGCCGTTTTTTTTAAAGAGGTCTTGATAGAATGCCGAATGAAGCGACAGGTAGCGCATCAAATCAACTAATGGTGTATGCTCCGCAGTGGTGTTCATCGGTAATTGTTAAGATCCAGTTCATTGATTAGCCAAATTAGGTTATCAGCTTCCTTTTTTGTGGCCACTTCCTTCGTTAAGGCTTTCGTGTAAGCCCTTTGTGCGTATTCCGTATTTTTGATCTTCAAATAATAGTCGCCCAGAATCTGATACGTAAGGTAAGACTCGGGGTTACATTCCTGAATAGCCCTGATAAAGCGAAGTTCGGCAACAAGATGAAAATCGCTCTTGGTGCAAAAGCTGAAATAATCTTTTAATTGTTTGAAAAGTAAAAATTGACGATAGGATGTTGATTTCAAAAACGGGTCTTCTGCAATTGTCCTATTCTCTTCATTGAGTTCTTTTTTCTGATTGAGGCCCGGGGCTTCTTCAAAGATCTTGTTCAGATCATAACACACATATTCTCCCAACTGAAACGGAGAGGTAGAAACCCATACCAATAGTTCTTCCGGTTTAAAAATTATAGAATGATGTGCGATGAGCTGATTGATCCCCTTTTCGTTGCTCAGCCCTATCTTATCACCATGAAGCCCGTCTTGATTTCTCAATATGAGAGCCACTTCTTCGGGAGAAAAGGAGCGGTTCTTGCCAAGGAGTTCTTCCACTCTGAATTTTCGATACAACGAAGAACTTTCTACGATGTTCTTGTTATTAGTGTAATCTTTTTCAAATAATTTGCCTCTGAAATGATTGCTGCATATTAACTGTTCACCGGATTCCTCAAAGAGGTCGATACGTGTAGGGGTTTTTTCAATGCTTGCTGTTTTTTTATCAATAGCCGATCCTATAAGTATGGATTCAGAAACAAATGTTTGTCTTTTTTTTGCAATGGCATATGCCTGCTCGATGGTGCCCGCATACTGCAGGATTTCTTTGGCCAAAAGAGAAATTGGCGTTGCCGCACTACTTGGTATATCTGATTTAGCGGCGTTAATGGTAACGGTGAGCCCCTTGTCGTTCATGCCCGAAACCACTCCGGTAAAGCCGGCCCAAGTTACATACATAAATTTATTTCCAAATTTAGGTTTGGTGAAGCATACAATTTTATTGTGTGCAAAATCCTGCCCCGCAAAAAAATCGAAGTTTCTCCCAATCAGCAATTTACCATCTTTGGTTTTTCCGTTCCGGAGTCCAAAAGAAGTACATCCCACCGTCATGTTTTTGTCTTGCAGGGCATGTCCAATATCGTGAGCGCTGTGGTAATTAAGAATCCGGTAGTACTTGGGGGCCAATTGGTCGTATTTATCGCTTGCACTCAACGAAACGCCATAAATCTCCTGTGCATATTCATCGCTGATGTGTTGCGGCAAATGACGGTTAAAATAGGCCACAAAGTATTTCAGAAAATTTAGATAGTGTTCGGAGGGGATAAGTTGTTTGATTTGATTTATAAAAACATCCTCTTGGTATTCTGCCAATTCACGCGTTAATTTTCCGTTAATAACACCTCTTTCAAAACCATCGCCCTCAAGATACATTTCCCATAAACCTGAATTACTTTTTTTGAGCCAATTGTGACCCACTTTGTAAAAATCAATTGCAACAGTTTCACGCGTTAACTTTTCAACGGAACGGTCTTTAATCTGAGGAATGGAAATATGGATGGCTGCAACAAAATAGGCCAGAAAACCGGCGAATAAAAGCACCAAGAAAAGAATTACCCTCACTGAAGTTCGAAGAATTCTATTTCTGATCTTTAGCATAACGGGCCGGCAATCTACACCCGGCGCAATAAAGCCACCGGCATCTTAAGCCACTAAATATACGAATTAAAATAGGGGAATTTTAGTGAGACCACAATTAAATTGGCTTGCTAAAACTCATTCGCCGGCCGAACTGCGACTCGTCGAATTTGCCTTCATCGTAGGCCAAATGACCACTTACAAAGGTCTTCACAATGCTACTTTTAAAAGTATGTCCCTCAAATGGACTCCATCCGCATTTATACAGTAAATTATCTTTTGTGACGGTGTTTTTTTTATGAAGATTCACGAGCACCAGGTCAGCATAATAGCCTTCGCGAATGTAACCTCTTTTTTCGATCCGAAATAAATCGGCCACGTCGTGACTCATTTTTTTAACGATGCGTTCAATGGAGATTTTTTTATTATGATAGAAATCGAGCATGGCAAGGACACTGTGTTGCACGAGCGGACCGCCACTTGGAGCCTTGAGATAGGGAAGATTTTTTTCTTCCAGAGTATGCGGCGCATGGTCGGTGGCAATTACATCAATGGTATCATTCAGAACCGCATCAAAAAGTTTTTCGCGGTCGTACGCAGTTTTAATGGAGGGATTCCATTTGATGAGGTTCCCTTTTTTTTCATAGTCATCGTCGCAAAACCATAAATGGTGAATGCAGGCCTCCGCGGTGATGCGTTTCTCCTTCAAAGGAATTTTATTGGTAAAAAGACTTAATTCCTTTGCAGTGGAAATATGCAGAACATGCAGACGTGTATTGTGTTTTTTTGCCAGATCCACTGCCATGGAAGAAGACTTATAACAGGCCTCCTCGCTACGAATTACGGGATGAAAATAAGTGGGGATGTTTTCGCCATACTCTTTTATGATTCTTTCCTGATTTTGTTTTACAAGAGGATCATACTCACAATGAGTGGCAATGAGACCCTCTGTTTTTGAGAAGAAGCCTTCTAAAGCGTCCTGATGGTCCACCAACATGTCGCCCGTGGAAGAACCCATAAACAATTTTAGCCCACAAACTTTTGAGTAATCTACTTTAAGCGTTTCCTCCAGATTATGATTGGTGCCGCCCATGTAAAAGGAATAATTGGCAAGCGAACAGGCAGCGGCTCGGCTGTATTTTTTTTCCAGTTCAAGGAGGTTGGTGCTTTGAGGATTGGTGTTTGGCATTTCCATATACGAGGTAATACCTCCCGCAACCGCTGCACGAGCTTCTGTATATATTTCTCCTTTGTGTGTAAATCCGGGCTCCCGAAAATGTACCTGATCATCAATCGCTCCGGGAAGCATTACCAGTCCCTCGGCATTAATCTCCGTATAGTTTCCCGTATTTTCAATCGATCGGGCTATTTTAGCGATGATTTCTCCGTCAATTAACACGTCGTAGATGCCGGTTTGACCTTCATTCACTACTGTGGCATTTTTAATAAGGTATTTCATGATTACGTATTACAAAGGTACCATACAATTACAATTCCGCCAAGGCAACCAGAAACTTTTCGATAATAAATCGCGCTTCCGAAGCCGGACAATTGTAATTATTAAAAATAATGGAAAAAGCCAGATCGCGCCCCGCTTTGGTTTTCACATAACCACAGTAGGATCTTACCCGTTGCATATAACCGGTTTTAGCGCGCATGTTGTTCTCAATAATAGTTCCTTTTCCCACGTGCATCATACTTATCCCTGTACCGGATAGGGGTAGGGAAGGATCGAAGCTATTGTAAACCGCTGTATCGGAAAATAATTTACAAAGTACGGAGGTCATCAAATTTGGGGTGGTGGTATTTACTCTCGAGAGTCCCGATGCATCACGCATGCATAATTCCGTGGTATCCGCGCCCGAACGTAAACAATATTTTTTCACGGCCATCATACCCTGACTTGTTGAGCCATTTCCAAGAGTTCTGAGCAACGATTCGCAATATAAATTATTACTGTTTTGATTGGTTTGGTAAACGATTTTATCAAGACTGGGAGAATAGTTTGTGTACAAGAGCGTTTTTTGGCCTGTTGGCAAATTGTTTTTATCGTACACCGATAGCACACTTTTTGCTTTGCAGCGAATATTTTTTCGAAGAAGGGAGGTACAAAGATATTCTGAACAGAGCAAGGCCGGATCGGGTAGCGCTCCGGAAATATGAAATTTATCCTGATTAGCGGGAATGGTGCCCTTAATTCGCTTTTCAAAGGAGAAGGGATCGCCATATACGAACGCATGGTCATCTTTGCCAAGACAGGTCACCTCAGAGCTGATAATGATGGGAGAGGTGAGGTAGCGTGGCGCATTTTGAAGCACGGTAGCACGACTCCCCGGTTCTCCACTTTTAAAGGTAATGGTGAATTTATTATCCATAAAGGGTAGTCCGGTGGGAATTGCACCGTAATAATTACACACATCTTCCCACAACCAGGTACCCGGGATTTCGCGA
This sequence comes from bacterium, assembly GCA_029945625.1. Taxonomy (GTDB): domain Bacteria; phylum Bacteroidota; class Bacteroidia; order B-17B0; family Aurantibacillaceae; genus Aurantibacillus. The sequence goes on from JAQSCW010000055.1 coordinate 278,209, forward strand.
TCAAAGTATGAGGCATCGCCAATGATGCGGCCTGTGATTTCGGTGATGCCATACTGTTTTATAGCTTCGGCCCATACATCGGTAATATTGGTTCCTTTAATGGTAAAGTACTCCGATTGAAGAGTAGGGTCACCACTGCCCTCAATAATCACATCTCCTTGCAATACGCCGGTTAACTTATCAAAACTGCCCACATAATAGATCTTGGTTTCATACCGGTAGGCCCTCCCCAACTTGCTGAGCGCGGTTGCTGTGGTAAAGATCTTTAAGGTGCTGGCTGGAATCAAAGACAAGTGTTCGTTTGAATCAATAATGGACTTTGTGGTGGCAATGTCTTTTACGCAATAACCAATAGAAGCATTTTCCAACCTGTCATCAAGTCGCCACTCGGCTAGTACCTGATCAATTTGACAGAAATAGGATGCCGGTATAAAAAAAAGAAGAAAAAAATGTATTGTCGATTTTACCATATTTTAAAATGTGATTTGAATCGCTTAATCCGAAAAACCTAAGCCAAATGTATCATAGTTTTTGGTTCAAACAAAATGCCCCTCTATGCCTTTACCTTTAAGCTCACTTTAGCACCAACTCGTATTTACCTCATTGAATGGTGCTCCTTTTCTAAACGAAAGTAATTGGGTCAGCCTATTAGTTCACTTTCATTACGTTCATCTTATCAACGTAAACAAGGTATTTTCGAATGGAGCTGTGTCCCATTGATTGGAGTGCACGCGCGTATTTTTGGAGTTGTTTTGCATGCAGCACCGGATTTTCTTGTCCGGTCTTATAGTCAATGAGTATGGTCTCCTCTCCTTTCATAATTACCCGGTCGGGCCGCAAGATCTCTCCTTCCTGTGTTACCAATTCTGCTTCCTGTTTCGAGATCAGACCTTTTTCATAAAAGGCGCTTAAGTCAGGATGATGAATAATGGCAAGGATGAGCGCTTTAAACACGGCGAGTTCTTCACGGCTAATCTCACCCTCAACTACCGCCGCCTCCAAAACACCCAACACATCTTCTTCCGATCGGACCTTTGATAATAACCAATGGAGCAGCAATCCCTGTCTCTTCGCGTTTTCAACGGTTTCATTGTTCATGAGGTACGACGCTTTAATCCTTACTACATCGTTTGGTGTGGTAAATTGTAAGGGTTCCAAAGCATAGGTAGGCAAATCCTTCATCTTATGACTCAGTGTGCAGGCGGAGGCGACACCAATTTCATAATATCCTTCGCGGCTTTCTTTATGATGAGCACTCATAAACCCTTCAATCCACTGGTTAACCGAAGCACCCTTATTTCTATCTGTTGTTTTACTGAGGATGTGCAAGCGTTCTACTGCCCTGGTGAACGCCACATACAATAGATTTAAATTATCAAGTACCTGGTCCTGCTGTTCTTTTAAGAGTTCTTTTTCAAAGCCGGAATCGGTTACTTTTTTTGATAGGTTAATGACCGATACAGGCAATTTCACTTTTTCATCCTTAATGTTAACCCAGGCATCACCTGCTTTATAATAATTCCAGTTGCAATAGGGAATGATTACTACCGGAAACTCGAGCCCTTTACCGGCATGAATGGTCATGATGCGTACGGCATTCGTGTTTTCGGGAATGATCAGGGAAGCTTTGCCGCTGCGACTTTCCCACCATTCAAAAAAAGAAGAAATAGTGGAGTTCTTCAATACGAGGTATTCATTTACTTCATCTAAAAAGAAACGAATATAAATGTAATTGGTATCGGTGAGCTGCAACGCCTTTATAAATTCCACGCAATTATCGAACACGTTATTCAACGCCAGCTCATTTTCGCGAAAATGGATGTTACATTTTTTAAAAATCTGAAATAAGGAGGTCCCTTTTGCTAAATCTTTTAAAAACAAGTGAAGTTCGTCTTTATTCATCTTTCCTGCCTGATGAAGGTAATTAACGACTGCCGCAGCACTTATTACATCGTCATTGTTTTGCAGGTACTTCAGGTAACATAATACAGTATTGATCTCCAGATTATTTTTTAGGAGGAGCGAATCTGAGGACACAATAGGAATTTGTTGTTCCATCAAAAACTTGGCAATAGCGTTCCCATGTGCATTCTTACGACACAAGATGCACATATCTTTGTAGTGATAACCTGATTTTAGGGCATCTGATATATGAGAGCGGATCTCGGTAAAAGTTTGCGTTTCAAATTCTTCCCCCGAGAGTGTGCCCGTGCTCACCGTTACATAGCCTTCATTTGTATGATGTGCGGCCTGGGCCTGATTGTGATAAATGGTTTTATGGTCTTCCGATAATAGAGTCGCACTCAGGGAATCAAACAGTGTATTGTTAAAGGAAATGATGTTCTTTGCGCTCCGGTAATTGGTGATGAGAAAATTTTCCAGAAAGTTCCGTTCCAGTGCTCTTGCTCTTTCTTCGAGGATGGGGCTCTTTGCGGCGTTGTTAACAGCAGGAAGGGCTGAGAATTGTTTCACATTGGCATTCCGCCAACGGTAAATACTTTGTTTTCCATCTCCCACAATTAAATTAAACCAGCCATTTGAAAGCGAGTTATCGATGAGGGGTAACATGTTTTGCCATTGCAAGCTGCTGGTGTCTTGAAATTCATCAAGTAAAAAGTGTTGGTAACGATCGCCCAAACGTTCATAGATAAATGGTGTAGGTTCGCTGGTGATGATATCGAAGATCTTTTTATTGAATTCACTTATAAATACCAAACGTTCTTCCTGCTTTTGCTCGTCACTAATCTCCTCAATTTTTTTTAGAAGCATCAACGGGTACATTTGTTTGCTTAAAAGTTCGCATAGGGAATAATGTGCATAGTTCTCACGAATAAACCGGATCAGGGTTTGAGCAATTTCATCTAAACGAGGTCTGATTTTTTCGATGACCTGTACTTTTTCGGCAGCGGCTTTGCCGGCCCATTTAGCGTGTGCAACGGCATCGTTTATGCGCGGGGCATTGGCGTCGACGAGCGTAGCCACTCCCTCTTTGCATTTTTGAAAGAATTTTTGTGGACCTGAACTTTTGAAGATAAAATCATCATCCACCAGTCCATTCTTCGCAATTAGATCAATGGCAAGTAGTGATTCAGAGTTGAGTGTATTCTTGTAGTGCCTGATAAAATCAATAAATTGTTTTCGGAAGGTTTCCAGTTCCCCGGCACTGAACTGTTTCAATTTTTCGATGTACTCGTCAGAATGTTCCTTGTGCAGGAGTTCAGAAAATTCACGAATGTTACGCTCGGGATCCCAGGCCGAATTGTCTCTGGCTTTTCCCAACGCATATTCCTGAAGAAGCTTACTGACATATTCATCTTCACCAATCATGGCGAAAAGGGAGGAGATCACTTTTTCATAAAAACCGCGCGTATCGAGTTCGATGGTGAAGTTTACGGGCAGTTTAAGGTCGTGCGCAAATGTTTTAACGATTTTATGATTAAAACTGTCGATGGTACTGATTGAGAGGTCTGAATAATGATGAAGCAGGTGATTAAACACGTGTTTGGCTCTTCGCTGAAGTTCTTCTCCCGAAATATGTAGTTCGGCGCAAAGCAGTTTTCCAATTTCATTGCCGGGTTCTCCGTTAGCAATGTTATTCAATGAGGAGATGACCCTTTCCTTCATTTCGGCTGCGGCCTTATTGGTGAAGGTGATTGCCAAAATGCGTTTGTAATTTGAGTTTAGCTTCTTGTCATCATACAATGCCAATCGCAGGTATTCTTTTACAAGTGTAAACGTTTTGCCACTTCCCGCGCTGGATCTATATACAACAAAGTTCTTCAACATGCTTTATGAAAGTACTAAACTAAAAAAGGCCGCAATGAATGCAGCCTTTTTTTATCATTTAATATGAATCGACCTATTCATCATCATCCTCATCATCTGCTTTCTTGGTCTTGGTTGGTGTTTTTGGAGCATTAGGGTCAACGAAATCAAAGCTCAGAATCTTAAAGGAAGTTCTTCTGTTCTTAGCGTGCAATGCTTCTTTTTCTTCCTGGGTTGCTGCTTTCTTAATGTCGGCATCCGAGATGAGCAATTGTGTTTTACCATAACCTTTGGCAACCAAACGTTTTCCATTAATCCCTTTATCCTTCACCAAATAATCAACGCAAGATTGTGCACGGGCAGCGGAAAGGGTCATGTTGCTCACAGCATCTCCACGACTGTCGGTATGAGAGTTTAATTCCACTATAGTAGCCGGGTTATCGCTCATGATATTAAAGAGATAGTTCAAAGAGTCTTTTGACTCCGGCATCAATTCGTAACTGTTTAATGCATAACGAATCTCAGGCATCCGTGGATTTGGCACAATTGGTTTTACTGCGAAATCGGCCACAAAATCTTTAGAAGCTGCTTCACCAACCGTGGTGATCACGCGCACGTCTCTGTTTGACAAAAATCCATCTTTGGGATGAGAAGGTGCTTTCGAACTCTTTCCTGTTTCGGTAGAAACGGTATACGTTGTATTGTCTTTCAATTTGAAGCTGTAACCTCCGTCTTTTAACGTAGTAACCTCGTCAATAGTTCCATTGCTTCCAATCACTTTCACTTTCACCCCTTCAACGGTTTCTCCTTTACCTTTTGTGGTATTTGGATCTCCTTCGTTAAATACATTTCCTTTTACATTAAAGCTCAACATCGGTAAACTGAAGCTCCAAATATCATCATCTCCACGGCCGCCGTCACGGTTACTGGTGAAGTAGCCACGGTTCTTCTTGCCTTCAAACACAATTCCGAAATCGTCAAAGGAAGAGTTCAGGGGTGACTTTAAATTTTCTACTTGTTTGTTGAATTTACCATCGGCACCGGCTTCTGTCACAAACATATCCAGTCCGCCTAATCCCGGATGATAATCGGAAGCGAAATATAATTTCTTTCCATCATCCGTTACGGAAGGATAAACTTCATTGCCCTCCGTATTAACTGTTGGACCTAAATTCTTAGGTTGTCCCCACACGTTTGATTTAAGATCGTAGGTAGAACTCCAGATGTCCATTTTACCGTAACCACCTGCGCGGTTTGAGGCGAAATAAAGGATCTTCCCGTCAGCTGTTAGACTTGGATGCGCAAAGGTAACTGTGTCGTTAGAGAAAGGTAAGCGTGAGGCCGGACCCCAAGTGCTTCCTTGTTTTTTGGCCATGTACAGGCCACAGGTATTTTGTAAGCCTTTTTCTTCGGGACAACGGGTGAAAAAGATCATGTCACCTCTTTTGCTTACCCAGCCGCGACCTTCGTTTACTTCTGTGGCAATTGCCGGAGGTAATAATACGGGAGTTGACCATTTACCGTTCTTATCTAATTTTGCTTCCCAAAGATCTGATTTATTGGAACCGGTAATCATGTCCTGAGTACCCATACTTCCATCACGGTTAGAGGTGATAACAATAGTTTGGTATTTTTTATCACTGAAACAAGGAGCGTAATCTCTTCCTTTGGAATTGATGAGTGAAATGTTTTCTACTTTATATCGGAGTGGATTATCCATCCACTGTTGAGCAAGTTCACAGGACTTTACACCCAGATCCGCCTTTTTTCCGTCGCCGCCCTTAGCTTTGAAGTTTTTAAATTCTACAATGGCTTCAGGGTATTTTTCCTGATTTTTCATCACTTCTGCAAGGTGGAAGTATACATTCGGATCATCAAAATCTGCTGCAATTGCTTTTTGGTAATAGGCTTCTGCACCTTTGTAATCATTGATCTTCTGGCTTGAAACGCCTGCACGGTATAATACGATTCCTTTCTTATCCTTAGGCGCACTAGAGTAGGCTTCTTTGTATAGATTTACCGCGTCAAAATACTGGCGAGCCTCGAAAGCAGCATCCGCTTTTTTTAAAATCTTTTGCGAATATCCTGAAAAACAGAAAGTTAGTACAGCAAAAGCTGCTAAAGTAAGCTTGGTGATATTTTTCATACTTTGTTAAAAGTTTAGTCGGGTGCTAAAATAGCGATAATTTTTAAATTGTTTAAAAAAAATTGAGGTTTTTTCCTCCTTTTTTCCCGCGTAGGAGACAAATCCTTAAAATTAATCATATTTCCTTCATTATTGCGGATTTGCAACTAAATTCTCTTTAATTTTAAATGCAAATTTTGTCCGGCATCTACCTCCATATCCCCTTTTGTAAGCAGGCCTGTAGCTATTGTGATTTTTACTTTAGTACGAGTCTTGCCAACAAAGATGTCGTAATCAAGAGCATGGTGAAGGAAATTGAGGAAAGTCAAAATTATTTACCTGAAAAAAACATTAAGAGCATTTATTTCGGAGGCGGCAGCCCAAGTTTATTGTCGAACGTTGATCTTTCACTTCTATTCAAATCCCTGAGCAATTATTATACCTGGGATCTTGAAACCGAAATTACGTTGGAGGCCAATCCCGACGATGTTACTACAGAGAAGCTCAAGGTTTGGAAAGAGGCCGGGATCAATCGCTTGAGCATTGGACTGCAAAGCTTTAATAACGAAGAACTCAAATGGATGAACCGGGCTCATTCGGCTGAAGAATCTCTGCGCTCGGTGAAGCTGGCGCAAGAGATGGGCTTTCATAATATCACCATTGACCTCATTTATGGCAGCAAATTCCAAACCTTAAAGTCGTGGGACGAGACGCTTGAAATTGCTATTGGACTGGGTACGCAGCACATTTCTGCTTATAATCTTACCATTGAAGCCAAGACCGTGCTGGGTTCAGGTTATTATAAAGGTTCAGAACCTTCGGTGGATGAAGAACTCAGCAAAGAACTGTTCGACCTGATGGTGAATCGACTCACGGAGGCCGGTTTTGTGCATTACGAGATCTCTAATTTTGGGAAACCCGGTTTTTTGGCCAAACATAACAGCAATTATTGGCTTCAGGAGGCCTATTTGGGTTTGGGTCCATCTGCGCATTCATACAATTATGAATCACGGCAATGGAATTTAAGAAATAACAATTTATACGTGAAAGCACTTGAACAAGGCGACGTATATTTTGAACGGGAAGAACTGGCACTGCGTGACCGTTACAACGAATATGTGCTTACCCGTTTGCGCACCCTGTGGGGTTGTGACTTGTTAGAGATTGAAAAGAAATTCGGTCCCGAGCTATCGGATCATTTCAGAGCAAGAGCTCACTCACAAAAAAAACTACTGGATGAAAAAGATGGGATTTATACACTCAATCATGCCGGCAAATTTTTGGCCGACGGCATTGCCTCAAACTTTTTTTTCCTTTAGATAACGGGCAATTAGCGCTTCACTTTTATCAATACTGTTCATGAGCCAGTCAAAATAAATATCTACGCGCTCTTTTTCACCAATCAAATAATCTGGTACTTCAATTCGAATGCGGGCGCTTAACTCATACATACACAAGGCGGCACTCACACTTACGTTAAAACTCTCGGTAAAACCAAACATGGGAATTTTCACGAACTCATCGGCCAAACTGATCACATCCTCTGAAATCCCATCTATTTCTGTACCAAACACGAGCGCCAGTTTTTTATCAACCGGCAATTGATCAATAGTGACATCGTTTTTATGCGGACTTGTCGCCACAATTCGATAACCCATGGCTTTGAGTTCATTGATGGCTTCCACAGTATTTGTGTTGGCGGCATTGTGACGGTGAATAGTGATCCAGTTACTGCTTCCCATGGCCACATCATCGCTGATTCGCAGGTGATTTCTGTTTTCGATAAAATGCACATGCTGCACCCCGAAACTTTCACAACTTCTGAGAATGGCACTGGCGTTATGCGCCTGATACATGTTTTCGAGAACAATTCGCAAATGATCGGTGCGCTGTGAAATCACTTCATCAAAACGTTGTTTTCGTTTTTCACTGATAAAAGTCAGTAAATAATTTATCAACTCTCTTTTGGTTTGCCGGTGCATAATTGTGAACAAAGAAAACGCAAATTTTTCATTCACGCATAGTTTTATCATTACATTTGTGGCGTATCAGGTTCTTTTTTAAATAAAAAGATGAAAAGGGAATAGTGTGTAATTCACTAATAGTACCCGCTGCTGTGAATCCTTATAACAGCTTAAACAATCTAGGCCACTATACGCAAGTATGGGAAGGCGTTTAAGACAAGGATAAGTCAGAAGACCTGCCAGATGCTTTCCGTTAAAAATCTCCGGGAAATGGGGTTATAAGCGTTTAATTTATTACAAGGTGTTTTACATTGTAAATAGGCAGTATCGTGTCTCCTCCCTATGTCCCCCATGGTTCATGGCTTTTTTGCTGTGTTTCATTTCAGTTGAGGTGTGGGGGCAAGATACAGTTTCTTTAAAAAGCGTGGAGGTGCTGGTGAAGAAAAATGATCTGTCGGAGCTAGGAAAAAAGACAGAACGCATCGATTCAACTGTCAAACAACAATTTGTTTTGCAATCGCTTTCCGAATTACTGAGTTTGAATTCACCTTTATTTATAAAGAGTTATGGTCCCGGAGGTATTGCATCGAGTGCCTTTAGAGGGGGCAATGCCTCGCAGACTGCTATTTTGTGGAATGGCTTTAATATTCAAAATGCCATGTTGGGTCAATCGGATCTCGCATTAATTCCTTCGTGTTTATTTGACGAAGTGGCTATTGAATATGGCGGATCAAGCGCATTATGGGGAAGTGGTGCCGTTGCAGGAAGCATTCGCTTGGGGAATAAAACCTCGTTCGACAAGGGTTTGTTTGTCTCCACAAGCTTGGGGGGTGGAAGTTTTGGACGTCAAAACAGTTCGGCGTTGGTATCGCTGAGCAAATCGCATTTTGTGTCGAGCACCCGGTTTTATCTTGTGAATTCGGCGAATAACTATTCCTATAAAGATACAGTTGACAAAGAGAATCCTATTAAAAGGGTGCAAAATGCCGCGTATCAGTATATGGGATTGATGCAGGAACTGAGATGGGCAATCCGCCCCAAACAAATCCTTTCGGCGAACGTGTGGCTGAATAACAACCAACGAAAAATTCCCTCGTTTACATCGGCCACTGATCCAAAAACATATCAATACGATCAAGCCTTAAGATTATCGGCAAATTGGTCCTATCAGGAGAATCACTTTAGTTCAGTAATTAAGGGGGCGTTTTTGTACGATAAAATTAATTACAACGATAGTCTTGCAAAGAGCTATTCTCGCAGTGAAGCTAAGACGTTGATTGCTGAAAATGAGAATTATTTTGGATGGGTAAAGAATCAGCAATTGAATTTTGGTTTAAATGTGACATCGAGTTCTGCAGTTTCAACAAATTATGATGGCACAAAAGGCCTCAACAAGTTTTCGATGGTGATTGGAAACAGGTCGTCGTTATTAAAGGAAAAGTTGTTGCTACATGTGGGCCTGCGGGCGGAATATTTTTCAGTTGGTGCCTTGCCCATTACTTGGAACGCTTCGCTGACCTATTTGTTAAGCAAATCGATTCGGGTACATGCCAATTCTGCCAGAGTGTACCGTCAACCCACCCTAAATGAATTGTACTGGCTTCCGGGGGGCAACCTTCATTTAAAACCTGAGCAAGGCTATACACACGAATTGGAGATCAATTGGAGAAAACAAATCAGAACGATAGAAGTATTTATATCGGGAGCGGCATTCAGCAGACAAATCGATAACTGGATTCTTTGGGTGCCGGGTGAAGGTGGAAATCCAAGTCCGCGCAACATTCAAAAAGTATGGAGCAGGGGTACAGAAACTACACTAAAGGTCAATTATAGAAAAAACAAATGGCGCGCCTCTGCGGGCATTATTTTTGGTTATGTACTGTCGACCACCATTGCCAATTCACAAGAGAACAGTAATACGATAGGCAAACAGCTCATTTATACACCGCGGTATACGGTAAACGGAAATTTATCATTGGCCTACTCAAACTTACAGGTTTTCTTTTTTAATCAGTACATCGGTTACCGTTATACTTCGAGCGATAATTCTGCTTGGCTCGATCCTTATCATCTTTCGGGGGTCAGAACCAGTGTGAATACGGGGATAGAAAAAGCAAATCTGGTATTTTTTGCTTCCTGCAACAATCTTTTCAATGTGAATTACCAAATCATTCAGGGTAGACCAATGCCGCTGCGGAATTATGAAATTGGACTTACTTTACAATTTAAATATAAAAAGAGCATCTAGAAAATCAATTATGAAAAAAAAAGAAAACCTTCACAAATTTTCCTCAGTCGTAAAAACATCAGTAGTTGTTTTTGCAAGCTTACTTTTTAGTTCTTGTGTGAAGGATAGACCCAAAGCGGCTGTTGAAGAGCCGGTGCAAACTCCGGCCGCAACAAAGCGGGTTTTTATTCTGAACGAAGGAAATTTTGGCTCCGGAAATTCTTCGGTGTCAGAATATAATACGGATAATGATCAGTTGATTGATGACTATTATAAAGCTCAAAATAGTACGTTGATGGGTGATGTAGCTCAAAGTATGGCTAAATTTAATGGGAAATTTTATCTGGTGATAAATAATTCTTCCAAAATTCTGGTGTGTGATTCTCTTATGAAAAAAATCGCAGAGATGGGGGGACTTAATGCGCCGCGCTATATTCTACCGGTTTCTAACGACAAAGCCTATGTAAGCGTTTTGTTTGCAAATGGCGTTCATGTACTAGATCTAAACACCAATTCAAAAAAGGGCAGCATTCCCTTTAGTGGTTGGACAGAACAAATGGTACTGGCACATGACAAAGCTTTTATCACTAATCCCGGAGGAAATTATACGTATGTGGTGAATACCCTGAGTGATGCCGTTGAAGACAGTGTGTATGTTGGTCCGGGTGGAGGCAGCATTGTTATTGACCGTACTGATAATGTATGGGTATTGAGTGCGGGTGATCAAAAGAATTCGATCCCCGCCCGCCTCACAAAATTCAGCAGCACTGCCATTCATGCAAGCACTAGCGCAACTCTAACCAACTACTGGAACGGAAATTTGTGTGTAAACCGCACGAAGGACACCTTGTATTTTTTGAATACAGATGTTTTCAGGCTGAGTATTACGGATGTCACCATCCATCCTACCATATTTGTAGCAGCCGGCACCAAGAGTTTTTACGGTTTGGGAGTCAATCCCAACGATTTCAGAGTGTATGTTTCGGATGCAATAGATTATTCACAGCGATCTTCTATTTATGTTTATGATGTTTTGGGAAACCAGAAAAAAACATTTAAGGCCGGCATCAATTCAAATAGTTTCTATTTTGAATAAAATCACCACCTTTGAGCATTGAATAGCTCCCTTAATATAGTGTCTTTCGATGTGCCATTTCCGGCAAATTACGGAGGCGTTATTGATGTGTATTACAAGCTAGTTTGGCTCAAAAAGGCAGGGATAAAGATCTACCTCCATTGTTTTACCTATGGTCGAAAACCCGCTCCCGAATTGGAACAATTGTGCGAGAAAGTGTACTACTATGAACGGCACACTGGCATTATTTCTAATTTTGGGATTACGCCCTATACTGTAAAATCAAGGCAATCGCCCGAATTGGAAAAGAATTTACTGAGCAATGATTTCCCCATTTTGTTTGAAGTATTGCACACGACCTACCTCCTAAAAGATCCACGATTTAAGAACCGAAAAAAGATTTACCGTCACAGTAATATTGAGCACGATTATTATAATGAATTGGCAAAATCGGAGAAGACGTTTTCTAAAAAGATCTATTTGAAACTAGAAGCCATGCGTTTGCGGTGGTATGAATCTATTCTCAATCATGCCGATCTTATTTTGGCTGTGAATAAAAAGGACACCCTGTATTTTCAAACCAGATATCCAAAAGTGAAATCCGTTTATTTGCCCAGTTTTCATCCTAACATGGGGGCGGCTTACAAAGGGGGACATAGTGACTATCTGCTTTTCCACGGCAACCTGAGTGTTTCCGAAAATTATAAAGCGGTAGATTGGCTCATCAAAAACATCTTCTCAAAAATCAATCATCAAGTGATTATTGCGGGACTAAATCCTCCTGATTTTTTGGTGGAGAGTATTTCAAAACACAAGAATCTCATTTTAAAGAGCAGTCCCAATGAAGAAGAGATCACTTCACTTATCCGGAATGCACAGATTCATGTTTTGTACACTGCTCAGCCAACGGGCTTAAAACTCAAATTATTAAACGTGTTGTTTAAAGGACGATTTATTCTTTGCAATTCTAATATGCTTTCGGGTACCGATATTAGCGCCAACCATTCTTTGTTTGTGTGTGAAACCGGGGAGGAATTTATTGACAAGATCCACCACTGCTTTTTTAAAGAATTTTCGGAGGACCTGCACTATGAAAGGGTACATGTGATTGGTAATTTTGACAACAAACAAAATGCAGCTCGCTTGATTGCGGAGGTGTTTTAGATCTCCAATAATTTTCCCACGCACCTTTCAGTTTTTGAGAATTAGGGTGTACCCTGCAAAAAGAAGCAATCTTAGAATTAAACCAACACCAGGGGCACTTTTATGGAGTGCCTTACGTTCTCGATGGTTGAACCAAGCAAAATATCTTTGATGGTTTGATGGCCATGAGTGCCCATTACTACTGTTTCACATCGGTTCTTTTCGATGAGTTCGGGAATGGCATATTTTGGATTTCCAAAGCCCAGTTGGATCTCGGTATTGATGTTTTGACTTTGCAATTGTTCCTGATACTGTTTCAATTTCTGAAAATCTTCTTCACGTTCTAGGTCAAACGCATTTTCCCCATAAACAACTGCATTTGTACTTTCGAGCACGTGTATGAGGATGAGTGTAGAGTTTTTATTACCCAATTGAATGGCTTTGTTGATGGCTTTATTATCGCTGGTACCAAAATCAACCGTCACTGCAATTCTAGCTAAATCTGATTTAAAATCGAGGATCAATGGCTGATAGTTCTCATGAAAACCTGCCGCTCCATGCGAACGATCTTTCGTAACAAACGGAATAATGAGAATATAAAATAGCATCAACAAACAAAAAACGCAAATGGGAACCAATGTAAAACTAACCAGAATGGGATTCTCGCTGTGCATGATCATATCAGAAATCTCATTGTACACCAATGTAACATTTAGTGCAATAATCAAAACGGCGGCTACCCACGACAAAATCTTTTGCCAGGAAGGAATCACAAATTCCCCCATCTTTTTTCGGTCACTCACAAAGTGAATAAGAGGGATAATGGCAAAACCCAATTGCAGACTTAAGATGACTTGACTAAAAATAAGAAGTTGTCCGGTGGCGCCGTCTCCCATAATAAAAATGGTGATAAAGGCCGGAACAATGGCGATTAAGCGCGTGAGTAATCTTCTGATCCAGGGTTGCAGACGGAGGTTTAAATAGCCTTCCATTACCACCTGGCCCGCCAGCGTGCCGGTGATGGTGGAGCTTTGACCTGCCGCGATAAGGGCCACTGCAAACAGAACTGGGGCGAGTGTACTTCCCAACATGGGAGCAAGTAATTGATGGGCATCCTGAAGGTCTACCACATCGTGTTTACCCTGTTTAAAAAAAGTGGTGGCCGCTAAAACTAAAATGGCACCATTTACAAACAAGGCCAAATTGAGAGCAATGGCACTATCGGCTGTATTAAAACGAATTGCTTTTTTTATTCCTTTCGGGGTGCGGTCAAACGAGCGCGTTTGAACCAATGAACTGTGCAGGTACAAATTATGTGGCATTACGGTGGCCCCAATAATTCCAATGGCAATATAAAGTGCATCTTCATTTTCAATAAAGGGAATAAATCCCCCTGCAATATCCGTGATGGCGGGTTTTGCAATAAGTAGTTCGATAAAAAAGGAAGCGCCGATCAACAACACCAAACTAATAATAAAGGCTTCTAATTTTCGGATGCCTTTGTTAAGAAGAAATAGGAGGATAAAACTATCGAAGACGGTAATGGAGACCCCCATCAAAATACTAACACCCGGAAATAACAGATGTAAGCCAATAGCCATACCAATCACTTCTGCCAGGTCGCAGGCAGCAATGGCAATTTCGGCAAGCAGATAGAGAAAGTAATTCACAAAGCGCGGATAATTTTCGCGGGAAGCCTGAGCTAAATCTTTACCGGTAACAACGCCCAGTTTTACACAGTGACTTTGCAGAAGCAAAGCAATGAGGTTACTCATCACCAACACCCATAATAAACTGTATCCGAATTTACTGCCCCCTGCAATGTCGGTAGCCCAGTTACCCGGGTCCATATACCCCACACTGATCATGTAAGCCGGACCAAAAAATGCCAGGAGTCTTCGGAAACGGCTTCCCGAATTGGTGCTTACGCTTGCGTTTACTTCTCCCAGAGATTTTGTACTCTTTTTCATTTTTTTATATCAACTAAGAGTTTGCTGCTTACTGCTTCACTAAAGAACTGATGTTCGTTTCGGTTTATTTTCACCATCAGCGAGTGATCAAATGCATTTATATCCAGCACTTTAATGGTATCACCTATTTTTAGACCCAGTGAGGTAAGATGTTGCAAAAACAATTTTGAATGTTCTGCAACACCCAAAAAGGTATAAGTTCCTATTCGTGCAAAATGACTAAGGGGTTTTGCATGGGGCAAAAACAAGTGGCCTTTTGCGTCGGGTATTGGATCGCCGTGCGGGTCGAATCGGGGCTTACCAAGAAAGGCATCGAGTCGTAGAACAAGTTCGTCACTTTTAATGTGTTCAAGTTCTTCGGCAATATCATGCACCTCGTCCCATTTAAAATGTAACTTTTCCATCAAAAAAACTTCCCATAAGCGGTGTTTGCGCACGATGCCGATGGCCAGCTTTTCGCCTGCACTGCTTAGGGACACACTTTTGTATTTTTGGTAATGGATCAGTTTTTTTTCAGCCAAACGTTTTAACATGTCGGTCACCGAACCGGCTTTATTGTTTAATTGTTCTGAAAGTTCATTCGTGCTTGCCCCTTCACCTTTGTTGGAGGCATTGATCGAAAAAATAGCTTTGATATAGTTTTCCTCGGTGAGTGAAATATCCACGATGCAAATATACAAAAATGTTTTATAACCATAAAAAATAAGTTAGGTTAGCCTAAAAAACTGTAAGCACTATAAATACATGAAAATCAAATGTTTAGAAAGAGTCTAGCGACATTTGTGTGTTAGTGGCTTGATTGCCGGCGTCACCATACCGCATTTTAGGTTTGTCCGCATGAGTTGTCTGAATCGCTTTTTGTTTTTCCGACTTTCTTCTGAATCAATACAAAAAACAGTAAGTCTCGTGGGCACGAATGACTACTTTGGAAAGGGCGATACAGGACGTACTACCTAAAAAACTCTACCACCGTTTCATTATCCGAACGGATGCTGAATTGTTTTTCTATGGTGTAAATACTTCCGCGAAGTGCTTTGGCACGCCAGGTGGCCACATAATTACCGGGCTGAAGATTAAAACTTTGTTGCGTTTGGGTACTTAAATTACAGACCCATTCGAGTTTGCCCTTGCGGTTGAGGAGTAGGGCTCCGTCACCGGCTTCCAGACACCTTATTTTAAGAATGCCGGCATTGGGAATATCGATGCTTTTAATTTTTGATTGTTCGATAGCGATTTGTTCGATGTAGATGCGGGGTAGGGTAAGTATTTCAAGATCGTAATTTCCGGTGATGTATTTTTCAGTCGAATTCAGAGGTTGAACATTGAGGGTGTTCAGGTCGTTGCTTTTGCGCACCACACATTTCACTTTTTCATTGGCGTTATAAGCCCCTTCGCTTCGAGTAAGGTTTAAGGAGCCCTGCGGTGCGTCTATCGCAATAATGGTATGTTTTCCGGCTGCCAGTTTTACTTCTTTGCTTTCGGTGGGTGGTATGGTATGTGCTATTACTTTATAGAGGGGATAATCGTCGAGTAGGAGGGTGTCGGGGTTGTTCAAATAGTTTAGGGTATGGATGTAATTATATTTGTATTCCTTTTTGTTTACATCGTAAAATGTGGTATTCACGTTGGTTTCAATGGGCAAGGAGGCATTATTCAGCAAATTGACTTGAGCCGTGGATTTTAATAATTTTTGTTGTTGAATGATGTTTGAAATGGTGGAGAAAACTGATTGGTCGTCGTAATCGTAAAATGTGCCGACACATTCAAATGTTTTTATTTGTTCGGGGCTCAAACCGATGCCAATGATAAAAGGTTTAAAAACGATGCCTTTCTCGAGTAGTTTTTGCCTGGCCTTACAGGGATCGCCGCCACATTCTTCAATGCCATCGGTGATGAGGATCACGATATTGGTGGTTTTATTATCCTTAAAATCTTTTGCGGCTTCGGTGAGTGAATGTTCAATGGGTGTAATGCCTGTGGGCTTGGCCTCCATCACTTTTTGTTTGATAATAGCCAAATTATTAGGAGCAAAGGATACTACCAACTTACTGTCTTTACAGTCGCCCGGCGGATATTTCACCGTATGGCCATACATTCGCAACGCGAACATATAGGTTTTGTCTTTCCCTAAACTATCAATGAATTTAAAGAAGAGATTTTTCGCACCATCCATGCGGGTGGTGTTTTCATACTTTGAGATCATGCTTTTGCTGGCATCAAACACAAATAGAATGCGTGTTTGTTTTGGGGCACTTTTTTTTTGGGAAAAGACACTGAGACCAACCAGAACTAATAGACTTACAAACACCCCGCGCATGAAGCTAAATTACGGCTTGTAATTCAAAGTGACGAGAGAGGTTGGGAATAGTTTTTAACGAGGGGTGTATAAAAAAAAGAGGTCAAGCGAAAAATCATCTTATAAGTACCACCGAACCTGTAACTTGTTGGTATTCTCCTCTTGAATTTTTATAGGAGATGAGATAGACGTAGGCATCCGAAATACAGTTAACACCGTCCCATGCTTCCTCATCACCGAATGTTTCAAATACTTTTTGGCCCCAACGGTTGAACACTTTTACATTGTAATCCTTTTTATCGATAAAATGCGTCACCGGTTTCCAAGTACTGTTTTTTCCATCGGGGGCAAAGGCATTGGGAACAAAGATCCTTCCCTCAATATACACGGCTGCGAGGTTAGATTTGCTGAGTTCTTTTAAACCATAGGTATTTCCGCTTCCTTCATGGGCTTCCACCACATAGTCAATTCTCGCCCCAAGTGAGGCGGCCTCTTCAATATCGTCGGTAAAAACGGTGGTTGCCGAATCGGTGGTAGCTATGAGTTCTACTTCGTTTACGTCCTGTACTACCCTATACACCTTATAATTAGCTACCCTTCCCGAAAACCCCAGATAGTCCGTCCAATTTAAGTGTTGTAAAAACAAATTTTCTTTGTCCTGAACCACGCGCAGTAAAATCGTTCTGGCGGTATTACTTTGTAATCTGAGGTTTCCGCAGCTGTCTTTTACAAGCACTCTGTAATAATAATTTTGTTTTTCGGTTTCTATGGGTTCGTCATCAACGGTGTATACCGAGAGACCGGAAAAGGTGATTTTTTTGAGACTGGCAAATGTAAGTCCGTCTTTTGATCTTTGCAGATCCATCTCATTAAAAGGCTTGGTTGGATCGATATAGATTTGAATTTGGGCGCTCACTTTTTTATTAATGGTAGCTGTGCGGATGTACACAAAGTTTGGTGCCGGTACTTGTCCCGAGTAAAAATAAACGCGGTTAGAAGAGGCCGTCATGGTTTGCCGTTTATTGATTACCCGCACAAAATAACAGAGTGGTTTTCCCGGATTTACATTTCTGTGGATGAACAATGTATCGGTGGTGACAGCAACTCTTTTAAAAGTCTGGCCGCTGTCGTTTGAAAAATAAATTCGGTACTCAAGTACTTCTGCGGTGGGAAATCCGTTTATGGTTTTCCATCTGTAATTGTTCCATCGAATGGCGGTTTGAAAAGCGCAATAATCATAATAGGTTTTTGCGTGCATGGTAAATGAGGAATAGTCCACCAGACTTCCGCGCGAACAACTATCGATGGCCTTCACGAAAACCCCAACACTTCGTCGGTTAGCCGTATCACCGCTTAAAATATACGAGGTGGTGGTTCTTCCATTCAGCAGTGCAATGGGAACATTAATGGAGCCCTCCCGTTGCTGAATTTCGTACTTTATAACATCTTCGTCTTTGGGAATTTTCCAGGCAAGTACTGTGTTTCCATTTGGCAATACACTAATGGAATCAACAACAGGTTCGTAAGGATCGTGCCGGTCGCTGTATGACCCCCCGTTAATATTTGACAAAGAACTGCAGCCGCTATTATCCGAAAGGGTGACTTTATAATTGATATTTGCTTTACAAACAGCGATCGTGTCATTGTAGATATCCAAAGGAGTAACGGATAAAACATTCCATGTGCCCAAAGGGTATTCGCGTGACAAGGTGAAGGTGGTGGCGCTGCTCGTTAACTTGGGCCGGTGTACATCGTTAAACGTTATTTTGAGGGCATCGGGCGTTGATGTATTGATGTTTAGAAAGATGGTTCTGAGCGTGTCGGATGGGTTTGAACTAAGACTACCATTGAGGCCGTATCGTGTTCTCATAAAATAATACCCGCTTTGGGTGGTGGACACGGTATTGGTGTGAACGAAGGAAAAGGTATTGATGGGAGAAAGTGTATTTGTTAGTTGAGCAAAGGGACCGAGCGGCAGTGCCGAGAAGTAGATCTCATAGGCAAAGAAAGAACCGTTAGGGTCAGAAGGTGGAACCCATGTTAACTTTACATCGCCGGTTCCGTTGATCACTTCCAGGCAGCGCAATGCAGGCGCGTTTACCTGAGAAAACAACCGTGTGGAGCATATTATAAGTATCAGGAGTGTATTTTTCAATGATTTTATATCGTGCACTAATTATTTTGCTCGTGATCGTTTAGAATGCCCCATGATGCCTCTGCTTAGGGCCATGAACAAGCTTTCACCAATCTATTAACGAATAAAATTAGGTTTTATTTCAGCTACCTAAATTTAAAGTATGCTAAATTTTAAGACACCCTGTGTTACTAAAACCGTGGCTGAAAAGGGCATATCTGCCAATTATTTCTTACTTTTGACTAATACGAGTCCGAATCTTTGGCTTGGAGGCTTGTAACCGCTTGGTGAACACGACCTTGTATTCTTATGAAACGATTTTTAATCATAATTTTAATCCTAATAGTGTCGGGCACGACCACTGCATATTATGCGCAAAGTGGCGGTACTAAACGCGAAGGGGGGTCGAGAAGGCATGGTAAGTTGGGTTTGAAACGGGCTAAAAGCAAAGGACACGCCGATGAGTTTGCGCGGAGTAAGAAGAAAGGGATGTTTGCACGCTTGTTTCGAAAAGACCCACCTTCATGGGTGAACCGTACAACGGGTTCCAAAACCTCCAATTACAAGGCCAATCGCAGGTTGTTCCGACGTCACCGCGAAATGGGCCATGTTGACAATCAGGTTGCCCAGGACAAACAAAATTCGAGGCGTGAAAAAAGGCGTGATCGCGGAAACAAAAGTTTTAGTTCGAAAAAATATAAATCGAAATAAAGAGGCGGGATTTTATAATTTTGTCTTTTCACATTATGAACGTTTTAGTCTTAGGATCGGGTGGACGGGAACATGCTTTCGCATGGAAGATTGCCCAAAGCAAACAACTTCAGAATTTATACATTGCTCCCGGAAACGCCGGAACTGCGCATTGTGGTACCAATGTGAATGTGGCAGTAAATGATTTTGAAGGTATCAAAAATCTTGTTTGGGAAAAGGACATTGATCTCGTGCTGGTAGGCCCGGAGGATCCACTCGTAAATGGTCTGCACGACTTTTTTCTCAACGATGAAGTTCTAAAGGATATTCCTGTTATTGGGCCTAAAAAAGATGGGGCGCAATTAGAGGGCAGTAAAGATTTCAGCAAACAATTTATGATTAAACATGGTGTGCCCACGGCACGTTATGCCACATTTACCAAAGATACACTTGGCGAAGGATTTTCATTTTTGGAAACACTTCCGCCACCATTTGTGTTAAAAGCAGACGGACTTGCTGCCGGAAAAGGGGTCTTGATTGTGCCGTCACTGGAAGAAGCAAAAGCGGAGTTAAAAAGTATGCTCATGGACTCCAAATTTGGATCCGCAAGCAGTAAAGTGGTGATCGAAGAATTTCTGAAAGGAATAGAGTTATCGGTTTTTGTTTTAACCGATGGAAAATCGTACAAGATCCTGCCTGCGGCGAAAGATTATAAGCGAATTGGTGAAGGAGATACCGGCTTAAATACAGGGGGTATGGGAGCTGTTAGTCCCGTGCCATTTGCCAACGAGGCCTTTATGAAAAAAGTAGAGGAAAAAGTAGTGAAGCCTACTATTGAAGGGTTAAACGCCGAGGGAATAGATTACCGAGGTTTTATTTTTATTGGTTTAATGAATAGTGATGGGGAACCTTCGGTAATAGAATACAATTGCAGAATGGGAGACCCTGAAACGGAAGTGGTGATTCCCCGAATTAAATCTGACTTTTTAGATTTGTTACAGGGGGTGGCAACACAAACTTTGGAACAAAAAGAATTTGAGACCATACCTGAAACGGCCGCTACGGTGGTGTTGGTGAGCGGCGGCTATCCGGGCACTTTTGAAAAAGGAAAAAAAGTGCAGGGCTACCATCTCATCGACGAATCGATTGTCTTTCATTCGGGTACCCGTCAGGATGGCGAAGATGTATTAACGAACGGCGGGCGAGTATTTGCAGTGACATCATTTGGTACTACCATCGAAAAAGCGGTTAACAAAAGTTTTATAAGAGCTGAAAAGATCCATTACGAAGGAAAATACTATAGGAAAGATATAGGGAAGGATTTGTTAGGCTAATAATATTGATTAATTTTAATCAATCTCAATTCGCAACCCATGAAAGTAAAATCTATTTTTTTAGCTTTTAGCCTCATTAGTCTAACTGCCCTTTCGCAGCGCGCTAATGTTTGGTATTTTGGAAATAATGCGGGATTGAATTTCAACACTAATCCCCCAACGGCACTGAGTAACGGAATGATCGTAAATCCGGATAATGCCAGCACCATTTCAAATTCAGCGGGAAGTGTTCTCTTTTACACAGATGGTAGTACTGTTTGGAACAAGAACCATGCGGTTATGCCAAACGGCAGTGGATTAATTGGAAATTTTACTGCAGGACAATGTGCCCTTATCATTCCTGTGCCTTGCGACACAAATAGGTACGTGATCTTTCATCTTACTGAATTTGCCAATCCGGGTTACCTGCATTATTCCGTTGTAGATATGAATTTAAATGTTGGTTTGGGGGATGTGGTAAGTACGCAAAAAAACATTTCGTTAGGGAGCGGTTGGACCGAGAAACTCTGTTCGTACTATAATTCTACCAACAACAGTTATTGGGTGCTTGCTCACAAATGGAATTCTGATCAATTTGTAGCATTAAATGTATCAGCATCTTCTATAGCAACTCAAAGTGTTATTTCGGCAGTGGGGGGAATTCACAATTGTGGCACCTATAGTGCGGCGCACGATGCCATGGGACAACTAACCATTTCACCCGATGGCACTAAGGTTCTAAATGCCTTCACGTGTCAGGACAAATACGAACTATTTAATTTCAATGCCAATACAGGTGTAGTTTCAAATCCGATTGTGCTTCCGAGTCAGGGTGGTTATGCCTGGGGAACTGCTTTTTCGCCTGACAGTAAAAAAATTTTCACCAACTCGATTTATGGACAAATGATCCTTCAATATGATGTCAATACATATATTCAGTCCGCAATTGTGGCTTCTCAGACCACTTTAGTGGCCGTTTCAACGTCGGGATACAATTTTGGATATATGGAATTGGGACCTGACAATAAGTTGTATATCGCCCGACCGGGAACTTCATTTCTTGCTGTAGTAAACAATCCTAATGTGTTGGGGGCGGGAAGTAATTTTTCACTAAGTGGACAAAGTTTGGGTTCTAAAACGTCAACACATGGTTTAAGCCGAATAGCATATAGTATTCCAAATACTTTCACTCCAGGATTATCTTTGACGATTTCAGCCTCTCCTACTGCGGTGTGTTTAGGACAGGCCAGCACATTAATCGCAACTGGAGCCACTATGTACCAATGGAGTAACAATACCACAAGCTCAACAACTGCGGTTTCCCCCACTTCTGCGAGCATTTACACGGTGACTGGAACATCAAGTAATAGTTGTGGACTTGTCGGTGGAAGTGCAACAGTACAAGTTCTGGTTAATCCCTTACCAATTATTACAATTTCAGGCACCAAATCAATTTGTCCCGGCCAGTCAACCATTTTAACGGCAAGTGGAGGACAAAGTTATATCTGGAGTACCGGAGCAACTACTTCAAGCCTAATTGTTACCGGAGTAAGCACTATGACATTTTCTGTTTCAGGGACTTCTCCAAACAATTGCACAAATACGAGTACTGCATTGGTAGGCATGTTTCCTGTTCCAACCATTTCAATTAGTGGAAAAAGTGTTGTTTGTTATGGGCAAAGCACAACTTTAACTGCGAATGGTGCTGTTAATTATCAATGGAGCAATGGTTTCGCAACACCCAGTATTGTGGTAACACCAACGGGATTGTCTTCTTTTTCAGTGGTGGGAAGCACCGGAACAAGTCCGTGCTCAAGCAATGCATCCATTACCGTTAATGTTACTGAATGTCTGGGAGCTGAACAGAATTTGAAACAAAATGCAGAGATTAAAGTATTTCCAAATCCTTTCATCGACAAAATCATTGTGGATGGAGGAAGAGCATCCAATCGGAACGCAATAGTGTCTGTTGCGAATTCGCTTGGAGAAATTGTTTTTAGCATTCAGAGGCAAGTGGAAAATGAGTCTTCAGAAAGGCAGACTCTGGATTTGAAGGACTTTCCTCCGGGGGTTTATTTCCTTACCATCTGCAATGGTTCTGAGCAAAAAACATGTATGATAGTGAAGAATTAGGAATTTATTTGCTGAGTTGAACTCTCCATTTCCACGACATTGCTAAATTTGTGCCCTAAATGATGAAAGACCTTCTTTACAACCCATTCATAAATAAATTAATAAGGATTAGCCTCAAACCTTTTTCAGAAATTCTACCTGCTCGCCTCAAATTCCCAATAAATGGGATATTTACTGTGCGAGGAAAAAAGGTTCCCCCTTTTAAGATGGCCACAAATCAAACAAGTGCCGTTACCAAATTTTTGTTTTGGGGTAATGTTGAAGGCTTTGAATACCATGCTGTAAAGGTTTTTGAAGAACTTACAAAAAATTCAAAAGTGTTTTTTGACATTGGCGCAAATATTGGATACTATTCCCTCTTGGCGTCGGCCATCAAGAACAAAGACATTTATATATATGCGTTTGAGCCCATGCCTTCGGCTTATCAATTCTTGCTTCAAAATATTTCTTTAAATCAGTACCATAACATTAAGCCGATGAAGTTAGCTCTGTCGAATGAAAAGGGGCGTGCTACTTTTTATTCCATCGCGAACCCTAAATTCAAAGAGCTTCCTCAATTAACCGGTGATGGGAGTTTGAATAATGCGGCCTCCGGAAATTCATTTAAAGTGAATTTTGAAGTGGACATTGACACACTTGATAATTTTGTAGCTGGACATTTGGGCAATGAAAAGATTGATTTGATTAAACTCGATACTGAAGCCAACGAACATAAAGTGCTTGCGGGTGCCGACCACGTGCTGAGGTTCCATCGCCCCATCATTCAATGCGAAATCCTAAAAAATCAAATCGAAACGGAAATGGAATCAATTCTGGCAGATTATGATTACTTATACTTCAGAGCCACCAACAAGGGGCTGCTTCAGGTTACTACGTTCGGCAACAATAACAGCCCATTTATGGATTATTATCTTGTACCTACAGAGAAAAAAGAACTGATTTCGGACTTCCTTTGCAGGACCTGATAATTCAGCTCCGACTTTCCGGTAAATAAGTTAGATCATCTTTTTTCCGTTCAAAAGTGTCAGGATATCACTTTTTTTTCTTCTTGATATTTCAATAACAGTTTGGTCCTTCATGGTAAGGAAGCACGTTGCTCCCTTTGAGTAGCTGCTCACATGGTTTAGATTTACATATGTTCCTTTGCTGACTCTAATTAGTTGGGGGAGGTTTTCAAGAATGAATTCAAAATCAGAGAGTTGTTTGGAGGAAAGGTACTTTTCGTTGAAGATGGTCTTAAATAAAGTACATCCATCCTGTGCTTGAAGGTAAATCAATTCTTCCGCTGCTAATAATACGACTTGATTATGGATATGTACAGGAATTTTTGTGATAATGAGTTGGGTGACATCATATGATTGGTACAAGGCTCTGAGTTCATGAGCGGGTCCCAATTTCTTCTCTATCGTAGATTGCACTTTAAGTAAGGTTCTAGCAAATTTCACCGAATCAATGGGTTTAAGTACATAGTCCAACGCATTAAACTCAAAAGCTTTGAGTGCATAACTGTCAAATCCGGAAATGAACACAATTTCAAAATTGATTTCATCAAATTGGTCTAATAAAGCAAAACCGCTTCCATCGGGCATTTTAATATCGAGAAAAATTAAGTCAGGTTTAAGTTCTTTAATTCGATCAACCCCGGTTCTCACGTTGTCGGCTTCACCCACAACTTCAATGTTTGAGTTGAGTTCCTTGATGTACTTTGTGATAAGCCCTCTGTTGGAGACTTCATCGTCTATAACTAGCGCTCTAATTTTCATCATCCGGAAATACATTTAGATTCAAAGGAACACACACGGTAACTACCGTGCCAAGTGATTCCCCACATTCATCTTTCAAATCTTCAAAATTCAGCCGGGCATGATTGCTCCCATAAAGGTAGTTCAGATTATATAATCGTTGTTCAGTTAATTTAACGCCATACGATTTTGTGCTATTGTTGCCAATAGCTTCTTTTTTTACTGATCGGCCAACACCATTATCTTTAATGCTAAAGTGGAGACAATTGTGTTCCTTTCTCACTTGAATCATCAGTTCACCCTTCTTATTCTCTCTTAGAGGAAGTAAGCCATGCCAAACCGCGTTTTCGATAAGTGGATTTAATAATAACGGTGGAAAGGAGGTAGAACTCAAAGAGATATCGTTTTCCACTAGTATTTTGAAATTAAATTTATCACGAAATCTCAATTGCTCAAGTTCAAGATAGATTCTTACTAAGTCGAGTTCTTCACCTAGGGTAATGAGTGGTTTTGACGAAAAGTCAAGGATCTGTCTGACCATCAACCCAAACCTGGCTACATAGAATGTGGCTCTTTCTGATTGATTGTTCATGATCAGATTTTGAATAGCCGAAAGACAGTTTGACATAAAATGGGGATTGATCTGAGCTTTGAGTGCAATTAATTTGTATTCTAAAATGAGCTGTTCGTTTTTGGTTTTCGCGAGTTGTTTTTTCCTATTATATTTAATGATTAACCAAATGACTCCTGCTGTAATTGACAGGAACAATAGAGAAAGAAGAATCCAAAAAAGTTTTGTCTGCCAAAATGCAGGTTGAACCACAAAAGGAATTTGTATCAATAAATTCTGACCATTTTTAACACGAGGAAATGCAGTTAGAGTATAATTTCCAGGATCTAAACGACTGAATCGAATAATGGATTCAGTTACAGAACCTGAATCCGCGCTTGGGCCAACTAACTGGTATCCAATCTCGGGTTTTTGCTTTTCGAAGGTCACTTCATCAAAATTAAAATTCAAATCAACTGCGTCACTTTTAAGTTCTTTGAAGTTCTTTGGGTCGGTATCTTTTGAATCAATTTGAATGGAAACCAAACTGAAAAAAAGTTTCTTCTCAGCGTCTTTCATTAGGTCTAGGATCTCCAGACCAGTTCTGGCTGATAAATAGATGCGGTTCTCAAAAAAGGTCGCAGTTTTAACTTCGCCGCTGAAGATTTTTTCCCAGGTAGTAAAAAGTTGATGATTAGGTTCTGTTTTGGAGAGAAAGAGCCCTTTATTGGTTGCCAAAAGAGCTCTATTATCCGAACTAAAATCAATGCTGTTAATGATGTTACTAGGTAATCCATTTTCAGAAGAATAGTGAGTTACATTCTTTTTATTAAGAGAAAATAGTCCTTCTCCTTCTGTACAAAACCAAATAATATTTAAATGATCTTTCAAAATCTTCAGTATACATGTATTCTTTAATGGTTCAAGTTCTTTCCGCTGCAAAAGCTGATCTTTTTCAGGCAAAACCTCACCCGAAATGCGAAAACTTTGAGGAGTAAAAACAGGCTTGTAGTAATATGGGCCATTTTCAGTGCCTAGCCACAACACATTGTCGATCAACTCTGCTGTTACTAGTTTTTGATTAAAATCCACCAGCTTTCTAACTACACCACGTATTGCGAAACTCAATCCTCGACGCCATACGTAAATTAGTGTATCATCCCCCTTGGCGAACAAACGATAGTGTTTTGTGCTTTCTTCACTGTAAATCTTCGACACTCCATCATTTGTCAAATTCAATTGTTCCGTTCTGTAATTAAAAGCAGCTACAAATGTGCCCCTTTGCTCTACAACATCCAAAGGAGTGTTATTATCGGCATGTCGTATTTGTACTTCTTTTCCTTGCTTCAAATATGATATGTCTCCCGTCGTACTTGCCAAAACAAGTTTATCTTTAATCACTTTGATAAAGCTGAGAGGATGCGCATATAGTTCCTGATTTTTGAGAAATGAATGTTCCGTTTTAGTTAATCGGTATAGTCCCATTCCGGATGAGCTTGCCCAAAGTCCACCTTGAAAATCAAGTAATACATCGTTGATGGTAATAGTTGAAAAGTAGTGATTGATCACCGAGTCCTTTTCATTCAGCTCATAGAGTCCGTCATTTAAACAGGCAACCCACAAATGATTTTGCCGATCTTTTGTGAAATTTAGAACGATAGAACCTATATCAATGTAGTGTAGCCTCTTCCCATCTATTATTTTTCCCAGAAATGTTGAATAGGAAAAATAGTAATTGGATCCGAATTTCTTCAAATGACGAAAACTTGCTGCAACCCTCGAATAATCAAGTTTAATGAGATTTTGATTGTTGGGTAATTGTAGGTAAACACGATTTTTTAAGCCACTAAAAATAAATTCGTCATTGGGAACGCGTTTGGGGATGTAGAGGAGATTTTTATTTATCTCCAGCGCTAAAATGAGAATGGTGTCCTTCTCACCCGAAATACTCAGATCAAAGGCATGGTACGAATTTGTTTTTCTGACTAATTTAAAACTGGCGCCTTTCGTGAGTGCGTATAGGTTTAAACTGTCGTCTGCGCACAACTGCACTATTTCGCTTACTGAATTTCTCAAATCGGAAGAAACACTTTCAATTCCCTTTATAATAAAAGCGCTGTCATTCCTCACTTCATATATTTTGGCATTAGAATTTGCTACCCATTTTTTGCCGTCTTGGTTTTCATAAATTGAAAAGATAAATGAATCCTTAAATGGCAGATTTATTAAAACGGGCTTAAAACCTGTGCCATTATATTTCAGGGTTCCGTATTTTGAAAATATCCAAATATAGCCCTGATGGTCTTGAAATAGATTATAAACCTCATCACTAAGCAGCCCTTCCTTTGTGCCGAAGTTTGTAAAGTCGGGGGCTTGCGAAAAGAGATTTGCTGTGTTAATCCACCATATTATTAGAAGCAAGCGCAACACTGAATTCGACGAAGTGCTTTTTTTCATCGACATAAACCGCTTTTTTGACAATGGAGAAATCAATTTAGGATTTAAGCCCCCGTTTTTTCCTTGGAACATGATTTCCAAACGATACGTGGCGGAGCAAATATATGAAACACAATCACATTCTGCGTGTGTAAAAAATCCTTTTTACGGTAGGTTAAGTAATCTTTGGGCCTTTAAATTTGCTTAAGTTATTTGCAATATGTTGGCCGTCCCTCAAAAAATGATAAAGCCTTAGAATAATTTTCTGGGAAGTTGGGTGTTGACCAAATACATCTGCAGCGAAATAAAATAATAGGAAATTGCCCAAAAAAATGCAAACGGAAGGCCCTTCTCAGAATAGTGAGAAGGGCTTTTTGCCTTTATGCATTTACATCTTAAAGTTGGGTAAAAATCTGAATTCTTTTCAGAAGCTCCCTTTCAAGTTTATATTTTTGTGCGTAACTATGTAAAAGGAAAGATGACGGTCTATTTCCTGATAGTATCTACAATCATATGCTCCTCCACCTCATAAAAAAAGAATTCCTGCTCGAGTTTCGCCAAAAATCAACCATTGGCGGTGTGCTGGTATACGTAATCGGCACCATTTTTGTGAGTGCCCTCTGTTTTAAAGGCCACCTCGATAAACCTACCTGGAACGCCCTGTTCTGGGTCATTACCTTATTTACTTCTGTTACCATCAGCGGAAAGAGCTTTCTAAAAGAAACCGGAGGTCAGGCGCTCTTCAATTTCTTGCATTATAGTCCACAACAATTTATAGTGGCCAAAACCTTATATAATATGGTGTTTATGTTGTGCCTGAGTTTCATCACTTTTTTCTTTTATGGGTTTTTTATCAAAAATGAAGTACAGAATCTTGGCCTGTTTTTTATCGTGCTTACTCTGGCCTCCAGCGGACTGGCGGGAATCTTGAGCTTGATGAGTGCCATTTCAAGCAAGGCCAGCGGCAATTTTGCCATCATGAGTATTCTCAGTTTTCCGGTACTTATGCCACTTATTTTGGTGGTGATCCGATTAAGTAAGCAGGCCGTCGACGGCCTCGAGTGGGCAGGCGTAGGTTTTGATTTTATTGTGATTTTACTGGCCCTAAATGTTCTTACTATTGCCCTTTCGTTCCTATTATTTCCGTATCTTTGGCGCGATTAAAACAGTTTTTTTAAGTTGAAAGAATGAGGGGGGCGATTGCCTTCAATATTCACGTTTCAATCTAAGAAAAGGCAAAGAAAAAGACATTGAAATACGGCTATAAAATACTTTCTGTTCTTCTTATCTTTTACACACTCATTTGGGGGCTCCTTAATTCCGTTCCACGGCTCGATATCTTAAATGAGACCATTCGCAATGTGTATTACCACGTACCAATTTGGTTTGCCATGCTGTTTATGATGGGTACTTCTTTTGTATACAGTATCCGCGCCTTGTCAAACAGCAGCCCACTGCTAGACACCAAGGCCTTTAACGCCGCCATTGTGGGATTTTTCTTCGCCCTTCCCGGCTTAGCTACGGGTTCCATTTGGGCAAAGTACACCTGGGGAACTTGGTGGACCTTTCAGGATCCGAAATTAAACGGGGTGGCCATCAGCATCCTTATTTATCTGGCCTATTTTGTGCTCCGTTTTTCGGTGGAGGACGAACAAAAACGTGCACGCATTTCGGCGGTATACAATATTTTCGCTTTTGTGATGATGAACATTTTTATCATGGTGCTTCCTCGGTTAACCGATTCGCTTCACCCCGGAAACGGTGGTAATCCGGCTTTCGCCAAATACGACATGAACAGCAACATGCGCACGGTGTTTTACCCGGCGGTTATTGGTTGGGTGCTCTTTAGTGTGTGGCTCTTTGAATTGAAGAATAGAATTAGTGTTATTAATACGAAGTTAGATGAATAAGAAGTTTTTAAGTGTTTTATTTACAATGATGGCCATTTGGGCAACTGCTCAGCCTATGGCATCAGACGCTCCGCAAATGGCCGATGCCTTTCGGGAGAATGGAAAAATTTATGTGGTGATCACCGTCATCTCTCTCATCTTTCTGGCCATCATCGCGTTTTTGGTGTATCTGGAAAGGACCCTGAAGAAACTTGAAAATATGATTAAAGATAAATCTTAAACGAAACCACTTCATGAAAAAATTACACATCCTTGGAATCATTATTATTGCCGTAGCCATTGGCGTTATATTTGTGTCCCTAAAAAATACAAGCACCTATGCCGATTTTGCGGAAGCCTTTTCCAATCCCGACAAAGAATATCACGTGGTGGGTCGGCTCGACAAGAATCAACCTCAGGTTTACGATCCCAAAGTAAACCCCGATGAATTCTTATTCAGCATGGTGGATAATAAGGGTATCACCAAACAAGTAGTGCTTCATAAAAGCAAACCTCAGGATTTTGAAAAAAGCGAACAGATTGTTCTCATCGGAAAAATGCAGGGTGATAATTTCCATGCAAACGATATCTTAATGAAATGTCCAAGTAAATATAATGATGGTAAGCAGCAAATAAATTAATTACCATTATGACTAACATTACTTATGTAGGAGAGCATTTATGGGCAGGGCATTTGGGAAATGGCTTTGTGGTATTAGCTCTTATAGCGGCGTTGCTTTCCTGTGTCACCTATTTTCTTTCGGTAAGCGATGGCTCGTATCTTAAATTAGCGCGATTTTCTTTTAACCTCCACAGTTTTTCTGTTTTCGGTAAAGCGGGCACGCTGTTTTATATGCTGTTCAATCATTATTTTGAATACCAGTACGTATGGCAGCACAGCAATACGGATATGAATATGAAGTACATCATGTCTTGTTTTTGGGAAGGGCAAGAAGGTAGCTTTTTACTGTGGACATTTTGGAATGTGGTTCTGGGCTTGTTATTAAAACGCCAGCTCAAAAACGGCGACTGGGAAATCCCGGTGATGGTGATCTTTGCGCTGGTGCAGGTGTTTTTAGCGAGTATGATTCTGGGAATTTACGTTGGAGATTATAAGATCGGCAGTAATCCGTTCTTGCTGCTTCGTGAACATCCCGATTTCAGCAACATGCCCTTTGTTCAAAATGAAAATTATTTGGCCAAATTAAATGGCCGCGGTTTAAATCCCTTGTTAATGAATTATTGGATGACCATTCATCCTCCTACCTTATTTTTGGGCTTTGCGTCTACCCTTATTCCTTTTGCGTTTGCCATTGCTGCTTTATGGAATGGAAAATATTCTGAATGGCAAAAAGTGGCGTTGCCTTGGACCTATTTTGGAATCCTTGTGTTGGGCATCGGTGTATTAATGGGCGGCGCCTGGGCCTATGAGGCGCTTAGTTTTGGTGGTTTCTGGGCTTGGGACCCGGTAGAGAACTCGTCGTTGGTGCCTTGGCTGGTGCTAGTTGCGGCGGGCCATACCATGATCATTAATAAAAATAAAGGAGGTTCACTTTTCACGACGCACTTCTTAGCTATTGGCGCTTTCCTACTGGTTCTTTATTCTACATTTTTAACCCGAAGCGGGGTTCTTGGAAACGCCTCTGTGCATGCTTTTACTGATCTGGGAATGACGGGTCAGCTTGTATTGTATGTGCTCACGTTTATTTTCATCAGTGTGGCACTCCTCATAAAAGAGAGTTTATTTAAAACTTCGTACGTAGTTCTTTCTCTGTTGCTGTTAGCATTTGCTCTGGTGTATGGCTATGCCAGGGTCACGCTGATGGTATGGATCTCAGCTTCGGCAATTATCACCTTCGTCTCGTATTATTTATATTTTCCGAAAGAGAAGGATGAGGAAGATTTGTTTTCGCGTGAGTTCTGGATGTTTCTGGGCTCTCTGTTGCTGATCCTTTCTGCTTTGATCATCACTTATTTTACGTCGATCCCCGTTATAAATAAACTTTTTGGCACAGAGTACGCGCCGCCAAAAATACCTGTGTACAACAGCTGGATTGTACCGTTTGCAATTTTGGTGATGTTGACCATTGGCGCTGCGCAATTTCTTAAATATAAAACAACGGATAGAAGAAAATTCCTGATGCGGATTTCTTATAGTTTTGGAATTGCACTTCTGTTTGGGTTGGTTTGTTCTATTCCTCTGTATTTTATGGAAATGCACACCGGCAATTCCGATACCTGGGAGCTCATTAGTTATGCTCTGCTTTTAACAACCGGACTTTTTGCAGCCATTGCCAATGCCGACTATTTTCTGCTGGTGCTGAAAGGCAAGGTATCAAAAAGTGGGGCTGCCATTGCTCATATTGGTTTTGCCTTGGTGCTTTTGGGAGCATTGATCTCCACATCGAAAAAAGTAGTGCTGTCAAAAAACACCTCCGACAAAAAAGTTTCGGCCTTGGGTGCCGATTTTGATGAAAAACGCAGTATTCTTCTCACACAGGGAGATACTCTTCCAATGGGCCCTTACCTTATTACCTATACCGGTAAAAAGCGTGAAGGAATCAATGTGTATTTTTATGTTGACTATCTGAAAAAGAGCGCACAGGGAAAGCCAGAATTTGATTTTACATTGGTGCCGCATGTGCAGGATAATCCACGAATGGGCAGAGCACCTGAACCTGCCACGAAACATTACCTGAACCGCGACATTTATACACATGTCACCTATGCCGACCTCAACATTGATACTACTAAAAACAAAGCAAATGCATATTCTTCAGCGAAGAATTTCATAGGTCACGTGGGAGATACTATTTTCTCAAGCAATGCCATTATCGTGATTGATTCGTTGCGGAGCAATTTGAGCGAGACCGAATATAAAAAGAACGATTCTTTTTTAGAAGTTACTGCTGTGTTGAGGTGTGTTGATGTGAAAGGAAAAAATTACTTTGCTTATCCCAAATACATCATTCAAAACAATGTGGTGATTCCGAAAGAAGACATTGTAGATAAATTGGGTTTGAAGCTCGTGTTTTGGAAAATTAATCCTGACCAGGGATCGGTTGAGATTACCCTGAGTGAAAGGCTGAGTAATGCGAAGGATTTTATCGTGATGGAAGCCTATGTGTTTCCTTATATCAATATCTTGTGGTTGGGTTGTTTGGTAATGGCAATGGGAACTATTATTGCCATTAGAGAGAGAATTCGTAAATTCAGTGTCAAACAAAATTAAGGAGATGACAACCTCTAAGGGACATAAGATCGTGATCATAGGTTGCGGTAATGTGGCCTGGCAGATTGCAAAATATCTCAAAACTCTCTCGCACATTTCGGTTGAAGTTTGTAACCACAAAGCAAATCCATCGCTCAATGAATTTAAAAGCAAATTAAAGTGCTCCATAAAGATTGGACTTAATCAGGTGATTGCCGATGCCGATTATTACTTTTTATGTGTGAGCGACAAAGCCATTTCAACTGTGGCAGGCCGACTAAACATTAAGAATCCAAATGCGATCCTTCTGCATACGTCCGGAAGTATTAAACGCAGTGAGTTGGGTGAGAGAGTTAATGGTACCGGCGTTTTTTATCCCTTGCAAACTTTTTCAAAAATTGATCAAATCAACTGGAAAGAAATTCCCATTATCATAGAAGGAAACTCGAAGGAAACTGAACAGAACATTTTAATGTTTGCAAAGAAGTTTAGCAACGTGGTAAAGGTTCTGCCCTACAAAAGCAGGTTGAGATTGCATTTGGCAGCGGTAGTGGTAAATAATTTTGTAAATGCCTTATATGTAGAAGCAAAGCAATTCCTTGAAAAGGAATCTAAAAAGATGAGCTTCGATCTCTTACGACCATTAATAGAAAAGACAACCGGTAAACTTAAAGTGATGACCCCTTTTGACGCGCAAACGGGTCCCGCTAAACGAAACGATCTGCAGGTGATAGAAAAGCATCTTAAGATCTTATCAGGGCACAAAGAATTCAAAACGATTTACAAACAATTGAGTAAATTAATCGTTGATCAACAGAAATAGGCAAAATGAACTTTAAAGAAAGATTGAATGCAATTTCCACCATTATGTTCGACGTGGATGGGGTACTTACCGATGGCAAGGTATTGGTGATGGAGAGCGGAGAAATGGTAAGGAATATGTATTCGAAGGATGGGTATGCACTCAACCAGGCTATAAAAAAGGGTTACCGCGTGGTGATTATCAGCGGTGGTAATAATCAGGCCATTAAAAATGCACTCATTCGGAATGGAGTGACGGACGTTTTTATTCAGCAACATGATAAAATGCAATGTTATCTTGATTATCTTTCGCTTCATGATCTAAAAGATGAAGAAGTTTTGTTTATGGGCGATGACCTTCCCGACCATGATATTATGAATAGAGTAGGTGTAGCGGCTTGTCCTAATAATTCTGCAACTGAAATCAAGGCAATATCGCATTACATTTCCCCCAATAGAGGTGGAGAAGGTTGCGTAAGGGATATCATTGAACAGGTGATGCGATTGCAAGGAAAATGGGCCATCGAAAAATGGTAATTTAATTTGAGCGGAATATTACATAACAAACCAATTGCATTTCTGAAGCTGATTAGGCTGGAAAACCTGGTGATGATCGCCTTAACGCAGGTGTTATTGCGATTTTTAGTGCTTCAAAAGATCCTCAACGCCTATTCCATACCTCTGGAGTTGAATAATACCTTGTTTTATTTGGTAGTGCTTAGTACTGTGTTGATAGCTGCTGCGGGTTACATCATCAACGATTATTTTGATGTTAAAACAGATCTGATTAATCATCCTGATACCGTGGTGGTAGACAAGGTCATCAAAAGAAGGTGGGCCATTATCCTTCACCTTACATTTACTGTGAGTGGCGTATTTATTGGTATGCTGGCAGCGCTTAAAACAGGGTATCTTCGTCTGGCCATTTTTCATATTGCAGCGGCATTTTTATTGTGGATCTACAGCACGCATTTGAAAAAAAGATTGCTAATTGGTAACATAGTGGTTTCGCTGCTCACAGCTTCGGTTGCATTTATGCCTTTTGTGTATGAAATGGGTGTTTTACAGCACATGCATGCGGGATTTATCATCACCTACAAACACGCAGTGCTGTCGTGTTTTAAGATCACCTTCATTTTTTCTCTGTTTGCCTTCATCACCAGCATGGCGCGAGAAATTATAAAAGACATGGAAGATTATGAAGGGGATAAGGCTACGGGGGGGCTTACCATGCCCATTCTTTGGGGGATCCGATCGAGTAAATTAATTGCTTTCTTTCTTCTCATCATTACAGGTTTATTGCTTTTATTTGTTGTATACAATACTGTGCGACACGATCGTTTACTATTTTCTGCCAATGCCATGTTTATCCTTTTCGCGCTCATCACTCCCATTGTGTATTTAGCGGTTTTCACCTTGAGGGCAAACAACCGAAAGCAGTTTAAGAGTGCCAGTCTGCTTCTCAAATTCATTATGTTTATGGGCCTTTGTTACAGCATTATTTTCTATTATAACTAATAATGAAGGTCCTCGAAAACACCTTAAAAAATTTTCCCTATCGCATTGTATTGGGTTCGGCTTCACCGCGACGACAGGAGCTCCTCAAAAGTCTGGGTTTCTCTTTTCATTTGCATCCTATCAATGCCGAAGAAAATTGGCCGGAACATCTCGTGGCCGCAGAAATTCCGATTTTCCTGGCGGAACTCAAGGCCAAGGCCTATGCGGCCGAACTCCATGAAAATGATTTATTGATTACGGCAGATACCATTGTTTGGTGTGAAGGTAGAGTGTTTAACAAACCTGCCACGTTTGAAGAAGGAAAAGCGATGCTGGGCACGTTAAGTGGCAAAATGCATGAGGTGTATACGGCAGTGTGCTTAAAAAGTAAAAACAAACAGCTGACATTCTTCGATGTGAGTAAAGTGTTTTTCAAAACACTGAGTGCCGAAGAAATTGAGTATTATCTTACAAACTATATGCCGTACGATAAAGCGGGTGGCTATGGCGTGCAAGATTGGATCGGTTACATTGCCATTGAGCGCATTGAAGGAAGTTTTTACAATGTGATGGGATTACCGGTGAAACCCCTCTATGAACAGTTGATCGCTTTTTAAATACCCTTGTCTTCTGCTTGCGGTAGATACCAATATCTGAATCCTCCACTTCTTAATTTTTTTTTTGAGCAAAGAACTGAGAACTTTAGTAACGAAACCAACATTTACTCTCTTTCTTTTTGCTTTTCCTGTTCAATTTCTTTTGCACGAGAAGCCTCGGCTTCCTTAGCTTTCTTTTCTGCTCTTTCTTCAGTCGCTTTTTCCACTCTTTCAGCGTTCCGCAAATTTTTGTCGCGCAAACCGCTAAAGTATGATTTTGTAGAAATGAGTAATGCCCCACTACTTAAATCGCCATACATGGCGGGGATTCCACCGGTAAACGCACTTATGTTTTCGATTGCAAGTCCCGGAATCGTACCCGGTTCCATCGTTCTAACGCCGTCTACAAAATAGCCCGTTGCATCCCCCCTGGCTCCGCGGACATGAATTTCTCCCCCCGTAACTACCACTTCGGAACTCATAAATTCAAGTACATTTTTTACATTGCCGCGGGTATAACTGGCATTCTGTGTTAAGTCGCTGCCACTGATCGAAATAGTATGAAACATATCAACATCAACACCGGTATTGGTATAATCGATGGGGTCGGCCAATACAACCACTGTGCCAAGTGTATTGGCCGATAATTTTGTGTCAACGTACGTTGCCTCACTTGGGCTAACACTGATCTTATTAATTCTTTTTGTGATGTATTCAGGGTGGAGGATCACCATTTCATAGGTTCCCGGACTCAGTGGTTTGATGCTGTATTTTCCATCTTCATTTGTTTCGGCACCCCCTACCAGTTGGGTGCCTTGCAATATCTTAACCGTAGCAAAAGGAACCACTTCCAGTTCGGTGTTTTTAATAATACCCCTTATCTCACCGTAGGCTTGAGCATAAGTTTGCGGGACAGAGCAACCAAACAAGAGAACCGATAGGAGGAATTTAATGGCATGTGTTTTCATAATTCAAAATTTTACATGTAGGAGAATAGTCTCAAAATAGAGACGCTTTTGCGCATAAATTCCATAAATGATTAATTTTATGGAAAAACGTCAATTGAGTGTCTTATACTTGAATACTTATGTGGCTCTTCAATAGGAACAAATCAACAAACGATGAAGATCTCGCGAAGCTCTATTTTACTTCGGGTAACAAGCGCTTTGTGGGGGAACTTTTTGAGAAACATGTTCAAACGGTATTTGGGGTTTGTTTGTTTTATCTCCGAAATAAAGAAGCGGCTAAGGATGCGGTGATGCAGATCTTTGAGAAACTGCTGTTGGAACTTAAAAAAAATGAAGTTCGAAATTTCCGTGCATGGCTGTCATTTGTGGTCAGAAATCACTGTTTAAGTATAATCCGGGGAAATAGGAATAAATATTTTTTGCCTGAAGAGTATCTTGACTTTGAAGTGACCGACGCAACTTTAGAAGAAGAGGAAAAGATTTCGGGGGTAAACGAAGAAACACTGCTGGAGCATTTAAAGGAAGTGCTACCTCTATTAAAAGATACACAGAGAATTTGCATTGAGTTATTCTACTTAAAAGGGAACAGCTATGAGGACATAAAGAAAAGAACAGGCTATGACCTTAATCAGATAAAAAGTTTTATTCAGAATGGGAAACGAAATTTGAAGCTAATGATTGTATCAAGAACCAATACCACCAACAATGAAGCCTGACAAACACATGGACGATCTGGAATATTTGTCGCAGCTCGGATTTGAGAATGTGCCCGTGACGGATTCGGATATTAAGATGCTCCGGAAGACAGTGCGGAAGAGGCTATTTTCCGGACATAGGCTTTTATATTCGGGATTATTTGGAGCAGTGATGGGCTTACTGGCAGGCTTTTTATTCTTCCACAGCAGCAACAACCCTCCCAATACAATTGTGATGGCCGGAAAAACATCTCTGCCTACGGCGAGGGTGGATGCTTCGGGACAAATTCCGACCACCTTGCTTGATTGCGTGACCATTGTGAGAGAAAATTTTAGAATACCGGAAATGAATAAAATTGCCGGGCAGTCCTCTGATTCATTGGAACCGGGAACAGTGTATCTGGAGCCGCACCCTGGTTTCCGAATTCCTGGTCCTGATTTAAAAGTTGAAAAGTTGAAATTCATCTTGAATTCGCCTGTTTTTTATGTGGAAGGGTTGAAGGTGACGAACTATTCGCTTTTGTACTTCCGAAAAGATCATTTCCGTGAAGTGCAGGGAGTGCCTGCAAATATGACTAGTCAGGAAATGCGCCGGGAGGGAACTGGCTCGCTTAAAAATGAACCGCATCTATTTTTGCATGAAGAACTTGCAAATGCTCTTTTTTCTTTTAGGAAAGGGAGGTATCATGAGTGCATCACCTCACTTACAGTAGTAGAAAAATACAACGATGAAGATTTAAACTCCCTATTTTACAAGGGGATGAGTTTCTATTATTTAAAAGATTATTTGAAGGCCATTTCTATGCTAGATGCATGCGTTGAAAACAGTAATAATACTTTTCTTCAGGAAGCCAATTTTTATAAGGCCCTGTCGTTGCGGGCGATTGGTAAAGAGTTGGATGCTCGAAAAATCCTCACTCAAATTGCCGAAGAGGGTGAATTTTATTCGGCAAAAGCTAAGGAGTTACTCAAGAACTAAATGACAAAAGGCGCAATTTCTTGCGCCTATTTTGCCTCTTTTTGGGTAACTCTCTTTATTCCTTTTGTTTGCAGCTATAATGTGATGGCTTCCTAAAGAAACTACAATTAAGTTAAAGTAATTTCATTAATTTGTAAAAAGTCGTTTTGAATTTGTGGGAGTTCGGAATAAATTAGTGGAATGTGCATCATGACCAAACAAATGCCGAATGATCACATTAAGTATAAAGGTGGGAGGTGACAGACCTAAATTGTAATAGAAAAAGCGCGAGATGGGTTCTCGCACTCTTCTGTTTTTCTTGGGCAAACATGAGTATCATTCAATCATCGGTTAATTGGTTGCCCTCTGTAAAGTGGTTATGTAATTATTGCAAATTAAGAACCAAAGCCGCCCATTCATTGTTAAACTTGTGGAATAGGGGTCTGAATTTGTAGATTAGCGGTCCGGATTTGTGGAATTCTTACGCTATTTTACCTCGTCTTTGAGTTTTTTTTTGCCGGCCAGAAAGTCTTTGAGGTAGTAGGGTTCAAAATAAGCTGTGTTTTCGAAATCTTTTCCCCTGAATTTAGCATAAGATAATTTGCCCATGTGCTTTGCGGAAGGACAAATGTTTGGGATAAAGGAAAATTCGCCCGCGCTTAACAACAGGTCTTTGCTTTTCGGCATCCCATCTCCAAAAAAACAGAGCCCCTTATAGTTATAAAATTTTTTAGTGCTCTCTTTGTCCACTATCAAGGCTTCAATTGGTTCAAGGGGACGCAATTCAGAATCGTAGACACAACAATACACTTCCATTCTTCGTGCATCGATCATGGGACAGTAGTGGGTTTGCACCCCAAGGGTTTGCTCTACGGCCTTGCACATAAGTTGAAGTGTATCAACGGCGATCAAAGGAATATTGTGTGCAAAAGCTAGTCCTTTTGCGGCACTTACGCCAATCCTCAAGCCGGTGTAAGAGCCGGGACCCTTGCTTACGGCGATGGCACTCAAGTGTTGAAGTGGTATGTGCGCTTCTTTTATAAGCGCATCTGCAAAAACATGCAGATTTTCGGCGTGAGTGTATCCCTGATCTAATTCCTTAAAAGAGACTAATGTTTCCTCATCAAATAGGGATACCGAACACATGGTGGTGGCCGTTTCAATATTTAAAATATAGGCCACTACTTCTCCTTGTCCGTTTTATAGAGATCTTCTTTTTTTACAATCTTGATCTTACTCTTTTCACTCAGCGATTTTGACACGGCACTGTATGGTCCGCATATTATTTCCTCTCCTTTTGAGATGCCCGAGAGCACTTCAATGTAATCGTTATTCTGAATGCCCGTTTTCACTTCTACCTGTTTTATGGAACCATCCTTTACTGCAAACACATATTCTTTGGTTTTCTCTTCGGGTTTCTGCATTTCTTTAGTCGCATTCTCATTTTCAACAACAATTTCCCTCTCATCAGAGTCAGGATTACCCGACCGCGTGTTGAGTGAATCTTTGTTCCGTGTGGTGACGGCCTGAATGGGAATTGAAATAACGTTGGTTACGCGTCGTGTTTGTATATCCACGCTGGCACTCATGCCCGGTCGGAAGGGAATAAGATTTTGAGCATTTACGAGCTTAGCATAGGATTCACGAAGCATTCTTATTTTAACCGTGAAATTGGTGACCTGATCAACAGAGATTCCGGTAGCATTGGAGGAATTGGCGATCTCCGTTACTATGCCTTTGAATTTTTGGTCCATATACGCATCCACTTCAATGGCAGCTGTGTCGTTCTTATGTACTTTTATAATGTCGTTTTCATTTACCTCCACACTTACTTCCATTTCATTCAAATTAGCGAGTCTCATAATTTCTGTACCGTTCAATCCTGTTACCCCTACCACACGCTCACCTTTCTCCACACTTAATTTAGAAACTGTGGCATCCACGGGAGAATAGATAAACGTTTTTTCAAGATTGTTATTCGCTTCCTTAAGAGAAGCTTCACTACTTTGAATGGTATATTCACTCGCGCGAACAGCCTCCGAAAGTGCTGTTACATTTGCTTTCGAGGCTTCGTATTGTGCCCTTACCGCGTCGAAGTCTTGCTGCGAAATAGCTTTTTGGTCGAGTAGTTTTTTATTTCTGTTATACAGTGCCTCACTGTTATTAAAGTTCGCCTTGGCTTGCTCGAGCTGGGCCTGTGCTGTTTTCAAGTTAGCCCGTGTGGTGTTTACCGAAGCATTCACCCGTTCAAACGCACTTAGGTATAAATCGGGGCGAATTCGGCACAGCAAAGTTCCTTTTTTCACCTGATCGCCTTCTTTCACGTACATTTCAGTAATCTCCCCACTCACGTCACTGCTGATTTTTAATTCTGTTTCGGGCTGTATCTTTCCCGTAGCCGCCACCACCTCTACAATATCACGACGTGCCACCTTTTCAGTATATACCTCCGTAGGCTTTATGCCTTTCAACACTTGAATAGCAACCACCGCAGCAATGAGTAAAATTCCAATTAGGATGATCCAATAAATTCTTTTCATATACTTTTATTACTGATGAGGTGGTATAAAGATCCAACTTTTGTTTACGGTTGAATTGCAGATATTCGCAGGGGTTGATTGCTGCGCACTGCAATTTCTCCAAATTTAACTATTTATAAAGCCAAAAGCCCAAATCCATGCGTATTTTTGAGCAGTTAGAACATGATTCCGACCTCTTAACATAATCTCAATGACCTCACATACTAACAAAATGCCAAATAGTTTGATTCGTGAAACGAGTCCTTATTTGTTGCAACACGCGTATAATCCCGTAAACTGGTTGCCTTTTACGAAAGAGGCATTTGATTTGGCGAAAAAAGAAAACAAACCCATGCTGATTAGCATAGGTTATAGCGCCTGTCATTGGTGCCACGTGATGGAGCACGAAAGTTTTGAAGATGAACACGTAGCGCAGGTGATGAATACTAATTTTGTGAATGTGAAAGTGGACCGCGAAGAGCGCAGTGATGTGGATATGCTGTACATGCAGGCCGTTCAATTGATGACCGGGCATGGTGGCTGGCCGCTCAATTGTTTTGTAATGCCGGATGGACGACCTTTTTATGGAGGCACTTATTTCAATAAAACACAGTGGTTGAACATACTTCAAAACTTGTCGAGCTTATTTCAAAATGACCCCCTCAAGGTGAACGATTATGCCAACCAACTTACGGGGGGTATTGTACAAGCAGAGGCTTTGTTGAGCGCAAACAAATTGGGCGCGGTACTCAGCCGAGAGCAGGTAAAGAAATCGGTTGTAAAATGGAAATCGCGACTCGACCGCGAATTTGGTGGACCCGACAGAGCGCCGAAATTCCCGTTGCCTTCCAATTATCAATTTTTGTTGCGATACAGTATCTTGGAAAAAGATGACGATTTGCTCAAGCATGTGGAACTCACCCTGCAGAAGATGGCCTTCGGGGGAATTTACGATCAATTACGGGGAGGCTTTTGCAGGTATAGCACGGATAAAATGTGGAAGGTGCCGCACTTCGAAAAAATGCTGTATGATAATTCGCAGCTTGTTTCGCTTTATTGCGAAGCATATTCAAGTACCGGTAATGAACTTTACAAAGAGATTGCCATCAACACACTCACATTTGTTGAACAGGAGTGGTATCAACCTGCTGGGAATTTTTACTCAGCTTACGATGCGGATAGCGACGGGGAGGAAGGAAAGTATTATGTGTGGATGAAAGCCGATCTGCAAGACCTTCTTGGGGAGAACTATGAGCTATTTAGTAACTACTACGAAATAAATGAACAAGGGTATTGGGAGCACGATAATTACATTCTGATGCGATCTGAAATTGGCGCGCAACTTGCTGTTGAAACCGGATTCAGTAGAGATCAGATTGAGGAGAAGATAAAGCAGTGCAAAGATATTTTGCTGCAGGAAGCTAAATCGAGGATCAAGCCCGGCCTGGATGATAAGAGTATTACTTCATGGAACGCCATGATGTGCAGCGCATGTGCTAATGCTTATCTTTCGTTTGGGATGGAAAAATACCGCCTTATGGCCCTCAATTCAATGGCATTTATATTGGATGGACTCTCAACGCCCCAAGGAAAATTATATCGGACGTATAAAAATGGGGTAGCCAAAATCGCAGGCTTCCTCGACGATTATGCGTTTACTATTGAGGCGCTTTTAAAATGTTATCTCATCTCGCAAAATGAACTGTACTTGCTTAAGGCTTCTAAAATGACCGCACTCACGTTGCAGCTTTTTAACAACAGTGAAAGTGAATTTCTATATTATACCGATAATGAAGCTGACCCCTTGGTGGCAAAAACCACCGAAACCGGCGATAATGTGATACCGGCCTCTAACTCCCAAATGGCTATTAATTTATTTGAACTGGGAACTTATTTCGATAAAAAGGAATGGATCCAACGGTCAGAGGCCATGCTGGCTTTAGTTTTGGAGGAATTTCAGAACTATGGATCAGGGTATAGTAACTGGGGTTCATTGGCCCTTCGCTTAACCTATCCATTTAAAGAAGTGGCAATTGTTGGTAAAAATGTTGATGACTATTTTC
The DNA here is from genome assembly GCA_029945625.1 of bacterium. Lineage (GTDB taxonomy): Bacteria > Bacteroidota > Bacteroidia > B-17B0 > Aurantibacillaceae > Aurantibacillus. The sequence goes on from JAQSCW010000055.1 coordinate 320,969, forward strand.
TTAGCTTATACAAACAAGGGCTAACAAATACGATTTTCGCTGTAAGTAACGTGTCATCTGATCTTCCTCTGTTGAAAAACAGGTATGTGGAGGGCAAAACATTGTATTATGTGTGCCAAAACAAAACCTGTAATTTGCCGGTGGAGACAGTTGAACAAGTAATTAAACAACTTGAATAAATTTCTTTCAATAAGCTTGTTCCTTTTTGTCGGTGTGTTAAACGGGCAGGTAATTCTACCAACACCTGAAACGGCTTTTGAACTGCAGCATAATTTTAATCCCGAAGTCATTAAAACAAAGGGAATAAAAAAAATAACGTTCGACATCATCGATAAAAATGATTACGAAGTGGCAGTCGATAAAAGTTTAACAGAAAACTACGAGTTTACCGCCGAGGGCATGTTAGCGCGTTATTATTACACCAGCATTTCTAAAATCGTGGAAAAACAAGTGACCCGCGTTGGTCGTAAAGGGCAACGTTTTTCTGAGACTTTTAACGAGTACGTATTTGATACCGTAAGTACTTCTTATTTTTATTCGGCCGGTCGCCTTATCCTAAAACGTTTTCACAACGGACTTAACTATTATGAAAGCCGCTATTATCGTTACGACTCTGCCGGAAACCTAACCAAAGAGTTACGATTTAAGGAAACAAATAATAGCCAAAATCCATCGGTGTTTATTTTAGGAAATCAGGTATTGTTAAGTGAAGATAGCTTTCAATACCAGAAATATTCTTCGGGTCAGGTGAAATGCACTTTTCTAAATAATGAGAACCGACCTTATAAAGAACGCATCACGAATTACGACAGTTTGGGTAGAAAAAAAACGGTATCAGAGCACTATACCGCAGCTTCTTGGATTATGCAGGAAATGATGTTCGAATATTCAGGCAAAGACCTTGCTGTAGCAAAATTTGAAGGTAATGCGAACAAAATGGTGCGGCTTAAGAATACGTACGAATTTGATGAAAACAAAGAACTTTACACCGAAAAACAATACCGCGATAGTGTGCTCTTAAAAGAAATAAGTTACGTGACGAGCAGAGCCGACACCCTGCTGAGTTCGATCGTGATCCGAGATCCAATTAATAAAACGATCCGTATTGTTAAACTCCGGTACGATCTGGGAATGATTGGCAAAAGTGATCGGTAGATTAGTGGCCCGGTCACCGGACTTCATTTATTTTTAATTTCCGTTTAAGATAGTTCATCACGGGTTTTTCCACATAGTAAAATAGGATCAGAGCAAAAATAGACAGTCCCGCCAAAATTATCATGGGAAATAGTTGCGAATAGGGTCCAAACGAGCCACCGTATTTATTAATCAGTAAAACCCCGATGTTTTCATGAATCAGGTAAATGGAATAAGAAACCAGGCCCACGTGTGTAAATAGCTTGTATTGCAGGAACCTGAGGTATTTGGGGAAATAGATAAAGATCAAAAACAAAATCATCATCATCATAAAGCTCAATTGCGCCTCCCAGTTTTCAAAGTTGAAGAATTGAAAGAGAGTAGCACAGGTGAGTCCTATTAAAGAGAGGCGCGTAGTTCTTTTTGAATAAAGTTGAAAAAAAATTACACCGAACAAAAACCAAAGGATGTGTGTGCCAAGATTAAAAATGTCTAAAAATTTAAGTCCCTTGTATAGAACGATTTTAATGGCATGTAGGTGAATGATGTCGTTTTCCTTAAGAAGATAAAGTGATTTGCATATCAGAAACAAAATGAGGGCGATCCATAAGAAGCGACTGAAGAATTTCTTTGGATCAGCAAAATAGATAAGACTAGCCAAGAGGTAGAACTGTATTTCGGGCCATAATGACCAATAACTGCCGTTTAGGTAGCTGAGTTGAACATGAATTGGCTTAAGCACGGCATTAATGATAGAAGGATGAAGAAAGGTTAAACTCACTAATAAATTACCAGGCACCTGGCTTCTGTAAAACACCTTGTCGGTATCGAGTATACTTACAGTGGTGTAGGTGATGAGCGAACATATTAGCATTGCCGGGAACAAGCGGATCCACCTTTTTTTCCAAAACTTGATGAGGCTGCTGTTCCCGTGAAGGGTAAAAGCGATAACGAAACCGGAAATAATAAAAAAGAACTCAACACCTAAATAACCGTATCTAAAGATTTTGACTTCATTTCCGTACGGGTATAAATTAAATGGAGCAATGGGAGTTGTCCATCGCGAATAATAATGATACAACAAAACACCTAGAATAGCAAGGAACCGGAAACTGTCCAATATCTGTATTCTCTTGTCGGATTCCAAATGATCGATCATGAAAGGATGCTTTGACAATACGAGTGCAGGCCGGCCGCAAGCTTGCTTATTCGCCGAAAAGCGTTATGATCAATGATGGTGATGACCGCCCGGACCATGCACGTGGCCATGATCCAGTTCTTCCTGAGTAGCTTCACGCACTTCTAATACCTCGCCAATGAAATGCAATTCAAATCCGGCCAGTGGGTGGTTAAAATCCATTTCTACTGCTTCGTCGGTCACACTAAGCACTCTGCCCATTAAGGGATTGCCATCAGCATCGCTCATTTCTAAGTCTTGCCCTACCTTTACACGCACCTCATCAAATTTTCCATCTACTTCAAATGCCTTACGGTCAATTTTCACAACATAATCTTTTTCGTATTCGCCATAACCATTTTTAGCACTGATCTTAAAATCAAACTTGTCACCCGTGGTCTTTCCGTTCAAACTTGCTTCAAAATCGGGAAGCACACTGCCGTAACCAAACAGAAAAACAAAAGGATGGTCTTTGGAGGTTTCTTCAATGAGTTCCTCGGGGGCATTATTTTTGCTGGCCGTTAAATAGTAGTTAACTGATACCGCTTTGTCTTCAGAAATTGTCATCATGTTCTTTTTTTTAAATGGAACGTGAATTTAAGGTTTTAATTTAATTGTTTGCAGTTTTTTTCTAATAAATGTATGAGTTTTTCCTTAGTCAGGTCGGGTTTTATATCCCCGTGAATGGTTAACGAAACAGCTCCGGTTTGCTCACTCACCGTTATTGCCAAGGCGTCGGTATTCTCGGTGATACCAACTGCTGCCCGATGCCTCATGCCATAATAGGCGGGGAAATTCTCCTTTTCGGTGACCGGTAAAACACAGCGGGCGGCCATAATACGATTGTCAATAATCATCACGGCACCATCGTGCAGAGGCGAATTTTTAAAGAAAATATTTTCAAGCATTCGGGCGGTTAAACCCGAGTCTACCGGTTCGCCGGTTCCAATAAAAAACTTTAGGTCCGATTTTCGCGCAAGTACAATAAGGGCTCCTGTTTTTGTTTCACTCATGCTAAAGCAGGCGTCGGCAAGAGCGTCGATATTTAGCTCAATGCGCGATTCGATGGCTGCTGCGGTTAACTTAAACACGGCCTTCCAGTTTTTATTACGCAGGAATTCGTTGGAACCGATATACAGTAAAAATTTTCTGATCTCCTGCTGAAACACAATCATAATGGCTATTACACCCACATTTACAAATTTGCCGATAATTGAACTGAGAAGCTGCAGATCAAAAGCTTTAATAACAATGTATACAAAGTAAATGAGAGCCAAACCAATAAAAATATTGATTGCTGAAGTCCCTTTTACGAGGTTATAAGCCAAATAGAGAATAATGGCCACCAGCAAAATGTCGATCGCATCGGTGATCCTGAAAGAAATAAAATGTATGAGGGTGAAAAACATCAGATAGTTTGAATTTTATTTTCTTTCTGGTATTGATCGTACATTTGGTGCACCAATCCGTCAGAAAGTCCAACTTGCGGCACAAATACTTTTTCAATATCTGCGTTCTTCATCACCGTAAGAAAGATCTTCGCGGCAGGAATGATTACATCGGCACGGTCGGGTTTTAAATCCAATCGTTCGATCCGCTCCTTGTAAGTATATGAGCAAAGCATGTCGTAAATGCCTTTCAGCCGTTCGTAACTTAAATGCTTGGTTTCTTTTTTTCCACTGATCTTAAAAATCTTATTGATATTACCACCGGAACCAATTGCACTGAGGGGGTGAATTCCTATTGTATTGCGTTTCAGCCAGGCTTTCATTTCCTCAAACTCTTCCTTGTCTACTTTCTCAAGCAGCATCCTCACTGTTCCAATATTAAATGATTTAGCGGCAATCACCTTACTGTCATAGTACAAGGTTAACTCAGTACTTCCCCCACCAACATCAATATACATATAGGCGTGTTTTGGATTCAGCAATTCTTCGATGTGATTGGAGAAAACCAGCGCCGCCTCATTCTTGCCGTCAATTATTTCGAGATTAATGCCCGTTTCGTTCTTTACCCTGTCTATTATTTGTTGCCCGTTTTCAGCATCGCGCATGGCACTGGTAGCTACTGCCCTGTATCCCTCCACACCGTAGGCTTTAATAAGATCAGAAAAACCTCTTAAAGAAGTTACCAGCCTGTCGGCTTTGGCGTCCGAGATTTTTCCCTGAGTAAACACGTCTTCGCCCAAACGAATGGGCATCCTAAAGAGCTCTTCTTTACTAAAGTGAGGCTTTCCGTCAACAATGTACACTCTGCAAAATAGAAGACGCATGGCGTTACTTCCAATATCAATGGCGGCAAAAATCATGCGTTAACAGTTAAGTTTTTTGTTTTTAACACTTCTGCTTTTTCCTTTTCACTCTTGAAGTAATTGTAGATCTCGTCCTGCACCCTGATGTTCCTCTCTCCGGGTTTAAGTTTCTTATACAGGTTTTCCTGCTTACGATCTAGAATTCTCACTTTGGTATTACCCGACAACTGAATTTTTATAATGTCTCTGAGCTGCTTCCTGATTTCTTCACTGTAAATAGGCACAGCCACTTCACTTCTGTCATCCAAATTTCGGCTCATCCAGTCGGCCGACGAAATAAATATTTTTTCTTTGCCGTTATTGTGAAAAATAAATACACGGGTGTGTTCGAGGTATTTGTCAACAATGCTATACGCTTTAATGTTGTCGCTCCAGCCTTCCATTTCGGTGACAAGTGAACAAGCTCCGCGGATAATGAGTGTGATTTTCACTCCGGCCCTGCTTGCTTCGTATAATTTTCCGATCATCTCCCGATCAACAAGACTGTTCATTTTTAAAATGATTTCGGCAGGCTTTTTGTTTTTTGCATAACGAATTTCCTTGTTTATTAATTCAATAAACTGTTTACGCATAAAGAACGGCGCTACTACAAGATGTTTAAACGCCTGTACCTTAAAATTATTTTCATAAAAATCAAAGGTCTTTATGATATCGGCCGCAATGTCTTTGTTAGCGGTAAGCAACGAAAAGTCGGTATAGATCTTTGATGTTTTTTCGTTGAAATTTCCGGTACCAATGTGAGCGTAATGTACTTCCTTGCCACTTTCGCGGGCTGAAACAATAAAGAGTTTGGAGTGGACCTTAAGTCCGGGAACACCATAGATCACACGGGCACCTTCTTCCTGCAATTTATTACCCCAGTAAATATTATTCTCTTCGTCAAATCTTGCCTGTAGTTCAATGAGAACGGTTACCTTTTTTCCGTTCTTCACCGCATTTATTAAAGCGTTTGCAATCTTGGAAGAATCGGCCACGCGGTATAGGGTAATTTTGATACTTTCTACGGAAGGATCGATAGAGGCCTCGCGCAATAAATTAATAATATGATTGTAAGTGTGGTAAGGATAATGAAGGAGAATATCTTTTTCTTTGATCACCTTTAGGGTGGTGAACGCATTATTTTTCAGATCTTTATGCTGAAGTTGCATGGGATGATTGTACACTAATTCTTTTTCTCCCAGATCGGGAAAATCCATGAAGTTCTTAAAGTTGTGGTATCTGCCTCCGGGAATGGCATTGTCCTTCTTGGCCATTCCCAATTTCTTCATAATATGCTTCAACATGTCATCGGGCATGGCCGCATCGTACACAAACCTAACCGGTTGCCCCTGTTTACGCGCTTTCACACTTTTTGAGATCTTTTCGATCATGCTTTTACTCACGTCGTTGTCAATATCCAATTCAGCGTCGCGCGTGAGTTTAATATTATACGCCTCGGCTGTGCGGTATCCAAATACCTCAAAGATTTGATCGGTACTAAAACGAATAACATCATCTACCAGCATGATGTAACGTTTCTTACGGTGCACCGGCAGCTGAACGAAGCGGGAAGTAATGTTAGAAGGAATTTCAATGATCGCGTATTTTGATTTGCGATTCTGGATTATTGACTCAAGTCGGAGGTACAAATAGCTGGCCTTATCTTTCATATAAGGAAAAGGTTTGCTGTCATCAATCATCACCGGAAATAAATTCGAAACCAATTCATTTCTGAAATACTCCGACACGTAGATGCGTTGGGTGCTGGTAAGTTGTTTTTCGTTCACGATGAACACATTTCGGGCAGCCAGCTCTACCAAAAGTTCCTGATAGATGTTCTCAAAATTGTTTTGCTGCTCTATTACTTTTCGTTGCAAACGTGTGAGCAGCTCCTTCGGATCTTCCCCGTATACCGAAAGCGCTTTTTTCCCGAGTTTTGCAAGTCGTTTCACCGTGGCCACACGCACCCGGTAAAATTCGTCACGGTTATTGCTGAAGATCCCCAAAAACTTTAAACGTTCAATAAGAGGCGTACTGGTATCGGCAGCCTCCTGAAGCACCCGTTCATTAAACGATAGCCAACTTATTTCTCTGTTAATATATGGGAATAATTTACTTTTCATAAGGCAAATTTGTTCTAATTCTTGTTTCTGAAATTCCTCGGGTAATGGTGGTAACTATTCTTGCAATTGCCCGGTGCTAGGTCGGGCCACCTGTCAACGTCCACTTGAAAAGAAATAATGCCACAGGTTGGAACATTATCGAAGTACAGATCACCCGCCAAGTGATTGCAGAGGTCGGTGATGGATGGATTGTGGCCAACCAACATCAGCGAACTTAAAGAATCGTCCTGCTCTTTAATCACCTTAAGTAGGGTATGCACCGAACTTTCATAGATCCGCTCATCGATTATAAAATGATCCATCTCCAGATTTATGCCACGCACAAAGATCAAGGCCGTAGCAATGGCCCGTGTTGCCGTACTGCTGACTACCAGTTCGGGCAAAGTTTGGTGTTTTAAGTACCATTTGCTGAGAAGATAGGCATCGTCATAGCCGCGCTCGTTCAAATGACGGTCTATGTCCCTCAGTCCTTCGTTTCCCCAATCACTTTTGGCGTGTCTGATCAGTACCAATTCCTTCATGAATGCTTCAATTTTAATTTCCGCAGAAATGTGATGTTTTCCCAGCCTACTGTTCGTTTTGTTTTTTGACCATGTCTTTTCACTTTTTCAAATTGAGTTGATGAACCTCTTTTATAATTGATCATAAAACAATTCAAATTAAATTACTTTAAGTCATAAATTTACACAAAAGCTAATTTGTTATGAGTAATAATTCAACAATAAAATGCCCTAATTGTCAACACGAGTTTCCTATTGGCAATGCCTTGGCTCAAGAGATTGAAAACGACATAAGAGGTAAATATTTGAAACGTTTTAACGAGGACAAACAAAAGTTAGATGCCGAAAAAGCCTTGCTGGCGAAAGAGGGAGAGCAGTTGAAACTGATGTCCGATCAGCAGGAACGCATTTTAGCCGATAAATTACGCATGGCCAAGATTCAGATGGAGGAAGATGCTATGAAAAAAGCGGGTGCAGACGTACAGGCACAAATGGAGATGTTGAACAAGGAATTAAGTGAAAAGTCACAGAAACTTAAAGAAAGTCAGATCAAGGAACTGGAATTGCTTCAAAAGGAAAAGCAGATCAGAGAGCGTGAAGAAAGCTTGAAACTGGATCTTGAAAAACAGCTCATTGAGGGCCGCAAAGAAATTGAGGATCGCGTTAAAAAAATGGAAAGTGAACGTTCTGATCTGAAAATAAAGGAACTTGAAAAAAAACTGGCCGATCAAAGTGAACTGGCTGAAACCATGCGTCGCAAGGCCGAGCAAGGGAGCATGCAATTGCAGGGAGAAGTATTGGAGCTGGCTCTTGAAGAATTATTGCGTGCTACTTTTCCCTTCGATACCATAGAAGAGGTTGCAAAGGGGACCAAAGGGGCCGACTGTATTCAGTTCGTTAAAAACAATAAATCCGAATTTTGTGGAAAGATCATTTATGAAAGTAAACGTACAAAGGCCTTCACACAGGAGTGGATCGAAAAACTTAAAAACGACATGCGTGCCCAGCAGGCCAATATTGCTGTAATTGTGACCGAAACATTACCGAAGGATATGGATGCGTTTGGATTTAAAGACGGGGTTTGGATCTGTCGCTTTGCCGACGTAAAACCGCTGGCGTTTATCTTACGCGATGGCTTGATTCAGCTTCAGGGTGCCGTGGCAAGTCAGGAAAATAAGGGCGATAAAATGCAACTCCTGTATAATTATCTGACGGCAAATGAGTTCCGTCAAAATATTGAGGCAGTGGTGGAAGGCTTTTTGGCTCTTAGAGACAGCATTACGCGTGAAAAGATGCAAATGGAGAAGATTTGGAAAGAACGCGAAAAACAATTGGAAAAAGTACTGCTCAATACCACGCAGTTTTACGGCTCCATAAAGGGCATCGCCGGCAATGCCATCGGCGACCTCAAAATGCTGGAATAATTCTTTTTTGTCTTTTTTAAGAACTTCATTCGTCTTCTATCTGAAACAATTTTTGTACTTTTAGTTCTTGCAATTAACTATTGATTAGGCGCAGTTTTCTATATTTTTTTCTAGCATCCGCTTCTTTTTTAAAAGCACAGTTCAATTATGGGCACCAAATGGATTTTGGCAAAAACCGGATCCAATACCAGCAATTTGTATGGACCTATTTGGATTATGAGCGGTACCGCGTGTATTCCTATCAGGGTGGCACCGAATTGGCGAAGTACGCTTCGGTAAGTGCCGAAAAGCAGCTAAAGATGATCGAGAAACGGCTGGATTATCAATCGGAAGATAAGATCAGCATTTTGGTATATAACAATCAAAACGATTTTAAACAAAGCAACCTTGGCCTAAGTACCGACGAACAATCCAATGTTGGGGGTGTTACGCGCATCATTGCCGATAAAATCAATGTGTTTTTCAATGGATCCCATACCGATCTCGATGAACAAATTAGAGCCGGTATCGCTGAATTACTGATTAACAAAATTCTTTACGGGGGAAATGCCCGCGAAGTGGTAAGGAATTCTACGCTGGTGAATATTCCCCCTTGGTACGTGCAAGGACTCGTAAAATATCTTGCGCAAGGGTGGACGAGCTATGACGATAACGTATTGTACGATGATTTAAAAAATAATAATTTCAGTTCGTTTAACCGGCTCAGTGGAAAGCAGGCAATACAGGCCGGTCATGCATTGTGGTACTACATCGTTTCCACTTTTGGAGAGGGAATGATCCCCAACTTGCTTTATATGACAAGGGTTTCAAGGAGTCCCGACAATGCCCTTCAGTATACCATTGGCCTCACGCTATCCAATTTGATTTACGATTTCACCGAATCCTACCAGCGTAAACTCTACATGTTTCGTGATTCCCTTCGTCAGTCACCCATCAACAACAACAGCGTTCTTAAGAGGTATAGAAGCACACGCCATTACCACCAGTTAAAAGTGAATAGTGAAGGCAATCAGGTGGTGTATTCGCGCAACGAACTCAATCAACTACGTGTGTATTTGAAAGATCTTGATACTCACAAAGAGACGCGCATTTTGAAATACGGCGCTAAGATTGAGCAGATAGACGATTACAATTATCCCTTACTGGGTTGGCATCCCAATGGGAAAATAGTGGCGATGATCTACGAGCGGCGCGACAAATTGATTCTTCAAACACTGAATACCGAAACGAACGAAATGGTGCGACGAAACTTACCAAGTTTTGAAAAGATTAACAGTTTTTCATTTAGCAGTGATGGCAAAAAACTGGTGATGAGCGCTGAAAAAAAGGGAAAAGGACAAAGTGATATTTTTGTTTTTGGAATCAATTCCAGCGCCATTGAGCAACTCACCAACGATATATGGGATGACCTTAATCCTGTTTTTATTAAAGGCACGCAACAGGTAGTATTTGAAAGCAACCGTTTAAACGACACTATTAGAGCCTCCGACGATGCCAATTATTTTGTAAAATTGAATCGTAACAAAGATCTGTTTATGGCCCCCTACCCATTTAAGAGCAAAGTGTTGGTGAGAGTGAGTAATACACCCGACATCAATGAAACGCAACCCCAAACCTACCATGGTCAATACCTCACTTACCTTAGCGACAAGAACGGAATCTACAACAGGTATTTTGCCGAATTCGACAGCAGTATTTCATTTGTGGATACCACCGAACATTACCGATACTTCTTTAAATCTAAGCCGGTTACTAATTACGACCGGAATATTATTGAGCATCACCTAAATAGTGAAGGAACCCGCGTGGCTGAGGTCATCTATGCGAATAGTACCGATATGTTATTGGTTTCACCTCTTCCCGATCTGAAAGAGTTAAGTAAAGTTCCACCGGTAAACACCTGGGAGAGAAATTACATTAGTCCTGCCATCATCGACCCATCCAATTATAAAGAGCCCAAACCGGCTGAAGTGCTCATACAACTAAAAACGGGAGATCCGGAGCCGAAGGGCATTGATTTTGAAAATTATAAATTCGACAATGAGAAGGGTAAAAATCAGGCGGAACCGGCAAAAACTGCACCTGCCGGAAAAAAAGACTCCGTAAAGGCGGGCAAACAAGACCCATCCTTTAAATTTCCGATTTTAAAAAATTATTACACGTCGTTTTACACCGATAAGGTGGTGACTCAACTCGATAATTCTTATTTAGCAAACAATTACCAAGTATTTGCAGGTGGAGGTTCTCCGGTGTATTTAAATCCCGGATTCAATTTCCTAACCAAAGTATCCATCACCGATCTGTTCGAAGACCAACGGATTACGGGAGGTTTCAGAATTAACCCAAATCTGGATAATGAATTCATGCTTTCATGGGAACAGAGAAAAAGATTATTCGACCATCAGGTTCTGCTTGATCGGCAAACATTTTCAGAGGCCGCAGTTTCGCCAAACAATTCAGGGGGATATCTGGCTAAGATTAATACCAGCACCATCCGATATTCGATAAGGTACCCTTTCAGTCCGGTTGCTGCTCTGCGCTTGTCGCTAATGTACCGTAACGACAGGGCTGTGCCTTTATCCACCGATGAATATCCTCTTTCGCTAAAACGAAGTTATCAAAATTTGGGAGGTATTCGCTTGGAATACATTTATGATAATACACGCAAGGTGATGCTTAATATTTTGAATGGCGCACGTTTAAAGGTGTGGACCGAATACTGGAAATTTAATTCAGACAAACCACGTGATCTGTTCACTTCGGGTTTTGATATCCGGCATTACCAAAGAGTGCATCGCCAAATCACCTTTTGTAACCGCCTGGCAGGTGGAAATTCACTGGGTAGCGATCGACTCATTTTTTATATGGGAGGGGTTGATAATTGGTGGTTGCCGCAATTTAATAACAATGTGAATATTGTAAAACCTGAGCAGTATGGATTCCAAACTCTGGCTACAAACATGCGCGGTTATCAACAGAATATCAGAAATGGAAATAATTTCCTTTTGCTTAATTCCGAATTACGAATCCCACTGGTAAAATATCTAATCGATTATCCCCTCCGAAACGATTTTGTGAATAATTTTCAAGTGATTGGATTCACCGATATCGGTATGGCCTGGTATGGTCGCAACCCGCTTAGTGCCGAGAATACCGAAAATACTATTTCCTATGTATACAATGATCCTCAGTTAGGGTATGGTGGTACGGGAGTGGTGGTAACTGTGATTGATAACAAGAACCCGTTGGTTGGTGGAATTGGCTTTGGAATGCGCTCGCGGTTGTTGGGGTATTTTGTTAGGCTGGATTTTGGATGGGGAATAGACAATTGGAAGATTGCCAAGAATATTGTTGCATTTTCTCTAGCTACCGATTTTTAATTAATGACTATGACTGAAATTCTTATTTTATTGGCAATCGGACTCTTGGCCGGGTTTTTAAGCGGACTTGTTGGTATAGGCGGCGGCATTGTGATTGTGCCAATTCTGGTGTACGCATTTAGTATGAATCAAAAGGCAGCTCAGGGAACCACCCTTTTTATGTTTTTGCTTCCTGTCGGAATTCTAGGTGTTTACAACTATTACAAGGCCGGGCATGTCGATTTTAGATTAGCCGCCATCATGGCGATCACTTTTGTAGCCGGTAGTTATTTTGGAAGTAAAACGGCGATTAATATCGACACCAAATTGGTGAAGCAGATTTTTGCGGTATGCATGATCCTTATTGGCATAAAAATGTTGTGGGGAAAATAAATGCTGAGCGAAGATAAAATAAGAACTTTGGCCGAGGGGTACTTCAAAAAAGTATTGGAAATAAGACGGCACCTGCACCGGCATCCCGAGCTCAGCTTTGCCGAATTCGAGACTTCTAAATTTATTCAAAAACAACTTAGTGAAGCCGGAATACCGTTTACTAGCGGCCATGTAAAAACCGGCATTATAGCCCTCATTAAAGGAAAAAACCCGGGCAAGCGCACCCTTTTACTTCGTGCCGATATGGATGCCTTGCCGATCCAAGAAATTAATGATGTACCCTATTGCTCCCAGAACAAAGGTATCATGCATGCCTGTGGACACGACGTTCACTCCGCATGTGCGCTCGGCGCCGCTTTGATCTTAAACGATCTTAGAGATCACTTTGAAGGCAGTATAAAGATCATGTTTCAGCCCGGGGAAGAAGTATTGCCTGGTGGTGCCAATCTAATGATTAGGGAGGGTGTGCTCGAAAATCCTCAGGTAGATAGAGCTATTGCCTTACATGTGTTTCCCAGTATGGAAACCGGGAAAGTGGGATTTAGAAGCGGAATGTACATGGCCAGTACGGACGAATTATATCTTACCGTAAAGGGAAAGGGTGGTCACGCTGCCATGCCCGCCGAGTACATAAATCCACTTATTAGTGCGAGTGAAATTTTATTGGCGATTAACACAAAATACATGCTGCCCCAAGAAATAAAAGGAACTCCTGCTGAGCACATTCCAACGGTTGTGGCCTTTGGCAAAATTGAAGGTAGGGGAGCTACCAACATCATTCCCGAGAAAGTGGAACTGGCGGGAACTCTGAGAACCATGGATGAGGCTTGGCGCGAACAACTTCATTTTGATTTAAAAGAATTGGTGAAACGTATTTCGAAGAAAAATAATGTTGAAGCGGAATTAAAGATTGAAAAGGGATATCCGTTCTTGGTAAATGATCCACAGTTCACCTCCTCCTGTTTTGCTGAGGCGCAAACATATCTGGGTAAGAATAGGGTGGAGGAACTTCCGTTACGAATGACCGCTGAGGATTTTGCCTTTATTTCGCAAAAAGTACCAAGTTGTTTTTTTAGATTAGGCACCGGCAATAAAGAGTTGGGCATCACTGCAGGGGTGCACACAGCTAATTTTAACATTGACGAAAATTCTCTCAAAATAGGCACAGGCCTTCTGGCTTGGCTGTGTATCAAAGGACTGGAAAGTTGACCCCAAAATAGCCCTTCCTTTCTCCAGCCCCATCTGTACTATATTTCCCGTCACCTAACGAGTTCAAAAACCGCCACTTTACCTTGGAAGACTCCTGTTTTTCACAATTTTGTATCTTTAAATGCGTTAATTAATGGTGTATTTGAGGCGTTTGTGTGTTTTTATTTTTCTTTCTTTTATCATCGTAAAAGGGAACGCGCAGGCATTTAAGCCAAATCAGGAAAAAGTTCTAAAACCAATCAAGGATACTGTAATTATAGACAGCTTAAGTCTTGTACCGGGTAGTTTGAAATTTAGCTTTTACCCCCGCTCTGACAGCATGCACCAACCGGAAGTGAATTACAGACTTCATGCCATCATTTTCAAAAACAAACGGCCCGATAGCCTGCGAATTTCCTATCAGCGTTTTCCTTTTAATTTTGAGCGTGAATATTATCACAAGAATCAAAAAGATTTGTATTCCGATATTTCAAGGCCCAACCAACCTTTCACCATCAAATACAATACACCCGGTACCAATAGTTTGTTTGAAAGTGATGGGCTTACTAAAAATGGAAATATTAGTAGGGGTATCACCTTCGGCAATAGTCAGGATGTGGTAGTAAATTCAAATCTCAATTTGCAGGTAAGCGGCAAACTCACCCCCGAAATTGACATCCTGATGGCTGCAACCGATAATAATATTCCATTTCAGGCCGACGGAACAACCGCACAATTGCAGGAGTTTGACAAAGTGTTTATCCAACTCAATAATGCCTCCACCAAAATGGTGGTGGGTGATTATCAATTATCACGACCCCAGAACAGTTATTTTATGAATTTCTACAAACGTGCGCAAGGAATATATTTCGATAATAGTTATCGCGACTCGAGCTTAAAAAATCCACTGTCATTCCGGACTCAGTTGTCTGGTGCAGTGTCGAGGGGAAAGTTTTCGCGACAGATCTTTTTTGGTACGGAAAATAATCAAGGACCTTATCGCCTGCATGGTGCCGATAATGAAACCTTCATCATTGTACTAAGTGGCACTGAAAGAATTTACATAGACGGAAAATTACTTCAGCGTGGACAGGAGAATGATTATATCATAGATTATAATACGGGGGAGTTATCCTTTACCGCTCGGCAAATCATTACTAAAGACAAACGGATTGTGGCTGAGTTTCAATACGCAGAACGAAACTACGCCCGATCTTTGCTTTTTTTTGGCGAAGAGATCAGTTCTTCACGATCAAAAGTTTATTTTAATGTGTTTTCGGAGCAAGATAATAAGAACCGCCCCCTTCAACAGGAGTTGAGCCAGCAGCAAAAAAATGTGATGATCGATGTGGGGGATTCGCTTAATCAGGCAGTATATTCAGGAGCAACGGTTGCGGATTTTAATACCAACGAGGTCTTTTACCGAAAAACAGATACACTTGTTGGTAGCAATTTGTATTCCGAGGTATATGTGTACACCACACAGGCAGACAGCGTAAATTACACCATGAAATATAGTTACGTGGGAGCCGGCAAAGGTTATTACAACCAGCTCAACACGGCTGCCAATGGAAAAGTGTACATATGGGCAGCACCTGTTAATGGATCATTACAGGGAATCTATGCACCTGTAATTCCACTCGTAACACCCAAACAAAGTCAAATGTATACCGCCGGATTCACGCAGTCATTAACTGCCGATAATGTTTTGAACGTGGAGGGGGTGTATACCAAAAATGATGTGAACCGTTTTAGCACAGCAGATAAGGGCAACGATGAAGGAAGCGGGGTAAAAGTGATAAGCAAAAATCAAAAGATTTTTCGATTAGATAGTCTGAAGCGGGAAACAAAATTAATCTACAATCTTCAGTATGAATTTGTTCAGCAGCGATTTAAACAAGTGGAACGCTTTAGAAGCATTGAGTTTGATCGTGATTGGAACCGCCCACTCACAGGAGTCATACTTAACGATCAGAGTATTGGCTCTGCAGAGTTGGGATTGGTAAAATCCAACAAAGGAACCGTGATTTACGGATTAAATTTTTTTAGCGAAGGAAGCAGTTTTGACGGAATGCGACACAATTTAAACAGTAACTACAGAAACAAGAGCATTTTTACTAGCTATAACGCAGCATACCTCACTACAAATGATTTACTTAATAGTCAAAACACGCGCTTTTACCGTCATAAAATTGTGCTCTCAAAAACAATTAACAAAGTAAAGGTTTCTTACAGTGATGAATTTGAAAATAATCTTTTTTTCAAATCATCCGACCAGGTGATGTTACCCAGGGCCTACCAGTTCTGGGAATGGGAAGGAAGTCTGTCGAACGCCGATAGCTCCAAAAACAAGATCAAGGTTTTTTATAAGGAACGTCGCGATAAATTAAACCGCTCAACTGAGTTAACAGACAGCACCAAAGCGAGCAATATAGGGTTACAAGCTTCCATTTATTCCATTAAAAATAACCCCATTACGCTCCTTGTTACCTACCGAAAATTGGATATTATCCACACTGTGGGAAATACACTCAAACCGGATAACAGTTTATTAAATCGTCTCGAATACAACCCCCGCTATTTAAAAGGATTTATTACAGCAAGCATGTTTTATGAAACAGGGTACGGCCTCGAAAATAAACGTGACTTTTATTACCTCGAAGTAGCTCCGGGTCAGGGTCAATATGCCTGGAATGACTATAACGGAAATGGTATAAAGGAGCGGGATGAATTTGAAACCGCCTTGTATACCGATCAACAAAAGTACATTCGCATTTATACTCCAACTAATGAATACGTGAAAGTCCTTCAGAATCAACTAAGCATATCTGTAAATGTAAGGCCTTCAAGTATTGTTAAGGTGTCGAAGGGGGGGATCCGAAAATTTGTGAATCGCTGGATGTTTCAAACAGCAACTCGTCGCGATAACAGACTTAACGATAACAACAGCTTAAATAATTTTAATCCCTTTGCTATTCCTACGGGCACGTTATTGTTGGCGTCAAATAACAATGCCCGACACAGTGTGTTTTTTAATCAAAGTTCAGCTGTTTTTGGCGCCGATTATACGTATATCTATAACCAGTCGAAGCAATTGCTCACCAGTGGAATAGAAGAAAAGAAATTACTGTCGAACCAGATCAAATGGCGGATTAACTTTTTGAAGGCGTGGGCCATTTACAGTGATAACATGCTGAGCACAAAGTCAAACACTTCCGAATTCTTCCCCATTCGAAATTATGCCATTAATGCTTTTCAAACCGAACAAAAAATTTCCTTTCAACCAAACACCTTGTTTCGGATCAGCGGAATTTACAAACACGAGGAAAAGAAAAATACGCTGAAAGAGTCACCCGAACAAGCACTGATTAACTCCATTGCATTAGAGATCAGATACAATCAAACTGAAAAAGGCAGTCTCTCCGCAAGAGCAGATTTGATCCGCATCAATTATAATTACGATCAAAATTCGTCCATCGCTTACGAAATGCTAAACGGATTAAGCCCGGGAGATAATTTCACTTGGGAGATCACCTATCAAAGAAATTTGAACAGTGTTATTCAAATGAGTGTGAATTATAACGGCCGAAAAACTCCGGGAGCTCCTGTTGTGCAGCTAGGTGGCGCTCAGATTCGCGCTTTCTTCTAAATAAAATGACCTCAGAAGAAGGATAAAACGCTTAATTAGGCCAACTCTCCAATAATGGTTTGTGAGCCCTTTACCACATCGCCAATTTTTACCGTTAACTTGGTGCCAATGGGAAGAAAGAGATCTACCCGTGAGCCAAACTTAATAAAACCCATTTCGCCGCATTGTTGCGCTTGATCGCCCTCTTTACAATACCACACAATTCTT
Organism: bacterium; assembly: GCA_029945625.1. GTDB lineage: Bacteria > Bacteroidota > Bacteroidia > B-17B0 > Aurantibacillaceae > Aurantibacillus. Next base: position 338,413 of record JAQSCW010000055.1, read on the forward strand.
CGCGCCAATGCACCCGCAATTTGTCGGAAAAGAATTTCCGGCCCCTTAATAGGTTTCACAACAATGGTAGTGCGTTCGTTATCGGTGCTGCTTTTAGGTTCCCAGGCTGCTAAGAATTTTCCGGGATGGTACTTAAAATAACTTATCGTACCGGCAATCGGATACCGGTTCACATGCACATTAATGGGGCTCATGAAAATACTTACCTGCAGTCGTTTCTCTTTGAAGTATTCTCCTTCAGTCGTTTCTTCAATAACAACCACTTTTCCATCTGCCGGGGCTATGATTAAATTCTCTCCCGTAGTAAATGAGCGAGTGGGATGTCTGAAAAACTGAAGGATCGTGATAATCAGAAACCCACTCAGCAGGTAGGTAAACCCGCTTGCCAGAATGCTTCCGGGAAACACATACCGCGCTATACCGATCATAATGGCGCTAAAGATTAATACAATTAATAGGCTGGGCCATCCTTCTTTGTGAAATTTCATAAACTTCTATTTTACGTTCAATGGGCTTTCAGCTGATCATTAAGCCAGCTGACCTATCGTTTTTTTGTTCAAATATAATGGTTTAAACGGAATAAAAAGCCAATCAAAATGTTGCCCTTTTATATTGCTTTCCTAAATTTGTGCTCGATTTAAATAAACATTAAACTCCTCAAAATGAGCAAAATTAAAGTAGCCAATCCGATTGCAGAACTTGATGGCGATGAAATGACCCGTATCATTTGGAAATTTATCAAGGACAAATTGATCATGCCATACCTTGAGTTGGATATCAAATATTATGATTTGGGAATTCAACATCGTGATGCCACAAATGATCAGGTCACCATTGATTCGGCGGAAGCCATTAAGAAATATCAGGTTGGAATTAAATGCGCGACCATTACACCTGACGAAGCAAGAGTAAAGGAATTTAATTTAAAACAAATGTGGAAGTCCCCTAACGGAACTATTCGTAATATTTTGGATGGAACTGTGTTTCGCGAACCAATCGTTTGTAAAAATGTTCCGCGTTTGGTCAGTAACTGGACAGCACCTATTATCGTGGGACGTCACGCATTCGGAGATCAATACAAGGCAACCGATGTGGTGATTCCGGGAAAAGGGAAATTGACCATGAAATTTGTTGGTGAAGACGGCAAAGAAATGGAATATGAGATCTATAATTTTAAAGGCGCAGGAGTAGCCATGGGAATGTATAATACCGATGAATCCATCCGTGGGTTTGCGCATTCCTGCTTTAATATGGCGCTTACAAAAAAGTGGCCTCTCTACCTTTCTACTAAAAATACGATATTAAAGAAATATGATGGCCGCTTTAAAGACATTTTTGAAGAGATCTATCAGGCAGACTACAAAGCGAAATATATAGCCGCAGGTATTGTCTACGAACATCGCTTAATTGACGACATGGTCGCTTCTGCTTTGAAATGGAACGGCAATTTTGTATGGGCCTGTAAGAATTATGATGGTGATGTTCAGTCTGATTCGGTTGCTCAAGGTTTTGGCTCATTGGGTTTGATGACTTCTGTTTTGGTAACTCCCGATGGCAAGATCATGGAAGCTGAGGCAGCACATGGCACCGTGACACGTCACTTCAGGGATCACGAGGCCGGGAAACCGACATCCACCAATCCCATAGCTTCTATTTTTGCGTGGACAAGAGGACTTGAATTTAGGGGCAAATTGGATCACAATCCGGATCTCGTTAATTTTTGCCAGACCCTCGAAAAAGTTTGTGTTGAGACAGTTGAAAGCGGGAAGATGACCAAAGATCTTGCAATTTGTGCATTCGGAAACAAGGTGAAACATGGCGAACACTATTTATACACCGAAGAATTTTTAGCAGCAATTGATGAAAACTTAAAGTTGGCACTTAAAAAATAATTACTTCTATATAAATTGAACCCCGGCCAAGGTCGGGGTTTTTTGTTGCTTTTTGTCGAAGTTCATCGCGCAAAATCTCCAACCATCTTGTAATTCTGCCCGTGGGGATTTACTCCCTTTATAAGGAATAAAAAAAGCCGACTGCATCACAGTCAGCTTTTTTTTCACTAATGGATTTTATTGCGTAATAATCACTTTTGTAGTTCGCTGTTCACCTGCAACTTTGATCGTTACAAAATAGATTCCAGGAATAACATCACTTATGTTTGCTATTACGGTCACTTCACCTTGTTGCTGTGAAGGAGGAAGAAGTGTTTTCACCGTTCGGCCGCTAATATCGCTCAATAAAATGCTTACATCTTCAGAAGTATGAAGGTCGCATTGAATTGTGATGTTATCACGGGCAGGATTCGGATAAACCAATAACTTGGCGTTTGCCATTGTTAATTCTTTAACGCCCACGGTGAGGTTATTTGGTGTAATCCTGGCGGAGTCCACAACAAAATTAAGATTGGTATAATTCTCAGATCCGGTAACGATAATTCGATGATAAGTACCGTTGGTGTCTAATCCCGGAATGTCAACCAATAGATAGTAGCTTTGTGCACTCGCATTGGCAGGCAAAGTTCCTAAAGTATATTGCCCCTGAGAATTTGTTCTGCTTCGCTGAGCAATAATGCCAGTTCCGTAAATACCGCACTTAACAATAACATTGCTGATAGGGCTTCCCAACGCGCCAGGCTGCCAGTAACCAACACCGCGGGTGATTTTCCCCGATATAGATGCTTTTCCCTTAATTGCATTTTGAATTTGAATAACATTAATGTTCTGAACCGAATTGGCCACACACTGATGGTAGATCAAATTAGCATCTTTCCAACCTGCCACACTTGGGCCGTAAGTTTCTGCCATGTCCGTTTGGAAAGGGTAAGCCACCACGGCGTAGGTTCCGCTTGGCACCGCCGGGAAATTGTAGGTCGATGAAAATATTAAGGAAGATGTGATCGAATCCCACTTGCTCAGAATTGGTTTGTAACGCAGTAAAATAACATTCCCGTTTACCTGACTAACCGTGCTTGTAACCACGCCGCTGATACTGGTAAGCGAGTTCACTTGCAGACCTGAAGTGGCAGGAATCAAGTTAAAACAATTCACCGTATTTTTTCCAATAACTGTATATTGGGTGGTGGAAGCAGGGGAAAGGGTAAATGCATTTCCACTAACGTTACCCGGAAGCAAGGTGTATGTATTTGCTCCCGACGCCGTGAGCGTAGCTGTGGAACCGAGACATATTGAAGGTGTACTCGAAACAAGCGTAACAGTTGGAGTTGTATTTACACTAATTGTCTTAACCGCCTGATTGGTGCAGCCCGATGCAGCTGAAGTACCGGTAACTGTATAACTAGTGTTGATGCTGGGCGAAACGGTTACCGTAGCGCCGTTCAGTGCCCCGGGTATCCACGTGTAGGTGCTCGCCCCGCTACTCACGATGGTAGCAGAAAGACCGTCACAAATCGTAGAGCTAGGAGTACTGGCCGTAACTGCGGGTAATGCATTTACAGAAATAGATTTTACAGCAGTGTTAGAACATGAAGTAATCGCGTCTGTTCCCGTAACGGTGTAGTTAAGACTAAAATTAGGGTTAACCACCACCATCGTATTTGTTGAACCCTGAGTGCTCCATAAATAAGTATCCGTGCCGCTTACCGTTAAGGTAGCACTTTTACCTGCACAAAGAACCGTGCTGGTAGTAGTAATGGTCATGGTAGGCAATGAGTTAACCGAAATGCTTTGTACAGCAGTGTTGCTGCATCCAGTCACTGCGGCGGTACCTGTTACCGTATAGTTTGAACTTACTGAAGGACTTACCACAACAGTTGTGAGAGTTGAATTGGTGTTCCAGGTATAGGTGGCTGTACCACCTGCGGTAAGACTAGTAGTCTTGCCAAAACAAATAACTGTAGTGCTTGGAGCAATAGTAACAACCGGCAAAAAGTTCACTGAAAGACTTCTTACCGCAGTGTTGCTACAAGAGGTCAGCGCTGAAGTTCCAATCACAGTGTAACTGGTGGTAGTAGTTGGACTCACAGCAATGCTACTAGTTGTGGCACCATTATCCCATACATAGGTGGTGGCCCCGCTGGCTGCTAGTGTAGCAGTTTTACCAATACAAATTACGGTGCTGCTCGGACTTATAAATACAGATGGTAGTGCATTTACCGAAACGGTTTGTACAACATTCACCGAACAAGAGGTGAGCGCATCAGTTCCGTTTACAGTATAATTGGTAGTAGCAGTAGGACTAACAACAATACTCGCGGATGTAGAACTTGTGTTCCATAAATAGGAAGTCGCCCCAGTCGCGGTCAAAGTAGAACTGTTTCCAAAGCAAAGCACGGAGCTGGTTGGAGAAACCAACAAGGGTGGCAATGCATTTACAGAGACACTTTGAATCGCTGTATTAGTGCAACCCGTAGCGGCAGCAGTTCCGGTTATCGTGTAGTTAGAAGAAACTGTTGGACTTACCACAATACTGGTGGTAGTAGAACCGGTGTTCCAGGTATACGTGGTAGATCCGCTTGCTGTTAACGTAGTTGTTTTACCGAAACAAATCACACTGTTAGTAATGACAATAGCCATAGGCGGCAACGAATTCACTGAAATAGTTTTCACTGCTGTATTACTGCATCCCGTTGCGGCCGATGTGCCAACTACGGTATACGTGGTGTTGATGCTTGGTGTCACCACAATAATCGCCGAACTTGCACCGGAGTCCCATAAATAGAAGTTTCCACCGCTGGCCGTTAAAGTGGCGCTATTATTTAAGCAAATTACAGCATTGCTCGACGCAATACTTATTGGAGGTAAAGCATTTACCGATACAGTTTGTACAGCGGTATTGCTGCAATTTGTAATTACGTCTGTTCCTGTAACTGTATAATTTGTAGTAACAACAGGATTCACCGAAATGCTGATCAAGGTTGAAGCAGTATTCCACACATAGCTGGAAGCACCACTAGCCGTAAGGGTAGTACTCACCCCAACGCAAATAATGGAAGTGCTCGGCACAACCGTTATAGAAGGAAGGGCGTTAATGGAAAGGCTTAAAACAGCAGTGTTTGAACAGCCGGTAGTAGCTGACGTTCCTGTTACTGTGTATAGTGTGGAGGTAGTGGGAGTCACCACAATACTGCTCGTTGCAGGCCCCGTACTCCAAACATAGGTGTTGGCACCGCTGGCGGTAAGGGTACTGGGTTTACCCGCACAAAGAACCGTGCTAGTAGCGGCAGCTGCAACTGCAGGAAGGGCATTTACCGATATACTGCGAACTGCAGTATTACTACAGCCAGTTGTGGCGGTGCCAGTTACAGTATAGCTTGTTGTAAGCGTAGGACTAACGGAGATACTCGCTGTAATTGCGGCATTGTCCCATACATAAGTGCTGGCTCCACTCGCCGTTAAGGTGGCAGTTTTACCGGCACAAATGACAGTGCTGCTTGGCGTAATAGTTACTACAGGCAAATTGTTAACAGATACACTTTGTACTGCGCTATTACTGCAACTGGTAGTTGCATCTGTTCCAATCACCGTGTAATTTGTTGTTACAGCAGGGTTTACAGAAATGCTTGATGTACTTGGTCCTGTGTTCCACAAGAAGGAAGTCGCGCCGCTGGCACTAAGTGTTGCAGAATTACCAATGCAGATCACCGTGCTACTTGGAACAATCGCAACAACCGGAAGTGAATTAACAGATACCGTTTGAAGAGCGGTATTGGTGCAACCCGTCACAGCCGCAGTTCCCGTTACCGTATAGGTAGTTGTCACGGTGGGTCCCACCGAAATACTAGCGGTACTTGGACCGGTATTCCATAAGTAACTGCCAGCACCACTTGCTGTGAGCGTCGCAGTCTTACCGGAACAAATTACGCTACTGCTAACAGCTATGCTAACGCTGGGAAGCGTATTTACGGTAACAGTTAAAGTTTCCGAATCAATACAGCCTGTAGCAGCGGCAGTGCCATTCACTGTGTAATTTGTAGTGGTAGTTGGGGATACCACTGCGGTTCCGCTCGAATAAGTGTAAGTTGAAGCACCGGAAGGATTGATGGTAAAGCTTTGACCCGCGCAAATTGTGCCATTGCTTACCACAACAGTTGGCGTGGAAACAATAACGCTCACAGTTTTTGATATGCTGCAGTTATTTGCATCCAAGCCATTAACCGTGTATGTACTATTTACGGTAGGACTCACCACTGCTGTGCTGGTGGTTGGACCGGACACCCAAGTATAGGTAAAGGCTCCGGTACCACCACTGCCATTGGCAGTTAGCGTAACTGAGCTTCCCACACATAGTGTTGGTGAACTAGAAACTGCAGTTAAAGTTAAGGCGGCTGGTGCGGCATTTAATGCTGCACCCTTCGAGCTAGTGCAACCATTAGCATCGGTAACAGTTGCCGTATAGGCACCTGCAAGTAGGCCCGACACAACCGATGTTGTTGGTCCACTTGACCATAAATAGGAATAGGGTGTAGTGCCACCCGAGGCGGTAAGAGTTGCGCTTCCGGTTCCACCGTTACATAATATATTGGTTACAGCAGTGCTTGTATTCAAGGCAGTAGGCTGAGTAATTGTTACTGACTTAGAGCTCGCACAACTATTGGCGTCGGTTACAGTAACTGTTCTTACCCCTGAATTGAGTCCGGAAATAACAGAGGTGGTAGCTGCAGTAGACCATAAATACGTATAAACTCCAGTGCCTCCAGAAGCAGTAACAGTGGCGCTTCCTGTTGATCCGCCATTACATAATACATTTGTAATGGTGGTGCTTGTTACGAGCGCTGAGGGTTGTGTGATTGTTACTGCTTTGCTGCTCGTACAATTGTTTGCATCGGTAACAGTTGCAGTATAAACTCCGGCAATCAGAGCCGGCACAACAGAAGTTGTTGCGCCACTCGACCAAAGATAAGTATAGGCTCCGGTGCCTCCAGCTGCGGTAATCGTAGCGCTTCCGGTGCCGCCGTTGCACAATACATTGATAACAGTGGTATTAGTAGTTAATGCTGCCGGTTGAGAAATAGTAACGCCCTTACTGCTTGAGCAACCGTTTGCATCTGTTACTGTGCCGGTATAGGCACCTGCTAATGCGCCGGTGAGCACTGAACTGGTTGATCCACTGGACCACAAATAACTATAGGGAGTAGTACCCGCGGAAGCAGCAATAGTAGCACTTCCTGTTCCACCATTACAAAGCACATTCGTTACAGAGGTACTTGTGGCAAGTGCAACAGGTTGAGTAATTGTAACGCCCTTCGTGCTTGTACAACTATTGGCATCTGTCACCGTCACAGTAATAGCACCTGAGCCTAGACCCGACACTACTGATGTTGTGGCGGCGGTTGACCATAAATACGAATAGGCACCGCTTCCACCAGAAGCAGTTACCGTGGCGCTTCCTGTAGAACCACCGTTGCAAAGCACATTGGTAACAGCAGTACTGGTGCTAAGTGCGGAAGGTTGGGTGATCGTAATTGGCTTACTGCTGGTGCAACCGTTTGCGTCAGTTACAGTGGCAGTGTAGGCAGCCGCAACCACTCCAGAAATAACTGAAGTGGTTGCACCGCTTGACCATAAATAAGTATAGGGGCTTGTCCCCCCGGAAGCAGTAATTGTAGCACTTCCGGTTCCTCCATTACATAATACGTTTATACCAGCTGTACTGGTTGTTAAGGCAACAGCAGGTTGTGTGATCGTAGAAACTTTACTGCTTGTACAACCGTTGGCATCTGTTACCGTGCCTGTGTAGGCCCCTGCCAATGCTCCTGAAACAACTGAGGATGTTGAGGCATTCGACCATAAATAGGTGTAAGGAGTCGTGCCACCGGAAGCTGTTATTGTTGCACTTCCGGTGCCGCCGTTACACAAAACGTTTGTAACAGCTGTATTTGTGGTTAGGGCGGTTGGTTGTGTAATTGTAACAGATTTACTGCTGGTGCAACTATTGGCATCTGTGACCGTGACCGTGCGCACGCCGATGTTTAGGCCTGAAATAACAGAAGTTGTTGCGGCGGTTGACCAGAGATAAGTGAATGTTCCGGTACCTCCGGAAGCAGTAACAGTAGCACTTCCGGTAGAACCACCATTACAAAGAACATTAGTGATTGCTGTACTTGTGCTTAAGGCAGTGGGCTGAATAATGTTAAGCGCTTTTACGCTGGTACAACTATTGGCATCCGTCACAGTGGCACTATATGCACCAGAAATCATTCCCGAAATAACGGAGGTAGTTCCCCCACTTGACCATAAATAAGTGTAAGGAGTTGTTCCTCCCGAAGCTGTTACGGTTGCACTGCCTGTTCCGCCATTACAAAGTACATTGGTCACCGCTGTGCTTGTTAGTAAAGCCGCGGGTTGCGAAATCGTGATAAGATTGGAGTTTGTACATCCGTTTGCGTCTGTTACTGTTGCAGAGTAGGCTCCCGCTAATATTCCCGATACCACCGAGGTGGTGGCGGCACTCGACCATAAATAAGAATAGGGACTGGTTCCTCCAGATGCGGTAAGTGTAGCACTCCCGGTAGCACCATTGCACAATACGTTAGTTACTGCCGTGCTTGTGTTTAGAGCAGCAGGTTGCGAGATATTGGCAGACTTACTACTAGAACAACCATTGGCATCGGTAACTGTTGCCGAATAGGCACCGGCCAAAAGAACTGATGCCACTGATGATGTAGAGCCACTAGTCCATAAATAAGTGTAAGGACTAGTCCCGCCGGAAGCAGTTATTGTTGCACTTCCCGTTCCAGCATTACATAAAGCATTGCTCACCGCGGTGCTAGTGACAAGCGCGGCAGGTTGACTGAGTGTGGCAGCTTTACTACTTGTGCATCCATTTGCATCAGTAACAGTTGCGGTATAAGCCCCTGCAACAAGTCCCGAAACCGTGGACGTAACAGCGGTGGTTGACCATAAATAAGTATACGGCGTAATGCCCCCGGAGGCAGTAATCGTCGCGCTTCCCGTGCCTCCGTTACATAATACATTGGTGACATTGGTGCTGGTCAGCAAAGCTGCAGGTTGACTGATTGAAACGCCCTTACTGCTAGTGCAACCATTGGCATCGGTTACGGTAGCAGTATAAGCTCCATTTAATAAGCCGGACACTATTGAAGTGGTGGCACCATTTGACCATAAATAGGAATATGCCCCTGTGCCGCCTGCAGCGGTGATGGTAGCGCTACCGGTACCTCCATTACACAACACACTCGTGAAAGCAGTGCTGGTGCTTAATGCTGTTGGCTGCGTAAGGGTAGCCGCTTTGTTACTCGTGCATCCATTAAAGTCTGTCACGGTAGCACTGTAAGCGCCTGCTAACAGAACTGTAGCAACGGAGCTGGTGGCCCCATTACTCCATAAATACGTGTAAGGACTAGTTCCACCTGAAGCAGTAATAGTGGCACTACCTGTACCCCCGTTACACACTACGTTTGAAACTGCCGTGCTCGTTGCGAGAGCAGTAGCAGGCTGCGATATGGTAACTGCTTTCACACTTGCACAACTGTTGGCGTCTGTTACAGTTGCTGTATAAACTCCGGCAACTACGCCTGAAATTACAGAAGCTGTGGGACCGCTGGACCAGAGGTAGGAATACGGACTTGTGCCTCCGGAAACAGTGATGGTAGCACTTCCCGTGCCTCCATTACAAGACACATTTATTACCGCTGTGTTAGTTGTGAGTGCGGTTGGTTGAGTAATGTTTGTTCCTTTACTGCTGACACAACCATTTGCATCGGTCACCGTGGCGGTATATACTCCGGCAAGCGCGCCTGTCACAAAGGAAGTGGTAGCACCACTGGACCAAAGATAGGTATAAGGTGTTGTGCCACCCGCAGGACTGATTGTTGCGCTGCCCGTTCCGCCATTACAAGTAATATTGACTCCAAGTGTGTTTGTTGTTAGTGTAACAGGTTGGGTGATTGTGGTGGCCTTTATACTTGTACACCCATTAGCATCCGTTACAGTAGCTGAGTAGGCTCCTGCTAGAAGTACAGTAGCAACAGAAGTGGTTGCCCCGCTTGTCCATAAGTAGCTGTAAGGGGCGGTGCCGCCAGATGGCGTAATTGTAGCGCTTCCGCTTCCTCCGTTACAAAGTACATTAGAAACAGCTGTAGCGGTATTAAGTGTTGTGGGCTGGGTGATAGTTATTGATTTACTATCAGTACAACCGTTGGCATCAGTAACTGTTGCAGTTCTTACGCCGGCATTTAATCCCGAGATAACAGAAGTTGTGGCTGCGGTGGACCATAAATAAGTATAGGGAGAAGTACCCCCTGAAGAGGTAATTGTACCGCTGCCGGTGCTGGCTCCGTTACACAAAACATTGGTAATAGTGGTGCCCGTTGCAAGTGCCCCTGCCGGTTCAGTAACGACGAAACCTGCTACTACTGTGCAAGTTCGAGCATCCGTAGTAATACAAGAATAGTTGCCCGCCGTAAGACCCGTGCTTATTGACGCAGTTCCCCCACTTGGTAGCCATGTATATGTATAAGGACCTGTGCCGCCTCCGGCTGATACTGCAACTATTCCCGTTGCACCACCGTTACAAAGAACATTGGTTTGGGTTCCCGGAGCAACAAGCGGCACAATAGCCGTACTTCCTGAGGTGACACCTCCCGGTGTAATCCAATTTGAACTTGCTCCCGTGAGCGCAAAACTGGTTAAAGTTCCGGTGTAGACATTTCCCGAAAGATCGGTTAGCGAAGTGATTCCAGCGTTATTACCACCGGCTACTCCTTGATTAAAATGATAATTCGCCAGAAGTGATCCCGCAGTTGTTGCGATTTCAACATTCTTATATAAAGATATGTCACAAGAAGTACGAGCCAAGTTCCACACCCTAACTTCATCAATGGAACCCACCATGTGCGAGAAAACATTTTGAGAATTGTATCCTAACTGAAACTGACCAGTATTGGTAATGGTCACAGCAGCAGTAAATGAACTCGTATTAACTCCGTCAAAATAAGTAGTGTACAAATTCCCCGTACGGGTAACCGCATAATGATGCCATGCATTGTCACGCACATCCATGGTGCTAATAGGAAAGAAGGTATTGGTGAGGTTGGCAAGGTCAAGATAAATAAAACCGTTACCCGAATTATTCATAAATAACGTGATGCCGATTGGGCCTGCCACCTTGTTACTTATTATGGTGGGACTAGCTTCCAATTGTACCGCATTAAATTTGGCCCAACTTTCAATTGTAAAATCACTGCTTCCAAAGCCCGAGATGTTTGGTACTGCCACCACATCATCCACTCCATCAAAATTTAATGCAGCCCCAACCTGAGCTTTACCTATTAAAGTAACACAAAACATGAAAACAACAATGCAAAGTTGCTTAACTACTTTCCTTAGATCCATAACCAATTCTTTTAAATTTAATTTCCAAATATTATATCAAACAGAACAGGTAAATCTTCACAAATTTACCTGCACCAAACCAAATATATGAAGAAATACTGAAACCACAGCAGGAAAACGCGAAATACCATCTCTTCTCCAAATTAGTCCTAAATTTGAATCAAAATTCACCTATGAAAAAATTCATTCTTTCCGTAATCGCCGTCATAAGCCTCTCTTTCTCAATGCAGAAGGATTCTCTGACTCAAAATAACTATAAAGTTTTTTCTTCAAAAACCATGAAAGAAATCACCCTTGCTGACGTCATTCAGGATGTCAAAAATTACGATGTGGTGTTTTTTGGGGAAGAGCACAACGACTCCGTTGCACATTTTCTGCAATTGGAAGTATTAAAGGGCTTGTATGAGACCTATGGCGAGAAAGTGACCTTAAGTATGGAAATGTTTGAGACCGACTGCCAATTGGTGTTGGATGAATACCTCGCCGGGTATATCCGCGAAAAGAATATCAAGAAAGAAGCCCGCACGTGGAGCAATTATAAAGACTACCGAGCATTGGTTGAATTTGCCAAAGAAAAAAAATTAAAAGTGGTTGCCGCTAACTCTCCGGCAAGGTATAATAACATGGCCTCACGAAATGGTCAGGTCGCTCTAAAAGATCTATCTAAGGTGGCAAAGTCATTTCTACCGCCATTACCATACGATACCGCAACGGGCGACTATTATCAAAAATTCATGAGCCAGATGTCGGATGGTGCCAGTGCCGGCATCCCTTCTAAAGACACTTCCATCAAAGCCCTTCCTTCTTTAAACAGCATGATGCCAAAACATATTGTGCATTCGCAATCCTTGTGGGACGCCACCATGGCTTATTCTATCAGCAAGATTTTTAAGACAAATAAAAATGCAAAAGTACTTCAATTGAATGGAAAGTTTCATAGTGATGAAGGTTTTGGTGCTGTGGCCCAGTTGAAAAAATATAGCCCAAAACTCAAAGTATTGATTATTTCCTGCAATTCAGGCGATAAAGAATTTCCCAACGTAACGCTAAGTTCGGCGAATAAGGGGCTCGGTGACTATGTAATTTTTACCGATCCTTCTGTTCCCCGAACTTTTAAAGAATAAAGAAAATTCTCACAAATATGGTCGCTGAGTTGTTAATCAGTATGAAAAAAAACATAAATATGCCCTCCAGAAGGCTATCAAAATTTATAACTATATTTAGTGTACTTTTTTTTATTGCTTGCCAAACCACAGATAGAGAAGTGAAAGCTCTAAAAAACGACGTAAAAAATAGTGATACTTTGGGTGCGATGAAAACACAACTACCTGATTCCCTCGAAAAATACCGCTCCGAAATTACCTGTCCCCATTGTGGATATAAAAAGTTTGAGATGATGCCTACGGACGTTTGTGTGATTCGCTATATCTGCGAAAACTGCAAATCCACCCTGCATCCTAAAGATGGGGATTGTTGTGTGTTCTGTACATATGGAAGCAAAGTTTGTCCTTCTATGCAATAACAATAATCATCATGCAAATGAAAAAATGCAGAATCATTCTAGCAGTTTTAACTTTCCTGGCAGCTAGTCATCTAGCTCAAAACTGCAATACGATGAACATTCAATGGAGGTCCGACATCTCATCAACCTGCAATGAAATGGCTATGACGATGATGCATGATATTGCAGGCAAACCCTTTTTATACATAGCAAATAAAGAGGCCGGCTTAAAGATCTATGATATATCCATTCAGAGCAGCCCCGCTTTAGTAGCAACTGTCCCAATTGCTTTACTGGGTCAATTGCACGTGATGAACCTTACGCAAAGCGGAAATTACCTCTACCTTGCTCTTGGAAACACCTTCACCAATCCTCAAAAAGCAGGAATGGCAATTGTAGACATTTCCTCCCCAACAAGCCCCAGTGTTATGGGTATTTATGTGCTCAATTCATCTTCAACAGGCGCGGGAATTGTAAAGGTGGAAGGAAATTATGCCTATCTGGGGGCCATGCAAAGCGGATTGATTGTGTTGGACATCAGCAACAAAAGTAGTATCCAACAAGTTTCTCAGTTTATTCCCGGTATAAATTTTCCACCTGTCTTAAATCCCAATCCTCAACTTTATAATGCACGCGGAATGGAAGTGCAAAATATTATCGTGTATCTCTGCTACGACGCCGGAGGAGTCAGAATTATAAATTGCAACAACAAAATGGCGCCAAAAGAAACCGGTCGTTGGTGCAACCCGGTAATGTTCACCCCTCTCAATCGTCCCAAAGCGTATAACAATATCATTGTCGACGGCTCTTTGGCATATGTGGCCGTTGATTATTGCGGCATGGAACTTCTTAATATTTCTGATACCGCTGCAATTTCAATGAACGGTTGGTGGAATCCATATAATTGTCCCAATAATAATTGGTTTACTAGCCCTGTTCACTCTAATGAGATAAGTTATAATAAAACCTGCAAGAAAATATTTCTCTCTACCGGCAAAAGTGATATGATGGTGGTGGATGTTACAAATCCAGCGGCACCCGACTCGTGCAATTTTTACGGAGGCTCGGCAAATAATTTGGGTACCTGGGGATTGGGATTGTTTCAGGATCAAATCTACCTGTCGTACATCTGCGCCGCTATCCCTTTTACATCGAACTGGACAGGCGTGAAGATCTTAAACTACTCTCCCTGTGCAGGAACTGAAATTCCTGAAGAAGTTCCCGAAAAAACATGTCAGGTTTATCTTAAACCGACACGTAATTTGCTGCATATCACTCTAAAACAATCTGCAACTATAAATGAAACTTTTATCCTAAGGGATTTACTTGGCAATTTGATTCTTAAAACAGAGCTGTATTCAAAACAAACTGATCTGGAAATTTCGTTGTCTCCGGGTCTGTATTTCTATCAGTTGGGAAACGAAACACAAGAGATTCTTTCAGGTAAGATCTTGGTGCAATAGGGCAGATTCGAGGGTTTGTAAGCCGGTAATAAATGCGGCGTGATATTTTTTTTCGACTCGAGGATGGCGAAAAAATCACCTGATCACTCTTACAGAAAAGGGCGGCAAAATAGCACAATTCCTATTAAATATGTCTTATCTTTGGAGACCAGAAATAATTTGAATATGATGAATTTGAGTGATGATGAATTTTTTAATGAGCTGAGAAAAAATGAATACGCACGTGTAGATGCCGGTAAACATGTATACCTTGATTATACTGGAGGAAACTTGTACGCTGCCTCTCAGGTAAACAACCATCACGAGATGCTACTTGCCAATGTTCTGGGAAATCCTCATTCTACTAATCCCACCTCGAAACTTGCCACCAAAATGGTGGAAGAAAGTCGTGCAAAAGTGCTGCAGTTCTTTCAAGCAGAAGATTATTATTGTGTATTTACGCCAAATGCCTCGGGCGCTCTTAGAATAATTGGTGAAAGTTATCCTTTTAGTCAGGATAGTACTTTTCTCATACTTGCCGACAACCATAATTCGGTGAATGGAATTCGTGAATATTGTAACGGAAAAAAAGGCACTACGAAGTATGTTCACGTGCAGCATGACGACTTACAGATTGACGAAGTTTTGTTAAACGATGCTCTAAAAAAGACTCCAAAAAGTAAGGCAAATCTGTTCGCTTTTCCAGCTCAATCCAATGTATCGGGTGTAAAGCACGATCTTAGCTGGGTTTCGGTAGCTCAGGAAAATGGTTTTGATGTGCTTTTAGATGCAGCAGCATTTGTGCCCACCTCAAAATTAGATCTTTCAGTAGTGCAACCCGATTTTGTTTCCGTCTCGTTCTATAAAATTTTCGGATATCCCACCGGTTTGGGTTGTTTGCTAATAAAGAAATCAACTTTTGAAAAACTCTGTAAACCCTGGTTTGCCGGTGGCACAGTAAGATTGGTTTCGGTGGTGACCCAAAAACGGTTTCTGGCTTCCGGGCATGAACGGTTTGAAGATGGCACCGTAAATTATCTGGATATTCCTGCAGTCAAAATAGGACTTGATTACATCGAATCCATTGGCATGGATCGCATCTCCCGCCGTGTTCGGTCTTTGGCAGAAACACTATCCGCGGAACTGGGAAAGTGTCAACATGCCGATGGCACGCCAATTGTTAAGATCATCGGGCCAAAAGATTTTTCAAAACGCGGAGGAACCATGATCATGAGTTTTTTCGACAAAAACGGGAACATGTTTTCGTACCCTGAAATTGAAGAATACGCCAATGGTATGATGATTTCTATTCGCTCAGGTTGTTTCTGCAACCCGGGCATTGATGAAATCAACAGTTCGCTCAATCAGGAAGATATGTCGGGTTATTTTGAAAATCAAAATCCCGACCATTACTTGGGCTCTGAAAAGGAAGTGTATGAGGACATGATCAAATTCTTTGGTAAAATGAGGGGTGGTACCAGAATTTCAGTGGGGCTTGCCACCACTTCCGCTGATTTGAAAAAATTTCTCGAATTCGTTGAATCTCTTAAAAACAAATTTGTATCAAAAAAGATTGCCAGCCTAAGTTAAAGCAGGCGTGTTTCCAATCACTTAATTTAAAATTAGAGGAACATTCAAAAAGAGATTACCCCAAAATTGTGGCAGATATTGCAAAGCATTAGATCACGATGCAATATCAGTCTTTCAAATAATCATTGTTGATAACACCCTTTATCATTTTCTTCTCATTCAAGTGGGTATGCGTACCTTTAATCAATGTCAAAAAATAAAAAGCCAAAACGTTATCTCTTTGAAGAAGTACTAGACTTTCTAAAACATAACGATTCTAAAACATTTAATTACAAACAGCTCGGAGCCGCTATGGAAATTAATTCCGACGCTGAACGCCTGCAATTGATTGAAGCCCTTGAAGGGCTGAAGCAACAAGGTTTTGTGATTGAAAAGGAAACCGGGAAGTACCAGATAAAAGAAACGAAGAACTACGTAACGGGTACAATCGATTTTACGAGTCAGGGTACAGCATTTGTGGTGTTCAGTGAATCAGAGCAGGATATATTTATTCCCGCAAAAAGATCAAAAGATGCATTTCAGGGCGACCTTGTTAAAGTAAATATTTTATCTAAACGCCAGGGCCGTCGAAAAGAAGGTGAAGTGGTTGAAGTAATTAAACGGGCAAAGACCGAGTTTGTTGGCACTATTAAGATCAATCCCAAATTCGCATTCGTGATCCCCGACAGCAACAAGATTCACGTCGATTTTTTTATTCGGAGCACTGACCTCAAAGGAGCGCTCGATGGACAGAAGGTACAGATTCGTTTCAAAGAATGGAAAGCAGGAGATCAAAATCCTACAGCAATGGTGACTGAGGTTTTTGGATTTCCGGGTCAGCACAAAACAGAAATGAATGCCATTATGGCGGAATATGGTTTGCCTGAGCATTTTCCGGATGCAGTTGAGTACGAAGCAAAAAAATTGCCCACCGAAATTACAGCTGCCGAAGTTGAAAAGCGGCGGGACTTTAGAGAAATTACAACTTTCACCATCGACCCTATTGACGCGAAAGACTTTGACGACGCGTTGTCGATTCAAAAACTGGATAATGGCTTGTGGGAAATAGGTGTTCATATTGCCGATGTCACCCACTACTTAAAAACCGGCACTGTGCTCGACAAAGAAGCCGTGAATCGGGCCACCAGTGTTTATTTAGTGGATAGAGTAATACCCATGCTTCCCGAAGTGCTGAGTAATTTTGTTTGTTCTCTCCGGCCAAAAGAAGAAAAATACTGCTTTAGTGCTGTATTTCATTTGGATGATGATGCGCAAATTAAAGATCAATGGTTTGGTAAAACGATTATTTATAGTGACCGACGATTTTCGTACGAAGATGTGCAAGTGATCATAGAAACGGGAGAAGGAGAATACAAGGATGAAATCATGGTTTTGGATCGTTTGGCGAAAAAACTGCGGCACGAACGGCAGCGAAAAGGTTCTATATTTTTTGATAAGGCAGAAGTTAAGTTTCACCTCGACGAAGAAGGAAATCCAGTAGGTGTATTTTTTAAAACACAAAAGGATGCCCATAAACTCATTGAAGACTTTATGCTGTTGGCAAATAAAAAAGTGGCCGAATTTATTGGCGGAAAAACGGAAGTAAATTCTCAAAAATCGCATTCAAAAAAGAAAGGACCTGAAGACCCTAAACATGTATGTGTGTACCGCGTTCACGATGTGCCAAGTGACGAGAAGATGCAGGAATTAAGCGGATTTGCAGCCCGCTTCGGTCATCAAATGAATGTAGCAAACCGTCAAAATGTAGCACAATCAATCAACAAATTATTGGTGGATGTAAAAAACAAGAAGGAGCAGAGCATGATCGAATTGCTTGCTGTGAGAAGTATGCCCAAAGCGATATACACCACCAAAAACATTGGACATTATGGCTTGGGATTTGACTATTATACTCACTTCACTTCTCCCATTCGTCGTTATCCCGACGTGCTGGTTCATCGCTTATTAGAAGCCCGTTTAAATGGCAAGACATTTTCTAACAAAGAGGATCTTGAACTTTTATGTAAACACAGCAGTGATATGGAGCGCACTGCGGCAGAAGCTGAGAGGGCGTCAGTAAAATACAAACAAGTTGAATTCATGAAGGATCGAATAGGGGAGACCTTTGATGGGGTAATAAGTGGCGTAACCGAATGGGGAATTTATGTGGAGATTGTTGAAAATAGATGTGAGGGAATGGTGAAGAGCAGAGACCTTAAAGGCGATCATTTTATGTATGACGAAGATAATTACAGGTATATCGGCCGAAACACAAACAAAATCTATGGTCTTGGAGATCCGGTGAAGATCATTGTGTTAGAAGCAGATCTTGTCAAAAAGCAGCTCACGTATACCTTCGCCGATATGGAGGAAAAAGGGACTGAGAAAAAAGTACTATTTAAGGATCATAAAAGAAGAAGAGGACGATGAGGAAAGTAATAACTTATTTATTCGTCATAGTGTTCGTTTGCCACGCGCGTGCGCAAGTAATAGACACGCCGCTGAGCTACTCGGTTAGTCAGCCTTCCACCTTAAACGCCAAAACTCCGGTATTGATCTTGCTGCATGGTTATGGAAGTAATGAAAATGATCTTCTCGACATGGCGCAAGCATTTGATCCAAAGTTCATCACTTTTTCTATCAGAGCACCCTTCAAAGCCGGAAACGGTGGTTTTTCCTGGTACGATGTTGAGTTCCTTCAAAACAATGAGATGAAGTATGCGTATTCTCAGGTGAAAGAAAGTAAAAAATTGCTCTTGTCATTTATCAGTAAGGCCTGCGCAGCGTATCATGCAGATAGCACTCAGGTGTATGTGCTTGGTTTTAGTCAGGGGGCCATTATGGCCTATGAAATAGCTGTTTCTGCACCAAAAAAAGTAAAAGGAATCATTTCCTTGAGCGGCAGAATGTTAGAAGAAACCAGAACAGTTGCTGCAGACTGGAAGCAAGTGACTCAGGTGAAAATCTTTATTGCCCATGGTCATTCCGACAACGTAATAAAATTCACTGATAGCGAAAAGGCCTATGCGTTCTTCAAAGAAAAAAAGGTAGCCGATCTCACCTTCAAAAATTATGAAATGCCCCATTCTATAAGTGGCAGCGAATTGAACGACATCAAAGTTTGGTTAACAAAGGCGTTGCAACCTGTTCTAAAATAAAAATTGATGTCTTACAAATTCCACACAAAACAGCCTGCGCCGTTCTTTCCTTGATTGCGTGAAACCCTTATCTTTACAAGCCTTATGAGTTCCGGAATTTTTAAGAATGCACATACCCGCGAAACGATCCACCTGGCCTGGCCACTGGTGATCACGCAACTAGGGCATGTGATTACGGGAATGGTGGATACCATTTTTTTAGGAAGAATCGGCCCCACGGAACAGGCAGCCGGCATTTTGGCAAATAATCTGTACATGTTATTCATGGTGTTTGCTATTGGAATGAGTTACGCTACCACCCCGCTTGTTACCGGTGCTCAGCAAAATAATGATCTCCTCAAAAAGGCCTCACTCTTCAAAAATTCTATCGCTCTAAACCTTGGTGTGGCCATCGTGTGTTTTATTCTTCTTATTCTGGCTTCGGGCTTGTTGAAGTATATGCAGCAGCCCGCTGAAGTTGTAATTCTTGCGGTTCCATTTTTTGATGTCCTTATTTTTTCAATGATTCCCATTTCTTTGTTTTTTGCTTGCAAACAATATTGTGAAGGCCTAAGTAATACCCGCATGGCCCTCATCATAAGTATTGTAGGCAATCTCATCAATATTGTGTTGAATTATGTGTTAATCTATGGCAAGTCCGGTTTTCCTGAAATGGGTTACATGGGCTCTGCCTGGGCTTCTTTTTTTGCACGTATGTTCATGGGTTTGTCGTTTCTGGCGCTGGTACTCTTTTCTCCCCTTACAAAAGAGATCACAAAAATACTTGGCACAGTAAAGATCAACTGGAGAGAGCTTAAAGAACTTTGGATGATTGGATTTAATTCGGCCATGCAGTTTACATTTGAAGTAGCGGCCTTTGTGATAGCAGGGTTCATGGCCGGAACCTTCGGCAAAGAACAAATTGACGCCCATGGCATTGCTCTCAGTATTGCGGCTTTCACGTATATGTTTGCAAGCGGAATTGCGAGCGCAGCTACTATTAGAGCTGGCACATTAAACGCACAAAGTAACTGGAAGGAAATAAAACAAGCCTCGCGCGCATCTATTATTCTAGTATTAGTGGTTATGGCTACATTTGGATTGATCTTTTCTGCACTTCATAGTTATTTGCCAATGGCGTTCAGCACTGAGCCGGGCGTGATCAGATTAGCTTCCGTACTTTTAATTATTGCCGCTATGTTTCAAATGTTTGACGGGATGCAAGTAACCATCATTGGAATTCTGCGAGGGCTTGAAGACGTGAGATTTCCCACTCTCATCACACTTGTAGGATACTGGGTGATTGCACTTCCTTTAGCCTACCTCTTAGCTTTTACGTTCCATATGGAAACGGTGGGGATCTGGATCGGTCTTCTTACCGCCCTCGTCTTTGTGGCGTCAGCGCTTTTGTGGCGGTTGACACATCTAATTAATGTAAATCTCGGCGACCTCGCCAAATCAGATAGCGCTCACCTTTAGGTCTTCAATTACTAACTGAATGGTAGTCGCCCCCTTAAACTCATTTTCCTGAATTTTAAAAACAATGTCCATCGGGATCTTTCGCTGAAAGAAATTCACGTAATCTCCTTTATCAAACGCGATGGCCTGAAAACGAATATTTGGATTTGCTTTCTGAAACAGCTCCAGTTTTAGATGATTGTTTCCAAATACCTGCCCCCAGCCGGTATCAAACACCGATCGGCAACAAAATAGAGGCGCCATATTTTCAGGACCATGCGGTGCAAATTGTTTTAAAATACGGAGTATTTTTTCGGTGATTTCATGAAATTCCAATTCAACATCAACTTCAATTTTTGGCGTAAGCTGATCTTCTGTTATCGACGCAGAAACTACTAGTTCGAATTTGTTTCGAAACGCTTCCACATTTTCTTTTTTTAATGACAGACCTGCCGCAAATTTGTGACCACCAAATTGTTCCAGCAAATCACTGCATTTTTCAATGGCGGTATACACATCAAACTCTCTCACACTTCGAGCACTGCCCGCCACTTTTCCATCGGTCTCCGTTAAGATTATTGTAGGACGATAATATTTTTCAATAAGTCGTGAAGCCACTATCCCAATTACCCCCTTGTGCCAGTGCTCGTTAAATAACACAGTACTTTTTCTACCGGCCGTGAGTACATCCTGCTCCATCATTTCAAGGGCCTCCAAAGTGGTTCCAAGATCAAGGTCACGGCGTGTCGTGTTGGTTTCATTTATGGCGGCGGCAAATTTTTCCGCCAAAGCATCATCCTCGCAAGTTAGCAATTCAACAGCCTTACTTCCATGTTCTATTCTTCCGGCAGCGTTGATCCTCGGCCCAAGTGTAAACACCAGTGTGTTTATTGTGGCGGCCGATTTTTGTTGATTGATGGCAAGTAGTGCTTTAATTCCCGGGCGGGGTTTTGTGTTAATCTTGTCGAGTCCAAAAGTGGCCATTACCCTGTTTTCTCCCGTAATAGGTACAATATCGGCCGCAATGCTGGTTGCTACCAAATCCAAATAATTATAACAGTGCTCTTGCGACAGATTATTTGCTAATGAAAATGCCTGGATGAGCTTGAAACCAATTCCGGCCCCACTAAGTTCCTTGTAGGGGTAGAGACAATCACTCTGCTTCTGATCCAAAATGGCAACTGCCTCCGGCAATTCTCTGCCGGGTAAATGATGGTCGCAGATGATGAAATCAACATTCTTGCTGTTGGCATAACTTACTTTGTCATTGGCCTTGATCCCACAATCAAGCGCGATGATAAGAGAAAAATTATTATCAGCAGCAAAGTCAATACCCTGAATGGAAATTCCATATCCTTCTTTATACCTGTCTGGAATGTAATAATCAATATTTTTGATATGATCTTTAAGAAAACTATATACGATGCTTACAGCAGTAGTGCCATCCACATCATAATCACCAAAAATTAGCACCTTTTCGTTTGCAGTAATCGCCTCCTGAATGCGTTCAATCGCTTTCTTCATCCCTTTCATTAAAAAAGGATCGTGCAATTGACTGAGCTCGGGGCGGAAAAAAGTTTTTGCTTGCTCGTAGCTTACAATTTTCCGCAGCCTTAGAAGTGTAGCTACCACGCGGTCTACATTCAATTGAGTCTGTAAATCTTCCATATCTCCAATCCCATTAGGGACGGCTATTCGCCATTTCTTTTCCAAAGGCCTAGGCGATATTATGGTAAACGGCTTCAATGTCGTCGTCTTCTTCCATTTTTTCAATCATGGCCATTACTTCTGCTTCATGGTCGGCACTGAGTTCTTTGGTGGTGGTGGGCGCATATACTTTGCTGGTCTCAATCACATTGATGTGCCGTTCTTCAAGGGCATGTTGCATTTTTCCGTAATCGCTGAACTGCGTTTGAATAATGTATTGTTTGTGGTCTTCATCAAAAGTTATATCCTCCAAACCGAAATCAATAAGTTCAAGTTCCAGCTCGTCTTTATTTAATGATCCGGCATCGATCTTAAATAAAACCACGTGATCGAACATAAAACTCACCGAACCGTTGGTGCTCAATGCTCCGTTTGCTCTGCTAAAATACATACGCACGCTGGCTACAGTGCGTGTAGGGTTATTGGTGGTGCATTCTACAAGAACCGGCACACCATGGGGCGCATAACCTTCATAAATTACCTCATCGTAATTGGTCGAGTCTTTTTCAGTTGCTCTTTTAATGGCCGACTCCACATTTACCTTCGGCATGTTTACGGCCTTAGCATTTTGGATCACCATTCTTAATCGCGGATTCGAATCAGGATTGGGCCCTCCCAATTTCACAGCCATTACAATCTCACGTCCTATTTTGGTAAACGCTTTGGCCATTTTAGCATAGCGCTTGAACATCGTCGCTTTTCGAGTTTGAAAAATCCTTCCCATAATTAAATCTTTAAGTAGACAAAGATAATTTATTAATTGCTTTGTAAAAATTAATATTGAACGGAACGGTATTAAGACTCGGATTGTAGATGGCAAGATGGGGATATCGTGCGTAATCTGAATTAATTGGATTGAGGACCCCCTGATTTAAGGTCCGGGTAGTACACGCGTTCGTACTACTATCGTCGCATAACTCTCCCTAATTACCACCGAAAGAGGCGACATTAGTATGATTTACAAAAACGATCCTATTCAAACTCTTATCAACAGCAACAGGATTGTTTCCGTTTCGGATCACCGTGAACATATTGGTAGCAGAACCATTAACAATGGTAAAAGCACATTGAGCAGTAACCATCTGATGTAAACTTAAGCCAACAATCAGTAAAGCCATTTTGAAGTAGATCTTTTTCATAATTAGCGTTTTAGATTTGACAAATTTTCGATAAACTAAAAACAGTATTTTTTGGCAATTGGACACTAGTTTTTCACTTATTAATCTGTAAAACAGGCCCTGAGGTCACAAATTTTGTTCTTAATTTCATCATTCATCCTGTGTTCATTTTCGTTAGACCGATACTGTGACCTAAAAATCATCAAGAATTTCAACTTCCTGCATAATTTTTTGTAACTGTTCATAAATTTCCCGGAGGTAATTTGATTTTTTTTTGTTTTACTTTGTTGCCCCATGAGCTCCATTGAAATTAACTCCCAGTTTGAACAAGTACTACGCTTTGTTAACCAAACCAATCAATCTCTTTTCCTCACCGGAAAAGCAGGAACCGGCAAAACCACCCTCCTTAAATATATTAGGGAAAAAACGTTTAAGCAGATCAGTATTGTAGCACCCACCGGTGTAGCAGCCATCAGTGCCGGGGGCTCCACCATTCATTCTTTTTTTCAGTTTCCATTTACTCCTTTCCTTTCGGTTTCAAAACCCGGAGGGGAACCCGATCTGTCAAAAAACAATTTGCCCACCCTAAAATACAATTCACAGCGCCTTGCCATTTTTAGGAATCTGGAATTGCTCGTAATTGATGAAGTAAGTATGGTGCGGGCCGACCTTCTCGATCAAATCGATCAAACGCTCCGCATAACCCGGAAAAAGCACCAGCAAGCTTTTGGCGGTGTCCAAGTCATGCTCATCGGCGACATGTATCAATTGCCACCCGTGGTGCAACAGGAAGAATGGCAACTCTTAAAGTCCATCTACCAAAGTCCGTATTTTTTTGAAAGTATGGTCATAAAAAATAATCCGCCGGTGTACATTGAACTTGAAAAAATCTACCGTCAAAGTGATCAAACGTTTATCGAGCTGCTTAATAAAGTGAGGAACAATGCCCTCGACGCGGAGAGTCTCCACCAATTAAATGCACATTATAAGGCAACTATTTCCCAAAGCGATTATGAGAACAACATCACACTTACCACCCATAACAGAAAGGCCGATGAGATCAATGCGCGGAATCTCCATGCGCTTCCCGGAAAAAAATACACGTTCAAATCTGAATTAGAGGGTACATTTTCAGAAAGAAATTTCCCGGCTGAAGAGGCTCTCACCTTAAAAAAGGGAACGCGAGTGATGTTTCTCAAAAATAATGTAGAGAAAAATTATTATAACGGAAAGATTGGCGTTGTGACCTATCTCGATCAAGAAAAAATCAAGGTAACCTGCGATGAAGATCGTTATGAAATTGAAGTGTCCAAAGAAACCTGGACAAACATCTCCTACAAAATTGACAAAAGTACAAAGCACATAGAAGAAGAAGTCCTTGGCACCTTTCAACAATATCCTTTGCGGTTGGCCTGGGCCATTACCATTCATAAAAGTCAGGGACTCACATTTGAAAAACTAATCATTGATGCGGCAGAAGCATTTAGTGCGGGTCAAGTATACGTGGCCTTAAGCAGGTGTAGAAGTCTTTCGGGACTTACCCTCAGTTCAAAAATCAACAGTCAGAGTTTACTGAACGACCGTTTAATTCTCAATTTTGCAGACACCAAACACAACCACGAACAAGTAACCACGATTTTTAGTGATGCTCAACGCGACTATATTAAAACAGTTTTAATGAATTTATTCGACCTCAGCGAACAAGTGCAAAGCAGAAATGATCTCGCAGGAATTGCGCAGCTTTATAAATCTCGTCTCAATTCTGCCGGGGGCGATTGGGTCACTTTGCTGGGTTCGAAGATTGATACCCTGAGTGATGTTTCCCGTAAATTTAAATCGCAATTAGAAGTGCTCATTCAACAAACTCCGGGCATTGAAACAAACGCGAATCTTCAAACGCGAATCAAACAGGCCTCAGCTTATTTTTCGGAAGAATACAAGAAGTGTTTGGATGTACTTAAAAATTGCACATTGCTTACCGAAAGCAAAGAAGCGGCTACTGCGCTCAACGAAAACCTGCAGACATTGTTTGAATCCTTGTATGCAAAATATTATCTGGTTCAAATCTGCGAAAAGGGCTTTGTATTTCATGAGTTTGTTGACCACAAAATGAAGCTCGTGTATCCTGAAATTAGAATAAATACCTATGCCAGCGCCAAAAACGCAAAGGTATCAGCCGAGGTGCAGTACCCGGAACTATACAGAGCTCTGCTTTTAAAGCGCGACGAGATTTGCAACGATGAACAAAAGCCCATTTATTTGGTAGCAAATACTAAAACCCTCATCGAACTCACCAATTATTTACCTGAAACCGCCGAGCAGCTTCTGAATATATCAGGTTTTGGCGAAGCTAAAGTAGAGGCAGTTGGAGAATATTTTTTAAAGATTATTAGGGAATTCATGATCCAAAATGGGCTTGAAAGTGCCATGGATCAAAAGGCTTCCAAAAAGAAGAAAACTAAAAAGGAAAAAAAGGCAAACGATCCAATAACGCATGAGGATGGAAAGAAGGTAAGCACCAAAGAACAAACCTATGCGCTTTTTCGACAAGGACTAAAACCGGAAGAGATAGCCAAACGACGGGGTTTTGCTCTGAGCACTATTCAAGGGCACTTGATTCCTTATATTACGAACGGGGATATTGGGGTGGATGACCTCGTGAGCAAGGAAAAACAAAAGTTAATTAATGATGCTCTTGTGGATTTTAACTACGAAGCGGGCATTAATCCGATTAAAAATAAGTTACCCGATTATATCACCTACTCCGAGATCAGGTACATGTTGGCAAACAGATTAAGAACAGAGTAGCTGCAGAATTCTGAAAGTGGTTGCGGATCAAAAAAATAGCATATTAGTTTGTATCTTTGAGGACATCAAAAAATAACGAAACACATGGACGAAATCCCCTATATCATTTATGCCGAAGAAACGCCCAATCCATCGAGCATCAAATTTGTTGCCAATAAATTATTGCTGGTAAGTGGCGCTTCAGCTGAATATAAAAATCCCTCTGAAACAACCGATGCACCCATGGCAAGGGCTTTGTTTCAATTCCCCTTTGTAAAGCGGATCTTTATTTCTTCTAATTATATCACCATCACCAAACAGGACGTGGTGGAGTGGGAAGAAATCAGAGACGAATTGCGGGTGTTTATCACCGGGCATTTGAATGCAGGCCACGCCATCATCACTAAATTACCCGAACAAGAGGTAGCGAAGGATTCCTCGTTTAAAGAAACGATTTCAATCAACACGCAACACAGTGCGCCCCTAAACGATGTTGAGAATAAGATCATCGAAGTGCTCGAACAATATATTCGTCCCGCCGTTGAGCAAGACGGAGGTCTCATCACTTTCAAAGAATTAAAAGAAGGCGTTGTTACTGTGCAAATGCGAGGGAGTTGCAGTGGTTGCCCCAGTAGCACCATGACCTTAAAAGCCGGCATCGAAGCACTCCTAAAAAGACTGTTACCCGACGACGTAAAAGAAGTTGTGAGCGAGGCAATTTAAGGGTCAAAGACACGAAAAACAGAATCATCGGCACTAATTTAATCAGCATTCAGGTAATGATCAAAAAACCTTCGTTCGACGAAATATACATGGAGCTGGCTGAAAAGCTGGCGCTTCGCTCACACTGTGTAAAAGCTCAGGTAGGAGCTGTGCTCACAAAGGACACTAGGATTGTTTCACTTGGTTATAACGGACCACCGGCTGGTACTCATAACTGCGACCAGGAATGGCCCGAAGACGGATGTGCGCGCGACAGTAAGGGAAGTTGTTCACTTGCTTTGCATGCCGAGCAAAATGCAATCCTGTATGCCACTAAAAACAATGTGAGTATGAAAGACGCCACGTTATATGTCACCCTTTCCCCCTGTATAGCTTGTGCCAGAGTGATCTTTACCATTGGCATCAAAAAAGTATTTTACAAAGACAGTTACGCTGATTACAAAGGCCTGAGCTCCGATGAAGGAGTGGACTTCTTAAGAAGATTTGGAGTAGAAGTTATTCGATACAAAAAATAATTACAGGGTGAAAGGAAAGGCCACACTCATTGCATTCCTCTTATTATTTTTCTGCGCTGCGGCTCAGCGTGTGCCCGATTCCGGCCCCCGCCAATTATCCTTCAGTAAGGAACTCCGAATGAGGAAGCAACAACGTCGGGAGCACCGCGAAAAACGAAAACAAGAAAAAGCCGAACGGAAAGCAGTAAAAAAACACCATAAACGAATTCAAACAAAACAAGTGCGAAAGCGCATGAAATTGAGCAGGAATACTGCTTTTCGCAACAACGATAACCGAAAAGAATTTTTCGCCAAACGGTGGTTGAAAAAAAGAAGCAAACCCAAAAACAATTCGCCAAAAAAAACACCAGCCAATTAATCTCCATTTTGGCCCACTTATCAAGTTCATTTTGCCACATCAAAATATGTTAATTTTTGTTCAAAAAACAGGACTTAATTTTAGGAAAGATTAAATTTTTGTTAATAAAATACCGAAGTTTAATCTATTGAGTACCATCCTTTTAGTTAAAAGCAAGTTTTTTTTTTTGCTATATAAGATAAGGGTTTCTAAATTTAACGCTTTGCATAGGAAGATATTAAGGTAATTTAACAGTATATGAAGAAAATTTATTTAGCAATTGTTTGGGTAGTTTTTATGAGCTTTTCAGGTTTGGCACAATCTGATAACGGCGCAATAAAAGTTGTTTTGCAGGATAAAGCGACGAAGGAAGCGATACCCTTTGCGAACGTGGTTGCTTACAGGGACGGGGTTCAGGTGGGTGTTGCCACCACAAACATGGATGGAGAGGCATTTATTAAGCCGCTCTCCCCCGGAAAGTACACGGTTAAAGGGGTTTACGTGGGCTACCAAACCGTTGAGGTAAAAGATGTTCAAGTGGGGGAAGGAAAAACAGCGTATGTTACACTGGCCCTCTCAAACGGTGAAGGCGTGCGTCTCGATGAGGTGGTGGTGATGACTTATCAGGTGCCGTTGATCGACCCTGATACCAAATCGGGCCAAACAGTTACGCGGGAAGATTATCAGAATCTTGCAACGAAAGATATTAATTCAGTTGCCGCAACCACAGCCGGTGTTTACCAGGCGGATGAGGGAAGGGCTCTTAACGTACGTGGTGGTCGGCCTGAAAATACCACCTATTTTGTGGATGGTGTAAAAGTTTTTGGAACACCTCGACTGCCGCAGCAGTCAATTGAACAATTAAATGTAATCACAGGTGGTGTTCCGGCAAGTTATGGTGACCTTTCATCAGGTGCCATCTCCATCTCCACGCGCGGGCCCCAGTCCAAATCTTTTGGTGGTATTGAATTAATTTCATCGCAGCTCACCGATAAATATGGCTACAACTCACTGGGATTCAGTGTTGGCGGACCTCTCTACAAAAAACGCGATTCCACCCGCCGTACCGTGCTAGGCTATTTTATTTCGGGCCAAGGAAATTATGTGAAGGAACCGTCGCCTTCCTTTGTTCCCATTTATGTATTGAAAGACGAAAAACTCCAGGAAATTAAAGATAAACCCTTGTTACCTTCTCCTTCGGGATCGGGATTTATCAGATCCTCTGAATTTGTAACGAAGGCCGACATGAACACCCAGGCTGCCCGTCCTAATGCCGTGGCACGTCTGCTCTCGGTGAACGGAAAATTGGACTATGCGCCCACTGTGAATACCAACATTACCTTGGGAGGCTTTTATGAGTATGGCGACAACATGAATGCCGGCGTAGGAAATCAGATTTTTAACTCAGTGAATAACTCCAAAACTTCTGCGCGTTCATGGCGCACAAGCCTCTCAATTACTCAAAAATTTGGCAATGCCACCACCGACAAAACAAAAACTCAGTCCGTTCTAAAAAACTCATTTTTCAAATTTCTGGTGAGTTACGAAAATGTTTTAAATAAAACGGAAGATGCCCGACACAAAGACAATTACTTTAATTACGGGTACATCGGAAAATTTGACAGAAAATTCCTCGATCAAAACTGGGCCTACAACTATGATTTTTCTCCAAATTTCGTACTCACCACTCCTACCGGTACTCAGAGTATTAACTCCTATACTTACACCGGCCGTAGAGAATTACCATTGTCCTTTACGCCAAGCAATATCAATCCCGATGCGCCCATCTATACCAGTTACCTGATCGCCAATTCTAACCCAAATTCCATTTATATGGGGTACCTCCAGGGTAATAACGGTCTGGTAAATGGCGATACACCTGAAAGTATATACAACCTCTTTAATAACTTTGGTGAATACCCAACTACTGCATTCAAACAAATCAGAGAACAGTTTAGAATTGCAACGAGCTTTAATACCGATATAAAAGACCATGCTTTATCAATTGGATTAGAGTTTGATCAACGCGTGAACAGTTATTACAATGTGAATGGTGCCGGACTATGGACCCGCATCAGACCCGGTACCGGAATTGTAGATGCACACACACGTTCCCTCGACTTGTCTAACCCAATTCTCAACACTGAATTGTCCGGCCTTGTTCCCTACTATTATTTTAATTACGCGTACAACCAAAGTAAACAAACACAATTTTCAGAACAATTGCTCGACAAATTAGGATTGCCAAGGAATTATACGGGATACGTAAATACCGACGCTCTCGATCCCTCTATGTTGAGCATCCAAATGTTTAGCGCCGAAGACCTGCTTGGGCAGCAACGAAGCACCAATTTGGTAGATTACAGTGGTTTCACCCACGATGGTATTAGAGCGAATAAGAAAACCAGCATGTCTGATTTCCTAAACCAAAAAGATGAAAACGGCCGCAATTTATTTCCGAATGGTTCGTTCCGACCAATCTATTCTGCGGCATACATCATGGATAAGTTCGACTTTAAGGATATTAAGTTCCTCGTTGGATTACGCGTAGATCGTTACGATGCCAATCAACAAGTGCTGAAAGATAAGTACTCACTTCATGAACTTGCCAAGGTGAGCGATCTGGGGTCTATGGAAAATCTTCCTGCAGGATTTGCAGATAATATCCCATCGAGTATTTCCAAAGATGCCGCAGTTTACGTGGCACAAAACCCTACGGGAGGAAAATCCCCTGTGTCAATCACCGGTTTTAGAGAGGGAGACAAATGGTTTAATGCCGAAGGAATTGAGATCTCTGACCCACAGCTAATTGTTGCCAGCGATAGCCGCCCCGTTCCACTTTTTAAAGATGTTTCGGACTATGACAAAAAACTTTCTGCCAGCGCATTCACCAATTACCAGGCAGTGATTATCCCTCAACCTCGTTTAGGATTTTCGTTTCCAATATCCGACGTTGCCAACTTCTTCGCACACTACGACGTGTTGGTACAACGTCCTTCTGCCAATCAGTTGAGTCCTCTCGATTATTACTACCTTGATGCAGCCTCAAATGCCCCTACTATTACCAATCCAAATTTGAAACCACAACGTGTAGTGGATTATGAATTGGGTTTCCAGCAAGTGTTGAATGAGCGCAAAAACGCTTCACTCACTATCACCTCCTTCTACAAGGAATTTCGCAACCAAATTAATCAACGTATGGTTGTGGGAGCTTATCCTAAAAACTACATCATGTATGACAATATCGACTTTTCAACGGTAAAAGGATTGTCTGCATCTTTCGACTTTAGAAGAACCGGCGGCTCAAGGATCAATCTAAACTATACTCTTCAATTTGCCGAGGGCTCAGGTTCAAATATCAACTCCGGAGCTAACTTGGCCAGTTCGGGTCAACCAAATCTTCGTGTATTGCAACCGCTCGATTTCGATCAGCGCCACAGCTTTGTGCTCACTTACGACTACCGTTTTGGAAGTAAAAAAGATTACAAAGGCCCAAGTTTCAAAACAAAGAAGGACAAAACAGTTCACATCTTCGAAGACATGGGATTCAACATGACCTTCTTACTGGGCTCGGGAACTCCTTATACCCGCTGGGCTTCAGCAACTCCAATTGGCGGTGGTGGCCGTTCAAGTATCGTAGGGCAGATCAATGGATCGTCTAAGCCTTGGAACTTCAGAACCAATTTGAGGATCGACAAGAACATTGCTTTGGAATGGGGCCGTGAAGATGGCGATAACAAAAAAACAGCTAATCTAAACGTGTACTTGCAAGTGCTAAACGTGTTCAATACCAGAAACGTAATGAACGTATACAATTACACCGGTGTTCCTGACGATGACGGATACCTCACTTCCACCCAAGCAAAAACACAATTGGCAACAACAAATAGCGCGGCAGCGTATGCCGATCAGTATGCCATTCGTGTAAATGCCGGATCGAATTACAGTTTACCACGTCAGATTCGTATTGGCTTATTATTTGAATTTTAATAAATGAAGGGACTACATAAAATGAAAAAAGTAATCATAGTTTTCGCATCTCTCGCCATCTCAGGAGTTCTTACGGGAAGAGATATTTCTAACTTTGAAAAAGCCGCCAATTCCGGCAGTATCGGTCAAAGGGTACTTGCAAATTGTGCCGCACCCGGAGCAAGCAGTGAGATTTGGACTAACAACGTACGAACCATTATCTTTAGTGGGGGCGATATGTGGTGGGATCGTAACGGCAGCGGTAATGCATTTTATTATGTGCCGGGAGTTCAAAATAAAGCAACTGCCGTATCCTCGAGTTTTGCCGGTTCCATCTGGCTGGGAGGTTTAGACGCCGGAGGACAGTTAAAGGTAGCAGCAATGACCTATCGCCAAAATGGTATTGATTTTTGGCCCGGGCCACTCGATACAACCAACGCCGGGGCAGATCCAACAACATGTGCAAAATATGATCAGATTTTTAATGTATCTCGTAACGAGGTTGATCAATTTGTGGCCGGTGGACCAATTACAACAAACATTTCCAATTGGCCCGGTAATGGTGATGTAAGTTTGAAGCAGGGAAGAAGATTAGCTCCTTTTGTTGATAGAAACAGCGATGGCGTATATGACCCAACAACCGGTGATTACCCCGCCTACGATGTTGACAATTTGGCTGAGAAAGATAACCTGGGAGTATGTAAAACAAAATTGTATGGTGATCATACGTTATTCTGGGTATTTAATGACAACGGGGGTCTTCACACAGAAACCGGTGGGGTTCCCATTGGAGTAGAAGTAAGAGCTCAGGCTTTTGCCTTTAAGACCAACGACGAAATCAATAACATGACTTTTTACAGTTACGAGGTATTTAATCGTTCAACTTTCCAATTAAATAAAACCTACTTTACGGTGTGGACCGATGCCGATCTGGGTTATTTTCTGGATGATTATGTGGGTTGCGACGTAAAAAGAGGTTTAGGATATATTTACAACTCTGACCCTTTCGACGAAACAGCAATGGGTACCAACGGATATCAGGATTTTCCTCCTGCCTTGGGTTGCGACTTTTTTAAAGGGCCGCTTGCTGACCCTAATGATGGAATTGATAATGATCAGGATAACGGCTCGGGATTGCCAAATAGTGGTATTGACGAACAAGGCGAAACCATTCAAATGAGTCGATTTACTTATTACAACAATAATTACGGGGCGTTTCCTCCCCAAACCACTAACCCTAACGCGGGAGTGGCAATTCACTACTATAATTACATGACAGGGTTTTGGAAAGATGGATCGCCGTTTACCGTTGGAGGTAATGCCTATGGCGGGAGTGCGCCTTCAACCTTTGTTTACGACGGAAATCCTGTAACAGGAACCGGTTGGACTGAAAAGAGTGCGGGTAATCCTCCGGGTGACCGCCGCTTTCTTCAATCTGCTGGACCCTTTACGTTAAAACCGGGAGCAGTGAATGAGATTACCTTTGGTTTACCTTGGGCACAAAGTCCGAGTAAGGGGGGTAACATACAGTCACTGGAGTTATTATTCACCGCCGATGACAAAGCACAGGCACTTTTCGATAATTGTTTTAAGCTGTTAGACGGACCTGAAGCACCGGTGATGACTTTGCAGGAAATGAATAACGAATTAATTATTTACCTCACCAATGAAAAAGGAAAAAGTAATAATTATAGGAGATACAATAATGACTATGCGGAAGAAGACATTTCCATCATTTCGGATCCATCTTCCAGTAATCCTGCCCTAAAAAATCCTGACAAAATCTATCGTTTTGAAGGATATAAGGTGTATCAGGTGCGCAATAATGCAGTGACGTCCACCGATCTTAACGATCCTACAAAGGCGATTCTAATTTTTCAGTGCGATTTAGCAAATGGAAAGAGCCGACTGCTGAATTATGAGGCGGATGTAAATATTGGCGGCTATGTTCCGAAAGTGAAAGTGGAAGGCGCTGATAAGGGTATTACAAGTACCTTTAAAGTAACAGACGACGCGTTTTCAACTTTGGAGAATAGGAAGTTAGTAAATAACAAACAGTATTATTTTCTTGCCGTTGCCTATGCATATAACGAATACCTGACGTATGCCCCCGACGTACCGCCTTCAGTTAGTTCTTCCGCAAATTCATTGGGTCAGAAGAAGCCTTATCTGGAAGGTCGTAAATACAAAAAGGCTTCAGGAATACCGCACAATACGGATACCGAAAAAGATGGTACGATCAATCAGTCTTATTATGGTTTTGGACCCAAAATAACAAGGGTAGAAGGTCAGGGTAATGGTGGAAATATGCTCACACTTACACGCGCCACCGAAGATGCGATTATGGCCTCTTCCACGTTCTTCAAAAGTGACATTACCTACGAAAATGCCCAAGGCCCCCTAAGTATAAAAGTGGTTGACCCACTCAACGTGAAGAATTCGGAGTTCAGTTTTAAGTTTATAAATTATCGTGTCGACAGTACCATGCCTAAACCCAGGTTCAACGCGATGATCCCTTCAACTTCTCCAACAGCTGCGACCACCTATACCGGTACCATCGCCACCCTAAACGTAAACAGAACAAGTTGGGAACTGAAAGATCTGGGTGAAAATGGAAAGACGTACCATCCAAATGAACCTAATAAACTTGGCGCCGATACATTGTATCAGCCAATTAAAGTGGGCAATGAGTTCTATTTTCCGGATCTCGGTTTTTCTCTGAACATAAAACAGGTGTCAGACCCGGGCGAAGCAGTAAATAGATTTACAGACTTCACAAACTTGATTGCCGACTCTGCTTATCTTGGACCAAAAGAAGGAGCGTACATAGGATCTTCTATAAAATATGAAGGTGGATCTGCCAATTGGCTGGGCTCAGTTCCGGATTTTGAAGGTGAATCACCCTACAATTGGATTCTATCAGGTAGTAATTCTACTGAAAATTTGGAAGACGCCTATTACAAAGCCAATAATGAAGGTAAAGTTCAGGCTTTTTATGACCCGCAAAAGAAATTTGCAAAAATTATTGGGGGCACATGGGCGCCTTATCCTTTATGTGCTTCTTATTATTCCATTACCCCCAGCACCAAACCAAATCTTCCTGCACGAATCTTCTGCGGTCCCGCATTTAGTGGGGCAGCATGGGATCAGGATGATTATTTAGAAGCGAATTATTCAGGTCAGCCTACTTTCAGTTCACCGGATCGGGGAAACACCGACCTCAGAAAGATGAGCAGTGCGTTGATTGTATTTACCAGAGATCGCTCAAAGTGGACAAGATGCGTTGTTTTGGAGATGCAAGAGAAGTCGCAACTAAGTGAAGGTCACGCCATCTATTTTGCACCAAGAGCACATCAATCAGTGGATAAAGATGGTAAATCGGCGGCAATTGGAAGCGGGGCCAGTACCACTAATTCGGATGCTAACTTTATTTCGGAAACAGGCATGGGTTGGTTACCGGGTTATGCCATCAATATCGAAACCGGCGAGCGCTTGAACATGGCTTTTGGTGAAGACAGTTATCAAAAAGAGAACAATGGAAATGACATGATCTGGAACCCCACTTCTTCCTACAACGCACCATTTCCTTATGCCATGGGGGGCAAGCACTTTGTGTATGTGTTCGCAGGAAACACCACCAAGACTACTTTCTTCAAATCAGTAGTGGGCACTTCTTACATTTGGGAAGATGACCTGGCCGGGCAAGCAGGCTATGTTGGTCGCTACGATCATTGCGAAAGGTTAATGACAATCATGAAAGCATTTCACAAACCTTCGGTGTATAAAACCACCATGAACGGCGGGGCTTTGGCACCTATCAATGCCATCGAACGCGACATCATGTGGGTGTCGATTCCAATGCCGGTTTCCGGCAAGGAGTTTATTAAACCCGACCAAATGCCTTCAGAAGTGAGGTTTCAGATCAATGTGGCAAAACCTTATCGGTATGCCTATTCAGGCGTTGCCACCATACCGCAGGGAAATCAGGCGTACACGTCATTCAACAAACTCATCAGTGTGAATTCACCGTCCTTGCTGTCAACAGACATAGCGGCTTCGGCGAAGAACAATAATTTCCCGATGTACACATTTAACACATCGGATATTGCAACACTTTATGAGCAGAATGACGTGGCAAAAAAAGCACTGGACTTAATCATGGTAGTTCCCAATCCGTATTACGGTTCATCCGCTTACGAACAAAACCGTACCGATAATAAAGTGCGCATCACGAATCTCCCGAATAAGTGTACAATCAAAATCTTCACAACAAATGGTACTTTGGTTAGGACAATCAAACGCGATGTTACGGATCAGGAAGATCTGTATATTGGTAATAGCGGCGGAGGAGATGATATTAAGCGTTCAAAGCGGATTTCCTATGTTGAATGGGATCTGAGGAACCAGAGTGGGATTTCTGTAGCCGGTGGTTTATATATTCTCCATATAGACGCCCCCGGAATAGGAGAGAAAATTGTGAAATGGTATGGTATAATGCGCCCGTTGGACGTTCAAAGTTACTAATCAAAAAAGACGAAAGAGTATGAAGAGAAATTTAAAATATTTAGTACTGACAGTTTTTTCTGCGGCCTCATGGTGCGTTTATGGCGGAAATCCTGAGCGGATGGGACAAGCAGGGGCAAATCAACTGCTTATTAATCCCTATGCACGCAACAGTGGTATGTATGGAGCTAACTCGGCGAAAGTGAGAGGTCTCGAAGCCCAGTACCTCAACATTGCCGGAACTGCATATACCCGGAAAACAGAAATTATTTTTAACCGGTCCTTGTGGATGCAGGGAACTGATATTTTCATTAATACTTTCGGCTTAACTCAAGGTGTAGGCGAAACCGGAACTTTGGGTTTTGGTGTAGTGGCAATTAACGGGGGAAAGGTTCCTATTACTACTGAAGAACAACCCGAAGGCGGTTTGGGAACATACAGCCCAACATTTTACAACATCAACTTGTCATATGCCAAGATGTTCTCGGATAATATCTACGGAGGGATCAATTTCAAACTCCTCAACGAACAGATTCCAAACGCCTCAGCAAAGGGTCTTGCCGTTGATGCAGGAATTCAATATCATACTGGCAAATACGATCAGATTCACTTTGGTATTGCCCTAAAAAACTGGGGGCCAAAAATGCATAATTCAGGCGATGGCTTAACGCGCCAATCACAAGTGTCAAACACCGACGGAAGAACATATGAAATGACCGTAAGTAACAGGTCTGCCTCCTTCGAATTGCCAACTCTGGTAAATATTGGTGGCGCATACGACTTCTACTTATCGAAAGACAGCACCGGATTATTAAAGAAGAATCGCCTTTCGATGAACCTTAATTTTAATTCGAACTCTTTTACCTACGATAATTTTATGGTGGGTATGGAATATGCCTGGAAGGAAATGATCATGTTAAGAGCAGGAATGCTTCTTGAAACCAACCTGTACAAGGAAACTACAAGAAATGCTTATTCCGGCCCGGCCCTCGGTGCTACCTTTGAACTCCCTGTTGGAGAAAAAAGCACAACAGTAGCCCTTGACTATTCTTATCGGTTTACAATGCCATTTGGTGGTACGCATTCATTCGGCTTACGCTTGAATCTGTAAAAAATTTACTAACTTTGGTTCTATTATGAGTCCCGACGAAAATCGGGATTCTTTATTTTTTAATGCTAAGCATAATGGCACAAACTATAGGATACTACACAGAAGAGGGCCTCAAGAAACTGAAAGATGAATTGCATCAATTACGATCTGTTGAGCGAAAATTAGCAACACAAGCAATTGTAGAGGCAAGAGATAAGGGTGATTTGAGTGAAAATGCAGAATATGATGCAGCCCGCGAAGCTCAGGCCATGCTTGAGTTGCGCATTTCAAAATTGGAAGAGGTGATTGCAAATGCCCGAATCATTGACGAAACTAAAATAGATCTCAGTAAAGCAAGCATTCTTACCACGGTAAAAATTAAAAACCTCGGAAACGGTGCATCTATGAAATATACCTTGGTAGCAGAAAATGAGGCAGACTTAAAAGTTGGAAAAATCTCAGTAGATTCGCCTATAGGTAAAGCTTTGCTGGGAAAAAAAGTAGGTGAGAAAGTAGATGTTCAGGTTCCGGCCGGCAAAATTACGTTCGAAGTTTCTGAAATTTCTATTTAACAGCTACATGGCGAGTATTTTTTCGAAAATAGTTGCCGGTGAAATTCCCTCGTACAAAGTCGCTGAAAACGATCAATTTCTCGCGTTTCTGGACGTGTTTCCCCTTAAAAGAGGCCATACACTTGTGATCCCCAAAAAGGAAGTAGATTCTATTTTTGATCTGGATGAGGAAACTTATCTTGGACTCATGGCCTTTTCGAAAAAGGTCGCTGCCGCCATTCAACGCAGCATATCTTGTAATCGAATTTCGGTGCATGTAATCGGTCTCGAAGTGCCACATGCACACGTGCACCTTATTCCAATCAATACCATGAGCGATTGCGATTTCTCGAAAACAAAACTAAAATTGAGCGCAGAGGAATTCACAGAAATTGCCCGGAGCATATCCGGCAATATGAAATAACTAAAGCGTTAAAAGCAAACTTTTTAAACTTACCCGTTCGTTCAGGAAGTTTGCAAGTGCATCCA
Source organism: bacterium (assembly GCA_029945625.1). Classification (GTDB taxonomy): domain Bacteria; phylum Bacteroidota; class Bacteroidia; order B-17B0; family Aurantibacillaceae; genus Aurantibacillus. Next base: position 376,621 of record JAQSCW010000055.1, read on the forward strand.
CCGGCAAGCGCTCCTGCACCATGGTATCTCTGTTTCTAACGGTTACCGTTTGGTCTTCTAAACTTTGATGATCAACCGTGATACAGAATGGCGTTCCAATGGCATCCTGCCTGCGGTAACGTTTGCCAACAGTATCTTTTTCATCGTACGCCATCTGATGATCAAACTTTAAAGTAGTCATGATGCGCTCGGCAAACTCAGGTAAACCGTCTTTTTTAACCAGCGGAAAAATGGCCGCTTTATAAGGTGCCAGTGCAGGGGGAAGACTAAGCAAGGTGCGTGTATCTCCTCCCTCTAATTGTTCTTCTTTTAGGGAGGAAGATAAAATAGACAAAAATAAACGGTCTAGTCCCACCGAGGTTTCTACCACGTAGGGCACATAATTTTGATTTAATTCAGGGTCAAAATATTGTAATTTTTTCCCCGAAAATGTTTCATGTTGTTTGAGGTCAAAATCGGTGCGTGAATGAATTCCTTCCAGTTCTTTAAAACCAAACGGAAAATCATGTTCAATATCACAGGCCGCGTTGGCATAATGCGCAAGCTTTAAGTGGTCGTGGAAGCGGTATTTTTCTTTTCCCAAACCCAGAGACAGGTGCCAGTTCAATCGGGCTTTTTTCCAATATTCGTACCATTCCATTTCGGTGCCGGGCTTTACAAAGAACTGCATTTCCATTTGCTCAAACTCGCGCATTCTGAAAATAAACTGTCGCGCCACAATCTCGTTCCTGAATGCTTTGCCGGTTTGCGCAATGCCAAAAGGAATTTTCATCCTTCCTGTTTTTTGAACGTTGAGGTAATTCACAAAGATCCCCTGGGCCGTTTCAGGTCTTAAATAAATGGTATTGGCTTCTTCTGAGACCGAACCCATGGAGGTGCTGAACATGAGATTGAACTGCCTAACGTCTGTCCAGTTGCGACTTCCGCTGATGGGGCAAACAATTTCGAGGTCCACGATGATCTGCTTGATCTCTTCAAGATTGTTATCGTTGAGTGCTTTTTTGAATCGGGTCGTTATGCTCTGAATCTTTTCATCGTATTCTTTCACCCGGGCATTGGTGCGCCTAAACATCACGGCGTCAAAATTCTCAAAACGTTTTGCTGCCTTTTCAACCTCTTTATTTATTTTGTCTTCTATTTTTGACACGTGCTCTTCTATGAGAACATCGGCCCGGTAACGTTTTTTACTGTCTTTGTTATCGATCAGCGGATCGTTAAAGGCATCTACATGGCCACTCGCTTTCCAAGTGGTGGGATGCATAAAAATGGAAGCGTCGATACCAACAATATTTTCGTGCAGCTGCACCATCGATTTCCACCAGTAGTCGCGAATATTTTTTTTCAATTCGGCACCCAACTGACCGTAATCGTATACTGCACTTAAGCCATCGTAGATTTCACTGCTCGGAAAAATGAAACCATATTCTTTACTGTGTGAAATAACATTCTTAAAAAGATCTTCCGGCTTTTGTGACATAATGTGTTTTAAAAAATAGGGTACAAAAATAGATAATTAAACAAGGCAGAGAAAAAAATCAATTCAAAATTAGATTATCAATAAGCCTTATTTTGCCAACAAAGGCAGCAATCAACGAAATGCAGCTTTTATCGGGACTGATGCTTGCAATAGGAAGAAGTGTATCGGCATCGCAGATCTCGTAATATTCGAGGCGAATGCCGGGCATCTTTTGAAGTTCAGCTGCCAGAAACATTTTGGCCGCAGTAATGGAGGAGCTGAGTGCCAATTTTTTGGTCGCACTCATTATTTCCGGAAGATAGCCGGCCACCATCCGCTCCTCGGCATTCAGGAGGGCGTTTCTGGAACTCATGGCAAGCCCGTCGGGTTCCCGCAAAATGGGACAGGGCACGATTTGAACAGTGGAATTCATTTGTTTGACAAGGGCTTTCACGATCATGACCTGCTGGTAATCTTTGCTTCCAAAATAAGCTTTGTGTGGCTCAATGATCTCAAAAAAGCGTTTCACTACCTGCGCTACGCCATTAAAATGCCCCGGGCGATGTTCCCCTTCCAGAATTTTATCGAGATATCCAAAGGTGAAAACGGGTGCTTTTTCATCGTTGTACATCTCTTCCACTGTGGGGAGGAACAACACATCACAATGTGCATTTTTAAGCATCTCCGTGTCTTTTTCGGGCATTCTCGGGTATTTTTCCAGATCGGCTTTATCGTTAAATTGTGTGGGATTAACGAAAATACTGCAAATGGTTGTATTGCATTCGTTTTTTGATGCCGAAATGAGCGATATATGACCTGCATGCAGGGCGCCCATGGTGGGAACGAAACCCAGAGTTTTGCCCCTGCGTTTTTGCTCTGTTAAATGGGCTCTTAGCTCGTCCTTTTTGGTGAAGATTAACATCAAAATAGGTCATAAAGCTACAATTTACTTTGAAAATTGGATTATTTTTTCGTAATTTTGTATAATAAATCAAAAAAAGGAGATTATTACGATATGAAGAAAGCCAGAGTCCTTTTTGTTTCCCAAGACATCACCCCTTATTTAGACGAAACTTACGTAGGCAAAATTGCCAGAAAATTGCCTCAGGGCATTCAGGAACGCGGTAAGGAAATTCGTACGTTTATGCCAAAATACGGAAGTATTAATGAGCGACGTCATCAATTGCACGAAGTGATTCGGCTGTCCGGTATGAATATGGTGATCAACGATGTTGACCATCCACTGATCATTAAAGTGGCCAGTATTCCTACGGCACGGATGCAGGTGTACTTCATAGATAACGAAGAATATTTTGGTCGTAAAGCCATGCTTACCGATAAAACCAGCGGCAAGTATTTTGATGATAATGATGAGCGCGCCATGTTTTTTGTGCGCGGTGTTGCCGAAACTGTTAAAAAACTGGGATGGCAGCCCGATATCATCCATTGTCACGGATGGTTTACTTCATTGATGCCATTATACATCAAGAAATACTACCCTGAAGATCCACTGTTTGCGGATACAAAAATTGTGGTATCCTTGTATGAAGATGAGTTTCCGAAAAACCTAAATAAAAAATTCATTGAAAAACTGAATTTCGACGGGTTTAACAAAAAGGATATTAAATTAATTTCAGAAGAACCAAGTTATTTGAATCTCATCAAACAATCCATTGAGTTTGCCGATGGGATCATTCAAGGGGCTGAAAAACTAAATCCTGAAATTGAAAAATTCATTAAGAAATCTGGGAAGCCATTCCTAGGATATAAAAACGAATTGGAATACATGGATGCCTTCAACGAATTTTATGACGAAATGCTTGAAGAAGCAAATGTGTTGAATTAATTAATGACATACTGAAAGAACCCCGTTTCAAAAAGAAGCGGGGTTTTTTATTTGGGTTGATCTTAAAAAAGACTAAATGCAAAAAAGATACACAATATTGGTTACTTTTGCCGGACTCGATAGTTGGTGAAGAAAATTAAGTATATAGTTAGTTTGACGGTATTGCTACTGGCCTTTTTTCAATGTAAAAAAGATCATAATGTATTAGGCATTGAAGTGCAGCCCGAAGACGACAAGTTAGGGGCACAGTACTTCCCTAATTTGCAGGTGTATGCACATACAATTGGATACGATTCTATTAATTCATTTAACAGCAGCATCAAATATTTGGGAAGCAATAGTGATCCCTACTTTGGTAACCTTAATGTGGGATTATACATGAATTCAAACATGACGGTAAACAATCTTGATTTCGGACCTACAGCTTTCGTCACTTCCGCCGAAATTGTTTTGGCCATTAATAACCTCGATTATGCGGGCGACAAGAATGCGGCGCTCACTTATTCCGTGTATGCCCTCGATTCGCTATTGAGTCCCACCAGATCGTATTACTCAAATAATTTCAAATTGTATAATAAAAATAAATTGCTTTCTGTTTCAACCAGTACCTTCAGTCAGAAGGACAATATTCTTTCGCTTCGCTTTCCGGTTGATTCGAATTATGCCAACCAGATCTTACAAAACCCTAAATATTTGATTAGTAACACAGTTTTTCAAGACACCTACAGAGGATTTTATGTGACTGCTTCCTCAGGCACAGGAGAAGGTGTGATTTATGATTGCGATCTCGACCACCCCAGCAGCGGATTTTATTTGTATTACAGGGCGAGTGCAGCACCTGCCGATACCATTCAGAGGTTTCAATTCACATTTTCAGGGTCTAGCTCTGCAAAGTTCAACACTTCTAAGTTTCAACCTAATCAATCATTGAACAATCAAATGAAAGGAGATACCAGTCTTGGTGCCGAGGCAGTATTTCTTAAAGGCATGGGAGCCACACGTTTGAAAGTGCAAATTCCTGATTTGAAATATCGGTCTGATTCTTTTGCCGTAAACCGAGCGGAAGTGATTTTTAATGTAGATCCCACTTTTGCCGCGGGAACAGGTAACTATAATTTACCCCCTAAATTGGCCTTGTTGCCAATGGATTCGTTGGGCAGGGAAACACTTTCTGTTGACCAGAGTAATACTATAAATATGACACGGTACGACGGGTATTATGATCTCGCGAACAAGCGTTATATTTTTAATATTCCCTTGCATGCGCAAGCCATATTCAGAGGAAAAAAGAAGAACCATGGATTTTATTTAGTGGTGGCAGATCCATTACCGCCATATACCATTAGGCGCGATAATAGTATTGACCGGGTGATTTTCGCAGGCAGCAATAAAACACTTAAGCCAGTTCTGAATTTAAGTTATACCCTATTAAAAAAGTAACAGAGCCCTGCTGAATTGGTTCAACGAGGCAGTGTTTTCGCAGTTATTTCCCGAATCTTAACGTTATGGTGGCTGGAGATTGGCTAAAATGGTTTATTTTTGTTAGATATACTTATGTTACACATACAGACAAGAGCTTTATTCTTGTTGATTGTCATATTCATTTGGGGTAGAACTGAGGCACAACTTTCCGGATCTTACACGGTGCCGGGAAGTTACCCGGATCTTTCATCCGCCATTGTAGATCTAAACACCCAGGGAATAAGTGGAGCAGTTACAATCAACATTCAAGCAGGTTATAGCGAAACCTGCACTCCCGGAGGATTTTCACTCACCGTGAGCGGAACGGCTCTCAATACCATTACCTTTCAAAAAATTGGAGTGGGGGCAAACCCTTTAATCACGGCTTATTCAGGAGGCGTGGGTACACCTGCTACCGGGGTTCAGGACGGGGTATGGCGATTAATTGGCTGTGATTATGTCACTATTGATGGCATTGATCTTTTAGATCCAAATACCAGCAACCCTTCCACGATGGAATACGGATATGGACTTTTCAAATCAAGTACTTCTAATGGCTGTCAAAATAATACCATTGTGAACTGTACAATTACCTTAAATCTACTTAATAATGCTGCAGGCGCGGGACCTTCCGTAGATGGTTCAAGAGGGATCAACGTCGCGAATTGCCTGCCAACATTTCAAACGTCTAATATCACACCTTTAAGTGGCGCAGGAAGTAACAGCAATAATCGATTTTACGCGAACACAATTACCGGTTGTAATATTGGAATAGCATTGATTGGATATATAGCTCCGAGCCCTTTCACGCTTGCCGACACGGGAAACGATGTGGGCGGAATTCTTTCTGCAAACGGCAATACCATTACAAATTTTGGTGGAGCACCCGGAGCTACCAATGCTGCAGCGGGTATAAGAACCCTTGCGCAATACGGGCTCAACGTTTCTTATAATTACATCAATAATAATAGCGGAGCCGGATCTAACCATGTGACGACCTTACGGGGCATCTTCGTGAATACCGCTGTGAGTGCGAGCTCTGCCATGAACAACAACACCATCACCGTTAGTGGTGGCGGAACCACGTCGCAAGTGAGTGCCATTGAAAATGTATCGGGGGCCACGTCTCTCAACAATACAATCACCATTCAAAACAACAGCATTCTCAATTGCAGTAATGTCACAAATACAAGTGGTAATTTTATGGGGATTTACAACAACGCCGCTTCATGCACCTATTTGCTTATAACCGACAATTTTTTCAGCAACATAAACACGAAAGCAAGCACAGGATTTTCTTATCTCATTTATAATACGGGAGGGGTTGCTTCCGCCATCACGGTAACCAATAATATGTTTGCGTCTTGCAGCAACAGTGCCAGTTCTTCGGGATCTTATTTTTCGATTTACAACGCTGTGGCTACCAGTGCCAATATATTTTTGAGCAACAATACCTTTACTTCGTGTTCGGCAAGCGCCGCAACAGGTGTCACTCAGTTGATCAACAATTCCGGCGGCACAAGCGGTTCGGTGAGTATGAATACGAATCTGGTAGCCGGATGTACGTATTCTTCCAGTTCTTCAGGCGTGTTTTACGGTATATACAATACGTCGGCATCCTGTTCGACGTTGAGTATCAATAGCAATACGATTAGTAATCATGTATCTTCCTCTAATTCCGGCGCAACACACTTGTTATACAATAGCGGCACACTTACTAACACCATGGTGGCGGTGACCATTCAGGATAATTTTATTTCTAACATCACCTGTACCTCGAGTTCAAACGGAGCCTTTTATTCTATTTGGAACAGTGGGGTAACTTCTACTCTCACCACTCTTACAGGTAACACCCTCACCACTATTAATTGGCAAACAACAACAAGTTTAAGATACGGGATCAGCAATTCGGGAGTGGGGTTAAATTCAATTTCCATGTCAAACAATCTCCTTGCGAACTGCACCGCTTCCATGAATACAACAGGTTCATTTTTTGGGATCTATAACAACAATTCCACTGCCCAATCCTCAGGCACTCTCAGTATGAACACCAATACCATATTAAATTTTTATTCGCGGTCAGGCACGGGCGATGTAAATGGCATCATCAGTTCAGGTGCAATTACCAATACATACACTTCTATCAGCATCAACGCGAATCTCATAAATTCATGCACGAATACATTCACCGGTTCCGGTCTTTATTATGGAATTTACAATAACAGCGCGTCTTCGCAAAGCGTGAGCATGATGAGTAATACACTCAGTGCAAATACTCTTACCAACGCTACCGGTGCTATTTATTTAATACACAACAAAGGAATAGCCGGTTCTCTTTTTTCGTCAAGTAACTTAAGTGATAATCTTATTTTATCGGTTACCCATTCGTGCTCTTCAACAGGACCTTTTTACGGGATCCTGAATAGTGGTGTTGCCACTACCACCGAAGGCGTGTTGCTAATTCAAAATAATACTTTTCAAAATAATATTTCTAATACCGGTGTTTCACCTATTACGATAATAAGTAACTCCGCACCCGTTGCCACGCTTATTGCGATAAACGGAAATATGATAAGTCAGTGGACGAACACAGCCACCACCACCGGTGCTTTTTCTGCCATTCAAAATAGCGGTGCAAGTGCGGGGGGAAATCTTTCTATCGGCTCTAATACACTTTCTGATCTTAATTCGAATGCCAGCACAGGTCTTCGTACATTAGTATACAATACTGCTTCGATTTCAAATTCTGTCACTATTCAGAATAATCTGATTTCAACTACTACCCATTCCGTAAGTTCTAGTGCGGCCTATTATCCAATTTACAACAATAATTTAAGTTCTGCGACGTCGCTTCTTATTTCCGGCAATATATTTACTACTAACTCAGCTGTAGTTCAGAGCGGAGCCATTTATCTTATTTACAATTCTGCCACAGCATCCCAAACGCTCAGCAATGTGACCATCTCTAACAATAGCATTTTAAGTTATACCGGAACTTCCGGCAGTGGTGCATTTTGCGGGTTTTTTAATACCGGAGCAACAGTGGGCACGTTATCGGTTGCAGCGAACACTCTTACTAACATTCAACTTCAGGGATTAACAAACACCAAATATTTTATTAATAACTCTTCTGCTCTTTTGTCGGATTTGGTTTTTTCCAACAACAGCATTACAAATGTTACGGCAAGTTTAAATACTACCGGGTCTATTTATCCCATTTATAACAGTGGAACCATTGGAGGTAACTTGAGCGCCACTAATAATACCATTAGCACTTTGCAACTTACAAGTACCTCTGGCAGTCTCTACACAATTCATAATTTAGGCGCTGTTAACAATTCCCTCACGTTTCAGGGAAATATGATCACGGGAAACACATTATCTCTTACGAGCAGTGGTTCGAGTTATCAGATCAGCAATTCAGGAAATGTAATGGGAGATATCAGTGTGAGGAATAACACGCTAAGTTCGATTCAAGTATCAGGTACCTCAGGCATTGCATTTGCTATTGTTAATTTAGGAAATACCGCCAACGCTTTAAAACTGGAGGGAAATCTCCTCACGGGTTTGGCGTATTCCACAAGCGCTGGAGGGTCATTTTACGGAATCCGAAATACCGGCGCAGGAACAGCAACCGGCACTTTGTCAATAAATACAAACACGTTTTCTAATTGTCAAATAGCCATTAACACCGCCAGCGCCTGTTTGATTTCAAACTCAGGCACACTCACGGGCGCATTGGACATCAACTCCAATGTGTTTATGAACAGTAGCCTATCCAGTTCTACGGGTCCGGTTTATGTGGCAAGCAACGATGGAACGGCGGCAGTTACAATTGATCTGAATGCTAATTCCATAGTTAATTGTAGTGTGGTTTCTAGTGGTTCAGGCTCTGCATCCTTAATCAACAATGGTGGCCCGTCGTCGGCTATTTCTATAAGTTCAAATACAGCAACCGGTTATTCCATTAGTGGTGCCGGCACAAGCCCTTTACTTATTACTAATAACGGGAACGCAAGTGTTGCTATTAACATGAATGGCAATTTATTGAGTAATGGTTTATTATCTACCCCGAATGCCGCAAACATTTACGCAGTTCGAAATAATGGGATTTCCTTTGGTTATCTTAAGATGAGCAACAATACGTTTACCACAAGTTCTACAGATGCCGCAAGTGCCAATATTTATTTACTAAACAATTCTGCTTTTGTTTCTGATAGTATTGTGATCAAAAGCAATGCGTTTTCACAATCATGTGCAAGTAGTAGCCTTAGTTATTCGGGAATTCTTTATCCCTTGTATAATAGCGGTGGTTCAGCAACAAGTACATTATCAATTGAGAGTAACGAGTTTTCGAATTTTCAACTCAGTGGTCCTGCCGGAGTAGGGGATCTATTTTTTATTGTTAACACTAACAACAACTCAGCTTCTCGCATTAATAATAATCGCTGGTTAGGCATCGTACTGAATCACAGTGCTTCGGAGTATCTGATTTATGATCCTTCAATTACACAAAATCTTTTGAGTGTTTCCGGAAACAGCATCGTTAATAGTTATGTCAGAAGCGGAATCGCCGGCTCTATGTATTTGTACCTTTCGGGGATAAGTGCGGCAGGTAGTGGAACGCAGGTGATCACGGCCAATAATTTCTCGGGGATCACCGCTACTCTTCAGGGAAATGGCACTTTTTGCGGTATTTGCTCTTACGATGGGAGCAGTTTAAAAACAATTTCGAACAACGTGTTGTCAACTATCAATTACAATGCCTCGGGTTTCATGAGCGGGTATGTTGCTGATAATTTGGGCAATTCAAGCTCGATAGCTTCTTCCTCTCTGAGCGGAAATGTATTTTCCGGAATCAACTGGAATGGTCCATTATTCGGATTAAAAGTGAATTCAACTATTTCGCCCCTTTTTGCCGCTGCCATTTTTTCAAATTCTGTTGTTTCTATTACCACCTCAGCAGGATCAATTGGGTCGTACGGGGCTTATTTGAGCGGACTGGGCGCAGGTCTTAATTTTTACGGAAACAAAATTGCAGACATCATCGATCAAAGTGCAAACGCGATACTTCAAGGTGTGTACGTAACAACTTCCTCCACTTACAATATTTATAATAATGTTGTTGGCAGTATGTCTGCGCCATTCACCGACTCTCCCAATGGCGTAATCGGAATTAATATAGTGGGTAATGGCACCGTAAATCTAAACTACAATACTGTATTCTTAAATGCAGCAAGTTCAGCAACCATTTTTGGATCATCGGCTCTTTTTGCTGCGTCATCAATCGGATTAAGCCTTCGGAATAATATTTTTCTAAATAGCAGTACTCCTGCCGGTGCAGGACTTACGGTTGCATTTAGAAGAAGTTCAGGAAGCCTTAGTACGTATTCACTCAATTCAAATAATAATATTTATTACGCAGGAGTTCCCGCTGCAAATCGTTTACTTTTATCTAATGGTGCTTCTTCTTTCTCAACGATGCTCAGTTTTCAAAGCTTTGCAAATCCACGCGAGACGCTTTCTTTTTCTGAAAACACTCCATTTCTGAGTATATCCGGCATAACTACAAATTTTCTTCATGTCAATCCTTCTTCGCCTTCTTTAGCCGAAAATGGCGCAACAAATGTAGGAGGGATTTTTAATGACTACGATGCTCAGGTCCGTCAAGGAAATCCGGGGTATCTGGGAAGTGGCTCAGCCCCTGATATTGGTGCGGATGAGTTCAATCAAGTGCTACTGCCTTGTAGTGCTGCTTCAGCGGGAACAATTGCTTCTGCTTCTTCAACGGCTCTTTGTGCCGGAGAAACAATATTTCTCTATGCGACTGGTTACAGTACCACAGGGAGTATCGTTCATCAGTGGAAGGTGGCAGCTAATTTGGCCGGTCCTTATGTAAATGTTATAGGTGGGAGCGGAGCAACCGGTGTTTCGTTTTCCAGCGGGGCTCTTACTTCAGGTAACTATTATTATGTCCTTGTAACAACCTGTACTCTCGGTTCCCTTTCCAGCACGTCCAATCCGGTTCATATCGCAGTGAATGCACTTCCGAGTGTTTCTATTTCTGTGCTTTCTCAATCCATGTGTGCATCGGTTAATTTTAGTTTAAATGGTTCCTCCGACATTGGCACCGCCTTTATGTGGATGGGCCCGAATAATTTTACATCAACAAGCCAGAACCCGGTGATCCAATCAATTGCGCCTACCGGCACCGGAAGTTATAGTTTGATGGTGTCAACTCCAAGTTGTACTTCACAGAGTTCGATAAATATTACTGTGAATGCAATGCCACCTCCTTTTTTATTATCAACCGGTAGTAATTCACTTTGTTTTGGTTCATCAGTAACAGTGTCGGCATCAGTTCCTCTAAATTCTCCAACACTAACGCTGGGTAATCAGTCCTCTCAAAACCTTAGTTCCACCTATCCTGCCGCTTATTCGGTATATTATGGAGGCCAGAAAATGCAGGTGTTGATCCTTGCAGGAGAGTTGGCTGCAGCAGGATTTGTAGGAGGAACTCCAATCAACAGTATTCAATTTCCAGTGGTATCACTTGGTTCTAATTGGGGTACAAGCATTCAGGATTGTAAAAATTTTCAGATAGCACTTGGTAGCAGTACGATAAGCGCACTCACTACATTTCTATCAGGGCTAAGTACCGTTTTTTCCAACCCTTCATTTACTCCCGGAATCGGATACAGTAATATGCACTCTTTTTCAAGTCCATTTATTTGGGATGGCAGTAGCAATTTAGTGATTGAAACAAGGTTCTCTAATGAAATTTATGGAACACAGGGCGACGCAGTGATTCAAAACCACAGTCCCACCGGATTTCAAAGTACCCTTGTATATAGAGCGGATAACCAGAACGTGAATGTAATAGCAGCTGCAACTACCTCCAATGTAAACATCGGCTTTGTTCGACCCGATCTCAAACTAAATGGTTTATCTGTTGGCACTTATTCATGGGGGCCTGCTGCAGGTTTGTCATCAACCAGCGGTTCAATAGTAACCGCTAGTCCTACCATAGGCACAATATACACTGCAAGTCTCTCAAATGGATCCTGCGCATCTACCAAAAGTGTGGCCTTGTACGTTATGCAAATTCCAACTATCACCATTTCAAGTTCCGCATCAACAGTATGTGTGGGAAATTCGGCTACCTTAAGTGCCGGCGGCGCGGCAAATTATAGTTGGAATACAGGTAGTAGCAATTTCAGCATTTCAGTATCTCCATCCTTAACATCTACGTATGTGGTGACTGGCTCTAATGCAGCTTGTCCTGCCTCTTCAGCCAGCATCACGGTATTTTCTTCTCCTGCCTTTACGTTTAATGCTATTGCAACTCCTACATCCATATGTTCAGGAGATTCGGGAACACTTACCGCTTCAGGCGCTCAACAGTATGTTTGGAGTAATGGTAACACGAATGCCATCATGGTGATCATACCCACTATTACTTCAATTTTAAGTGTTACTGCAACCGCTGGCTCCGGCTGTTGGAGCAGTAAGTTAGTTTCGCTCAAAGTGAATAATCTTCCGCTGATCCGTGTGACTCCTTCCGTGGACAGCGTGTGTGTGGGAGAGGCTGCTGTATTTGGAGCAAGCGGTGGCACCAGCTATACCTGGATGCCCGGCAATATTACGACAACTAGTTTAGTAACCACGGCACAAACCAGCACACAATTCACAGTCGCAGGCAGCAACCTCAACAATTGCAAAAATACGGCAACTGCAAACTTATACGTGAGCCAGTGCACGTTTCTTCCTCAACTGCGTGCTTCTGAAAGTCGATTTACTGTCTTTCCAAATCCCTCACAGGGTTATTTAAACATTACTATTGAATTATCAGGAATCAAGCGCCTTCGCTTATTTAATATGTTCGGAATGGTAATTAAAGAGTTTATCACTGCAGAAACTACCTTAACACTTGATCTCACCGGAGTGTCAAAGGGTCTCTACTCCATCGAACTTTCTTCTGAATCAAATACCTCCGTAAAAAGGATTGTTATTCAATAAAAAGTCGTCTTAGGGGCTTCCATTTTTTTTAAAAGGTATTTTTGTTATTTCCGGAAATTATATAAATTTGTGAATCCCAAATTCACCCAAAATGCATAGACTTTCCTTCCTGCTTATTGCTATTCTTCAAGGTTTTGTGATTAAGTCGCAGATTTCCGGGTTTGTCGCAATACCTACCACGTATACTTCTTTGGCAACGGTTATTAATTTATTAAATACCCAGGGAACCAGCGGGCCCCTCACCGTGGCCATTGCAGCAGGTTATACCGAAACGGCACCCGCGGGAGGTTATTCTCTATTTGCAACAGGAAGTGTAACAAGTCCCATCGTTTTTCAAAAAAACGGGTCTGGTGCCAACCCATTAATAACTTCATTTTCGGGCGGCAACAAAACACCGGGGTCGACAAGCCAAGATGGTGTATGGCGCTTGATAGGATGTGACTATATCGTTATTAATGGCATTGATCTCTATGATCCTAGTACCACTAATCCTCAATCAATGGAATTTGGATACGGTTTATTCAAACTTAATTCCACCAATGGATGTCAACATAATATTATAAAAAATTGCGTCATTACTTTAACCAAACAAAACAATGCCAATGGGAGTGGACCTGCATCCGATGGATCTCGCGGAATCGAAGTGGTGAACGCTACTGCGTCGGCGCACACTTCCTCACTAATCATAAACTCAGTCTCGGGAAGTAATTCTGACAATAAATTTTATTCTAACACAATTCAGAATTGCAATATTGGGATTTCTGTAATAGGTTTTTCCGATGTGAGCCCTTTTGCGTTTGCCGACTTCGGTAACGACCTCGGTGGAAATTTACCCGCCACAGGAAATACCATCGTAAATTTTGGTGGAGGAGGTTCTGCAAATGCCGCAGCAGCTATAAAAACTGCTTCGCAGTATGGTTTGAATATTAGTAATAATCTCGTAAACAATAATACGGGATCAGGAGTTAATCATCCCGGAACTTTGCGCGGGATTTATGTTAATTCGGCAACCAGCGCAAATGCCACAATTAATAACAATACTCTAAGTATTAGTGGTGGGGGTACAAACTCGCAGGTGTTTGTTATTGATAATAGTTCGGGCTCAAGTCCGGCCTCAAACAGTATCACGATTAATAATAATTTGATCGTAAATTCCAATTACTCTACTGCCGTTTCGGGAAGTTTCTACGGAATCTTAAACAGCGGTTCCCCCACCAACTTGTTTGTTTCCAATAATAGGTTTACTACTAATTCTACTTCAGCTACAAGCGGGGGGACATACTTAATATACAACAGTGGGGCAGTGGGAACATTGATCAGTATCACCGGAAATTCATTAAGTTTTAATTACAATGGTCCTGCTTCATACAGCGGGACGCTTTATAATATTTATAATAACGGAGGCAGTTCCACGGCCAGTTTGAACATCACCGCAAACAATTTTTCCGATTACAGGTATTCCAATTTTCAAGGTACAGGATCAGTTTATTTTATATACAATACTGCTGACCTCTTTAGTTTGCAGGTTCATTCTAATCGAGGCAATGGGCTAGTGATGTACCATAATGGTGCAGAGTATTTTATGTATAATTCTTCCAGCACGCAAAGCGTACTAAGTGTATGCAATAATAGCCTCACCAATCATTTGCGTACGGCCGCTTCTGCCAATATATACGGGTATTATGGTGCGGCAACCAGTCCGGGATCGGCCATTCATACATTTTCAGGAAATCTTATTTCAAATATGAGTTCCAACGTGCAGGGGAGTGGAAATTTTTATGGAATCTACGACGCAGAAGGGGGCATTTCGCCATACCCCTTGAAATCAATATTTAATAACACCATTACAAATGTGAGTATGTCATCAACCGGCCAGTTTTACGGAATTTACTGTACTGACCTTGGAGACGGAGGTTTGGCTAATAATTCAGAAATTTACAATAACACCATCAGTAATATTTCCTGCTCCGACAATATATACGGATTGTACGCTTCTTCCCCTATTTCGCCCTCTATGCCCATTCGGGTACATGATAATTATGTGGCTAATCTCAATTCAAGCGGAAGCAATTCAACTGCATATGCTGCTTACGTGGGGAGCAATAATGCCGGACTCAATTGTTATAGGAATAAATTTTGTAACGTGTCGGCAAGCGGTACTGCAGCAATTACCTATGGCCTATATACGGCGAGTTCAAGCACCACCAGCATTTTCAATAATATCATAGGTAACATTAGCACCCCCTTTTCGGGTGGACCGAATCGTTGCAATGGAATTTACATTTCAAATGGGGGGAATGTAAATGTTATGTACAACAGTGTTTTTCTTGGAGGATCAAGTACTGGATCTAACTTTGGATCAAATGCTTTGTACGCATCAAGCACCGCCTCCTTGTACTTACGAAATAATGTACTTATTAATACGGCAATTCCAACCGGAACTGGTATAACAGCGGCATACCGCCGAAGTTCAAGCACAGTAACAACCTATTCAATGTTATCTAACAATAACATCTTTTATGCAGGCATTCCTAGTGTATCTAACCTGATTTTCCATAATGGAACCACAGGTTACCAAAATTTATCTGCGTTTCAAACTGCTCTGACTCCGAGAGAATCGTTTTCACAAACTCAAAATAGTTCATTTCTGTCCATATTCGGCTCTTCACCAAATTACCTTCATATGAACCCAAACGTTAGCAATTTTGCAGAAAGTGCTGCGGTGAACATTCCCGGAATCTCCGATGACTGTGATTTGGAAATCAGGCAAGGAAACACAAGCTATCTTGGTTCAGGTATTGCTCCGGATGTTGGTGCCGACGAATTTGAATTGAACCTAAGTCCCTGCATAGGGACTAGCAGCAACTCGATAAGTCTATTGTCGGCAATTTTATGTGCCGGCCAATCTGCGACAATAATTTCAAGTGCAAATTCGGCGGGATCAGGATTGGTGCAGCAATGGAGGACTTCAACTGTTTCAGGCGGACCGTACTTTAATGTATCGGGTGGGGTGGGGGCGGCTACTGCTGAATATGTGACCACCGCTTTGACCGCCGGCACTTATTATTTTGTTTTGCAAACAACCTGCGCAAGTACTTCCATTTCGGCAGTCTCGAATGAAGCAACTCTTGTTGTTAATCCTACACCAAGTGTTTCTGCTTCTTCTTCTGCCACCTTGCTTTGTGCGGGACAAAACCTGAATTTAATTGGTAGCAGCAACAGTGGTGCAAATTATTTATGGTTGGGTCCTTCAGGCTTTTACTCCAGACAGCAAAATCCAAGTATATCATCAATTGGCTTGATGGGCTCGGGGGTTTATTCATTGCAAACAGAGTTAAATAATTGCAACTCGGCGCTGGGTACTGTGCCAATTACATTAAGTGACATAACACTTACCTTAATTTCAACTGATCCCGTGGTGTGTGCCGGCAATTCTTCCACTCTTATGGCAATTAGCTCTGCTGTAAATTTTTCCTGGAGTACCGGTGCAACTTCCAATTCAATAATTGTATCTCCATCAATAAATACCACTTACTCTTTAGCAGTTACAAACACAGCCAATTGCTCGATCGTAAAAAGCACCAACATCTCAGTAATTAATCCAACACTCACTTCCATTGGAGCACTTAATTGCGGACCCTCTGGTAGTTCAACGCTCAGTGTTAGTACGTTTAGTCCTTCTCAAGTTTGGTGGTATAGCTCTGCAGGGTCTTCGGTGTCGATAGGAAGTGGAACGAGTTATACACTTGTTCCCAGTTCATCCACTACTTTATTTGTCCAAGCCGAAGCAAACCTACCGGGTAATTTATTAACTTCTTTATCGGGAAATAGTCCTCATCAAAGCACAATGTTTGATATTATCGCTACCAACGCAATTAATGTGAATGGGGTGGATGTTCATGCAGCTGCCGCCGGTATAAATACCATCGAGGTATGGTACAAGCAAGGAACATTTGCCGGGTTTAACTTGTCAAATGCAGGCTGGACTCTCGCGGGAACGTCTACTGTAATGTCTTCCGGGGCAAATATGATTTCACCTGTTCCACTCAATTTCGTTTTGCCTTTGAGCGCGGGTCAAACACTTGCACTATATATTGCAAGCAGCGGTGGCTCACTTAATTGCACAAATTCAGGAACCACGGGTTCTGTGTTTTCTTCAAATGCCGATTTTCAGTTGCTCACGGGTAACGCCGGTAATTATTTCAATGTCATAAATTCTTCAAAAGCTTTTAATGGTGTGATTCGCTATTCACGTGCCGGATGCCGTTCTCCATTACTTCCCGTAACTCTTACAGTTTCCGCTCTTCCTGTTATTATGGCTACGGCAAACCCTTCCATGGTTTGTCCGGGCAAGTCCACCACCTTATCAGCACTTGGAGCCAGCAGTTATTCCTGGATCACTCTTTCTGTCGGAAGTACTGTAGCGGTAATGCCTGCCGCAGTCACTACCTTCACCGTTATTGGGGCAAATACATATGGTTGTGAAAACACGACCACTCTGCAGGTGGGATTGTATTCATCGCCAACAATAGTGTTAACTCAAACAATTAATTCTGTTTGCCCTTCTAGTCCAACCACTTTTACTGCATCAGGGGCTTCAACGTATACTTGGAACACGGGTCCAAACGGCCCTATAGTTACGGTCACTCCTGCAATTAACACCACCTACACAGTTTACGGTTCTTCAGCGCAAGGTTGTATTTCAACAAATACCATTGCAGTGTCTACATTATCGGTCCCTGTGGTGCTTATCACTCCTTCTTCTTCAACTTTCTGCGCAGGCGAGAGAATCACCTTCTCGGCCACGGGAGCTGCCTCTTATACATGGTTCCCCGGAAAAATAACCTCCGCGATCTTCAACGCAAATCCCATTGTTTCATCGGTGTACAATGCCATTGGCATGAGCGCAAATGGTTGCACAAGTACTGCTTTTGCTAATGTGGAAACCCAGGCCTGCTCGGGACTTTCTGCTATGGCGGGAGAATCTCATGGGGTCAAGATTTTTCCGAATCCCTCCACCGGACAAATTGTTCTAATTTATGACCGGGAAGAAGTTTGCAAAGTTGTGATCATGAACTCTCTGGGCGACTTGGTATTTCATCGCCATATTGATGGTGGTCGATTGGACTTGAACCTTGCTGACTTTCCAAAAGGAATTTACCTTATCAGCATAGAATCACTGGTCACGAAATTAGTTCTTTACTAACTAACAATAATCCGGATGATTTCTTAGTGTTAATATTCCTGCTTAACTTTAAGATCATTATTTTATTATGGAATACAGAAGATTAGGAAAATCGGGATTACAAGTTAGCGTATTGTCGTTTGGCAGTTGGGTAACTTTTGCAAAACAAATTGGTGACAGCACGGCTTCAGACCTCATGAATATCGCCTATGATCATGGCGTGAACTTTTTCGACAACGCCGAAATTTATTCGAGAGGAAAGTCGGAACTAGTGATGGGTGAAATATTGAAAAAGAACGGATGGACGCGCAGCTCCTATTGTGTGAGTAGCAAAGTATATTTTGGTTATGAAGACGGTAAACCAAACCAAATTGGACTTTCCCGGAAACACGTGATCGAGGGATGTCACGCTGCACTCAAACGTCTTCAGTTGGAATACCTTGATCTGTATTATTGCCACCGACCCGACAAACAAACCCCCATTGAAGAAACGGTTTGGGCCATGAATCTGCTTATTCAGCAGGGAAAAATACTTTATTGGGGAACGAGTGAATGGGCGAATGATGAAATATTGGCGGCATTTTTATTTGCGCAAAAGAATAATCTGATTGGGCCCAGCATGGAACAACCTCAGTACAATATGTTTGAACGGACAAAAATTGAAAAAGATTATTTACTACTCTTCCGCGATTTTGGACTTGGCACCACTATTTGGAGTCCCTTAGCAAGTGGTCTCTTAACAGGCAAATATAATTCAGGCATGCCAACCGACAATCGCTTGCACATTGAGGGAATGGATTGGCTCAAAGAACGTACGCTTGGTGATGCATCCCGAATTGAAAAGACCCGTAAACTGGATGTGCTTGCAAAAGAAATAGGAACCACTTTGCCAAAACTAGGCATTGCCTGGTGCGTGAAAAATCCCCATGTGAGCACGGCAATTTTGGGAGCAAGTAAGGCGGAGCAATTAAAAGAAACCATAACATCTTTGGAGGTTTTACCACTACTTACTCCGGAAGTGATGGAAAGAATCGAACAGATCCTACAGAACAAACCGATTCAACCTCTCTTCTAGACGAATCTAAATACCGGTTATTTTTTTCCGGACGAGGAATCCGGCTGCGCAGGTCTAAAACCTAGACTTAAGCTGTTCACACAGTACCTTTGACCACTTGCTGTTGGGCCATCTTCAAAAATATGTCCCAAATGACCACCACATTTGGCGCAAACAATTTCGGTACGAATCATTCCATATGAAAAGTCCTTTACTTTCTTGATCCTGTCTCCACCACCTAGTTCCCCATCAAAACTTGGCCACCCGCAATGACTGTCAAATTTTTGATCGTTCGAAAATAATTCGGTGCCGCAACCCGCACAGGTATAAAATCCTTTTTCAAAGTGATTATTAAATGTTCCCGTACCTGCGCGCTCTGTTCCTTTTTCACGCAATACATGGTACTGTTCGGGTGTAAGTTCTTTTTTCCACTCCTCTTCTGATTTCTGTAGCGTTTTGCTCATAGTAGATGTTGTAGTTGGTTCAACTTTGGATTCTATTTTTGCGTCCTTTGTCTGGCACGAAGTAAAACCAAAAAGAAACAGAAAACCTGAAGTTGAAATTAATTTGTTCATCACTTAATAAACCAAAGATAAGATAAGTGTCAATTTATAAAGCTCAATTTACAATAATTAACGATTGTTTGACAATGAACAAATATTGGAATTCTACCTTGTGGACCAATAATTGTTTGAGATGGATTTATTTGACCCTGAAAAGGATATTTGACTCATGAAGCAATGGCTTTTTTTATTTTTATTTATTTTTGAATGCGCGAGCAGTTATTCGCAACAGGCCTTTCGTTGCGTGGTAAAGGACAGTATTACTAAAGAGGTGATTCCGGGTGCTATCGTTTTGCTCGAGGGCACTGCTAATGGAGCATCTTCTGACACTAAGGGATTAGTTGTGCTGAAGAATATCCCGACAGGAGCGCAGAAATTCTCCATCTCATGTTTGAGCTATAATAAGAAAATTATACAAATTACTTTTCCAATGAACGACACCCTTGAAAGGATTATTTTCCTTTCCCCGGCTAAAGACGAACTGGAGGAGGTGATCGTGTCAACTACCCGCACAAATGGTAGAATTGAAGATCTTCCAATAAAAGTGGAGGTATTGGGGGAAGATGATATGGATGAAGAGAGCACAATAGTGCCGGGAGGCATTGGCAGTATTCTTGGAGATCTTTCTGTAATCACCATTCAACGCACAAATCCCGTAAATGGAAATGACGCGGTGCGGATGCAGGGTTTAGATTATAAATACACCCAACTCTTGCGCGATGGACTGCCCCTTTATGAAGGATTTTCGGGGAGTCTTGGCGTATTGGCTATTCCCCCCCTCGATCTCAAACAAGTGGAAATCATTAAAGGTTCTGCGTCCACTCTGTATGGAGGTGGTGCAATTGGAGGTTTGATAAACTTCATTTCCAAAACACCTACCGATTCAGCTAAAGCGATTCTTACGCTTAATCAAACATCTCTCAAAGAAACAAATGTGAATACATTTATGAGTAAGAAGTATAAACGGATAGGGACTACCTTATTTGCAGGAGGCAATTTGAAACAGGCTTATGACGTGAATAATGACGGCTACGCGGAAGTGCCTGAACAAAGACAACTTATTTTTCACCCTCGGGTTTTCTTTTATCTCACTCCTAAAGCAAATGCCGATATCGGACTAACACTTACCTCTGATAACCGGAAAGGAGGTAGTATGAATGCAATTCACCACACGGAAGACACTATAAATTCATTTTTGTTTACAGAAAGGGTGCTGAGAACCACGGTTGATGGGCACTTCACCTATCAAGCAGGAACTCATAATTTTTTAACCGTTAAATCCACCCTCAGTAATTTTGATCGCACTCTTTATTATGGCGGTTTCAATTTTACGGGAAAACAAATCTCCTCCTATTCTGAATTCAACGATCTGTTTACGAAAGGAAAACATACCTGGGTGAACGGTGTCAATTTCGTAGCAGAACAATTTTCTAAAGTGGGGGGCGATGCGGTACAATTTGGAAATTATGTTTATCAAACCACAGGGTTTTTTTCGCAAGAAGATTATCAACTGACCCCTAAGATTTCACTTGAGGGCGGAATACGGGCCGACTATCATAACCGATACAACTGGTTCATTTTGCCAAGGGCCGGGATCTTTGTAAAGGCTTCTCCTAATTTGTCGCTTCGTTTACATTATGGAAGCGGGTATAAGATCCCCAATTTGTTTTCTTCTTCACAACCATACGACTATGCCCGTTTGATGTCGATCCGCGATGAGGTGAAACCGGAACTGTCAAACGGATTTAACATGGATCTTAATTATCATACGCTTCTTTGGAATCAACTTTCCCTGCAATTGAATCAAGCCTTCTACTCAACCAATATTAAAAATCCCACCATTCTTCATGCCGATAGCAGCGGAAATAAATTCATCATCAATGCGCCCTATTCCATTACAAGCATTGGCACCGATACCTATATTCGACTCAAACTCAGGGCCTGGGAACTTTATTTAGGATACAATCACACGGAAGCAAAACAACTTGGCACCGGCATTAATTTCAACATGCCGTTTAATCCAAAAGACAAATTCGCCACCACGTTGGCTTATGAGATCGCCGGGACTTGGCGCATGGGAATTGAAGCTGCCTACAGTGCCAATCAATATATTTATAACAACGAACGCGTGCCAAATTTCTGGTTCCTGGCCGGCATGCTCGAACGTAAATTCCCTCATGGAAGCGTGGTGTTGAATTGTGAAAACATGTTGGATTACCGGCAATCCATTCATGAACCATTAGTTACGGGTTCCTCAAAACAACCTGTATTTGCAAGCATCTGGGGCCCTGTAGAAGGCAGGGTAATCAACCTTTCTCTCAAATTTACACTATAAGATTAAACAGGATTATTATTCTTTAAGATTTCGGGCACTACGCTTCTTAATTTCTCCCAATATCTTTTCTTCGGATTCAGATTTTCCGGTGATCCTAATAAATGATCCCTTTCCTTTTTTCGATAGATCTTTCAGATGACGTAAAGCTTCTTTGTCATTACCAAATGCCACAGTACTCAGCACAATAGTTTTGTCACCTTGTCGTTCATTCCACATGCGTTGATCTTCTTTTTCAAAGGTGAATTTACCATCAGTGGCAATAATGATTTGATTGTTTCCTTCATCAATGAAGTTTCTCTGGGCTACCTGCTGGCCAATCAGAATGGCTTTTTTGCCCTTTGTCATTCCCCTTGCTTTTAAATTGTTAATCGTAAAATGAAGTCTTTCGCGTCCGCCTGCATTTGCACCTTCTACCAATATTTTTACCGTGTCGGCATACGTAATGAAAGTGATCTTATCCACCTCTCTTATTTCATCTATCAATCGGTGGAGAGCTATTTTCATAAGGGGAAGTTTTAAGGAATCTTTCATCGACCCACTAATATCAACTAAGAAGACAATATTATTAGGCTTGAATGCTGCAATGGGTAAAACTTCCTTGTCGTTTTTCAGCAATGGATGCACAAGGGACTCAACTTTTTTTATATCCGACTTGTTTTTTGGAACGCCTGTTGTATCCTTTTTTGGGGAAGATGGTTCAGAAGTGAGAACGGATAATTTCTTGCTCTGCTCCCTCTCAGCGTTTGTTTGCACCACACCAATAGGTTCGTTGTTGTTGTTAGGGGGAAAAATTTTCCCATGCCCGAATGTATAACAATCTGTTGTGCCATTCTGTACTAATTTTTCAAGAGTGCCTGAAATTTGCAACAGATAGGGTGCGTCGCGAAAACTTGTAACCAAACTAATTTTCTTTGAAAAAGCTCCTTTTTTTTCTGGAACAAATGAAATCAATAGCAAACAGGTGTCGTTTGGTTCCAGTGTTTTTTTTGACGCAAACACCTTTAGGCCCGGATCTGCATCGGCACGCAATAAAAAAAGTTTCGTGGTCCCGCTATTCGCTACAATTACATCTCCTTTAATTTCAGAAGCCGAGGCAATCACTCCCAGATTCGTATTTAGTGGGTAATCGGGTTGGGAAAAAGAAGACGAATAGATAATGGAAAACAAAAAGGTAAGTCGTTTCATTCTAACTCTATAATGAACTACCGGAATAAAGAAACAACTAATCTCACTACCACGTGTTTACTAACATTTTACTTTTCTCATACTGAATAGAACCAGATATCCGATAACAAAAAAGAGCACTAAAGATAAAATGGAAGTGCGCATGCCACCCATAATCTCACTAATTGTACTAAACGTAATGGTTCCAATGATCATTCCCAATTTTTCCATCACATCGTAGAAACTGAAAAAACTGGCATGGTCTTCGGTAGCAGGCAATAATTTGCTATAGGTACTACGTGAGAGCGACTGGATTCCGCCCATCACGAATCCCACTAAAAATGCCACAATATAAAATTGGTAAGGTTCATGAACAATGAGGTAAGTGAAACCGCAAATAAACACCCAGATCAAAACAGCTGCCATCAACGATTTGATATTCCCCACCGCCCTCGAAAGTCTTGAGAACGCGAAAGATCCTGCAATTCCTACAAATTGGATGATGAGTATGCTGATAATAAGTGAAGTGGTTTTTGCTTTTTCATCGGCCCACACAATTTCATTTCTCGCAAACAGCACGGCAACTACCATGATGGTTTGCACGCCCATATTGTAAAAAAAGTAACCTGAGAGGAAGCGCTTTAGAACCGGCTGAGATCTTACTTGCGCTAGTACCTGTTTCAACTCGGTAAATCCTCTATAAAAAAGGTGAGTCTTTGCATCGCCGTGCATTTTGTGATCTGCCAAAGGAAGTACACTAAACGTGTATTGCGCAAATCCCATCCACCAGATGCCAACTAATAGAAAACTATATTTTGCCGGCACATGAAACACCATGATGCAAATGAGGCAAATAATCAAAAGCAGCGAACTCCCGAAATAGCCTAATGAAAAACCGCGGGCACTTACTTTATCCTGATTTTCTGGACTGGCAATTTCCGGGAGATAAGAATTATAATAAACCAGACTGCCCCAAAAGCCTATGGTAGCCGTTACAAAAGGAAGAAAACTCAGTTCCAGACGGTTTTTATTAAAGAAGAAAAGACACATACATGACAGAGACCCCAAATAACAAAAGAACTGAAGGAATCGTTTCTTGTTTCCCAGATAATCGGCGATTCCGCTTAATATAGGCGCGATGATTACCACAATGCTTAATGCAAAGGCGTATACAAAGGAATAGATATTTTGATTTTCAAAATTGTGTCCGAAAAAACTCACGGTATGACTGATAATTTCACCCGCATCATTTTTTGTGGCCGTCACCGCATCGTAAAAATTAGGAAAAATAGCTGAGGTAATTACAAGCGGAAACACCGAGTTTGCCCAGTCGTAGAAAGTCCAGGCCCTGATAATTCGTGGATTGTCTTTTTCAATTAATATCATGTGAAGGTTTTTTTTGATTAAGTTTTTGCACAATTTTGTTCATTTGATTTGAGACCAACAATTTATTTTAATAAGAACAGGAGGGACCTTATGGTGCTTAATTCCCTAAAGCTAAAATTTATTTCTTAATAATCTCAAATTCCACCCTTCTGTTTTTGGCACGACCTTCTTCGGTAGAATTGCTCGCTATTGGTAATGCACTCCCAAAACCCTTAAAATAGAGTTTATTTTGGACGCCTTTTTTGATTAGGTACTCAAACACTTCCCTGGCTCTGAGTTCACTCACCCGTTGATTCATAAAACTCAAACCAACATTATCACTGTGGCCATTGATCTGTATTTCGAGGTCAGGATTCTTTAGCAAGTAATGCGCAAGTTTATTCAATTCAACAAATGATTCCGGCAACAAATAATACTTACCGTTCACAAAAAAAATATTATTCAACATCACCTTATCACCCACCTTAATATCATTTTTTATTTCCAAGGTCGAATCTTCTCCTTCTTCTTGATAGTTGGGGCCCACCCGTTCCATTGCGATCACCTCTTCAAATTTCTTAGCTTTCACCAATTTGATATCATCTACAAAATAATATGATTCTTTTGGTCCGAACTTAAACACATTGATCCGTACCATATCTTTCTTAATCACCGGTGAAAAATTACCGATAGTGAGGTATTTTTCGCCACCATCCGCCTTATAGAAGCCCTTTACGGTGATCCACTTATAATTATTGTGTAGGCCTCCTTTAGAAAAAACGGTGTCAACCATGTTTGCTCGATCTACATCTTTCGGTGCCCTGTAACCGCCCTTGCTAAATAGTGCCCCAAACGATCGTAATACAGATGTGCTCCAAAATGCCAGACGCACCTCCATCGAAAATTCATAAATGGTACCACGATGCAAGGATTCCACCAAACGAACCTGAAGAAACTCTTTATATTTTTTTCTGAATCTGAAGCCCGTGTAGCAATTACCCTGAAAAGCCCCTTTGTCGGCCGTGGTATCGTTTTTTAGCGGATTATGGTAATAGTCAATGGTTTCAATCTGCCGCCAGGGGATGGCGCGGCGCACATCACTCGATTTTCGCCTGTAATTTTCAAAACTGCCGTTTGGCACCAAATTTTTCTGAGGTTTAACCTCAGTCGGAAGCTGACCGTATGTAGCCATGCAGTGCACGAGCAGAATTGTCCCCAAAAAACGCCTCATTCCTACAAAAATAGGCTTAAAAGGATTTTTCAGGGCATTTTGTTTTTAACATTTGCATATTCAAAAAAAAGCGTATATTTGCCTTCCTAAAAATTAGGAAAATTAAAGAATACAAACAATGGCAAACCATAAATCCTCAATTAAACGCATCCGTTCTAACGACGCAAAACGCACCGAAAATCGCTATTACGCAAAATCAACCCGCAGCGCGGTTAAACAATTACGTACTTCTACTTCTAAAAAAGAAGCTGAAGCTTTGTTACCTAAAGTATCAAGTATGCTTGATAAATTGGCCAAAAAGAGCGTGATCCACAAGAACAAAGCCGGAAACATAAAGTCAAAACTTTCCAAAAAAGTTGCTTCTTTAAAATAATTAGTGAAAAATTCTAAATTAACCCATCTCAGCATGTTTGAGATGGTTTTTTTTTGCCTTTTTTTTAAGAAGTATAGAACTGAAAAACAGGGCGCGATAAAACGCCAATCGCTCAAACAGTAATACGTTGGCTCGAAAATGAACAGATCAGCGAAGATGACATAGTCCCGAAGAAATTCGCAAACGTGCGCTGTTAAGACAGGAGTTTCTGCCGAAGCATGAATTCAAGTTGTTCGTTGGTCGATAACAATTGCTTACTCAGTTCCTGTTGTTTTTTCTTGAGGTGATAAATCTGATAGGCGTTTTCGATTGTTTGTCGCAGTTCCTCGTCATTCCATGGCTTTTGAAGGTAATGATATATTTGGCCGCGATTAACTGCGTCTTTGATGGCCTCTATATCAGAAAAACCGGTAAGTAGAATTCGAATCTGGTCAGGATAGTCTTTGACAGCCTGCGCCAGAAGCTCAGTTCCCAATGTGCCCGGCATCCTTTGGTCGGTTATCAAAACATGGATTTCGTTTTCAGCAAGAATCGTCTTTCCCTCATCGGCGGATATCGCCGTATATACTTTAAAAAATCTCCTGAATGAAGCTTTAAAAGCTAACAAATTGTTCTCCTCGTCGTCAACGTAAAGAACATGAATAGTTGATTCTTCGCTCATCTGTATTTTTATTGACAAAATAGTATTTAAAAAAAACGGAGCACCTCAAAGGGGTGGCACTTTGTATTGCAATTCGAATTTAAAGATAATAATTCTATTTTTACAAAAATTAATTTTAGTATTCGCTTCGTTAGCGAAATAAAACAAGAATTGGAACACCAACCTATCGAACTTGAACAATATTTTAATCATGAAAAACTCTTCGGAACGCCTGCAAACACTGAGAAATATACAGAAGGAGTCCACCTCATGGCATCAGCCTTTTTTTTACCGACTAAATAATTCGGAAAAAAAACAAAAATTCTCTGAATTGCTTTCCGTTTCGGGAATCACCGTTGTTGACTATATTTCAGAGCAAATTGGAGAACTTTTGAAGTTCAGAAGCCCGGAATCAAAGTTTTCGACGGAAGAGCTCGAATTGAAGACGAAAACACATTTGGGTGAGTTAAATAAAGATGAATACGGTGTTTGGGTACATTATCCTTGGTCGAACCGTTTGGTGCATTTGTTGGATGAGGAAGAATTTATTGAAGTAAGAACCAGCCGAAATCAGTATAAAATTACCCCACAAGAACGTGATGTGTTAGCGAAGAAAAAGATTGGCGTTATTGGCCTTTCAGTGGGGCAATCGGTGTCGGTTACCCTAGCCATGGAGCGTATTTGCGGTGAGTTGCGTTTAGCCGATTTTGATATTCTTGAACTAACTAATTTAAACAGAATCCGCACTGGGGTGCACAATCTAGGTTTGCCAAAGGTGTATTCTGTGGCCCGTGAAATTGCTGAAATTGATCCTTTTCTGAAAGTAGTTTGTTTTCCCGATGGTCTTCACGAAGAGAACATGGACCAGTTTTTTACCAAAGGGGGAAATTTAGACCTGTTGGTGGAAGAATCGGATGGGTTTGACATCAAAATACTAAGTCGTCTCAAAGCACGTTCGTTAAGAATTCCGGTTATTATGGAAGGAAGCGACCGCTGTCTTGTAGATGTGGAACGTTTCGATCTCGAACCCGAAAGAAGTATTTTGCATGGTTTTGTTGACCACCTCGATGTAAACATGCTAAAGACGTTAAAAACAAATGAGGAAAAAATTCCATACATGCTTGCCATTCTTGGCCTTGACACATCCTCTCTAAGATTAAAAGCCTCCATGCTTGAAATTGAACAAACCATCAACACATGGCCGCAATTGGCTTCGGCTGTAACAATGGGTGGAGGCATCACGGCGGATGTATGTCGGCGAATGCTTCTTAATCAGTATACCGAGTCGGGCAGGTATCACATCGATATTGAAGAACTAATCTGTAATAAAAAAAGCGTGAAGAAGGAAGTGGCTTCTGCACCGGTAAAACTCCCTTCCTCGCTGCAAGAATTTGCCAAACGTGTGGAAATACCTTCACAAACAGGGCAGCTAATTCTCTCCCAGGCTGAGGTCACGCGTATTGTTGAGGCTGCCTGCAAAGCACCTTCAGGCGGCAATTCTCAACCCTGGCGCTGGGTATATAAAAACGGAGCATTATACGTGTTTAATGCGTTTCATAATGGTCCCGGATTTTTAGCCTTTGGCAATTTTGCTTCTTATGTGGCAATTGGAGCCGCCGCCGAAAACACCATACTGATGGCTCGGGAATTGGGCTACGACGCCACCTATACTACTTTTCCCGATGCGGCAGCAGATGACCTAATCATGTCGTTCAAGTTCTTTAAGCAACATGAAAAGAAAAACAATCCGCTTGTTAAAGCAATCGACACGCGTTTAACAAACAGGAAACTAGGAAAACGACAAGCCATCGAACCTCAACTTCTAGCGCTGATGACCAAAGCGGTGAGCGATATTCCCGGTGCAGGAATCAGGTTCTTCACCTCCGAGCAAGAACTGGATAATATTGCCGACCTCCTGGGAGAGCTTGAAAAAATAAGACTTCTCGAAAAATCTGGTCACCGCGATTTTGTGGCCGAAGTAAGATGGACAGTAGAAGAAAACGACGAGAAAAGAGATGGTGTGGATCTTAGAACCCTCGAACTTACCCCCTCCGAAAAGGTAGGACTGGAAGTGGCGAAGGATGAAAAGATCATTGAACTTATTAATCAATGGCAGGGTGGAGGTGCCTTTAAGAAGCTTACCAAAAAATCAATCCAATCAGCTGGCGCTGTGGGAATAATAACCATGAAGCAAGGATCGAAGGAAGATTTTTTGTATGGGGGAATGGCACTTGAACGTGTTTGGCTCACTGCTAATGCCAACGACATTGCGTTTCAACCCACTTCAGCTTCGGTGTTTGTTTACGCACGGTTAATTCAGGGTAAAGGAGAGGGGTTGAGCGCACAGGCTGTAAGTAAGTTAACTGCATTGCGACCTCGCTTTGAAAGCACTTTTTTAGTTGAGGATAATTGCAGGGAAATATTTATCTTTAGATTGAGTAAAAACACCGAGCCGGAAATTAAATCACTAAGAAAACCCCTGAAGGAATTATTTACATATCTGTAGATCACTTAACCACTACCAACTTAATTTGGTTGGTTTGAAGAAAAAAAGAATGAAATTCTTATTTATAAACACACAGACACGATGGGACAGGGATTCACAGAGTTTAAATTATTATGCGCTGCGCAACTCAGGATCTCTTGTGCCTCTGTGTATAATTTTTATAGAAAAAGAAAGACTCGCGATGAAAACGCATTTTTCAAAAACTAGTGAGGCCAATGAACTGCAAATTTAGAGTGTTCCGCGTCACCAATGATCGTGAAAGCTGTAAGATGTTTAAGGAAGGATATGAAAATGTACTTAAGGAATATGAACTGTCACAACACTCCTTAGATAATATGGTATGGATGCAAAATCCGAATGTGTATTGCGTGGTGGCAGAATTGCCGGCCGAAAATAAAATGATTGGTGGTGTGCGGTTGCAGGTTTCAGACAATCTACATCCTCTAAACCTTGAAATGGCTGTTGGTAAAATGAATAAAATGATTTCCAAAATGGTGGACCATTACAGAAATACGGGGGGTGTTGCCGAGGTGGATGCGCTCTGGCATTCAAAGCGAATGGGGGGAAGCGGAATAAGCATCCTGCTCCTCCGATCTGCTGTGTCCCTGTTCGAACAGTTAAAAGTGAATACGCTGCTAGCCCTTTGCGCAGATTACTCATTAGACAAATATTATGAGGCCGGCTTTCGTGAACCCGCTGCTCTTGTCGGCCAATGCAACTACCCTTACCCTACCCAATATTATTCTGCTAAATTGGTGGGCGTGGAAAATCCTGAAATATTAAGAGATGCAGAAACATTAAACCGTGAACGCATACGGTCTTTATGGAATTACCCAAAACAAAGTACCGTTGAATTAGCTGGAGATCGGGAACTAGAAGTTACGTACGATCTCCTCATTGCGTAACACAAATTCGATAAACGAAGTGAATTAACTATTTTGAACAAGGTGATACAGAAGTAATGACAAACAAATTTATTTTTCGGGCATTCAAAGCGGTGGATGAATTGGAAACGTGTAAGCGTTTTCTCGAAGGGCATGTAAAAGTGTTGAAGGACTACGGAATTACAAATATCACAACCAACAATTCAGTTTGGATGACCAATCCCTCTATCTATGTAATAGTGGCCGAATCACCCGATGGGAAGGAGATCTACGGAGGAATTAGAGTTCATGTTGCCGACGGAAACACGCCCTTGCCACTCGAGGCAGCCATCGGAAAAATGGATCAGCGTGTATACGAGATCATTCGTAGTTATATCGACTCCGGTACAGGTGAATTGTGCGGCTTATGGAACGCCAAGCTGGTAGCAGGCTACGGATTGAGTTTATTACTCATAAGGGCGGGGATTTCAATCGTCACAAAAATAAATCTGGAATCTCTTTTTACCATTTGTGCCGATTATACCATGCCCATGGTGAAAAGGGTGGGTTTCACCGTGGAAGATTCGATAGGGGATAACGGTGATTTTATTTATCCCAATGAAAATTATATTGCCAAAGTACTTCGTAAAATGAATGCCATCAGTCTTGATTCTGCCGAGGAATACGATAAGAATCGAATTATTGACCTGAGAGACAATCCCGAGCAAACCTACATCGAAACCGGGCCAAAGGGAGATATGGAAATTGAATACAAATTAGCAATTATGGCTTGATGAAAATAAATCGAACATTACTGTTTTCTTTTTTGTTGGTGTCACTTTTTTTAAAGGGAAATGCCGACCTTCCTTCCATCGTCACGTTCAGCAACTCAAGGAGTTCAGTCCTAATTGGGCGAAAAGTTGAAATTCTCAAAGATGAAACCAACAAATTAACATTTCCCGACATACTAAATCATCCCGGTTTTAAAGTCAGCAGTGAAGAAGTTCCCAATCTTGGTGTATCACCCAACACATTTTGGATCCGCTTTACCATACAAAATCATTCCGATCAGGAAGCCTTGTTGTTGGATCTCGCGCAACCTTCTATTAATGAGATTCAATTTTATACCCTTGAGGGAAGTCAATGGAAAGTACTGGTGTCGGGTGATAATTATCCTTTTGTGATGCGGCAGTACCAGCATCCAAATTTCATCTTTGTACTTAAGCAGAAAATAAATGAAACCAAAACCTATTATCTAAAAGTAAAAAGCGATGAACAAATCCTTTTGCCCCTGAAACTGGGAGAACGCACAGTCATTGTTGAAGAACTCCACAACCGCGATCTTATTTTTGGCACTTATGTTGGCATTATGCTGGCCATGTTATTCTACAATTTGTTTATTTACTTTTCGGTACGCGATCATATTTACCTGCGCTATGTAATCTATATCTTATTTATCGGACTCACTCAGGCCTGTATCTTAGGCTATCCCTTCCAATACCTGTGGCCCAACAGTCCCTATTTTGCTAACATCAGCACCGATATTTTTTCCTGCTGTCTGGGCATCATCGCGCTCGAATTCCTGAAGCCCTTTTTGCATACCAAACAATTTGCCCCGCGCTTGCATAAATTTTCTTTTGTCATTTCAGGTTTGTATCTGTTAGGGGCTGTTGTTACGTTTTCAGGTGCAATGAATCTTGCCTACAACATGATCCAGGGCAATGCCCTATTAGTGGCCATTTACATGCTTATCACATCTATTGTTATCTCTAAACGTGGATACAAGCCTGCCATATTTTTTCTGGTAGCATGGTCTGCCATGCTGGTTGGTATCATTATTTATGTGTTGAAAGACTTTGGCGCATTACCTACCAATGCCCTTACCAGCTTTACAATGCCCATTGGTTCTGCACTCGAAACAATATTGCTGGCCATTGCGCTCGCCGATCGCATTAATAGTTTGAAGAAAGAGAAAGAACAGTCGCAGGCACAGGCTCTTCTTGTTTCCCAACAAAATCAAAAACTGATCACTGAGCAGAATATCATTTTGGAACAAAAAGTTCACGAACGTACCGTGGAATTGGAAGAAACGAATGAAGAATTGAACGTGACCCTCACCTATCTTAAAGATACACAAACCCAATTGGTAAATGCTGAAAAAATGGCATCTCTTGGTCAGTTAACCGCCGGCATCGCTCATGAAATAAACAATCCCATCAATTTTGTGAGCGCAAATCTCAAGCCACTCAAAATGGATATTTCAGAATTGTTTGAAGTGGTTAGCAAATATGAAACCATTTCTCCGGACAGTGAATTAGTGGCCAAACTAAAAGAAATAGATGCTTTTAAAAAGGAAATCGATCTAACTTACATCAAAAAGGAAATAGATACACTTCTCGCAGGCATTGAAGATGGAGCTACGAGGACGGCAGAAATAGTTTCGGGATTAAGAAATTTTTCCAGATTAGACGAAAGCGACATCAAAGAAGCCAACATTAACGAAGGCATCGAATCCACTTTAATTTTGTTGAGAAGCCAAATACAAAATTTAGAGGTGCAGCTGGATCTTGGCAGGATCCCCTCCATTGAATGTTATCCGGGAAAATTGAATCAGGTGTTTATGAATGTGATGAGTAACGCCATATATGCATTACAAAAAAAGACCACCGCAGGAGACAAAAAACTCATTATCTCGACATTTGAAAAAGACAATATGATCTATGCCATTTTTAAAGACACCGGCGTGGGTATGAGTAAAGAAGTGAAAGAAAAAATATTTGAGCCCTTCTTTACCACAAAAGATGTGGGTGAAGGTACCGGTTTGGGAATGTCAATTGTATTCAAAATTGTTGAGAGCCATCAGGCAAAAATGGAAATAGAATCGGAAATAGGTAAGGGAACAACAGTGACGTTGATTCTCAAAAAGAAGATTAGCATTTAAGCTTCAACGTATATCTTGACTTATGTTGTGTGAGTCCTCGAAGGGCGCATTAATCGAAATACTCTTTCATTCTGTCAAAAAATCCTTTTTCTTTCTTGCTTGGGTTGGGCTCAAAATTCTTAGAAAGTTTGAGTTGTTCCAGCATTTTTTTCTCTTCGGGATTTAAATGGGTGGGGGTATAGATGCTGATTTCCACCAGCAGATCACCTCGGCCGTAAGAATTCACATCCGGCAATCCTTTGCCTTTTAAACGTAGTACTTTTCCACTTTGTGTTCCCGGTTCTATTTTTATTTTGGCCTTCGCATCAATGGTCGGTATTTCAACTGTTGTACCCATTGCCGCGTCCGGAAAACCAATATTCAGATAATAAATAAGGTGATTTCCTTCACGTTTTAAATGTGCGTGTTCTTCTTCTTCGATAACAATTAACAGATCGCCATTTATTCCGCCCCTTGGCGCTGCATTCCCTTTACCCTGCATACTGAGCTGCATTCCCTCTGCAACTCCCGCAGGAATATTGATGCTGATTACTTCCTCTTCTCTTACAATCCCGTCTCCGTGGCACGTGCCGCACTTTTCTCTTACTATTCTTCCTTCCCCGTTACAGGCAGCGCATGTACTTTGCGTTTGCATAGCTCCAAGTATGGTTTGTTGCACACGGGTAATCGCCCCACTACCATTACATGTGCGGCAGGTATCATAGTTTCCGTTTTTTGCCCCGCTTCCACTGCAAGTTTTGCAAGTCACATGTTTATTTACTTTTATTTTTTTCTCAACACCATTGGCAATGTCGGCAAGCGACAACTTTACTTTTACTCTTAAATTGGTACCTCTGGTTACCCTGCGTCCGCCACTGCGTCCACCGCCACCAAATCCACCAAATGCACCTCCGAATATATCACCGAACTGACTAAAAATATCGTCCATGTTCATTCCACCGCCTCCAAAACCGCCACCGGCCGAACCGCTTACTCCCGCATGGCCAAATTGATTGTACCGTTGCCGTTTTTCAGCATTGCTAAGCACTTCATATGCTTCAGCGGCCTCTTTAAATTTCTCCTCAGCAGATTTATCATCGGGATTTTTATCCGGATGAAATTTGATGGCGAGTTTCCGATAGGCCTTTTTTATTTCCTCTTCATTTGAATTCTTTGTGATCCCTAATATTTCGTAATAATCTCTTTTGGACATTTGAACGGTTCTCTCTTTTTATAATTCTGCCGAATAATTTACGGCAGCGAAAATATTAATAATAATTGGATTAGGGTTTGTAGGAGTTACTGCGCCACAACAACCTTTGCGAAACGAATCACTTTATCCCCCAATTTATAGCCCTTTTCAACTTCATCAATCACTTTTCCCACTTGCGCGTCATTTTGAGCAGGTACGTGAGTAATTGCTTCCATAATATCGGGATTGAAGGTTTCGCCTATGCTATCAAAAGCAATAAGTCCTTTTTGCAGACTTGCGTTTTTTAGCTTGTTATAAATTAGCAAAAAACCTTCGTTGATCAATTTCACATCTTGTATTTTCTCGTGTGCTTTTACAGCTCTCTCAAAATCGTCGATCACCGGTAAAATGGCCTTAAAAACGTCCTCAGCAGCAGTTTTAATGATCTCCGATTTCTCCTTCAGTGTGCGTTTACGGTAATTATCAAAATCCGAATATAAGCGAAGATACTTGTCGTTCAATTCTTTTAATTTGGCTTCATCAGAAGGAGGCTCAGAAATGGTTTTTTCGTCAGGCTTTGGGTCGTTTTCGGCCTTTATGTCAGTTTCCTTTTGCTCGATTTCATCCTCGGGGCTATTACCATTGTAGTTATCTTCTTGATTTTGCATGGCTTAAGTACATTTTATATGGTTTTACAACCTTATAAATCAATTATTCTGCCATAAATTTTTGAAGATAAACTGTCAGTCTTTATAAATGAGAAATTCGACCCTCCGGTTGATCATATGGTCCTCTTCGCTGCAATCAGTAACGCCTTCGCATATCTTGCGAAGCTCCGAATTCCCCTTGCCAACCGCTTTGATGCGAGTCGACGAAATTCCCTTTTTCTCAAAAAACAATTTGATGGATTGCGCCTGATAAGCGGTGAGTTCTCCGGCGAATTCTGCATCCATCCTTGCGTCGGTGTGTGTGGTGAGTTCTATTTTTAATGCTTTATTTTTTTGAAGCATCGTTACTATCGGATTCAATTCTTCTTCATCTTTTGGGGTGAGCCCCTTCCCGTTTGTAAAAAACGTTAAGTGTTTGATCACATCTATTTGTCCAAGGTAATTCGTGTCTGAATCAGAATCCGATTCAGTGAGTTTGTGGTTGGACCTCGCGGGGATATAAAACACAAAGCCCTTACTCCGCGTTCGGCCATCCATCAAGAACTCTCCTCTTGGCGAGTAAAGGGCAATTGGATCCGACGTGTTAATGTCCACTTTATTATCAATTTTCAAAACTAGATCCTGATTCAGTTTCACGTTCTCAAAAATAAATTCACCCTTTTGCGTAGTAACTGTTTTTTGTATTGAATCGCCGTAATAGTTAAGTAAAAAGAGTCTGCAAAACTTAATGGGTTCCTCCCTGTCTGAAGATTGTGCCAGTCTTCCAACCACATCCTTTCGTAGAGGCTGAATGTTTTTTCTCTCATCCAAATAGTTCTCAATATCCATAATACGAGGATTCACCAGTACCACACTGCCCTTTTCATCAATCAAAATTTCGGTAGGAATTTTTGAGATTCCGTACTTCCTGCAAACTTCGTCGTTGTATCCGCGCACAGCAATGCCATGTGTAAAATTGCTCAGCGAATCACTTACAATGGCGTCGTGCCAGGCATTCTTATCAGTTTGAACAGCTACAGCTATGATTTCAAATGATTCGGCATTTCTATAGAGAGAATTCTTATAGTGTTCAGCTAAATGATCCAGATTTTTATTGTAAGTGCGGGCTTTAACAATGTCGCTGTTCCAAAAGTGAAGCAGCACAATGCGGTTCATATACGGCATGTTAAAACTCTGAATAGAGTTTTCACCTATATTCATAATAAACGACGGCGCTTTTGAGCCTGGTTTTATCAGCAAAGAATCCCTCTGCGAATAACTGTTATATCCTAAAAAAATAAAAAGTAGAACAATTAGTCTAAGCATTTTAGTTACTATTTAATTAGTAATTTATCCAACACTTCTTGGAGATCTTCGCCCCGCATATCCTTTTGAATAATGATTCCTTTTTCGTTCAGTAAGAAATTGGAAGGAATGGAGTTGACCCCATACTGCGCCGCGGGCTTACTGCTCCAACCTTGCAGGTCACTTACATGATTTTCCCATACGAGGCCGTCTCGTTCAATTGCTTTTTTCCAGGCCTCTCCGTTTGCGTCAAGCGAAACTCCGTAAACAGTAAATCCGTCTCCTCCTCTAAATTTTTTATCTTTAAATTTGTGATAGGCTTTTACTAGGGAGGGGTTCTCGTGACGGCAAGGCCCGCACCAGCTTGCCCAAAAATCAACAAGTACCAGCTTTCCACGCAGCGACGATAATTTTATTATTTTTCCCTGTGGGTTCACTTGTTCAATTTCAGGAGCCTGGTTCCCTAAATTGAGACCAATAACGGGATATAGTTGTTTGGAAACCGCAGACACCAGCGGAGTAGCCGAAGTACTGCACGGTTTTTTGCGTACAGATACAAAACTAATTAGGGCGATGGATAACACCGTAACAGAAAAAAACTTCATGTATTATTTTCTTAGTATTTGAGCTCCTAGTGCATTTAGTCGAGTATCAATATTTTGATACCCTCTGTCTATTTGATTAATATTAAAAATAACGCTTTTCCCTTTTGCGCTGAGTGCGGCAATCAATAAGGCTACACCTGCCCGTATGTCGGGACTAGCCATGGAGATAGCGCGCAATTGTACTTTTCGATCCAATCCCATTACTGTAGCTCGGTGTGGGTCGCACAAAATGATCTGGGCACCCATGTCTATCAGTTTATCTACAAAAAACAAACGACTCTCAAACATCTTTTGATGGATAAGCACATTACCCCGGGCTTGTATGGCTGTAACCAGAGCAATACTGATGAGATCGGGGGTAAATCCCGGCCAAATAGCATCGCTCACAGTAAGTATTGACCCGTCAATGAATGTATCTATTTCGTAATGCTCTTGTTCGGGAATAAATATGTCATCTCCTCTGCGTTCCATTTTTACTCCCAGTCTCGCGAAGATGGTGGGAATTATGCCGAGGTTATCATAACTCACGTTTTTGATGGTTATTTCGGATTGTGTTACTGCTGCCATGCCGATGAAGGATCCAATTTCTATCATATCGGGCAACAGGCGGTGGGTGGTGCCATGCAGCTTCTTTACCCCCTCAATAGAGAGTAAGTTAGAACCAACACCTGTTATTTTCGCTCCCATGGCATTGAGCATTTTGCAAAGCTGTTGTAAATAAGGTTCGCAGGCCGCATTGTAGATGGTGGTAATACCTTCGGCCAGAGTGGCTGCCATAACAATATTAGCAGTACCCGTAACAGAAGCTTCGTCAAGTAACATATAGGCGCCCCGCAGAGGTTTGCCTTCTACTTCGTAGATCTCATTATCTTGCTGGTAATTAAAGGTTGCGCCCAGGGCCTCAAAACCCATGAAGTGAGTGTCCACGCGGCGGCGGCCAATTTTATCCCCTCCCGGCTTTGGCATGTAGGCCTTACCAAATCGGGTAAGCATGGGGCCAACAATCATCATGCTACCTCGAAGTGATCCGCCTTTCTTTTTAAATTCAGGAGAAACGAGGTAGTCTACATTTACTTGATTTGCCTGAAATGTATATTCTTCGTGGCCTGTTTTTTCAACTTTTACACCTAACTCAGAGAGTAATTCTATGAGCTTGTTTACGTCAACAATGTTGGGGATATTGGCAATAGTAACTTTTTCGTCGGTCAGCAAAACAGTACAGAGCACTTGCAGTGCTTCGTTTTTGGCACCTTGCGGAATTATTTCTCCTTTTAACTTTTGGCCGCCTTGTACTTCGAATACTGACATAAAATAGAATTAGAATTTCCTGTTGTTTTTATGTTTGTGATGGCTATTCTTATGTTTGTTGTTTTTATGAAAGAATTTTTTGGAATTGGCGGGACCGCGTAATTCCTGATGTGAACTCAAAGGTGCAGTTCCTTCCACTTTAAGTTCGCCTCCCGAAAGTTCTGCAAGATTTTTTAAAATGATGTCATCGGTAATGGTGTCTTTGTTCCAGTTGAAATAAGATTTTTTGAGATGATTCGCTATTTGGCGCGTGAGTTCGTTACGTTCGGCTCCTTCAGGAAACTCTTTTGCTTTTTTAATAATATCTTCAATTGTTTTGCCGTAGTGTTTGAATCTGATCCTCCCTTTTGGATAGTCCAGCACTTTTGGTTTTTCCTTGAAGGATTCGGGGTTGGGTAAGGGGTAGGGGCTATCCACATCGAGTTTAAACTGCGAAATAATGAAGAGGTGATCCCATAATTTATGCGTAAAATCCGATTGATCTCTGAGCGGGGGATTGAGTTGGCCCATTATTTGGATAATTGCGCGTGCACAGAGGTTTCTCTCATCCCGTTCTTTAATGGTGCAACAATATTCTATCATTCCCTGAATATTTCTGCCATATTCGGGGATTATTAAGTGATCTAGCTGTGTATTATATTCCATGTTTATCAAAGTATAAATGTAGTGAAAAATGCCGTCTTGGCTCAGTACCGCAAAATAATAATGAGCAGGTACCTGTTAGTAATGAAGAACAGAACGCGAATAATTAATTACAAAGGTAATCAATTGTTTAGCGATACTGTTTATATTTTTTTTGCATGATTCTCAAAAAATCTTTGGAAAAGGCTAAAGAGTTAGTATCTTTGCCGTCCTGTT